>NZ_QSGS01000001.1 GCF_003467445.1 Exiguobacterium sp. AM39-5BH
AGAAAAGAAATATGATATTTTGTTTAATTATCTAGCTGGCTATAGATCGTATCTATTATCTTTTTCTAAAGAGAAACATAAAGATACTTGCGTAGATTATTCTGGAAAAATAGAAAAACTGGAGTATGTTCTGAGTAAGTTAAATAAATGGCATAAATATAGGGGGAAGAAATGAAAGACTAAAACGAGTTGAACCTTCTTGACAAGGTTCGACTCGTTTCAGTTTCAAACAAAATCAGACAGGAAATCAATTTTTCAATTTGATCCTCACCACAAGTTAAACAAATCTGCTACAATCGCATCACTGCCGTCTTGGAACATGAACAAGCCGAGTGCGATCAACAGACCTCCGATGATGAGTGTGCCGAACCGCATCAGTCCGTTCGTATTCTTTTTGAATAAACCGCGAATTACGAGCGCTCCACCAATCAATAGCATCAAGAAATACCAAAACCCCATAGTCATTCCTCCTCCGCCTGTAGTTGAGTCTAGTTTACATAAATTTTCCAGTACATACTGTAGGGCGTGAGACTGATTTAATCTCAGCCCAAGACGGGTACAGTACCTTTATGTGTAAATGAAGGGGAGAGTGACCACTATGCGGAAAACGATCGTCATCGCGGGCGCGAGCGGCTATATCGGCTCGAACGTGATGGACCATTTAAAAGAAGAATATGACATCATCGCCTTGTCCCGCTCGACGAAAAACAAGGAAGATGAGGACCACATCACGTGGCGGTCGTGCGATTTGTTCTCGTATGAACAGACGCGTGAGGCATGCGAGGGGGCAGACTACGCCATGTTCCTCGTCCACTCGATGATTCCGGACGGCGGATTGACGCAGGCGACGTTTGAAGACATGGACGCGCTCATCGCTGACAACTTTGCCCGGGCAGTGAGCGCGAACGACATCGAACAAATCGTCTACTTGAGCGGCATCATTCCAGAAAACTCGAAGACGTTGTCACGTCACTTGAAGAGTCGACTCGAGGTCGAACGGATTCTCGGTGGCCAAGGGGTGCCGGTGACGACGATTCGGGCCGGGCTCATCATCGGTCCGGACGGCTCATCGTTCCCGATTCTCGCGAAACTCGTCAAGCGATTGCCGGTCATGATTCTCCCGAACTGGACGAAGACGGAGACGCATCCGATTGATTTACGTGAAGCCGTTCAAGCGCTCATCTCGGTCGTCGGGGCTGAAGCGCTCTATGACCACCATATCGACATCGGCGGACCAGAAGTGATGACGTATCGCAAGATGATTGAAGATACAGCTGACGTCATGGGCAAACGTCGCGTCATGATCGACTTCCCGTTCCCGACCAT
Organism: Exiguobacterium sp. AM39-5BH; assembly: GCF_003467445.1. Taxonomy (GTDB): domain Bacteria; phylum Bacillota; class Bacilli; order Exiguobacteriales; family Exiguobacteriaceae; genus Exiguobacterium. The sequence goes on from NZ_QSGS01000001.1 coordinate 1,327, forward strand.
CAAGCTCTCCCGCCTCTGGGTCATGGCTGTGACAGGTGAACCGAAAGACACCGTCTATCCGCTCGTCGAGAGCATGGGCCACGCCATGGTCGCGAAAGCCACGACCGGCGTCAAGCAAGGGGAGATCCCGTTCAAGGAAGCGGTCGAGCACGCGCTCGAGGAAGACGAGAAACAGAAGTCGGGTGGCGGCAAGAAGAAAAAAGCGCCGCAACAGTACACCGTCCGTTCGATTCAACGGTTCGGCCTGCCCGAAAACAGGTCGGCGCTATGGATGGCCGACACGTATTTCGAATGGCTCGGCCGGCTCGCGTACCCGCTCATCCAAACGACGAAAGAAGAGGATGATTGGGAGATTGCGCTCCTCCGTCCATCACTCGTCGCGCTCCATCTGTCGCTCGAAGACGAAGCGACGGACGACATGGCCTCGTTCGCGATTGACGGTGGCTTGTTCACGAAGCTGACCGAGGACGACAAGACGGGCCGGCTCGAATTCAGACGGCTCCCGGAGTCGGACGAAGGGCTCGTCGCCATCCATGAGTTCGTGCCGGCGCTGCCGTGGTGGTTCTATACGAAGACGCAGGCGAAAGCCCATCTCGTCGTCATGTGGCTGTTCGGCCGTCACGTCCGTCTGCTTGGGGAAGACGCGGATGAGGGCGACCAAGTCGTCGAGGCACCGACCAATTGACGAAGACGCATCCATCGCATGATGGATGCATCTTTTTATTTTGTCGATTATGTTAACGTTTCGCCAGAGTCGTTTACAAAGAACAAGGACAGGCGTACACTGAACTCGTTTTTGACCTCATGGAAAGAAGGAATGCAAGAATGGACAACTTCATGACATCACGCCAAGGATGGCAAAAAGACATCTCGGCCGGGATCACCGTCGGGGTCGTCGCCGTCCCGCTCGCGATGGCGTTCGCGATCGCCTCGGGCGTCGGACCGGTGTATGGGCTCTATACGGCCATCATCGCCGGCATCCTCGTCAGCCTGTTCGGAGGCTCGACGTTCCAAATCGCCGGACCGACCGGCGCCTTCATCCCGATCGTCTCGGGCGTCATGCTCGCGCACGGATATGAAGGGTTGCTCGTGACGACGTTCCTCGCCGGCCTGCTCTTGTTTCTCATGAGCGTGCTCCGCGTCGGGAGACTGATTCGCTTCATGCCGCGCGCCGTCACCATCGGGTTCACGGCCGGGATTGCCGTCGTCATCTTCGTCGATCAGCTCGACGAACTGTTCGGCATCACGTTCGAGAAGGCACCGCATTTCCACGAGAACTTCCTTCAGCTCGTGACGTCATTGCCGGAGGCGAGTCTATGGCCCGTCTTCATCGCCGCCGTCGGTTTCTTGACGCTCTGGTTCGTACCGAAACTGCCCGTCAAATTGCCGCTCCTCTTGATGGCGATGCTCGTGCCGACGTTCGTCAGTCTCGTCATCCCAGGGGAAGTCGCGACGATCGGCAGTGCCTATGGCGGCATCCCGAGCGGACTGCCGGAGTTCAACTGGCTCGCGATTGACCTCGATATGATTGCGACGCTCATGCCGTCGGCGTTCGCCATCGCCTTCCTCGGGGCGCTCGAGTCGTTGTTGTCGGGTGCGGTCGCGGACGGCATGGCCGGCACGAAGATGAACCCGGACAAGGAACTGTTCGGGCAAGGGCTCGCCAACGTCGTCGTCCCGTTCTTCGGCGGGATTCCGGCGACCGGCGCCATCGCCCGGACGGCGACGAACATTCAAGCCGGGGCCGTCAGCCGCCGCTCCGGTGTGATCCACGGGTTGACGGTGCTCCTTGCCGTGCTCGTATTGGCACCGCTCGCGAGCTATGTCCCACTGGCCGCGCTCGCCCCGATTTTGATGCGCGTCGCTTGGAACATGTCGGAGCGGCACCACGTCTTCGAGATGCTACGGCATCGGTCGGCCGAGTCGCTCGTCCTGCTGATCACGCTCGGGCTGACCGTGTTCGTCGACCTCGTCGTCGCCGTCGAGGTCGGGGTCATCTGTGCACTCGCCTTGTTCGCGAAACGGATGGCCGATACGATCGACGTCCGCGAACAGACGGAACGGTACGTGACGCGGGACGGCCAAGTCGTCTTCAGCGTCGAGGGACCGCTCTTCTTCGGGGCAATCGAGATGTTTGAGCACGTCCTGCATCATATCCATGACGAGCCTGACGTCTTTATCTTCAACTTCCACCGCTGTCCGGTCATCGATGTGACGGCCGTCGAAGAGATTCGCCGCGTCGTCCGGGAGTTAAAGGTGGCCGACCGTCGTGTCGTCTTCGCGCACTTATCGGCACCCGTGCGGCAGACGCTCACGCATTACGGCGTGCTCGATCACGTCGACACGTTCGAGACGACGCAGGAAGCGATTGACGCATCTTAATGGACGGATAGAATCTGACCGAACGGGATGCGGCGCACATCCGTGTCGAACAGCTCGACTTCGCGCTCGGCGTAATAGATGGCGTGGACGTAACCGCGCACCGTGTGGGTCATGCCGTTGTCGAACAGCGTCAGCTCGACGGCGTCACCTTCACGGATGGCGCGTTCGAGCTCGGTCTGCCACAAGTAGAGCAACTGTTCATCCAAATCGGGCAGCTCGATCTTTTGGACGTGGGCGTAATATTTCTTTAGGAGCGCCACGTGCTCGGGCATGAGGAACGGAATCCATTTCAATTCACCACGGTCTTTGTAGCGGGTCTGGCTCATGACGATTCACCTCCTTGTTTATGTCCGCCGATGAGGCGTTGCCGCGTCCGGAGCGGACTGTCTTTCAATAAACTCGACGCCGGGCGGATCGTGCCGCGCCCGAAGCGGACGTTCAAGCTGTCGACGAGGTCGAGGAAGTCGAACCGGCGTGCCCGGGCCCATTCGTCTTCGAAGAACGACAGTTGGACGTGGTCGCTCCTTGGCTCAAGCTTGCCGAGGGCGACCGAGACGTAACGGACCGCCTCCGTCTCGTCCCACGTGTCGAGGAAAAGCGTCAACAATACCGGCAAGAACTCACGCTCGTCCGCTGTGAAGCGGGAGAGCTTTTTTTGTTTGCTGAAGCCGCGCCGCTCGCTCGTCCGGGTGTAGCGGACGCCGAGATGGACGCTGCCGCCGACGAGCCCGGCCTGTCGCGTCCGCATCCCGACCTCAACCGCGATCGCCTGCAAGACGAGCCGGATGGCCGCGTACGTCGCATAGTCTTTCATGAGCGTGATGCCGTGGCCGATCGTCCGGGGACGCTGCCGCTTCGCCCCGAACAGGGAGCTCGGCGGGAGGATCGTCGGCGACTCGTCGATGCCCCAGGCGTGATGCCACAACTCGGCGCCGATGATGCCGAACTTCTCATGGAGCGTCTCGAGCGGATAGCGGGCAAGGTCGCCGATCGTGTCGATGCCGAGCCGCCGGAGATGGACTTCCATCTTCGCGCCGACTCCCCACATTTTGCCGATCGGGGCCGGATGAATCAATCGTTCGACGTCGTGGAGGAAACAGCTGGCGACACCCGTCTTCTTTCCATGCAGGTCGAGGACGAGCTTGGCGAGGACGTTGTTCGGTCCGATGCCGATCGTGACCGGGATTCCGGTATAACGGTAGACGGTCGAGCGGATGAGGCAGGCGACATGCGCATCGTTCCCGAACAGCCGCTCCGTCCCCGTCAAGTCGACGAGCGTCTCATCGACCGAGTAGACGCGAATCGCCTCCGGGGGTGCGAACTGGTGCAAGATATGGACGATTTGGACGGACACGTTCAAATAGTGGCTCATTCGGGCCTCAGCGTAGATGACGTGCCGCCGCTCGTGCCACGGCAATCGGTCAATGTGGAACCGTCTAGAGCCAGTTTTGATGCCGAGCTGCTTCATGGGGGGCGTCGCGGCGAGGACGAGGGCGCCGTGGTCTTGGAGGTTTGATAAGACGACGAGCTTCGTCTTGTACGGGTTCACCTTGCGGGCGGCGCACTCGCAACTCGCGTAGAACGAGACGCTGTCGATACAAAAAATCCGACGATGCATAACCACCCCTCCTTTTTACGAACAAACGTTCTGTTTTTATCATCGTATCACGGTCTCACGTCGTCTCAAATAGAAAAATAAAAATAATGTTGTCAATCATTTTTTAAAATTAGCCAAATTTTATATGAATTTCATATTCAAATAACCATCTTTTAGGAATTTTTCGTAAAAAAGTCTCCGAAAGGCGGTAAATTTCGCTATAATATACAGGAATGAATTTGACAATGAATGTGAATTAAATGGAGGCTATCACGTGATTCAATTTGTAAAGCAATTGACGAATGACCAAAGTCGACGCTTAAAGGGTTATCAACGTCGCGTCGATCGAATTAATCAGTTAGAGACAACAATGCAGGCACTCTCGGATGAAGAGATGCGCACATATACAGAAACATTGAAAGCGACAATCGCCAACGGCGGCAAAGTCGATGACGTCGCTGAAGAAGCATTCGCTCTCGTCCGAGAGGCGGCAGTGCGCGTATTAAACATGCGCCATTATGACGTCCAGCTCATTGGTGGGTTCGCACTCCTCGAAGGAAACATTTCAGAGATGCCAACTGGGGAAGGGAAGACGCTCGTCGCCGCGCTCCCGAGTTACGTCAAAGCGCTCGAAGGAAAAGGTGTCCATGTCATCACGGTAAACGAATATCTGGCCACACGCGATGCTCATCAAATCGGACAGATTCATGAGTTTCTCGGCCTTACAGTCGGATTGAACGTTCCTGAAATGGACCAAGCGGACAAGCTCGTCGCGTATCAGGCCGACATTACATATGGTGTCGGTACCGAGTTCGGATTTGATTATTTGCGCGATCACTTGGTCGGATCTCCTGAAGAGCGTGTCCAGCGCCCGTTTCATTTCGCCATCATTGATGAAGTCGATAGCATCTTGATTGACGAGGCGAAAACGCCGCTCATCATTGCCCAAAAAGACCGATCGCATATCCGATTGAAAGAGCTTGCGCAACGCGTCGTCACAGAACTTGATGAGACGGACTATGAGGTCGATCTCGAGTCCAAGTCGGCGGCATTCACGGACTCGGGAATTTTAAAAATTGAAGACATGTTCGCGGTCGACAATTTGTTTGGCGCCGAGCATCAAGTGCTGTACCACTATCTCGTTCAAGCACTTCGCGCCAACGTGTTATTTGAACTCGACGTCGACTACATCGTCCAAGAAGACAAAATCGAACTGATTGACTTGTTCACGGGACGGATTATGGAAGGGCGTAGTCTGTCAGAAGGTCTCCATCAGGCGCTCGAGGCAAAAGAAGGTGTCACGATCACAGAAGAAAACAAGACGACGGCGGAAATCACGATCCAACATTATTTCCGGATGTATCCGCTCATTGGCGGTATGACAGGGACGGCTCAAACGTCCCGTCAAGAATTTTTAAAGACATATAACATGGACGTGGTCCAAGTTCCGACGAATCGGGAACGGATACGGCTTGACCATCCGGATCGCATCTTTATGACAATTGATCAAAAATATGCGGCCGTGACCGAGAAAGTCGTTGAATTACATGAGACGGGGCGTCCGATTTTAATCGGAACGACATCCATCGCCCAGTCTGAAGCGATCAGCAAACATTTGACGAAGAGACGGATCCAACACGATGTGTTGAACGCGAAGACGGTCACTCAAGAAGCGGACATCATCGCCGATGCGGGACACTTTGGCAAAGTGACGATCGCGACGAACATGGCAGGTCGTGGGACCGATATCATGCTCGATGAGAAGTCGAAACAGGCAGGCGGCTTGTTCGTCATCGGGACAGAGCGCCACGAGTCACAACGTGTCGACAACCAGCTACGTGGACGTTCGGGACGACAGGGGGATCCGGGAGAAACCCAGTTCTTTGTCTCGCTTGAAGATGAAATCGTCAAACGTTATGCCAACAAAAAGCTTGAGCGCATCGAGAAGAAATTGAAGCCGACTGAACAAGGTGAAATCTTCACGAAAGATGCCAGTGATGTGATTGAGTATGCACAGACGACGATTGAGGGACTTGGCGTCTCGATTCGGGATTACTTGTTTAAACTTGATGACGTGCTGAACGAACAACGAAAAATTATTTATACAATCCGCGATCAAGCGGTCAACGCCGACGCTTCGGCCATCACACATAATGTACTCGGCATGATGCGCCTCGCTTTAGAGAACACGATTGACATGCATACATCGGATGAATTGGTCCCAGAAGAATGGCCGCTCGATGAGTTGAAATCAGATCTCGTCTACTTGACGACACGAGAGCCGGTCTGGACGAATGAAATAGCCGATTCAGCCGAACTGAAAGCAGAGCTGAAGCCGTGGATGGATGATATTGTGGCCACAGCCGAATCACGCCTGCAGGCAGAAGAAGTCGTGACGTTTGTAAAAGAGTCATTACTACGGGCGTTAGACGGGAAGTGGACAGACCATCTTACGACGATGAGCGGTTTAAAAGAAGGAATTGGATTGCGCAGTTATGCACAGGAAGATCCGAGCCGTCAGTTCGGTAAAGAAGGATTTGAGATCTTCGAACAGACGTATGTCAATATTGCCCGTGAAGTAACGACGGAAGTGTGTCAGCTTGATCAGTATTTCGTCACACAGATGGAGGAGGAATAAGATGTTAGGGTTTCGAAAACGTAAACGAATTGATACCGGAACAACGGAAACAGGGCGTCAGTTGACGCTTGTTTTCGATGATGAGATGGGGATCCCGAAAGAGGATGAGTACATGTTCCGTTACCATGCGAAACGGTTGCCCGCCCTCCTTGAGAATCAGTTGTCCATCGAACTGTTACATGCTGAACGGTTAGGGGATAGCTTGTCCCTCGTCGCCTTGTTTCGGAACACACTTCCGAGCTCGTTTGAAATTAACGAGCTGCCAGTACTCCTCTTGAACAAAGATCACGTCCCGCTCGGTCGCAAAGTTTTGAGCCAAGTCGACCTTCCAAATTTTGAGCCGTGGACGAGCAAACCGGTCTACTTGGACTTTTTCGCGGACGAGTTGTTCGCAGACTTCGAGACAGAGGAATTGATGTCGATGCGTCTCGTCTTTCAAATGAATCCGATTGACCCTCTACAGATGATTCTCGAGGACGAACTTGCTTCCTTCAGTGAAGCGGCGTGGCGGCAATTGCGACGGACGAACGTCTCGACCCCGCCGGTCGGCGAAAATGAGTTCAATTTGATGCTCGTCTCCGTTGAGCCCGGTGAGATGGACGTGACGGCAACGCTACTCCTTCGTAACGGCTATGACCGGGAATTGAACGTCGAACAACTACCTCTTGAACTTGTCAGTGGGAATGAGACGGTCGCGCAAGCGCTCGTTCGTTTGAACGAACCGGTTCAAGGGAAGCACGCCTATCCGATTTCAGTTGTTTTCAACGATGTCACTGCGATTGGCCCGTTCACTGTAAAAATCAAACAATGACCAAACTCGCACCCACTCTTTCTTCTGAAATAGTGGGTTTGTTTCGTCTAAGTAATAACCAGAAATATTTCGTACATAAATATCTACAAACTCTTTACAGGATGAATTGAAAGCGTTTACAAAATAATGTTATATTAAACGTGCTAGACTATTTTTCTATCAAAGGGGAAACAAACATGAAAACTGCTTTGAAATGGACAATCGCCACTGCGCTCGTATTGCCTACGACGTTACCGTTACAGGCGCCGAATGTATTAGCGGCAGAGGATGAAGACCTCGTCAAACTCCGCTTTTTAGAAACAACCGATTTACATACAAACATCACGAATTATGACTATTTCCAAGACAAAATTGACAACACAATCGGGTTGACGAAAGTCGCGACGTTGATTCAGCAACATCGCACGAACGCCGGCAAGCCGAACACGTTCCTGTTCGATAACGGGGATACGCTTCAAGGGACGCCATTCGGGGATTATGTCCGGGAGCAACATCAAAAAGCACCGGGCGCGTTCGAGCATCCGATGTATAAAGCGATGTCAGCGCTCGAGTTCGATGCTGTCACATTGGGGAACCATGAGTTCAACTTCGGACTCCAATTCTTATACGACGCGATGCAAGGCTCAAAAGGAAAGCTTCGCTTCGTTAACTCGAACGTGAAGGACTTGTCGGGCGAGCCGATCGTCGCGAAATATAACGAGGACGGACAAGCCATTCAAATCATCGAGCGACAAATCGTCGATGCGGATGGCGAGACGCATACAATCAAAGTCGGTGTCTTCGGGGTCGTTCCTCCGAAAATCATGTCGTGGGACTCGGGCAACCTGCAAGGCAAAGTGACGGTAGATGACATGGTACCAGCAGCGAAAGCGGCCGTCGCCAAATTGAAAGAACGAGGCGCGGACGTCGTCGTCGCGCTCGCGCACTCAGGGATCGGGGAAAATGCAACATTGGCCGAGCAGCAAGAAGACGGGGAAGAGAACGTCGGCTACGCGCTTACGAAAATTGAAGGACTCGACATGGTCATGACCGGTCACCAACACGGACGTTTCCCGGATGCGAAAGGGATGTTCGCATCGTTCCCGAACGTGAACATGGACAAAGGGACGATTAACGGCAAACCGGTCGTCATGGCGAACAACCAAGGGAAAGATCTCGGTGTGATCGACCTCGACCTCGAGCTCGTCGACGGCAAATGGAAAGTGCTCGACGCGAACGCAAAACTCGATTCCGTCACAGCGGATACCCCGGTGGACTCGACGATTGCGGCGCTCATCGATGCGGACCATAAGGCGACGATTGAGTATATCAACCGTCCGGTCGGACAAATTCAAGACGACATCCAGAGCTACTTCGCGCTCGTCCGTGACGATTCGTCGGTCCAGTTCGTGACAAACGCGCAAAAATGGTACGTCGAGAAAGAACTTGCGACGAACCCGGAGCTCGCGGCGTACAAAGAACTTCCGCTTCTCTCGGCCGGGGCACCGTTCAAAGCCGGTAACCGTCAATTGACGGACGCCAGCTATTACACGAACATCCCGAAAGGCTCGATCGCCTTGAAAAACGTAGCCGACCTGTATGTCTTCTCGAACACGCTCGAAGTCGTCAAAGTGACAGGCGCGGACGTGATGGACTGGCTCGAGATGTCAGCCGGGGCGTACAAACAAGTCTCAGACAAGAACGATGAATTGCTCAATTTGGATTTCCGTAGCTATAACTTCGATATCCTCGACGGCCTCACGTATGAGATTGACGTGACCGGTCCTGCCAAGTTCGATGCAGGCGGGAAATTGATTCCAGAAAACAAAGACGCGAACCGCGTCAAGAACGTGAAGTACAATGGCAAGCCGATCACGCTCGACCAAGAGTTCCTCGTCGCGACGAACAACTATCGCGCCGGCTCGACATCATTCCCAGGACTCGGTGGCGGGAAGAACATCGTCTACCGTTCAGCCTACGAGACACGAAACGTGATTTCGGACTATATCGTGCTAGCGCAGGTAACGTCGACTACAAAGCCGATGACAACTGGAAGATCGTCGCCGACGCGAAGCGGACAGCGAAGTTCGAGACGGCTGACGCTGGTAAGCAGTATGTCAACTTGTATGAAGGCATCGAAGCGACCGAGACGACACGTCCGGACGCGGCGAATCGTCTATTCCGTACGTACACGATCGAACTCGATCAAGCAACGGTTGACCTTGCCCTCACGGTGAACACGATCAAACCGGGTGCGAAAGCAGTGACGGGCACGACGACACCGAACGCGAACGTCACGTTGAAAGACGGCGAAAGAGTGCTCGCGACAGCGAAAGCGGACAAAGAAGGTGCGTACACGCTTGTGACGAAACCGCTCAAACTTCGTCAATCGCTTACCATCGTCTCGGAACTTGATGGGGCAACTGTGACGGAAACGAAAATTGTCGGTGCTGGCTTCGTCGGCACACCGGCCCTCGCCTCGAAGTTGACGTACGCCAACACGAACGTCATTTCTGGAAAAGTGACACCGGAGACGAAATTGACGCTCAAGCGTGACGGCAAGACGATCGCCTATGCGACGTCTGACAAAGACGGTTCGTTTGAATTTACGAAACGGGCTGGTTTCGTTTATGGAGACTATGAGGTCGTCGCAAAAGATGTGACCGGGAAAGTCGTCAAAGTGAAAGCATTCACGCTTAAGAAAGCCGCAATCGCGACACCGGAAAACACGAAAGGCGTGAAAGCCGGCACGAAAGCGCTCATCGGGAAAACGACACCGGGTGCCGTCGTCGTCTTGAAAGACGCGAAAGGCAAACAAGTCGCCAAAGTGAAAGCAAGCTGGGCCGGAACGTATACGTTCACATTCAAAAAAGGTCTCGCCAAAGGAAGCTACACGGTCATCGCAAGCGACTATGCGGGCGCAGGCGCGAAGCAAGCGAAATTCTCATTGAAATAAACGATTCAACCGAGACGGCGTCCGATGAGGGCGCCGTTTTTCAATTGGAAAAGTGTCGAGAAAGTGAACAAAACCTCTTACAAAATTTTGGGAACTCCTGTATAATCAGTCACGTAAGCGTTTACATTATACGTGTAAAACAACGGGAATCATTTTTTCAGGGCCGACGGGGATCGGCTAATATGTACAAAAGGGGACAGCACACATGATTACATTCTTTATTGCCTTGGCGATTTTGTTCGTCGGGTACAAAGTGTACGGCAGCTACGTCGAGAAGACGTTCGGCATCAAGGAAGAGCGGACGACGCCTGCCTATGCGTCACAGGACGGCATCGATTACGTGCCGATGGGGAAAAAACGGAACTCGATGATTCAACTGTTGAATATCGCCGGCGTCGGGCCGATTTTCGGGCCAATCATGGGGGCACTCTACGGACCGGTCGCATTCCTCTGGATCGTCTTCGGATCGATTTTCGCTGGAGCGGTGCACGACTATTTGACGGGCATGATCTCGCTTCGCAACAACGGGGCGCACTTGCCGCAGCTCGCCGAGAAGTTCCTCGGCCGCTCGCTCCGCCACATCGTCAACGGTTTCGCACTTCTCTTGTTACTTCTCGTCGGGACAGTATTCGTCACGTCGCCGAGTAACATGATCAACAACTTGTTCGACGGAAATGCGACGACGCTCACGATCGTCATCTTCGCCGTATTTGCCTACTATATCCTGGCGACGCTCCTTCCGGTCGATCAAATCATCGGACGCATCTACCCGTTCTTCGGGGCGCTCCTTATGATCAGTGCCGTCGGGATCGCCGTCAGCCTGTTCACGCAAGGCTACAAGATCCAGAAATGACACTCACGAACATGCATCCGGACGGTTTGCCGATTTGGCCGCTCCTCTTCTTCACGATCTCATGTGGGGCATTGTCTGGTTTCCACGCCACGCAGTCGCCGATCATCTCGCGGACGACGATGAAAGAAAGCAACGGCCGCGAAATCTTCTACGGCATGATGATCGTCGAGGCGGTCATCGCCATGATTTGGGCAGCAGCTGCCATGGCTATCTTTGAGCCGGGCGAATTGCTCGGATTGATTCAAACGGGTACACCGGCACTCGTCGTCCAAGAAGTGGCGACGCTCATGCTCGGCAGCATTGGTGGAACGATTGCCATTCTCGGTGTCATCGTCTTGCCAATCACGTCAGGGGACACGGCGTTCCGTAGCGCGCGGATGATTATCGCCGACTACATGAAAGTCACACAGAAGAAATTCTCGTCACGTCTTTGGATCGCACTTCCACTCTTCCTGATCTCATACGTGCTCACGAACATGGACTTCCAGATGCTCTGGCAATACTTTAACTGGGCCAATCAGACGACGGCGGTCATCGCCTTGTTCGTTGGGGCGATGTACTTGTACATCAAAGGAAGCAACCACTATATCGCGCTCATCCCAGGAACGTTCATGTTGTATGCCGTCTGGTTCTATATTTTGACGGCACCGATCGGCTTCAAGATGGACGGGGTCATCTCGTACGTCATCGCCACGATCGGCACGGTCACGTTGCTCGTCTTGTTCCACATGCGCGCCAAAGCGATGCGGGCACAAAATATGGAATGTGACGTCCCGGTGAAGGAAGTCGCATAATCACGAAACATGGGTCGCTTCGGCCCATGTTTTTATTTGCGTTGAATTCGGGAAATGACCATACTAGAAGGAAAGATTAGAAAGGCGGGACGTAAATGGATCAAGAGAAATTGAAAGACATGCTCCACGCCGATACTCGGGAAGAGATTGCGAGCGCCATCACGCATGGGCTCGGGGTCATTTTTAGTATCGTCGCCCTCGTCCTGCTCGTCCTGAGCGCGACTGAAAGTGGCAACACATGGAACGTTATCGCAGTGAGCGTGTTCGGGGCATCAATGATTTTGCTGTACTTGTTCTCGACGCTCATGCATGCGATTTCGCATCCGCGAGCGAAGCGTGTGCTCCAAGTGTTCGACCACGCCGGTATTTACTTCTTGATTGCGGGAAGTTATACACCGTTCGCTCTCGTATCGCTCAAAGGAACAATTGGTTGGACATTGTTCGGCATTGTCTGGGGCGTCGCCATTCTCGGGATTGTCTGGAAACTATTTTCGACAGGGAAGTACATGTGGATTTCGAACGTGACGTATCTCGCGCTCGGTTGGATTTGTATCATCGTCGTCCGTCCACTCTATGAATCGATTGGGCATAACGGGTTCATGTTGCTCCTTGCCGGAGGGATTGCCTATTCGCTCGGGATCATCTTTTACATGTGGCAGAAGCTACCGTTCAACCATGCGATTTGGCACTTGTTCGTACTCGCGGGGAGCGTGTTCGTTTTTCTAAGCGTCTTACTCTATGTGGCACCGAATACAGGCCTTTGAAACTGACGTCCTAGCGGGGCGTCAGTTTTTATTAATATAGGGGAAGGAAACGTTGAAACCGATTACAAAAATAAAGACGAATTGGCGTTTGTATGTCATAATAATTTCAGACATCGTCATAGAGATAGATGGGTGTATATGTAAGGGGGAAAATCAAATGGAAAAAGTGTTGCGCGATGGATTTATTTATATGTCTCAAAACAAAGCACTCAACAGCTTGGCTAAAAAATACGGCCTTCGGTTCGGGGCGTCACGGTTTGTGGCGGGAGAAGATTTTAAGACATCAGTGCCGACGATTCGCGAGTTGAACGCGAAAGGATTGTCGGTCACGGTCGATCATCTTGGAGAGTTTATTACGACGGTTCATGAAGCGAACGAGAACCGAGACGAGATTATCCGGGCGATTGAGATCATGGCGGAAGAGAAGCTCGACGCGTATATGTCACTCAAGCTGACGTCCCTCGGTTTCGACATCTCGGACGAGTTGATTGAAGATAACATGCGTCAAATTTTGACAGCGGCTCAAGCAGTCGGCGTGTTCGTCGCCATCGATATGGAAGACGAGTCGCGTTGCGAGAAGACGCTCGACTTGTTCAAAAAGTTGAAAGCTGACTTTGACGGTCTCGGGACGGTCATCCAATCGTATTTGTATCGTTCAGAAGACGACATCAATCATCTCGCCTCGCTCAAGCCGAACCTCCGGATCGTCAAAGGGGCCTACAAAGAGCCGGCGACGGTCGCTTTCCCTGAGAAAGAAGACGTCGACCATAACTACGTCAAGCTTGTCAAACTACACCTTGCGAACGGGAACTACGCCTCTATCGCGACACATGACGACCACATGATCGATGCGGTCATCGAGCATGTGAAACAAAACAATATCCCACTCGACCAGTTCGAGTTCCAAATGCTGTACGGCATCCGGGTCGAGCGTCAACTTGAGCTCGTCCGTCAAGGCTATAAGGTCCGTGTCTACGTGCCATACGGCCGTGATTGGTACGGCTACTTCATGCGCCGCTTGGCGGAGCGTCCGGCGAACGTCGCGTTCGTCTTAAAAGGAATGGTCAAGAAATGAGCAAAGCACGAACGTCCGTCAGGAGCGTTCGTGCTTTTTGATGTGCGGTAATGCGTCCATACGGCGCCCATGCTTTCCTGCATGAGTTAGGACGCCGACGGACACATGCAATCACAATCCAGCGCCAATGTGATGCATGTGGCTCGTCCTTGAGCACACTTGAAATCTATGGGATGAGTGCGGGCGCCGAAAGGATGCATTGTATGCAAAAATAAGACCCAGCTGTAAACTGGGTCTGCGACAATATTATCCGTTCACGACCGTTCCGCCATTGACGTGGATGACTTGACCGCTGACGTATGTCGAGTCGTCACTTGCGAGATACACATAGGCCGGTGCGAGTTCCGCCGGTTGACCCGGACGTTTCATCTCGGCCGAGTCACCGAACGAGGCGACTTTGTCTGCTGGGAACGTCGCCGGGATGAGCGGTGTCCAAATCGGACCTGGCGCGACACCGTTGACGCGAATCTTCTTCTCGGCAAGGTTACTCGCGAGCGCACGGGTGAACGACGTGATCGCACCTTTCGTCGACGAGTAATCAATCAACTGGTCATTTCCTTGATACGCTGTGATTGACGTTGTGTTGATGATGCTCGCGCCTTCGTTCAAGTATGGAAGGGCGGCTTTCGTCAAATAGAACATGCTGAAGATGTTCGTGCGGAACGTCTGCTCGAGTTGTTCATCCGAGATGTCGAGGAGCGATTCTTGCGGATGTTGCTCGGCGGCGTTATTGACGAGGATGTCCAAATGTCCGAACGTCTCGAGCGTCTGTTTGACGACGTCTTGGCAGAAGGCCGAATCGCCGATATCCCCTTGGAGCAACAGGCATGCCTGGCCCAGTTCTTCGATTCGTTCTTTTGTCGCTTCGGCGTCCTCGAGCTCGTTTTGGTCTTTATAGACGATGACCGTGTTCGCGCCTTCGTGGGCGAAGAAGATGGCGACCGATTTCCCGATTCCTGAGTCGCCGCCCGTGATGATGGCCACTTTATCTTTTAGTTTATCGCTTCCCTTATATCCTTCACGCTCATAAATCGGGAACGGCTCCATCTTCGAATCGATTCCTGGCTGATGGGCTTGTTCTTGACCGTCCTTTTTAAACGATTCAAAATCCTGTCGGTTTCCCACTGTGTTTAAACGATTATCACTCATGTATACAATCCCCTTTCTAAAATTGACTCTTTGTGTCTATACCACGCTCGTCAAAATGTAATCGTCATTGACGAAATTGGAACGAATTTGAAAAATGAACGCTTGCGAATGAATTGTCATTCATTTATGATAGAAGAGTAAACACGATGGTGATTGCGATTTTTTTTACGCTTGAAATGAATCACTATTCATTCTCATTGAGGGGGGAACACTATGACGAGTCACATCGTACAATCAGCCGACCTTCGTCTGACGAACAACATTCGTTTTGCGGTCGTAATCGGTTCAGGAGTTATGGGAGCGGGAATTGCGGCTCACTTGGCGAACGCGGGGGTTCGTTCGCTCATGCTCGACATCGTACCACGTGAATTGACGGCGAAAGAAGAGGCGAAAGGGCTCACGCTCGAGTCACCAGAAGTGCGGAACCGCATCGCTTCTGAGAATCGTCAGAAGTTATTGAAACAAAATCCGGCACCACTCGCGACAGCAGAGCACTTGAACTTCATCGACGTGGGGAACTTAGAAGATGATCTCGAGCGCTTGAAGGAAGCGGACTGGGTCATCGAGGTCGTCGTCGAACGGCTCGACGTGAAACAGCAGCTGTTCGAGAACATCGCTCCTTACATCCGGGAAGACGCGATTCTCAGCTCGAACACGTCTGGCATCTCGATCGAGGCGATGGCGAGCGTGTTGCCGGAAGGCTTGAAAGCACGATTCCTCGGGACACACTTCTTTAACCCGCCACGTTATTTAAAATTGCTCGAACTCATCCCGACAGAGAAGACGGCACGTCCGGTCATCGACTTCATGGCCCGCTTCGCGGAGGATCGTCTCGGAAAAGGTGTGGTCGAGGCGAAAGACACACCAAACTTCATTGGCAATCGCATCGGCACGTACGGGCTCCTCGTCACGTTCGAAGAGATGCTCAAGCAGAACGCCTCGATCGGCGAGATGGACTCGATCACCGGACCGCTCATCGGACGACCTAAATCAGCAACATTCCGTACGCTCGACGTCGTCGGTATCGACACGTTCGTCCACGTCGCCGGAAACGTCTATGAGACACTCGACGCAGGTGAAGAGAAGGATACGTTCGACGTCCCGGCTGAAATGAAGACGCTCGTCGAGAAAGGATGGGTCGGTCAAAAAGCTGGCCAGGGTTTCTATAAGAAAGACGGCAAAGTCATCCAAGAACTTAATCTGCACACGTTCGAGTACGAACAATTGAAAGCGATTACAGGTCCGGAGCTTGATCAAATCAAATCGCTCCCGGGCTCGAAAGCGAGGTTGAAAGGCGCCATCTTGAACAAGGGGCGCATCGGACAACTGCTCTGGCCGGTCACGGCGAAGACGCTCGTCTACTCGGCTCGTCTCACGGGTGAGATCAGTGACTCGATTGTCGCCATTGATGACGCGATGAAGTGGGGCTTCGGCTGGAAGTTCGGACCGTTCGAGACGTGGGACGCACTCGGTGTCGAAAAGTCAGTCGCCCGCATGAAGGCGGAAGGGTATGACGTCCCGGCGTGGATCGACGAGATGCTCGCTGCCGGACACACGACATTCTATAAGGGAGACCAGTATTACGACCAAGCGTCACAGACGTACGTTGAGAAGACCGTCAACCCGAAAGAAGTGAAACTCGCACCGCTCGCCAAATCGAACGGCATCGTACTCGAGAACGGTGGGGCTCGCCTCATCGATATCGGCGACGACGTCGTCGCGCTCGAGTTCACGTCACCGAACAACGCGATCGGTGTCGACATCATGCAGATGATTGAACAGTCAATCGACCTCGTCGAGACCGACTTCAAAGGACTTGTCCTCGCCAATGACGGTAAGAACTTCTGTGTCGGCGCCAACCTGGCGATGATGCTCATGGAAGCGGAAGACGAGAACTGGTATGAGCTTGACTGGATCATCAACAAGTTCCAACAAGTCGTCCAAAAGATTCGCTACGCGGGTCGCCCGGTCGTCGTCGCGCCTTATGGCATGACGCTCGGCGGCGGGACCGAAATCAGCTTGCCGGCCGCACGTATGCAGGCGGCGCTCGAAACGTATATGGGTCTCGTCGAAGTCGGTGTCGGTCTCATCCCAGGGGGGGGCGGGAACGTCAACACGTACCGTCGACTTCTCGAGCAGACGCCGAAGTCCCAACAAAACATTGAAAAAGCGGCTCAACAGACGTTCGAAAACATCGCCATGGCGAAAGTATCGAAGTCGGCCTATGACGCGAAAACGCTCGGCTATCACCGTCCAGTCGACGGTATCTCGATGAACCGCGACCACTTGACATACGACGCGAAGCAGACGGTACTCGGACTCGCCGACGGCTACACGGCCCCTGTCCGTGAGAAGTTGCCGGTCGTTGGTCAAACGGGGAAAGCGACGCTCGAACTCGCGGCGTACGAAATGTTCTACGGTGGCTATATCTCTGAACACGATTTGAAAATCGCGAAAAAATTGGCCCACGTCATCAGCGGCGGCGATTTGGCATACGGCACGATGGTCGATGAGCAGTACTTCCTCGACATCGAGCGCGAGGCGTTCCTAAGCCTCATCGGGGAACCGAAATCGCAGCAACGGATGCAACATATGCTCGTCAAAGGCAAGCCACTTCGGAACTGACAAAAGGGGGACTTAACAGATGAGAGAAGCAGTCATCGTGGCCGGCGCACGGACGCCGGTCGGAAAAGCAAAACGCGGTTCGTTCCGAAACGTTCGTTCGGACGAACTGGCGGGTCACGCGATTAAAGCGACCCTCGAGCGGTCAGGCTACACGGGCCCAATCGACGACGTCATCATGGGATGCGCCATGCCGGAAGCGGAGCAAGGGATGAACATCGCCCGCTATGCGGCCGTCCGGGGCGGTTTGTCACACGAAGTACCGGCCATCACGATCAACCGTTATTGCTCGTCAGGCTTGCAAGCAATTGCCGACGCGGCAGCGAAAATCATGATCGGCCAAGCGACGGCGGTCATCGCAGGTGGCATGGAATCGATGAGTCTCGTCCCGATGGGCGGGCACGTTATCCGTCCAAACCCGACGATTATGGAGACGGCACCAGAGTACTACATGAGTATGGGGCACACGGCTGAACGTGTCGCGGCCGAATATAACATCTCGCGCGAAGACCAAGACTTGTTCGCGATCGACAGCCACCAAAAAGCGGCGGCGGCGATCGCCGGCGGCAAGTTCGAAGAAGAGATTGTCCCGGTCACGGTCGTGGAGCACGTGCTCGGTGAAGACGGGAAAGTCGCGGAACGTGAACTCATCGTCAAACACGACGAAGGTGTCCGCGTCGACTCGACGCTTGAAGCGCTTGGCAAACTGCGCCCGGCGTTTAAAATCAAGGGTTCGGTAACGGCAGGGAATGCGTCACAAGTGTCAGACGGCGCAGCGGCCGTGCTCGTCATGGAGCGCGAAGAAGCCGAACGTCAAGGTTTGAACCCGATGGCGAAATTCCTCTCGTTCGCGGTCGGCGGTGTCCGTCCGGAAGTGATGGGAATCGGACCCGTCGTCGCCATCCCAAAAGCGCTCGAGATGGCTGGCGTCAAGCTCGAAGAAGTCGGATTGTTCGAGTTGAATGAGGCGTTCGCGAGTCAATCGCTCGGTGTCATCCGTGAACTCGGCATCGACCCGGCGAAAGTGAACGTCAACGGTGGCGCGATCGCCCTCGGGCATCCGCTCGGTTGCACGGGCGCGAAACTCACGGTCTCAATCTTGCATGAGATGAAACGACGCAATGAAAAGTATGGGGTTGTGACGATGTGCATCGGTGGCGGCATGGGCGCTGCTGGCGTCTTCGAATTACTATAAGGGGGAATTGACTATGGAACGTACAGAACACGAATTGATTAAAGGCGGTAGCTTCGTCATCGACGCACTCGACGCGGATCGTTTGTTCACACCGGAAGACTTCTCGGACGAGCACAAGATGATTGGCGACACGACGGCGAGCTTCGTTGACGACCGTGTCATGCCAGTCCTTGGCCGCATCGAGAAACATGAGTTCGATCTCTCGGTCGAACTGTTGAAAGAAGCGGGCGAGCTCGGTCTCCTCGGCGCGGACGTGCCAGAAGAGTACGGCGGCTATCAGCTCGATAAAATCTCGTCATCCATCATCACGGAGCGGTTCGCCAAGGCGCGTTCATTCGCCCTCAGCTACGGCGCCCACGTTGGCATCGGGACGCTCCCGATCGTCTTCTTCGGGACGGAAGAGCAAAAGCATAAGTACTTGCCGAAGCTTGCGACCGGCGAATGGATCGCCGCCTACGCGCTCACAGAGCCAGGCTCGGGGTCGGACGCGCTCGGTGCGAAAACGACGGCCGTCTTGAACGAGGCCGGCACGCACTACGTGTTGAACGGGGAGAAACAATGGATCACGAACGCCGGTTTCGCGAACGTATTCGTCGTCTACGCGAAAATCGACGGGGACAAGTTCAGTGCCTTCATCGTCGAGCGTGATTTCAAAGGGGTGTCGACAGGCGCCGAAGAACAAAAGATGGGGATTAAAGGTTCGTCGACACGAACACTCATCTTAGAAGACGTCGAAGTCCCGGTCGACAACCTCCTCGGAGAAATCGGCAAAGGGCACGTCATCGCCTTCAACATCTTGAACGTCGGTCGTTACAAACTCGCTGTCGGTGCGGTTGGTTCATCGAAACGTGCCTTCGACCTCTCGGTACAGTACGCGAACGAACGCAAACAATTCAAGACACCGATCAGCCAGTTCCCGCTCATCCAAGAGAAACTCGCGACGATGGCCGCGAACATCTATGCGATGGAGAGCTCGGTCTACCGGACGGGTGGTCTGTTCCAGGACAGCCTCGACGCGCTCGGCGACGACAACATGCGTGACGGTTCGAAAGTCGCCCAAGCGATCGCCGAGTACGCGATTGAATGCTCACTCAACAAAGTGTTCGCCTCGGAGACGTTCGACTACGTCGTCGATGAAGCGGTCCAAATCCACGGCGGATACGGCTTCATGACCGAATATGAAGTCGAGAACTTGTACCGTGACTCACGTATCAACCGGATCTTCGAAGGAACGAACGAAATCAACCGCTTGATTGTGCCGGGCACACTCCTCAAGAAAGCGATGAAAGGCGACTTGCCGCTCCTCGCCGAAGCGCAAAAGCTTCAGAAAGAGCTCATGAGCTACATGCCGCAAGAGCTTGACGGAACGCCGCTCGCACGTGAGAAGATGCTTCTGTCAAACATGAAAAAAATCAACTTGATGATTGCCGGCACGGCCGTACAGAAATATCAGCAAGACCTCCAGAACGAGCAAGAAATCCTCGCGAAAATCGCCGACATCATCAGCGCCATCTATGCGCTTGAAGCGGCCATCGCGCGGACAGAGAAAGCCATCGCCCGCACCGGCGCTGAGAAGAACCAGCAGAAAGTCCGCTATACCGAAATCTTCGCCGAGCAAGTGTTCAAGCAAGTCGAACTCATGGCGAAAGAAGTGTTGTACGCGGCCGCATCGGGCGACGAGCAGCGCATGCTCTTGTCGGCGATGAAGAAGTTTAGTCGCTATCAGCCGATCAACGTCATCGGCACGAAGCGCGAAGTCGCAGCAATCCTCATCAAAGCGAACAAGTTCATCGTCTAAGCAAGCGAGAGAAAGGGTGGCCGGACGCGGTCGGCCCTTTCTTTTTGATGTCTGCAGACCGTACAATGGATGCAGGAGGGGATACATATGAGACGAGATGATTTGTTAGAACGGATGGATGCAATCGGCCGCTCGGTCGCCGAGCAGGAAGGTACGCTCATGCTGCTCGCACTCGGTTCGATCGGACTCGAGATGGAGCGGCTCGACGACTATTCGGACCTCGATTTCTTTTTGATCGTCGAGGACGGGCATAAAACCCGTTTTATCAACAATTTGGATTGGCTCGCGGTCGAGCCGCTGGCGTATCAGTTCCAAAACACGAAAGACGGGCATAAGGTCATGTATGAGGACGGCATCTATGCCGAGTTTGCCGTGTTCGAGATTGTGGAGATGCCTGGCATCACTTATACGCCGGGTCGTGTCGTCTGGCAGCGAGATGAGGCGCTCGACACGTTCGCGACGCCGAAAGTCGTCACACGCCAGGCAGACGCCGCACACCGCTACGAGGAGGCGCTAACGAACCTATACGTCGGCTTACTCCGCGAACGGCGGGGCGAACGGCTCGCTGGCTTCGAACTGATTCAAGTCGCGGCCGTCAATAACGTATTACTCGCCTACGGGGAAACGAGTGACCCGTTCAACCCGACACGGCGGGTCGAAACGACGCATCCCGAACTCGTCGCACGTCTTGAGGAGTGGCTCCCCGGTTACGGCAAATCGGTCGAGGCGGCCGCAGCCATCCTCCGCCACATCGAGGCGCACCATCCGGTCAATCCGACGCTCAAGCGAGAGATTGTGCGCTTGCTTCAGGCGTGAAGGGTTGAAGCGGAATATGCTACAGTTATGAAAGAGGTGATGAACATGGTGACACTATATGGCTATCCGCCATGCAGTACGTGTAAAAAAGCAGAGAAGTGGTTGAAAGAGAACGGCGTCGACTATACATACGTCCATATCGTCGAAGCGACGCCGTCAAAAGACGAGTTGGCCGAGCTACGGAAACAGTCGGGCCTGCCGCTCAAAAAGTTCTTCAATACGAGTGGACAAGTGTATCGGAACGAAGGGATTAAAGACAAGCTGCCAAATCTATCAGAAGACGAACAACTCGAGCTTCTCGCGAACAATGGTATGCTTTTGAAGCGCCCAATCGTGACAGATGGTCAAAAATCCACTGTCGGATTTTCGGAAAAGTCGTTTACAGACGTTTGGGGCGAAGTGCTATAATACTCGTGTGAGTCTAATTCATTTGAGGGGGAAGTTAAGATGAGCAAAGTACCTGCCAATCTACGTTATTCAAAAGAGCACGAATGGGTGGAAGTGAATGGAAGCGTCGCCCGCATCGGGATCACGGATTTCGCGCAAAGCGAACTAGGGGATATCGTCTTTGTCGAACTTCCTGAAGTCGGTGGCACGATTTTACTCGACGAGCCGTTCGGTTCGGTTGAGTCGGTCAAAACCGTATCGGAGCTTTATGCACCGATCTCTGGGAAAATCACAGCGGTGAACGAATCACTCGCCGATTCACCAGAACTCGTCAACGAAGCACCGTTCGAAGGTGCTTGGATGATCGAAGTCGAGTTGAACGATGCGTCGGACGTCGACAAGCTCATGTCAGCCGAAGAATATGAAGCGATGATTCAAGGCTAAAAAAAACCCGGTTTCTCTTTACGAGAAGCCGGGTCTTTTTGATTAATCGAAGTCGAGACGGTAATGATCAGGCTGGATGAGCGACGTCCGGTTGAATAAACGATAGAACAGTATCCCGAGTGCAATCGGGATGAGTCCGAATAAGACGACGACGAGCATGACGTTCCAGAGTGCGAAGCCTCCCGGCATCAAGTGCAAGGCGTTGACCGGGCCGATGAGACCGGAGACGCCGAAACCGGCACTGATTGGTGTGCCTTCGATGCGAAGGATGCCTGCGAGTGCTCCGAGGATGGCCGCATTGGCGAGTACCGGCAACATCATGATCGGACGACGGACGAAGTTTGCCATTTGAATCTTCGGTGAGCCGAGGAAATGGGCGATCGACGTTCCGGTCGCGTTCATCTGCCATCCAGCGATGGCGAGACCGAAGCCGGCAGCGACGACGCCAAGGTTGGCGGCCCCGGCAGCGACACCAGACAGGCTGATGGCTGTGGCAATCCCGACCGTCGAGATTGGCGAGACGATGATGAGCGAAAATGCCATCGCAATCAACATGCCCATCACGATCGGCTGCAGTTCTGTCATCGTCATGATGATCGTTCCGACGTACGTCGTGATCTGTGAGATGTATGTGAGCAGGAACGCGCCGATGCCTCCCGCCACGACGATGACCGTCATCGGCAAGACGAGCACGGTGTATGTCTTCAAGCGTGGCGACAATTGCATGACGAGGAACGTCGCAAGGGCGGCCGTCACACCGGCCGTGATGACGTCACCGATTCCGGCCATGAGGAACGCGCCTTCCTCGATGCGGATGGCGCCGCTCCCGACCTGGGTCGCGATGCCGATCGTCCCGGCCTCGAGCGCCGAGCGTCCGAACTGCATGGCGACAGCGACACCGATGATGACCGGTAAGAGGCGCATCGCAATCGTCGTCGCATCTAAGATGAACTGCAAGGACGGAAAATACGGCAAGATGGCTTTCGTTAATTCACCGAGCAAAGCGCTCGGGATGAGGGCGATGAGGATGGCAAGACTGAGGCCGTTCAAGACGTTCATTAAAAATTGTTTTCCACTAAGCTTCTCTTCCGTCATTGGAGATTCACCTGTCCTTTTCTACTTGTTTGCTGTTATGTACAAAAGCGATAAAGTTAAAGACCATACTATGCCTCTTTCTGCCGAGCGTCAATACGAAATATTGAAATATTCAGAATTTTCCATATGAGCACAACTTTTGAACCGATTAGTCCGGATTCATATACTGGAAAGAGAGGTGAGCCATATGATGACTGATGGATTCTTATATATATACGCCCCGATGTGTGGAACATGCGCTGTAGCTGAGCGAATGCTAGCGGTTGTTGAAGCGGTCGACCCAGAATTGAAGATTGAAAAGCGCGACGCTAATTTCATTCCGAAGGAGCTTGAGGTGTATCAAATCATGAGTGTGCCAGCGCTTTTGAAGCTGGAGAATGGACAAGTTCGTGATCGGTTGTACGCGTTTCAAAATGTTCAAAACGTCCTATCTTTCGTAAAATAAGATAGGATAGAATGAATAATCTGAAAATTTTAAATAATCAGTTGACATTGAAAGTCCACGAATGATATATTCATTACAACATCTTACTTGAACACAACATAGGACGAGATTTTCCCGTCATCAAGACGTTTTCGACCAACCACTGCATGAGCTTACGCGATTTCAGGTGAACCTTCCCTTCGATTGTCCCCCAAAAAAATCAAGCGTCGGGGCACCGGTCGCGTAATTGTATGGTCCGATCGAAGACCGAGTGATGGTTGGGTAAAATCCCCCGTATAAGGATGAATGCTCTGATCGGGCAAAAGAGGTTCATCTATGGGTTGTCCTTCAGTGACTCAAGGTGCTACGTTCTGTGCCATCCTCGGATGGCACCTTTTTTATTTTTTCTAAAAAAATAGTTTGACATGAAAATAATGTGTCGCTATGATAAAGCTAATCGAAAATACAACCACTCTTATCAAGAGAGGCTGAGGGACTGGCCCTATGACGCCCAGCAACCGCGGAGCAATCCGAAATGGTGCTAATTCCAGCAAGGTGTATACCTTGGAAGATGAGAGCAATCGTTGTCCGTACCGATAAAGTACGCACGTTTGCTCAAACGTGCGTACTTTTTTGTTGTCAGGAGGGAAATGGATTGATTCAATTGCGCAATGTGGCCAAGTGGTTCGACACGAAAAACGGTCGAGTCCAAGCGGTCGATGATGTGTCGCTTACGATCGAAAGCGGCGAAATTTTTGGAATAATCGGATACTCAGGGGCGGGGAAGTCGACGCTCATCCGGTTACTTAACCGACTCGAGGCACCTTCTAGCGGTGAAATCGTGGTCGCCGGTAGCGAGTTGACAAAGCTCACACCGAAGGAACTACGTGGGGTACGTAAAAACGTCTCGATGGTGTTCCAACACTTCAACTTGTTATGGTCGCGCACGGTCGCTGAGAATATCAGCTTCCCGCTCGAGCTCATCGGGGTACCGGCGAGCGAGCGCAAACGCCGCGTCCAAGAACTCGTCGAACTCGTCGGTCTCGCCGGACGAGAAGACAGCTATCCGTCACAACTATCGGGCGGCCAAAAGCAGCGAGTCGGGATAGCCCGTGCGCTCGCTACGAATCCAGAAGTGCTCCTCTGCGACGAAGCGACGAGCGCACTCGACCCGAAGACGACGGATTCGATTCTCGAACTGCTCGTCAGCATCAACAAGAAACTCGGTTTGACGATCGTCCTCATCACGCATGAGATGCACGTCATCCAAAAGATTTGTCACCGCGTCGCCGTCATGGAGGCCGGGAAGGTCGTCGAGACCGGACAAGTCGCCGACGTGTTCCAGCATCCGGAACAGCCGATCACGAAAGAGTTCGTCAAACAGATCGGTGCGGTCGAAGACATGTCGCTCACGTTCGAGCACTTGAAAGCCCGTTATCCGAGCGGTCAAATCGTCAAGCTCAAATTCTTGAACGAGACGGCCGAACAACCGATCTTGTCAGAAGTGTTGAAGCGGCATGACATCGGCTTCAACATCATCGGCGGGAACGTGACACAGTCACAAGTCGGGGCCCTCGGGACATTATTCATCCAATTGATCGGAGAGCCGGCTGAAGTCGAGCGGGCCATCGCCTCAATCCGGTCGCAGGCAGTGGAAGTGGAGGTAGAAAGCGATGTTTCCTAATGTAGATTGGCAAGTCATGTTTGAAGAGACGTGGGAGACACTTTATATGACACTCGTCGCCGGAGCCGCGACGTTCGTCATCGGTCTCGCCCTCGGGATGCTCCTATACGTCACGAACGAGCCGCTCATGATGAAAAACCGACCGATTTACACGGTCATCAGCGCGGTCGTCAACATCTTCCGATCGATCCCGTTCATCATTTTGATCATCTTGCTCATCCCGTTCACGCTACTCGTCGTCGGGACGATGCTCGGGTCGACGGCGGCACTGCCGGCGCTTATCATCGGCGCGGCCCCGTTCTATGCGCGGATGGTCGAGCTCGCGCTTCGCGAAGTCGACCGCGGCGTCATCGAGGCAGCCGAATCGATGGGCGCGACAAAATGGCAGATCGTCTATAAAGTGTTGTTCCCAGAAGCGTTGCCGGCCATCGTGTCAGGCATCACGGTCACCATCGTCGCAATCGTCGGTTACACGGCGATGGCAGGGGTTGTCGGGGGCGGGGGACTCGGAAACTTGGCGTTCCTCGAAGGGTTCCAGCGTTCACAAAATGACGTCACGTTCGTCGCGACAGTCCTAATTTTAATCATCGTCTTCGTCATCCAGTTCATCGGCGATCGACTCGTTTCAAAAATCGATAAGCGTTCTGCTTAATCATAAAAAAACATTTGGAGGGTTTACACATGAAATCATGGAAAACAGTACTTGGATTGACAGCAGCTTCAGCACTTACCATTCTCGCGGCTTGCGGCGGCGGGGATTCAGAATCAGGTTCGGGCGATGACAAGACGCTCGTCATCGGTGCTTCGAACGTCCCGCACGCTGAGATTTTAGAGCACGTTCAAGACGAGTACGAGAAGAAGGGATATAAGCTTGAAATCAAGAAGTTCCAAGATTACGTTCTCCCGAACAAGACACTTGCGGATGGTGAGTTGGACGCGAACTACTTCCAACACGAGCCGTACCTCAAGTCACAAATGGCTGAAAACAAAGACTATAAATTTGCTTCTGCCGGTGGCGTCCACATCGAACCGATCGGTGTTTACTCGAAAGACTACGCATCACTCGATGAGCTTCCAGAAGGCGCTGAAGTCATCATGAGTTCGTCGGTCGCTGACCACGGACGGATCCTCACGATGCTCCAATCTGAAGGTTTGCTCACGCTCGCGGAAGGCAAGACGACGGACGCGACAGTTTCAGACATCGTCGACAACCCGAAAAACTTGAAATTCAAGACAGACGTCGAAGCGGCACTTCTCCCGCAAGCGTTCAACAACGGCGAAGGGGACGCGGTCCTCATCAACACGAACTATGCGATCGACGCCGGACTCAACCCACTCGAAGACGCCATCGCACTCGAAGGTGAAGATTCACCTTACGTCAACTTGATCGTCACGCGTGAAGGTGACGAAAGTGACGAGCGCGTCAAAGCACTCCTTGAAGTACTCACGTCAGAAGAGACACAACAATGGATCTTGGACGAGTACAAAGGTGCAGTCGTACCGGTCAAACAATAATCTCGTTAAGGTCTGGGCTATCCCGGGCCTTTTTTATTTAGAGTAGTTTTGGTTCACTAATAGAAGTACACTACATATATGTAGGAAAAGGGGGGATCCGGATGAACATACGACACATTCATCCGCTGACACTGGGCGTCTTGTTCGGTACATTTTTTGCCCGGCTGTCGACATTTTTTGTCATGCCGTTTTTCGCGATTTATCTCGCGACGCTCGGTTTCTCGGCGAGCGTAATCGGGACGGTGTTCGCCATCTCGGCGCTATCGGGGCTGTTCATGAGCTTTTTCGGGGGGACGCTGTCTGACCGCTACGGGCGCAAACAGTTGATGCTGATCGGCATTGTCTTGAACGCCTTGACGTTCACCGGTTTCGCGCTCGTGACAGAGTTATTTTGGTTTTATATGTTCTCGGTACTCATGGGCGTGTCGCGGTCGTTCCTCGAACCGGCATCGCGCGCGCTCATCAGCGACACGACGCAACCGGACCAACGCGTCATCGTCTATAACGTCCGTTACTTTTTGATCAATATCGCGGCGGCGATCGGGCCATTGCTCGCGGTCGTTTTGTCGCTCACTGGCGCGAAGAGCGCCTTCTTCGTCGTGACAGGTGTCTACGTGCTATATGGGCTTGTCATCTCGACGTTATTCCGAAAGTATCCGTTCGAGGAAGGGGATGGCGTCAAAGTTCGACCACGTTTGACAGAAACGTTCCGCGTGTTACGACAAGATAAGACGTTTCGCTTCGTCATCATCGGCATGATTTTTGCCATCATCGGCTATAGCCAGTTCAATGCGACGTTACCGCAGTTCATCGCCTTCCACGACGGTTTCAGTGACGGCTCACGTTTGTTCGCTTATTTGTTGACAGTCAATGCGATCACCGTGCTCGTCGTCCAATATCCGATTATGCGATTCGGGATTCGTGTGTCGCCGATTAAATCACTCTTTTTTGGTGTCGGGACGCTGTCGACGGGGCTTCTACTCATCGGGTTCGCGACCGAGACGTGGGTACTGTACATCGCCATGGTCATTTTCACGATTGGGGAAGTGTTCATGTTTACAATGACGGACGTATTGACGGATGAATTGGCGCCGGCCCATTTGCGCGGGACATATTTCGGGGCGATGGGGTTGACGGCGCTCGGTCAGACGATCGGCCCCGTCATCGGCGGGTTCTTGCTCGACGGGTTCGACAATGCGGCGCTACCCGTGTTTGGAAGCTTGGCTGTCTTGACGGCGTGTGGTTCTTTCTTTTTCGCCGGTGCGCTCAAAGAACGGAAAGCCGTTTTGGCGTTAGCGGAGGAAAAAGCTGGATAAAGTCTTGATTTCCCGATATTATCATTCTCAACATTTAAGTTTTATTGAGAATGAATAATAAGGTGAGTCGCTTGAAATAAAAAATTGCCTAGATTAAGATTAGAATATATCTAATCTACGCCACAATTGGCGAGAAAACGGAAGGGGTATCCGAATGTCTAACGTACCACACATGAAAATTGATGACCTCCGCGTCTCAATCGAAGGAAAAGAGATCGTCAAAGGTCTGAATCTTGAAATTAAAGGTGGCGAAATTCACGCCATCATGGGTCCTAACGGGACGGGTAAATCTACACTCGCATCGGCACTTATGGGTCATCCATTGTATGAGGTCACAGGCGGAAGCGTTGATTTGAACGGCGAAGACGTACTCGACATGGAAGTCGATGAGCGCGCGCAAGCCGGAATGTTCCTCGCGATGCAATATCCGGCTGAAATCAGTGGTGTCACGAATGCCGATTTCTTGCGTTCAGCGATCAACTCGCGCCGTGAAGAAGGCCAAGAAATCTCGCTTATGAAGTTCATCCGTGAACTTGATGCGAAGATGGACATCCTCGAGATCCCTTCAGAAATGGCGCATCGCTATTTGAACGAAGGCTTCTCGGGCGGAGAAAAAAAACGTAACGAGATTCTCCAGATGATGATGATCAAACCGAACATCGCTATCCTCGATGAGATTGACTCAGGTCTTGACATCGATGCGCTCAAAGTCGTCGCCAAAGGCGTCAACGAAATGCGCTCAGAAGAGTTCGGCTGCTTAATCATCACGCACTACCAACGTCTCCTCAACTATATCGAGCCAGACTTTGTTCACATCATGATGGACGGGAAAATCGTCATGTCAGGTGGCAAAGAGCTTGCACAACGACTCGAAGCAGAAGGTTACGACTGGGTGAAGCAAGATCTTGGAATGACAGTAGACACAGAAGCGTAAGGAGGCTGTACGATGACCGTACAATTTGAATTGGATGCACAAGCAGTAGCGGCACGTGCAGAGGCGCTCGGTGGACCGGCATTTATGGTCAACCGTCGTAAAGTTGCAGCAGAACTTGCGCCGACTCTCGCCTTGCCAAAAGTTGAAAAGATCAAGATTGATAAATGGGACTTCGTCTCTGGAGACGTCGAGCTCACGAAGCACGACGGCTTGACGCCTGAAATCGAAGCACTTCTTGGAGACCATCGTACAAACGTGCTCGTTGAACGCAACGGTCATGTCGTCTACAACGAACTTGTGACGCCAGAAGGTGTCCTCTTCATGGGCATCAACGAAGCGATGGAACAACATCCGGAGCTCGTCGAGAAGTACTTCATGACGGAAGGTGTCCGCGTGGACGAAGAACGTTTGTCTGCGTTGAACGCTGCCCTCATGAACGGCGGTGCGTTCTTATACGTACCGAAGAACGTCCAATTGAAAGACCCGCTCCAAGCCATCTTCACAATGGAACAAGCGAACGGCGCGCTCTACCACCATACGATCATCATCGCAGACGAAGGCAGTGAGTTGACGTACATCGAGAGCTTCCTCTCGAACACGAACGAGCCGCACACGGTCAACGCCGTGACAGAAGTGTTCGCTGCCGCGAATGCGAAAGTCGTCTTCGGTGGTGTCGATCAGCTTGCTGAGTCGGCCCTCTCGTTCATGAACCGCCGTGGTGTCGTCTATGAGAACGCACGCCTCGAATGGGCGCTCGGTCACATGAACGACGGCAACTCGGTCGTCGAGACGAAAACGCACCTCTCGGAGACAATACGTTCTCAGACACGAAAGCGGTCACGATCGGTCGTGGCGCGCAGAAGCAAAACTTCAACATCCGGACGGACCATTTCGGGAAGTCATCAGAAGGTTTCATCTTGATTCACGGTGTTCAAAAAGATTCAGCCACGGCCATCTTCAGCGGGACATCGATGATTCACCATGGCGCTTCGAAATCGAACGGCGTTCAAACGGAACGTGTGCTCATGTTGTCTGAAAAGGCACGTGGGGATGCGAACCCGATTCTCCTCATCGATGAGGACGACGTCATGGCGGGTCACGCCGCTTCGGTCGGACGCGTCGACGACGTGCAGCTCTACTATTTGATGAGCCGCGGTCTGTCACGTAAAGAAGCGGAACGGTTGATCATTCACGGATTCTTGAACCCGGTCGTCGAACAACTCGCGATCGAGTCGGTCAAAGACCGTCTCCGTGAAGTCATCGAAGGGAAAGTACGTTAAGATGATTGATGCCTCGATTCGTAAACAGTTCCCGATTTTAGATCAGGAAATCAACGGTCATCCGCTCGTCTATCTCGACAGCGCGGCGAGCTCCCAAAAACCGCTTGCTGTCATCGAGGCGATCGAGGATTACTATCGCCGCATCCACTCGAACGTGCACCGGGGTGTCCATACGCTCGGGACACACGCGACGGATGCGTATGAAGGGGCGCGGGAGCGCGTCCGTTCATTTATCAACGCCGCCGTCCCAGAAGAGATCATCTTCACACGCGGGACGACGACGGCGATTAACCTCGTCGCGTCGAGCTACGGAGATGCCAACGTCGGCGCGGGGGACGAAATCGTCCTCACACCGATGGAGCATCACGCGAATTTGATTCCGTGGCAACAGCTCGCTAAGCGTAAAGGGGCCACGCTCCGTTACGTCGAATTGACGCCTGACGGTCGGGTCACGCTCGACGCGGTCCGTGCCGTCTTGTCGGACCGGACGAAAATCGTCGCCATGAGTCACGTCTCGAACGTGCTCGGCACGATCAACCCGATCGCCGACGTGGCGAAGCTCGCCCACGAGAAAGGCGCGGTCATGGTCGTCGATGCGGCGCAGAGCGCACCGCACCGAAAACTTGACGTGCAAGCGCTCGATTGCGACTTCCTTGCCTTCTCAGGCCATAAGATGCTCGGTCCGACCGGGATTGGCGTCTTATACGGGAAGAAGCAGTTGCTCAAACACATGGAACCGGTCGAATTCGGTGGCGAGATGATCGATTACGTCGACTTGTATGAGTCGACATGGAAAGACATCCCGTACCGATTCGAAGCGGGGACGCCGATTATCGCCGGCGCCGTCGGTTTGGCAGCGGCCATCGACTTTTTAGAAGACCTCGGTCTCGAGAACGTCGAAGCCCACGAACGGGCGCTCGCGACGTACGCCATCGAACAGATGCGGACGATTGAAGGCATTGAGATTTACGGGCCAGAGGAACGTGTCGGACTCGTCACGTTCAACTTAGGTGACGTGCACGCCCACGACCTTGCGACCGTATTGGATATGCAAGGCATCGCGGTCCGGGCCGGCCACCATTGTGCCCAGCCGCTCATGCGTCTCCTGAAGCAATCATCGACAGCCCGAGCGAGCTTCTACTTGTACAATACGAAAGAAGAAGTCGACCGCTTCATCGAAGGGCTACGTCAAACGAAGGAGTATTTCAATTATGAGTTTTAACAATCTCGACATGTTGTACCGACAGGTCATCATGGATCATTATAAAAACCCAAGAAACCGTGGCGTCATCGAAGATGGCGTGACGGTCGACTTGAACAACCCGACATGCGGGGATTCACTCCGACTCCAACTCCAAGTCGAGGATGGAATCGTGAAAGATGCCAAGTTCGAAGGGGAAGGCTGTTCGATCAGTCTCGCCTCGGCATCGATGATGACTCAAATCGTGAAGGGAAAGTCTGTTGACGAGGCGCTTCAATTGGCCACTATCTTCTCGGAGATGGTCCAAGGGAAAGACTATGATACAGACACGTTCGACCTAGGCGACATCGAAGCGTTGTCTGGCGTCTCAAAGTTTCCGGCTCGCATCAAGTGTGCCACGCTCGCGTGGAAAGCGCTTGAAAAGGGAGTCGACGAGGAAGCGTAAGTAGAAGGAGGAGACCGATATGGCGAAAAACATGCCAGACATTGGCGATTACAAATATGGCTTCCATGACCGGGACATCTCGATTTTCCGTTCAGGCCGCGGCTTGACGAATGAAATCGTAGAGACGATCTCGCGCATGAAAGAAGAACCGGCATGGATGCTCGAGTTCCGCTTGAAATCACTCGAACAGTTCCGCAAAATGCCGATGCCGACATGGGGCGGCGATCTCACGGCACTCGATTTCGATGAGATCACGTACTATGTCAAACCGTCTGAGAAGACAGAGCACTCGTGGGACGAAGTTCCTGAAGAAATCAAACGTACGTTTGACAAGCTCGGAATCCCGGAAGCGGAGCAAAAATATTTGGCGGGCGTCTCGGCTCAGTATGAGTCTGAAGTCGTCTATCACAGTATGCAAGAAGACTTTGAAGCGAAAGGTGTCATCTTCAAAGATACGGACACGGCGCTCAAAGAAGACGAAGCGATTTTCCGCGAGTATTTCGGAAAATTGATTCCACCGGCGGACAACAAGTTTGCGGCACTCAACTCGGCCGTTTGGTCAGGTGGCTCGTTCATCTACGTACCAAAAGGCGTGAAGCTCGAGCAACCGCTCCAAGCTTATTTCCGCATCAACTCGGAGAACATGGGTCAGTTCGAGCGGACGCTCATCATCGTCGACGAGGGCGCATCAGTCCATTACGTCGAAGGATGTACGGCACCGGTCTACACGACGAACTCACTCCACTCGGCGGTCGTTGAGATTTTCGTCAACAAAGACGCATACTGCCGCTACACGACGATCCAGAACTGGGCGAACAACGTTTACAACTTGGTCACGAAGCGTGCCATCTGTGAAGCGGGCGGATCGATGGAGTGGATCGATGGCAACATCGGTTCGAAACTCACGATGAAATACCCGGCCGTCATCTTGAAAGGTGAAGGCTCACGCGGTATGACGCTCTCGATTGCTCTCGGCGGTAAAGGTCAGCACCAAGACGCGGGCGCGAAAATGATTCACCTCGCACCGAATACGTCGTCGTCCATCGTCTCGAAGTCGATCTCGAAACAAGGCGGAAAAGTCTCGTATCGCGGAATCGTCCACTTCGGTCGTAAAGCGAAAGGCGCACGTTCGAACATCGAATGTGACACGCTCATCATGGACAACCAGTCGACGTCGGACACGATCCCGTACAACGAAATCTTGAACGACCAAGTCTCACTCGAGCACGAAGCGAAAGTCTCTAAAGTGTCAGAAGAGCAACTCTTCTACCTCATGAGCCGCGGAATCTCGGAAGAAGAAGCGACTGAAATGATCGTCATGGGCTTCATCGAGCCGTTCACGAAAGAATTGCCAATGGAATATGCCGTCGAAATGAACCGTCTCATCAAGTTCGAGATGGAAGGGTCGATCGGGTAACAGTGAATCAAGCGAACTCACCGCAAGGGAGTTCGCTTTTTTTGTCGTGAAACGAGAGTCAGTCGGGTATGCTAAGAAAGAGACCATGTTTAGGAAGGGGAGAAGCATATGAATCAATTGAATACAATTAATCCAGAAGACATCACCCGCATCGCCGTCGTCGGTGCCGGCTGGGTCGGTGTCAGTTTCGCCTATCAACTGTCGATGGCCGCGCTCTGTGAAGAGCTCGTCTTGATCGACTCAAACCACGCTAAGGCCGAAGGCGAGGCGATGGACCTCAATCACGGCATTTCGTTCGCTCCGAGCCCGGTCCGGATTTGGGCAGGGGACTATTCAGATTGCCGCGACGCCGATATCGTCGTCATCACGGCCGGTGCCGCTCAAATACTCGGCCAGACCCAGATGGACCTCGCCGAACAGAATGCAAAGGTCATGCAACATGTCACGGAACAAATTATGGCGAGCGGGTTCGACGGCATCCTCGTCGTCGCGACGAACCCGGTCAATGTCATGGCCCACGTCGTCTGGAAGACGTCCGGCTTGCCGAAGCATCGCGTCATCGGATCGGGGACGGTGCTCGACACGGCCCGTCTCCGTTATAAGGTCGGCGAGTATTTCGACTTGTCGGCACGAAACTGCCACGTCTACTATATGGGCGAACACGGTGCCGGGGGCTTCGTCGCCTGGGACAACGCCCGCATTTACGGGAAGTCGATGAAGCAGTTACTTGAAGAGAATGAATCATATCGCCAAGAAGATTTGGACGCCATCTATCAAAGAGTCCGCGATGCGGCGAATCAAATCATCGAGTATAAGAGCGCGGCGTATTACGCAATCGGGCTCGGTTTGCTTCGCATCGTCCGGGCCGTCGTCCGGAACGAGAACTCCGTTGTGACAATCGGTGCCCACCTCGATGGCGAATATGGGGCAACAGGTCTCCATATCGGCGTACCGGCCTTGATTGACCGGACCGGCATCCGCCAAATCGTCGAAATTGACCTGACGGATGAGGAACAAAGGCAGTTCGACACCTCGGTCGGACGGATCCGTCAAGCCATTGAAAAAATCGAATTCACTTCATAAAAAGGACCCGGCTGCCTATGAGGCAACCGGGTTTATCGTTACGACGCCTTCTTCTCGGCGACGTCTTTCTTATAATATTTCTCGGACGTGAAGAACTCGGTCGTCAAGCGCTTCACTTCGCCGCTGAGCAATAAGACGGCAATCATGTTCGGGATGAGAATCATCGCGAGCATCAAATCAAGGAAGTTCCAAATCATCTGGGCTCCACCGATCGCACCGATGATAATCGAGACGATGTAGACGACTTTCATCAGGAAGCCGGCCTTTAAACCGAACAAATACTCGGCTTGACGTGATCCGTAAAAGATGACAACGATAATCGTCGACAAGACGAAGAAGATGAGCGAGATCGTGACGAGCAAGCTACCCGTGTATCCAAAGTACTGTTGGAACGCGATCGTCGTCAAGGCAGCCGGGTCGTCCATCGCATCAGCCGTGTCCACACACCGGACGACAAGACGACGAACGCCGTCGTGCTACAGATGATGAGCGTATCGATGACAATCCCGATGATGGCCCAGAAGCCTTGCCGAACTGGATGATCGGTCTGAGCGGCAGCGTGAGCAATCGGAGCAGTCCCGAGCCCTGCTTCGTTCGAGTAAAGACCGCGGGCGAAGCCCCATCGAATCGTCTCGGCGATGGCGGCACCGGCGAATCCACCGAGCGCGGCCATCGGTTGGAACGCGTACGAGAAAATGAGACCGAGCACTTCCGGGATTTGTGAGACATTCATCAACACGATGATTATTCCGGCACCGACATAGACGAGAGCCATCGCCGGAACGATAACTTCCGTCACTTTCGCGATGCGTTTCATGCCGCCGAAGACGACGAGGCCGACGAGTCCGGCAACGATGATTCCAGTCACGAGCGTATCGCCGTCGAACGTCTCCCGGACGGCCGCACTGATGGCGTTGCCTTGGACCATGATACTCGGGATGAGCTCAATCATGAGGGCGAAGGCGAACCAAGAAGCGAGCCACTTTAATTTCAACCCCTTCGCCATGTAATAGACAGGTCCGCCGACGAATTCACCGGCTTCGTTCTTTTCACGATACCGGACCGCGAGAACGCTCTCGGAGAATTTGATGGCCATACCGACGACGGCGATGACCCACATCCAGAAGATGGCGCCCGGACCGCCGAACATGATGGCGGCCGGTACCCCGATGATATTGGCCGCACCGATCGTAGAAGATAAGGCCGACGTCAGCGCCTGGCGTGGGCTGATGTCACCTTCACCTTTTGGCTTTTTGAAGACACTCCCTAACGTTTGTTGCAGTATGTAGATGGGGTATCGGAATTGGAAGAATCCTAAACGGATCGTCAAATAGAGTCCAGATAACACGAGTAACGAGATGATTGGCACTCCCCATAGCCAATCTGAAATCGCCGTCACCATAGTCACAAGTTGTTCCACAACATCACTCCTATCCAGTATTTTACTTATATACTGTTGCCTAACGAGATAGGGGCTAAACCCTTTCTTTGAAAATAAGAGGAGGAGACTTATATGAAACAAGCACAACACCTCATCGTATCGGGCCGTGTCCAAGGGGTCGGTTTCCGTTACTTCGCGCAAGTGACAGCACTTGAATACGGCGTAACGGGCTGGGTCCGCAACTTGAATGATGGAACGGTCGAACTTCAAGTGGAAGGGGACGAAGAACGATTGGAATCTTATAAACGCGCCTTATACGACGGAAATCGTTTTGTCGGCGTCGAACGGATTGAAGCGAAAGACACAACGGTCGAATCGTTCCGGAAGTTCGATATCCGTTATTGACCATGTCATTCATAAACAGCTAGTGTTTATGAATGACTCGCCGGTAATCTGTAAAATAAGGGTACGGTTCCATGAAATAAATCCACATTCAAAAAAATAAACATCATTTTTAACGATAGGGTGGTCAAAAAAATGAAAGTGTGTATAATGAAATAGACCAAGCGGTTTATTGTCAGAAAATTTAGTCATTTGATTCATTGGTAACATGGAAGGTATTACATGTATGTGGAGGTAGTTGTATGAAAAAATCGACATTATTCCCGTTAGCATTCACGATTTTCGCATTATTCTTCGGGGCCGGGAACTTATTGTTTCCTCCGATGCTAGGTGCGATGGCAGGGCAGAACCTCGTCCCAGCCTAATCGGTTTCGTCATTACCGGTGTGGGGCTCCCATTACTCGCGCTCTTCGCGGTCGCGCGGGTCGGCGGTGGGTCTGACCAAATCGCTCGGTATATTCCGAAGCAACTTGCGCTCGTCTTGACGGGATTAATGTACGTGGCGATTGGGCCGTTCTTCGGGATCCCTCGGACGGCAGCCGTCACGTATGAGATAGGAGTCGTGCCATTCCTCGGTGCGCCATCCATGCTCACGCTCGCAATCAGTTCAACTGTCTTCTTTGGCTTAACGTTCTTCTTGACGTTACGGGCCCAAAAATTGATCGAAGTCATCGGACGCATCATCACGCCAATCCTGTTGCTCTTGCTTGCCGCAATCGGGATCACGAACCTCGTGGCTCCTCAAGGAAAGCCGATTGCACCAGCAGAAGGTTATGAAACGTGGTTCAGTGCTCTCGGGGAAGGCTTCAAACAAGGCTACTTGACAATGGACGTCTTCGGCGCTCTCGTCTTCGGTGCCATCGTGCTCGTTACGCTCAAGGCAAACGGCATGACCGATAAGAAACAAGCGTCATCTCTTCTTCGCTCAGCTGGGATAATCGCAGTTACATGTTTGATGCTCGTCTATATCTCGCTCGGTTCAATCGGGGCGAATATGACTGGTCAAACGGGAACGACTGACGGCGCTAGCTTGCTTCAAGCGTTTGCAGGTTCGTCTTTCGGACAAGTCGGAATGCTCGCGCTCGGGGCTGCGGTCTTCCTTGCTTGTTTGACGACAGCGGTCGGACTCATTACTGAGTTCTCACGCTTTATCAGTGATACGTTTGAGTCACTCAAGTATCACCAGGTCGTCATCGCGACGACATTGTTCGGCTTCATGATTTCACTCGTGGGTCTTGGCATGTTGATTGAAATCGCAGTACCGCTTCTCACGCTCTTGTATCCGGTCATGATCGCGCTCGTGCTCGTCTCCATCACAGAGCGGATTCAACGCAACCCGCACGTCGCCATGAAGGCGACTGTGTATACGGCCCTCGTGCTCTCGCTCTTCGAGACGACACACGGATTGGCGCCCTCAGCAGCAACAGCTTGGATCACGAACTTGCCGATGGCCGAGATCGGTCTCGCTTGGGCGGTTCCAACGTTGATCGTGTATGTGATTACGCTTTTCTTACCGAAACAACGTTCCAATCAATTACTCGCTCAATCACGCATCTCATAAGCAAGTGAACGAACACCCATCCTCTGGTCAAGGATGGGTGTTTTGCTGTCTTATCGTTTGCTCATTCTAATCATCAACAAGTAAAATGAAAGGATGAAAAGGAAGTGACCACAATTGACGACTAAACAAAAGAAACAATTGGCGATTCTCATGTTGAACATGTTCATCGCCGTAGCAGGATTTGGGATTATTATTCCGATTATTCCTGAATATTTGAAGATGATTGGAGAAGGTGGGACCGCTGCAGGACTTATGATCTCTGTCTTTGCCGGTGCCCAGTTGCTCATGTCGCCGATTGCCGGGAAATGGGCGGACGTCTACGGTCGGAGACTCATGATCATCCTTGGACTCATCGGGTTTACCATTTCAATGGGCGTATTTTACTTATCAGATGACCTGACCGTCCTGTTGATTTCACGGGCGATTGGCGGCGTCGGGGCTGCTCTCTTGATCCCGGCGATTTTTGCTTATGTGGCCGATATCACGACGCTTAAACAACGGGCGAAAGGGAACAGTTATATTTCCGCGGCAATGTCGCTTGGGATTGTCATCGGACCAGGAATCGGTGGTTTCTTTGCCGAATTCGGGTTGAAGGCCCCGCTCCTGTTGTCGGCAATCGTTTCATTCGCTGCCGTCATCTCGTCAATCGTTCTATTGAAAGAACCGGATCGAGAGCCACACGTTCAAACGAGCGAGAGCGAATCGTTACCGCGCCAACTCGTCTCATCGACACGGAAACCATACTTCTTCGTGCTCGTTATCAACTTGGTCATGGCGTTCGGTCTAATGGCGTATGAATCGGTACTCGGTCTGTTCGTCAGTGAGACGTTCAGCGCGACGCCTCAACAAATTGCGGTCATGATCACTGGGACGGGAATCGTCAGTGTCATCGTGCAACTGTTCGCGGTCGACCGTCTCGTCTCGCTGTTCGGAGAGATTAAAGTCGTGCTCATCTTTATCATGCTCGCCGCTCTCGGTTTTTTGTTCTCGCTCTTCGCCGGATCTTATACGATCTTCTTCGCGGTCACGTTGACTATCTTCTTATCGACGTCGATTTTGCGTCCAGTATTAAATACGCTTGTCTCGAAGATGGCGGATAAAGAGCAGGGCTTTGCGATGGGGATGAACAATGCGTATATGAGTATCGGGAATATCGTCGGTCCGACGCTTGCCGGGATCGCTTTCGATATCGATATGCGTTATCCGTTCGTAATGGGGCTTGTCCTCTTGCTTGCAACGTTTGTGGGGACGTTAAATTGGTCAAAGCGAAATGAAATGGCCACGTTCGAACAATAAATGAAGGAGGAAATGAGATGATTTATGTCGGTGTGACAGGATGGGGGGACCATGATTTACTGTACACGACCCCTGAAGAACGAAAACATAAACTATTGACTTACGCGGGGCATTTTCCGACCGTCGAGATTGATTCCTCATTTTATGCGATTCAACCTGTGAAGAATTACGAGAAATGGAACCAGGAAACACCGGAGACGTTCCAATTCGTCGTCAAAGTTTCCAGGGAAATGAGCGGCCATGACCGGGATCCAAAATTACCACTCGCCGAACTGTTCGATCGTTACCGCAAATCTGTCGAACCGCTCAAGCAAGCCGGAAAACTACGGGCCGTGCTCGTTCAACTCCCGCCTTGGTTCGACGTGTCGAAGCCTCATCTCGATTACTTGCGAACAATTCGTGACGAACTGCGAGACTATGAGATCGCCATCGAGTTCCGAAATCCGACGTGGTTCTCCGAAGCGTTCCGGGAGCGGACGCTTGCGTTTTTAACGGAACAACGCTTTATTAACACGATTTGCGATGAGCCGCAAACAAAAGAAAGCAGTATCCCGTTCGTTCCGGTCGTGACCAATCCGGACGTGGCCGTCGTGCGCTTGCACGGTCGAAACACCGCCGGTTGGCTCAGAAAACCGGGGATGACGAGCCAAGAATGGCGTCACGTCCGTTGCCTGTATCGTTATAGTGAGGATGAGTTGCAAGAGCTTGCCGCAGCCCTAAAACAAGTCGACCAAGATGCGAAATCGGTGTATGTGTACTTCAACAATAACTCGGCCGGAGACGCGGTACCGAACGCCAAACGACTGATTGAGATTCTCGGCGCCGAATATGAACTCGCCCCGAGCCAAATCAGCCTGTTCTAGAGAGGAGGATCGTCTTGAAAACGATTACGATGTTTCATTATAATGACTTACATTCGAAATTTCATAACTGGCCGCGTCTCGTATCATTTTTAAATGAGCATCGTACAGACGAGACGCTCGTCTTTGATCTCGGTGATCACGCCGACCGGACCCATCCGGCGACAGAAGTGACGCGCGGACAAGTGAACACGCGACTGCTCAATCAGATTCAACCGACGGCGGTGACGATTGGCAATAATGAAGGCATCACTTTTCCACACGACTGGCTCGTTCATCTTTATGATGAGGCAGACTTTCCGGTCTTGTTAGGGAATGTTTATCATACTGACGGTGAACGACCGAAGTGGGCCAACGAGACGCTGGTCGTCGAACAAAATGGTATTCACATTGGACTGTTCGGCGTGACAGCACCTTATGAAGAATTATATCCGGAACTTGGCTGGTCAGTCGAATCACCGCATACGGCCACAAAACGGGCGATTGAAACACTTCAAGACTGTGACATCCTCATTGCGCTCAGCCATCTCGGTTTTTATGCCGATGAGCGGCTCGCCGAAGCATTTCCAGAAATCGATGTCATCCTCGGTGCCCATACCCATCACGTTCTCGATGATGGTGTCGTCAAGAATGGTGTCCTTATCGCGCAGGCTGGTAAGTACGGACAGTACGTCGGACAGGTCGAGCTGACCATAGAAGGGAAGCAGATCATCGAGAAACGGGCTTGTCTCCACGATTTGTCCGAGCGTGAACCAGATGAAGAGACGGTTACGGTGTTGGCGGAAGAGTATCATCAGGCCGAGCGCTTGCTCGATGTGACCATTGCCGAGACACCAGGTTATGCGAGTGACTGGTTCGGTCCGTCGGCCATCGGAGACTTGTTGGCGAGCGGGCTCGCAGACTGGTGTGACGCCCAATTGAGTATCATCCCGTCCGGCGTCTTGTTAGATGGTTTGCAGCCGGGTCATGTCACGCTTAATATGTTGCACCGGATTTGTCCGCATCCCATCAATCCTTGTGTCTTGACGCTTGACGGAGCGACCCTCGTCCGATTATTGAATGACGTCCAAGAAGACGCGTTCACGACGATGCGTGTCCGTGGTCTCGGCTTTCGCGGGACGGTACTCGGCATGCCGGTCTTCCATGGACTCAATCTCCAATCTGGTGGCTACTATATAGACGGTCAGGAAATCAAGTTGGATGAAACATATCGTGTCGCCACGGTCGACATGTTCACATTTGGACCGCTTCTTCCGTATTTGGCCGATCAACCAAAACGTTACTTCATGCCAGAACTTCTGCGTGACGTGTTACGCGAAACGATTATGACGCGTCATCATGCCATCCGAAAAGGATAGGGACGGGACCGACCGGCATGATATGATAGAAACAGTGGAGGTGTGAAACATGATTAGAGTGAATCGCCACGGCTATACCGTCATCGAAGAGAAACGTGACGGTTTTGACGAGGAAGCGTTCATCGCACGCTATAGCGATGTGCTCGATAAGTACGATTATATCGTCGGGGACTGGGGTCACGGACAACTTCGGTTGAAAGGGTTTTATGAGACGAAGTCCAAGTTCGCAACGTATGACAATCGAATCGATCACGTGATGGATTACGTGTATGAATACTGTAACTTTGGGTGCCCCTTTTTCGTACTCAAAAAAGAGACAGAAATCGATGAAGCGGAAGACGGGCCAGTCTTTGGGGGCACGAAACAACCGCTCAAACTGAAACGCAAATTCAATAAATCGGAGGAAGATGAGCCTTCGACCGGAACATGACGCGCTGATGACATCAGCGCTTTTTTATTACATTTATTTTCCAATTGTTACTTTTGGATGAAAAAAGGGTGTGACAGGTTTAGGAAGAGGAAAACTATGATAACTTATATTTAGGGATATTACTTTTGACAGGTTTTTTGGGGTTTTGGAAGTGAGGTGGACATATGCAACACGTAAAAACGACGACTGCCAGTGATCGTGATGATATTCATAATCGCATTCATAATTTAGGATTAGGTGTATTGGCGGTATTATTCTTCGGGATTGGGAGTATCATGACATTTTATTTCACCGCGGCAGTCCTTGTCTATGAGGTTGTACACGTCCTGCTCATCCGCCGCTTTGAGTATCGTCAAACGTTTTTGAGAAGTCGTTTCTTTAAAATCGTATCACTGACGACCATAACCACAGGCGTAATTTTATTTATCTTGTCAATGTCACAGTTTTTCATGGGTAACGTGATGTAGCAAAGGGATGAGGAAATGCTTTTCCCTTTTTTTCGTGTTTTTTGAAACTTTTCACGAAGTGATGACGTACACTTAGGAAAGAACTCAAAAAAAGGATGATGAAAAATGACTGCACCACTTAAACAACATGCACAACAAATGTTAACCGGAAAGCGTTGGCTGCTCGCCGGACTATTAATTTTATTTGTTATCTTGAACGGTATCCCACAATCATTCGCTCCTACTATTGACCCAGAAGCGGTCCCGACAGCGGCAGAGACGGGTCTTACGTTCATGTCGCTTCTTCTCACATTATTGATTGCCCCGCTCGGAATCGGTTGGTCATGGCTCGTTCTCTCCGTGTCACGTGGCGACAAGCCAGGTGTCTCAACACTGTTCGAGCCGTTCCGAACGGGCTACGTCAAGCACGTGCTCGCCCCGTTCTTTATGGGATTGTTTATCTTCCTTTGGTCGTTGCTCCTCGTGATTCCGGGAATCATTAAAAGTTTCTCATATTCGCTCACGTATTACATCTTACGTGACCAGCCTGAATTATCGGCCCTCGAGGCGATTACAGAATCACGCCGTATGATGGACGGGCATAAGATGGACGCGTTCAAACTCGTCCTCTCGTTCATTGGTTGGTTCCTTCTCGGAATCCTTACACTCGGAATCGGTTTCTTGTACGTCTACCCGTACTTCACGACGACGTATGCGACGTTCTACGATTCACTCCGCAAAGCGGAACAACCGCAGTCGAACCATGTCGGGACTGATTTTGAACAAGGATTCTAAACGAAAACCTCCGCTCATCGAGAGCGGAGGTTTTTTGTTTAAGCGTTCACTTCTTGTTTTTGAAGGTAGGGCTTGAGCGATAACGTGTGTTCGGCGACGACTTTACGAATCGTCTTCGTCTTCGATCGCATGACGAGTGACGTCGTCTCGACGATATCGTCCGTCAAGAATTTTACGCCGTCCAGCAATTCGCCCGATGTGACGCCTGTCGCCGCAAAGATGCAGTCGTCGCTCTTGACGAGGTCGTCAAGCGTGAGCAATTGGAGCGGGTCCTCGAGACCCATCGAAATGACGCGCGCCGTTTCTTCCTCGTTCATCGGGTGCAGGCGTGCCTGCATGTCACCGCCGAGCGCTTTGACGGCCGCTGCCGTGATGACGCCTTCTGGCGCGCCGCCTGTGCTGATGAAGATATCGATTGGGTTCGATTTGACGGCCGCTGCGATTCCTGCCGAGACATCTCCGTCTTCGAACAGCTTGACGCGGGCTCCCATATTCATCGCGGCTTGGCGTAAGTGTTCATGGCGGTCACGATCTTGCATGATGACCGTCACTTCCTCGATGCGCTTGCCGTTATAGAGGGCGGCCTTCTCGATAATTGACTCGAGCGGTTCATCGAGTGAAACTTTCCCTTTCAAATTCGGTCCGACGACGAGTTTATCCATATACATATCAGGCGCATGGAGGAGGGCACCTTTATCCGCGACAGCGATGACGACCATGGCGTCCCCAAGCCCTTTGGCGACGATCGATGTCCCTTCGAGCGGGTCGACGGCGATATCGACTTCTGGTCCGAACGTCGTCCCCAGGCGTTCTCCAATATAGAGCATCGGTGCCTCATCGAGTTCACCTTCACCAATGACGACGGTCGCATCCATATTGACTGTGCCGAGCACTTCACGCATGGCCGATGTCGCTGCGTCATCCGCTTCGTTCTTCTGGCCACGACCAATCCATTTCGATGAGGCGAGTGCTGCCGCTTCGGTTGCTCGTACGATCTCTAGCGCTAATTCTCGTTCCATAATGTTGTACCCTCCATGTGATGTCTGTTTAATGTGTCATACTATTAGTACTGTTAATCCGTGGATTAGTGTATCACAATCGTATAAATGATGTAAATAGGAGAGATTCTTTTCTCGAGCGAGAAAAAGGATTACTATAGGAGGCAGGGGGGATTGCGATGTATTTTGTGAACAGAGAAAAGATTAATGAGACGTTGGTCCATATGGAGACGATGCTCAGTCGGCTCGACCAATTGGAGGGGGACGCCTTCACCGTCGAGCTGGCGAAACAACGATTGGCCGTTCACTTGATGGAGGGCGTGATCGACGTCGGCAACTCGATGATTGACGGGTTC
This sequence comes from Exiguobacterium sp. AM39-5BH, assembly GCF_003467445.1. Taxonomy (GTDB): domain Bacteria; phylum Bacillota; class Bacilli; order Exiguobacteriales; family Exiguobacteriaceae; genus Exiguobacterium. The sequence continues at coordinate 45,864 of NZ_QSGS01000001.1, forward strand.
ATCATGCGTGACCCGGGCAGCTATGAGGATATTGTCGACATCTTGCTCGACGAGCGTGTGCTCGACGCCGAGACGGTAGAAGCCACGAAAGTACTCGTCGGACTACGGGCCCATTACGTCAGGGAGTTTGTCACGGCCGATTCGGCCCGGTTCGATGCCTGGGTCGAACGGTATAAATCGACGTTTAAAGCATTCCCGGAGCAAGTCCGACGTTATTTAGAAATTGAACTCGGGCCTGTATCAGCATTTTTACCAGAAAGTGAGTGATTGGATGAATCCGATTAAAGGATACTTATTTGATTTAGATGGCACGATGTATGCGGGGACGGCCCCGATTCAAGCAGCGGTTGATTTCGTGAATCGACTCGAGGCGACCGGCTTCCCATACTTATTCGTCACGAACAACGCGTCGATGACGCCAGAACAAGTAGCGGATAAACTTGTCTCGATGGGGGTGCACGTGACGCCTGAGCACGTCTTGACGAGTGCGATGGCGACGGCCCGCTATATCGAGAAGATGACGCCGGGGGCGACGATTTACATGATCGGGGAAGATGGCCTGCGCCTGGCGCTTGAAGAACGCGGTTTCCATGTGACGGAAGAGGCGAAGGCGGACTACGTCGTCGTCGGGCTCGACCGCCACATCACGTACGAGAAGTTGGCGAAAGGCGCGCTCGCGATTCGTGCCGGCGCCCGTTTCATCTCGACGAACGGTGATATCGCCATTCCGACTGAACGTGGCTTTTTACCGGGGAACGGGGCGCTCACGTCCGTCTTGACAGTGACGACGGAAAAAGACCCGTTCTTTATCGGTAAACCAGAACCGGTCATGGTCGACATCGCCCTTGAGATGATTGGCCTCGCAAAAGAAGAAGTCGTCATGGTTGGGGATAACTACCATACCGATATCTTGTTCGGGATCAACGGCGGAATTCGGACGCTCCACGTCAACTCCGGTGTGCACGGTCCGGCTTTCATCCAGGAACAAGAAAAGCTCCCGACCTATATGGTCGAGAGCTTGGACGAATGGATACATGCATGAAAAAAGGGACGACATGAACGTCTCCCTTTTTGCTTAGAATACTTGTTCGACTTCAACGATGCCAGGCACTTCTTCGATGAGCGCGCGCTCGATCCCGGCTTTCAAAGTGATGGTTGAAGATGGGCAACTGCCGCATGCACCCATCAAACGAAGTTTAACAATGCCTTCATCTACATCAACGAGTTCGACGTCTCCGCCGTCGCGAAGCAAGAACGGGCGTAATTTATCGAGTACTTCTTGGACTTGATCAAACATTTCCATGGTATCTACCCCTTTCTGGTTCTCTTTCATTCTAGCAAGTTTGAGATTGTTTCTCAATCATTAACGCTGAGCGTTTTGTGACGATGCGGCTTCTTGATTTTTGTATAATAGGAAAGAAGAGGGGGAATGGATATGAAAATCACCGTATATGGGGCAGAAGTACAGTGTGCGAGCTGTGTCGGGGCACCGAGCTCGATGGAGACGTATGAATGGCTACAAAGTGCATTGGCACGTAAATATCCGGACCAGGCGTTCGAGTTCGAGTACATCGATTTGGAGACGGCGGACGATGACATCGCGGAAGCAATCAAGCAAGACGAGTGGTTTTATCCGCTCGTGCTCATCGACGGGGAAGTCGTGGATGAAGGGGTCGTCCAACTTCGAAAAGTCTATTCGATCATCGATCAAACATCCGCATGAAAAAGTCGAGCGACGATTGTCGTTCGACTCTTTTGCGTTATAGAAGACGGAACTACGACGTCGCCGAATTTGCCGTGTGACCTATGCCGCATAGATGTCAGCGTTCAAAACCGCTTGTCCGTTCGAATTTCAAACCGCTCAAGAAATCGGGAATATGTCAACGGGATTAAAGACTTATACTTAGATAAGAATACAGGTAATTTTAATCAAGGAGGAGGTGGTAGAACGGCAAGTCAAGTGTAGTGGAAAAAAATAACGGGCGACCGTGAAGGTCGACCCGTTCCTGTTATTTAATGACTTTATGTTTCCAAAGAATCCCGGACTTGAGTAATCGAGCGACTTTTCCAGTGAGCGACTGTTTGCCCATAAAGACGCCGAACCCGGCCTTTTTCCCGAGCGAACCGAGTGTCCCACGGAGCTTGATATCCGGTAAATCCGGATAACTGACACCTTTCCACTTACAAAGCAGCACTTGGACGATCTGTTCGGCCTGCGCTTCCGCGAGCTGGCCGGACGGTGCATACGGGAGACTGGCATTGTCTCCGACGACGAAGATGTCCGGCTGTTCCGGGACGTAATGGTGTGGTGTCAATTTGACACGGCCACCACCATCGAGTTCCCACCCTTGATTTCGAACGACGGCGACCGGTTGAATCCCAGCCGTCCAGACCGTCAAATCGGACGGGAAGTGTTGCTCGTGATTCCATAGGCCGTCGGCGTCGACCCGAACGATATTGGAGTGGTTGATGACCTCGACGCCATGTTCTTCAAACCAAGACTGGACGTATGTCGAGACGCGGTTCGAGAGAAATGATAGGACGGACGGGCCGCGGTCAAATAAACGAACTGTCAAATCCGGACGGCTCTCGCGCAACTCACTGGCGAGTTCGACGCCCGATAACCCCGCTCCGACGATTGATACGATCGATCCTGGTGATAGGCCGTTGATAGCTTGTTGGGTCTTGCGCGATTCTTCTAGCGTTTGAATGCTGTACGTGAACTCGGCGGCACCCGGCACATTGTGATACTTGTCCTCGCACCCGAGTCCGATGACGAGGTCGTCATACGGCACTTTTTCACCGCTCGCAAGCAAGACCATCTTGTCGTCCGCATCGATATCGGTGACTTGACCGTATATGTAATCGATTTCTTCTGGAAAATCGATTCGGATATCACGATCCGATACGGTCCCCGCCGCAAGTGCATAATACTCTGTTTTTAACCCATGGTAAGGTAGACGATCGATGAGTGTGATCGATACATCCTTCAGCTGATGCCCGAGGACGCGTTCGATTACACGCATGCCCCCGTAACCGCCTCCCAAGACGACTAATTTGCGCATAAAAATCCCCCTTTGTTACACTTCAACTGTATCATGTTATAATACGCCGTAGAAGAACCATTTTCCTGTTTTGAGGGAAAGGGGAAGGGTGAATGATATGATGAATCCGATCATTGAGTTCTGCGCCTCTAATTTGGCGATGGGTTCACAAATCGCCCGGGCCAAACTAGAGTCCGATCCAGACCTAGATGTCGTTGAATATGGCTGTACAGGCTATTGCGGCGTCTGTTCGCTCGACTTGTTTTGTTTAGTTGATGGCGAGGTCGTGACGGGAGATACGCCAGAGCAACTTGTGATGAACGTATATGAAAAAATTGAAGAAATGGCATGGTGAAAAAGTTTGAAGTTGCTTCAAACTTTTTTTATTTTGACGGTTTTGACCCGTTGCAATATTAAAATAGGTCTGGTATATTCAAAGAGGTTCGAATGTAGGTTGTCTGACGTTAGACATCGAAAAAAGAAAGCGTTTCAAACGGTAGGGCACATCTCAGTTCGGGTATATCACAATTATCAGGTTTCGCAATATGAAAGGAGTACAACACCAATGAATATCATGAGCGTGGTTGGTATTTTGGCACTAATTGGTATCGCTTACATCTTCTCAACCAACCGGAAAGCCATCAAATGGCGCACCGTTCTCGCTGCCTTCGCAGTACAGTTTACGTTTGCTTTTCTTGTACTTTACACTTCGGGAGGTCGTGCAGCACTTGAATGGCTCTCAAACGGGGTTCAAAATGTATTGAACACAGCGAACGCTGGAATCAGTTTTGTCTTCGGTACAGCAGTTGGCGGAGACAACTTCGTCTTCGCCTTCCAAGTGTTGACGATTATTGTCTTCATGTCGTCTCTGATTGCCCTTCTCTATTATTTAGGTATCATGCAGTGGGTCATCCGTATTCTCGGTACGGCCCTCGCGAAAGCACTCGGCACGTCGCGTAAAGAATCGCTCTCGGCGACAGCGAACATCTTTGTCGGTCAGACGGAAGCACCGCTCGTCATCAAGCCTTATCTTCCGACGATGACACAATCGGAACTCTTCGCTGTCATGGTCGGTGGTCTCGCCTCGGTTGCCGGTTCAGTTCTTGCTGGATACGCTGCTCTTGGTGTACCGCTCGAGTACTTGCTCGCAGCAAGCTTCATGGCAGCGCCAGCTGGTCTTTTGTTCGCGAAAATCATCGTTCCGGAAACAGAAGAGTACAACGATGACATCGAGATTGCTGAAGATGAAGAGAACAAAGCAGCGAACTTTGTCGATGCGGCCGCCCGTGGTGCGTCTGACGGTCTCTTCCTTGCATTGAACGTCGGTGCGATGCTTCTCGCCTTTGTTTCATTGATTGCGCTCGTCAACTTGATTTTAGGTGGAATCGGCGGCTTGTTCGGATTTGACAGTCTCTCGCTCCAGTTGATTCTTGGTTATGTATTCGCGCCACTTGCGTTCGTCATCGGTGTACCGTGGGCAGATGCCATTCAATTCGGTAGCTTCCTCGGTCAAAAACTCGTCTTGAATGAATTCGTAGCCTTCTCAGAGTTTGCACCTGTCATCGGTACGGGTGAACTTACAGCACGTACGGAAGCGATGATTGCCTTCGCGCTTTGTGGATTCGCTAACATCTCGTCACTTGCGATTCTTCTCGGTGGTCTCGGTGGAATGGCGCCGAACCGTCGGAACGATATCGCGCGCATGGGTGTCCTCGCGATTCTCGCAGGTACGCTTGCAAACTTGATGTCAGCGACACTCGCTGGTCTTCTTCTCTAATCAAACACGATATACTCAGAGTGATCACTTCGGTGGTCACTCTTTTTTAAGGAGGAATGCCATATGTATGGAATGATAGCGCTTTTTGATGAACAAACTGAGAAACGAATTCAAGGGGTGTGGGAAGGCTTAAAACAAGAGGGAATTACTTCTTACGCATATGACGTCTCGAATCGAGAACCTCATCTGACATTAGCTAGTTACAGTAGTTTGAATGTTGAGGCGTATATCGAACTGATGGACAGTCATTATCAAACGCGGGAGGTCGTCAATCTAGCGTTTAATACGTTAGGTACCTTTATTCAATCGGGTACGCTGTTTCTGTCACCTACTGTTTCATCTGGATTGAGAGAACTTCATTCCGAGCATCATCGTATATTTGAGAAATTTAACGATAACCCTGAGTCTCTATATTTGCCGGATTCATGGATTCCGCACTGTACGCTGGCAAACAGATTGTCTAGAAAAGAGATGAAAGATGCTTTTGAATATTGTACCGACACTTTAAAACCGATAGTTGGAAAAATTGTAGAGGTGGCCTTGATTGAACTTGTGACGCCGAGCGAGGTTCAGATTGTGCATTCGGTATCTTTAAAGGAACAAAAGCACCTAGACTGATGTCCAGGTGCTTTTCGTTTACGCTTGAAGTTGCATGCGTTGGCGTTCGATCCACGGCTTCAATTTGAGGAAGAGTGGGACGAACAGCGCACTGATCAACAATGCTTTAATGAAGTTGAACGGCAAGATGCCGTAGAGTACGAGGTCCGTTTTGACTGCAGGCTGCGCCATCTCGGTCATGCCGAAGAAGAACGCGTAGGCTGGTAAGATGAGCAAATAGTTCAAAATCGCCAAGCTGAGTGCCATCGTGATTGTGCCGGCCACGAGGCCTGAAGCGAGCGCTTTATTCGTTTTACGTTTATGGTAGAACCATGCGACCGGATACATGAAGGCGACACCTGCAAAGAAGTTTGCCACTTCACCGACCGGGACGCCGCCACCGTTAAAGACATAATAGAGGACGTTTTTTAGAGCGACGACCACGACACCTGCTAGTGGCGAGAACACGATCCCGGCGACGAGCGCGGGAATGTCACTAAAGTCCACTTTTAGGAATGGTGGCAGGAATGGCAGCGGGAAGTTAAAGAGCATGAGGACAAAAGAAATGGCCCCGAGCATCGATAGCGTCACCAGTGTTGTCAATCGTTTGTTGCGCGTTGTTTTCATCAAAATCTCTCCTTTTGTCGCTCCTTGATGAATGGCACCCGTCGCATAGAAAAACCCGATTGTATCAAACAATCGGGAGAGGTTACGCGCATACGAAATAGATGTTCTCGTCGGTGTTTAGACCACGCCAAAGAAAACATCCGGATATCGGTCGGATGCCGCCATCTTCTCCCATCCAGACTTTACTGTCGGCTTTCGAATCTCACGAAATCAGCAAGCAACGCCTTGCTCGCTCACGGGCTGAGAAGATCATGTCTTCAATACCGCCGGTCGGGAATTTCACCCTGCCCCGAAGATGGAACGATTTAATTTTTTTTGTTACAGTTTAGTTATACAAGATATTTCACAAAATCTCAAGTCGGTTGACTTGAAGTTAAGATAATGAAGGAGGAGTTCAGATGATTCATTTGACAGAGTCAGCTGCCTTACAAGTCATCGATATGATGAAACAGACAGAACACCCCGAGAATCAGTACTTGCGCATCAAGGTCCAAGGCGGAGGCTGCACCGGTCTCTCGTACGGGATGGGATTCGATGAAGACAAGACGGATCGAGATATCCAGTTCGACCATTACGGTGTCCGCGTCATCGTCGCCGAAGCGGATCATGGGGTCGTCGATGGTCTCGAAATTGATTATAAGCAGTCCATGCTCGGGGGCGGGTTCACGATTAAAAACCCGAACGCCATCGCCACGTGCGGATGCGGTTCGAGTTTTCGGACGGCGTCGAACGCCGGGACACCTGGAGACTGTTAAACGAAAGGCCAATCGTCGATGCGATTGGCCTTTTTTTCGACCCAGCCCGTTTCTTTCGTCATCATCAAGCGATCACTTTTGACGTTGCTTCCGTTCGGATGGGATGTTTACACGGGGGAACGTCATAAGTTACATGTTTCGGTCGTGATGTGGAACGAACAAAGAAGCTCTTATGCTCGGTCAAGAACCGAGCAGCGACTGAAATCCGTTGAGTTATCCCCACCTCGCGGACACATGATGTAATGAATCGGACTTACTTTGTTTTTTTATATATAAGAATAAAAAACAAGGAAATGGAAGATTAGGTGAGAGGAAGCAAGGGAAAATGAAAAGAGATGTCATTCATATGTAGGAGGGGTTGGGACGATGAGAAAGGTATTGATATTCGGCGGGTCACGCTATTTTGGAAAACGGTTAGCACTTCGGCTAGCAGAGACCGGTGACGACGTCACGATTGTGACGCGTGGACAACTCCAGGTGCCGGAGGCGGAAGGGATTCGTTCGATTAAAGGGGACCGGCAATCAGTGGCGACGATGAAAGACTTGTCACGCAACCATTACGACCTCGTTTATGACAACATTTGCTTCAACCCGTATCAAGCAAAAATCGCCTCCGACGCTTTATGGATCAAGTCGGCAAATACGTGCTCACGTCGACGATGTCGGTCTATGCGCCGGGAGCCGCCTTGAAAGAAAGTGACTTCAATCCACTCCACCACGACTACCATCTGGAGTCCGAACACGATTACGGACAAGGGAAGCGGGAAGCCGAGTCGTACTTCTTCCATCGCGCCTCGTTCCCCGTCGCAACCGTCCGTTTGCCGATCGTCTTAGGTCCAGACGACTATACGGACCGTCTCAAGTTTTATATCGATGCCGTCCGTCGAGAAGAGCCAATCGTCCTGCATCATCCCGAAGCAAAGATGGGCTTTATCTCCAGTTTTGAAGCGGCGTCGTTTTTAGAGTGGGTCGGTCGAGCCAATGTGACCGGTCCGTTCAATGCGGCGAGTGAAGGCATCATCTCAATCGGTGCACTCATGGAGCGGGTTGGCCATCACTTAAATAAACCGGTCCACATCATTAAAGATGGCGAGTCATCGCCATACGATACGGACGTCGACTATTATATGTCGATCGCCGAGGCGAAAAAGGCCGGTTTCGTGTTCACCCAACTCGATGATTGGCTCGACCGGGTCATCATGCAGACGATTCGCAAATAAAAATGGCCCTCATCGTGATGATGAGGGCCAGCTCTTTATTTCCCGGCAAATACCGAAGTCGAGTGTTGCGGGTGACGCGCTGTCGGGTCGACGAGCTGCTTCACTTGGTTGATGGCGATTGGGGCTTCTCCGAAGCCGGTCGCGATCAATTTCACTTTTCCTTCGTACGTGGCGATGTCACCGCAAGCGAAGATACCTGCGACGGTCGTCTCCATGCGTGAGTCGACGCGGATCGTGTTCTTCTCGAACTCCATGCCCCAATTTTTGATGGGGCCGAGTGACGAGACGAAACCGTAATTACAGATGAGGTCATCGATTTCGACGAATTTCGATTCGCCGTCTTTGTCCGTCAATTCGACGGACTCGATGTGCGTTTCACCTGAAAGTGATTCGATGTTATATGGCGTCCAGACGTTAATCGTTGAAGCTTTCATCTGTTCGACCGTATGCTCGTGGGCCCGGAATCGGTCGCGACGGTGGACGATATGGACTTCTTTCGCAATTCCTTTGAGCATAAGTGCCCAGTCGACGGCAGAGTCACCGCCGCCGGCAATCATGACGCGACGATCGCGGAATTTTTCCATGTTATCGACGAAGTAATGAAGGTTCGCATAGTCTTCGCAACCATCGAGACCGAGTGGTCGTGCGGCGAATGCCCCGTTCCCGGCTGTGATAATGATTGCTTTCGTATGGTACTCGTCTTTATTCGTCGAAATCTGAAACGTGCCGTCCTCTAGACGCTCGACCGTTTCAACCGTCTCCCCGAGACGGTAGTCCTGCTCGAACTGATCGGCTTGAGCTTTTAATTGGTCAATCAAATCTTGGGCTTTCACTTTCGGGAAGCCGGCGATGTCGTAAATATATTTTTCTGGATACAGTGTCGACAATTGTCCACCGAGTTGTGGCAAACTTTCGATCAACGCCGTATCAAGTTGGCGCATACCTGCATAAAATGCGGTGAACAGTCCAATCGGACCGCCGCCGATGATGATCACATCTTTTGTCGATTTCATCGAATTCCTCCTCAAAACGTATACATCCATTATAGGGACAATCGTGAATTAAATCCATTCTGTACAAACATCTTATGCTTCCAATAAAAATTCAAGAAGATAAGCTTTTCCATTGAGAAAACAAAACAAAGAGCGTACAATGAATGAGAAGCAAATGTGAACATTGGTTGAACAAGGTTTAGGCTTTATCGTGAACATTCATGTGAAAAAACACACAACATGGTTGTTCAAAAAAACAAAACTATCAAAATAAGGTGGAAATGAACATGAAACGACCTAACATTGTTATTCTCGGCGCAGGTTTCGGGGGCCTCATCACAGCGGTCAACCTCCAGAAGACACTTTCAGCTGGCGACGCGAACATCACGCTCATCAACAAGCATGATTACCATTACCAGACGACGTGGCTTCATGAGCCAGCGGCCGGCACAATGAAACCGGATCAAGCTCGCATCTACATCAACGACGTTGTGAACCCGTCACGCGTAAAATTTGTTAAAGGAATCGTCGATCGCGTCGATACTACGGCTAAACAAGTACTACTCGCAGACGGATCGACTGTCGAATATGATTATGTCGTGTTCGCGCTCGGTGGCGTACCTGAAACATTCGGTATCCCTGGCCTTAAAGAGAACGCCATGACAATCAGTTCATTGAACAGCGTTCGTAAAATTAAAGAACATATTGAGTACTCATTCGCGCAATATAAAACGAATGGCTCGACAAACCGCTCATACGTCACAATCGTTGTCGGCGGCGCCGGTTTCACGGGCATCGAGTTCCTCGGTGAACTCGTTAACCGTGTCCCAGAACTTTGCAAGCAATATGATGTGCCACGTGAAGCGGTTCGTATCGTGAACATCGAGGCGGCTCCGACCGTGCTTCCTGGCTTTGATCCAGAACTTACGACATATGCCCAGAAGTGGTTGGAACGTAATGGCGTCGAGATGAAACTCGGCAACGGCATCAAAGGTGTGGAGCCTGGGGTCGTTACGTTCGGTCCGCTTCAAGGCGACACGACGGAGACGATTGAAGCGAACACGATCCTATGGACAGGCGGCGTCAGCGGAAGCCCGATTATTGAGAAGTCAGGCTTTGAAGCGGTCCGTAACCGTGTCATGGTCGAGGCGGACAACCGGGCTCCAGGTCACGACAACGTCTTCATCATCGGTGACTGCTCGGCTGTCATGGATCCGGTCTCGAACCGTCCATACCCACCGACTGCCCAAATCGCGACACAACAAGCGCACAACGTGGCGAAAAACATCGCTGCCCTCATCAATGGGAAATCGACTTCGAAATTCACGTATGAGAGCAAAGGGACAGTCGCATCACTTGGCCATAACGACGGCATCGGCATCGTCATGGGTAAAAAGATTTTCGGCCGCAACGCTTCATTCATGAAGAAAGTGATTGATAACAAGCATTTCGTTGAATTGAAGAAGTATGGTCTCGTCCTCAAAAAAGGAAAGTTCTAAGCAATCGAATTCAAGGGCCCGCTTAAAGTGAGCGGGCTCTTTTTGTACAGTGTTCCCCTTTGACCTAGCAGAGGGCGATTCGGTATAATAGACAACGGGAAAAGGGGGCAATCGCATGCATATCATTCAGGCTGTTATTGGGGCGATTCTTTATTTGGTCATCTTCTTCAGCATCGGTTTCATTTTGAACATGCTGCTTAAAAAAACATGGACGCTCGTGTTCATCTATCCGATTTTCGTCATTTTGATGATTGATAACGTTAAGCTCTCGAGTTATATCACAGAGACGTCGTCCGCGCTCGCCAACGTTTACGAACGAGTGCTCGGACTCCAGTTCCTTGATGTATTCATGCTCGGTTTCGGTTTGCTCGGTGCGATTTTGGCCGGCGTCACGATTCGCTATTTGCGTAAGAGCGGTTACTCTATGTTCTAAAGACGACAGAAATGTTCGTCTTTTTTGTTTTCCGCCTACTTTTTTAGAAGGCGAACCGATATACTAGATAACGTAACGATTTAATTAGTAAGGGATGCGATGAGGATGACATTACCGATGTATACGATCAAAAAAGTGTTGAATAATAGCGTTGTCATTTGCCAACATGATCCGGAACCGGAAGTCATTCTACTTGGGAAAGGGATCGGCTTTGGCAAAAAAGCTGGCGATCTTGTGGATCCTTCTAGTGTGCCAGAGAAAGTGTATAAACTGACAGACAAAGAAGAACAGTCGCAATATCGTGAACTCGTCAAGCATGTCGATGAAGAATTCATTGCTTTCATGCAAGAAATCGTTGGTTTCATCGAAAGTAGCACGGGTAAGAAGGTCGACGAGCACATTCACATTGGCTTGACTGATCACTTGTTCTTCACGATGAAGCGGATTGAACAAGGGATGGAAGTGACGAACCCGTTCTTGCTCGAGACCGAATCACTTTACCCGAACGAGTATGCGCTTGCCGAGCGCATCGTCGATATGATTCACGAACGCCTGGATGTTTTATTGCCAGATGCAGAGATTGGTTTTATCGCGCTCCATATCCATTCGGCGACGACGTTCAAAAACGTTCTTGAGGTCAATCGACACAACCAGATTATCGGTCAAATCGTTCAGACGATTGAGAGTCGTTTGAACGTAAAAATGGATCGTAGTTCCCTTGATTATAAGCGCTTACTTCGGCACTTAAGGTACGCTGTTGAGCGGGTCGCGACGGGTGAGACGGTGGAAGCTCCACAAAAAATTGAAAAGGTGTTGCGCGAAGAATATCCGCTATGCTATAGTACTGCTTGGGAGCTGATGGGCATCATGGAACGCGAATTAAAGCTTCCGGTCCCGCGAGGTGAAGCGACATATTTGACGATGCATCTCCAGCGCCTAACAAGTAGATAACTGATACCACGTATCTTACGTGTTACTGATTCGATCAGGCATGAGTAAGGAGTGGAACGGCTAGATGTCTCATTCGGGAGAGGTCTACGTTCTATACCTTATTCATGCCTGTTTCTGTTTTTATAAACGTTTATTATGAAAACGTTTAGATACGTCGGTTGTCTGACATCTACAGTCATCTTTCCGCACGAAACAATCACAAAAGGAGGATTTATCATGTTTAAGCAGATTTTTGGTGTTCTTCAAAAAGTCGGTAAAGCACTTATGCTGCCTGTTGCCATCTTGCCGGCAGCTGGTCTTCTTCTTGCATTCGGTAACGCGATGCAAAACCCGGCCCTTACATCACGCGCTGGTTGGTTAACAAACGAAGGTATCGTGAAATTCGCTCAGCTCATGGAGCAAGCGGGTGGCATCATCTTCTCGAACTTGGCACTCTTGTTCGCGGTCGGTGTCGCGATTGGTTTAGCAGGGGACGGCGTTGCCGGACTTGCTGCCATCGTCGGATTCCTCATCATGAACAAAGTTATGGGTGTTTGGCTCGAACTCACACCTGAAGTCATCGCACAAGGTGACCCATCTTACGCATCGGTACTCGGGATTCCAACGCTCCAAACTGGGGTATTCGGGGGTATCATCGTCGGTCTGATCGCTGCATGGGCATATAATAAGTACTTCAACATCGAATTGCCGCAATTCCTTGGCTTCTTTGCTGGTAAGCGTTTCGTCCCAATCGTCACGGCAGTATTGGCGGTCGTTGCTGGTTTCGTCATGCTTCTCATCTGGCCACCAGTTCAGCACGGCTTGAACACGTTCTCAAACTTCATGTTGACTGAAAACCGCACGTTCGCGGCATTCATCTTCGGTTTGATCGAACGTTCATTGATCCCATTCGGTCTTCACCACATCTTCTACTCACCATTCTGGTTCGAGTTCGGCTCGTACACGGATGCGGCGGGTAACATCGTTCGTGGTGACCAAGCAATCTTCTTCGCCCAAATTCGTGATGGCGCTGAGCTTACAGCCGGTACGTTCATGACTGGTAAATACCCGTTCATGATGTTCGGTCTTCCTGCTGCGGCACTCGCTATGTACCATGAAGCACGTCCTGAACGTAAAGCAGTCGTCGGTGGTCTCTTGGCTTCGGCAGCGCTCACATCGTTCTTGACTGGTATCACTGAGCCGATCGAGTTCTCATTCTTGTTCGTCGCTCCACTCTTGTTCGCAGTACACGCAGTCTTCGCTGGCCTTTCATTCATGGTCATGCACATCTTAAACGTCAAAATCGGGATGACGTTCTCGGGCGGTTTGATTGACTATCTTCTCTTCGGTGTTCTTCCTAACCGTACAGACTGGTGGCTTGTCATTCCAGTCGGTCTCGTGTTCGCAGTCATTTACTACTTCGGATTCCGTTTCGTTATCCGTAAGTTCAACTTGAAAACACCGGGCCGTGAAGATGAAGTCGTTGAGCAATCAACAGCTACAGGTTCGGAACTTGCACAAGATATCCTCGTTGGTTTCGGTGGTTCGCAAAACATCAAACACCTTGACGCATGTATCACACGTCTCCGCGTCGAAGTAAAAGATAAGAGCCAAGTCAACAAAGAAGAGTTGAAACGTCTCGGGGCAGCTGGTGTCCTTGAAGTCGGTAACAACATTCAAGCAATCTTCGGACCACGTTCGGATGCGTTGAAATCAGAAATGCAAGCGGTCATCGCTTCAGGTAACGAAAAGAAAGCGAACTAATTTAAGTGATTAGCCAATCCTTTGGGGGTTGGCTTTTTTGTATGGGGAAACGGTTTCAGCGTACTGGCGGATGGGGAAAAGTAAGTATTCTGACAAAAGGAGGGAACCATGATGTGGAAGAAAGTGTTTGGTGTTTTGCAGCGAATCGGGAAAGCACTCATGCTTCCGGTTGCGATTTTACCGGCAGCCGGTCTATTACTCGCATTTGGTACGGCGTTCCAAAACCCTGATCTCGTTTCGCTCTTGCCTTTCTTGGCAAACGATTCACTCGTCCTCGTCTGGCAAGTCATGACCGATGCCGGGGATATCGTGTTTGCCAATCTAGGTCTACTGTTCGCCGTCGGTGTCGCCATCGGGCTAGCCAACGGGGACGGTGTTGCCGGGTTAGCAGCTATCGTTGGTTATTTGATCATGAACAAGGTTATCAGCACGTGGAACGGTATTACTACGGAAATTGCCCAAGGAGACCCGGCCTATGCATCGGTACTCGGGATTCCAACGCTCCAAATGGGGGTATTCGGGGGTATCATTGCAGGTTTAATTGCCGCCTTCGCTTACAACAAGTACTTCAACATTAAGTTGCCAGATTTCTTAGGATTCTTTGCCGGGAAACGGTTCGTACCAATCGCAACCGCAGCGTTCAGCTTGTTAATCGGGATTGCGCTCGCCTATATTTGGCCCCCAATCGGGAACGCCATCAATACGTTCTCGAGCACGATCATTGAAGCGAACGTCGCTGTCTCTGCTTTCGTTTTCGGATTGGTCGAACGTTCGTTAATCCCGTTCGGTCTTCACCACATTTGGTATTCTCCGTTTTGGTTCCAATTTGGTGAATATACAAACCAAGCAGGAGATCTCGTGCAAGGCGACCAACGGATTTTCTTCGCCCAGCTTCGTGACGGTGTCGAGTTTACAGCCGGGACATACATGACTGGGAAATTTCCATTCATGATGTTCGGATTGCCTGCCGCCTGTCTCGCTATGTTTCACACAGTCCCGAAAGAACGTCGCAAAGACGTCGAAGGACTCTATTTCTCCGCAGCCCTCACTTCCTTCTTGACGGGAATCACCGAACCGGTCGAATTCTCGTTCGTCTTCGTCGCACCTCTACTCTTTGCTATTCATGCCGTTTTCGCTGGACTTTCCTTTATGACCATGCATTTGCTCAACGTTAAAATCGGGATGACGTTCTCAGGCGGCCTCATCGACTATCTCTTGTTCGGGGTATTGCCAAACCGGACAGCCTGGTGGCTGGTCATTCCAGTCGGTCTCGTCTTCGCGGTGATCTATTACTTCGGATTCCGATTCGCGATCACGAAGTTCGACTTGAAAGTACCAGGACGTGAAACCGTCGCCGAAGGCAAAGAAGCACGTGCCGTCGTCGGAGATGATTTACCACACGAGGTGCTTGTCGGTCTCGGGGGCCCTGAGAACATCAAACACCTTGACGCTTGTATCACGCGCCTGCGTGTCACTGTGAATGATGTCAAACAAGTCGATAAAGATTTGCTTAAAGATCTCGGAGCGGCCGGCGTACTCGAGGTCGGGGATAACATTCAAGCCATCTTCGGACCAAAATCGGATACGCTTAAGTCGCAAATCGCGGCCATCATCGAAGGCGGCGAGTATCGTGTGAAAGAGAAACCAGTGATCACACCAGGTACGTCCAACAACCAAAACCAACAATTTTTGGCGCCGATGTCGGGCACGATTTTGTCTCTTGATGATGTACCAGACCAAGTCTTCTCTGGACGAATGATGGGAGATGGATTTGCGATTGAACCGAATGATGGGAAGGTAGTTGCTCCATTCAATGGCACAGTCACCACATTCTTCCCGACCAAACATGCCATCGGATTGCTCGCAGACGATGGACGCGAGATTCTCATCCATGTCGGTCTGGATACGGTCAATCTTAAAGGGGAAGGGTTTGACGCTAAGGTGAAAGAAGGCGATCGCGTGAAAGCGGGTGACGTCTTATTAGAAGTCGATCTTGATTTGATTCGACACAACGTTCCATCTTTAATTACGCCGATCATTTTAACGAACGGGGAAGGGAAACGGGTCATTGTTTCATATGGTGAGGTCATTGTCAGCGGGGAAGAATTAGACTTCCAAATTGTCGACCGAATCGAATAAAGGTGATTAGCTTAAATCCCACTATTGAATCAACTGGAAATGTGATAAAAAAAGATTTGCCTCTCATGAGACAAATCTTTTTTTATTTCGTCATTGAATTGTTATTTTTTAATATCGAATTTTTCACTGAGGAAGTTCACGACTTCTTCAGCTGTATCCATGTTGAGGACGTCGTTGACGATTGCTTCTGTTTCCGACTTCGTCAAACGCTTCACGAGACTACGTGCGCGAAGGACGCTTGAAGCCGACATCGAGAATTCGTCAAGACCGAGTCCGAGCAGGATTGGGATCGCGAGCTCTTCTCCAGCCATCTCGCCACACATGCCGACCCATTTACCGGCTTTGTGTGCTTCTGTGATGACGTTGTGGAGCAAGTTCAAGATGGCCGGGTTGAACGGTTGGTACAAGTACGAGACTTTCTCGTTCATGCGGTCCGCTGCCATCGTGTATTGAATCAAGTCGTTCGTGCCGACTGAGAAGAAGTCGACTTCTTTCGCGAATTGCTTCGCCATGACGGCAGTCGATGGAATCTCGACCATCATCCCAGTTTCGTAGTTACCGACAGCGATGCCTTCTGTCTTCAACTTCGCTTCTTCTTCAAGCAAGATGGCTTTCGCAGCACGGAACTCTTCGAGCGTCGCAATCATTGGGAACATGATGGCGAGGTCACGTGCGCCGAGGCACGGAGAAGGGCGCGGAGCTGGGTGCGGAACAAGTCCGTCTCTTCAAGGCAAAGGCGAATCGCACGATAGCCGAGGAACGGGTTCATCTCTTTTGGAAGGTCGAGGTAAGACAATTCTTTATCTCCACCGATATCGAGCGTACGGATGACGACTTGTTTGCCGTCCATACCCTCGATGACTGCTTTATACGCTGTATACTGCTCTTCTTCCGTCGGGAACGTTTCTGAGTCCATATAGAGGAACTCAGTGCGGTAAAGACCGATGGCGTCAGCGCCGTTTTTCAATACGCCTTCGAGGTCGTTCGGTGTACCGATGTTCGCCGCAAGTTTAACCTTGTGACCGTCAGCTGTGATCGACTCTTCATTGACGAGTTGTTTCAACTCTTCTTTATACGCTTCGAATGCAGTGCGTTTTTCGTTATATTCGTTGACGAGTTCTTCAGATGGATTGACGAACACGTCACCCTCTGTCCCGTCGATGACGACGAGATCGCCGTTTTTAATTTCTTCGAGTGCTACTTTTGTCCCGACGACGGCAGGAATCTCGAGTGAACGAGACATGATTGCCGAGTGTGACGTGCGTCCACCGATGTTTGTCGCGAATCCTTTGACGTATTTACGGTTGAGCTGAGCTGTGTCAGACGGTGTCAAATCTTCAGCGATGATGATAACTTCTTCTGAGATTGAGGCTGGCGTCATGAACGTGACACCGAGAATGTGCGCCATGACACGTTTCGTGACGTCACGAACGTCCGCTGCACGCTCACGCATGTACTCGTTATCCATCGATTCAAAGATCATGACCATCATTTGAGCGACTTCATCGAGCGCCTTCGCAGCGTTCATGTGTTCGCTTTCAATTTTGTCGTTCACTTGTGAGACAATCTCTGGATCCTCGACGATGAGCAAGTGGGCCGAGAAAATCTCTGCCTTGTCTTCACCGAGCTCACGAAGTGTGATCTGGCGGATTTCTTCGAGTTCCGTTTTCGACTGAGCGATGGCCGCTTGGAAACGGGCCTTCTCAGCTGCTACGTCCTCGATTTTGTTTGTCGGGATGTCGAATGAAGGTGTCTCCATGACGAATGCTTTCGCAACTGCGATTCCTGCAGATGCGCCAATACCTTTAATGTGTGACATAAGCGTAGTCCCTCTCTTCAAAGAAATAGTGGTTTCCAATGTTATCTCGTTAGTTCTTACCCGAAATGAAAAAGGAACTAACGAAAACCTGGAAGATTAAAGTAGCAACGGTCTACTACTAGGGGAAGCCTCGACCGAACAAAATGGCCTCGCCTCAACAGTGAGGGATGCCTGATTGCGTACTTTCCTATCCTATCATAAAATAAATCCTCGTCACAACGAGGAGATAGCGCCAGAATTCGAAGATTCATGACTCTTGCGCATACTGTTTCATTATTTCGCCGAAGTTCGTTATGCTAACCATATATAAAGAAGGGAAGTGGCAAACATGTATCAAGTGAAAGATTTAGATTGGAACGGTTCATACGACACCATCGTCGTCGGAATCGGTGCGGCCGACACGATTGATGAAGGCCTCGATACGTTGTTTAACGGGCGCGTCAAGTCGCTCATCCAAGCGGCGGACATCTCGACGAAAACAGGAGAAGTGTCCATCGTCCCGACGTTCGAAGGAGCGGTCAAACGCATCCTATTCGTCGGTCTCGGACAACGCAATGAGAATACGCCTGAGAACGTACGCAATTGGTTCGGGAAAGTCGCAAAACAAATCAAAGCACGTGCCTTCACGGACGTCGCGGTCGCGCTCGACACGTTCGGACCGAATACGGCGAAACTGTTTGCCGAAGCGTATGAGATGGCGACGTATGAGCACCCTACATACAAATCGGAACCGAAGCCGGCGAAGTCAGACGTGACGATCACGTTGCTCGGGGCTGGTGCAGAGGAAGAGGCATTGACAGGTGCCGCTTACGGACGCGGCGTCAATGTCGCCCGGACGCTCACGATGATGCCGGCCAATATTTTGACGTCGGAAACGCTTGCGGATTATGCGGTCGAATTGGCCGAACGGCATGGATTCAGCCATCGAATCTTGGAGAAGGAAGAGATGGAGGCGCTCGGAATGGGTGCACTGCTCGCCGTCAACCAAGGGTCGACCATCCCGCCGAAATTGATCGTCCTCGAATACCGTGGTGCAGGCGATGCGGCGCCTGTCGCCGTCGTCGGAAAAGGGATCACGTTTGACACCGGTGGTTACTCCATCAAGCCGAAAGACGGCATCGTCGGCATGAAAGGCGATATGGGAGGAGCTGCGACCGTACTCGGCCTATTCGAGACGCTCGCGACGACGAAACCGAACGTGAACGTCATCGGGGTCATCCCATCGACGGACAACATGATCTCAGGGGACGCGTTCAAACCGGACGATGTCATCACAGCGATGAGCGGAAAGACGATTGAAGTGCTCAACACCGACGCGGAAGGACGTCTCGTCCTCGCTGATGCGGTCACGTTCGCCAAGACGTATGAGCCGCAAGCCATCATCGATGTGGCGACGCTCACGGGCGGCGTGCTCGTCGCACTCGGTACAGAAGTGACCGGTTGCCTGACAAACGACGCGTCGCTTTACGGTGCGCTCGAAGCTGCGAGCCGTGAGACGAACGAACTCGTCTGGCAGATGCCGTACTTTGACGTCTTCATTAAACAAGTCCGGAAATCGGAAGTCGCAGATTTGAACAATTCGCCGGGCCGTTTCGGACATATGATCTTTGGCGGCGCGTTCGTCGGTGAGTTCGTCGGTGACACGCCGTGGCTCCATCTCGACATCGCCGGGACGAGCGAGCGTTCGGCCGCAAGCGATCTCGGGCCAAAAGGACCGACGGGCGTCATGGTGCGCACGCTCGCGTTGATGCTTGAAGGATGGAAACGTTGAAGGTAGGATTGTTATTGATTGGCGTAGCGTCGTCTCCGGTCTCGGATACACGGCTTGGCCGAGTCAATGGTTGTTAGGAGTGACCGTTTTATGCGCGGTGCTCGGAATATTGTTTTTGATGCAGGAGGGACGACGTGGTCGGAGTAGGGATTGATGGCGCGCGCGGGAGCTGGGTACGAATCACGTACGATAGCATCTCGCTCTGTTTGACCATCTCAGAAAAATTGGAAGACTTATTGATTGAAGGGGCCGTTCATTTTGTCGACATGCCGAAAGACTTGGCGACGATCGATGCGCCGGACCGATTGTGCGACGCCTGGATGCGGTCGCAACTGAAGCAGCGGAAGTCATCGATTTTCACGCCACCGATTCAAGACGTGCTCATGGAGTCGTCTTATGCCGAGGCGAACGCGAAGAGCCGGGAACTGGTCGGCAAAGGAATCAGTAAACAGGCGTGGAACCTGGTGCCGCGAATCCGTGAGTTTCAAACGATTACGGATGCGGACGTCTACGAGTCGCATCCCGAAGTGTGCTTCGCCGTCATGACGGGGAACGAGGCGGCTTTCAGTAAGAAGACCGAGGTGGGAGAACTCGAACGGATCGAGTTGTTGCGACGTTATTCGAAAAGCTCCCCTTGGAAGTGGAAGATGTCGAACGTGCAAGTCGATGATATCATCGACGCCTGTGTGTTGGCCGTCGCCGCCTATGAGGCGGGCACGACCGGCATGGTGACGCATCCGGACCAAGCTGAAGGAGTTCCGTTCGTGGCGGTACCGAAGACAAAAGAGCGATGACATGTCATCGCTCTTTTGGCGTCGTCGGTCCAATGACGAATCTCCACATATAATGGAACACTTGGGCGTTATAGAGAGCTTTCAGTAAGACGGCCGAGACGGGACCTAAAATGAAACCGAGGACCCCGAATAATTGTAAGCCAACAAAAATCGAGATGAGCGCGGCGAGCGGGTCGAGACCGATGTGAGAGCCGACAATTTTTGGTTCGGCCAAATTGCGTTGCACTATGACGACGATATACAAGATGACGAGCCCGATAGCGAGGAACCAATCACCGGTGACGGCAGCGTAAGCGGCCCATGGCAATAATAGCGTCCCAACACCAAGATAAGGCAACAAGTCAAAAATGGCCGCTAATAGGGCGAAAGAGAATGGGTTGTCGATACGAAGGATGAACATTCCGATCAAGACGATGCCGAACGTGATCGAGATGAGCGTCAATTGTGCACGTACATAACCGAACAGTGCTGAGCGCAAGTTGGTCATGACGAGCTCGAACTCTTTGAAGCCTTTTCGTTCATTCAAGCGAGCGATGGACCGCACATAGTCCGGCCAGTCTTTCGTGATGAAGAACCAGGCGAGCACGATGACGATGAACAAGAGCAAGACGAGCGGCAACGCGCTCAAGATGTCTTGCAATAAACCGGCGACACCACGTGATAGGACACCGATTGCGGCACCAAGTTGGACGCCGATTTCGGTGATACCGCCTTCGAGCGAGTTCGTTTGTCCAGGATTCAGTCGTTGGATGCTGTCGTACGCGTCGTTGACCAAAGGGGCGAGCTTTTCATTGAACATGCGTTGTATGTATTGGGTAAACGTTTCGATCTGGGCAGGCAGCTTTTCGGCGGCGATTGTTAAATAGCGAATCAATTGTGTGACGACGATCGCAATCACACCGCTGACGATGCTCATCACAATCAATAAAGATACGAGTGTCCCGAGAGCCCGTGGTAATTTTGTCTGCCGCTCGAACCAATTGACGAGCGGGACGGTTAATAAGGATAACAAGAGGGCGAACACGAAAGGATACGTGTACGTGAATAGGACACTCAGTCCCCAAATAGTAAAGACGAGCCCGATGATGACGAGCAAGAAACGAAGCAATTGCCAAAGTCTGGATGGCGACACGATACATGGCTCCTTTCTTAACAAATAGATTGAGCATAGTATACCATGCAGGCGGTTAATAATGAGGATGGATAGGTGATTAAATATGGAGGAATTACAAAGACGAATCGATCAAATGATTATTCATTTAGGGGGGTATTGGCGACCGTTGTCGGGGTTGGCCCGGCTGTTAGAAGAAGTGGGAGAAGTCGGTGGGGCGTTGTACGCCAACGATAAATCCGCACTCTGCGAGGAGTTGATGGACGTCTTCGTCATTTCAACGTGTTTGGCGAACCAATATGCCATTACGTTGGAGGACCAAGCGGCCCAACAAGGGGAGACGGCCCAGGACCGAACTTACTATCGACTCGTCCGCGAGGCAGGAGAGGTGGGACGGATTCTGAACGCCTATGAAGGAGATAAAAAATTAAAAGCAACCGCGACTCCAGGATCGTTGCAACGCCACATCGAGTCCGTCCAACAGGCCACTCTAGACCTTGCCACGATGAACGGATTTGATTTATACGCCCACATCATCCCCCTCATCGAAGACAAGTCCTCCCGTGATTTTGGTCGATTTGACCATACCCCTGACCCAATCACAGAGGAATCGGTTCGATGCTATACGACTTACGTACCAGGTCGATACTGGGGCGGAGTGGAAGCTAAACCTTTCGAGGCGGTGAGCCGATATAGAGAACGGGAAGGACACTTGGCGAGGTTTTTGAAAATCGCTGAGGTCGAGGGGCTTGATGGATTTGTCATCCGACAGCCGGAGTCTCCGCTTCAATCGAATGATTCTGTGGCGTCGGATTTACAGCTTCCGACATCGTTCGTGGTCGATCTTGAGCGGCATGGCCCTGACACATTCTTAATCGTACGCAAACAAAGGTAAAAATATTCCCCTTTTTTACAAAAAGTACTCATCTTTTTTTCAAATATTTACTTTTTTGATAAAAACAATGTGCTACTATGAAGGTGTTGTCAGTTGAGATGCGCATAGAAGAAAGGAATATCTTGGATGAATATAAAGCTTTTTAAACTTGGACTTATTATAATCGTCTTATTATTTTCAATCCACATACCGGCAGCTGAGGCGGCTACTTTGGAGGGTGAGACGACTGCTAATCTTAATGTGCGCGCCATACCGAGCACAAATGGGAAATTGATTCAAACAGTAAAAAAGGGAACGAAAGTAAAATATGGAATTTATAATAAAGATTGGAGCAAGATATTTTTAAACAATCGCACATATTACGCTTCGGCCCCATATATCAAGCGAATTGTTTCTCCACCTGCGACAGTGACGAAGCAAGCGGTCACTTCGACAGGCGTGACAACCGTGAACTTGAATATTCGAATTTCAGCTCATAGCCAAGCAAGTGTGTATCGGACGCTCAAGAAAGGCACGACCGTCCAATATGCAGTCCACAACTCGTCTTGGGCAAAAGTGTATATCGACGGCAAAACGTATTATGCGGCTAAATCATATATCGCTCCGAAAGTCGTCGTCTCGACACCGGTCGTTACGAAAACAGCCGGTTACGCCAACCGTGAGTTAAAGCTGTTTGGTGAGCGTAATCAACGTTCTACCGTTCTTAAAGTATTACCAAGCAAATCAAAAGTCGTCTCGAGTAAGTTCAATTCAAGCTGGTCGATGATTTATTTAGACAATGAAATATATTTCACCCCTACCGCTTGGATTACGGCGGGAGCACCGACCACTTCACCGTCAACTCCTGAACCGCCAGTGGTGAAAACAGACGGTTATGCCAACCGTGAGTTAAAGCTGTTCGGTAAACGTGATCAACGTTCTACTGTATTGAAAGTGTTGCCAGTCAAATCGAGGTCGTCTCGAGCAAGTACAACGCGAGCTGGTCGGTCGTCTACCTCGATAGTGAGACTTATTATACGCCAAGCGTAGGAATCACGAATGGTACGCCGCCGGTAACGAAGCCGTCGGTCGTTCAAAAAACACAGGGTTATGCGAATCGGAATGCGAACCTCTTTAAGAAGACGCTCCAATCGTCTCCGGTCGCACGGGTGTTGCCACAGTACACGACGGTAACGTATAGCAAGCACAACGCGAGCTGGTCAATCGTCTATATCGGAACGGAGACGTTCTATACACCGACGTCTTGGTTAACGGTTGGAAAGGCTCCGGCTACCCCTGTAGCCATGCCAAAAGGTAAAGTGTATACGAACACACCGGGTGACATCTTGAACGTCCGAGCGAGTGCTTCCGGGAGCTCAACGATTCTCGGACGACTCACCCACGGAACCCAGGTCGATCATTACGGTTCGACAAACGGATTTTATAAGATAAAGTATAATGGACGCGACGGCTACATTTCCACGGCCTATACGATGACGCTTAAACCGAGCGTGACGAGCAATGCCGTCATTGTCCTCGATGCAGGACATGGGGGCGGTGACCCAGGAGCTGTCAACGGATCGCTCTATGAGAAGACGATCGTGCTAGACGTGACGAAGCGGGTCGAAACGTATCTTCGTTCAAAATATGGCTACCAAGTCCGGCTGACACGGTCGACGGACGTCTACTTGACGCTCGATCAACGTGTACAGACCGCGAAGATGCTGCGCGGAAACTTGTTCGTCAGTCTGCATACAAATGCGGCGACATCATCTGCTGCTAAAGGAGTCGAAACGTTCTATTCTTCTTATTCGGCTCATAGCTCCAAGAGTCGTGTCCTGGCGACGAATATCCAGTCCAACTTGATGGGGAAAATGTCTGGAATGACAAACCGGGGTGTCAAGACGGCGAATTATTATGTCATTAGTTATAATACGATGCCATCTGCCCTTGTCGAACTAGGTTTTATCTCATCTCCGCAAGATGTCACACATTTACAAAATAGCGCTTCACGTCAACGGATGGCAGAAGGCGTCGCTGAAGGGATTGCCCAATACGTACGCACCTATCATTGATTTCCATCCAATATGAAAACGCCCCGACTCATCGTGAGTCGGGGCGTTTTATGCTTACAGGTCGTCGAAGCCGTTGGCGTCGGTTACTTTGGCGTACGAACGTGACTTCTGTTCGAAGAAGTCGGACTTCGTGGCGTTCAATGAGTCATCTGAATACGCACGAATCCAAGGCATGACGTCCTCGTTGAACCCTTCATACAAATCGTTCAAGCCGATAACGCGGAGACGCTTGTTGGCGAGGTACTTCACGTAGTCGCGCATCTCGCTGACGTCGAGTCCATCAAGGTCACGCAATACATATTCGCACCACTCGATTTCAAGGTCGACGGCTTCCGCCATCGTGTCATAGACGAACTGGCTGAAGCTGCCATCCGCATCGATTTCCGGGTTCTCCGTCAAGACGGCGCGGAGCAGTTGGCTGACGAAATACGAGTGCTGCATCTCATCGCGTTGGATGTAACTGATCATCGTCGATGTGCCGACCATCTTCTGATGGCGTGCCAAGTTATAGAAATAGGCGAAACCAGAATAGAAGTTGATGCTTCAAGGATGATTGAGGCGACGAGTGATTTGGCGAACGTCTCGGCCGTTTGGTCGGCGCGGAAGTCCTCGTATAAATCCAAGATGAATTGATTGCGCTTCATGACCATCTCGTCATCCTTGGCGATATCGAAAATACGATTCTGTTCGTTGAGCGGGACGAGGCTCGAGAGAACGTAGCTATACGATTGGTTATGGACAACTTCCTGTTGGGCGATGACGGCGAGCACGGCGTGCACCGACGAGTCCGATGAGAACATCGACGACTCAAGGATATAACGCGTCTGCACCGAGTCGAGAATCGACAACAGACCGATGATGCGTTTAAAGGCGTCTTGCTCGCGCTCCGTCAACTGCGGCCATTGTTGCATGTCTTTCGACATCGAAATCTCATCCGGGATCCAAAAGTTCGAGAGCAACTGTTTGTAGATGGTATAAAACTGTGGATAGGCGATGTCGTTCCAATTCACGATGGAACTTGTCTCGCCTCCGATAATGGCTGTCGCCCGGTTAGGATGTTTGGGCGACAGTAGTTTGATCTTTTGAATGGTCATGGACATATACTCCTTCTTCGGCGTTTCTGGCCAACCGTTCGGCCCAATGACGGACGTTGTACGGTTGATTGCGCGGTGATTGCTCGATTTTCAATGTTTCACCGGCGAGGGGAATCCCATATTTCGAAAGGTGGTACGCCATCTCATCGACCGCCCGGCAGAAGTGGACGAACATCTTGTCCCCGGTCCCGAACACGGCGGCTTGGCGAAGCGGCACATTGAGCTCTTTCAAGACGAGCCTGAACGTGTCTTTCATCTCGTCTGGCAAGACGCCGTCGGCCCACGTGTACGACCCGAAATAGACGAGGTCGTACGTGGCGAGCGAGCGGGCCTCGCGATAGCCGATGCGGTCCGCTTCGAACAGGACGACGCGGTCGCCACGATTGACATGGGCTGACTGGATCAATTCGGCAACTTCTTCTGTATTCCCACTCATGGAACTATAGACGATGGCGATGTGCATGGTCGTTCCCACCTTTCTGTTACGTGACGTTATGAAGCACACGATTCACATTCATCGACTTCAACGGTCGTCGAACGCGTGTAGTAAATTGATTTCATGCCGAGCGACCACGCCTCGAGGTGCATCGAGAGGAGCTCGGTCGCTTTGACGTCGTTTTTGACGTACAGGTTGAAGCTGATCGCTTGGTCGATGTGACGCTGGCGCGCCGCGTTTTGACGGATGCTCCAGAGCTGATTGACTTCGAACGCTGATTTATAGAACCAGTTCGTCTCCGGGTTGAGGTCAGGGACCGTCACCGGAATCTTATAGTTTTTCTTCTCTTCCGAATACACTTTTTTGTAGACCGGGTCGATGGACGCGGTGCTGCCGGCGATGATGGCCGTCGACGAGTTCGGTGCGACCGCCATCATATAGGCATTGCGGACCCCGTTTTGATGAACTGCTACGGCGAGACCGTCCCAATCGAGTTCGTCATGCGACCGGTAGTTGCGGCGCTTGAAGTACTCACCTGTGTGCCATTCAGACCCTTCGAATACGCCGAATGCACCTTTTTCCTTGGCGAGTTCCATCGAGGCTTGAATTGTGAGGTAAGCGATTTTCTCGTACAGCTTCTCTGCATATTGGACGGCATCGACCGATTCCCAACGGATCCCTTCGAGCGCAAGTAAGTGATGCCACCCGAACGTGCCGAGTCCGACCGCACGATATTTTTGGTTCGTAATCATCGCTTGTGGCACTTCGATGGTGTTCAAGTCGATGACATTGTCGAGCATCCGCATTTGAATCGGGATCAGTCGCTCGAGGACGTCCGATTTGACGGCCCGGGCGAGGGCGATCGAGCTCAAGTTACAGACGACGAAGTCACCAGGTGTCTTCGTGATGACGATTTTTCCGTCTTCCGTATATTCTTCGTCGATTGTGGTCGGCGACATGTTTTGCGCGATCTCTGAGCAGAGGTTCGAACTATAAATCATGCCGGCGTGCTTGTTCGGGTTGGCACGGTTCACAGCGTCGCGGAAGAACATGTATGGGGTTCCCGTTTCGAGCTGTGAGCGCATATACCGTTTGACGAGGTCGATGGCCGGTACCGTGACGCGAGTCAGTTCAGGCGTATTCACACATGCCATGTATTTCTCTGTGAACGAACCGCCGTTCTCTGTCTCATCGTAGAAGTCTTCGAGGCTGAAGCCCATGACCGTCCGGATTTCGTGCGGGTCGAACAAGTGCCAGTCACCACGGGCTTCGACCGTACGCATGAACAAGTCTGGCAAACAGACACCCGTGAACAAATCGTGGGTCCGGAGACGCTCGTCCCCGTTATTCAATTTCGCATCGAGGAATTCGAAGATGTCCTTGTGCCAAATGTCGAGGTAGACGGCAATCGAGCCTTGGCGCATACCGAGCTGATCGACCGAGACAGCCGTGTTGTTCAACTGCTTCATCCAAGGCAGCGCGCCGCTCGAGACACCTTTGAAGCCTTTGATATCGCTGCCGCGTGAACGAATCTTGCCGAGATAGACGCCGATTCCGCCGCCGCCTTTCGAGAGCGTGGCCACGTCCGTATTCGAGTCGTAGATGCCACGGAGTGAATCGTCGACCGTATCGATGAAGCACGAGCTGAGCTGCCCGTACGATTTCCCGGCGTTCGAGAGCGTCGGGGTAGCGACCGTCATATAAAGGTTCGAGAGTGCCCAGTACGCCTCTTCGACGAGTTTGACGCGTTGTGTCTCTTCCTCTTTTTGCATGAGTGTCATGGCGATAATCATGAACCGCTCTTGCGGCAACTCATACAAGTTCTTGACATGGTCACGGCCGAGGTAACGGTCCGATAACGTCCGGAGACCGATGTAGGTGAACATGCGGTCGCGTGACGGGTCAATCAACGTCTCTAAGTAAGCGATATCTTCTTTCGAGTACGTATCAAGTAAGGCCGACGTGAAGATACCTTTTGTCGTGAGCGTCTCAATCATTGGATAGAGCGCACCGTAGCGCATCGAGGCGTCATAGCCGCGGTTTCGTGCCGCTTCTAAATAGAGGCGGTTTAAGTACATCTCAGTGGCGACGAACGTCCAGTCCGGTTCTTCTGCCTGCAACATGTCGAGGGCGTGCATCGTCAAGAGTTCATATACTACATCTTGTGTCAGTGTCTTTCCTTCGAGCGCCCGAACGGCCCGTTCTTCGTATCGTTCAACACTGAGCTGTGGGTAGCGTTGTTTCAAAGATTGGATCAATGTCGAGACGTCAGCGAGCGTCGGCGTAGCAGCCAACAGCGTCTCGTGGTGGATAGGGGATGTCAAAACGATCACTCCTTCTTCAGATGTAGATATTATAAAGGTATAGCGGAACTTGTCCGATACGACGTCAATGTGAGCGGAACGTGATAAATATCCGTTAACTATATATTGACGTTTTCTTGTCTTTTTAATCATAAATCACCTATATTTAGTTTTGCAATCTTGACATTCGGCAAACTGCAGACCCTTGAATTACTTTTACTCAAAAACGGCGCTATCATCCGATTTGAGATGAGATTTGAGATAGAAAAAAGTTTGAGCGACTGTTAAACGACAGCATATTCATCTTTATGTAAGCGGTCAATCGCGTGACCGACGACCTCGTTAGACGGGCGCCTCGTTATTTTTCGGGGAATTCCTGCTCTTTCTCTAAATGAATCATTACTATATATTGTGGTCGTTTGTTTTTGAAAACGAGGGAAATTCGAACGCCCACTAGCATCGAATTGAAAAGTGAGGTAGATTGAGGGAGTACGATCTGAAATCAAGGTAAAAAGAAGGGTTTAACAAATGAGAGCAGAAGACTTATTATTAGCATGGGACCCACTCGATTACGGGCTTGGGTCGTATGGACCAGAGTTTGATGATATCGCCTTGGCGCTCATCCACATCGACACGATCGATGAGTTGAATGAGACGATTCGACGGATTTTGACAGACGCGTTCGGCGACTGTCCGACCGAATCGGAAACACGGGCCATGGCGGCAAATTTACTCGCGTCTTCAGAATCTTGTCACTTATAAGGGGGAACCACGATGTTACGTATCGATCCAACACCGAATCCAAATGCAATGAAAATCACACTTCCTGAGAACGTCTTCGGCGCGAAAAGCCAAAGCGTGAAGGCCGGCGAAGAGACGGACCAACCGCTCCTCGCGAAACTCGTTACCATCGAAGGCGTCGAAAGCGTCTTCGCCTATGGCGATTTCGTCACGGTATCCAAACAGAACGGCGTGAGCTGGGAAACCATCTTGCCGCACGTCGAAACTGCTTACCGCGGATGAACCCGCTCGTTTCCATCGTCATCCCGGTCTACTCCCGGGAGACGGAACTGACGGAGCTGCTGGAAAGCCTGGTCGTCCAGACGTTCCAACAGTTCGAAGTACTTGTAATCAATAATGACGGGCCGCCAAAACAGCATCTTTTGGCGCCTTTTTTGAATCGATTGTCGATTCGTTATATCGAACTTGGCGAGAACCATCACGTCAAGGCGCGCAATCGTGGCGTGCAAGAGGCGAGCGGCGACTATATCTTATTGCTCGACGATGACGATTTGCTCATGCCGACACATCTCGAGTTGGCGCTCGCGGACATCCGCTCGGCCGACCTCGTCTTCACGGATGCGGAACTGTTCCGCTTCATATGGGAAGATGGACGTCGCCGCGTCACCGACTGGGAGGCGTTCGCCTACGACCTCGATTTGGAACGACTCCGTCAAGACTCGACGTTCATCCCGTCCGGCACGCTCTATCGCAAACAGCTCCACGAGACGATCGGACCGTTCGACGAGGATGTCTATAACTACTGGGACTGGGATTTCATTCTACGTGTCAGCGAAGTCGGGACGATTCGGCATCCGGCTCGTGCGACTGTGCTCTACGCGTTCAACGGCACCGACAACTTGTCGGCCAAACAAGATGAGACACGTCGTCGATATTTTAATCGGTTCTGTCAGAAGCATGGCCTCGTCGATATGGAAATGAAAAACTTCCATATCGTCCAAGCCGAGCGACGGGACTACGTGAGACAGACAGAAAGAACGTTCACAGGGGCGTTCCCTGGTAGAACGGAAGGAGAATAAATTATGTACACATCGAAAGAATTAGAACTGCTCGAGTTGCTCGAAGAGAAAGGCTATCTCGAGACGAAATTGTTGGCGAACTTGCTGGCGACCGATGAGGCGACCGTTGAGGCAATGCTCGAGAAGTTCAAAGCGGACGGGATTTTGCTCGGTTTCCGGGCGATGGTCAACTGGCAAAAAATTAACCGGCATGACGTCACGGCGTTCATCGACGTCAAAGTTACGCCGAAACGTGGCCGCGGTTTCGATGAGGTCGCCGAGCGGATTTATCGCTTCCCGGAAGTGACGGCGCTTTATTTGATGTCAGGGGCTTACGACCTGCAAGTCGTCATTCGGGCGAACTCACTCCAAGACGTCGCCTCGTTCGTGTCGGATAAACTTTCACCGCTCGACTCGGTCGTCTCGACGACAACGCACTTCAAATTGAAGACGTACAAGCATGACGGCATCTTGTTCACCCCACAAGTCGAAGACAAACGGTTGAACATCACACCATGAAGTCACTATCCCAACAAGTCGTCTCAATGAAGCCGTCCGGCATCCGCCGCTTCTTCGACTTGGCGCAAACGATGGAAAACGTCGTCTCTCTCGGGGTGGGGGAGCCTGATTTCATCACGCCATGGAATGTGCGCGAGGCGAGCTATGCGGCGCTTGAGCAAGGCTATACGGCCTATAGCGCCAACGCGGGGCTTCTCGAGTTACGTCAAGAGATTGCAAGCTATATGACGGACCGGTTCGGGGCGACTTATGACCCGGCAACGGAACTGATCGTCACGACCGGAGCGTCACAAGCGCTCGATATTGCCTTCCGGGCGCTGCTCAACCCAGGTGACGAAGTCATCGTCGTCGAGCCGGCTTTCGTCTCATACGGACCGCTCATCGAACTCGCTGGCGGGACGGTCGTTCCGGTCGCTTGTCGTGCAGAGAACGGATTCCGTCTGAACCGGGACGATGTCGAAGCGGCCATCACTGAGCGGACGAAGGCGATGCTTCTCTGCTTCCCATCGAACCCGACCGGGGCCACGATGACGGGTGAAGAACTCGGCGAGATTTCGGAACTTGCAACGAAACACGATCTTTGGGTCGTCAGCGATGAAATTTATGCCGAGTTGTCATATGACGAGCCTTTCACGAGTTTTGCGACGCTTCACGATATGCGTGAGCGGACAATCGTCGTCAATGGGTTCTCGAAGGCGTTTGCGATGACGGGCTGGCGGCTCGGGTTCACGTGCGCGCCAGAAGTCGTGACGCGTGAGATGCTCAAAGTCCATCAGTACGGGATGATGTGCGCCCCGACGCTCGTCCAATTCGGCGGTCTCGAGGCGCTCCGCAGCCGCGACCAGCACGTGCCGAAGATGGTAAAAAGCTATCGGCAACGCCGCAACTATTTCATCCAGGCCCTTAATGACGCCGGATTACCGACACACGTGCCGGGAGGCGCGTTCTACGCCTTCCCATCGATTCGCCATACGGGCTTGACAAGCGAAGAGTTCGCCGAGCGTCTCTTGCTCGAGGAACGGGTCGCGGTCGTACCGGGCAACGCGTTCGGTGTGAGTGGCGAAGGGTTCGTCCGTGCCAGTTATGCGACGTCGGTCGAACAATTACAAGAAGCGATTCGTCGCATCAATCGGTTTATGAAACAGTTCGAAGTGACGACGACGGCAACAGACTCTCAGCGATGAGGGTCTGTTTGGCGTTTTAGCGGTATAATAGGTGGGAAAAGACGAGCGAGGTGAAGCCAATGGAACACGTAGACTTTGTAGCAATCGGCTGTGGGCCGTACAATCTCGGATTGATGGCGCTCAGTGAAGCGACATCATTGACGGGTGTCTGTTTTGAGGAGCGGAACGACTTCAAGTGGCACGAAGGCATGTTGCTCGAGTCAGCTACGATGCAGACGCATTACTTGTATGACCTCGTGACTCTCGCCGACCCGACGAACCGTCACAGCTATCTGAACTATTTGAAACAGAACGGACGCCTGCAGACGTTCATCGTTCAGGAGAGCCCGACGATTCCGCGTATGGAGTTCAATCGGTATTTACAGACGATTGCCGCCTCGCTCGATACGATCAAGTTCTCGCATCGGGTCACCGACGTCCGTCCGGCGTCGGATGGGTTTCTCGTCACGGTCGAGACACCTGATGGGGAAACGGTGTTAGCGGCACGCCACGTCGTCGTCGGCACAGGAGCGGAACCGCTTATCCCGGACGCCTTCCAAGACGTCGTCCATACGAGCTCGTATCGGATGAAGCGATCACGATTGCTTGAAACCGACCGCATCGTCGTCATCGGCAGCGGTCAAAGTGCGGCCGAGGTGTATCTCGACTTGTTGACCCAGTCTGATAAAACGCGGCAACGCATTGATTGGGTGACGCGCTCGGACGTATTCGAATCACTCGAGAGCGGGAAGCTCGGCGAGGAAATTTTCAGCTTGCCGTACGTCGACTATTTCAATCAATTGCCGTATGCGGAGCGAGAACAGCTCGGGAAAGCGTTCGAGCGGTTCCGGAACGGGGTCAATCCCGAGACGCTTCAGGCGATTTATGCGTTGCTGTACCATCGGACGGCGGACGGAACGGAGCAAGCGACGAATTTGTACACGCAGATTGAAATCGAGCGCATCTCACATGAAAAGGCTTATATTATCGAAGGGACCCAACAACATACGGGGCGATCGTTCACGGGTAAATATGATGCAGTCGTGGCGGCGACCGGATATCGACCGCGCATCCCGACGTGGGTCGAACGGTTCGAGATCGAATGGGAAGCGGACCTGCAGTGGCGCGTCAATAGCCGCTATCAAATCAAGACGAAGACGACGTTGGCAGGAAGTTTATTTACCCATACCAATTTAGAACATTCACACGGTCCGGCCGCGACGAACTTGGGGATGGCGGTGTATCGAAATGCGATCATGTTGAATGAAATGATGGGGGAAACGGTATTCGATGTGGCCGCGCAACAAACGTTTACAAGTTTTTGAACAAAAAAAGGGCTAGGCATTAGCCTAGCGGAATCAGGGGGGAATACTTGAAGTCTTGCTTGATTTGTATTTACCCGACCCGTTGACTTTGAAACACAAAAACAATCCCAAATAATCTTTTTTACTAATTTCTACACTTTATCGAAAAAAGTATGTTATAGTAAGTTGATGAATTTAGCATAGGAGTGTTTGTAATGGCAAAATACGAAAAAGATCAAGTTTTAAAAGGTAAAGTAACAGGAATCCAACCTTTCGGTGCGTTCGTCGCACTCGACGACGAGACTCAAGGTCTTGTCCACATCTCTGAAATTTCACACGACTACGTGAAAGACGTGAACGAGTACGTTCAAGTCGGTCAAGAAGTTGAAGTAAAAATTCTTGATGTTGATGAAGCATCTAAGAAAATCAAGCTTTCAATGAAAGCGACACAAGAAGCTCCAAAACGCGAGAAGTCGGCTAAGCCAGCTCGTCGTGGCGCACCACGCCGCAACGAAGCTTCAAACTTCAAGCAAGAAGAAGCACCAGGCTTCACTGTCCTCAAGGACAAGCTCGAAGACTGGATCAAAAACACAAACTTCAAAAAGTAAGTGATTGAGACGATCTGCCTTGTGCAGGTCGTCTTTTTTTTGTACAGGAGATGTCCCCCTCGTTCACGAACAGTACAGAAAAGGAGTGAGGACCATGAGAATCGGAATCATCGGGACGGGCGGGATTGCCAAGACCGCCCATATCCCGCAATATATCGCGGCAGGGGCCGACGTCGTCGCCGTTATGAATCGAACGCGTGAGCGCGGGGAGGCGGTGGCCGAGCAGTTCGGAATCGAACGGGTGTATGACACGGTTGAAGAAATGCTCGAAACCGAGCGGTTAGATGCGGTCAGCGTCTGTACACCGAACGCCTTACATAAACAACAAGTCATCGCCGCGCTCGAGGCCGGCTGTCACGTCCTCTGCGAGAAACCGCCAGCCATCTCGGCCGAAGAGGCGAACGAGATGTTAGCGGCAGCCAGACGAGCCGAGCGAACACTTCATTACGGCTTCCATTACCGACATCGGTCCGATACCCAACTGTTGAAGCGGATGATTGACGCCGGTGAACTCGGACACGTCTATGCCGCGACCGCCCTTGCCCTTCGGCGCCGTGGTATCCCGGATGGGGTGTGTTCACGAATAAAGAGCTGCAGGGTGGCGGGGCTTTACTCGATATCGGGGTGCATATGCTCGATCTCGCCCTCTATTTGATGGATTATCCGAAACCGGTCGACGTGGTCGGTCACGTCGGTCAATATTTGGGGACACGGCCTGGGGTCGGGCTGATGGGCGATTGGGACGCGGGCGCGTTCTCGGTCGAAGACACGGCGCGGGCGATGGTCACGTTCGATAACGGGGCGTCCTTGTTCTTAGACGCGAGTTTCATGGCCAACGTTGACGCGGCGGACACGATGCGGGTCGAACTGCGCGGCACGAACGGTGGGGCTTCGTTATTCCCGCTCGTCATCCATACGGAAGAGCACGGGGCGTTGTTCGATAAGACACCAGCCCACCTCGCGCTCGAAGACCCGTATGCGAGACAGATTCAAACGTTTCTCGAGGCGTGCCGTCAGGAGCCGTCGTACCGGCAAGCAGAACAAGCGGTGACGCTCCATACAATCATCGACCGTATCTACGCTCAGGCCTGATTGCTTTTCAATCACAAAAAACAGGTATATAGTGTAGGTGTTACATATTTTCGAAGGAGGATGAACCATGCACAACTTTGAATACAAAAACCCGACGAAACTTATTTTCGGGACACATCAAATCGAAAAACTCGCGAGCGAGTTACAGGCGCTAGACGCCAAGAAAGTGATGCTCGTCTATGGAGGCGGGAGCATCAAAAAGAACGGCACGTACGAAGAGGTCGTTGCTGAATTGAACAACGCCGGGATTGACTTCGTCGACTTCTCAGGCGTCGAACCGAACCCGCGCATCGAGACGGTACGTCGTGCCGTCAAACAAGCGCGTGAAGAGAACATCGACGCGTTGCTCGCGGTCGGTGGCGGTTCGGTCATCGATTGTACGAAACTCATCTCGGCGGCCATCCCATATGAAGGCGATGCTTGGGATATCGTGCTTCGCGACCACATCCCGACAGAAGCGGTCCCGTTCGGTACGGTGCTCACGCTCGCGGCGACAGGATCTGAGATGAACTCGGGCTCGGTCATCACGAACTGGGAGACGCAAGAGAAGTACGGTTGGGGCCATCCGCTCGTCTATCCGACATTCTCGATTCTTGATCCGCGTTACACGGTGTCGGTACCGAAAGACCAAACGATTTACGGCATCGTCGACATGATGAGCCACTGCTTCGAGCAATACTTCCACCCGAACCACGCACCGGTCCAAGAGCGCATGACGGAAGGTGTCTTGAAAGCAGTCGTCGAATCGGGACCAAAACTCGTCAACGACTTGGAGAACGTCGACTTGCGCGCCATCATCTTGTTCGCTGGAACGGTCGCTTTGAACGGTGTGCTCCAAATGGGCGCGTCGGGCGACTGGGCCTCACACAACATCGAGCATGCGGTCTCGGCCGTCCATGACATCCCGCACGCAGGCGGACTTGCTATCTTGTTCCCGCGTTGGATGGAGCATGTGCTTGAAGAAGACAACGCTGCTCGCTTCGCCCGCTTAGGCACAGAAGTGTTTAACGTTGAACCGGCGGATAACGACCTCGAGACGGCAAATCAGACGATTGCTGCAATCCGTGCCTTCTTTGACAAACTTGGGGCACCGAACTCGCTCCGTGACTATGACATCGATGAGTCGACGTTTGATGCCATTCTCGACTCGGCCATGAAACGAGGCGCGTTCGGTCGCTTCCGTACACTTGAGCGTGAAGACGTTGCAGCAATTCTTGAATTGAGCAAATAAGGCGATTTCATGCCTATTTTGCAATAATGATTGAACGAATCCGACGTTTCCGTTTATGATGGGTCATGTATGGCTCTTCAATGAGCGATTTAAAGGAGGAAATGACATGTCAACAGTACGTTTCGATTATTCAAACGCCCTGTCTTTCGTCGGGGAACATGAAGTCGGTCAATTGCAAGAAACCGTGAAAGCAATGCATTCGGTCATTCACGACCGCAGCGGCGCAGGTAGCGATTTCCTTGGATGGGTCGACCTTCCAACAAACTACGATACGGATGAGTTTGCCCGCATCAAAGCGGCCGCAGAACGGATCCGTGAAAATTCGGACGTCCTCGTCGTCGTCGGGATCGGTGGTTCATACCTCGGCGCGCGCGCGGCAATCGAGATGCTTCAACATTCATTCTTCAACGTATTGTCTAAAGAAGAACGTAACGCGCCACAAGTTTTCTTCGCCGGCCACAACATCTCGTCGACTTACTTGACGGAGTTGCTTCACGTGCTCGAAGGCAAGGACGTCTCGGTCAACGTCATCTCGAAATCGGGAACGACGACAGAACCGGCCATCGCGTTCCGTGTTCTCAAACAGTTCATGGAAGACAAGTATGGTCAAGATGGCGCACGTAAACGGATTTATGCGACAACAGACCGTGCTCGTGGCGCTTTGAAGACGCTCGCGGATGCCGAAGGCTACGAGACGTTCGTGATTCCCGATGACGTTGGCGGTCGTTTCTCGGTGCTCACACCGGTCGGACTTCTTCCGATCGCGGCAGCCGGTATCGATATTGATGCCCTCATGGAAGGTGCACGCGACGCGCAAAACGCGTACTCGTCACCAGAGTTGGCTGAAAATGAAGCGTACCAATATGCGGTCGTCCGTAACGCCTTATATGCGAAAGGCAAGTCGATTGAGTTGCTCGTCAACTACGAACCGGCCTTGCATTATGTATCGGAATGGTGGAAACAGCTTTATGGCGAGTCGGAAGGAAAAGACAACAAAGGGATTTTCCCGGCGGCGGTCGACTTCTCGACGGATCTCCACTCAATGGGGCAGTACATCCAGGAAGGTCGTCGCGATTTGTTCGAGACGGTCATCCGTGTCACGAACGTCCGTCACGCGATGAACGTGCCCGAAGATGCGCAGGACCTTGATGGCTTGAACTTCCTCGCTGGCGAGACGATTCAATTCGTCAACGACAAGGCAGCTGAAGGAACACTCCTCGCCCACACGGACGGGAACGTACCGAATCTGGTCGTCGAATTGCCAGAGATGACGCCGTACCATCTCGGTTACTTGTTCTACTTCTTCGAGAAGGCATGCGCGATGAGCGGATACATCCTTGGAGTGAACCCGTTCAACCAACCAGGTGTTGAAGCGTATAAAGCGAACATGTTCGCG
Organism: Exiguobacterium sp. AM39-5BH; assembly: GCF_003467445.1. Lineage (GTDB taxonomy): Bacteria > Bacillota > Bacilli > Exiguobacteriales > Exiguobacteriaceae > Exiguobacterium. Next base: position 83,030 of record NZ_QSGS01000001.1, read on the forward strand.
TTGCTTGGAAAACCAGGATACGAAGAGCAAAAAGCTGAGCTTGAAAAGCGCTTGAACCAATAATTTTGAATAGGTCCGCTCCGGCGGACCTATTTTTTTGTTTGAAACTAGGGGAAGACAAGGTAAAGTGAGAGTAGACAGGGGAAAGAAAGGGATGGACTATGTTGACATTCACGGACTACTATCACAATAAAGTCGAGTTGAGCTTTGCACACTATCCATTTTCGGATACGCCGCTCCACGTCTGGGTCGTCGCCCGCTACAAAGATCGATGGGTGCTGACAAAGCATAAACAGCGTGGACTTGAGTTTCCGGGCGGAAAAGTCGAACCTGGCGAACACGAGGATGACGCTGCAATTCGGGAAGTATACGAAGAGACGGGCGGTGTCGTGAAGACGCTCCTTTATCTCGGCCAATACCGGGTACTCGGGCGCGGCGACACGGTCATTAAAAATATTTACTTTGCCGAGATCGAGCGGTTTGATGACCACCCGGCGGTCGACGAGACCGATGGGGCCGTCCTGATGGAGGAATTGCCGACGAATCTGCTCCGGAACAACAGGTACAGTTTCATGATGAAAGACCGGGTTCTCCCGGAGACGATGAAGGTGCTCAATGAAAAACGATTGGTTTGACAAGGTTGAGGTCTTACCACCGTACGCTGGTTACCCGGTTCATCGCGGCTGGTACGCGACACGTGACGGTGAGGACGTCGTTGCCTATACGATCACGCCGAAGCGGCCGAACGGGCACGTCTTATTCTATCTGCGCGGCGGAACGGGACGTATCGGGGATGTACGCTTGCCCCGGTTGATGCAGTTCGCGGCCAAAGGCTTTCACGTCGTCGCACCCGTTTACCGGGGTAACCACGGCGGGAGCGGAAAAGAGGACTTCGGTGGCGCCGATTTAGAGGACGTCTTGTCCCTTTATGACCGCGTCAGTCGAACGGATACGCTCATTCACGCCCTTGGCTTCTCGCGTGGGGGGATGATGGCGTTGTCGCTGGCTGCGGAACGACCGCTCACGTCCGTCACGTCATGGGCGGGTGTGACCAATCTCGAGTGGACGTATGAAGAACAGCGTTCGATGCGGAAGATGCTACGCCGTATGACCGGAGGCGACCCGGAGGCGGCCCGTGCCGCTTACGTCCAGCGTTCGCCTTTATATAAAGAGTGGGCGGCCCCGACGTTATTGATTCACGGCACCGACGATGTGCAAGTCCGGCTCCGTCATGCGACGGCCGTGGCCGAACGGATGGGGGAGCGGGCCGAGCTTTGGGTCGTCCCGTACGCCCATCAACTCCCGTTTTGGGAAAAATGGAAGACAACCGATCAGGCGATGGACTGGATGTTGTCCGTCACATCAAAAAACGACTAGTGCCGAGGGCACTAGTCGTTTTATTTAAACGATGATGGGTCCGGCCGCGACGACCGCCTCACTCGCTTTCGTGAATTGTTTGAAATTGTCTTGGAATTTCCGGGCGAGCGCCGTTGCCTCGGCATCATAGCGCGCTCCGTCTTTCCATGTGTCCCGCGGATTGAGGACGTTTCCTGGTACGCCCTCGATGTGACGTGGAATCTCGACATTGAAAATGTCGTGGCGCGTCGTCTCGACTTCACGCAGCTTACCGTTAACTGCTGCGTTCACCATCGCCCGTGTGTAGGCAAGTTTCATTCGTGAGCCTTCTCCGTACGCGCCGCCGGTCCAACCTGTGTTGACGAGATAGACGTCGACGTCATGCTTCTCGATTAGCGTACCGAGCATGTCCGCATAGCGCTCCGGTGCGAGCGGCAAGAATGGTGAGCCGAAACATGTTGAGAACGTCGCTTGTGGCTCAGTAACGCCACGCTCCGTGCCGGCGAGTTTCGACGTATATCCAGACAAGAAGTGATACATCGCTTGCTCCTTCGTCAATTTGCTGATTGGAGGCAACACCCCGTACGCATCGGCCGTCAAGAAAACGATCGTGTTCGGATGACCGGCTCGTGACGGGAGCATCGCGTTATCGATAAACTGAATCGGATAGGCGGCCCGTGTGTTCTCGGTAAGTGAGATATTCTTATAATCTGGCGTCCGGTCCGCGTTCAAGACGACGTTCTCAATTAATGAACCGAAACGGATGGCGTCATAGATTTCTGGCTCGTTTTCGCGTGACAAGTTGATTGTCTTCGCGTAACAACCTCCCTCGATATTGAAGATGCCATCGGGAGACCACCCGTGCTCGTCATCCCCAATCAAATGGCGTTCCGGGTCGGCAGACAGTGTCGTCTTCCCAGTTCCCGACAAACCGAAGAAGAGGGCCGTCTCGCCGGCGTCCGACACGTTGGCGGAGCAATGCATCGACAAAACATGTTGTTCCGGCAACAAGAAGTTCATGACCGAGAAAATTGATTTTTTAATTTCGCCGCCGTATTCTGTTCCCCCGATCAGAATGGTCCGTTTGGCGAATGAGACAAGAATAAATGTTTCGGAGTTCGTTCCATCGACCGCAGGGTCAGCTTTATAGCTCGGAGCATAGATGACCGTGAATGGCTCGAAGGCACCTTTCGAAGGCCATTCGCGCAAGAACAGTTGCTTAGCGAACAAGTTGTGCCACGCGTATTCCGTGATGGCACGGACCGGGAGCGTATAGTGCTCATCTGCCCCAGCAGACGCCTCTAGATAATAGAGTTTGTCCTTTGTTTCGAGGTGCGTCAACACTTTGTCGAGCAACGCAGTGAATTTGTCTTCCGCGATCGGTTGATTGATGGGTCCCCAGTCTACCAAATGATTGCTGACTTCATCTTGCACGACGAATTTGTCTTTTGGTGACCGTCCTGTGAATTTCCCGGTACTGACTGATAAAGCCCCGTCTTTCGTCAGTACACCCTCACCGTTGCGAATGGCTTCTTCCACCAGTTCGGGAACCGTCAAGTTCCGCTTCATGTCGGCACCTTTAATTAATTCTTCGATTTTCAGGAGCGTTGTCGCCATCCTGAATCCCACCTTTCCCCTAAATAGATGTGGATGAAATCCGCATACTTCGCGTTTAATCAGTATGACGTTTTTATTATATGTGACATACTAATCAAAAACAAGCATTTTTTACCCTTTAAAGTAAGCGCTTTCTTACATTGTCATTCTAACATATTCCGTACCAGGTCATAGTACAAAAACCGAAATGGACAAAAAAATGTTTGATATTTCACAAACATAACTATTTGATTGATTGTGAAGAAGTTTGACGAATTCGGTCGATACGCTTGACAGAACGGGGTGTCATTTATATGATGGTCTTCGTAACGGATACTCTTATTCTGAGCGGTGGAGGGAACAAGGCCCTACGAAGCCCAGCAACCGTCCGATTTGTCATTGTTATTCGGAAAAGGTGCTATCCTGAAGCGAAGCGTAAGCTTCGAACGATAAGAGGGTAAGGAAGAACGATTCAACCTTTCCCATTGAACATGGCGAGAGGTTTTTTTCATTACCGTCCCAAAGCAACGCGTAAGGGGAACGAGTACCGTCCACACATTACCCTTTATTATAGGAGGTTTTTCGAAATGGCAAACTTGAACCGTCGACTTTTCACTTCGGAGTCCGTCACGGAAGGACATCCAGATAAAATTTGTGACCAAATCTCAGATGCGATTTTGGATGCGATTTTAGCTGAAGATCCAAACGCCCGCGTTGCGGCTGAGACGTCTGTCACAACAGGTCTCGTGCTCGTAGCAGGTGAGATCACAACATCAACTTACGTGGATATCCCGAAAGTTGTTCGTGAGACTGTACGTGAGATCGGCTACACACGTGCGAAATATGGTTTCGATGCAGAGACTTGTGCAGTCCTCACATCAATCGATGAGCAATCGGTAGACATCGCCCAAGGTGTCGACCAAGCACTCGAAGCTCGTGAAGGACAAATGACTGAAGAAGAAATCGATGCGATCGGTGCTGGTGACCAAGGTCTCATGTTCGGTTATGCGACAAAAGAGACGCCGGAACTTATGCCGCTCCCGATTTCACTCGCTCACAAATTGTCCCGTCGTTTGGCAGAAGTTCGTAAGAACGGCACGCTCGCTTACCTTCGCCCAGATGGGAAGACGCAAGTGACGGTCGAATACGACGAAGCGAACAACCCGGTTCGCATCGACACAATCGTCATCTCGACACAACACGCGGAAGACATCACGCTCGAGCAAATCCAAGCTGATTTGAAAGAGCACGTCATCGATGCGGTCATCCCGGCTGAACTCATCGACGCGGACACGAAATACTTCATCAACCCGACTGGCCGCTTCGTAATCGGTGGACCACAAGGGGATGCAGGCCTCACAGGACGCAAAATCATCGTCGATACGTACGGTGGATACGCACGTCACGGCGGCGGCGCGTTCTCAGGTAAAGACCCTACCAAAGTTGACCGTTCAGCGGCGTATGCAGCTCGTTATGTGGCGAAAAACCTCGTCGCGGCGGGACTTGCTGACAAAGCAGAAGTTCAACTTGCTTACGCAATCGGTGTCGCTCACCCGGTATCAATCGCGGTTGATACGTTCGGCACTGGTAAATTGAGCGAGACTGAGCTCGTCGAACTCGTTCGTGAGAACTTCGACCTCCGGCCGGCCGGCATCATCAAGATGCTCGACCTTCGCCGCCCGATTTACAAGCAGACAGCAGCTTACGGCCACTTCGGTCGTACAGACGTGGAACTCCCGTGGGAGCAAACGGACAAAGCGGCAGTGCTCGAAGAAGGCGCGAAACGCTTCGCATAACCATTGAAAAAACGACCTTTCACTCGAAAGGTCGTTTTTTGTTACGATTGAGATTTGCTTGAACCAGAAGTCTCGTCATCGTTTGAAGAATCAGATGACTCGGTTTGGCCGAGGGCAGTGTCTTTTGCTTCGACTACTTTTTCACTGATGGACTGTAAATCAGATTTTGCTTCCATGGCGGTTCCGGCAACCTTTGTCAAGTCTTGCTTCACGGTATCTACTTCGCCCGCGACTTTCTCATACACATTTTGCACGTCGGTGGCAACTTCTTGGATAATCCCAGAAGCAGACTTTACTTGATCGATGACTTGCGAAGCTTTTCCGCTAGGGTCTTTTGCGACTTCACTTACTAAACCGCCTACCGATGACTTTGCGGTTGAGAGAGACTGTTTCGTGTTTTGGCGATTCGATGAGCTGAGGAGAGCAAGAGCCCCTCCGACGACTGCTCCTAAAAGAATCCCTCTCATTAATGTAATACGGGGACCATTCGATTCTGCAGATCGAATTGACGGTTCGGATGATTGGCTTGCTCGACTTGTGGATCATGTTGTAATTTCGGTTCCATGGTAACACTCCCTTTTTTTAGTTGGCATTGATACTGTTATACCCGACACTAAGGGAAAATAACGTATTCCTTTATTTCTACATCAAAAAGTAATGTACGGGCAGGATATTTTTTAGTTGTTGGGGAATGATAGTACTAGATTGGCCAAAAGGGGGATGCCGTTATGAAGATTCGAGAAGCCGTGCCAGAAGATGCCGCCACCATTCGCGACATTGCGCTCGCGACGGTCAGTGAACAAGATGAGGTTCGTTCAAAAGTGATGGACCGCGCTTATCAACAAGAAGAGATCGTCCGTGCCATCAGTTCGAGCGAGGAAGCGAAAGAGCAGTTGTTCATTGTCGGTGAATCCGAAGGCGACGTCATCGGCTTCTATCACGCCATCGACCGCGGGGACACATGGGAAGTACTCCGTCTCTATCTTCATCCGGCCCATCACCGCCAAGGCCTCGGGACAGCGCTGTTGTCGCATCTTCGGGAGCGAAAAGTCCAACCGATCGAGCTGTACGTCGAAAGCTCGAACGAGCAAGCGCTCGCGTTTTTGAGTCATGAGGCGTTCGTCGAACTGAATCGTATCCAAGAGGAAGTGTACGACCAACCGATGGAACTGATTCATTTACGGTACGACCCACGCTAAGACCCTAGACGGATTTTCAACCAAACATCAGTCTCGGCTGATGTTTTTTGTTAGTATATAGATATGTGATAACAAAATGAGGTGACAGCATGACATATGAAGAAGAATCACCAAAAGGCGTCATCGTGATCGTTTATCCGCTCCAATTTACGTCACGGCTAAGCGAGGTGTTCTTAGGGCGATTGCGGGATGAGTATGAAGTGCTCGTCGTGGCCGGACAGACGGTCGGCCTGACAGCAGAAGACCACAAATTATTAATTAAAAACACGCTACGTGAGGCGAGTCAGTACAAGTTGCCGATTCACGTCATCGCGTTCAGTCTCGGGGCGTTGTTGACGAATCGCTTGCTCCAGGAATATGACGTGCCACTCGGCAGTCTGACGTACATTTCACCGCTGTTCGACTGGCATCCGTCCCGCCAAATCGGTGGCCTGAAGCAAGTCGTCGCCAGTGCGGTCGACCGTTTTCGGCCTGACCTGCCCCTCGGCATGATGACGTTCATGGGTAGCGGGGAAGAGTCGTCTCGCTTCGGGGAAATCACGTACGGCCAATACCGTGAGATTGAAGAAGAAATCGTCGAGCATCAAGAAGAGAAGAAACATCTGCCGCGTCTGCCGCTTGCTTGTTTCTATGCGCCGGACGACCGCTTCGCCGATGTAAAATTAACACTTAACGTCTGCCGAAAAATTGGTGGGGACCAAGTGTACATCCGTAGACTCGAAGGATTCCCGCATTTCGGCTATGAACGATTGAATACGAAATTCGCGGAGACGCTGCTCACGTTTTATGAATTGATTCGAGAATGAACACAGGCGACTCGCATGAGTCGCCTAATTTTATGCCCGTTTTTCAATCGCCACGATGAACGGGGGATGATTGATTTGATTGATGAAGCCGTAGCGGAGAACGCCGGCCCGTTTTTGATCGAGTCCCTCGACATAGGCAAGCACCTCGTCACGCTCGACTTTGCCACTCTCATGGCCGTGATAGATGACGACGACGATGACGCCGCCGACGGCCATGACGTCGAGCAGTTGCTCGAGGGCGTCGATGGTCGTATTACCCGTCGTCGTGACCGACTTGTCACTTCCCGGTAAATAACCGAGATTGAACACGGCCGCCGTGATCGGACGTGTCTCGTCCGCCACAATGTCTCGGACCGTGTCATGGCTGTCGTGGATGACAGTGACGCTGTCCGTCAATGTGGCTTCCTCGATGCGAGTACGTGTCGCCTCGACCGCCGCTTTTTGAACGTCGAACGCATAAACGTGTCCCGTTTCCTTGACGAGTTCGGCTAAAAATAATGTATCGTGCCCGTTGCCGGCCGTCATGTCGATGGCGACGGCGCCGGGCGCGACATGTTCACGAAGTAGGTATTTCGCGAACGGTAAGACTCTCATTAAACCCATGGCTCTCATCCTTCTTTTTTCCTTGGAAAGAATCGCGACGCATTAATTCGGCATCGATGGCGTTCAGGACGGACATCTTATGCCGGCTCCACGTCGGACCAATTAACAGATCAGGCGGCCCGTCACCGGTCAAACGATGGATGACGATCTCGGGCGGTAATACTTCCAATTGATCGCAGACGAGCGAGACATAAGTCGCCTCGTCCATGAGCTCGAGCAATCCTTTTTCGTATTGCCGAGCGAGCGGTGTCTGTTTCAAGACGTGGAGCAAATGAATCTTGATTCCTTGTACGTCCATTTTAGCAACTTCTCGCGCCGTGTCGAGCATCATGTCCGTCGTCTCGCCCGGTAGGCCATTGATGATATGGACAACGACACTAATATTTCGGCGTCGAAGCTTGTCGAGACCTTCCAAGAACGTTTTGTAGTCGTGACCACGATTGATTTTCCTCGCCGTCACATCGTGAATCGTCTGCAGGCCGAGTTCGACCGTGAGTGACGTCCGTTCATTCAGCTCGGCGAGATAGTCGACGACGTCGTCTGGCAGACAGTCCGGTCGTGTCGCAATCGATAGACCGACGACACCTTCCTCCTCAAGGGCGGGCTCGAATAATTCCCGGAGCCGGGCGACGGGGGCATACGTGTTGCTGAACGCTTGGAAGTAGGCGATGTAACTGGCGTGTTTCCATTTTCGGTGCAGCCGCGCTTTCACCTCTGAGAATTGGACCGCAATCGGATCACAAGCATTGCCTGCGAAGTCGCCACTTCCGTCATCCGAACAGAACGTACACCCACCCTTCGAGACGAGCCCGTCCCGGTTCGGGCACGTGAACCCCCCGTCGAGCGGGACTTTGAACACTTTCCCGCCGAACTCGCGGCGGTATGCTTCATTTAATTTGTGATATCTGGCTTCGCCAAACGGTTTTTGCATGAATATCATCTCCTTCTTTGCTCATGCTATCACAAGCTCTTCACGCGCTTACTTCATAATAAGTAATTTTTCTTGACAGTTAAGGGGCGTTCCGTTAGCTTGGAGAAGGACTTATAATCGATTCGGCCGTCGTGCCGAATTTTTATCGTTAAACGGGAAGGAAAGGAGAAACTGGTATGAACAACAAAATGCCGATTTCGGTATGGATTTTGGTCATCGCGATGGCGCTCAATACGACAGCGGCGTCTTTTTTATGGCCATTTAACACACTCTACATAAATGGCTATTTAGGTGAATCGATGACGCTCGCGGGGATTGCTCTGCTCGTCAACTCGGCGCTCACCATCGCGGGAAACTATATCGGGGGCACGCTGTTTGACCGCATCGGTGGGAAACGGACGCTCATCCTCTCGGTCGGGCTGTTGCTCGCGAGCTCGCTCGGGTTCTTGTTGTTCCATGCCACGTTCCTCGGCTACTTGGTCTGGCTCGGATTGATTGGATTCTCAGGCGGCCTCGTCTTCCCGACCGTGTACGCATTTGCCGGATTGATTTGGCCAGAAGGTGGACGCCGTTCGTTCAATGCGATTTATGTCGCCCAAAACGTCGGGGTCGCCCTCGGCACGGCGATGAGTGGTCAAATCGCGCGCATCGACATCGAGTTGATTTTTTATGCCAACTTCTTCTTATCGGTCTTGTTCGTCGTCGTGCTCTTGTTCGGGCTCCGTTATTTGAAAGACCCGGCGCGTCCGGTCGTCCAGTCGCAGCTTGAGGCTGCGGCGACGACATTGTCAGGTGCGACGATGAAATCGATGTGGTTCGTCGCCATCGGCTATGCGGCGCTTTGGTTCGTCTATGTGCAGTGGCAAGGCACGATCGCCGTCCATTCGAAAGATCTCGGCGTGACGATCAGCCAGTATTCGCTCCTTTGGACGGTGAACGGTGCATTAATCGTGTTCGCCCAACCGCTCCTCAACCGGGCGCTTCGTTACTTTGAAGATGATTTGAAGAAACAACTTGTCGTCGGTGCGGTCATTTTTCTCGCGGCTTTCGTTGTTGTTCCGTTCGCGGGCGGTTTCACGATGTTTATGGTCGCGATGATTGTCATGACGATCGGGGAGATGTTTATTTGGCCGGCCGTCCCGACGATTGCGGCGAAACTCGCACCGCCTGGGAAAGCGGGTCAGTTCCAAGGTCTCGTCAATATCGCGGCCTCAGTCGGACGGATGGTCGGTCCGACACTTTCGGGACTTGCGTTTGATTTACTCGGCATGAACGCCGTGTTCGGACTGTTGCTCATGCTTATTCTGACTGCACTTTTCTTCTTCATGAAAATTCGGACATTGAATGTTCAAACTTGATTCGATTTGCACATCGGCTGCATATTTGAATCAGGCGAAGAACAATTCTCGAATATAAGATGAAGACAAAGGATCCGTTCACATAATCGTTCCGTCGTTTCCTGTTTCGGCAATAAGGAGATGTACACCATGAACGAAGAAGTCAATTTGCTCGTGCTCGCGACCCAATATATGTTTTGGGTCGGATTTGTCGGAATGGCAGCTGCTACGCTCTACTTTCTAGTCGAACGGAATAGTCTTGATCCAGAATATCGATCTGTCGCCACCGTTGCCGCCTTAGTCACGTTCGTCGCGGCGATTCATTATTACTTTATGAAGGACGCGGTTGGCGATTCGGGTCTGTTACGGAAATCACTGGATTCCCGACGGAAATTCGATATATCGATTGGCTCGTGACGACACCGCTCCTACTTGTGAAGTTCCCACTCTTGCTCAGTCTAAAAGGAAAAATGAAGACAGGGCTGTTGACGAAGTTGATTGTTGCCGACGTCATCATGATCGTGGCTGGATATCTTGGCGAGTCCTCCATCAATTTGAATGACGGCTTCACCCAGCTTGGACTATGGGGCTATCTCGTCGGTTGTTTGGCTTGAATCTATATCATCTATCTATTGTTCACGAACGTCACGAAAGCGGCCGAATCGTCCCCAGCCCCAATTCGAAAAGCGCTCCTTAATATGCGCTTGTTCATTTTGATCAGGTGAGCGATTTATCCGATTGGCTATGCGGTCACATTGTTTGCGACCGGCGTCAAAGTCCAATTAGTGCGGGAACTCATCTATAACGTCGCCGATTTGATTAACAAAGTCGGCTTCGGATTGATCGCCTTCTTCGCCTTCAAAACGATTTCGACGTTAAAACAAATTAAGACGTAAAGATAAGTTGACGTTGACGTAGATTTTTATCTTGCGCTAGAATGTAGGAGTGAGATAAAAATTGCGTTGAAGAGGAATAGTATCGTAGCGTCTGTATTCTAGAGAGCCGGTGGTTGGTGGAAACCGGTATATGGACCGCGAGAACTCGCCTTGGAGCAGTTCGCCTGAACGAACAGTAGGGTGAACCGGAGTTACGCCTCGTTACCGGCGTCTCAAGTGGCAGAAATGCAACATGGGTGGTACCGCGGAAAGCTTTCAAGCCTTTCGTCCCATTACCGGGGCGGAAGGCTTTTTGTCGAAAACAGGTGAAAATAAGCCTGATTTCAAGCATCTGGGGCATGATATTACTGACAGTAGAAGATGTATCATTATGTCTTCTTATGGGTATAAATACCTATAAGGAGGTGATGTACGCTATGCCACTCAAGGGATTTAAATTCCGCGTTTACCCAACGGCAGAACAAGAGACCCTGATTAACAAGACCATCGGCTGTTCACGTTTCGTCTTCAATTATTTCCTAACGAAATGGGAGGAGGCATACCAGACGACTAATAAAGGGTTGTCATATGGTTTATGCTCCCAATCATTAACAAACATGAAAGAAGAACTTGTATGGTTAAAAGAAGTGGACAGCACTGCTCTTCAGTGGTCGTTGAAGCATCTCGCTGACGGTTATGACCGATTTTTCAAGAAGCAGAATGGTCGTCCGCACTTCAAATCGAAACGGAATCCGGTCCAGTCGTACACAACGAACATCCAAGGAAAGTCTCAAAATCCTGAAGTATCGATTGTTGGAAACCAGCTCAAATTACCGAAGCTGAAGTGGATAAGATTCTCAAACTCGAAACAAATCGAGGGCCGGATTATCAGCGCTACAATTCGACGCAACGCAACAGGCAAGTATTTTGTGTCCCTAAAAGTCGAACAAGACATCGAACCTATCTCAAAGACGGGTTTATCGATCGGTATCGATGTCGGACTGAAAAGCTTCGCCGTATTGTCCGACGGGACGGTGTATCAAAACGATCGCTACTTCAAGTCGCTCGAGGAGAAACTTGCCCGTGAGCAGCGCAAGCTATCACGCCGACGGCTGGCTGCCCTGAACAGAAAAGTAAAGCTCTCCGAGGCGAAGAATTATCTGAAGCAGAAGCTCAAGGTCGCGCGTATCCATGAAAAAATTGCGAATAAACGGAACGATTTCTTGCAAAAAGTATCTACCGAGATTGTCAAAAACCACGACATCATCGGGATTGAGAACCTGCAGGTCAAGAATATGCAGAAAAATCGCAAGTTGAGCAAAGCCATCGCCGACGTTAGTTGGTCAGAATTCCATCGGATGCTTGAATACAAGGCGAAGTGGTACGGCAAGCAGGTCGTGAAAGTTGGGAAGACCTTTGCTTCTAGCCAAATCTGCTCTAGTTGCGGTCATCGAAACAAAGACGTGAAGCATCTTGCCTTGCGTGAATGGACTTGCCCATGCTGCGGAATCCACCACGACCGGGATGTCAACGCAGGAATGAACCTTAGACAGGAGGCCGAGCGAATTTTGGCCTCTTCAACCGATGGGACGACGGGGCTAGCCTGGTCAAGTTCCGGTCGCTAGACTGGATAACCCAGGAATCTCCCCCTGTGATTAACGCATAGGTGGGAGTAGTTCAATATGCAGAGGAGGATAAATTTTGGACTATTTTAAACATCAAGACATCGAGCCGAAATGGCAAAAGCGTTGGGACGAGAAAGATGCATTCCGGACGACAGAAGACCCGGACAAGGAGTGTTTCTACGTCCTTGACATGTTCCCTTATCCATCAGGAGCCGGACTTCACGTCGGTCACCCGGAAGGTTACACGGCGACGGATATCATCGCCCGCATGAAACGGATGCAAGGCTATAACGTCCTCCATCCAATGGGGTGGGACGCGTTCGGTCTTCCGGCCGAGCAGTATGCCCTCGACACAGGGAACGACCCGCGCGAGTTCACAGAGCGCAATATCGGTACGTTCCGCCGTCAGTTGAAAGAGCTCGGTTTCTCATACGATTGGGACCGTGAAATCAGCACGACCGACCCGAAATACTACAAGTGGACGCAATGGATCTTCACACAGCTCCATGACCGCGGACTCGCCTACGTCGACGAAGTCGCCGTCAACTGGTGCCCGGCCCTCGGGACGGTACTCGCCAACGAAGAAGTCATCGACGGTTTGTCGGAGCGCGGCAACCATCCGGTCTACCGTGTACCGATGAAGCAGTGGGTGCTTCGCATCACGGAATACGCAGAGCGGTTGCTTGACGATTTAGAAGGCCTTGACTGGCCAGACAGCGTCAAAGAGATGCAACGCAACTGGATCGGCAAGTCGGTCGGGGCCGAAGTCGATTTCAAAGTCGACGGTCACGATAAAGTCGTGACGGTGTTCACGACACGTCCTGACACACTTTACGGTGCGACATACGTCACGCTCGCGCCGGAGCACCCGTTCGTGAAAGCAATCGCGACGTCGGAACAAGTCGTCGCCATCGAGGCATACGTCGAAGAAGTCTCGAAAAAGACGGATCTCGAGCGGACCGACCTCGCCAAAGAAAAGACGGGCGTCTTCACAGGCGCTTACGCCATCAACCGGTCAACGGGGAGAAGCTTCCGATTTGGATCGCCGACTACGTCTTGTCGACATATGGCACGGGCGCGGTCATGGCCGTACCTGGACATGATGAGCGCGACTATGAGTTCGCGAAGACGTTCGACCTTCCGATCCGTGAAGTCGTCACAGGCGGCAATTTGGAGGAAGCGGCGTATGTGGAAGACGGTGTCCACATCAACTCGGGATCACTCGACGGCCTCAACAAAGCTGACGCGATCGCCAAAATCATCGAAGAACTTGAAGGCGCCGGCACCGGCCGTGCGAAGACGACGTATCGACTCCGCGATTGGTTGTTCAGCCGTCAACGCTATTGGGGCGAGCCGATTCCGATCATTCATATGGAAGACGGCACGCTCAAGACTGTTGCGGTCGAAGAGCTTCCGCTCGAACTCCCGATCATCGATGAAATCAAGCCGTCGGGTACGGGAGAATCACCGCTTGCGAACGCTGACGAGTGGTTGACGTACACAGACCCGGTGACCGGTAAGAAGGGTCGTCGCGAGACGAACACGATGCCGCAATGGGCCGGCAGTTGCTGGTACTACATTCGATTCATCGATCCGCACAATGAAGACATGATTGCGGACCCAGAGAAGTTGAAGCGCTGGCTTCCAGTCGACTTGTATATCGGCGGTACGGAGCACGCGGTCCTTCACTTGCTCTACGCTCGCTTCTGGCACAAAGTGCTCTACGATATCGGCATCGTTCCGACGAAAGAGCCGTTCCAAAAGCTCTATAACCAAGGGATGATCCTCGGTGAGAACAACGAGAAGATGTCGAAATCGAAAGGCAACGTCGTCAACCCAGACGATATCATCAAATCGCACGGGGCTGACACGCTTCGCCTTTACGAGATGTTCATGGGACCGCTCGACGCAGCCATCGCCTGGTCGACGAACGGTCTTGACGGCGCTCGTCGCTTCCTCGACCGCGTCTGGCGCTTGTTCGACCAGACGGAGTTCACAGACGTCGCTCCGACGGCCGACTTCGAACGGACGTACCATCAAACGGTGAAGAAAGTGACAGAAGACTACGAGGCGCTCCGTTTCAACACGGCAATCTCGCAACTCATGGTCTTCATCAACGAAGCGTACAAACAAGACACGCTTCCAAAACAAGAGATGGCCAACTTCATCAAGATGCTCGCACCGGTCGCGCCACACTTGGCCGAAGAGTTGTGGGAGCGTCTCGGCATGACGGAAGACTTGACGTACGCGGCATGGCCGACGTTCGATGAGTCGAAGCTCGTCAGCGACACGATTGAAGTCGTCATCCAAGTGAACGGAAAGCTTCGTGCGAAGATGCACGTCGCCCGCGACGCTTCGAAAGAAGTACTCGAGGCCGATGCGCTCGCGAACGAACGCGTTCAAGAGTTCACGGAAGGGAAGACGGTTCGCAAAGTAATCGTCGTCCCGGGGAAACTCGTCAATATCGTCGTCGGATAAGCGAAGGAATGTGTGACATTGTCACACGTTCCTTTCTTTTTCATCATGTCGTTTTCTTTTTGGGTCGGGTTTGTTACACTAAAGGGCGATACTGCATATAAAGGGGACGAAACGTCCATGAAACGTTCTTACGTACTATATACGACGCTGTTTGCCGTCGTCGTCGGCGTGATTTTATGCTTTGTGTTCGTCTTTTCGGACGAGGACATTCAAAGCCAAATCGCTTCGACGTTTGAGAAAATCGATATTCAAACGAGCCATCAATCGACTTCGGTACCTCCCGTCGAGGCCTCGCCGGACGAGGAGGACATCGATACGACCGATGCCCTCGAACAAATTCAAGAGATCGATGAAGTGTACTATAGTGACACAATCGGGGCCTATCTCGTCTTGACGAAAAATAAAGAGTTCTTCGAAGTGAGCGGGAACGCAAATCGCGTCAACGCGTCACTCATCCTCAGCAATGAAGGGCAGCCTTACCGATTTGGCGAGTTCATCGGCATGCGTATGATTTCCGAGGACAAAATTTACGCCGTCACGGCGAACGGGATTCTCGTGACAATCGAGCGGGTAGAGGGACGTTGGACGGAACAACGCCGCAAATCGATTAAAGGTCTCGCCTCGACAGACCGGTTGTTCGGCCTCGGTTATGACGAAGAGACGAAACGATTGATGATCATGAGCCGTTTGGCGGACACGCCGGACGTAGAACTATTGTACGTCCAAGAACGGACGCTCAAGGAAGATACGGGCAAAGATAGTGAGACACAGACAGATTCAGACGTCGCTCCGACTTCGAAGACAGAGAAAGCGGATGCTAAAGCATCGGAACCAAAGACAGAATGGACGATTGAGTCGAGAAAACCGCTCACGACCGAAGGGATGAGCGCTTCGATTCAACAGAAGTACGAGAAGTTCCGCGGTGTCGGGCTCGTCGAACGCCAAGGGCGCATTTATGTCCTCGATTCGGAAGAACTCGTCCTGTATACAATCAACCCGGATGAAGGGACGATGAACGGACAAATGGTGACGCCCCGTGTCTACGGGTCGACGGGCATGTTCCTGCAAGACAATGAGATTTTTGCCATCGTGCGACCAGACGTGTTCGACCTGGACGATTTTGTCTCGGTCGACTGATAGGAGAGGAATAAATGAGCAAACGTTATTTTTATGAAGAAGTCCGGCAATTTCATGAGACGTTCGGACACCCGGAAGCGAGTGCCCCACAACCGCTCGACTTAGACCGTGCCATCAAACGTTCAGTCTGGACGGCAGAAGAAGCCGTTGTTGAATTTTTACATCAATCAGCGCGAAATGAAGAAGAGTTCCTCGCTGCTGTCACTACGTTCCAACAAGGATTCGAACAGGCAGTTCAAAAATCACTCCAAGACGCACCACCGACGGACGACGTCGCGCGGCTCGTCGGACAAGGTGACGCCCTCACGGACGCCCTCTATTTCGTGATGGGTAGTTTCGTCGAGCTCGGACTCGACCCGGTGCCGTTGTTTGAAATCGTTCAGCGTGCCAATATGGCGAAGCTTGGACCTGACGGGAAGCCGATTCTCCGGGCGTCAGATAATAAAGTCATGAAGCCGGAAGGTTGGTTGCCACCCGAGCCAGAGCTTGAAGCGGAAGTACGACGTCAACTTAAAGCAAAACAGTGAACCAAAAAGAGAGCCGATCGCACATGCGATTGGCTCTCACTTTTTATACGTTCGTGCGCACCGCGAACTCGGCCGCGTGTGAACCGGCACAGTGTCCGGTCGTGAAGGCGGCCGTGATATTATAGCCGCCTGTATACCCGTGGATGTCGAGCACTTCGCCGGCAAAGAACAAGCCATCTGCTTTCTTCGACATCATCGTCTGCGGGGCGATCTCTTTGACGGAGACGCCGCCACCTGTGACAAACGCCTTATCAAAATCGAGCGTCCCGGTCGCATGTAACTCGAACGTCTTCAAACGGGTCGCGAAATCGATAACTGATTGTTTCTTCAATTGGCTCGCGTCCTCTTCGCCGAACGAGAGGTCGGCTAACAGCAGGTCGAGCATCCGTTCCGGGATGAACCCTTTCCAGACGTTCTTGACGGCCCGCTTCGGTTGGTCTTGCACTTGGTTCCAAAGCTCTTGATACAGCTCATCACGCGCCATGTCCGGGAACAAGTCAAGCGATAACATGACGACACGCTCTTTGCTACGCTTGCGTTCTTTGATCGTATATTGACTGCAACGAAGGGCAATCGGACCCGAGATGCCGAAGTGCGTGAAAATCATGTCGCCCCGGTGTGTCTTAACCGGTTTGCCTTTCTTGCCGTGAACGGTGAGCGCAACGTCACGAAGAGAAAGCCCTTGAAGCTGTTTTGTCCAGATGAACGAATCGTTCAACAAAATCGGCACTTCGGTCGGAAACAGCTCGGTGATGGTATGGCCGGCTTTCTCGGCCCACGGATAGCCGTCACCGGTCGAACCGGTGTGAGGAACGGATTGTCCGCCGACGGCGATGACACAGGCGCCTGCCTCAATCTGTTCACCGTCCTCGAGTTCAACCGCTTTGAACTCATTTGTTTCATTAAAATGGAGCGTCTTCACTTTCGCGTTTTTGCGAATCTCGACACCAAGTTGGTCGATGGCCCCGAGAAGCGTGTTGACGACGTCTTGTGCTTTATCCGTCACCGGGAACATCCGGCCGTTGTCTTCTTCCTTTAACGGGATGCCGAACCCGGTGAACAAGTCGATGATCGACTGGTTGTCGAACTGGGCAAGGGCACTATATAAGAAGCGTCCGTTGCCGGGGATGAACTGAATCAACTCGTCGACGGGCTTGCGGTTCGTCACGTTACAGCGGCCGCCGCCAGAGATGGCGAGCTTGCGTCCGAGCTCGAACCTTTATCAATCAAGAGCGTATTCGCTCCGGCTTTGGCAGCGGCGTAGGTCGCCATCAGACCACTTGGGCCTCCTCCGATAACGATTACATCTTTCATCATGATATCCCTCGTTTCTCTTTCGAATCAAATTCGTAACTTTATTATCTGCAACAGTAAGAGTATAATGAGAAACGGTCGTTTTGTAAAATTAAGTACAGTAGTTGTGGAAGATTAGATGGAGGTATCTCATGTCATCAAGCGTCAAACAAGATTCAGGACGAGAGTCCTTCGTCAAAGGCACGCTGCTCCTGTCAGCCGGAAATTTGATTTCACGTGCGCTCGGACTGCTCTACACGTTCCCGTTCCAAGCGATGGTCGGGATTGCCGGTGTTACGCTCTATCAAGCGGCATACACGTATTATGCGCTCATGATTGCCATTTCGACGGCGGGGATTCCCGTGGCCGTATCGAAATTCATCGCCAAGTATAACGCGCTCGGCGAATATGGCACGAGTCAGCGCTTGTTCCGCCAAGGGATGAAGCTGATGCTCGTGACCGGAGTCGTCGCTTTTTTATTACTGTTTTTCTCAGCACCATGGTTATCGGAACTCATGGTCCGCAACTCGGAGAACAATCAGCAATACATCGATTCGTTGACACTCGTGACGCGTAGCGTCAGTTTCGCACTCCTGCTCATCCCGGCGATGAGTATGGTTCGCGGCTATTTCCAAGGACATCAGGATATGGCTCCGACGGCCATCTCGCAAGTCATCGAACAAATCGTCCGCATCATGTTCCTGCTCAGCGGGACGATGCTCGTCTTGTTCGTCTTCTCGGACTCGGCACTCATTCGTCCGCTCGCCGATTCACTCGGTGGGACCGCGGCAGTGGCGACGACGGAGTTGAACGGCTTGAAAGTCCTCGCCGTCACGATTGCGACGTTCAGCGCCTTTATCGGTGCGATCGGAAGTATCGTCGTGCTCGCCATGTACTGGCGAAAGCGGAAAGACATCCATCGTCAAACCGCTAATCCGGCCGGCACACCGGTCCGCTCGATGAAATCACTATTGCTCGAGTTGCTCAGCTACTCGATTCCAATCGTCATGGTCGGTCTGTCGACGCCGCTCTATCAATTTGTCGATCAGTTGACGATGGTCAACACGTTGCTCAACTCAGGGAAATCGGTCGCCGAAGCGACGTCCGCGTTCGGATTCTTGACCGGGAACGCTCACAAAATCGTGTTGATTCCGGTCTCGATTGCGGCGAGTGTGTCGATGGCGACCATCCCGCTCGTGACGAAATCGTTCACGCACGGCGATTTGGATAAAGTCCGCAATCAAGTGAACCATATTTTCCAAGTCTCGTTCTTCGTCACCATCCCGGCGGTCATTGGATTGGTCGCGCTCGCAGAACCGTTGTTCGGGACGTTGTTCCCAGGTGACCGGGAAGGGTGGGTCTACTTGCTCCACTATGCACCGAGTGCGTTCTTCCTCGCCTATTACTCGGTGGCGGCGGCCATCCTGCAAGGGATTAACCGTCAATATTTCACGATCTTTGCGACGGCGATGGGTCTCATCACGAAAGCGGTGCTCAACGTCCCGTTCGTATATGCACTCGGCGGTATCGGTGCTGGTTATGCGACAATCGTTGGTTATATCGTCGCCATCATCCTCATGGTTTGGAAAATTCAACGGGCGCTTCACTTCCCGTATAAGCAATTGTTGCGTCGAACGATGCTCATGTTCGTCATGGGTGGAGCGATGTTTATCGCCGTGTATGGCTCGCTGTTCGTCACGCTCACCAATGAACCGAGTTGGGGCAATGATATCTTGGCCACGATCATCGGTTTCGGAATTGGTCTCGTCGTCTACGGCTACCTCGGTTGGAGAAGCCACTTGGCCGGCAAACTATTAGGGAAACGATTCCAGTATCGGAGGAAAGCTTAATGCGCATTGATAAATTATTGGCGAACATGGGATATGGTTCGCGCAAAGACGTCAAGATTTTACTGAAACAAGGAGTCGTCCGTGTCGATGACCAACCTGTCAAGGACGCAAAACGTCAAGTCAACCTTGAAACGGAACGGGTGACCGTGCATGGAGAAGTCGTCGAGTACAAACCGTTCGTCTACTTGATGATGAACAAACCAAAGGGTGTCATCAGCGCGACCGAGGACAAGGTTGAATCGACGGTCATCGATTTGATCGATCCGTCCTATGCCCATTACGAGTTGTTCCCGGTCGGACGTCTTGACAAGGACACGACCGGTCTGTTACTACTCACAAACGATGGAGCGTTCAATCATGCGCTCATGTCTCCGCGTAAACATGTCGACAAAGTTTATGTCGCTGAAGTCGACGGGGAGATGACGACAGACGATGTGCGTCGCTTCGCCGAGGGTGTCGAGCTGGAGGACGGCTATACGACGAAACCGGCCCGACTTGAGCTCATCAGCAAATCTGGACGTCGTTCGACGGTCCGCCTGACGCTTTCAGAAGGAAAGTATCATCAAGTGAAACGGATGATCGCTGCGGTCGGGAAACACGTCGAGCGGCTCGAACGGGTCCAAATCGGCGCGCTCGAGCTTGACCCGACGCTCGAACCCGGGTCGTACCGGGAGTTGAGCGAAGAGGAAGTCGACTTGTTCTTTACATGAAATGAAGGCACGTGTCAGCCGACACGTGCCTTTTTGGTACGCAAAAAAGGGACCCGTTGCCAGGTCCCTCGTAACTTGTTATTCAATTTGCCGTCTTGAGCGAACGTTTCGATGACGTCCACGTTCCGCGACTCGGACTTTCAACCAGATTGTTATATTCAAGCACGTTCAAATCACGCTGTACAGTGCGTGACGTGATTCCGAACTCCTCTACTAGTTCAGAAGTGGTAACGCATTCCCTTTCATTGATGAACAAATAAATGGACTTGATGCGGGTTAGCATACGATCTGTTGAACCTTTCATTGGATGACCTCCCAATGCGTAGAATGATGAAAGACAAAACCTACGGACGACAAATGAAATATGAAATTGTTATTTTCTAAAATTACACTTTAAGTATACCGCTCTCACATAGAAATGCAAGTGGAAAGAACGAACAATCAAAATGTAAAAAACACGTAATGAGTGTAAATATCGAATGAAATTAATTTAAAGGTAGATAACTAACCCTAAAAGACGAACGAAAAAATATTTTCGAAAT
This sequence comes from Exiguobacterium sp. AM39-5BH, assembly GCF_003467445.1. Classification (GTDB taxonomy): domain Bacteria; phylum Bacillota; class Bacilli; order Exiguobacteriales; family Exiguobacteriaceae; genus Exiguobacterium. The sequence continues at coordinate 103,691 of NZ_QSGS01000001.1, forward strand.
GAATGTTCGTCTTTCTAACATTTGGATATACTAATAAGGGAGAGAACATTCGCAAAGGGGAGATTTACATGAATTGGAGACAAGAAGTCGACGCAAGAAAAGAAGCATTTTTAGAAGATTTAACCGGGTTGTTACAAATCCCAAGCGTGCTTGATGAAACAAAGACTGGGCCGAACGAACCGTTTGGACCTGAAGTCCGCCGTGCTCTCGATTATATGTTCGCACTCGGAGAGCGAGACGGGTTCGCCACGAAAGATGTCGCCGGGTATGCGGGACATTTGGAGTACGGCTCAGGGGAAGAAATCGTTGGGATTCTCTGTCACTTAGACGTGGTGCCAGCGGGAGAAGGGTGGACGTATGGGGCGTTCAATCCGACGATTGCGGATGGAAAATTGTTCGCCCGCGGCAGCAATGACGACAAAGGTCCGACGATGGCCGCTTATTATGGACTGCGCATCGTTAAAGAGCTTGGTTTGCCGCTCTCAAAAAGAGTCCGCCTCATCGCAGGTTGCGACGAGGAGAGCGAATGGCGTTGTGTACGAGAATATTTCAAACAAGAGGCGATGCCAACATACGGCTTCGCGCCAGACGCCGATTTTCCGATTATCAATGCGGAAAAAGGATTATATGATGGCGTGTTGAAACAGCTCCCGATTCAACGGGTGCCAGGCTCGAAATATCACTTAGTCTCGTTTGTGAGTGGGGAACGTCCGAATATGGTCCCGGATGCCGCGAAAGCGGTGCTCGTTTCAGACGACGTCCTCGAAGAAAAATTTGAAGCGTATCTTGAAAAATATGAAGCGGACGGAACTTGTACGTGGGAAAAGGGAACGTATACGTTCACGATGAAGGGTGTCGCTGCCCATGCGATGGAGCCAGATAACGGTGTCAATGCGGCTTATGTGCTCGCCGGATTCTTATTGACGCTCCCGCTTGATGTTCAAGGTGAACGATATATTGAGTTGATCCGCCACGTCTTCGCGGATTCGCGCGGCATTTCGCTCGGAATCGAAGCGACTGATGAGACGGGCGATTTGACAATCAACGGCGGCATGTTCCGTTACGAGGGGGATGAGCGGATGGCAACGGTGAACATCCGTTATCCATATACCGCAAAATTCGAGGAGCGGCTACAAAATTTGAAAGAAATCGCCCTGTCTTTCGGATTCGAACTGTCAACGCGTCAGCATATGCCACCTCACCATGTGGCTGAAGACCATCCGCTCGTGAAAACGTTGGCGAGCGTGTATGAGCGCCAGACAGGAGAATCAGCCCACTTAATGGCCATCGGAGGAGGTACATACGCGCGTTCACTCGAGGCAGGGGTCGCGTTTGGTGCCTTGTTCCCGGGAGCAAAAGACGTCGCCCACCAAGTCGACGAATATATGGAAATTGAAGATTTACTTCGCGCCGCCGCCATCTATGCGGAAGCGATTTATGAGCTCGCAAAATAATAACTCTTGAGAGCTGACTGATTCGGTCGGCTCTCTGTCTGTTAGGAAGGAAATTTACTGTGAACCAACAAAAAATATCGTTTCAATCTATATACGTCACTATCTTCTTTGCCCAAGGTGCCCTTATTCCTTACATGGCACTTTTCTTCTCCCAGACACGATTTGAGCTGTCACCGAGTCAGGTCGGAACAATTGTCGCCATCATGCCGATTCTCTCGATTGGTGTTCAACCACTTTGGGGCATGCTCGCCGATCGGACGGGGCGCGTTCGGGCTTGGTTGATCATCGCGATGCTCGGGGCGGCCGCCTTATCGCTCACATTCTTGTTTGCGACTTCATACGTCTGGATCATCTTATTGATGATCGCCTGGTCGATTTTCCAATGTGCCCACATCCCACTCGTCGACATGATGACGCTCGATTATACGGCTCGTGTCAAAATTGACTATGGTTCGATTCGCCTCTTCGGATCGGCTGGCTTTGCCGTCGCCGTCTTCGTAATGGGACGCATCTCGGATACGACGTGGGGGCTCTCGAGTACCTTTTTACTCAGTGCAATCATCCTGACAATCGGTGCGCTGTTCGTGCGAAGCATATCCGAACAGGAACCGAAGCAAGCGCACACGACGGCACCGTTTCATTGGTCAGCCGTCTTGAATGGTCCATTCATCGCTTTCTTGGTTGGGGGCATGCTCGTCTTCGGGCCGATTTATGCGAATAACTATTACTTCGGCATTTATGTGACGAGTATCGGGGGTTCGACAACACTCGTCGGAACATTGTTCCTCGTCGCCGTATTATGCGAGATTCCGTTCATGAAAGTAGCGTACCAAATTGTTTCACGGCTTGGTACGGTTAACGTCCTTGCGGGAGCGGCCTTGGTCTCTGCACTTCGTAACGGTTGGTTAGCGCTCGAACCTTCGATTTGGGTCGTTTGGATTCTGGCCATCGTCCAAGGTCTGGTCGTCGGGTTATTGATTCCAGTCGCACTTCAATTCGTCCGTAGCCTTGTCAGCCGACATGTCGTTTCAACGGCCATCGGTGTTTATATGGCCATCACGTCAGGACTTGCGACGGCGGGATTTAACTTGCTCAGTGGAGTTATTATTGAATATAACAGTATCATCGGTGTATTTTGGATGTACACGGTGGTCAGCATCGTAGGAGCGGTCCTGTTCTTTGGACTGAGACGTTTTCGAGTGAAAGGATGATGGCCATGTCGACACATTACTTTTTAGCGCTACCCATCGAAGACGAACGATTCGCACGCGTACAGCGGGACATCATATCGTTTTATTCGTATCGTCGGACGTATCGTCCGGAGGAATTTCATTTGACACTTCAGTTTCTCGGTACATTGGATGATGATGAAGTCGAGGCCGTGAAAGAACTCACACGCGAAGTGGCAACGTCGACGGCACCGTTCTCATTAACGTTCCAGCAAATCGACCACTTTGGGAAACCTGATCGTCCTCGAGTGTTGACGGTCGTCCCCGACCCGTCCGTAGACTTGACGGCGCTTACTGAGACGCTTCGGCGCAAGTTATTCGACGAGATCACGTCACTCGACCGTAAACCGTTCGTTCCACACGTGACGCTCGCGAAAAAATGGGACAGTGGCGTGAGGATTCCGTACATCGCCCCGATGTTCAAAATCGAGGAGCCGGTCGATGCCATCATACTCTATCGAATCAATCCGAATCACATCCCCGCCTATGAGGCAGTTGAAGTATTTCCGTTAAAGCGGTCAGAGGAGGAAACATGGCGATCCCGATTAAAATTTTTGACGTAACTTCTAAATATGAACGAAACATGCTCGACCAGTTCAATCGCTTTCAAGAATATGTCGAATCTGACATTGCACGCATGCGCCGTCTTCATGAGTCCAATCGATTGAATCCGCCTGAAATCATGGAGTTCGAGAATCCGTGGTGGAAATTTTGGCGTCGCATCGAACGCATCGAGCTCGAACCGACAGCGCTCACGGAGGCACAGTTTCAAGCATTGCTCATTCATCGACGTCTCATTCAAAAACTGCAGTACGCCTGTGAAGGAGCAACCGAAGCGGATGTACCATTCTTACCGTTTTTGCGGGAATATGGGTATCGCAAGATGATATCAGAATGGAACGATCAGCACTTCTTCATGTATCGCCCGGTCGTCGAATGCAACGGGGCGACGGTGGAGTTAAGCCACCTCATGATCGGGCCAACCCATATTTATTTGATTGAATGGTTCGATGGTGACCGTAGCATCTATCATGTATCCAAACAGAAGACATGGATTCATCAACCGTTCAAAGGAGAAAATACACGTGTAGTCAATCCGCTCATTGCGTTGACACGCACTGAAGAAATCGTCCGACAGTTTCTTCCGTCCTATGAGGGGGTCATTCAAAAAGTAATGGTGGCCCCACTAGGCTATTTCGATCACGTGCCGGAAACAAGGTCGACACAGTTCATATCACGTACGGACTATGAAACGTGGATGAAACAAGTGAACACGAGGGCACCGATTGTGAAAGCCCAACAAATTCGAGATGTGGCGAAACTACTAGATGCGACAGCACAGATGCCGTTTCGACAATTTTTGGATCAATAGGTAGGAGAGGATGAAACGCTTATGCATCACACACCAAATCAACAAACAACGTCTCATGTGACGATTGAGCGGGCTACCTTGCTCTCGTTCGAAACGATTCGATTGGAAGTGATAACCGAATATGAATCCGTTCCAGTACAAATCGAGCGGAACGGTCGACCGGTCGAATATGTGGTGCTCAATGAACGGACGACAGAGACGGGGACGATTGAACGAGACATCCATTTGGCCCGACCGGTCACACTTGAAGCAGTGTATACGGTTTTTCACCCGGGACATAAAACGATTGTTGTTATACCTCGAGAGATTGTGCATACGGACGAATTTGAGAGACGTTACGCCTATGACGGACCGCTCGGCCTCGTATTTTTTGAGCAAACGATTGAGGCGTATGTCTGGTCACCAGTTGCCTTTTCCATCTGGTTTGTCATTCATGACCCTGACACACATCGTGAAATCGAGAGATACGTATGTCGAGGAAAGGTCGTGGCATGTGGCATGTGGACGTTCCCCGACTATATGAAAGTTATTATTATCGATTGTATGTCAAAACCCCAGTGGAAACGAATGAAGTCGTCGATCCTTACGTCAAAGCCGTCAGCTTAAATGGTGAATTTGGCGTACTGATCGATGTCGAGGCGACCGTAGCCGCGAACGTGACGCCAACGGAACGCCCACCGTTACGGAAAGCGACAGATGCCGTCATCTACGAATTGCATATTCGTGATTTTACAAGCCACCCCTCGTCGACAAGTCGGATGAAAGGGATGTATGGTAGTATCACGGAGACCGGATTGAGAACGAGCGCCGGCAATAGTGCCGGCTTCGATTATTTAAAAGAACTTGGGGTGACCCATCTGCAACTATTACCGGTCCATGATTTCGGCAGCGTCGATGAAGCGACTCGAATGCCTTATAACTGGGGGTATGACCCAACGCATTGGTTCGGACTAGAGGGCAGTTACGCCTCGAAACCTGACGAGCCGCTATCACGCATCTTGGAGTATGCCGAGATGGTCGATACCTTGCACCGCCATGACATGCGCGTCGTCGTCGACGTCGTCATGAACCATATCTTCATCCGAGAACAATCATCGCTCGAAGCGCTCGTGCCGTACTACTATTTCCGTTACGAGCATGACGGGACGGTCGCGAACGGCACGGGCGTCGGAAATGACACCGCGTCGGAACGATATATGATGAGGCGAATGATTGTCGATTGTGTGACGTACTTTGCCGAGACGTATCACGTTGACGGCTTCCGATTCGACTTAATGGGTATTCATGACGTCGAGACGATGAATCAAATTCGGGCCGCACTCGATAAAATCGATCGCTCGATTTTGATGTATGGGGAAGGATGGGACTTAGCAACGCCGCTCAGCCCGTCATTGAAAGCCTCATCGCATAACGCGGCCTTCATGCCCCGAATCGGTCATTTCAATGACATGATGCGTGACGCTTTGAAAGGGTCGACGTTCAACGACCGGGAGCGCGGGTTCGTCTCCGGGAACGAATGGCGGGAGTGGGAGTTGCGCGAATGTATCACCGGGGCGGTCCAAATCCCGAACGTCACCGTCGGGCGCTTCCCAAGTCCGCAGTATACGATCAATTATGTCGAAGCGCATGACAATTATACGACGTACGATAAATTGCTGTTGTCGTGTGAAGATATGGACGAGACGATGCGGTTACGGATGCAACGGTTCGCCACGGCCATCGTCATCACGTCGCAAGGCGTCCCCTTCCTCCATGCCGGCCAAGAGTTCGGTCGGACGAAACAAGGGGTCGAGAACAGCTATAATGCGCCGGACCGAATCAATCATTTCGATTGGGACTTGCGTGACGAACACCAAAGCGAGGTCGAGTTCGTGAAAACGCTCCTTAAACTGCGGCGCCGTCACACATGCTTCCGTTATGACACTCGTCAGAAAGTGATCGAGCAATTCAAGTTCCTGCCATCACCTCCAGGCGTGATTGCTTATGAGTTGACGGCGAGCCACTCCTATGACGCGTGGCAACGTGTCCGCGTCTATTTGAATGGAACGTTCAATGATGTCATATTTCATGCCGATGGTGACTGGAACGTTTACGTACAGGGCGAAACAGCGAGTCTTGTCCCCATCGAACGAAATCCGTCTCAGATTCAAGTCGAGTCGTTGTCAATGACGATTATCGCGTGTTAATATGGTGATTGTATCTTTGTGATTCTTAATGAGATTTGAGCGTGATGAATATGTATTCAGATATAATCGGTGCGCTCGGTGAAGAGTGGACGGTGGCTTCCGCAGGCGGGATTACAGGCGAAGCGTACGTAGCGACGACGCGCCAACAAAAAATCTTTGTTAAACGGAACTCGTCTCCGTTTTTAGCTATTCTTTCCGCCGAAGGCATCGTGCCCAAATTGCTGTGGACGAAACGGATGTTCAACGGTGATGTCCTCAGTGCCCAACAGTTCATCGAAGGTCGTGAGCTCTCGCCAGACGATATGAAACGGTCTGATGTGGCGGCACAGCTTGGGAAGATTCATCATTCGAAAGAGCTATTATTCATGTTGCAGCAGTTGAACCATACACCGGTCACGTCCTCGCTGTTGCTTCGGCAATGTGCCGCCTATAATCAAGGCGAATCGGACGTGACGATTGACGAGGCGGTCCGTTGGCTCGAGGCTCATCAACCGATCGATGACGAACGTGAACTCGTCGTCTGTCATTCGGACTTGAACCATAACAATTGGATCGAGGGCGAGACCGGTCTGTTATATTTGACCGACTGGGATGACGCCATTATCGCGGACCGTGCCTTTGATTTGGCCATGGTCGTCTATAGCTATGTCGACGAAGGGGACTGGGAGACGTGGTTCAGCCATTACGGCACCCGTTTCACGTCCGAGTTACATGATCGAATGCACTGGTATGCGATTGCCCAAACAGTTCTTACATTGTATGGGGAACAGAACGATATCGCCCGTGCTGAAGGATTGACCGTACTTCGTGAACTGCTCGAGGAGGCAGATGAACGGATGCAATGAAAAAAGGGATGGTTCACAAGTGTGAGCCATCCCTTTCATATGCATTAGATATCATCAGGTTTCATGAAATACGCCCATACGAACGTTGCGACGACAGCGCCAAAAAATGTCAGCGGAGCCGCGTAAAAAATTAAGAATTGATCCAACGTGCTCATTGATATAACCTCCTTGTGAAGGATGATTCATGTCCATTAAACAATGATTTCGTGTATAATCGCAAGGGGACTGCTCGCGCGAAGCGGTTAGTCAGCTTAAACTTGAACATTTCTTGAACGAAAGGTTGGAAAAACATGCGTTTACGTCACAAGCCTTGGGCCAAAGAATATATGGAGGCTCAAGAACACGTCTTTATTACTCATCCCGAAACGTTAAAAGGGAACTGGAAAACGGAATTTAAGAACGATCATCCGCTCTTCATCGAAGTCGGATCGGGAAAAGGTCAATTCATATTAGGAATGGCCAAGCAGTATCCGGACGTCAACTTTATCGCCATCGAGTTGTTCGAGAGCGTTGCCGTGTCAATCGTGCAAAAACTTATCGAAACGCCGATGCCAAACGTCCGTGTCTTGACCGTCGATGCTAAGCAACTCGTCGACTATTTCGAGGCCGGCGAAGTCGATCGCGTCTATTTGAATTTCTCGGATCCATGGCCGAAGACACGACATGCGAAACGACGGTTGACGTACAAGACATTCCTAGCCACGTACGAGGCGGTCTTACCACGTGGGGGCGAGATTCACTTCAAGACAGATAATCGTGGATTGTTCGAATATTCGCTCGAAAGTATGAGCCAATATGGCATGTACTTCACAGAAATTTCACTTGACCTTCATAAAAATGAACCTATAGATAACGTCCGAACCGAGTACGAAGAGCGCTTTAGTGCCATGGGCCAACCGATTTATCGGATGGAGGCTGCCTTCCGTCCGAAAATTTGACACGCTTTTTTCTTATTTTAATAGCATTTTCTTCACACTTTTTTCTTTCTTCTTGGTACAATAGGAATGACGCTAAACTGTAATTAAAGAAGGGGGAACATGGGGATGTTGAAAAAGCATGGGCAAGCCTGCTTGCACTAATCTTCATTCTAACAATCGCACCACTTAATACCTCGGCAAACGAGGCGTTCTTGGACGCCCTTGAAGAGGATTTGAAAGCCACGCACTATGACTACAAAGAAGGAACGGCTAAAATCGTAAAAGAAGAGACGCTCCGTCATTCAAATGGAAATGAAGTCATCGCTGCGGTCGTTGAAGTTGATACGATCCGCGACGGCATCTTCATTACACGGAAGACCGAGTTCCATTACTATGATGCGACGGATAACAAAATCCTCGCAACAGCTGACCTTGCAGAAGTTGAAGGTGCGACTGAATTCGCAGACGCGAACATCGACATGCTTGGCCAAAAAATCGTTTATTGGTTGCCTGTCTTGATTTTGTTACTCTTGATTGCGATTCCAGCCTTGATTTTGTTCGTCGTCGTTCCACGTTTCTACTCGACGAGCGAGTACATGAACCCGATTTACGAGAAAAACGATAACCCACGTTAAAAAAGAGCAACGATGAACTGCCCCATAAAGTTGGACATGAAAATCCAACTTTTATGGGGTGTTTTTTTTATGATCAAATGTTCCTCGAGATGGAGAACGCACCGTTAAAAAGGTTGAAAGCCTTGATTCAACAAGAGGAAGCGCGACGAACTGGACAGGTGCAAGTGATCAACGAGCTCCGGGCTACAGGTCTAAAACGAGAAGTGGGTGACCGATGTCACCGAGTTCCACCTTTTCGGGGAGAAACTCTATCTCTCAACGATGATGGATCTGGCAAACCGGGAGATCATCGCCTATTCGATGTCCGATAAGCCTAAGTACCCCTTCATCAACGAGATGTTAGACCAAACCATCGCAAAACTTGACAGTGATAGTATCAAGAAACGACTAAAAACCTGAGCCCGGTGGAATACCGGACGCAGGTTCTAAAGGTCGCTTAACAAACTATTTAGTGCCTAACTTTTTTGGTTCAGTTCACGAGGCACTTTTTTATGCCATCTTTAATTGATCGACGATTTGACTGACGTTCATGCCGTTTCCAGAAGAAACCGCTGCGACGAAGGCGCTCTCGACAATCGGTCCATCAAAGAACTGGATTGTTTTTTCACCTTCATACATGTCGACGGCGAGTTCGGCGTTCATCGTAGCCGAACCGATATCGGTCAAGATAAGCGCTTCGTTTTCAATGGCATCGATCGCTTCGAGGATCCGTGTCACATCGGTCCCGATGCTTCCGTCTTCAAGCCCGCTCGCAACGTGGATTGGAACTGACGGAGCCATTTCTTTCATTAAATCGCGAATACCTTCGCCGATTTTTACGCTGTGCGATACGATGATCAGCTCTACGATGTCATTCGACCTCCTTCAAAATTGCTTTCAAGATGATTGAACTCGACATGGCGCCCGGATCGATCGTACCTCGGGAGTTTTCACCGAAGTAAGAGGCCCGACCTTTCGTCGCCCTCATATCTTCTGTCGCTTTGACGAGTTCGTCGAGTTTCGCATCAAAGTTGTCCGATGCCTGTAAGTCACTTAAGAACGGCTCCCACACATCGACCATCGTCTTTTGGCCAACTTCCGATTTACCCCGGTTCTTAATAGCGGAAGATGCCTCTGCTAGCGCCTCTTTAACGAGAGCGAAATCGGCTTCTATCGCATTTTCAAACTTTGGAGCAGCCTTGACGAACGCAGACCCATATAATGGTCCGGCTGCACCACCAATTTTTGACATAAGCGTCATTCCGACTTTTTTACTTAATTCGCCAAGCGTGGCGTAGTCGTCATCGAGGATCGCGACGACCGCTTCGAAGCCTCGCGACATATTGATGCCATGGTCCCCATCACCAATGGCGCGGTCAAGATCGGTAAGAATATCCTTGTTCGCCTCAATCTCTGACTGGGCGTTCCGTAAAGCTTGCTTGAATCCTTCGATCGTCAACATTGCCTGAACACCTCATTCATAGATTAGAGTTTGAAACCGAGTGCCGCCGATGGTGCATCAAGATAGTTCGTCATTTCTTCATCGAGCGGCAGGAGCGTAATCGAGAAGCCGTGCATCTCGAGTGATGTCATATAGTTGCCGACGTATTTGCGTTTCAATGAATAGCCGGCATCCTCCAATTTTTTCGCGACGAAGTGATACGTCACGTACAGTTCGGATAGAGGTGTGCCGCCCATGCCATTTACCATGACGGCGACTTCACCAGGGGTGACTTCTTTTTTTAAGTGATCGAGCAAATCGTCGACGATCGCATCGACGTTCGTCGTCGGTTTCCGTTCAACGCCGCGTTCACCGTGAATCCCGATTCCAATTTCCATCTCTTCTTCGTTCAAATCGAAACCTGGTTTACCGCTTACGGGCATATAACATGGCTCGACGGCCATTCCCATCGAACGAACGTTGGCAGCGACTTTCTCTGCAAGCGCTTTCACTTCTTCGAGTGATTTCCCACTCGCTGCGGCCGCACCGGCAATCTTATGAACGAAGACGGTCCCAGCAACACCGCGACGGTCTTCTTTGTTCGTGATAGCGACGTCATCAGCGACAACGACATGGTCGACTTTTATTCCTTCAGCGTCCGCTAACTCTGCAGCAAGTTCGAAGTTCATGACATCACCCGCATAGTTTTTAACGATGAGCAACACACCTTTGCCACCGTCAGCCGCTTTGATGCCCTCGAGCACCATGTCCGGAGTTGGGGAAGTGAACACTTCGCCACATACGGCGGCATCGAGCATCCCATCGCCTACGTAACCGGCGTGCGCTGGTTCATGCCCGCTACCCCCACCTGAGACAAGTCCGACTTTACCGGATTTTGCCCCCTCGGCCCGACAGATTACATTGAAGCCTTCCACACGACCGTACAGTTCAGGATGGGCATGAACCATACCTTCAACCATTTGCGACACAAGCTCGTTTGCTTCACCGATCAGTTTCTTCACGTGGAACCACTCCTTTTTAGTTTAAAAAGTACCATATTCAATTTTCCACTTTTTGAAGCTAATTAAACAAAAAAAGTCGGCGAATGTGATCGCCGACTCCATATCATGCATATTCAAGTAAAGCGCCAGTCTCTGAATCGACTGTAAATTGGTACGTCTTCTCTTCGTCATTCTCGAGAACCGAGATTCCACCTTTGAAGACGTCGTACTCTCGCCCGTCATACGCGTAAATCTCAGGTGAAGCCGAAATCCAGGCGCCTTGAACATGCCCTTTTGCTGAGAATGCCCGTTTCGTGTACTCGAGGGCATCTTCGGCCGATAAGCTACGTTCGTCTAACACTTTTTTCGTCATAAGTGCGGCTGCGATCGCAACCCCAATTCCCACTAACCAATAACTTTTTTTCATATGACTACCTCCCCTTGAACTATGGCTATCATAAACATCGTACCAAAACCTGTACCCCATTGGAACGAAAACCATTCGCATCTGCCGAAAAGTTCTGTATATAATGAAACAAGAACGGTTGAAGGGATGAATGGAAATGGAACAAAAAACAAGAGAATTATTTAAGACGTTGACAGAACTTCCAGGCGCTCCAGGGTTTGAATCACAAGTCCGTAACTTTGTTCGTAACCGGATCACGCCGCACGTCGATGAAGTCATGACAGATGGAATCGGATCGATCTTTGGGAAACGTGTCGGTGACGAAGCGGGACCGCGCGTCATGGTGGCTGGACATATGGACGAAGTCGCATTCATGGTCACCCGGATTACAGAAAACGGGATGCTTTACATACAGCCGCTCGGTGGGTGGTGGAGTCAAGTCCTCATGGCCCAACGGTTTGACATTGTGACTGCGAACGGTTCGATTCCCGGGGTTGTCGCTTCGACACCACCGCATTTACTCGGACCGGAGGCGATGAGCAAACCGATGGAAATCAAACAGATGTTCATCGATATCGGGGCCGATACGAAAGAAGAAGCGGAATCGTGGGGTGTACGGCCCGGTCTTCCAGCTGTGCCGGCGAGTGAGTTCACGCCGCTCAAACATCCGAAGAAAGTCATGGCAAAGGCGTGGGACAACCGTTACGGTGTCGGACTTGCGATCGAGCTCCTTGAAGAGACGACGAAAGCGGATCATCCAAACATTTTGTTCTCTGGGGCGACCGTACAAGAAGAAGTCGGTCTCCGTGGTGCCCAAACAGCAGCCGAAATGATTCGTCCGGATGTCGCGCTTGTCCTCGACGCATCACCAGCCAACGATGCATCAGGCAATAAGACAGAGTTTGGACAGCTCGGGGAAGGGGCACTCATTCGTATCCTCGATCGGGTCATGGTCATGTCTCCTGAGATGCGTGACTTCCTGCTCGATACGGCAGCTGATGAAAATATCAAGACCCAGTATTTCGTCTCGCCAGGTGGCACGGATGCGGGTCGCATCCACATGAGCGGGGAAGGGGTGCCGACGGCCGTCATCGGTGTCGCGGCGCGTTATATCCACACGCATGCCTCGATTTTGCATACGGACGACTACGACGCGGCGAAAGCGCTCCTGAAGGCACTCGTCAAACGACTCGATCGCTCGACGATGGAGACGCTCCGGGCCACCCGCTAATCCACATAGAGGACGTCACTCACATAGTGACGTTTTTTTCATATTGAATTTTTTCTCGAAACACTTATACTGGGAGAAGTGTGAAGACAAAAACTTTACGACTGACAAGACAGAAAAGGGAGGCACCCATGTTCAAACAGAAAGGAATTACGCTTAGCCCGTCGCTATATTTCGTGACGGCGCTCAGTTATATGGCACTTGGGTTATTTAGTACGCTTATTATTGGATTGATTATAAAGACCGTGGGTGGACAATTGCTTGAGACAAATGTCGCCGGATTTGGGACGACGCTGATCGAGATCGGTGATGTGGCCATCAGTTTGACCGGTCCGGCTATCGGGATTGCTATTGCTTATGCGCTCCAAGCGCCACCGCTCATTTTGTTCTCATCTCTCGTTGTCGGCGCCTTCGGTTATGAATTCGGTCCAGCCGGTAGCTACGTCGCCACGTTGTTGGCTGTGGAATTGGCTAAGCTCGTGTCGAAATCGACGAAACTCGATATTTTGGTCACACCGTTCACGACGATTGGTGTCGGCTTTTTAAGTGCGACCTATATCGGCAAATACGTCGGGTTGTTCATGACGCAACTTGGCATGTGGATCGAATGGGGTACGGAACAACAGCCGCTGTTTATGGGCGTCGTCGTCGCGACGCTGATGGGACTCGCCCTCACGGCCCCGATCTCGAGCGCGGCGATTGCGCTCATGCTCGGATTGAGTGGGATTGCGGCTGGTGCGGCAACGGTGGGGTGCGCCGCACAAATGGTCGGCTTCGCCATCACGAGTTATCGGGACAACGGGATTGGAGGCGCCATCGCCCAAGGCATCGGTACATCTATGCTCCAAGTCGGAAATATCGTCAAAAATCCTTGGATATTGTTACCGCCGACTGTAGCGGGCGCAGTTCTCGCCCCGATTGCGATTTTATGGTTTGAACTTGAGAGCGTCGCGGCCGGCGCTGGCATGGGAACAAGCGGGCTCGTCGGGCCAATCGTCATGCTCGAGACGATGGGCTTTAGCTGGTATACGTTTATCGTCGTCTTCGGTTTTTTAATCGTTGGTCCAGCGTTGCTCAGCTACGCCGTCTATCAAGTGTTGGTTCGGATAAACCGGATTCGACCGAACGACATGAAAATCGAATATTGAGCGACAAAAAGAGCATCCCGGCTGGTTGACGGGATGCTCTTAATTGTTCACCACCTGAAAAAATTTCGAACGACCTCGACCGTTTCACGCGGGACGCGGAAGCTCGCGAGAAATAGCACGAGCAAGACGGCATAGACGGGAAGTAAAAAACGTTTTCGAATGATGGGAAGCCTGCGTACAAGACGTTTACCGACTCGTTCAAGTATGTAGATTACGGCGAATCCGACGACGAGCCAAATGAAAATCTCGCCTCGAGACTTATCCGTATCGATGAACAAATAACCGTAGCGTAGAATCGCCAACATACCGATGACGCCCACGAGTTGCTCAAGTGGATGCTTCATTTCTGGATTCAACTGTTCACGCGTCCATTTTGTCATGACTTCACCTTTTTCACGTAGTCTTCACTCCCGATGATCATAATACACGAGAGCGGAATGTGACAACGGACTTATGCTATCATGAATGAGGAAAAAAGAACAGGAGTGATGAAGATGAAACAACTGACAACGATGAACGAATACACAGCAGCGAAGCAAGGGAAGAGTGTCCTCATGTTTTCAGCGACGTGGTGTGGCGACTGCCGTTTCCTCGACCCATTCATGCCGGACATTGAAGCGAAGTTCTCGGACTGGTCATTCTATTACGTCGATCGTGACGAATGGATGGAGCTCGCGCAAGAGCTCGATATTTTCGGGATTCCAAGCTTTGTCGCCTTCAACGGCGGCCAGGAAGTCGACCGGTACGTCGGACGCGAACGGAAGACGCCGGAGCAAGTTGAAGCCTTTCTTCATGGGTTAGGGTGATTTAAATGGAGCGGAATGAATTACGTCGTTATCTCGAAAGTAAGTTCACCGACGGATATCGCACCTCGTACGACCGCGAAAATGAGGTGTTGCGCGTCGAACGGGCGAACGATCGCTTCGGGGTCAATATCCGTCTCGCCCCGCTCGTGGCGAAAACAAAAATCCGCGGGCAAATCGCCGTCGATGAGGTCGTAGACTATATCAAAACAGCACTTACAGCCGACGATGTCGTCACATTAGCGGGCAATGAGGCCAATGTCTATCCCGTCATCCGCTCTGCTTCGTTCTCGATTGAGACGAAACGGGGCGAGACGTTGGCGATGAGGCCGCATACAGCCGAGACGGCTATCTTTTACGCCCTTGATTTAGGTAACGGTTACCGGTTGATTGAAGAGCGGCATTTGAACGGCATGACGCTCGAACGTCTTGATGAGTTGGCGCGGGATAACGTCAAAAAATTACCGACCGATTTAAAAGAAGACACCGTTGCCGGCAACACGTTCTATTTCTTGGCAGCACGGGACGGCTATGAAGCGTCCCGGATTTTGAACGATGACTTTTTGCGGGTCATGGAACGCCGTATCGAAGGCGATATGCTCGTCGGGGTGCCACACCAAGACGTCATGATTATCGCGGACATTCGCAACGAACAAGGTTATGATGCGATGCAACAGCTGATGTTCGACTTTTTCACGAATGGGCGGATCCCGGTGACGGCTCTTTCTTTCCATTATGAGGCTGGCGTACTCGAGCCAATTTTTATTGTCGGAAAAAAGAACCCACCAACCGATGCATAATCTGCTAAACTATTTGTGTCTAGTTTGAAAGAAGGGGCGTTTTTACGTATGCAAATCAATGCTTTTTATAACCGTGAAGGAATCGGCGATGTCCTCATGGTCTTGTTAAGAGATGGCGATCGCCATCATCAAGTCGTTGAACGGAAAGACGATGTCGCCATCGTCAAATCGACGACAGGGAAAGTCAATGGCTATAACATTTTTAATGCCAGCAACTATTTCGATGTCAGCGCTTGGCATGGTCCGGTCGACTTGACAGCTGAATTGATCGAGACGCTCGGCGTCCTCTTGCGCAAACAAAATATCGAAGCCGAGTTGTCGGGCGTGGACTTCACCCCGAAATTCGTCGTCGGCTATGTGAAAGAAGCCGAGAAGCATCCGGATGCCGATAAACTGTCGATTTGCCAGGTCGAGACCGACCAAGGGACGGTCCAGATTGTTTGTGGTGCACCGAATGTCGCGGCCGGCCAAAAAGTCGTTGTCGCGAAGCCGGGAGCGGTTATGCCATCAGGTTTGATCATTCGACCGTCGACATTGCGTGGTGAGAGTTCACACGGATGATCTGTTCAGCCCGAGAGTTGAACTTGCCCGACGCACCGCAAGAAAAAGGGATTCTCGTATTAGATGACGAATATGAAGTAGGGAAAGCATTTGAAATCGGTCGTTAAACTCGACCGATTTTTTGCTAAATAGGATTGAGTGAAAAAGCGAGGAATCAAGTATGGATGCATATGAACGTTCATAAAACAGCAAGCAGACCGAATTCGACGCGAACTATCCCAAGAAGGGAAGAAAGGTGTGCCTGCACCGAAGCGCGAACTGAAGGATGAATTTGTGCCGTCTGATGTGCCGTCGCCGATTTATGGATACGCCCGGCCGAAACCGAAAATCATTTTACCGACTGAACATTCTCCTGAGACGCGAGCCGACTCAGCGGTGCGCCAAGCTAAACGAGTGGCCCTCGCGGTAGATGAAGTGTCGGAAGAGGTGCCACCAAGCGTATCGCTTGTACCTGAGAACGAACCGGTAATGAATTCCGTAGATGAGTCAGCGATAGAGTCAGTAAACGAATCAATGGTTGAACCTTTAGATGAACATCGCGTTATAAAATCAGTCGATGAACCAGTAGACGAATCCGTGCCGACTACAGATGAAGTGTCGACATCGGTTCCTGAGCTCGATGTAGCAGCGGAAACGCATGAGGAAATGGTGGCCGAGCAAACTGAGAAATCCATTGAAACGTCGATTATTTCTACGGAAACGTCGAAACCGATGAATGAGGGTCCGACCGTCTTAGAAAACGAGCCGGCTGATCCAGACGCAAAACCGCTCCTCGGGGAAGTTTCGATTGTCGAGAACGGATTTGCTTCGGTATTTATGGGGTCGACCGATTTGAAATCATCAAAAATTTCTGTCCGTGAAGAAAAACAAGATATGGCCGAACCATCGTTACCAATCGAGGTCCCGATTGAGGCGGCGGCACCAATCGTCGAGGATGTTGCGAAAACATTACAATCAGACGAACCGGTCGATGCGCCTAGTGAAGAGATATTGACGCCTGCCATGGGCGTGTCATACAAAGCGGAAGGTCCTCCGCTCAACGTCATCATGACACCGCAAGACCGGATGGCGCTGTATAAGAGTCGTCGGTTGGCTAAAAAAAACAATAATCTGTAATAGCATGACTCCTGTAGTTTTGCTATAATGACAAAGGTTTGTCGCATTTTTTAGTACAGACCGCAATGAATTAGGGGGGCTATTTACAGATGAACCGTTATCACTTCGTCGGAATTAAAGGAACGGGCATGAGTCCTTTAGCTCAAATTTTAAATGATATGAACAATGAGGTCCGTGGTTCGGACGTTGACAAAGTATTTTTTACTGAAGAAGCATTGAATCGTAAAGGAATTGAAATCCTTCCGTTTGATCCCGAAAACATTACCGAAGGGCAAATTATCGTCCAAGGCAACGCCTTCCCGGACGATCACCCTGAAGTCGTTCGGGCACGTGAACTCGGATTGACGATATACAAATATTATGAGTTTCTAGGTGAACTAGCCGACCATTATACGAGTGTCGCCATCACTGGTTCTCATGGGAAAACATCGACGACAGGTTTGTTGGCCCACGTCATGCGTGGTATCGAGCCAACGTCGTTCTTAATTGGCGATGGTACGGGAGAAGGTGTCGAAGATTCGAAAAACTTCGTCTTCGAAGCGTGTGAATACAAACGTCACTTTTTGTACTATCGTCCAGACTATGCCATCATGACGAACATCGATTTTGATCACTCTGATTATTTCTCAGGGCTTGAAGACGTCATCGATGCGTTCCAGAAGATGGCGAAACAAGTGAAAAAAGGTATCATTGCCTGTGGAGATGATGAGAACCTTCAGCAAATTCAAGCGAATGTACCGATTGTGTACTACGGTTTCGGTGCCCATAACGACTTCCGTGCTGAAAACGTGAACTCAACTGACAATGGGACAACATTTGATGTCTACTTGCGTGACGATTTTTATGGGACGTTCCGGATTCCGGGATATGGAAACCATAGCGTCTTGAACGCGCTTGCCGTCATCGCGACGTGTGACTATGAGAACTTACCGAAAGATTTGGTCAAAGAGCGTCTCGAGACGTTCAACGGCGTCAAACGTCGTTTCAGCGAATCCGTCCTCGGGGACCAAGTGTTAGTAGATGATTATGCCCATCATCCACGGGAAATCAGCGCGACGGTGGAAGCTGCACGTAAAAAATATGTCGGCCGTGAAGTCGTAGCCATCTTCCAACCCCACACGTATACACGTCTTAAATCGTTCATGGATGATTTTGCTGCGGCGCTAGCCGAAGCGGATGCGGTTTACTTGTGTGATATTTTCGGTTCGGCTCGCGAGCAAGAAGGTACGGTCACGATTGAAGACCTGCAATCGCGCATCGAAGGTGCGAATGTCTTGAAGCGGGGCGGGGTCAATGTCCTAAGTCAGCATAAAGATGCGGTCCTTCTCTTTATGGGAGCCGGGGACATCCAGACATACCAACGCGAATATGAGAATCATGTCCAATTAGAAGCGTGAATCGAGAGCGAATGGCCTTAGCCGTTCGCTTTTTTGTGTTTAACATTGAGACAAGACGGTAATATTATTATCGACTGAATTTGGAAAAGGAGATGTGAAGAATGGCAAGCCAAGGAGCATTGAACACGCTAAATAAAGAGGTGGCCAACTATGGTCTATTATTCGTCAAATTGCATAACTATCACTGGTACATTAGCGGTCCACACTTTTTTACTTACCATGAAAAATTAGAGGAGCTATACAATCTCGTCGCTGAATTGTACGATGACGTGGCCGAGCGTTTATTGATGAACGATGGGGAACCATATGCGACGATGAAGGAATACCTGGAACATTCGACGTTGCAAGAAGGGGACCGTCACGCCGATACGGATCAAATGATTAAAGACGTGATTAGCGACTTTAAACAAATCCGTCAAGAGATGCAAGACGCGATGGAGAACTTCGAAGACGGGGACGAAGCAATCGAGGACACATTCGTATCCCACATCGAACGACTTGAGAAAGAGATTTGGATGATGTCGGCAGCACTCGGTAAAAAGACGAAGCTTTAATGGAGAATAAGCGTGCCGCAACGTGGCACGCTTATTTACGTTATTTCAAATTCTCTGGGTTGAGGGGTAAGAGTGAATCAACGACGAAGCGTCCGTCTTTACGGATCAAGGTGTCATCAAACCAAATCTCACCGCCGCCGTAATCGGGACGTTGAATATTAACGAGGTCCCAGTGAATAGACGAGTTGTTTCCGTTATACGCATCGTCGTACGCCTGACCTGGTGTGAAGTGGAAACTGCCGTCGATCTTCTCATCGAACAAGATGTCTTTCATCGGATGTTGGATGTACGGATTGACACCGATGGCGAACTCGCCAATAAAACGTGCTCCTTCGTCCGTGTTGAACACTTCATTGATCCGATCCGTGTCGTTCGCTGTCGCGTCGACGATTTTTCCATCTTTAAACGTTAACGATACGTTCTCGAACGTGAAGCCGTGATATGGGGATGGCGTGTTATATGTGATCACACCATTGATTGAGTCTTTGACTGGCGCCGTGAATACTTCACCGTCTGGGATATTCATTTGGCCTGAACACTTGATAGCTGGAATATCCTTGATTGAGAACGTGAGGTCTGTGCCCGGACCTTTTATGGTGACACGGTCTGTCTCATTCATGAGACTCACGAGCGCATCCATGGCCCGATCCATCTTCCCATAGTCCAGTGTGCAGACGTTGAAGTAAAAGTCTTCGAACGCCTCGGTAGACTTTCCAGCGAGTTGCGCCATTGATGGGGAAGGGTAACGAAGCACGACCCATCTCGTCCCTTTGACGCGGTCCTCGGTGTGCATTTTCCCAATCGTGGCCCCGACAAGTTTTTGTTGCTCAGCCGGCACATCTGACAATTCGTTGATATTGTCCCCGGCACGTAAACCGATGTAAGCGTCCATCGCTTGCATCTGTTTCCGCTCGATATCGGCCATGAGCTCGAGTTGTTCACGGCTCGCCCCAGTGTAGAGCTTGCGCAGAATACGGCTCTCCTTTAACAAGACGAAAGGATGCCCCCCAGCTTCGTACGTTTTTTCAATCAATGCTTCGACGAGCGATTCCTCGACACCGAAATTTTCAATCAATACGCGTTCTCCAGGCTTTAATTCAACTGAATAATTGATCAACCCATCAGCAAGTTGTGTGATCCTTGGATCTCTCATACGTCCACCCCTTTAAACTTTTTTTAATTTATTTCTATTTTAGTGTAATCGAAAACATAAAAACGGGTAAAGGAATAATCAGACCGGATGGCGAAAACGGTTGTGACAAATCTTTTGAGTCATAATGGTGCTATAATGAAAACACCACATCATCGAACAGGAGGAATGAATGCATGGAAATCACATTAGGAGGCATCGCAGGGCTTATCGCAGCGCTAGCGTTTGTCGTACTCGTATTTTTCTTGGCGCGTGTCTTGTCGAACGTTAATCGGACACTCGGTAGCGTCGCCAATACGACTGAAAACTTGGAACGACAATTAGATGGGATCACCATGGAAGTGACGGCGCTCTTACATAAGACGAACCGTCTCGTAGATAACGTCGAAGAAAAAACAGAATTGCTTGCGCCGGTGGCACATGCACTTGATGAGCTCGGCACGTCGCTCAATGAAGTGACAGAGTCGGTGCGGACGGTTTCTTCTTCCGTTCACGTGGCAGCAGACGAGAACAAAGAACAAATCGCTCAAGCCGTCCGTTGGGGATCTGTCGCTGTAGAACTATTCAAGAAGAATAAACCAGACGCATCTTCGGACGAACGCTCATCACGTCGCCGTGGTCGTCGTGACCGGAGACAAGAACCAACTACGGTGTCACCCGGATTAATTGCAACAGATGATACGATTAAATCATAACCATCACAAGGAGGAAACAATGATGACATACGATAAGAACAAAACATATACGAACACAAACGAGCAACAATCAAGCGGTGGATTCTTGGCGGGGGTCGTCCTTGGCGGCGTGATTGGCGCGGCTGTCGCGCTCCTCACTTCACCAAAAAGTGGTCGTGAAGTGCGGACGTATTTAGATGAGAAGACGGCGACATCACGTGAGCGATTGACGGTCAAATCGAAAGAAGTCCGTGAGAAAGCAGAGCCTGTTGTCGGCGAATGGATTAAAGTAGCGAGCGATAAAGCAGCACCAGTCTTGAATCTCGTCAAAGATAAGGCACGAGAAGCGGCTGAGTTGAAACAACAAGTCGATGAAGACGAATTGTCAATCGAAGAAGCTATGGAGAAAGCGGATCAGCTCGTGGCCGAAGCGGAAGCTGAAGTGAAAGAGCAGCTCGATCGTGCTTCAGAAGATCAGTCAAATGAATCTAAAGAGTCAAGTGAATCTAAAGAGTCAAGTGAATCTAAAGAGTCAAGTGAATCTAAAGAGTCAAGTGAATCTAAAGAGTCAAATGAATCTAAAGAGTCAAATGAATCTAAAGAGTCAAATGATTCTTCGAAATCAAATGATAAAAAAGAAGAGTCGGCCGATAAGTCGAAGGCGTCAGAAAACAAATCAAATTCGAACAAATCAAACTCGAACAAATTGACTGAGAGCAAACAAAAGTCTTCGAGCAGTCGGGACCAGTCAGAAAACTATGAATCAGATTTTGAGGCTCCGGTGAAAGACTTGTTGGATGATGATTCGAAACAAGAATTGAACAAGTTAAAAAATGAGTTGCAAAACGGTAACAAGTAATGCATGAAGCGTCCGAATTCTTTCGGGCGCTTTTTTGTTGATTTTGTGTCGCAAGCCCATTTCTCTATGACAAAGTGATTAAAATTCGATATAATTAGGTTTCTGGAAAGAACGGCTTAGAAATGAGAGGGTAAATATGAGTCCACAAGATCAATTGAATCGATTACGACGCGAGATGGATGAGTTGAATCGTGAGATGCTCGACTTGCTCAGCCGCCGTGGTAGGCTTGCTGTCGAAATTGGAAAAGTAAAACGTCTTCAAGGCGTCGAACGTTATGATCCGATCCGTGAGAGAGAGATGTTAGATTTTATTGCGTCAGCGAATCCCGGACCGTTTGAGACAGCGCGCTTGCAACATCTTTTTAAAGAGATGTTCAAAGCTTCAGCCGAGCTACAAGGTGAAGATCGTGACAAGACGTTACTCGTCTCGCGTAAACGCCAGGCTGAGAATACGATTGTCACGCTCGATGATGTCACAATTGGCAATGGACGTCCCCAATTGATTGCTGGCCCATGTGCAGTCGAATCCTTCGAGCAAGTGAACGCCGTCGCCGAGAAATTAGCGTTGTCTGGTGTGAAAATTTTGCGAGGCGGGGCCTATAAACCACGTACGTCCCCCTATGATTTCCAAGGGCTAGGTTTTGAAGGGTTACAATTGTTGAAACAGGCAGCGGACCGTCACGATTTACGTGTCATCTCGGAAATCATGACGCCGGGCGCTGTTGAATCGGCGCTTCCATACGTGGACATTATTCAAGTAGGTGCGCGCAATATGCAAAACTTTGATTTGTTGAAAGAAGTCGGGAAGACAGACAAGCCAGTGCTCTTAAAACGCGGCCTTTCAGCGACCATCGAAGAATTCATCTACGCGGCGGAGTACATCATGGCGAGTGGGAACAGTCAAGTGATCTTGTGCGAACGCGGTATTCGGACGTATGAGCGTGCGACACGAAATACGCTCGATATTACGGCGGTTCCGATTTTAAAACAAGAAACGCATTTACCGGTCATGGTCGACGTCACGCATTCGACGGGACGCCGCGATTTGTTATTACCGGCATCGAAAGCGGCGCTCGCAGTTGGAGCGGACGGAGTCATGGTGGAAGTGCATCCGAATCCAGCGATCGCTTTATCAGATGCCCAGCAACAACTCGATTTCGACCAATTCGATCAATTCGTGGACGGGCTAACAGCTCAGTTCCCTCAACTTGATTTGGTGAAAAAGTAAGCTTTCCAATTGGAAACGTTTTATATAGCGTGAAGACAGGGTAAAATGATGACAGATACCTGTCTTCCTTTTTTGACACGTTTTTTGAAAATCGTTTGAAAATCATTGCTTGTAGGAGGAGTTTTAATGAATAGTAATAATGTAACCATCTATGACGTCGCACGAGAAGCCGGGGTGTCGATGGCAACCGTCTCACGTGTCGTAAACGGAAACCCGAACGTCAAGCCGACGACCCGCAAGAAAGTTCAGGATGCGATTGACCGTCTCGGCTATCGCCCGAACGCCGTCGCACGTGGACTGGCCAGCAAGAAGACGACGACAGTCGGCGTCATCGTCCCGGATATCTCGAACATCTTCTTCGCCGATTTGGCTCGTGGAATCGAGGACGTCGCGACGATGTACAAGTACAACATCATCCTCGGGAACTCGGACGCGAACCGTGACAAAGAGATTCATTTGTTGAACACATTGCTCGGGAAACAAGTCGACGGTATCATTTTCATGGGCGGCCGTCTGCATGAAGACCTCGTCAACGAGTTCAAGAAATCACCGGTCCCAATCGTCCTCGCGGCGACACTCAACCAAGGGTATGACCTCCCAGCGGTCAACATCGATTATGAACAAGCGGCATACGATGCGACCGAAATGTTGATTGGCCACGGTCATAACCAAGTCGGTTTCATCACAGGCCCACTTGAGCAACAAATCAATGGCGAGAAGAAATTCTCTGGTTACCGCCGTGCCCTTGATGACGCCGGAATCCCGTTTCGTGAAAGTGACGTCGTCCTTGGGAATTACACGTATGCGTCAGGCCTTGAGGCGATGCAGAAGATGCTCGAACGGGACGATTGCCCGAAAGCGATTTTTGCCGGTACAGACGAGATGGCGCTCGGTGTCATCCACGCGATTCAAGACGCCGGTTTCTCGGTCCCGAACGATTTTGAAGTCGTCGGCCATGATAACACCCGTCTCGCTACGATGATTCGTCCGAAATTGACGACGGTTGTCCAACCGATGTATGACATCGGCGCCGTTGCGATGCGTCTCTTGACGAAAATCTTAAATGCTGAAGAAATCGAAGAAAAGAACGTTGTCTTGCCGCACCGCATCGAACGTCGCGACTCGGTACGTCAAGATTGAACAAATATCCCCTCGCCTGTCGGAGTCACTCCGCGGACGAGGGGATATTTTTAGACATATATGGATTTGCGGTCGTTCGAGATGAACGGCCAGAACGCCCGTTTCGTCACTTCCCAATTCTTCTCCTCGATTTGTTGGCGTCGGGGGATGTGTTGAAACGTATACGTGTGGTCATCCCAACGCGTAGGCAAGGCTTGATTGGCCTTGGCCTGCCACTGCTCAATCCATTCAGGTGGAATGTCTCCACAATATGGTGTTTCGCGTGTCAGCCCGGCCCACACTTGTGACCAGGCCCGGGGGACGGCACGGTACCAATCGTAGCCACCGCCACCGAGAGCGACGAGTCTTCCATCCGTATACTCGTCGGCGAGGCGAGAGGCGATTTGAGGAATCTGTTCGAACGTCCTGATTGTGGAGGCGAGGTGCGTCAACGGGTCGAAGGCATGGGCATCGGCACCGTTCTGCGTCAAGATGATATCCGGTTTGAACCACTCACACGCTTCCCGGAATATGGTTTCATAACAACGCAGGAACGAATCGTCTTGCGTAAAGGCATCAACCGGGACGTTCCAACTGTAGCCATACCCGTTGCCGTTGCCGCGCTCGGTGACGGCTCCAGTCCCCGGGAACAGGTAGCGTCCGGTCTCATGAATCGATAGCGTCATCACGTCGCTATCATCATAAAACAGCCATTGGACGCCGTCTCCGTGGTGGGCGTCGGTATCGACATAGAGGACCCGGCTACCATACGCCTGGCGAACGTGAGCAATCGCGACTGCGGCATCGTTATACACACAAAATCCTGAAGCTTTCCGTCTCATTCCATGATGAAGACCGCCTCCGACGTGAAAGGCACGCTCTAGCTTACCGCTCGCGACCAAATCGAGGGCATGAACGGTCCCTCCGACAAGCCGAGCCGCTCCTTCATGGATGGTCGGGAAAATCGGGGTATCTTCTGTACCGAGGCCGAACTTGTTCGCCTTTAATGTCGACAGTTCACCCACTGCGGCTGCTTGGACCGCTTCAATATAATCCAGATCATGGACGAGAGAAAGCGATTCAATGGATGCGAGAGGAGGGGCGACGCACTCTGAGGCCTGAAGTTTACCTGAGGCGATGAGTAGCGACGTCGTCAGCTCCAGGCGCACCGGATTGAACGGATGATCCGCATGGAAGCGGTACGAGTTTTCGTTCTCACCGAATATGTAGGCCGGTCTCATTGAGACATCTCCGGACCGAGTACGTCATACCCTTCGCGTTTCAACCGTTCGATGATGCGAAGTGGATTCATCGTCTGGACGCGGAACGAGATAATCCGTTGATAAGGATCAGATGTCGGATGGACGAACACGTTGATGATGTTCACGTTCGTCTTGGCGAGGAGACGGGTCACTTTTTCAAGCGTCCCGGTCGTATTTTCGACCAAAATCTCAATTTGAGAGCTCGGTTCGAGCGCGCCAGTCAATTGGACGAAGTAACGTAACAAATCCGTCTCCGTCAACACGCCGACGAGTTTGCCCTGTTCGACGATTGGCAGACATGTTAAACGATACTCATAAAACAAAGCAGCCGCATCTTCAAAAAAGTCGAACGGGTGTGCCGTCGTCACATCCTGCCGCATGATGCTCGAGACAGGATTTTTAAAATCGGCGCTCTCACTTTCAGGATGAAACACGCTCGTCGCTCCGCTCATCTCGAACTGACCGATGATACCGACGACTTGTCGGGCTGGGTTTGTGACGATGAGATGGCGAACTTTGTGATCGCGCATAAGCTTGGCCGCATGGGCGATTGTATTGGTCGGTTGAATCGTCACGACATGACGATTCATCATTGTTCAATCAGCATCCAAATCCCTCCTTAGTCATACATGAACCGGCGCCGCAACCGGAGCGAATCGAAATGGTCAATCGTTTCTTGTCGAACATTCTGGCCAATCCGGGCCATCAAGCAGTTGGCCGGATGCGAAGCATCTCAGGATCATCGGTCGGGAAGAAGACGAGTCCGCCGTGGTTCATCATCTTTTCCATGACTTTGCGATAGTCCCAGATGGAGAGCCCACTTCCTTTCAAGTCCCAATGCCAATAATATTCGGTCGTCAAAATCAAAAAATTATCCATATTAGGGTCCATCATGGATACTTCGAGCAGTTGCTTGCCAATTCGTTGGCCGCGGAAGCGCGGGCTCACTTCGATCGCACCGAGTTCAAGGATATACGGATCGTTCCCTTCACTCCAACGTTCGTATGGGTCCGGATATAAATACGTGACGTAACCGATGACGAGGTCATCGACCCGGGCCACGATGATGCGGCCTTCCTTTAAGTCAGCAATTTCGACGAGCGCCTTGTGTTGGTCCTCGGGTTCGCGAAATGCGGTCAATCCCTCATCGAGCCGATATGTAGCCAACACGTCGCTCTCGATCGGTCCATCGATGATTACGGCTCCGAGTGAGGTTTCCCACACCTTTGAATGATATTGTTTTTCCATGGAGTCACCACCTTTTCCACCTTCTATTATAGCGCTTTCATTATCCTTGGTTCACACTCTTTTGGAGATTTTGGAAATTCATTGATTTGTCATAATATTAACACTATACTGAAAGTGGTTATACCATTCATTACAGGGGAGGCGAATCTTTAGTGATGGAAAAATTGAAAGCGTTATCAGGGGAGCATCAATTGGCGTCGTATGAAGATGCTTGTCAGTCGTTCGAGTGGACACAAGCAGAAGCATTATTTTCTTGGAATTTGACGGGGAACGTCAATATGGCGTACGAAGCAATCGACCGTCACGCAGAAGGTGAACTCGCCACGAAGCTGGCATTGCTCTATTTCGATGGGGACCGAGAAGAGCGCTACACGTATGCGGATATGAAACTAGAAAGCAATCGGGCCGGAAACGTTCTGAAATCGGTTGGAGTGGAGAAAGGCGACCGCGTCTTCATCTTCATGCCACGGAGTCCAGAACTTTATTTTATTTTGCTCGGTACACTCAAGCTCGGGGCAATCGTCGGTCCGTTGTTCGAGGCGTTCATGGAGCAAGCCGTCCACGACCGTCTGCTCGACTCGGAAGCGAAAGTCATCGTGACGACCGAGGCGCTCTTGCCACGGATCCCGGTCGATCAACTCCCGCACTTGGAGACGATTTTAATCGTCGGTGACGGAGTAGAAGAGACCGGTAAAATCATCGACTACCGTAAGTTGGCGGGTGAAGCGTCGATCGACCTCGACATCATGTGGGTCGACCGCGAAGACGGCATGATCTTACACTATACGTCAGGGTCGACCGGGAAGCCGAAAGGCGTCTTGCACGTCCATAACGCCATGGTGCAACACTTGATGACCGGTAAATGGGTCCTCGACTTGCAACCGGACGACATTTACTGGTGCACGGCCGACCCAGGTTGGGTGACAGGGACGAGCTACGGGATTTTCGCACCGTTCTTGAACGGGGCGACGAATGTGATCGTCGGGGGACGATTCAATCCGGAGTTCTGGTACTCGGTCATCGAGCGATTCGGGGTCACGGTCTGGTACAGTGCGCCGACCGCGTTTCGCATGCTCATGGGCGCTGGAGAAGAGGCGTTCGAGAAATATGATCTATCATCTCTCCGCCACATCCTGTCGGTCGGAGAACCACTCAACCCGGAAGTCATTCGTTGGGGGAACGAATCGTTCGGGTTACGAGTTCATGATACGTGGTGGATGACGGAGACCGGCGCGATGATGATTTGCAACTATCCGACGATGGATATTAAACCAGGTTCGATGGGCAAAGCTATCCCGGGCTGTGAAGCGGCCATCTTGGACGACCGTGGTCAACCGCTCCCACCACATCGGATGGGCAACTTGGCACTCAAGACGCCTTGGCCGTCGATGATGCGGAAGATTTGGAAGAACGACGCCAAGTATGAGAGCTACTTCTGGGGCGACTGGTACGTCTCAGGTGACTCGGCATATATGGACGAGGACGGATACTTCTGGTTCCAAGGCCGTGTCGATGACGTCATCATGACGGCAGGGGAACGGGTCGGACCGTTCGAGGTCGAGAGTCGTCTTGTCGAGCATCCGGCTGTCGCCGAGGCAGGGGTCATCGGGAAACCGGACCCGGTACGCGGGGAAATTATCAAGGCGTTCATCGCACTCCGGAAAGGCTATGAGCCGTCAGACGAGTTGAAGACAGAGATTCAAAAGTTCGTCAAAGAAGGTCTCGCGGCTCACGCGGCTCCGCGTGAGATTGAGTTCAAAGATAAATTGCCGAAAACGCGAAGCGGGAAAATCATGCGTCGTGTCTTGAAAGCATGGGAATTGAACCTCGAGACGGGTGACTTATCGACAATGGAAGATTGAACGACAAAAGGTCGACACGCGATGTGTCGACCTTTCTTGTCGGATTAGGCGCCGTCTGCAGCTTCGGCGTCTTCTTTCTTCTTGTCTTCCTCAGCCTTTTTCTCAGCTTCAGCTTTCTTCTTGTCAGCTTCCGCTTTTTTCTTCGCTTCAGCCTCAGCTTTTGCTTTAGCGTCTGCCTCTGCTTCCGCCTCTTGTTTCTTCTCTTCAGCTTCTTCTTTCTTCTTCGCTTCTTCATCTGCTTTTTTCTTCGCTTCTTCCGCTTTCTTCTTCTCTTCGACTTTTTTCTTCTCAGAGAATGAGCCGGTGTCGTTGAAGTCAGCTGCTGAAACGCTAGAAGGTTGAGTGAAGCGAGTTCCAGTGTTGAAGATTTCAGGCTTATCAGCATACACGCGGTTAGCCGTTTGAGACCAGATGCGTTGTGTACGTTGATAGTACTGCCCTACTTCCCAATTATTTTCTAGTTCACCAAACTGAGAGTCAAATCCTGACCAGACAGCAAGCGTGACGCTCGGAGTCGAACCGACCAAATACGAGTCTCGTCGATTGTTAGTCGTACCGGTTTTACCCATCCAGTCGCCAGGAACATTCAGCAGCGAGTTGGCATATGTCGCCGTTCCAGATGAATAAACGTCTCGGAGCATATCGATAATGAGATAAGAGGTACGATCTGTATAGATGCGTTTTTTCTTCGTTTGTTTCTCGAAGATCGTTTCACCATTGTACTCGATTCGTTCGATAAAGTATGGTTCGACATGTTCGCCATAGTTCGCGAGCATTGCGTAAGCTGAAGCCAAATTGACCGGACTCACTTCTCCAGTTCCTAACGCCATGGCTGACGCTGTTCGGTTCGCTTCAGACACTTCTATACCCATGTCGACGAGTTTTTGCGTATCAGCTGGCTTTTGGTTACGCTCTTCATAAATCTTAACGGCAGGGACGTTGAGGGAACGTTTCAGCGCTTCACGTGCTGTGACAGCACCGTTGTGCGTTCGACTTTCGTTCAATACTTCCTTTTTTGGTTGCCCTGGACCGGTGAACTTATAAAAGTACTGTTCGTCCAAAATGGTCGTCTCCGGCGTGATCATACGAGCTTCAATCGCATTCGCATAGACGAGAATTGGTTTTGCTGTCGATCCAATTTGACGTTCCATGCGCATAGCACGGTTCACATCATCCGTCTTTCCATTGATATAACGTCCGCCGACAAAACCGAGGATGCGCCCCGTTTTATTATCGAGCATGACCGCGGCCGTTTGTTCTGGTAAGTTGCGATCTTCTTCTGCGATATATTGGTTCGGCGCAAAATTGTTTGCATTTTTAGCAGGCTGTTGCATTGCCTCGTGAACTTCTTTATCAAGCGTCAAATGAATTTTAAAGCCACCTTGTCGCAACATATTATGGGCGCGTTTGGCATAGGTCGAGCGAATCGTATCCTGTTCTTCTGCTTTAAGGTCTGACAACACAATCCCGTCTTGTTGAAGAAGATAATCAGCAACGATTTGTCGTGATTGAAGTTCTGCTTCGTCGACGACGTACGGATAACGGTCACGCGGCTTCGATTGTGTTTTCATGAAGTCTTGCGTGATGTCGTAGTTATAGGCCGCATCGTAGTCTTTTTTCGAGATTTTCCCGGCAACGTACATGCGGTTCAGGACCGTCTTCATCCGATTGATGGACGGGGACACGTCTTCTTTAATGACCCCACCTTGATAATACGGTGTGTACAAGAACGGGTTTTTCGGAATCCCAGCGAGGAAGGCAGCTTGTGGCAAGGTTAACTTTTCAGCTGATGTATTGAACACGCCACGAGCGGCCGCTTCAATCCCTGAGATGTTGCGTCCCATCGAGTTTCGTCCGAACGAGACGACGTTCAAGTATGCGTTTAAAATCTCATCTTTGTTCATCGCTTTCTCGAGTCGAAGGGCGAGCAAAATCTCTTTCGCTTTTCGTTCAAACGAGACTTCATTCGTCAACATTTGGTTTTTGATAAGCTGTTGTGTCAGCGTCGACCCACCGGTTCGGTCTTCAGACCCCGTTGCTTCTTGTAAGATGGCACGTAGTGTCGCTTTCGGAACAACGCCATCGTGTTCGTAAAATTCAACGTCCTCAGTGGCAAGTAACGCATCGACAACGAACGGAGAGACTTTATCGACGGCGACGGGAACGCGTACTTCATCCGTTGTATAGTTCCCGATCCGTTCACCGCTTCCGAAATAAATATCGGAGGTCGATGAGTATGTGTTGATTTGCGATGTCATCGTCTTATATGTGGGTGCCGGCATATCCTTGACGAGGGAAGCAAAATAACCTGCTCCGATCCCGGCGCCTAAAAATCCAATGAGCACGACAGAAATGATAGTGATGAGCAGGACGTTCCATGACACATCATAAAACACATTGGCATAACGACGGGCTTTCAAGGACTTTGGTTGGTTCCATATGTCTTGAATCTTTTGCAGCATGACAGCCTCCTTAATATGGTGTAAAACTATTTTGGCCAGTAATATATATACGATTATAGCACAAGTCATTGCCGACCTTCCTCTCAATCCACTAGGGGATGCAAGTTTCCATCTTTCGGTTGACAATTTGGAAATGGAACTTATAAAATGTAAAGCATAGTCCATATACAAAGACGCTATGAAAAAAACGAAGTAGTCAATTGACCGCTTGTCCAGAAAGCTAGTGGGTGCTGTGAACTAGCCAATGTCAATCGATGAATTACATTTTTGGAGCGTGCCGTTTGGCCGGGTCGAGACCGTTATATCTCGCTTTAAGTGGCCACGACTGTGGCAATTAGGGTGGTACCGCGGAATCTCCGTCCCTTCTCATTATGAGAAGGGACGTTTTTTTTATGTCAATCGAAGGAGTGGAAAACATGGAATTATTGAAGGATTTAGAATTTCGAGGACTCGTCAACCAAATGACGGATGAAGCAGGCTTGGCTGAACAACTGAACAAGCCGACGACATTATACACGGGGTTTGATCCGACGGCGGACTCGCTCCATATCGGGCACTTACTCCCGATTTTAACGCTCAAACGTTTCCAGGAGGCGGGGCATCACGTCATCGCCCTCGTCGGTGGGGCGACCGGAATGATTGGGGACCCGTCTGGTCGTTCAGACGAACGTTCGCTCAATACGCTCGATACGGTCAAACAGTTCTCAGACCGTATCAAGGATCAATTGAGCCGTTTCCTCCCGCTTGAAGGTGAGAACCCGATTTCAATCCGCAACAACTACGAATGGACGGAAGAGTTGTCGATTATCGACTTCTTGCGTGATATCGGGAAACACTTCCCAATCAGCTACATGCTCGCCAAAGACTCGGTCGACTCGCGGTTGGAGAACGGAATCTCATACACGGAATTCTCATACATGTTGTTACAATCGTTCGACTTCTTGAAGTTGTACGAAAACGAGAACTGCCGCCTTCAAGTCGGCGGTAGCGACCAGTGGGGGAACATCACGGCCGGCCTCGAACTGATCCGCCGCTTCGGTCACTCGGAGAAGGCGTTCGGGTTGACGGTGCCGCTCGTGACGAAGTCGGACGGGCAAAAGTTCGGTAAGACGGCCGGCGGCGCAGTCTGGCTCGATGCTGAGAAGACGACACCGTACGAGTTCTACCAGTTTTGGATGAATGTCGACGATGCTGATGTCATCAAGTTCATCAAGTACTTTACGTTCATGTCGCATGAAGACATCTTGGCGCTCGAAGCAGAAGTAGCCGCTACACCTGAGAAACGTGTTGCCCAACGTCGTCTCGCCGAGGAGATGACGAAACTCGTCCACGGAGAAGCAGGTCTCGACCAAGCGCAACGGATCACGACGGCATTTTTCAGTGGTGACTTAAAGACGCTGAAGCCAGAAGATATGGATGCCGCCTTCAAAGGTATGCCACAGTTTGAACTCGACGGCGAGCGCAACATCGTCGAGTTGCTCGTCGAAGCAAACATCGCGCCATCGAAACGTCAAGCCCGTGAAGACGTGCAAAACGGGGCGATTTACTTGAACGGTGAGCGGGAGCAGTCGCTCGATAAGACAGTGACACGCGCCGATACGCTCGGTGAGTTCACGATTGTCCGCCGTGGTAAGAAAAAATACTTCGTGATTCGTCACGTCTGATTGCTTGGTCCATGTCCGCGCGTGTCGCGAACATGGACTTTTTTTAGTATCCCAAATCGGATTTGGTCTGCTACGATAGCAAATATAGACGATAAGGAGGAGGCATTCCTATGGAGATCGAAGAATTTTTTGGCGAACAGTTCCATCAATGGCGGGAGCGGTTTCGATACTATGAGATGGCGATCACCGAGCTCGAGAGTGACCTCGGCATCATCGACCTAGATTGGCAGACACGGCTCGGCTACTCACCGATTGAACACGTGAAGACGCGAATGAAGACGTTGCCGTCCATCATTCGGAAAATGAATCAAAAAGAGCTTCCACTTCAAGTAGAAGCCCTATGGGACAATATTTATGATGTGGCTGGAATACGAATTGTCACGAGTTTTCGCGATGACATTTACGCGATTCTCGATCATTTGAAGAAGCGTGACGATTTACAGATTGATGAGATTAAGGATTATATCAAACATCCGAAACCGAGCGGCTATCGGAGCCTGCATCTGATCGTCCGGACGAAAGTATATTTGGCGGAACGCGTCATCTGGGTACCGGCCGAGATTCAAATTCGCACGCTCGCCATGGACTTTTGGGCGGCGACGGAACATAAGCTTCATTATAAATACCAGCACGTCGTCCCGGAGACGTCGAAACTCGAGTTGATTGAGGCGGCGAAGATGGCGGATGCGCTCGATACGCAGATGGGCCGAATTCGTGAACAAATTTTAAAGGCATAAAAAAATCCCCTTTCCTGCCGAGACAGGGAAGGGGATAAAAGCATTAACGTGAGTAGTACTCGACGATGAGTTGCTCTTTGATTTGGTCGTTGAGTTCAGCGCGCTCAGGAAGACGTACGAATGTCCCTTCGAGCTTCTCAGCATCGAATGTAACGTAGTCTTTTGTAGCTGGTGCTACTTCGAGAGCTTCAGCGATCGCTTTGAAGTTTTTAGACTTCTCGCGAACTGAGATGACTTGACCTGGTTTTACACGGTAAGACGCGATGTCTACACGTGAACCGTCAACTTGGATGTGACCGTGGTTGACAAGTTGGCGCGCTCCGCGACGTGTGCGAGCGAGACCCATACGGTAAACGAGGTTGTCAAGGCGTGACTCGAGCAAGAACATGAAGTTCTCACCGTGGATTCCTTGCATTTTCCCAGCATCGTTGAAGATGCGACGGAATTGCTTCTCGTTGATTCCGTACATGTGACGGAGTGCTTGCTTCGCTTGAAGCTGAAGACCGTATTCAGAGAGTTTACGACGACCATTTCCGTGTTGACCTGGTGCGTAAGGACGTTTTGCTAATTCTTTACCCGTTTCGCTAAGCGAGATGCCTAAGCGACGCGAGAGTTTCCAAGCTGGACCTGTGTAACGAGCCATGTTTGGACTCCTCCTTGTTGTTCATGTATTTTGCACAAAAGAACAACGGTGTCAAAGACGGCTGACGCCCCTTTCTAGGTTCAAGCACCTTCACTTGATAGCGAAGCTACGAGATGCTCCTCCGACTCAGTCGAGGCCCGAAAGGTGGATACGTCTGTCGATGACTGCTATCGTCATTTCATGCACAAAAATCAGTATACGACGAAACGATTGGCTTGTCAATCAGATGAAGCGAAGTAATGTCTGACAAAATTGCTCCAACCCTTGACGGTCGACATCCGAGAAGCGATCGAACTCAGGGCTGTCGATATCGAGCACGCCGATGGTCTTACCGTCACGGACGAGCGGGACGACGATTTCCGAGTTTGAAGCCGCGTCACAAGCGATATGGCCCGGGAATTGATGGACATCCGCGACGAGTTGCGTTTCTTGTGTAGAGGCTGCGGTGCCGCAGACGCCTTTGCCGAACGCGATGTGGACACAAGCGGGAAGCCCTTGGAACGGTCCGAGAATGAGGGCGTCTTCACCCTCTGTTAAATAGAAGCCGACCCAGTTGATGCGGTCAAGGAACTGGTTGAGCAATGCGCTCGCGTTCGATAAGTTGGCCACGCGGTTCGTTTCGCCTTCTAGAAGTGCGGCGAGTTGTTTATTGAGCAAGACGTATCCAGCGGCCAGGTCGCCTGTATAAGACGTTGTTTGGAACATATAATTCCCTCCTATAAATGAATGCAAGATTGATTAGCATTATGGTACACGCATTTTTTTATTTTGTCTTCCTAAAAGATTTAAGCGAAAATAACATTCTCTCCCTAAACCATTGGAAAACCTATGCAAATCATTGGTTCTATAATATGATTAGTATTATCTATACTCATAAAATACTTCATTTATTCAATTAGATATATAAGTCCACGAAAGCGGCTTGGAGGTTGTGACAGAGATGGATTACGGAATCTATGGAATTTTAATTGGAATCATTATCATCGTATTGGGAGCCATGCTGGGAAACATGCTCGTACGAAGGAATTTTTACCAAAAAATTGATGATTTAGACATTCGCAAGCAAAGCGTCCTCAGCGCCAGTGTACCGGCCGAACTGCAGAAGTTCAAACAGTGCCGATGGAAGGCGAGACAAAAGAAAAATTTGAACGTTGGCATCAGTCGTGGGACGAACTTGTCAGCGTACATACGGGACAAATCGATGAGGCACTTTATCATGCCGAAGAAGATTTGGACAAGTACCGTTTTCTTAAAGTGAAATCCGATTTGAATGCGACGGAGCAATTGATTGAAGAACTAGAGACGATGGTACACGCCATGCTCGATGAAATGCATGAGTTCAATCAGCATTATTCATCTCTTCTTGACATCGTCAAGAAAGACGAAAAAGAGTTATATCAATTCCGAAAAACACTCATCGCTCAAAACAGTGCGTTCGGTCCGACATACGACCTAGTTGAATCAGAGATTGCGGCAGCTGAAGCGAAGCGGACTGAAATGATCACGTTGAAGCAAGAAGGACAAGTGTCAGAAGCATATGCCGCCGGTCAACTCTTGTCTGAGAAAGTGACGAAAATTCGTGAACTCGTCGGTGTCATTCCTCAGTTTGTCCGCACGGTGCAGGTCGACTTAAAACAACAGCTCAACCAATTGCGCTCGGGTCATAAAGAAATGCAAATGGACGGCTATGCGCTTGAACCACTCGGATTAATGGAAGAAATCGAGCAAGCGGAAGATCGCCGAATGGCACTCATGGACCGAATTGAACGACTTGAATTCGACCATTTTGAGATGGATATGCAACAATTGAGCTCCGATATCGACCAGCTCTTCGAAGCGTTTCGAACTGAAGTGGATGCGCGTCAATACGTGAAAAAAGAATTTTCGAACGTAAAAGATCGTGATCGTCAGACAAGTGAAGTCATGGCGCGTCTTCATCAGGAGATGACACGTCTCGTCAGTAATTATGAAATCAATGCGCGGGTAGGGGAAGAGTTTGAACAACTCGAACGGGAACGGGCGTCGCTCACCGCGAACGTGCTCGACATTGAACAGGCGCTCGCGGCCCAAATGATTCCGTTCAGCATCATCAAATCGAAGGTTCAAGAAGCGAAACGTTCACTCGATCAGTTCAGTGCGATGCATGAACGATTCATCGAGAACACGAACTCACTTCGCAAAGAAGAGCTCGAAGTCCGCAACAAACTCGAGTCTTGGAAGAAAGAACTGTCGGCCCATCGCCGACTCCTTACGAAGAGCGCCATGCCGGTCGTCCCGACGGATTTGACGAATGATATGCGACAATTACAAAAAGGTGTTCAGTCGTTAGACGAACAGTTTGGAAAAGCACCGTTCAATATGACGTATATCGTCGGATTGAGCCACGATGTCGAAGAAACGATGGATAACTTCCGCGATCGCGTCAAAGCGCTATTGCGACAAGTCACTTACGCGGAGCAACTCTTACAGTATGCGAACCGCTATCGCCGGCGTGACAACGAGGTCCATATCGCCTTGACGCTCGCCGAGAACAAGTTTTTACATGGAGAGTACGGCACGGCCGTTGAGATTGGGGAACGTGTTCTGGGACGTTTCGATGAAGGGGCGACTCGTGAGATTCGCCAACGTGTTGAAAAAGGATTGGAACAGCAAGAGCTATTACGAAAATAATGATGCATGAAGATTGACGCAAACGGGAATTAACGTAGACGTCAATCTTTTTTGAATCGAGGAGGAATTTTCTGATGGGAACGCTATGGGTAAATGGGAAGATTTACACGATGAACAAAGAGCATGAACAGGCTCGAGCCATGTACGTCGAGCACGGCCGTATTTTAAAGATGGGCGATGAAGGTCACCTTCGTCGTACATACGCCGGAAGAATCAAGCAAATTGTGAACCTTGAAGGGAAAAGCGTATATCCAGCGTTCACCGATTCGCACATTCATTTAATCGGGTATGGGGAAGCGCTCGATCGGATCGATGCGACCGAGACAACTGACTTGCAAGTTCTGCTCGAGTCGATGAAGCAAAAGGGCGGAAACGACGACTGGCTCGTCGCGGAAGGATTTGATGACCGTCTGCTCGGAGCGATGCCGACACGTGAGATGATTGATGCTGTTATCCCGGACCGTCCCGTCGTCTTGAAACGGGTCTGTCGCCACGTCGCTGTCGTCAACTCGAAAGGGTTGGAGCGGCTAGGGCTGATTCACCATACCGTCATCGAGGGCGGAAAGTTAGGGCGCGATGCGGAAGGTAAGTTGAACGGGGTGTTGTACGATGCCGCACTCGATCTGCTTCATAAAGAGCTGGGCGGGAATCGTGAGAAAAATGTCGCCTCGCTTCATCGGGCCATCGACTCACTCTTCGCGCATGGCATCGTTGGAGCACATACGGAAGATTTGTTCTATCATGGCGATCCACTGGAGACGATTCAGGCTTACGAAGACGTGTTGGCGGACCTTCCGTTCTATGCCCATCTGCTCGTCCATGAACAAGTCGTTGATGAGCTCATCCAACAAGATGCGTTTGCGAAACGCCCACGCTTTGATTTCGGCGCGATGAAGTTGTTCGTCGACGGGTCGTTCGGAGGGCGGACGGCACTGTTATCACAACCGTATTCAGATGATTCAGGCCAGCGAGGAATTGAAGTGCATCGCCCGGATCATCTCGAGGCGCTCGTCAAAAAGGCACGTTCCTACGGCATGAACGTGGCGGCCCACGTAATCGGAGATGCGGCGGCGGATCAGTTTATCACGCTACTCGAGAAATATCCGGCCAAACGTGGGACGCGGGACCGGATCATCCATGCCTCGCTCTTGAACGATGCGCTGTTGAAACGGATTCAGGCGCTCCCGGCCTTAATCGACGCCCAACCGGTCTTTTTATCAGATGACATGAACTTGTTGTTCGAACGTCTCGGCAACGAGCGGGTAGATGGCGCCTACCGGTTCAAATCGATGCTCGATACGGGGGCGCTCGTACTTGGAGGTAGCGATGCACCAATTTCTTCAGTCGATGTGAGGAAAGGACTATACGCTGCAGTAACTCGTCAATCGTTTGAAGAGTCGGGTGCACTTAATCCATCAGAGCGGCTGTCGATGTACGAGGCACTCCGCAGCTTCACCTACGCCCCACGCGTCGCCACGGGCACGCACGGGCGCGACGGGTTATTGATTCAAAGCTATAACGCAACGTTCACGGTATGGGAAGAGGACTTCTTCGAGCTCCGCGGACGCGATATCCTAGATAACCGTCTCGTCATGACCGTCGTCGATGGGACGCCCGTGTACGAGGCCGACATCGTCCGTGCATAAGAAAAGGCTAGCCGTCCATATGGACGGTTAGCCTTTTGTCGTTTAGAAGAATGAACGTTGTACTTTGTGCCAGAACGAATTGTTTTTCAACTTGACCGTTTTGACCACTTGGTCGGAGAGTTCGATATCAATTCGGTCGGTATATTTCAAGCTGAGCGCCTCGTTATCCATCCCGATAATCGGATAGTCGTTGCCGTCCTCGACGATACGAAGCGATAGTTTCCGTGAATCGTGGACGATGAAAGACGAGCCGAGCGTACGATACCGATTATTGTTCACTGATGCGATTTCACTCACTTGCATGCATGGGATGAGCGGGTCGACGATCGCACCGGCGAGCGATTTGTTGTATGCCGTCGAACCGGTCGGTGTGGAGACGACCATACCGTCGCCACGGAACGTTTCGAAGTGAAGATCGTCAATATAAATCTCGATGGCGAGCGATTTGATGATACTTGATTTGATCGAGGCCTCATTCAAACAAAGCATCGGAGTCGATTCATTGATCGACGCTGACAAGAGGGGATACTTCCGTACCTCAAGACCAGCCTCGATTCGAGCACTATTGTCCGAGAACAAGCGGTCGACTTCGTCTAGCTTATGTATATCGAAGTCACAATAAAACTCGTTCAAGCCGCGCCCGAATCCGACATAGATGGCGTCTTGACGGAATCCGGTATAGCGGACGGCCTGCAAGAACGCGCCATCTCCCCCAACGGCGACGATAATGTTGGCGTCCTCAGGTCGAGTGACGACGTTAAAGCCGTATTTCTCGCCAATCTCGATTAATTTCTTAACTTCTTTTGTAAAGTCGTTGACGTTTCGATGGTATAAAAAAACGTTGTTTCTCATCCTGGTCATCCCCTTTGTCAATTGAGTCCCTTTCATTATACAGCGTTTTAGACGCTCGATATAGGGAAAATCACAATCAGGCGTCTGAGGCAGGATGTTTGTCATGAAGAGGCCGCCATCGATATGATGAAGAAGTATAAAACGCTTAAGGGGATGAAACGATGCCAACATTTAAAGGTAATACCGTTACACTGCAAGGAAACCCGGTCAAAGTAGGGGATCCTGCACCGGATTTCACGGCGCTCACGACGGAGCTTGAAGAGGTGACGCTCGCGTCATACCCAGGGAAAAAATTGATTAGCGTCGTGCCATCGATTGATACAGGTGTATGTGATGCTCAAACTCGAGCTTTCAACGAGAAGGCGTCATCACTCGGCGGCACTGTCTTGACAGTGTCTAACGACTTGCCATTTGCGCAACGTCGCTGGTGTGCAGCGTCGGGTCTCGACAACGTCATCATGATATCAGATCACCGTGACCAATCGTTCGCAAAATCGTATGGGGTGTTGATGGAAGAACTTCGTTTACTCGCACGCTCAGTATTCGTGATCGACTCCAACAATACGGTCCAGTACGTTCAATACATGGATGAGATGACAGACGAAGTTGATTTCGATGCGGCGCTCGAGGCGTTTGAGGCGGCAAACTGATTCGCTTGGCGAAACGACTGAAAATCGCTTACACTCATAGAAGTGAACCGACCGGCTCTCCGCAAGAGAGCCGGTTTTGTATGGAAAGGATGATCGAAGATGGAACGATTTGAACAACTATATCGAGATTGGAAGAAAGAAGCGAAGAAGCTGACGACAGACCTTGACCTATTACCGCTCGAGGCGTTGATTGAAGTGCTGGAGCGCGTCGATGTGGAACAAGAGAAAATGGATGATGTTCGTAAAGCAGTCAGTTTGCTCGTCCTCGAGGAGACGTCGACGCTACCGCCGAACCACCAACCGACACCAGATGCCGTCAGTTTGTTTATCGGTTATTTGGCAACGAAACTCGTCAAGAGCGGGGCGAACGTGCTCGAACTCGGCAGCGGCACGGGTACGCTCGTGCATGCTGTGCTGTCGCAATTGAAAGATGCTAGCGCGCAGGCGGTCGAAATTGATGAGACAATGCTTCGTCTATCGTACGCAATCAGTAACTTGCTCGGTAAACCGGTCTCGTACTTCCACCAAGATGCTCTCGCACCACTATTCGTTGAACCGAGCGACTTGGCGCTCGTCGATTTGTCGATTGGCTATTATCCGAACGACGACATGGCTGCAAGCTACTCCCTGAAACGAGAAGTGGGACATTCTTACTCACATTTCTTAATGATTGAGCAAGCGATGCGCCACTTGAAACCAGGCGGATATGGAATTTTTGTCATCCCGAACAATTTGTTTGAACAGGATGATGAAGGGAAATTGAAACAGTGGATGGACCGTGAGGCCGTCGTCAAAGGTGTACTTCAATTACCGACGACCATGTTCAAAGATGAACGGTATGCAAAAAGCTTATTGATGTTACAAAAGCTTGGAGAAGGCGTTAAACGACCGAAACAAGCGCTCCTCGTCGAGTTACCATCGTTCATGGACGTACATGCTGTTGCTAACATTGTGAAACAGATTGACGAATGGTTTAAAACAACATAATTTTTATTGGGCAAAAGACTTGAAAAGCATATGCAATATCAAGTATCTTCATTATGATACAGTTATCGGTTTTAAAGAGAACAGATAAAGACTCGTGTTTAAATCGAAAGGTAAGAGGTGTATGACATGACAAAAATTATGGCAGTCAACGCAGGTAGTTCGTCATTGAAGTTCCAACTTCTCGAGATGCCATCTGAGAAGATGCTCGCAGTAGGGCTCGTCGAGCGTGTGGGGAAAGAAGATGCGATCTTTACAATTAAATATGGCGAAGGACAAAAGTTCCATATCGTCACGCCGCTTCATTCACATAAAGAGGCGGTCGAACTCTCGCTCGAAAAATTGATCGACCTTGATATTATCCAGTCGTTTGACGAAATCGCAGGCGTCGGACACCGTGTCCTTCACGGAAAAGAATTGTATGCGGATTCGGTCGTGATCGACGACGAAGTCATGAAGAACATTGAATCGTTCGTAGAACTTGGGCCGCTCCACATTCCACCGAACTTGACTGGGATTCGTGCGTTCCAAGCCATTTTGCCGAATGTGCCGCAAGTGGCGGTCTTTGACACGGCTTTCCACCAGTCGATGCCGGAAGAAAACTTTTTGTACAGTCTTCCATACGAGTACTACACGGAACATGGCGTCCGGAAGTACGGTTTCCATGGAACGAGCCACAAGTACGTCACACAACGTGCTGCTGAGCTTCTCGGTCGTCCGCTCGAAGACCTTCGTTTAATCTCATGCCACCTCGGTAGCGGAGCGTCAATCGCAGCAGTCGCCGGTGGTCGTTCAATCGACACAACAATGGGCTTCACGCCACTCGAAGGAATCACGATGGGAACACGCTCGGGATCACTTGACCCGGCCCTCATCCCGTTCTTGATGGAGAAGACTGGTAAGTCAGCCGAAGATGTCTTGAACGTCATGAACAAAGAGTCAGGCGTATACGGTCTCTCGGGTATTTCGAGTGACTTGCGAGATATCGAACAAGCAGCGGCCGAAGGCAATCACCGTGCCGAAGTTTCGCTTAAAATCTTCTCAAACCGCATTCATGGTTACATCGGTCAGTATGCGGCAGAGATGAATGGTGTTGATGCGATTATCTTCACAGCCGGTGTCGGAGAAAACTCGGACGTGATCCGTGAACGCATTCTTCGTGGCCTTGAGTTCATGGGCGTCTACTGGGACCCGTCACTTAACAACGGAGCCCGCGGGAAAGAGTTGTTCATCAACTACCCGCACTCGCCGGTCAAAGTCATCATCATTCCGACGAACGAAGAGTTGGTCATTGCGCGCGATACAGTTCGCGTCGCTAATCTCGTCGAGTCACACGTTTAAACTTTCCTCAAGTCTGCTCCGTTTTAAACGGGCAGGCTTTTTTTTTAGTACTTTCGTCTGGTTTATTTTAAGAGGAAGCATGACAAAAGACATGACCAAAATGAAAGGTTTGTAACACTAGACTGAATATAGTCGCGTTTTCGTAACGTTTTCGATATAAATAATCCTTTAAAAGGAAATTAATATGTATATAGGCAATGATTTTTATTGAAACCGTCATCTTCAGTTAAAAGAAGACGGTTTTGTAATGAAATCGTAACTTGAGTGACACTCAAATGAATTTTAGTTGTAAAGGCACTTTGTCATGTTTCGTCATATAGTTATCTGGACGAAACATTCGGTCATCGATATGACATGTTTCGTTTTTAAAAAGGCACCATAGATTTGACAACAAGAACATTCAACTAACAAACCGACTAGGAGAGGACAAACCACATGCTCAAAAAAATTGGAACGGTCTTACTACTGACGGTCATGACATTCGCTATGCTCTTACCCCAACAACAAGTTGAGGCTTCTTCTAAAGTTTACGTACAAAGCCAAGTCAATGGATTGAACGTCCGTTCGGTTGGGACGCTCAGCGGTAAAGTAATCGGGAAAGTCAATAAAGGACAACAATTTCAACGCACCGGCTCGAAAGGTGCTTGGATTCGTATTAACTATAAAGGCAAGGCAGGTTGGATCGCTACAAAGTACTTACGCACCGTGAAGAAAACGGTCGCGAAGACTAGTGTGAAAACATATACGATGAACGCATCTGCTTACACACCGTATTGCACAGGGTGTTCAGGCGTAACCGCATTAGGTTGGAACGTACGAGCACAAAAACGCAACGTCGTCGCTGTCGATCCACGC
Source organism: Exiguobacterium sp. AM39-5BH (assembly GCF_003467445.1). Classification (GTDB taxonomy): domain Bacteria; phylum Bacillota; class Bacilli; order Exiguobacteriales; family Exiguobacteriaceae; genus Exiguobacterium. The sequence goes on from NZ_QSGS01000001.1 coordinate 146,669, forward strand.
GTCATCCCGCTCGGTAAGAAAGTGCAAGTATATGTCGGTGGGAAGTTGATGGGCACTTACACTGCGGCTGACACAGGTGGCGCCATCAAAGGCAACAAAATCGATATCTTGATGTACTCACAAAGTGCGGCAATCAACTTTGGTCGCAAAACGGTTACTGTCAAAGTATTATAATATGTGAACGAGGGGCTATCGCAATTGCGGTGGCCCTTTTTTAAACAGTTCTATGGATATGACTTCACTTATTTATTAAGAGAGCGGGTGTTTCAGCCGATGGGACTCACACGAACGGAATGGGCGACTCAAGTGGCATCGGGTCTTGTAAAAGTCGTGGACGACCCTGGCGAGGAAGCGTCGTATCAATTGTATCCGTTTGATGATGGGATGGGGTCGAACTTACATACGGCGGCGCGAGAATTCGCAGCTGGGGTAATCTTAATTTGAACAACAGACGTCATCTTGGCGTTCAGATTGTGCCGACAGAAGTGATTCGACTCGCGACCTCGATTCAAAGCCCTGAATATGCTAACGAGATGTTCCTACCAACAGGTTGTTCTGGTATGTCCAGGGCGAACCGAAAGCGTGGAGGGAACTCGGGGAGGCTGTACCAGCTGGATCGTATCAAATTCTCGGGAACACCGGGCCGTTGCTATTGGTCATTCCCGCCTATCGAGCGGTCGTCGTCAGGATGTATAACAAGCGCTATAACTATGGTGGCGAGCGGTATCTTGATTATTTGCGCGAGTTCAGTAACTTAGCGGCTGAGACGGTTCGGTCGGCCGGTGCCCCGATGCAGTAGCGACCCCACAGAAAAGGGCCAACGCGTGCGCGCTGGCCCTTGATTGGTTATTGGCGAACGATGAGAACGTCACACTTCGAGTAGCGGACGATGCTTTCGGAGACGCTACCGATGAAGAAGCGTTCGACGGCGTTCAACCCGGTCGCTCCACAGATGATGAGATCAATGTCGTGATTCGGTGCGATTTTTTTAGCGATCGTCACTTTCGGAGAGCCATACTCGATGACCGTCTCGACTTCTTTGACGCCTCGTTCTTTTGCGCGATTAACGTAGTCCTCTAACAATTCTTTGGCATACGTTTCGGCACGCTCGGTAATCGTCCGGTCGTACGCTTCAACCGTGGCGAACGTCCGTGTATCGATGACGTGACCGATGTACAATTTGCCATCGTTTCGAAGCGCGACGTCGATTGCTGTTTCAAATGCGCGTTCGGCTTCTTTCGAACCGTCGACGGCAGATAGAATATGTTTGTAGACAATTGCCATGTAAATCCCAACCTTTCGCTTGAAATGTACGTGCGGCTTACATGTATAGTATACCACTTCTCTCTAAGTTCACGCCCGGTTCTTTCAGAAATGTGTGAATTTTTCACAACTTTCTCATCGAACAGGTTGATGTTTGGAAATGGGGGATGGAACGGGTAAGATGATACAGAGGAGGGATGACGATGAAACATGTGGTCATCACGGCTGGTGCGAAAGGGATTGGCCGCATTGTGACGGAACGATTGTTAGAAGAGGGATGGCACGTCAGCGTGTTACAACGTAAGCCGATCGATTGGGAGCATGAACGGTTACATATGGTCGAGGCTCCGTTGACGGATCGGAAAGCCGTCCTGCATGCATATGAAGAGGCCGTGGCTAAGTTCGGGGAACCGGACGCGCTCATCTTGAATGCCGGTCCCTATATTTTTGAACGGAAATGTCTCGTCGACTTGACGGACGACGAATGGGACGAGGTCATCACAGGCAACTTGTCGGCCTCGTTTTGGTTGATGCGCCGGGCCATCCCGAGCATGCGGACGAACCGGTTCGGCCGCATCATCACATACGGTTTTCCAGAAAGTGGGACAGCACCGGGTTGGATTCATCGTTCAGCGTTCGCGGCAGCCAAAACAGGGCTTGTCAGTTTGACGAAATCGGTCGCACTCGAGGAAGCGGCGCATGGCATTACGGCGAATATGATCAACCCCGGAAATATCGTCGGGGCCCAAAAAGAGATGCGCATCGAGGCGGCCGAACCAGACGACCAGACGCCGGTCGGACGACACGGGACGGGCGAAGATATCGCCCGCATGATTTTATTCCTGCTCGATCGGGATTCCGACATGGTCACAGGTGCCGTCATCGATGTGACTGGAGGCGTCAATGTCGTCCATCAATATCGTAAATAAGGGAGGGATCCGTATGAAGTTGGCCATATTGACCGACATCCACGGGAACGTCCGAGCGCTCGACACGGTGCTGGCCGAGCTCGACCGACACCGTGTCGACGAGATATGGAGTTTGGGAGATATGATCGCGATGGGACCGGACTCGAATGAGGTGATGGCGCGTTTGCTCGACCGTGGCGTACGCATGATTACGGGTAACCATGACGAGGCCGTTTTGTCGCTTCTGGCGGGAAAAGGACATCCGGAAAGCTACGCTCATACCCGCCCGCATCACGAATGGGTGGCGCGCACATTGAAGCCAGACTATGCGGAAGCGCTGTTCAAATTGCCGCGCACAATTGAACAGGTGGTTGAGGGTACCCGGGTATACGGGATCCATTATCATATTCCGATTGAGAAACGAGACGCGCTAATCACCGAGGAGCCGTTCCATGACATTGTCGAGGCGACGCTTTCGAATATGCAGTCGCTTTATGCGTCGTATGAAGTGGACGTCATTTGTTTCGGACATCATCATCCGGAGCACATGTTCAAGGATAATAAAAAACATTACTTCAACCCCGGGGCGCTTGGTGTCGCTCGTGATGATTTGGCCCGCTATGGAATACTTGAATGGGGTGAGACGGGATTTGCGATTCGTCCGCAAGCAGTGCCTTATGACAAACGTTCGTTTTTAGAGGAGATGGAGCGGCGTAACGTGCCGCAACGAGACATTATGTTCAAACTCTTTTATTGAATCACAAGAAACAGCCTTGTATGGCTGGTTTTCTTGTGATTAATTGATTTCTTGAAGCGTCTTCGGATAACTCGTCAAGAGGATCGGACCACTCTCGGTCATGACGATGTCGTCCTCGATGCGGACGCCACCGACGCCAGGGAGATAAATACCTGGTTCAACGGTGAACGTCATCCCGACTTGGGCCGTCATATCGTTATTGGCAGCCATCGACGGAAATTCGTGCACTTCGATGCCGAGTCCATGCCCGACGCGGTGCGTGAAGTACTCGCCGTAGCCGGCCGACGTGATGACTTGGCGGGCCGCGATATCAATCGAGCCGAGCGTCGTACCGACGTTTGCCATCTCGATGGCGGCTTCCTCGGCCTTGAGGACGGTGTCGTAAATCTCACGTTGTTCGTCGCTCGCAGCACCGTAAACGACGGTGCGGGTAATGTCAGAGGCGTAGCCTTGCCAAATGACGCCGAGGTCGAACAAAGCGAAATCACCTTGCTTCAAGCGGTTGTTGCCAGGTACGCCGTGAGGGTCGGCGCTGTTTTCGCCGAACAAGACGAGCGTGTCGAACGACATCTCGCGAACGCCTTGTTTCTTCATCGCATATTCGATTTCAGCGATGACCTCGAGTTCGGTCACACCTTCACGTAAAGCGCGAATGCCGGCTTCAATCGCCATATCGGCAAGTTCGGCGGCACGTTTCATCAAGCGCACCTCGTCCGGTGACTTGATCATGCGAAGCGCCTGCAGCTCTTCCGTCAAATCGATAATCGACAGACCGGCAAAGCCGGCGCGGAGCTGTTCGACGCGGTTGTACGTCAAGTGCTCGCCTTCAATCCCGATGCGTTCGGGAATGATTTGTTGGTCGAGGAACAGTTTGACGACTTTGTCCCATGGATTTTCATGATCCATGTATGTGACGATATCGCCGTTCCAGCCGCTCGCCTCGACGATTCCTTTTTCAAGTGCCGGACAGACGAGAGCGGTCGTGCCGTTCTTCAAGACGAGGATGGCGATGAGCCGTTCATGTGCCTCGGCATATACTCCCGAAAAGTAGAAGACCGATGCTTTCGATGTGACGAACGCGGCGTCTAACCCCTTAGTGGCCAAAGATTGTGCAATATGGTTAGTTCGTTGATTCAACTCGTTTCCCTTCCTTCTCGTTCATTGGCGTTCTGTCTCATTATACCGTTTTCCAAAACGGAAAGGAAATGTCATATTTTTAGTAGTACAGTTTGAAGAAGAACGACTGATACAGTATACTGAGGATGACAGAAAATGTATTGAGGAAAGGGACTCGTGACATGACAACAAAACATGAACAGATCATAGCACATATCGAGTCGCTCGATGTCGGATCTAAAATTTCGGTCCGCCAAATCGCGAAAGAATTGGCGGTATCAGAAGGAACGGCGTATCGGGCCATCAAAGAAGCGGAGAATTTAGGCTTCGTTTCGACGATTGAACGAGTCGGCACCATTCGCATCAAGCGTAAACATAAAGAGAATATCGAGAAGCTGACGTTCGCGGAAGTCGTCAATATCGTCGACGGACAAGTGCTCGGTGGCCGAGACGGGCTCCATAAAACGCTCTCGAAGTTCGTCATCGGGGCGATGAAGCTTGAGGCGATGATGCGATATATTGACGTCGACTCACTCGTCATCATCGGAAACCGGGAAAAGGCGCATGAACTTGTGCTCCAGTCCGGTGGCGCCGTGTTGATCACGGGGGGATTCGACACGACCGATGAAGTGAAACGAATGGCCGATCAATATCATATGCCGGTCATTTCGACCTCATACGATAGTTTCACCGTGGCAACGATGATTAACCGAGCCATCTATGACCGTTTGATTAAAAAAGAGATTCTACTCGTCTCGGATATCGTCATCCCGTTGCACGACACGTTCTATTTGAAAGTGGACGATACGGTCAAACGGTGGCACGAACTGAACGAACGGACGAAACATAACCGCTATCCCGTCATCGACGAGCAGATGAAAGTCGTCGGTGTCATCACGGCAAAAGACTTGCTCGACCGGCCGCATGACACCGAGATCGAGAAAGTGATGACGAAGAACCCAATCACCGTCGGCGTTCAGACGAGCGTCACGAACGCGGCCCATCAAATGGTTTGGGAAGGCATCGAGATGCTGCCGGTCGTCGACAACTATGGCCGTCTGCTCGGCATCATCAGCCGCCAAGACGTGTTGAAGGCGCTCCAACTTGCCAACCGTCAACCGCAAGTCGGTGAGACGTTCGACAACATGATCACGAACCAGTTGAAAGAAGACCCGGCTTCGAACGGGACGGCATTCACCGTCGAGGTTGCGCCACAGATGACGAGCCACATGGGGACGGCGTCGTCAGGGGTGTTGACGACGTTGCTCGTCGAAGGGGCGACCCGCAGTCTACGCCATATGAAAAAAGGCGACCTTGTCGTCGAGAATATCACGGTCTACTTCATGAAGCCGATTCAAATCGAGAGTCAAATCCGCGTCTCGGCCAACGTGTTCGACCTGGGCCGGAAGTTTGGGAAAGTTGACGTCGAGATGACGCAAGGGACGCAACTCGTCGCCAAGGCGCTCGTCACGGCACAACTGATCGACCGTTAACAAAAAAACGAGCTGATGCCATCATCAGCTCGTTTCTGTTTCTAATTAAGATTGGTTGATTGGCTCTTCGCTCGCGAGCGGATAGATTTTGCGGTAGCGGATGAACCCGACGATGGCGTTGCCGACGCCCAAGACGAGCATGACGATGCTGACGATCCAACCGATGGTCGAGCCGAGCCCGAGCCCGCCGATCATTTGGTTGATGGCGAAGAGTGCGAGAAACATGCTCAGCCAGATGAGCGCTTGCGTGTTGAACAGCGCTTTCCGGTACGGTGTCTTCGTCAAATAAGCGCGTCGTTAGAAACGAAATAGGCGCCTAACGAAAACAAAATGAGTCCGATCATAATTAATTGGCCCAAGTGAAGAAACCCCTTTCAGACGTGTAATCTGTTATCATCATACCATATAATAGTGTTCAAGAAAGTGAGGAATGGCTATGGCACATTGGCCAGAGGCAGCGACGATATTGAAACTGATTGAAACGGCGGACACGATTATGATTCACCGACACGTCCGTCCCGACCCGGACGCGCTCGGGAGTCAGCTCGGATTAAAGCGGATTCTTGAAGTCGCCTATCCCGAGAAAAAAATCTATGTCGTCGGCGGCATCGTTCGCGATTTAGAGTTTTTAGGTAGGATGGAGCACGTTGAGGCAGATATGTATAAGGAAGCGCTCGTTATCGTCCTCGATACGGCCAACCAAGAACGGATTGATGGACCGTACGCATTGACGGGCAAGACGGTCGTCAAAATCGATCACCATCCGGACGAAGACCCATATGCGGACCATCAAATCGTCGACACGACGGTCAGCTCGACATCCGAGATGATTGTTGAACTAGCCGGGCTGTGGGGCCTCTCCTTAGATGAATCGTCCGCATTCTCTCTGTTCGCCGGAATCGTCGGCGACACGGGCCGATTCCAGTTCCGCAACGCGACACCGCGCACGTTCGAGGTCGCGGCCGAGTTAATTAAGCATGGTATCGATACGAACCGATTGTATCGCCAAATGTATAAGACGAATTTGGCGACGCTTCAACTCCAAGGCTACGTGTTGCAAAACGTCAACGTGACCGAGGCCGGCGTCGGCTATGTCAAAATCGATGCCAACGTCTTGCGCACGTTCCATGCGACACCGGAAGCGGCGTCGCTCCTCGTTAACAGTTTTTCTGGCCTAGAAGGACTGAAATGTTGGGTGATGTTTGTCGAGAACAAGGATGAGATTCGTGTCCGGATCCGTTCAAAAGGACCGGTCATTAACGAAGTGGCAAAACGCTATCGCGGCGGCGGCCATCCGATGGCGGCCGGTGCCACAATCGATACATGGGAAGAGATGGATGAGGTGATCACGGCACTCGATGAAGTCGCGGCCCCGTTCACGTTTGAAACTGAAGAGAGCTGACCCGTTTGGTCAGCTCTCTTCAGCGTTTATCCGGTTCTTGTAGAATGAACCACGTACCGCGGTCGGTCACATCCTCGACCACATCGAGTTGATACTCGGTGATATAGCGACGGAGCCGTTCAATAATCTCCGGACTGTCGGCGAAGACGGTCTGGCCGTTTTGCAAATTCTCTAGCTTGTCACGTGCGATTTTACCCCGGTTAATAATCATACGGTTTATACCCCCTTTTAGGAGAAGTTTTGTCTATAATTATTGTATCAGACAAGTACCAAAATGAGTTTGACAATTGTGAAAAAAGAAAGGAGGGTTCTTGTGATTCACTTGAATGTACGATCGGCTTATAGCTTGATGCAAAGTACGATTCGGCTCGAACAATACGTCGCCCAGATGGCCGAGCGGGGGAGCCGAGCGGTCGCATTGGCCGACGACGCGTTATACGGCTTGCCGCAGTTTGTCCGGTTATGTGAACGCTATGCGGTCAAGCCGATCATTGGATTGCGTACAACACTTCGGATGGATGGGTTCGATGTGTCCATCATCGTCTATGCGTTGAGCGATGAACAAGTGCCCGAACTGTATCGAATTGTCCAGGCCGACGGCTTGTCGGAAGCGACCGAATTGGCGGTACTCGTTTTGCCGGGAAACTGGAAAGCGAACGATCCGGTTCACCGTCGACGCCTCTATAACCATTTGCTCGGTTATGTGAATGAAGACAATTTATGGCTCGGTTTGCCGGCGCCTCAGACGACGGAACAGACGTTGATGCTCCGTCAATTGCGCGAAATGCGTGACGAACTGGGGACTCGACTTGTACCGGCCCCGGACACGTGTTACATGAGACCGGAAGATTTCGAAGCGTATCGCGCCATCGTCGCGATCGGTGAAGGCGAGCTCATCTCACAAGAAGATGTGCATCGAAAAGGGAGGTACGTGCGGCTGCCAAGCGAAATGAACGATTGGTTCGACAAGGTCGAACTTGAGACGTTGGACAAATTCGAATCCCTCGTCTCGGTCACGCGTTTGCCGGAGGCGACTTCTTCGATTCCGGAAATCGAACATGCGGTCGACCGGTTGAAGCGTCTCGTCGCCGAACGATTGAAGGCGCTCGATTTGTTCCGAGACGAGTATATCGAACGGGCCCGCTATGAACTCGACGTCATCGCACGGACCGGTTTCGCCTCATACTTCCTCATCGTCGAGGACATCGTCCGCTACGCTCGGGAACAAGGGATCGAGGTCGGTCCGGGCCGGGGGTCTGCGGCCGGATCGCTCGTTAGTTTCGCACTTCACATCACTGAAGTCGACCCGGTCCGCTTCGAGTTATTATTCGAACGTTTCTTAAACCCGGAACGAATCACGATGCCGGATATCGATCTAGACTTCGAAGACGAGCGGCGCGACGAGGTCGTCCGCTACGTCCTCGACAAATACGGGGCCAACTATGCCGCGCAAATCGGGACGCTCGCGACGTTCGGCGCGAAAGCGGCACTACGTGACGTCGCGCGGGCACTCGGCCTGACACTCGAAGAAGGACAGGCCGCCAGTAAACAAGTAAAAGATGACGGTTTGGCCGGAATTTTAGCCAATCCGTCGAAAATGAAGTGGTTCGCCGGCAGTCAGAAGCGATTGCAACTGTTGCACATCGCCGCCCAGCTTGAAGGGTTGCCGCGTCAAGCCTCGGTCCATGCGGCCGGTCTCGTGCTCAGTCGCGACGCGCTCGATGCGGTCACTCCGTTACAGCCGACGGCAGGCGAACAAGTGACCCAATATAATATGAAGGACCTTGAAGCACTCGGTCTCTTGAAAATCGATTTGCTCGGCTTGCGCAACTTGACGAGGCTCCGTCAGATGGAGACGCTCATTCGCGAGACGGATGAACTGTTCTCGCTGAAGACGATTCCGTTGAATGACGCCAAGACGTTGCGGGTGCTCGCCCGCGGTGACACGGACGGGATTTTCCAGTTCGAATCGGAAGGGATGAAACAAGCGCTCCGGCAAGTGAAACCGACCACGTTCGAGGACATCGTCGTCACGATGTCGCTCTATCGTCCGGGCCCGATGCAGTTTATCGACACGTATGCGAAGCGAAAGCATGGCATGCCATACCAGCCGGTCCATCCGGTCGTCGGTGAGATTATGCGTACGACGAACGGCGTGCTCGTCTATCAGGAGCAAGTCATGCGCTTATTGCGAGAGCTTGCCGGCTACTCCTATGCCGAGGCCGATTTGATCCGCCGTGCCATCGCCAAGAAGGATGTGGCGGCCATCGACGTCGAAAAGAGCCGCTTCTTGGAACGTTCGTCGGAGCGGTTCGACAGCGACTCGATGCGCCAAGTGTTCTCATGGATTGAGAAGTTTGCCGGCTACGGGTTCAACCGTTCGCACGCGGTGGCCTATAGCTTGATCAGTTATCGCTTGGCTTTCGTGAAAGCGCACTTCGAACGGATTTTTTATCTCGTCACGTACGACAAGACGAACCAACTCGTTCGCATGCTGCGGAAAGGGAAAATCCCTGTTTATCCGCCTGACGTCCTGCATGGCCAAGCCGATGCCTTTTTAGAAGGGCCGGGTGTCCGGCTTGGATTGAAGGCCGTCCGAGGCCTGACAAAACGCGACGTCGAGCGGTTGATTGAACACCATTCCGAATTTACCGACGTAAAACGTCTGCTCGAACTGATGGAGTGGGGATCGAAAGACCAGCCGAAGTTGCGGCGCCTGCTCGGAGCCGGTGCCCTCGACCGGATGTATCACGGCGATCGCCACCGTGCGTTCGAGGCCGTTGAACGGCTTCGCGAGGAGACAGAGACGCATCTGCTCCCGGATGAGCTGTCCGCACTTGGTTTGAAGCGCTCGGCACCAATCGAGCCGAATTGGTCCGAAGAAGAACGAGAAGCACTCGGGACGTGGATCGTCCACTCGCCGTTGACGACGGTCGCCCCGCTCTCGATTGAGACGGTGACGATCGATGAAGTGTTGAACGGCGAACGGGGATTCATCGTCGTCTACGTCGATGCGATTCGTACGTTCAAGACGAAAAAGAATGAGGAGATGGGTGTCGTCATGGTCGATGACGGCGTCTCGCAAGACGAGGTCGTGATTTTTCCACGCGTGTTCACTCAATTCTCTCGTTCACTGTATGTCGGGAACGTCCTCTTGCTCGAGGTGCATCCGAATGAGCGGGACGGGCGTCGCCAACTCGTTGTCGAACGCGTCCGGCCTCTCCACGGCCAAGCGTTGTTCGTCCGATTGCGTCTGGAGTCGTTCGCCGACCTCGAAGAACTGTTGCGGACGTCGCCAGGGGATGTCCCCGTCATTTGCCGATTCTCTGACTCAAAAGAAGTGAAACAACTCGCCTCGACATATGCCGTCAATCCGACAGAAGCATTGCTACTCGGATTGAGGGGACGGTTCGGCGATACGGATGTCGTGTTGAAACGGGTCGACGCGAAATCGCCCGGTACGAGAACTAGTACCAAGTCATAAAAAGTGGTATAATCTGTTTAATTGGTCTGACCACTTTAGAGATAATGCCATCCAAAAGGGAGTTGAACGGTCAGATGCATGGAAAACACGCATCCTCATTTCACGAAAACATTTCTAAGATCAGAACGTTAATCGTCCAGGCCGCACTCGAGCCGGGCGACCGTCTCCCGTCAGAACGGGAACTCGCTGAAACGCTGTCCATCAGCCGCGCCTCTGTCCGCGAAGCGTTGCGGGCTCTCAGCTTCCTTGGGATTGTCGAGACGAAGCACGGCGGCGGCACGTTTTTATGCGAACAGGATCGGCACCGTTACATTGAAATCTTGTCAGAGTTCATCGTCACGAAACAGACGAAAGCATCAGACATTGTCGATATGTTGCGTTTACTCGAACGCTTGGCGTTAACCGAAGTCGAACCGACCCCGGAACGCATCGCCTTACTCGAGTCGAGCGTAAAGACGGACCGGGATTTTCGGCAGAACCTCATCTTCGGATTAAAAAATGAATTATTCATTCGAATATGGAGCGAAGTGAACCGATTTTATGACGGCACGGACACAGGCGACCTATATACGGAAGACGAACGTAGACGATTGTTGGAGATGTGGCGTGGGGCGGGGATGCCGGAATGAACGAGGGGGAAGCGATGACTGCTTTTTTCAAGAAACCGAAACGATATATGCCATTGCGTCAACGAGCACCAAAAATTGATGCACCACAAGGCTTGATGACGAAATGTCCATCTTGTAAATATATGCATTATACGAAACAATTAAATGAAAATTATAAAGTATGTGATTGTGGCTATCATTTTCCGCTCAGTGCAGATGAACGGATTTACATGTTAGTCGACGATCAATCGTTTGAAAAATTTGCGGGACCGCTGGTTAAAGCAAACCCGCTTGATTTTCCAGATTATGAAGATAAATTAAATAAAGACAGGGAACGAACTGGGATTGAAGAAGCGATCGTTTGCGGTCGTGCCACAATCGACGGTCTGCCGGTCGTCGTCTGCGTCATGGATGCCCGCTTCCGTATGGGTTCGATGGGCGCCTATGTCGGAGAAGCGATTGCTTCTGCCGTTCGTACAGCCACGAAAGAACGATTACCAGTCGTCCTCTTTACCGCTTCTGGTGGTGCCCGCATGCAAGAAGGTATGGTCAGCTTGATGCAAATGGCCAATACGTCGATCGCCTTGAAAGAACATGACGAGGCCGGTCTGTTGTACGTCGCTTACTTGACACACCCAACTACTGGTGGGGTATCTGCAAGTTTTGCGATGCTCGGTGACGTGAATGTCGCTGAACCTGGAGCGCTGATTGGCTTTGCCGGTCGCCGCATCATCGAACAGACGATCCGCGAAAAATTGCCAGACAACTTCCAAACTGCTGAGTTTCTATTAGAAGCCGGTCAACTAGACGCCGTCGTTCATCGTGAACAGATGCGTATGTTCTTAAAAAAGATGATCGAGTTGCACGGCGGGGGGGTCCAACATGTTTGATCCAATCAAAGAAGTGAAGGAACAGCTAGGAAAGCTACGCCAAACAGCTGAAACAAAAGGAATCGATTTATCTCGTGAAATTCGTCACTTTGAAGCGAAGCTTTATCGATTAGAAAAAGACATTTATGGGAAAATGAAACCGTGGGATCGCGTGCAACTGGCAAGAAATCCGAAACGGCCGACGACGCTCGATTATATTGCACGTCTATTCCCGGACTTCATTGAGTTGCATGGGGACCGTCACGGCTATGATGACGCTGCGATTGTAGCGGGATTGGCCACCCTTGACGGTGTCCCGGTGACGATTATCGGTCACCAACGTGGACGAAACACGAAAGAGAATATGAAACGTAATTTTGGAATGCCACACCCAGAAGGCTATCGCAAAGCGCTTCGTTTCATGAAGCAAGCAGAGAAATTCAACCGCCCCGTCATCACGTTCATCGACACAAAAGGCGCCTACCCTGGAAAAGCGGCCGAAGAGCGTGGACAAAGCGAGGCAATTGCCCGCAACTTGTTCGAAATGGCGACGTTGAAAGTTCCGATTATTTCGATTGTAATCGGTGAAGGCGGGTCGGGTGGTGCGCTCGGTATTGGTGTGTGCGACCGATTACTCATGCTAGAGAACAGCACCTACTCGGTCATTTCGCCAGAAGGGGCGGCAGCCCTTCTTTGGAAAGACGCTAAGCTGGCAGAACGAGCGGCGGAAACGATGAAGATTACAGCGCAAGATTTATTGCATCTAGGGATTGTCGATGAAGTCGTCACCGAAGTCTTCGGAGGAGCGCATATCGATGTTTCATTACAGTCATCAATCTTGGAGCCTGTCTTAGCACAACACATGGTTGAGTTGCGCGCTCAGACTCAAAATGAGTTGTTGCAAGGGCGTGCTGCCAAATATCATCAAATTGGCACAATTGGCTCGTGAAAACGTTAACAACCGCCTTGGATTCCCGTTAATTCACTCACGGGATGACTGCTTTTGAGCTTAGCCCATGCTTTTTTTTCACATACTTGTGTTGTAAAACAAAGGTCAGACATGGTATTTTATTTTCAGATTTCGTTAAAACACATAAGAGGTGAGTGACGTGAATTTAAAACGTATTGCGGTATTGACAAGTGGGGGAGACGCCCCTGGCATGAACGCTGCAGTCCGTGCCGTGACCCGAAAAGCGATTTTCGAAGGTCTAGAAGTGTACGGTGTGTATAACGGCTATCAAGGTTTAATCGAAGGGGATCTCGTGGAATTGAACCTCGGTTCGGTCGGCGACATTATTCAACGTGGAGGAACATTCTTACGTTCGGCCCGTTGCCCTGAGTTTAGAACGGAAGAAGGCCGTGCCAAAGCGGTCGAACAGTTGAAGAAATTCAACATCGATGCGCTCGTAGTAATCGGTGGCGATGGTTCATACCGTGGCGCCCAAAAATTGACGGAACTTGGATTCCCGACAGTCGGTCTTCCTGGAACAATCGACAATGATATCCCGGGAACGGACGCAACAATCGGATTTGACACAGCGCTTAACACGGCGCTCGACGCGATTGACAAAATCCGAGACACAGCATCGTCGCATGAACGGACGTACGTCATTGAAGTTATGGGCCGTGATGCGGGGGACATCGCACTTTATGCCGGTCTTGCCGGTGGAGCCGAGTCAATCCTCGTCCCAGAACGTCCTGAAGATTTAAGTGCTATTGTCGACCGGATCAACCATGGTGTGGCGCGCGGTAAGAAACACTCAATCGTCGTTGTCGCCGAGGGCGCTGGGAGTGCCGAGGAAATCGGCAAACTCATCGCTGAGAAGACTAACTCAGATACGCGTGTAACCATTCTCGGTCATATTCAACGTGGTGGTTCCCCAACGGCTGCTGACCGGGTGCTGGCAAGTCGTATGGGCGCTTATGCCGTCGAGATTTTACTAGATGGCAAAGCCGGACGTGTCGTCGGAATACGTGGGGGCAAGTTGATGGATCTTGATATCGACGAAGCGCTCGACAACAACAAACATACGCTCGATATGCAGTTGATCGATCTATCGAACCAGCTTTCGATTTAACGAGTAGCAGTGAATTCCACAGAGCCGGGATCAGGTCAAGCGACCCCCCGTTTTCTGTGTGTAGATGCCATACATTCCCCTAGGAGGTTTTTATTTATGCGTAGAACGAAAATTGTATGTACGATTGGACCAGCTTCAGAGAAACGTCTTCCGGAAATGATTGAAGCCGGAATGAACGTCGCACGCCTCAACTTTTCACACGGTGACTATGAAGAGCACGGTGCACGTATCCGCGACATCCGTGAAGCAGCACACGCTGCTGGCAAAGTGGTGACGATACTTCTTGACACGAAAGGTCCTGAAATCCGTACTCATACGTTTGAAGAAGGGAAAGCACTTCTTGAAAAAGGAAAAGAAGTCATAATCGTCTCAACTGAAGAAATCGTCGGAACGAAAGACCGTTTCTCAGTCACTTACGAAGGTCTCTATGAAGATGTAGAAGTCGGTTCGCGTATCATGCTCGATGACGGACTGATCGGTCTAGTTGTCGTTGAGAAGCTCCCGAACCGTGACCTTCGTTGCGTCATCGAAAACGAAGGCGTCATCAAGACGAAGAAAGGTGTCAACTTGCCTAACGTCAAAGTGAACCTTCCTGCCCTTACAGACAAAGACATCGCCGACATCGAGTTCGGGATTTCGCAAGACATCGATGTCATCGCGGCATCGTTCGTTCGCCGTGCCTCTGACGTCGTGGAGATTCGTCAACTTCTTGAGCGTAACAATGCATCGCACATCAAAATCTATCCGAAAATCGAGAACCAAGAAGGTGTGGATAACATCGACGAAATCTTAGCGATTTCAGATGGTTTGATGGTCGCTCGTGGTGACCTCGGAATCGAGATTCCGACTGAAGAAGTCACACCAGTCCAAAAAGAGTTGATTAAGAAGTGTAACGACCTCGGGAAACCGGTCATCACAGCTACACAAATGCTTGATTCGATGCAACGCAACCCGCGTCCAACACGTGCGGAAGCATCTGACGTTGCCAACGCCATCCTCGATGGTACGGATGCGGTCATGCTTTCTGGTGAGACGGCAGCAGGGGACTACCCAATCGAGTCAGTTCAAATGCAAGCAGCGATCGCTGTTCGTACTGAGCAAATGCTCGACTATAAAAACTTGCTAAAAGATCGTCAGAAGCGCAGTGAGCATACGGTAACGGATGCGATCTCACAAGCGGTTGCCCACACGGCAATCAACTTGAACGCGAAAGCAATCTTGACACCGACACAATCAGGTTATACGGCTGCTCGTACAGCGAAGTATCGCCCAGAGGCGAACATCATCGCGGTCACAGAGTCAGAGCGTGTGGCACGTCAATTGAACCTCGTTTGGGGCGTGTACCCAATCGTGGCTGACACGATGCCGAACAACACGGATGAGATGTTGGTACAAGCTTCAGAAGCTGCTCGCCATGCTGGATTCGTCACAGACGGCGACCTCGTCGTCATCTCGGCTGGTATCCCGGCAGCGACGGCGGGTACGACGAACATGATGAAAGTTCATATCGTTGGACATGCGCTCGCAAACGGACGTGGAATCGGTGAGCGTGGTCTAGTCGGTGAAGTCGTCATCGCGAACAACGCGGAAGAAGCGAATGCAAAAGCGAAAGACGGGATGATTCTCGTCGCTCCATTCACAGATAAGGAAATGATGCCAGCGATTGAAAAAGCGGCTGGAATCATCACTGAAGATGGTGGATTGACGAGCCACGCCGGCATCGTAGGTCCATCACTCCGTAAGCCGGTCATCGTCGGTGTCGAAACTGCGACATCAACGTTCCGCGATGGACAAATGATTTCAATTGACCCACTTACTGGTAAAATTTATAACGCGTAATCGAATGATAATTGAACCGACTCTCTCAGGAGTCGGTTCTTTTTCCATTCAGAAAGAGAGTGTGTGATGAGTGCGTATTTATTCTTACTGCTACTCGTGTTGATCGGCGTCATCTCTCATAATCAGTCGGTCATCATTGCCAGTAGCGTCTTATTGATTATTAAAGCTGTCGGGTTCGGCGACCTGGTGTTCCCGACGCTCGCGTCGAAAGGAATTCATTGGGGCGTAACGCTCATCACAATCGCCGTCCTCGTACCGATTGCGACCGGAGACATCGGATTCCGGGAATTGTGGAATAGTATTAAAGGTCCTGTCGGCATCATCGCGTTTGCCTCTGGAATCTTCGTCGCGCTCGCTGCGGGACAAGGGGTACAACTCATGCGAGTTGATCCCGTCGTGACGACAGCGCTGCTAGCAGGCACTATTCTCGCCGTCGGATTCATGAAAGGTGTACCGGTCGGACCACTCGTTGGAGCCGGTATCGCCGCTTTGATTTTAGGAGGATTTAGCTTCATCCAAAAATGGCTCTGACATTTTTTTACGGCTGGATACGCTTACATTTCTTTTTTTTAGTAAATTGTTTATACTAGATAAAGGACAGGGTGGAGCGAAATCGAAACGGATTGGGGATAGTGTTCGAATCCCCGCCCTTATTCCCTACACACAGACTGTATGATGCGGTCAATCACTTTTAAAGACTGAGGGGGAGTTATTGATGTCAACGACAAAAGGATTGGAAGGAATTGTGGCAGCGGCCTCGAAAGTCAGTTCGATTATCGACGGACAATTGACTTACGGAGGATACACAATTGATGATTTGGCAGACCACGCCACGTTCGAAGAGGTTGTTTTCCTATTATGGAACGACCGACTTCCGAAAGCGGATGAATTAACCGAGTTCTCATCAGCACTCGTGAAAGAAGCGAAATTGCCAGAAGATGTCATTGTAACACTTGAGCGGGCTCCGAAATCCGCTAATGCAATGGCAACCATTCGGACAGCTCTTTCACAGCTCGCACTATATGATGAAGAGTCTGAAGATATGAGCACAGATGCGAACATGCGCAAAGCGATTCGTCTACAAGCTCAAGTCGCAACGATTGTTACTGCATTTGCACGTCTCCGTAAAGGTGAACAACCGGTTGCACCAAAGCCAGGATTGTCATATGCAGCCAACTTCTTATACATGTTGAATGGGGAAGAACCGACCGAAGCCGCTGAGAAGACGATTGACAAGGCGCTCATCCTTCATGCCGATCATGAGTTGAATGCATCCACGTTCACGGCCCGTGTTTGTGTCGCCACACTGTCTGACATTTACTCAGGTGTGACTGCAGCGATGGGCGCGCTCAAAGGTCCGCTTCATGGCGGCGCCAACGAGGCGGTCATGAAGATGCTCCACGAGATCGGTTCAGTCGACAAGGTCGAAGAGTACGTCCGTGGCAAGTTCGAACGTCGTGAGAAAATCATGGGCTTCGGGCACCGTGTTTATAAAGATGGCGATCCACGTGCGAAACATTTGAAAGAAATGAGCCGTCAATTAACAGCCCAAATCGGTGAACCAGAATGGTATGAAATGTCTGAGAAAATCGACCATCTCGTTGAGACAGAAAAAGGTTTGAAGCCGAACGTCGATTTCTATTCGGCGTCAACGTATTACGCGCTCGGTCTCGATGAAGAATTGTTCACACCGATCTTTGCGGTCTCACGCATGTCGGGTTGGATTGCCCACATCCTTGAACAGTACGCGGATAACCGTTTGATTCGTCCTCGCGCTGAATACGTCGGCGAGACGAACCGATCATACGTCCCAGTGAACGAACGTTAATTGACGCCGAACGAGAAGTTCGGTCACATTTTAGACATAAATTTTGGTAAACTAACAATTGACGTAGGTCGGCGCTCGCGTCGGCCTACAAAAATGTACTTAGGGGGATTCATTATGTTGACACAAAACGAAAAGATTACAGTTGAAAACGGTGTATTAAACGTACCGAACGTACCGACGATTCCATTTATCATCGGCGACGGCACAGGACCTGATATTTGGAACGCTTCAGTGCGTGTCTTTGATGCGGCTGTCGAAAAAGCATACGGCGGCGAGAAGAAAATCGAATGGATGGAAGTGTACGCTGGGGAGAAGGCGTTCAACCAAAAAGGCGAATGGCTTCCAAACGAGACACTCGATCAAATCCGTGAATATTTGATTGCGATTAAAGGCCCATTGACGACACCGGTCGGCGGTGGAATCCGTTCACTCAACGTCGCCCTCCGTCAAGAACTTGACTTGTACACGTGCTTGCGTCCGGTCCGTTACTTCACAGGCGTCCCGTCACCGGTCAAACGCCCAGAAGATACAGACATGGTCATCTTCCGTGAGAACACAGAGGATATCTACGCCGGAATCGAATACGCGTCAGGCAGCGACGAAGTGAAGAAATTGATTTCATTCTTGGAAGAAGAGATGAACGTCAACAAAATCCGTTTCCCAGAAACGTCTGGAATCGGCATCAAACCAATCTCGTCTGAAGGAACGAAACGTCTTGTGCGCGCGGCTCTCGAGTACGCGATCGCGAACAACCGTAAATCGCTCACGCTCGTCCATAAAGGGAACATCATGAAGTTCACAGAAGGCGCCTTCAAAAACTGGGGTTATGAGCTCGCTGAAGAAGAGTACGGCGACAAGGTCTTCACATGGGCGCAGTATGACCGCATCAAAGCAGAGTCAGGCGAAGCGGCTGCGAACGAAGCGCAATCGAAAGCAGAAGCAGAAGGGAAGATCATCGTAAAAGATTCGATTGCCGATATCTTCTTGCAACAGATTTTGACACGTCCGCGTGAGTTCGATGTCGTCGCGACAATGAACTTGAACGGGGACTACATCTCGGATGCACTCGCTGCCCAAGTCGGCGGAATCGGGATCGCGCCAGGAGCGAACATCAACTATGTGACCGGCCATGCCATCTTCGAAGCGACACACGGTACAGCACCGAAGTATGCTGGCCTCGACAAGGTCAATCCGTCATCGGTCATCTTGTCAGGTGAGATGATGCTCCGTCACATGAACTGGAACGAAGCGGCTGACCTTATCATCAACTCGATGGAGAAGACGATCGCCTCGAAAGTCGTCACATACGATTTCGCCCGTCTCATGGACGGCGCGACTGAAGTGAAGTGTTCAGAGTTTGCGGATGAATTAATTAAAAACATGTAAGACATCAGCCAAACCAAGGGGGAGAGCACTATGATTCGTCGCAATAAAATCTCGGTTATCGGTAGCGGATTCACGGGGGCCACGACGGCACTGTATTTGGCTCAAAAAGAGCTCGGTAACGTCGTGTTGCTCGATATCAAAGAGAACGAGAACCCGACGAAAGGAAAAGCGCTCGATATGCAAGAGACGGCGCCGATACAAGGGTTTGACTCGTGGATCACGGGGACGTCCGACTATGCGGATACAGCGGAATCGGATATCGTCGTCATCACAGCGGGCATTGCACGCAAGCCGGGCATGAGCCGGGACGACCTCGTCTCGACGAATGCCAAAGTGATGCGGGCGGTCACGAAAGAAGTGGCCCGATACTCGCCTGATGCGATTATCATCGTCTTGACGAACCCGGTCGACGCGATGACGTACGCCGCTTTCAAAGAGTCAGGATTCCCGAAAGAGCGAGTCATCGGTCAATCTGGTGTGCTCGATACGGCCCGGTTCCGGACGTTCGTCGCTGCGGAGTTGAATATCTCTGTGAAGGACGTCTCAGGATTCGTGCTCGGCGGGCACGGGGATGACATGGTCCCGCTCATCCGTTATTCGTACGCGGGGGGA
Source organism: Exiguobacterium sp. AM39-5BH (assembly GCF_003467445.1). GTDB lineage: Bacteria > Bacillota > Bacilli > Exiguobacteriales > Exiguobacteriaceae > Exiguobacterium. The sequence continues at coordinate 166,312 of NZ_QSGS01000001.1, forward strand.
ATCCCGCTCGAGAAATTGTTGCCGACCGACCGCATCGACGCGATCGTCAATCGGACCCGTAAAGGCGGCGGCGAGATTGTCCAACTGCTCGGGAACGGATCGGCCTACTATGCGCCGGCGGCAGCCATCGTCGAGATGGTTGAAGCCATCCTCAAAGATCAACGGCGGATTTTACCGGCCATCGCATATCTCGACGGCGAATACGGGTTCCACGACTTGTATCTCGGTGTCCCGACGATTCTTGGTGCGAACGGGATTGAACGTGTGCTCGAACTTGAATTGACGGAAGAGGAGACGGCGGCGCTACAACGCTCAGCCGACTCGGTGCGCTCCGTCTTGAATGTCCTCAACTGAGGGCTTACCTCTCTGCTTCTGCAGACGAGGTTTTTTATATAGTTGGTTTTTGAGAAGTGCATGTTAAACTGAAAACAGCGTTCAGATTGTTTTGTTTTTGTAAAGAACTGCTTTGTGATTGGTCGGACGCATCATTGATTTGTAAAATAGACCATGTACTCAACTGAATAAATAAATTAGAGGGGGAACCCAATGTGGCCGAAAAAGTGATTGTTGTCGATGACGAGGTGTCGATTGCGACATTGTTAAAGTTTAATTTGGAGCAGGCCGGTTTTGAGGTCGAGACGGCGCACGACGGGAAGACCGGACTTGAACTCGCCGAGAAGCAGGATGCTGTCTTAATCGTTCTCGATTTGATGTTACCCGAGATGGACGGTCTTGAAGTTTGTAAACGGCTCCGCCAACAAAAAGTAAATACACCGATTCTTATGTTGACGGCGAAAGACGATGAGTTCGATAAAGTGCTCGGCCTCGAACTTGGCGCTGATGACTATTTGACGAAGCCGTTCAGTCCTCGAGAAGTCGTGGCACGAGTCAAAGCCATCTTACGTAGGTCAGCCCCACAAGAAGTACCGGCGACGGACGCGGACGTCATAGAGATTGGTGAGGTGAAAATCATCACGTCGAACTATGAAGTGTTTAAAAATGGTGAACGACTTGAGTTGACGCCGAAAGAGTTCGAATTGTTGGCTTATCTCGCCAAAAACAAAGGCCGAGTGCTGACGCGTGACCAGTTGCTGTCGGCCATCTGGAATTACGATTTTGTGGGCGATACACGCATCGTCGACGTTCATATTAGCCACCTTCGGGAGAAGATTGAACCGGTAACGAAGAAACCGACCTATATTAAGACGATTCGTGGTCTCGGTTATAAAATGGAAGAGCCGATGGTCGAATGAAGACGTACCGCTCGCGTTTTTTGACGACGCTCATCTTACTTGTGACGGGCGTATTATTGACTCTTGGGATCGTGCTTGGTCAATTGTTCAAAGATTTTTATTTGGACTCAGAACGCGACCGTTTAAAAGAAGACGCTAAACTCGCAGCCTTGTATTTGAATGGTGGCGAACTTACGGCGATTCAAGAGTACGTCGGGCAAATCAATGACGAGAGCAGTTTTGATATTTTGCTACTTAATCGTCGGATGGAAGTCATCGCCGGGACACCATTTCGAGTCGGTTCATTTGATTTGCGGAAAGGCATCGCTTCCATTCCGGAGAGCGGGGCGTTTGGCAACGAGAAACGCGAAGATTTGATTCAGTTCACGAAACCGATTGAACTATCGTCGGGCGAGACTGTGTATCTCAGCTTTATCCGCTACGTGTCCGATTTGGAGAACGTCTACAATCGGATCTGGCTGACCATCGCCTTGGCCTTGGTGTTCTCGTTCTTCTTGATTCTTTTTGTGTTGCAAAATTTAACGAATCAATTTATTCGCCCGATTGATGAGGCGACCATCGTCTTGCGTGAACTTGCGGATGGGAACTATCGGGCCCGCGTCTACGAGTTGCGTAACGACGAAGAAACTGGCAGTTTGGCCGGCTCCATTAACGTGCTCGCTCGTAACCTTGAGACGATTTCGCTCGGTGAATCGGTCCAGCGAGCGAGATTAGAATCACTCATTGAGTATATGGGGGCCGGTTTGCTCCTTGTCGATGAGCGTGGCATCGTGACGCTTGTCAACCGTTCGTATCGCGATATGTTTCAATACGATGATATGATGATTGGTCAGTTTTATCATGGGATTTTACCGAGTCCAGACGTCGAGACGTTGATTGAAGATGTATATTTGACGGAAGAACCACATCGACGTCAATTGTCGATTCGGTCGGGCTTTAATCAGAAGACGTATATGGTGTCTGCGGCACCGATTTTCAGCGACACGGGCATGTTGCGTGGAACAACGTTATTGTTTAACGACATCACCGAATTGAAACGGCTCGAGAAAATGCGCAAAGATTTTGTTGCGAACGTCAGCCATGAACTGAAGACACCGCTCACGTCGATTCGTGGCTTTAGCGAGACACTTCTCGACGGGGCGAAAGAAGTTCCCGAACTCCGGAATCAGTTCTTGGATATTATCCAAAAAGAAGCGACTCGCATGCAGATGCTCGTCGAAGACCTGCTTGAACTGTCAAGGCTCGAGCGTGAAGACTTCCATTTAGAATTCGCACCGGTCCAACTCAATCGACTCGTGGAAGAAGTTTGTCTGATGCTCAGTCAAAAAGCAGAACGGAAATCGATTCAATTGGAATCGCACCATGATGGAGAAGTCATTTTGCAAGCGGACATGAACCGCCTCAAACAAGTCATTTTGAACCTTGTTGCCAATGCCATCAACTATTCACCGGAAGGCAGTCAGATCGAGATTAAGGTCGAGAAGAGACGGGATGGCTCTTATTTGATCGTCAAAGACAATGGGATCGGCATCGCACCGAAAGAAGTGGGTCGAATTTTTGAACGGTTCTATCGGGTCGATAAAGCACGGAGCCGAAACTCCGGCGGGACGGGTCTTGGCCTTGCCATCGTCAAACATATCGTCGATCTCCATCACGCGACGATTCAAGTCGACAGCGTCGAAGGTGAAGGAACGACATTCATCATCAAATTCCCGAGTGCTTAACAAGGAATTCATGGCGAATTCATACCGGCTTTACAAAGCGATGCTACTTTATAGATGAGACCTCTTCATCATCTCGTGCCTCGATTGGTGCTCATCTCCACGCGATCGGGAAGATTGACCTTTTTCTAGTTTCTAGAAAAGGGTCTTTTTTTTCGAACGCCTGTGCCCGTATGATATGATGGAATAAGATAGAATGGAGGTTGTCCAATGAATAAATTATTACTCCTGGATGGAAACTCACTCACATACCGTGCCTTTTTCGCGTTGCCCCCTATGACGGATGCAAGTGGCCGAAACACGAACGCCGTATACGGGTTCACGATGATGTTATTGAAGTTGATGGAAGATGAACAGCCGAGTCATTTCGCGGTCGCGTTTGATGCGTCGAAAAAGACATTCCGCCATGACACATATGCCGACTACAAAGGTGGACGGCAAAAGACGCCGGGAGAGCTCCGAGAGCAATTCCCGATCGTGCGTGAGATTTGCGAGGCGTTCGGCATCAAAGTGCTCGAGCTCGACCAATACGAGGCCGATGACATCATCGGGACGCTTTCAAAAAATACCGCTTTCGACCAAGTGACGGTCGTGACCGGTGATAAGGATTTACTACAGTTGATTGACGACCGGGTCACCGTCTATTTGACGAAGCGCGGCATCACAGACGTCGAGACGATGGACGCGGCTGCGTTCAACGAACGGTATGACGGACTGAGTCCACTTCAAATGATTGATTTGAAAGGACTGATGGGCGATAAATCCGATAACATTCCTGGAATTCCGGGTGTCGGCGAGAAGACGGCCCTCAAATTACTCACAGCTTACGGTTCCGTTGAAAATTTGTATGAGCATACGCATGAGTTGAAGGGGAAGCAAAAAGAAAAAATCGAGGCGAACGAACGGGAAGCGCTCATGTCGAAAAAATTGGCGACAATCTATACCGACGTCCCGATCGACATCAGTATGGATGAGCTCACGTTCCATCCATATGACGTTGGGAAAGTGAAACCGCTGTTCATAAGTCTCCAGTTCAAGTCACTCCTCACTAAATTGAACCTTGGAACGAATAGTGTAGAAACAGTCGAAGCACGTGAAGTGAACCACATCGCGGTTGACGAGCAAGACTTGACAGATGCAGTCCTCTTCCTCGAACAACTCCGGGACGACTATTTTGAAGAACCGGTCATCGGTGTGGCGATCGCATCGAAAGCGGGAGTGACCGTGGGCGACACTTCTCTCTTGGAAGTCTCGAATGTGCGAGAATGGTTAGCAGACGAGAACCGTTCGACGATTTGTCTTGACGCAAAACAGGCAATTATTCAATTGAAACGACATGGCGTCACACTTAGAGGGTATGACGATTTGCTGGTCGCTGGATACTTGCTCAACCTTTCAGGTGGGACGACACTTGATTCGATTGCCTCCCATTTCGACTATGCGTTGCCAGAAGACGAAGCAGTGTACGGAAAAGGGGCAAAGCTGAACGTTCCCGAACGAGACGTGCTCGAGCAGCATCTCGGTGAGAAGGCAATGGCCATTTTGACGTTGTTCGCAAACGTCTGTAACGAACTCGATCAAAACGAACAGACGTCGCTCTATAAAGATTTGGAGCGTCCGCTCGTATCGGTGCTCGCCGAGATGGAGTGGGCCGGGATTCACGTCGACGTGGCGACATTGAAAGTGATGGAAGACGATCTTCGTGATAGGTTGATTCAACTTGAGACTGAAATTCATCGTCTCGCTGGCGAAGCGTTCAATATTAACTCACCGAAACAACTCGGTGTTATTTTGTTCGAGAAGTTAGCGTTGCCGCCGGTCAAAAAGACGAAGACCGGATATTCGACGGCGGCGGACGTGCTTGAGAAGTTGGCACCGCTCCATCCGATTGTCGAACATATCATGCATTACCGCGAACTCGGAAAGTTACAGTCGACATACGTCGAAGGGCTACAAAAAGTTATCAAGGACGATGGGAAGATCCATACCCGTTACACACAGACGTTGACACAGACCGGACGGTTATCGTCGGTCAACCCGAACTTGCAAAACATCCCGATTCGTTTAGAAGAAGGGCGACGGATTCGTAAAGCGTTCACAGCAAGCGAGACCGATTGGGTACTCTATGCGGTCGACTACTCGCAAATCGAGCTCCGTATCATGGCCCACATGTCACAAGATAAGAAGATGCTCGAGGCGTTCCTGCATGACGAGGATATTCATACGTCGACGGCAGCCAACGTGTTTCAAGTCGCCAAAGAAGAAGTGACGTCGCTCATGCGTCGTCAAGCGAAAGCGGTCAACTTCGGGATTATTTACGGCATTAGTGATTACGGACTGTCACAAAACCTCGGCATTAGCCGAAAAGAAGCGCAGACGTTCATCGATACGTACTTCGAACAGTTCCCAGGCGTGAAACGATTCATGGATGCCGCCATCGAACGGGCTCGGGAACACGGCTACGTCGAGACGATGATGAAACGCCGCCGCAACATCCCAGATATCCATTCGCGTAATTTCAACTTGCGCGGTTTCGCCGAGCGAACAGCCATTAATACGCCAATTCAAGGAACGGCGGCCGATATTATCAAGAAAGCGATGATTGATGTCGACGTGGCGCTCCGCGAATCAGGACTTCAGTCGAAACTATTGCTTCAAGTCCATGATGAACTCATCTTCGAGGGACCGAAAGAAGAGACGGAGGCGCTCGAGACGATCGTCAAACAAGCGATGGAGCACACAATTACTTTGGACGTCCCGCTCCGCGCGGACGGATCGTTCGGTGAGACGTGGTTCGACACGAAATAAGATCGAGAAAGGAAATCAATATGCCTGAATTACCAGAAGTGGAGACGGTCTGTCGCCGATTGCGCCCGTTCGTCTCCGGAAAGACGATTGCAAATGTCGAGGTGCTCGACGCAAAAATCATTCGAGGTCACGAGCCAGAACTGTGGACACAACAGTTGCTTGGGGAGACGATTCAAGACGTCGAGCGACGTGGGAAATTCATTTTGTTCAAATTGACGAACGGATATCTCGTTTCCCATCTTCGAATGGAAGGGAAATTCTTTCCGCATGACGAAATGGTCAATCCGGTCAAACATACACATATCATCTTTACGTTCACGGACGGGACGACACTTCATTATAACGATGTGAGAAAGTTTGGCACGATGGAATTGAAGACAAATGCCGATTTGTATGTGACACCGCCCTTGTCGCTCCTCGCGCTCGAACCGTTCGATCCGGAAGTGACAGCGGAGACGCTTCATACTCGCTTGAACCGGATGAACGTTCGGGCCATCAAGACGGCACTCCTTGACCAGTCGATTTTCGTCGGCCTTGGTAACATTTACGTCGATGAAACGTTGTTCCGGGCCGGGGTTCATCCGACCCGCCCGGCGGCCTCGCTCTCGCTTGACGAGGTGCGTTTGGTGCACCATGAAGCCGTCGCCGTGTTGACGGAAGCGATTGAGCGCGGTGGTAGCACGATTCGGAGCTATACGAATCCCGATGGAGCGAGCGGGACGTACCAAGAAACGCTCTACGTGTATGGTCAGACCGGCGAGCCGTGCAAACGATGCGGCCGGCCGATTGAAAAGATGAAATTGGGTGGACGGGGCACGCACTACTGTCCGCAATGCCAACAGTAAGAGGTGGACACAATGTTGAAGATTGGTTTGACAGGTGGAATTGCGACAGGGAAGTCGACCGTATCCCGTTTGTTTCGAAAACGTGGAATCCCGATTATCGATGCCGATAAAATGGCGCGAATCGTCATCGAGCCGGGAGGCAAGGCATTCGCGGCCGTCCGTGAGGCGTTCCCACAATGCTTCTCGGGCGACGCGTTGAACCGTCAGGCGCTCGGACGTGAAATTTTCCATGATGACGCCAAACGACAGTTACTCAATCAACTCATGCATCCAGCTATTCGCGAAGAAATGCTCGAGGAGATGCGTGGCTATGAGGCGGCGGGCGAGAAGGTCGTCATTTTCGACATCCCACTCTTGTTCGAAGGGACGATGCGGGACCTCGTCGATTATACGGTCGTCGTCTATTGTCGGGAGGAGATTCAGCTGATGCGGCTCATGGAGCGGAACGGTTTGACGAAAGCGGAAGCACTCGCGCGCATCCATGCCCAGATGCCGATTGAGGAGAAGAAGCAACAGGCTGATTTTTTAATTAACAACAACGGCGCGCTTGGTGATTTGTCGATCCAAGTGGTCCGCCTCGTTGAACAATTTAAAGACATGCAAAAAGAAGGCGACTGAGCGCCTTCTTTTTTGTTCAATTGAGTGGGTCTGATTCAGGTCTTCCCTTTTTCCATGTATCGAAGATGGCACGGCCGTCACTTGGGTGGCCATTCGAATAATAAATCGGATAAAGCGAGAAAAAGACGTAATAAAACGAGAAATAGGCGAATTGATACGTATAGAGTGTCGGTTTAATTTCTCTCATGGAAATGAATCCGTTCACAATTAAAATACTAGCTAAATTGAAAATAGATCCGCCTGCGTAGACGAGACTTCGCGTCAAACGATTGCTGTATTTTAAATCACTAAATTGACACCAGGCATCGTAAAAATAGACACGGTTGAATTGCAGGCGCCCGACTTTGAATAATTTTTTACCAGTTCCAATCTCCATATCGAGCGAACCACCAAATAGTTTCGCGAAGAAGAAGTGACCGAATTGGTGGATTATCGTCACAAGAGGCAAGATAATGAAAAACGAAATGATAAACTTGTCTAAATCATTCCAATCAAACATACTGTCATAACTCCTTTCCAAGCTCTAAACCGAATTTCCCTCTTTTTCAAATATGAAACTGTAAAAAAGTGAAAGAAATGTGACGATTCATAGTGAAAACGCTTCCATTTTTCCGTTATAATGGTGTCGTAACGTTAAAAAAGGGGGATTTTACATGGGGACAAAAGTTGCAATCAATGGATTTGGTCGCATTGGGAGAATGGTATTTCGGAAATTGATGCTTGAGGGACGTCATGAGGTCGTCGCAATCAATGCGAGTTATCCGGCGGAGACGCTCGCCCATTTGATCAAGCACGACACGGTCCACGGCCCGTTCACACTCATGGTTCGGGCGCATGGGGATGCGCTCGAGGTCGATGGGAAGCAAATCACGATCGTCTCCGAACGTGATCCGGAGCGGTTACCGTGGAACGAGCTTGGCGTTGACATTGTCATCGAGGCGACCGGAAAATTCAATTCAGACATCGGCGCGAAAAAACATTTGACAGCCGGTGCGAAGAAAGTCATTTTGACGGCGCCCGGGAAAGGCGAATTGCGGACGATTGTCATGGGGGTGAACGACCGTGATTATTTACCGGAGCACGATCACGTCATCTCAAACGCCTCGTGTACGACAAACTGTCTTGGTCCGGTCGTGAAAGTGTTGGACTCGACGTTCGGAATCGAAACGGGGCTCGTCACGACCGTGCATGCCTATACGAATGATCAAAACAATATCGACAATCCGCATAAAGATTTACGACGCGCTCGCGCATGTGGTAGTTCCATTATACCGACCTCGACCGGGGCTGCCAAAGCCATCGGACTCGTCTTGCCTGAGCTTCAAGGTAAATTGAACGGGATGGCGCTTCGTGTTCCGACGCCGAACGTTTCTCTCGTCGATCTTGTCGTTGAGTTACGTCGTGATGTCACAGTGGATGAAGTGAACGAGGCGTTCGAGCGTGCGGCACGTGGAGAGATGACGGGTATTCTCGGTGTTTCGAATGAACCGCTCGTCTCCATCGACTTCAACGGGGATGAACGCTCATCGATTATCGATGCTGATTCGACGATGGTACTTGGAGGTAACCACGTTAAAGTGCTCGCTTGGTACGACAACGAATGGGGCTATTCATGTCGTGTGGTCGACCTGTTGGATATGGTCGCGAGCTATCTTCAAATCGGACAACAAGAAACCCCTGCCTGAAAAAATATATTTATCTAAAAATATTTTTAAAGAATTGAAACAAATGTCTTGTAACGACGTCCCAAACAAGATACACTCTAACTCGTGAACTTCAATTGGTCTGACAAACGCAACTTAAAGGGTTAGGACCTCTTAGGACTAACTTGCCCCCGTGGTTGTGGGCGATTCAGGCACAAAGTGAGTGATCATCAACTACTTTGAGACCATTGATGTAAAGGGGGATCCACTAATATGGATACTATGGGACGTCACATTATTACAGAACTTTGGGAGTGCAATCCCGACAAATTGAACGATATCGACTACATTGAGCGCTTATTCGTCGATGCAGCACTTCGTTCGGGCGCTGAAGTCCGCGAAGTCGCTTTCCACAAATTTGCGCCACACGGTGTTAGTGGAGTCGTTATCATCTCAGAATCACACTTGACGATTCACAGTTTCCCAGAGCATGGCTACGCATCAGTCGATGTGTTCACGTGTGGGGATCGAATCGATCCAGCCACAGCTTCGCAATATATCGCGGAAGGCTTGGAAGCAAAAGTTCGTGAGGACGTGAAACTTGATCGTGGAATGGGACCGATTCGTGTTCCGGAAGCACAAGTTGCAATCAGCAAATAATCAGATTGACCTTTTGAGGCTGGCCGAATTTCGGTCAGCCCTTTTAATTGTTTTGTTGAGCGCTTAATTTTGATATGCTTAACCTATATAAATAAGGTGTCGAGGTGGATAATGGGATTATTGGATAAGTTTCAAACACATGTCCAGACGGACGATTCGCATAAAAATGAGGCATTGCGCACACGATATGTGGCAGCATCGCCGACCGCCGTGCTCACGTGGTTAAGTGAGCAGATTCAATTGGCAGGTCAGACCGTACGTCGCGTCGATGCAGATCGGGGGGAAGTGGCGTTTACCGGAGATGGATGGGATGCACTGGCGACAGTCGTTCAAGTGGACGGTGGACGCACCGCCGTGGACTTCACATTGAATCGTGAACAGATGCTCGGACCGGATTTAGGCCAAATCGTCAACATTTATTATGAGGCGCTACAATCGAAGTTCCCGCTCCGCGCCATCGGGAATCAATCTGTCGAACGATAAGGAGGGCTGAGCATGCGTTGTCCTAAATGCGATCATAATGGAACGAGAGTGCTCGACTCCCGACCAGTACAAGATTTCTATTCGATTCGTCGCCGTCGTGAATGTGAGGAGTGCGGCTATCGGTTCACCACGTTTGAAACGGTCGAACAAACGCCCCTCATTATCGTCAAGAAAGACGGGAATCGGGAAGAATTTAGCCGTGAGAAAGTGCTTCGCGGGATTATTCGGGCGTGCGAGAAACGTCCGGTCACGCTTGAGCAGCTCGAAGGCGTAGTCACGAAAGTCGAACAACAATTACGGGCCCACGGCCAGTCTGAGATTCCGAGCGAACAAGTCGGTGAACTCGTCATGAACGAGCTGGCCCGGGTCGACGAAGTGGCATACGTCCGTTTCGCATCTGTCTATCGTCAATTCAAGGATATCTCAGTGTTCTTTAAAGAACTTGAAGATTTAATGAAGCAAGAAAAATCGACCAACTAGAGGGGCGGCCTGCTGGTCGCCTTTTTTCAGGGGAGACCTATCATGGAAAAAGAACGAATCCTGTACGGGACTGACGAACTGTTGATCATGAGCACCGGGCTCATCGATCGCGAGTCGTATCAGTCGTTGTATCATTTATATCAGCCGGTCATCGGAGTGAAGGCGCTCGCGATGTATCAGACACTTTGGAGTGAACTGAAACCCGGTAAGATGAAATCGAACTATATGTCGCACAGCGCGCTCTGTGAGATGCTCGACTACTCGATCAACGAGCTGACGGACAGCCTATTCCGGCTCGAAGCGATTGGACTCGTCCGGACGTACAAGACGAAAGACGAACGCTTGACCCAGTACGTCTATCAACTTCGTGTCCCGCTCGCACCCCATACGTTCTTGAACGATGGCTTGTTGTCGAGCTTTCTCTTCTATAAGGTGGGAGAAGTCCGCTTCAAACAGTTGCAAGGACGATTCACCATCGATCCCTTGCCGGCCGGGATTATCGAAGTGACGAAAGACTTTAATGATGTGTTCGATGTCAAAGGGGTCAATCATATGGCGTTCACCCAAAAGAACTACGAGAAGCCGGACCGTGCCAAAATCGAGATCAACTATACGTTCGATATGGAAATCGTCAAAAAATTGACGAACTTCCCGGTCGGCTTCTTCACGAAGAAGCTCGATGAGACGATCACGAAGCTTGCCTACGTCTCACAAATCGATGAAGAAACGATGGCCGAGATGTTGAAGGAGTATTTCGTCCACGAGGCGTATTTGCCGCTCAGTGAACAAGAGAAGCGCGACGGTTGCCGCCAGATGGTGTTGCAATTGAAGAAGAAACAGACGCGACATCGGAAAGTGAAGTCGGATGAGACGGAAAAAACAGAAATCAGTGATTTACATGACGTGACGGTCATGGAAGAAGCGCATCCTCACCAGTACGTGTCGACGATTCGGAACACGCCACAACTTTCGAAGAGTGACGAACAACTCATCATCGACCTCGTCGATACGCTCGGGCTTGCGCCTAGTGTCATCAACGCGTTGTTCTATTACTGTATCGAAGTGAAGAAGCAGACGCGGCTCAGTGAGAACTATGTCATGCGCATCGCGACGAGTTGGAAGACGGCGGGCTATTTGAACGCCAAAGACGCGTTGGAGCAAGAAGCGACACAAGACGCTTTGATTGAAAAGAAACAGCAGAAACGTGAAAACGTGCAACAACGGACGACCGTCGGCTCGAGACGTAAAGATAAGACGGAGATGCCGAAATGGCTCGAAGACGAGGCAAAACAGCAACGGACGTACGATCAAAAACGAAAGCAAGAACTCGAGGCATCGGTCCCAGACGACGCGGAACTCGTCAAGCTGTTGAATGAATTGAAAGAGAAAGGATGAGGGACATGGAACGTATCAATCAAACGCTCGCCCAAATGATGAACCGGAAAGAAGTGCGGGAAGCGTACGAATCGATTCGCCGGCGCACCCTCGAACATCCAGAAGTCGTCGCCTTTTTAAAGGCGCATCCGGAGTTAGACGAGACGGCGATCGAGGTCGGCTTCACGAAGCTCAGTGAATATGCAGAACAGATGGACGGCAAGAAGCTCATCGAGGAGCAAGCCGTCATCCCGGGCCATCAGCCGGTGCTCTATGTCGACCTCGGTCAAATCGCAATCCGATATGAAGAAACGGTGAAGCATCGTCAGGCACGACGCCAAAAAGAGATGGACCGGAAGTTCAAGAGCCTGTTCTTACCGGAAGAGGTCCGAGAGGCGAGTTTTGAGTCGTTCGACTGGTCGGATGATGCCCGTAAGATTGCATTACGCGAAGCGATGCGATTCGTCTCAGGGATGAAGACCCGTCAAAAAGTGAACGGGTTGTATTTATATGGAAGTTTTGGGGTGGGGAAGACGTATTTGCTCGCGCGATCGCCAATGAGTTGAAAGTGGCGGACATCGAGACGATTCTCGTCCACGCCCCGGGATTCGTCTCGGAAGCGAAACGGAAGATCCGGACCGACTCGTTCGATTCGTTTTTGACGTCGTTCCAACACGTGCCAGTGTTATTGATTGACGACATCGGGGCTGAAGCGATCAGTCCATGGGTACGCGACGAGCTGTTCGGTATTATTTTGCAGTATCGTATGATGCATCGCTTGCCGACGCTTTACAGCTCGAACTTTAGCGGAGAAGAGCTAGAGACCCACTTCTCGATCGACGGCTCGCCACAGAACAAAATGAAGGCGCAGCGCCTCATGCAGCGCATCTCGACGACGACGACGCAAATCGAGTTAAAAGGTGAGAATCGTCGACGGTAAAGGGATTGTATTTCTGGAACGAGTTGACTATACTAATAAGCATATAACTGATGCATTGAAGAGGACATGAGACGTCGTAACGGGTTTCAAAGCGAGGGAAGGCTGGTGAGAGCTTCCTAAACACGCCGATCGCCTTACTCCCTCCGAGCACCGTACGGGTCAATCGTGCGGCGATTCACACTCGTTATCGTGTGTTCGAGCCAAGCGGATCGCTTGGGAACGAGGGTGGTACCACGAGAATCAAAGCTCGTCCCTTTCATAGGGATGGGCTTTTTTTATTTATTTTCAGACGTAGAGAGGGGAAGTTGACACATGATTCAATTGACATTTCCAGATGGGGCCGTCAAAGAGTTTGAGGCCGGCATCACAGCAGAAGAAGTAGCAGGTTCGATCAGTCCGGGACTTCGTAAAAAAGCGATTGCCGCGAAAATCGACGGTGAGATGATCGATTATCGTCGTCCGATCGAGCACGACGGTAACATCGAGCTCGTCATGCCGGATTCGGAAGAGGGCATCGATTTGATGCGCCATTCGTCGGCCCACTTGATGGCCCAAGCCATCAAACGGTTATACGGCGAAGAAGGTAGTATCTATCTCGGCATCGGGCCGACGATTGAGAACGGGTTCTATTACGACATCGAGATGGACCGCCGCATCAATGAGGAAGACCTTCCAGAAATCGAGAAGATGATGAAACGGATCGTCGACGAGAACTTGGATATCACACGCGAAGTCGTCTCGCGCGACGAAGCGCTCGAGCGTTACAAACAGCTCGGGGACCCGCTCAAAATCGAATTGATTGAAGATATCCCGGCGAGCGAGACGCTCACGATTTACCATCAAGGTGAATTCTTTGACTTGTGCCGCGGGCCGCACGTCCCATCGACATCGAAATTGAAAGTGTTCAAGTTGATGAGCGTGGCCGGTGCATACTGGCGCGGTGACTCGGATAACAAGATGCTGCAACGCATTTACGGGACGGCGTTCGCGACGAAAGAACAACTCGCGGAACATTTGCGTCTGTTAGAAGAAGCGAAAGAGCGCGACCACCGCAAACTCGGGAAAGAGCTTGACCTCTTCTTCGTATCACAAGAAGTCGGTCAAGGCTTGCCGATGTGGCTCCCGAAAGGTGCCTCGATTCGTCGTACGGTCGAGCGTTATATCGTCGACAAAGAACTCGAGCTCGGGTATCAGCACGTCTACACGCCGGTCCTCGGTTCGGTTGACCTGTATAAGACATCGGGGCACTGGGATCACTACCAAGACGATATGTTCCCGAAAATGGAGATGGACAACGAAGAACTCGTCCTTCGTCCGATGAACTGTCCGCATCACATGACGATCTATAAGCATGAGCCGCGCTCATATCGCGAACTCCCGCTCCGCATCGCCGAGCTCGGTGGTATGCACCGTTACGAGATGTCAGGGGCGCTCACAGGCCTCCAACGTGTCCGTTACATGGTGTTGAACGACGGGCACACGTTCGTCACGCCAGAACAGATGAAGCAAGAGTTCAAAGATATCGTCCATTTGATTCAAGAAGTGTACGCCGACTTTGGCATCAAGGATTATCGCTTCCGTTTGTCGTACCGCGACCCGGCCGACAAAGAGAAGTACTTCGACAACGATGCGATTTGGGAAACAGCGCAACGTCAATTGAAAGAGACGATGGACGAGCTAGGCCTCCCTTATTTCGAAGCGGAAGGAGAAGCGGCGTTCTACGGACCGAAACTTGACGTCCAAGTCCGCACAGCGCTCGGGAAAGAAGAAACGCTCTCGACGGTCCAACTCGACTTCTTGCTCCCAGAGCGGTTCGACTTGACGTACACGGGGCCAGACGGAAAAGACCATCGCCCGATCGTCCTTCACCGCGGTGTCGTCTCGACGATGGAACGTTTCGTCGCCTACTTGATTGAAGAGTATAAAGGGGCGTTCCCGACATGGCTCGCACCTGTTCAAGTCAAGTTGATCCCTGTCTCACACGTCCACGATGAGTACGTTGCGGAAGTGAAGGCAGAGCTCGTCAAGCGTGGCGTCCGTGTCGAAACGGATCTCCGTGATGAAAAGCTCGGCTATAAGATTCGCGAAGCCCAAATGAAGAAAATCCCGATGACACTCGTCCTCGGTGATAAAGAGCGCGATGAGCGTGCGGTCAACATCCGTCGCTACGGACAGCAAGAACAAGTATCGGCCACGCTCGATGACTTCTTGTCATCGCTCACAGAAGAAATCGCGAACCGGTCACGTTAATCGGTCGACCATCCTTCACCGGAAGGGTGGTCGTTTTTTCGGTCTCAAGACGGATGCGGAACAAGCAATGGAAACGTAAGGTAGAAGAAAGGAGTGATTCAGTTTGAATTATATGAAACCACTAGTGGCGCTCACGATCGGTTCGGTCGTCGCGACAAGCATGATACCTAAAGTAAACGCAGAAGCCATCGTCGATGACACGATCGTCACGCTCGGCGAATCGTTATCGGCCAGCCAACGGGATTGGGTGCTCGAACGAGTCGAGGCACCGGCTGGAATCGAACCGATTATCACGACCGCGGCCGATGAAGAGAAATACTTAGGGGATTCCGTCCCACAGGCACAGCGCGGCGGGGGTATGTATTCATCAGCCCGCATCAAACTGACTGACGGGACCGGGCTCGATATCAAAACAGAGAACGTGACGTGGGTCACCGAAGATATGTATGCGAACGCACTCGTGACTGCCGGGGTGACCGATGCCGATATTTATATCACATCTCCAATCCGTGTCACGGGGACGTCGGCACTCACGGGCATCATGAAGGCGTACGATCAGACCGCGGCAGAGACGGGCATTCAACTGTCTGAGGAGCGGAAAGACTTGGCGCAGGAAGAACTGGCCGTCACGTCTGAAATCGGGAAGACGGTCGGTCAAGAGGACGTGGCCGGTCTCATGAACGAGATTAAAGCGGAAATTGCGAATAAGGCCCCGGAGACGAACATCGAGATTCGCGATATCGTCATCCAAGTGTTGAATCAAAACAACGTCCAATTGTCTGATACGCAGTTGACGCAATTGACGACGTTGTTTGAGAACATGCAGCAGGCAAACCTGGACTGGGATGCGATTAGCAACGGGTTACAAGGGGCCGGTCAAGACGTGCAGGCGTTCCTCGAGACCGAAGAAGTCCAAGGCTTCTTCGCCCGCTTGTTCGAAGCGCTCAGCAATTTCTTCAAGTCGTTGACGAATTGATTGACGTTGACGACATGACAAATGGTATTAAAAAAGGGCGCTCCGCCCTTTTTTAATACCATCGTTTATGGATATAATCGCGAGCGGACTCATGGTCGTCGACAATCTTCAATGTGATTCGGTTCATTTCTTCTAATAAGTCCGTCAAAATCGCTTCGAGCTTGGCATCACTCAACTCGTGGTGACGCATCGTCTCTTGGACGATATGTTTGATTTGGTCATGATAATCATGATCATCCTTCACTTGCTTTCTCCAAGACATGGTCCATCCCTCCTTTTTTATTTTATTCCCTCGCAAAAGGTATTGCGAAACAGCGAAATGACTGTTATCATCATAAAAGTGTGAGCTACCAATTATTCATGCGCGAATTCTTGACATCTTAATTCTATTGGTGTTAAGATGACATAGTGATTAAATACAACAAAGCAGAAGCGCCCGCTTCTCACCTCGTCCGAACAGATTCGGTCAGGTCCATCATGTACGTGAAGCAGTCGAGCCTTGGTCTCTGCTGTCTCCTAAATGATGTGTGGGCGGGAAACTGCCGACGCTTTTTTTATTGCCATGTTGTCTTATCAATCTAAAACTCGTGCAACCGCACGATGGAGGTGCTAACCATTAGCAAAGAGCTCTTTATCAACGAAAACATTCGTGCCCGTGAAGTTCGCTTAATTGGAGCGGACGGTGCACAACTCGGTGTGCAATCGCGTAATGAAGCATTACGTTTAGCGGAAGAGGCTGAACTCGATCTCGTCTTGGTCGCCGACAAAGCTAACCCACCGGTCGCTAAAATCATGGACTATGGGAAATACCGTTTCGAACTTCAGAAGAAAGAAAAAGAAGCGCGTAAAAACCAAAAAGTCATCCAAATGAAAGAAGTGCGCCTCAGCCCGACAATCGAGGAAAACGATTTCCAAACGAAATTGCGTAACGCTCGCAAATTCCTTGAAAATGGTAACAAAGTGAAAGCGTCGATCCGGTTCCGCGGACGCGCCATCACACACTCGGAAATCGGCCGACGCGTCATGGAAAAATTGGCGGCGGAATGTGCCGACTTGGCAACAGTTGAACAAAAGCCGAAGATGGAAGGACGCAGCATGTTCTTAGTGCTGGCTCCGAAGAAAGAAGATTAATCATCGAGTCATAGTGGGGAGGAAATACTCATGCCGAAAATGAAATCGCACCGTGGTGCTTCTAAACGTTTCAAACGTACTGCATCAGGTAAACTCAAGCGTTCACACGCTTACACAAGTCACTTGTTTGGTAACAAATCGACTAAAGCGAAACGTAAGCTCCGTAAAGGTGCTATCGTCTCAGCTGGAGACTTCAAACGCATTCGCAACATGATCGCGAAGTAATACAGAAAGAATTTAGGAGGGAAACCATATGCCACGCGTAAAAGGCGGTTATACGACTCGTCAACGTCGTAAAAAGCAAATCAAGCTTGCCAAAGGTTATTTTGGCTCGAAACACATTCTATTTAAAGTAGCAAAACAACAAGTCATGAAGTCACTCATGTACGCTTACCGTGACCGTCGTCAAAAGAAACGTGATTTCCGTCGTCTTTGGATCACACGTATCAATGC
Organism: Exiguobacterium sp. AM39-5BH; assembly: GCF_003467445.1. Lineage (GTDB taxonomy): Bacteria > Bacillota > Bacilli > Exiguobacteriales > Exiguobacteriaceae > Exiguobacterium. The sequence continues at coordinate 183,947 of NZ_QSGS01000001.1, forward strand.
GGCAGCACGCACAAACGGTCTATCATACAGCCGTATGATGCACGGCCTCAAGCTTGCAGGAATCGACATCAACCGTAAGATGCTTGCTGAGCTTGCTGTGACAGATGCACAGGCATTCGCGTCACTTGCTGATACAGCTAAATCAAAATTGAACGCGTAATCGTTCAATCGACAGCGCCGAGACCTTATCTCGGCGCTTTCTTTTTCTAAGGAATTCCTTAAACTTTAGATAAGGAGGGCGGACTATGAATCCATCTGTCTTGGCCATTGTCGCATTGGCACTCATCGTGTTGAACGTCTACACGTACGTGCAAGCGAAACGGTACACGCTCGGTGAAGGCGATTTCAACGTCTTATATGCTTATGCCGGTGGTGCGATCGGCGCTCTGTTCGGACTCCATTTGACGCGCAAAAAGGCGGTTCATGCCCCAAAAAGCGTTCAAATACAAGTATTGATTTTGGCAGTCGGCTGGTCTTTAATGATTTTAGTACTGCTTTGAAAGTAGAATAGGAGGAGCAACCGGTGAACTGGACAACATTATTTGATCGGCAACGTGAATTAGACGAGCGGATCAAAGAAGAACATCAACTATCCGGGAACCAATTTGATGAGCGGTTACTTGCTTTGCTCGTCGAACTCGGTGAACTCGCCAATGAGACCCGTAGCTTTAAATTTTGGTCAACGAAAGGCCCGTCGCCTCAAGACGTGATCTTAGAAGAGTATGTCGACGGCATTCATTTCTTATTGTCGCTCGGTCTTGCCCTCGGGTATGAACGCGATTCGTTCCCAGCAGGTAGCTCGTATCTTGATGCGACTGACGCTTTTTTAGACGTGTTCCGCAAAGTGACGAACTTTGGTTTGTCGAAGACGGAACCGATGTACGAGACGCTGATGGCGGCTTATCTCGAACTTGGCTATACGCTCGGCATCAACGAAGAGTTGATGGTGATGGCGTATATGGCGAAAAATGAAAAGAACCATGAGCGACAAAATCAAGGTTACTAATCGAAACGAAGGAGCGATGTCTCATGAACGAATCATTACATATGCTGAAACGCTTGACGGATGCCACTGGTGTCCCGGGAAATGAAGGAGAAGTCCGCTCATTGATGCGTGAGTATCTAGAACCTCACGTCGAATCGTTCGAACAAGACGGACTAGGCAGTCTGTTTGGACGGGTGACGGGCAACGCGGATGGTCCGCGTGTCATGATTGCCGGCCATATGGATGAAGTCGGCTTCATGGTGACACGAATCGAAGAAGGCGGCTTCTTACGTTTCCAAGCGCTCGGTGGCTGGTGGAACCAAGTATTGCTCGCGCAACGCATGGACGTCGTCACACGCTCGGGCGAAAAGATTCCTGGGGTCATCGGTGCGAAACCGCCGCACGTGCTTCCGCTCGAGGCGCGCAAAAAACCTGTCGAGATTAAAGACATGTTCCTCGATATCGGTGCGACGTCGAAAGAACAAGTCGCGGAGTGGGGCATTCGTCCGGGCGATACGGTCGTCCCGCACTGTGAGTTCACGGTCATGAAAAATGAAGACTTTTTGATGGCGAAAGCATGGGATAATCGAATCGGTTGTGCCATCGCCATCGAGGCGGCGAAACGATTAAAGGACGATGAAGTTCCGGGTGTCGTCTTTACAGGCGCGACGGTGCAAGAAGAAGTCGGGTTGCGCGGTGCCGTCACGGCCGCCAATTTGGTTAAACCAGACGTCGCCATCGCCGTCGATACGGGAATTCCAGGAGACACACCAGGGATGACACCGGCAGAAGGATTGTCGAAACTCGGAGAAGGCGTTCAAGTCATCTTCTTTGATGCGACGACTATCACGAACCCGCGTCTCATTGATTTGATTGTCGAAGTGGCGAAAGAGAACGACATCAAGTACCAATTGGATTTGACGCCGGGCGGCGGAACGGACGCAGGTCGCTTCCATTTGGCAGGTGTCGGGATGCCGGCCGTCGCGCTCACGGTACCGGTCCGTTATTTGCATACGAATGTCTCGATCATTCACAAAGCAGATTATGAAGCAGCCGTCGATTTGGTCGTAGCGCTCACGAAACGACTCGACCACGAAACGGTTCAATGGTTGAAAGAGGGATAATATGACGAAAATCACGTCTACGAAAAGTGAGACGATCAAGCGTTTAAAGCGCTTGATGACGAAAAAAGGCAGACAAGAGTCCGGACAATTTTTGGTCGAAGGCGAGCATTTGGTCGACGAGGCCATCCGGGCCGGACGTCTCGTCCAGCTGATTATGGGGGAGTCGTATACCCCGAAAGGATCATGGCGCCTCGATGAGATGCCTGTCCTCGAACTATCCGACCACGTGGCCGACTTATTGTCAGAGACGGAGAAAACACAAGGGGTTTTCGCTGTCGTCAAGATGGCCCCGGTCGAACGGAAGATGAAGCATGTGCTCGTCCTCGATCGCATCCAAGACCCGGGTAACCTCGGGACGATGATTCGGACGGCCGACGCGGCCGGCTTTGACACGGTCCTGCTTGGAAAAGGGACGGTCGACCCGTTCAATGCCAAGGTCGTGCGCGCGACACAAGGCTCTTTGTTCCACGTCAACGTGAGCTCGGTCGATTTGCTCGAGACGTTGCCTGAGTTGAAGAGCGAAGGGTTCCATATTTATGGCACGGCGCTCGCGAAAGCGACATCGTACGAGCAAGTCGATTTCAGCGATAAAGTCGCGCTCGTCATCGGCAATGAGGCCCAAGGCGTGCATCACGACGTGCTCGACCTTTGTGACACCCGTGTCCATATCCCGGTTCTCGGCGATGCCGAATCGTTGAATGCGGCCGTCGCAGCCGGTATTCTCATGTATCGGATTGCGCTACAATAACCTTGTCAGCATTGACGAATCGTGATAGGTTAATTACATCGAACAAAATAACGAATAGACGTTGAAAGAGCATAGTACGCGAACTACCGAACGAGTACAGGGAGCATGGGCCGAGACTGCGAGCCGATGCCTTGGTCGGCGCTGAATTCACTCTCGAGTCGTGTTGGAGACAACACCGGGGTAGCATCCCGATACCGATGCTCTCAAGTGGGCCGATTTCGGCCAAGTAGGGTGGTACCGCGATCATTCGTCCCTTCAGTCATCGACTGAAGGGACTTTTTTTGTAGAGGAGGAAACAAGTATGAAAGAACAGTTGGAACAATTACAGCAAGAGGCGCTGCAAGAGATTCAAACGGCGTCGTCACAAAAAGAGTTGAACGATGTCCGCATCAAATATTTAGGGAAGAAGGGCCCGATGACCGAGGTGCTCCGCGGGATGGGGAAACTCTCACCTGAAGAACGGCCTGCCGTCGGTGAACTCGTCAACACGGTCCGGACGACAATCCAAGACACGTTAGAAGCCCGAATCGAGGAAGTGAAAGCTGTCGAACTCGAAGCGAAACTGGCGGCGGAAACGATTGATGTCACGCTCCCAGGTCGGACGTCTCTGCCAGGACATACCCACTTGCTCCAACAGATCGTCGATGAGATGGAAGATTTGTTCGTCGGTCTCGGCTATACGATTGCCGAAGGTCCGGAAGTCGAGACGGACTTGTACAATTTCGAGATGCTCAACCTGCCGAAAGATCACCCGGCCCGCGATATGCAGGATTCGTTCTATGTGACGGACGAGACGCTCCTCCGGACGCATACGTCGCCTGTTCAAGCACGGACGATGCTCCAAGCGGAAGGGAAGCCGATTCGCATCATCTGCCCGGGTAAAGTGTACCGTCGTGATGAGGATGACGCGACGCACTCGCACCAGTTCATGCAAATTGAAGGACTCGTCATCGATGAGCATATCTCGATGGCCGACTTGAAAGGGACGCTCGAATCGTTCGTCAAGCAGCTGTTCGGAGAGACGCGTGAGATTCGTCTCCGTCCGAGTTTCTTCCCGTTCACCGAGCCGTCGGTCGAAGTCGATATTTCTTGTTTCAAGTGCGGCGGCAAAGGCTGCAACGTCTGTAAGAAGACAGGCTGGATTGAGATTCTTGGTAGCGGGATGGTGCATCCACGTGTGCTCGAGATGGCAGGCTATGATTCGACGAAGATGTCTGGATTCGCATTCGGAATCGGTGTCGAACGGATGGCGATGTTAAAACATGGGGTGGACGATATTCGCCACTTCTATACAAACGACTTACGCTTCATCGAGCAATTCTAAGGAGGATCACACATGTTATTATCAAAAAAATGGTTGAATCAATATATCGATGTATCCGATTTAAGCGGGCAGACGCTCGGCGACTTAATTACAAAAAACGGGATTGAAGTCGAGAGCGTCGTCAGCCGGTCTGAAGGCTTGTCGGGACTCGTCGTCGGGCATGTCCTCGCGTGCGAGAAGCATCCGGAGGCCGACAAATTGAACGTGACGACGGTCGATATCGGTGCGGACAGCCCGGTCCAAATCGTCTGTGGCGCGCCGAACGTTGCTGCCGGTCAACACGTCATCGTGGCGACCGTCGGAGCGCGTCTCCCGGGACTTAAAATCAAGAAAGCGAAGCTGCGCGGCGTCGAGTCGCAAGGGATGATTTGCTCACTCGAGGAACTCGGGTTCGAGAAAAAACAGATCCGCGAAGACGAGCAGGACGGCATTCACACGTTCCGCGAACCGGTCGAAGTCGGTGCGGACGTCATCCGCTTGTTAGACCTCGACGATGAAGTGATCGAGCTCGGATTGACACCGAACCGCTCGGATTGCTTAAGCCTTTACGGAATCATTCATGAAGTCGCGGCCATCCTCGAGCGCCCATACACATTACCGACTGCCGACGTGACGACAGATGTCGTGAACACGGTCAGCGTTCGTCTCGAGACAGACAACTGTCCGTACTATGCGACACGCCGTGTCGACGGTGTCGTCATCGGTGACTCGCCGCAATGGTTAAAAAACATCTTGATCGCAGAAGGCGTGCGCCCGATCAACAACGTCGTCGATGTGACGAACTACGTCATGCTTGAGCTCGGACAACCGCTTCATGCGTTCGATACGGCGAAACTCGGAACGACGATTGCGGTTCGTCAAGCACATGACGGGGAAGAAATCGTCACGCTCGATGACGTCACGCGCACGCTCGATGCCTCGATGATGGTCATCACGAACGGCGAGCAGCCTGTCGCCATCGCCGGCGTCATGGGTGGAGCGAACACTGAAGTCGATGCGACGACGTCGAGCATCATCCTCGAGTCGGCCTACTTCGCACCGGCATCGGTCCGTAAGACGAGCCGTACGCTCGGTTTGCGTTCAGATTCAAGTGCCCGCTTTGAAAAAGGGGTCGACCCGGAACGTCTGCAATTGGCGCTTGACCGTGCGGCTGAACTCATCGTCGAGGTGAGCGGTGGCACAATCAGCGACATCGTCATTGCCGGGGACAAAGACTCGGCGGCACGGACGATTGACGTCTCGGTCGCTTATATCAACCATCGACTCGGAATGGACCTCGAGCAAGAGACGATCGTCCGCATCTTGGAACGTCTCGGTCTCGATGTGACCGGGGACGAGACGTTGACGGTCCACGTACCGTCGCGTCGCCCGGACTTGGAGTTGCCGGCTGACATCACGGAAGAAGTGGCACGCCTCTATGGCTATGACAGCCTTCCGTCAAGCCTTCCGGCGTCACACTCGAAAGGGTACCTCCCGAAAGAAAACGTGTTGCGCCGTCGCGTCCGTCGTGTCCTCCAAGGCGCAGGATTGTCGCAAGCGATCACGTACTCGCTCACGAGCGTCGGGAACGCCTCGCGCTTCAGTGGGGCCGACTTGGCACAAGTGAACTTGGCAATGCCGATGAGCGAAGAGCGTTCGGTGCTCCGGACATCGCTCATCCCAGGTCTACTCGAGGCGGCTCGTTACAATACGTCGCGTCAACAAGCGAATGTACGGTTGTATGAGACAGGGCGCGTCTATGTCGAACAAGGCGAGACGTTGCCACGTGAAACGGAGCGCGTCGCCGGCGTATTGACGGGACTTTGGTATGACCACCGTTCACAAGGGACCCGTGTCCCGGTCGACTATTTCGTCGCCAAAGGGGCCGTCGAGACGCTCTTGTCTGCGCTACGTATCGAAGCGACGTTTGAGGCGGCCGTCATTGCCGATATGCACCCAGGTCGTACCGCCAACGTGCTCATTGACGGACGTGTCATCGGTTACGTCGGACAAGTCCATCCAGGCGTATCCAAAGACGTGTATGGCTTGAAAGAAGTGTACGTGTTCGAACTCGACTTGGACGTATTGCAACAGTCAGCCGAGCTCATCTATGAAGACGTCCCACGTTTCCCATCCATCACACGTGATTTGGCGCTCGTGTTGAAACGGGACATCCCGGCCGGTCAAGTCGAAGCGACCATCAAACAGGCGGCAGGACCGCTCTTGATTGACCTCGCTTTGTTCGATGTCTATATCGGGGAGAACGTAGGAGTCGATGAGAAATCAATCGCCTTCTCGCTCAAGTATCAAGATCCGACCCGCACCCTTCAAGATGAAGAAGTGACGGCGTCGTATGAAGCAATTCTCACTGCCGTTCAAGCGGCGCACGGTGCGGAAGTTCGCGCATAACCTAAAAAGGTGTCCACCACGTGTGGACACCTTTTTTGAGTTACTGGACTTCAAGCGCCAAGTCGCCAAACTTTGTCCAACCGACGAGGCATGTCACTTTATACATGACGAGCGTGATGACGGCCGGAAGGACGACGCCCGTTCCAACGAAGATGAGGAACGCGTCCATTCCTTGCGCGGCAAGGATGTTGAGCGGCGCAATCAATGAGTTGAGCCCAAGTCCCGCTATTTCATAAGGGACTTCGAGTGAGAAGACGAGCGTCGCAATCGGCGCGCTGATCATCGCCGCGATGAAAGGCGGCATGACGACGCGAGGGTTTTTGACGACGTCGGGAACTGGACTTTCGGTGTGACGAAGAACGAGGCGACCAAACCGCCCGGATCTGTTTGACGATATGCCATGAGCGTGAAGCCGACGAACTGGGCCGTACATCCGATCAACGCGGCGGCACTGGCGACCGGGTCGAGTTGAAGCGCGATGGCGAGTGCGGCCGATGAAGCAGGTGACATGAGCATGACACTAAATACGAGCGCGATGACGAGTGATGTCGCGATTGGTGACGTATTGACCGAAGCGGTGATGCTGGCGCTGATTGAGTTGATGAGCGGTGTCGTGACGGCTGCTGCGCCGACTCCGACGATGCCGCCTCCAAGGACAGCCGTGACCGGGACGACCATCATATCAAATTTCGTTTTCCCGAGGACACGTTTGCCTAACCAGACCGCAGCCGCTGCTGCAATCAAGGCGCTGATCGGTTGACCGGGCACGAGGACGAGCCCGCTCTCGGTCGCTTGGAGCGCCGCGCCACCAACAGTTGCCGCAATCATCGAGCTGAACAAAATGAGCGTATTGCCGCCGAGCTGATAAGCGACACCGGCACCGAGTGCCGGGGCGAGCAATGATTTCGCGACTTGCCCGATCAAGACGAGTGTCTCGATGCCGGCCATCTTCCCAATCGTTTCAATCAAGAGTCCAACCCCGAGCGTGACGAGGACGGCGCTTGCCATTCCTGCTGATATTTTGATCATTCGGTCCATTGCGTACTGTTTCACTTCCATCATCTCCTCTATGTGTGTCAATCCAATAAAAAAACCTATCCGGATGGGATAGCGCGTCGGTCATACCATGAGCGCCTCGTCCGAAACCATCGAAACAAGGGCCCAAAAATTCGTCTCGGTCATCGAGTCGATTTTCAGTCCCTCAGTCGAATAATAATCAGTAGGCCGTGTTGCGCATGGGTTTTCATCATTGCCAGCTCCTCCGTTTATTAAGATTTGTCTAAGAGTAACACGATATTTTTCAATAATCAATATTTTCTGAAAATTAATTTGAAAAAAATTGAAAACCGCTCAAAAAGAAAGACGACCCAATGAAGGATCGTCTCGTATTAAGACGTGCTGGCTGCCAGTGAGCCGACTTGTTGATCGATGAATGCCATCGAGATTGAATTGAAATGATCGGGTTGGTCGACATTGACGACATGGCCCGAGTCAGTGACGACTTGGACACGAGCCGTCGGTTGATGTTTCGCGGTCCGTTCGACGGCTTCGAGGAACATGTAGTCCTCGTCACCCATAATATAGAGAATCGGTACGTTCGTCTCGATCGAAGAGAAATGACGAAGCAACGGATTCATATTCTCGGTCATCTTGAACCAGCGGATGAACTCGCGTTGACACAGGTTGGCCGCATCGCGGACGAACATCATGCGCGATTTCTTATGACGCTTCTTCGGTAATAAAATCCACGCGAACAGCTGATATAGCCACATGTACGGCACGAAGCTCTGTACGAGACTGCCGAGGCGAATCAACAACGTCGAGCGGACGTTGAACTTGACGATGGCCCCGCCGAGCACGACTGAAGCGATTCGTTCCGGATGATGCTCGAACATCGCTTGAATGACGATCGTCCCGAGCGATAGGCCGACCATGTGACCTTTTTCAATCTGCAAGTGGTCCATGACCTCGACGACGTCTTCGACGACGACATCGAGCGTATACGCGTTCAGCGGTTGACTCAACGACTGTTCTTCGTTGTAAGAGCCGCCATGTCCACGGAGATCGAGCAAGAGCACGTTATATTTTTTTTTGAACGGCCGAATTTGACGATACCAATGCGACAGACTTCCACCCGCGCCGTGGATGAAGATGACCCAAGGGTGGTCGTCGCTTAATGTGTACGTTTTATAATGCAACATGAACGCTATCCTCCAAAAATTTTTAAGTTCATTAAACCCTAAAAACAATATACCATATCTTCAAATATAGGACTATCGTTTCAACTCACTCAAGCGGATCGCTTTTTTCGTGTTGGCGAAGTGAACTTTTGCGACCTCGTTCAAGCGGGATTGACCGTAACGAACAATCAAATCGGCCGCGACTTGGTCGACTTTGGCGCCGGCGCCTTTCGGTAACGTGACCCCGAGTGTCGCACTCAACTTGTCCATTTCTTTTAAGAACAAGGCGCGGGCGAGAATCGAGGCGGCGGCCACGGCGACATGCAGTCCTTCCGCTTTCGTCGAGAAATAGACATTATCTTTGACGACAGCTTTTTCAGAACGAAGATGGTTGTAGTAGACGTTCTTTTCAGCGAACTGATCGATTAAAATCGCGTCCGGTGTCGCATCGAGCTTCTGCAATAAGGCCGACAAGGCGGCGTTGTGGGCGATGGCCGTCATTTTTCCTTGCGTCATCGTCCGTTGCATCTTATTATACGCCGGATTATGAAGCGTCGCCTTCTGATAGGTGATGGTGACGTGCAAGTCTTTGGCGATTCGAACGATTTCTGTATCCGACAACAGTTTGGAATCTTTGACCCCGAGCTCTTTGACGAGGGCGATTTTCTCTTTTGGCACGTAGGCGGCGACGACGACGAGCGGTCCGAAATAATCACCTTTTCCGACTTCGTCGCTCCCGATGACGGACCAGTCCGAAAAGCCTTCCGGCAGAACATGTTTCGGAACACTCGGTTCTTTTTTTATGCTCGTTCCCCATTTGGCGGCTTCCGTGTCGGCATCGCGTCCCTGGAACATGACTTTACCCGAATTGTACACCGTAATCACACACTGAGGTGTTTTGGCACTGAATCGTGCGTGTGGCGGAGGATTGACTGAATGGGCCCGATAACTCGCGATGAGTTCCTCCTGGGCGGTAGCTGATAATTTAATGACTTGATTGCCCAATGTGAGCACTTCCTTTCTAACGCTAGCAAATCAATCTTACATTTTTTTTAGATATTTTGAAACCAAAGTTTCGCTCGAAACGTATAGACAAGTGAGTAAAGAAAGAAGCGAGGTGAGTCGGAGATGTGGTGGCGCGATGACACGGATGAAGATGAGGCAGAATCTCTCTATAAACATATTCTCGAGCTAGAAGCTCGGATTGCAAAACTGATCGCCCATCAAGTCAGGGTGCGTCGCTTGCTCATGCAGGATTCGTCGGAAGCGGCGACCGAGCAAATCATTGCGTTACAAGCGGAAGTCGATCACTATTTGTCACTTCTGCGACAAGAACGGATGGAGGCGGTCGACCGCTATGATCGCTTACGTCTCGAGCAAACGTTAGGACGGGTCCGACAGTCGGTCGATCAGCCGACCCGACCGTTGGCAGAGTGGGACACGATTGAACAGGCGCTCGCGCTCGAAGTCGAACATTTGCGCCGCGTCCTTTCGTACGAACGACAGCGTCGCGCCGAGGAGGAGTGGTAATGGAATCGTTAGATCAGCTGTATTGGTGGGTACTCATCATCGCGGGTCTCGGTACATTCGTGTACATGATTTTTTCAGATGCATTCGATGTATTTGATGGTTGGTTCAATCCCGCCGTCATCTTATCCTTTTTAGCACTCGGTGCGGGAATCGGATTGATTTTAAATGCGCTTGCCCATGTGTCGCCGATGATAGGGCTTGCCGTCGCCCTCGTCGGTTCATTCGCGCTCACGACGCTCCTGTACTTATTCGTCCTCTTGCCGCTGTCGAACGCGGAAGAATCGATCGGGATGACCGACGAATCGCTCGTCGGACTCGTTGGGCGATTGACCGTCCCTGTTCCTGAAGGCGGATACGGGGAAGTACTCGTCGAGTCAGTCATCGGTTCGATTTTGAAGACGGCCCAAAGTGTAGACGGCAAGGCGATTCCAAGTGATCGTCGTGTCATCATCATTGAAGTCGAACGAAACATTGCGGTCGTCATGGAATATGACGAGCCGACAATCCGAAAGGAGTTTTAACGTATGAATACAGCCATTTTAGCCAGTATAATCGTCGGGGTGATTTTGCTCGCCTTAATTTTCGTCTTCGTCTTGAAATATCGCACGGTCGGACCGGATGAGGCGCTCATCGTCACCGGCAGTTACTTAGGAAAGAAGAATGTCCATAGCGATGCGTCCGGCAACCGCGTCAAAATCATCCGCGGGGGCGGAACGTTCGTCTTGCCGGTGTTCCAGCAGGCAGAACCGCTCAGCCTGCTCTCGAGCAAGCTCGAGGTGACGACGCCAGAAGTATATACCGAGCAAGGTGTACCGGTCATGGCGGACGGGACGGCCATCATCAAAATCGGCGGCTCGATCAGTGAGATCGCCACGGCGGCCGAACAATTCCTCGGCAAACCAAAAATCGAACGCGAGAATGAGGCGAAGGAAGTGCTTGAAGGTCACCTCCGGTCGATTCTCGGTTCGATGACAGTCGAAGAGATTTATAAGAACCGAGACAAGTTCTCGCAAGAAGTACAACGTGTCGCCTCACAAGATTTGGCCAAGATGGGCCTCGTCATCGTCTCGTTCACGATTAAAGATGTCCGCGACAAAAATGGCTATCTTGAATCGCTCGGGAAACCGCGAATCGCGCAAGTGAAGCGAGATGCCGATATCGCCACGGCCGAAGCGGACAAAGAGACGCGCATCAAACAAGCGGAAGCGATGAAAGACGCGAAGAAAGCGGAACTCGAACGTGCTTCGGAAATCGCGGAAGCCGAGAAAGAGAACCAGCTTCGCATCGCGGCATATCGTCGTGAACAAGACGTTGCCAAGGCCCGCGCCGACCAAGCGTATGAACTGGAAGAGGCCCGCGCCAAACAAGAAGTCACGGAGCAACAGATGCAAGTCCAAATCATCGAGCGTCAAAAGCAAATCGAGCTCGAAGAGAAAGAAATCATGCGTCGCGAGAAACAGTATGATTCGGAAGTGAAGAAGAAAGCCGACGCCGACCGTTATGCGATCGAGCAGTCAGCCGAAGCCGATAAGGCACGTCAAATCGCCGCAGCCGACGCCGAGAAATATCGCATCGAAGCGGAAGCGAAAGCCGATGCCGAACGGGTCCGCCTCGCCGGTGTGGCCGAGGCCGATTCGGAACGGGCCAAAGGGGAAGCCGAAGCCGAGATTATCCGCTTGACGGGTCTCGCCGAAGCCGAAGCGAAACAAAAGATCGCCGAAGCGTTCGAGCAGTATGGTCAAGCCGCCATTCTCGACATGGTCGTCAAGATGCTGCCGGATTATGCGAAACAGATTGCAGCACCGCTTGGCAATATCGACAAGATTACGGTCGTCGATACGGGCAGCGGCAAAGACGGCGGGGCCGGCAAAGTCACAGGTTACGCCACTGACTTGATGGCATCGCTACAACAGACGCTCAAAGCGTCGTCAGGAATCGATATGAAAGACTTACTCGACAACTTTGCCGGAAAAGGCAACGTCCAGCCGAGTGCGAATCGCGAGTTGAGCGAATCGACGTTCGCCGCGACGGAAGAATAAGCAGGAAGCCACAGACAAGTCGTCGTCTGTGGCTTTTTTTGTTTTACTCGAATTCACCTAAATTTAAAACGAAAGGCTTCAAACTTAATCGATTTCTGACGATAAGTGAGATGTCAGACCATTAGAGAGAGGAAGTAGCGATTATGAAGAAATCACTCATCATCGGCTTGTTGGCCGCATGTGTGACTTGGTTACCGGGTTGTCAGTCTGTCATTGATCAGCCAGAACGAACCGTTGAGACTCGCCAATCGATGGGCGTCGTCTTGTCCGATGTTGGTCTCGGGGACCAATCATTCAGTGATGCGGCGATGCGCGGCATGGGACAACTCCGTGAGACGGGGGAATGGTTCGTCGATTATCGCGAACTTGCAGAGACGGAAACATATAAAGCCGGGTTCGAACAGCTCGTCGCCGACGGACATGACGTCATCATCGGACTCGGATTCGCTTGTCAAGAGGACTTAGAAGCGGTGGCGGCCGAACATCCAGAGCAACAGTTCGCGTTGATTGATGCCGTATCGACGTTACCGAACGTCATGTCGGTGACGTTCAAAGAGACGGAAGGCAGTGCGCTCGCCGGGGCGGTGGCGGGGCTCGAGACGGAATCGAACAAAATCGGATTTATCGGGGGCGTCGATAATGAATTAATTAACAAGTTCGGGACCGGCTTCGAACTCGGGGCAAAGAATGTGAATGAAGACGTGACGATGCTCGTCGACTATGCGAATGATTTCGCCTCACCTGAAATCGGTCGTCAGTTGGCGGAGAAACAAATCAAGGCCGGGGCAGACATCTTATACGCGGCCGCCGGACTGACCGGGGTCGGTGTATTAGAGACGGCTGAGCGGAACGGTGTGAAGGCAATCGGTGTGGACAGCGATCAATCGATGATCGCGCCGGATGCGGTCATCACATCGATGTTGAAACAAGTAGACTTGGCCATCGTTGAAATCGCGAATCGAGTCGAAGGAAAGGCGTTCAATGCTCACGTCGAACTCGGGATTGATGAAGGCGGTGTCGGTTTGGCCGCTCTTCGTCGTGTCCAGTGGGACGACGATGAGACGAAACGGTTCGAGGCGTTTCAGAAACAGTTGATGGAGGCGACGCTAAAATGAGCTTACGGAAACGGTTTATCTTTTCGACCGTCTTCACGGTCTTGTTGATTGTATTGATGATGAGTTATGTCTTGACGACGCTCAATCGTCTGCAGACATACAATGAACAATACGGCACACAGATGATTGAACTATCACAACTTGAGACGTCACTGTTGCAAGAACAATCCCTTTGGACATCGCTCGGTGAACAGATGAGCCAATCGACGCTCACCCAGCTTGAACGAATTCGGACGAAAAACACAGACACGTTCATGACATTGAAACAGACATATCTCATTCCCGATTTTGCCATTCATCTAGAACGTGCGACAATGAAATATGAGCGAATCGAAACAGACGTGGAGACAGCAGAAGCCGGGGGAATCGCGGCCCGGATTCAAGCGGCCAAACTTGAAGGGGTATTGAACGACGTAAACACGCTCCTCTTGAAGAATGGAACGTTCTATGAGGCGCTACAAGCCGAAGCAGCGAGCGAGACGAAACGGCTGTTGCTCGTGTCGGTATTATTGACCGTGTTTGTCATCGTCGCACTCAGCTTGTATAACTTCTTTTTCGCCCGCTCGATCACCCAACCGCTCAAACGTAACGTCGAGGTAGCGGAAGCAATCGCGGCCGGCCGGTTGATTACGTTGCCGGACTCAACGCGACGTGATGAAATCGGACGCTTAGAGCGAGCGATGCGAGAGATGACGAAGTCGTTGCAGACGGTCATCGGATCCATCCGTGTCACCTCGATGAAAGTGAACGATATGACGGAGACAGCGGCCGCTGAGAACGAGTCCGTAGTCAGTACGACGTCGAACATCACGAACGCTGTCGATGAGATGGCGAACGGGGCCCAGTCGATTGCCACTGAACTTCAAGAGACACTTGAATCGGTCGGCATTATGGCGACCTCGTTCGAGACGAGTTTAAATCAGACGAAGCAGACGACCGAACAGACGACCGAGATGACCCGTGAAGTCGCGGCCGGCATCGAGACGTTGACGGATCAAGAAGCGATACTAGAGCGTTCGAGCGTGCGTAATGCATCACTTGTCGATCGGATGGATGACTTCGCCCGGAAGACCGAAGAAATCGAGAAGATGGCGAAACTTGTGGAAGACGTCGCCGCCCAGACGAACCTGCTCGCATTGAACGCGGCCATCGAAGCGGCACGCGCCGGGGAAGCCGGACGCGGCTTTGCGGTCGTTGCCAGCGAAGTGAAGAAGCTAGCTGAGGAAAGTAACGTGGCAACTCGTTCGATTTTTGGTGTCGTCCAAACGATTCGCGATGAGGTCGTCCATTTGACGGACATAGTTGAAGAATCGAGTCGTGAACAGACGGCTCAACTTAAGGCGTTTGAACTTACGAAACAGGCGTTCAACCGCATTCATGACCGGACCGATCACGTCGCTTCGTTCGTCGGGACGATTGAGCGTGAGATGGTCGCATCGAGCACGGAAGTGACAAACGTCTTGAAACGGGTCGAGGAAGTGAGCGGCGTGACCGAGGAACTTGCGGCGGGCAATGAAGAAGTCGCGGCCTCAATGAAAGAGCAGCAAGCGAGCTTCGATCAAATTTTCACTTTGATGCAAGAATTAGAAGGGCAAGCCGCGGCACTCGCGAGCCAAGTCCAACATTTTGAAGAGCAGTGAGACAAGTTTCGGCTTGTCTCTTTTTTTGTCGTCTGGAAGCGAAAGTGATGCAGATCTGTATGTGTCAAAAGAGCGTCAGAAACGTTAAAGGCGGACCGGGCGCACCAATGCCCATTTCCTCATACTAGAGGTAAGACTCACGCGAGGAGGAGACGTATGGAAAAATGGAAACGGTATGTCGTCGTGCTGCTCGTCGGACTATTCATTGGGGTGGGCTATATGTTTTATTCGAAAGAACCGGAGACGCCGATGGTCGAACAGTTCGTCGCGACACCCGAGCCTGAAGTTGAGCCAAGTGTGCCGACCGAAATCGTTGTCTATGTGACCGGGGCGGTCAAAACGCCCGATATGTATACGATGCCGCAAGGGGCACGTGTCGGGGATGTATTGTCTCTCGCCGTCTTGACGGCAGAGGCCGATCCCGAACAATTGAATTTGGCCCAATTGCTCGTCGATGGGACGAAAGTGAGCGTCCCGAAAAAAGGAGAAACGATCGTCGTGCCAGCCGCTGAAGAAGCAAGCGGGGGAACGAACGGGGTCCATGTCAACAGTGCGACGAAGGACGAACTGATGACCGTGCCGGGCATCGGTCCGGCGAAAGCCGAGGCGATTCTCAATCACTTGAAACAGCATGGGCCGTTCAAGTCGTATGAAGAGATTGGCAACGTCAAAGGTTTCGGGGAAAAGACGTTGGAAAGTATGAAAGGCTATTTATTGGTTCCATAACATGCCATTGTATCCAATGTTGCCGATTAGTCTATTGATTGCCGGGATGACCGGGTCGTTCGCTCTTTGTCTTCTCCTATCCGTCGCGATTGCATTCACCTGTCGCGGCCAATCTGTCTATGCGCACGTCGGTGCCATTCTGCTGGCCCTGTTTGTGTTCGTACGTCCTGACGCCGAACCGTTGCCAGCGGACGGATCTTATCGATTCGCCATCGAAAGCCGGCGGGACAACGGTCGATCAGTGCGGTTATATGGACAGGCCGATGGCATGAAAGGCGTACTGACCGGCCGTGACCTTTCGCTCGGTCGTCCGGGCGAAACGTGTCTCGTCACGTTCAGCGACACCCCGTTCGCCCCGCTGCGAAATACGGGTGGTTTCGACGAGGCGGCTTGGGCGTATGGGGCCGGACTTGCGTTCAAAGGGAATGACGTCGCCATCGAGGCGTGTCGTCCGAGTGACGGGGCTACGGGGCGGATGCTCCGATGGAAGGAACGACAGCTCGCGAGAATCGAGGCGACGTATCGGCCGGATGTGGCGCTTTATATGGAGGCGTTATTGTTCGGCGAGAGTCGGTTGCTCGATGAGGATACCTCGTTCTCTTATCGGGTGACCGGGCTGCTTCATCTGCTCGTCATCTCCGGGTCACATATCGCGCTCCTCGTGCTCGGGTTGCGTTGGTCGACGCGACCGTTGCCGCTACGACGAGAGACGAAGACGCTGTTGATTCTCGTCGTGGTCACGGTGTTCGGATGGTTGACCGGATTCTCGCCGCCGGTGGCGCGGGCCGTGCTCGTCGCCGACGTGCTGCTTGTGCTGTCGCTGTTCGGTTATCGGGTCCGTGACCCGATTCGGTTGCTCAGTTGGTGCGCTGCGTTCTTGCTCGCGTTACAACCGTATTTGTTATGGAACTTAGGATTTCAGTTGACGGTCGCGATGACGTTGTTCTTGCTCGTGACCCGCTCGATTTGGACCGGACCGTTCGGACTGGCCGTATACGCACAATGGTTTGGGCTCATCTTGTTATGGCCCGTCCAACCGATTATATCGGTGTTGGCACCCGTGTATAACGTCGTCGGCGCTTTCTTGATCTCCTGGGTCGTCATTCCGCTCGCCTTCTTCGCATATGTCGTGCCTGGATTTGAGCCGCTGTTGCACCCGATTCTTGACGGGTTGAACGGAGCGTTTCAACTGCATCATGACTGGCAGCCGTGGCTTCCGTTGCATGAGCTTACGTTTTGGCACGCTTTTGCTCTCGCTGTCGTCCTATGGGTCGGATTGATTCTTCTCGAATGGAGACGATGGGGTGGATGGGGGTTGGCCGTCCTCGCACTCTTGCTCATGCACAGTGCCCTCGAATGGACAGAAGAACCGCGCGTCACGTTTTTAGACGTCGGTCAAGGAGATGCCGTCGTTGTCGAGTATGGGGAAGTGACGGGTGTCATCGATGTAGGCGGGGTGTATCAAGACCCGGAAGAATCGAAGCGGTCCACGTACGACCCTGGAGCGGACGTCGTCGCCCCATATCTCTGGAAACGAGGAGAGACACATCTCGATTTCTTATTGCTCACCCATGCTGACCATGACCATGTCGGCGGACTGTCCGGTTTGCTCTCATCCTTCGAAGTAGGTGAGGTATGGCTGTCGGCGGAAGTGGCGGATCAAGCCAAACGTGACGAGTTGTTGGCAAAGCTAGCAGACTATCACGTTCCAGTCCGGCTCCTTTCAAGCGGAGACCGACCATATCCTTGGATATGGGTCGTCGCACCGGACGAAACAGGTGAGGACGAGAATGCGAACTCGGTGTCGCTGTTCATGCAGGTCGGGGCTTTAAAATATTTATTGACTGGGGATTTACCGGACACGCGGGAAGGAAGGATTCCGACCGTTGATGTGGATGTGTTCAAACTTGGTCATCACGGGTCGAACACATCGTCCAGCGAGGCGCTGCTTAGCCGGGTCAATCCCGAATGGGTCATCATCAGTGTCGGCCAGAACAATCGTTACGGCCATCCGCACCTCGACACGTTGCAACGTCTCGAAGGAAGGCGGGTATTGCGGACGGATGAAGATGGGATGATCGTCTGTGAAGGAAATCGGTGTCGTGGGATTGTGACGAAGGCGGTACCGCCATGAAAACTATGATAAACTAAAAAAGCGATTGCTCCCCCGGGGCAATCGCTTTCTGACTGACTTATAAGCTCAAGAACTTGATGAGGACACCGATCGCGAAGATGGTGAAGAAAAAGCCGAACGGGACGATGAAGCCGATTGCTGAATCGATGGCATCGTTACGTTTGCACTGTACGTCGTTCTCGAACGGGTTTTCGCTTTGTGGGCGAACAGAGTTAATATGCATAGTGAGTCCCTCCTTGAAATGGTTCCGTTTTAAGTATAGCGAATCAGTGAAGGATAATCTATGTTTAGATAAGAATAAATTGTGAAAGTGGTGTGTGTTTTGAATGAACCGTGGCTGCATAACGGAAAGCTGTCAAACGTATACGTCCTATTTGGGACGGAAAAATATTTGCTAGAGACGTGGGAGCGGGCCATCATCAAAGCGGCAAACCCTTCTGGTGACCACTT
This sequence comes from Exiguobacterium sp. AM39-5BH, assembly GCF_003467445.1. Lineage (GTDB taxonomy): Bacteria > Bacillota > Bacilli > Exiguobacteriales > Exiguobacteriaceae > Exiguobacterium. The sequence continues at coordinate 202,330 of NZ_QSGS01000001.1, forward strand.
TGATGTCATGCAGCTCGACTTGCACGAGACGTCACTCGACACGGCGCTCGACGAGGCAGAGACGGTGCCGTTTTTCAGCGAGTATCGGACCGTCATCGTCAAACAGGCCCAATTTTTGACTGGAGCGAAAGAGAAACAAAAACAAAACGTCGAGCGGTTGACCGAATATGCGTTACAACCGGCGCCTTACTCCGTGCTCGTCTTTGTCATCGAGGCGGAGAAGCTCGACGAACGGAAAAAAGTCGTCAAGCGCTTGAAAGAGCGGGCCATCGTGCTAGAGGCGAAAAAGCCGAACCAGTCGGAGCTGATACGTTACGTCGGCGACGAATTGAACCGTCGCGGCCAAAAGATGGAGCGGGCGACCATCGAGCGGTTGTTGTTTCTCTGTCAGGATGATTGGGGCAAACTCGTCCGGGAGCTCGAGAAGTTGCAACTGTACGCGAGTGAAGGGGCCGAGATTCCGATTGACATCGTCAACGATCTCGTCCCGCGGACACTTGAAGACAACGTGTTCCAACTGTCCGAGTTTTTAGTGGCCCGGCGTGCGGATGCGGCACTTCGGCTCGTCCGTGACTTAGAGAAGCAAGGGCAAGAGTTGATCGGTTTGTTGGCGCTCCTCGCGCGACAGTACCGGAATATGTATCTCGCGAAACAGCTGACGGAGAAAGGGTATGGGGAGAAACAAATCGCCTCGAAAATCGGGGCGCATCCGTATACGGTGAAACTTGCCTCGCAAGCGAGCCGTAACTTCTCTGAGGCGCAGCTCGGACGGGCACTGACCTTGATTGCCGACGCAGATGAGGCGATGAAGACGGGACGGGGTGACAAGCAAGTCGTGTTTGACACGCTCGTTTGCCAATTGACACTACTGTGAGGTGAGGATATGGGATTACAGGAAGTCGGGCTAGAAGCGGTGATTCCGCTTCGGCATGAAGTGTTGCGGCGGGGGTTGCCGGTGGAGACGTGTTATTTTGACGGAGATGAAGCGGAGACGACGCGTCACTTTGCCTGGGTCGAAGATGGTCGTGTCGTGTCAATCGCGACCGTCATGCACCAAAGCCGTGAGTTTGCGGGCGACTGCGTGCTATTTCAATTGCGCGGCATGGCGACCGCGCCTGATGTCACCGGGAGGGGAATCGGTTCTGCGTTCTTGCAGGCGCTCCATCGCGAGCTCGATGCCGATTGGTGGTGCAACGCCCGAGCCGTCGCGGTCCGATTTTATGAACGGAACGGATTGAAGACGGTCGGTGAGGCTTTTGACATCCCGGGGATCGGCGACCATTACGTCATGCGAACCGAAAAAACAGCCGGCTCCTAATTGAGGCGGCTGTTTCGTTTTAGTCTCTAATTAGAGAGCTGCGATGCGAGCTGCGAGACGTGATTTGTCACGGCCAGCTTTGTTTTGGTGGATTAGACCTTTTGCTGCAGCTTTGTCGATTTTCTTCGTAGCGAGGACGAAAGCTTCTTGAGCAGCTTCTTTGTTTCCTTCGAGTACGAGAGCGTCAACACGTTTCACTGCTGTACGCATTGCTGCTTTCTCTTGCGAGTTCGCGACGCGACGCTTTTCAGAAGTTTTTGCACGTTTGATTGCTGATTTGATGTTTGCCATTGTTTTGTCACCCCCTGAAACAAGAAAGTGTATGTTCTTATTACTTCAAGTAATCATTCAACAGAACAAGCACAATTGTAGCAAACGCTTATTCGAAAAGCAACCACTTGATGATTATTCTGAAAACTATATGTGGTATTGTTGAAGTAGGTCGTACACATACACTTAGGATTTTGATATAATGACACGGTATGCATGAGAAGGATAGGTGAACCCATATATGAACAATCAAGAATTAGAGAATCGTCAGAAGAAGATTCGGAACTTTTCCATCATCGCTCACATCGATCATGGGAAGTCGACGCTCGCTGACCGGATTCTCGAGAGAACTGGTGCGCTCACGGCGCGTGAAATGAAAGAACAGACGCTCGACGCGATGGATCTCGAACGGGAACGTGGGATTACAATCAAGTTGAACGCCGTTAAATTGAACTATACCGCAAAAGACGGAGAAGAGTACATCCTTCATTTGATCGATACACCGGGACACGTCGACTTCACGTATGAAGTGTCACGCTCGCTCGCAGCATGTGAAGGGGCAGTACTCGTCGTTGATGCGGCGCAAGGAATCGAGGCCCAAACGCTCGCTAACGTTTATCTCGCGCTTGATAACGACTTGGAAATCATCCCGGTCATCAACAAAATTGATTTGCCGTCTGCGGACGTCGAACGCGTCCGTCAAGAGATTGAAGATGTGATCGGGTTGGATGCGAGTGATGCTGTCCCGGCTTCGGCCAAAGCGGGAATTGGGATTGAAGAGATTCTCGAGCAAGTCGTGGAACTCGTGCCGCCGCCGACCGGTGACCCGTCCGCTCCGCTTCAAGCATTGATTTTCGATTCATATTATGACGCCTATCGCGGCGTCGTCGCCTCGATTCGAATCGTCAACGGGTCGGTCAAAGTCGGCGACAAAGTCCAAATGATGTCGACCGGCAAATCGTTCGAAGTCACGGACCTCGGTGTCTCGACGCCAAAGCCTTTGTCGGTGAAAGAGTTGAACGTCGGGGACGTAGGGACGCTCTCCGCATCGATCAAGACGGTCGGCGACGTACGTGTCGGTGACACGATTACACTCGCGAAGAATCCGGCGACCGAGCAGCTCCCAGGTTACCGGAAGATGAACCCGATGGTGTACTGTGGTCTGTATCCGATCGATGCAGCGAAGTACAACGATTTGCGTGAAGCCCTCGAACGGCTTCAGTTGTCGGACGCGGCGCTCGAGTTCGAGCCGGAGACGTCACAGGCACTCGGATTCGGATTCCGGAGCGGATTCCTCGGTATGCTCCACATGGAAATCATTCAAGAGCGGATCGAACGCGAATTCGGCATCGATTTGATTACGACGGCACCGTCGGTCATTTACCACGTCACGACGACAGCAGGGGACGTCATCCACGTCGATAACCCGTCGAAGATGCCAGAACAACAGAAAGTGGAATCGATTGAAGAGCCATACGTCAAAGCGGCCATTATGACACCAAACGATTATGTCGGTGCCATTATGGAACTCTGTCAGAAGAAACGCGGCAATTTCATCGATATGCAGTACATCGATACGACTCGCGTCAAAATCACGTACGACATTCCGCTCAGTGAGATCGTCTATGACTTCTTCGACCAGTTGAAGTCGAGCACGAAAGGCTATGCGTCACTTGACTACGAGCTCATCGGCTACCGTCCGTCACGTCTCGTCAAGATGGATATTCTCCTGAACAACGAAGTCGTCGATGCCTTGAGCTTTATCGTCCACCGTGACTTCGCGTATGAGCGCGGGAAGGTCATCGTCGAGAAGTTGAAGGCGCTCATCCCGCGGATGCAGTTCGAAGTGCCTGTTCAAGCAGCGGTCGGAACGAAAATCGTGGCCCGCTCGACGATTAAAGCACTCCGTAAGAACGTTCTCGCTAAATGTTACGGCGGTGATATCTCGCGGAAACGTAAATTGCTTGAGAAGCAAAAAGAAGGTAAAAAGCGCATGAAAATGGTTGGTTCCGTCGAAGTGCCGCAAGAAGCGTTCATGTCCGTCTTGTCGATGGACGAAGAATAATCGTTCGCCCTTATCTCCGGATAAGGGCGATTTTTGTCATTTAGCAGGATTCGGCACGTCATGCACGGAATAGTACGTACTTACAGATATACTCGAGGAGGAGTGGCGGTGATGTATAATTTTTCAGCCGGGCCGGGCGTCTTGCCGGAACCAGTCTTACGTGAAGTGCAAGCCGAATTTCTTTCCTATAAACAAGGGGTGTCCATCGTCGAGATGAGTCATCGTTCCGACACGTTCGCCACAATTGTCGAGCAACTCGAAGCGAGACTGCGGCGGTTGATGCAGATTCCTGACGACTATGCTGTCCTGTTTCTACAAGGCGGGGCTACGTTGCAATTTTCGATGGTACCGATGAACCTGCGCGAGACCGGCCGCTTTGCCTATCTCGACAGCGGGATTTGGTCGAAAAAGGCGATCGCTGACGCGAGACACTTCGGTGACGTCGTTGTCGCCGGCAGTTCGGCAGCGGTCAAGTATCGTGAGCTTCCTACATGGCCGGAGACGATTACGGACGCCGATTATCTCCATGTGACGTTGAACAACACGATTGAAGGGACGCGTTATACGGAGCTCCCAGACACGGACGTCCCGCTCGTCGCCGACGTCTCGTCGAACATCTTGGCGGAAGCAATCGACGTCAAGCGCTTTGGACTCTTATACGCCGGTGCCCAAAAAAATATCGGACCGGCCGGATTGACGCTCGTCATCGTCCGTCGCGATTTGATTGTCGACCGGCAGTTGCCGTCCTATCTCGCATACAGCCAGCACGTCGATACGCTGCTCAACACGCCCTCTACGTTCAGTCTATACGTCGCCGAGCGGGTGCTCGCCTGGGTCGAGGGAGAAGGCGGGGTCGAGGCGATGGAACGTCGAAATGTCGAGAAGAGTGGGCTATTGTATGACGCCTTGGATGCATCGCCTCAGTTTCATACCGTCGTCTCGGGCAAGCAACGGTCGCTGACCAACATTCCGTTCACGACAGGGGATGTCGAGACGGACCGGGCGTTTCAGCGATTCGTCGAGGCACGCGGGTTAATCGAGCTCGGGGGTCATCGTTCGGTCGGCGGCCTGCGAGCCAGTCTATACAACGCAATGCCGCTCGAAGGCGTGAAGCGTCTCATCGATGTGATGCATGAGTTTGAACAGGAGGAACAAGATGTTTCATATAAAAACGTATAATCAAATCGCAGAAGACGGGTTGCGGCGTTTCGAGCCGAGCGAGTATGCCGTCAATGAAGCCGAACAAGCCGACGCCTGGGTCATTCGGAGCCATGACGTCCATCAGACGGATATCCCGCCTTACTTGCTTGCCATCGCTAGGGCCGGTGCCGGCGTGAACAACATCCCGCTCGACCGGCTGGCTCGTCAAGGGGTCGTCGTGTTCCATACGCCGGGCGCGAATGCGAACGCGGTCAAAGAACTCGTGCTCGCGAGCATGCTGTTATCGGTCCGTCCAATTTTAGAAGGGGCGAACTGGGTGAATAATCACACGTTTGCTGATCAAACGTCGCTCGAAGAAGCGATGGAACAACAGAAACGGCGTTTCGTTGGGTCCGAACTAAGGGGCAAGCGCGTCGGCATCGTCGGTCTCGGTGCGATCGGGGCGTCGCTCGCGAACGATTTGCTTCACCTCGGCATCGACGTCATTGGGTACGATCCGCACTTATCGGTCGACGGGGCCTGGAACATCTCGCAACAAGTGAAACGAGCGAAACAGTTGAGCGAATTGCTCGCCGACGTCGACATCTTGACGATTCATATGCCGCTGACGGATGACACGCGCCATATGATTGATGCGACGTGGTTCAAACAGATGAAACCGGGCGCCACCGTTTTGAATTTCGCGCGAGGTGAACTCGTGAACGACGCCGATTTAGTAAAAGCACTCGATGACAACGTGGCGACCTACATCACCGACTTCCCGAAACAAGTGCTACTCGGACATCCGCAAGTCGTCGCGTTCCCTCATCTCGGGGCTTCGACGCACGAGTCTGAGGTGAACTGTGCGATTCAAGCCGTCGATACGCTCAAACTGTATCTCGAGACCGGTAATATCCGAAACTCGGCCAATTTCCCGAATACGGAACTCCCATATGTCGGCAAGCGGCGTCTGGCCGTGCTCCATTTGAACGTCCCGAACATGGTCGGTCAAATCGCGAGCCGGCTCGCCGAGAACGGCATCAATATCGACAACATGGTCAATCGGAGCCGGGGCGACGTGGCCTATACGTTGATTGACATCGACAACCATAAACAGGAGACGTTATCCGTACACACCTTGTATGACATCGAGGGTGTCATGCGCGTCCGTGAATTTTAAGGAGGATGATGAATGGTCGTATTCAAACCGTTTGCCCCATACATGCCCACCCATCCCGAGAACGTTGCCGCCGACCCGTACGATATCGTCAGCGTCGAACAGGCTCGTGAGGACGTCGAACAACGTCCGCACTCGTTCCTTACGGTCGATAAACCAGAAGTGTTCACTGCGGACATGCCACTCGAGACGTGGGGGCAACGGGCCCGTCATGAGCTCGAACGGCTTTACGAGAACGAGTTGACCGAGCGGGCTCATGGATTTTACGTGTACCGGCTCACCGATCAAGGGCGTGTCCAGACTGGGCTCGTTGCCACGTTCTCGGTGACCGATTACGAAGCGGGTCGAATCAAGATTCATGAGCACACACGTGCCGTGAAAGAACGCGAACGCGTCGAGCACGTAGCAGCGACGAAAGCGCACACCGGTCCGATTTTGATGAGCCACTCGCCGGACGAAGGGTTGCGTCGCATCTTGGACGACGCGACGACAGGAGAGGCGTTGTTCGCCTTCACGGACAGTCAAGGTGTCATCCATGAAGGTTATGCCGTGCCATCCAAGCATCAAGCACGTGTCATCATGATTGGGGCCAGCATTCCGGCCATCTATATCGCCGACGGGCATCACCGGGCCAAAGCCGCAGCCGTCGTCGCCCGGAGCCCGATCCATGAAGGGGAATCGAAACAAGAGCGGGACCACTTCCTCGGCGTCTTGTTCCCGAGCGATGAGCTGACGATTTTGCCGTATCACCGGATTTTGAATCAAGTGGCCCCGGAAGAAGTGATGGCGCTACTCGATGGTCTCGCTTTCTCATATGACATCGAACCAGTGGCTGAGTTGCAAGTGCCGAATGAACGAGGCACGTTCGGCTTGTCGTATCGCGGTGAACATCACGTGCTCAAAAAACGAAAGACGACGACGGTACTCGATGTCGCGACGTTGCAACGGGATGTGCTCGAACCATATTTTCACGTCACGGACGTTCGCACTGATCATCGAATCGATTTCATCGGCGGCAAGGACGCACCGAAACGTCTCGCCGACTTGGCTGAACGTGATGACGTCGTCGTATTGACGTGCCACGCCACGGCGATGGACGAGCTGATGCGCGTCGCCGATGAGAGCGGTCAAATGCCACCAAAATCGACGTGGTTCGAACCGAAATTGAAGAGCGGTCTGTTCATTCATCGGTTCGATTGAACGTGCAGAGTGGCGTCATGACGTGAAAAGCGTTATAAATGGAAGAGAAGAAAGGGGTGGCCGCCATGGCTAAAGCCGTATATCTTCACATTCCATTTTGTGAACATATTTGTTATTACTGCGATTTCAACAAGGTGTTCTTGAAGAACCAACCGGTTGATGACTATTTAGATGCACTTGAACGAGAAATGATACTCTCGCTCGAACGATATCCGACCGATACGATCGAAACGATCTTTATCGGCGGCGGGACGCCGACGGCGCTCAATGAGGCGCAGATGAAACGACTGATGGATATGGTCGCGCGTCATCTGCTCCCGCTCGCATCCTCGAATTTAGAATACTCGGTCGAGGCGAACCCGAACTTCGTCAGTGCGGAAAAACTCGACACGATGAAACAAGGTGGGGTCAACCGCGTCAGTTTCGGCGTCCAGACGTTCGATGACGGCGGACTCGAGCGCATCGGCCGGACACACCGGGCCGTTGACGTGTTCGCGACTGTGACGGAAGCTGCGAAGCGATTTGATAACATCTCGATCGACTTGATGTTCGGGTTGCCGGAACAGACACTCGAGCAAATTGAACGCGACCTCGACTTGGCGTCCCAGCTCCCGATTCAACACGTATCTTCCTATTCATTGATTCTCGAGCCGCATACCGTGTTCGCAATTCAAGAGCGAAAAGGGAAGCTGCGCCTTCCGGGGGAGGATATCGAAGTCGCGATGTACTTGAAAGTGATGGAGACGCTCGAACGGCGTGGGTTGAAACAATATGAGATTTCAAACTATAGCCTCGAAGGACGGGAGAGCCGTCATAACCAAGTATACTGGCGCAATGAAGAATATTACGGCTTCGGCGCCGGCGCGCACAGTTATTTGAACGGGGAACGTCGGGCTAACATCGCCCCGATCCCGCACTATATCAAAGCGGAAGGATTGCCTGTGCGCCAAACGACGACACTTGAGACGGTCGAGAAGATGGAAGAAGAGCTGTTCCTCGGACTCCGGATGCGCCAAGGTGTGTCGTTTGCGACGTTCGAGTCGAAGTACGGTGTATCGATGCGTTCGGTGTTCGGACACGTCTTGATGGAGCTCGAGAAGAAGCGGTTGATCGAGACGACGGAGACGCACGTCCGCTTGACCGAGTCAGGACTCCCGCTCGCCAATGAGGCGTTCGCTGCTTTTATCGGCGAAGCGCGCGTGACCGACTCCAATGAACAAGCTTCATTGTCATAAAAATAGGGCGGACCCGACTTGGGTCCGCCCTTGATTGTTTATAAGACTAGGTCGCGATAAATCGGCATGAGCCGACTGAACGTATCCTCGACGAGTGCCAGGAAGGCGGCTTCGTTTTGAAGAATCGACGCATCGGCCGGAAGTTGGCGGCCGATCAAGAAGTCGGCTTTCTTCACGGTCGCGAAGCGTTCCGTGATTGTCTCAATCGATTCGGAGGACATGTCCTCGATTAAGAAAGCGTCCTTCTTCATATGGTCCCCGGCGATATGGAAGTCAGGGAAATCCGATTTGAAGTCGATTGCCATGAGTCGGCGGCCGATTGCTTCCTTGTTCGGCATCTCATAGATGAAGGCGAGCCAGACGAAGACGCGGTCGTCGAATAAGCCGACCTGGAAATGGGGATGTTTCTTATAGCCGCGTTTGTCATGGCAGATGGCCATCCATGTGTCCTTCGGGGGATTGACCGTCCGACGGGCATGCTTAGCGACGTGTAAATAGAGCGGGATGCCAACGTCGGCTTCGAGCTGAGGCCCGACCTCATCATAAATCCGGTGGAACAGCGGTTGAATCTCTGAGCGAATTCCGGCCATCCGGGCGTCGAGTCCATCTTGTGTGAATACGTCAAATTGTTGTGTTGTAAACATTTCATCACCTCAATTCGTATCATATCGAAACTTGAAGAAACATGCATACCGGAACGCTCTATGGGACTGAAAAAAATGAGGCGAATGAATTGACAAATAAAGAGAACATGATAATATTTGAAGTGTGATTAGCACTCAGTAAATATGAGTGCTAATAAAGCGAGGCCAATCCTTCAGAGAGGAGTGATGTTGTGCTGACAGAGAGACAATTGCTCATTTTACGAGCGATCATCGATGATTATATTCAAACGGCCCAACCGGTCGGTTCTCGGACATTATCGAAGCGGGATGATTTATCCTTCAGTTCGGCGACGATCCGGAACGACATGGCCGATTTAGAAGACATGGGTTTGATTGAAAAGCCGCATACGTCGGCTGGGCGCATCCCTTCAGAGGTCGGCTATCGGTATTACGTCGACCATCTCGTCGAGACGGAAATCATCGACGAGCGCGAGACGTATCGTCTCGGTGAACGACTGCGCGCTTCGGCCCAAGAGTCGGAAGTGCTCATCCGTCAAGCCGCTGACCTACTCTCTGATTTGACCAACTATACGACGGTGGCACTCGGTCCGAACAGCCAGATGAATCGCTTGGCCCGGATTGATTTGATGCCGCTTGACGAACGACGGGGCGTCGTCTTGATCGTGACCGATCAAGGCCACGTCGAACATCGGACGGTCGTGTTCGAATCTCCGATGGCGCCTGACTTGGTCGAACAGACGATTCGTTTCTTGAACGATCGTCTGAAAGGGACTCCACTCGGTCAGCTAAAGTTCCGTATCGGGGAAGAAGTGACCAAACTTCGACTCGCGCACCAGGAACAATTTGAGTTCATGATGCAACTCATTCAATCGACCGTCGAAGTCCAACATCCTGCTTCGCTATATTTAGGGGGGAAGAAGAACATCTTCAACCAACCCGAGTTTCAGACGCTCGACACGTTGCGCCCGTTTCTCGAATGGATCGATGAACAGGAACGGTTGACCGACTGGCTCGAATCGTTGCCAAACCGCGAGATTTATGTGAGCATTGGTAGCGAGAATGGCATCGTCGCGCTTCAAAATTGTAGCGTCATCACGTCAGATTATACGCTCGACGGGAAGACGTTCGGAACGATTGCCATGATCGGACCGACCCGGATGGACTATCGACACGGTGTTCAAATGATGGGACAAATCATTGAGGCGTTACGGCGAACGAAATTAGAAGAGTGATGGAAAGGAGCCTCATTATGACAACTGACAAACAAAACGGGCTTGAACCAGAAGAAGTGCTCGAAGAAAAAGATTTTGACCCAAAACAGACAGAGGCTGTCGAAGCAGAAGAGGTTTCAAATGTTGAGTTTGTGGAAGAAACTTCTGAAGGGACAGATTTACAAAAAGAGATTGACGCACTCAAAGCGAGCGAGCTCCGCATCCGTGCGGACTTTGACAACTTCCGTCGCCGGACGAACGAAGAGAACGCGAAACGCGTGAAGTTCGCGTCACAGAGTGTCGTCGAGAAGTTGATTCCGCTCATCGATAACTTCGAGCGCGCGCTCCAAGTCGAGGCGTCTTCGGACGATGCCAAGCAGATTCAAGCGGGCGTCGACATGATTCACCGCCAGCTACTCGACGTCTTGAACGGCGAGAGCGTCGAAGTGATTGAAGCGGTCGGGCAACCGTTCGACCCGAACTATCATCAAGCGGTCATGCAAGAGCCGAGCGATGAGTTCGAATCGGGCATCGTGACGATGGAGCTTCAAAAAGGGTACACGATGCACGGACGCGTCATTCGTCCGAGCATGGTAAAAGTCTCAGAATAACATTACTTAATTAGATGGAGGAATAGACAATGGGTAAAATTATCGGAATTGACTTAGGTACAACGAACTCATGTGTGGCAGTCATGGAAGGTGGCGAAGCGGTCGTCATCTCGAACGCGGAAGGGAACCGTACGACACCATCTGTCGTCGCATTCAAAGGCGAAGAGCGTCAAGTCGGAGAAGTAGCAAAACGTCAGGCCATCACGAACCCGAACACGATTCAATCGATTAAGCGTCACATGGGAACGTCGCATACGGTCGAAGTGGACGGCAAGAAGTTCACGCCGCAAGAAATCTCGGCAATCATTTTGCAGAAATTGAAAAAAGATGCAGAAGACTACCTCGGTGAAACGGTGACGGAAGCAGTCATCACTGTTCCTGCCTACTTCAACGATGCAGAGCGTCAAGCGACGAAAGATGCAGGGAAAATCGCTGGTCTCGACGTCAAGCGGATCATTAACGAGCCGACGGCAGCTGCCCTCGCTTACGGTCTCGATAAAGGTGAAGACCACACGATCTTGATTTATGACCTCGGTGGCGGTACGTTCGACGTCTCGATTCTCGAACTTGGTGACGGTGTATTTGAAGTTGTCGCAACAGCAGGGGACAACCGTCTCGGTGGTGACGACTTTGACCAAAAAGTCATCGACTATCTCGTAGCTGAATTCAAAAAAGAGAACGGCATCGACCTCGCTCAAGACAAGATGGCGCTTCAACGTTTGAAAGATGCAGCCGAGAAAGCGAAGAAAGACCTTTCAGGCGTGACGAGCGCGCACATCAGCCTTCCGTTCATCACGGCCGGGGCAGCTGGTCCGCTTCACCTTGAAACGACACTCACACGTGCGAAATTCGAAGAGTTGACAGCCGACCTCGTCGAACGCACGATGGAACCGACGCGCCGCGCGTTGAAAGACTCAGGTCTTACACCGTCTGACATCGACAAAATCATCCTCGTCGGTGGGTCAACACGAATCCCAGCGGTACAAAAAGCGATTCATGATTTCACGAAGAAAGAGCCGTTCAAAGGCGTAAACCCGGATGAAGTCGTTGCCCTCGGTGCTGCCATCCAAGGTGGTGTCCTTGCCGGTGACGTCAAAGACGTCGTCCTTCTCGACGTGACTCCGCTCTCGCTCGGTATTGAGACGATGGGTGGCGTGATGACGAAGTTGATCGACCGCAACACGACGATTCCGACCTCAAAATCACAAGTCTTCTCGACGGCGGCTGACAACCAGCCAGCGGTAGACATCCACGTCCTCCAAGGGGAACGTCCGATGGCACCAGACAACAAGACACTCGGCCGCTTCCAGTTGACAGATATTCCGCCGGCACCACGTGGTGTGCCACAAATCGAAGTCAAATTCGACATCGATGCGAACGGAATCGTTCACGTATCGGCGAAAGACCTCGGTACGAACAAAGAGCAGTCGATTACGATTCAGTCGTCTTCTGGCATCGACGAGGCTGAAATCGAGCGCATGGTGAAAGAAGCGGAAGCGAACGCGGAAGCTGACAAACAGCGTAAAGAAGAAGCTGAACTTCGCAACGAGACGGATCAACTCGTCTTCGCAACGGACAAGGCGATTAAAGACCTCGGCGACAAAGTCGACGCTACGGACAAAGAGCGCGCTGAAGCTGCGAAAGAAAATGCGAAAACGGCACTCGAAGGCACAGACCTCGAAGCCATCCGTACGGCGAAAGACGAATTGTCGAACATCGTACAAGAGTTGACGCAAAAAGTATATGCGAACATGGCTGAACAGCAAGGTGCTGAAGGTGCCGAGACGCAGACGGAAGCGAAAGACGACAACGTCGTCGACGCTGAGTTTGAAGATCTCGACGATCGCAAATAAGGCAACCGATAGAGAGGAGAGCGCCAAAGCAGGTTTCTGCTTTGGCTCTTTCCATGTTAAGGTAGATTCGGTAGAATTTTAGTTTAGACAGTGTAGAGGAGAGAGTAACGTGGCGAAACGAGATTATTATGAAGTGCTTGGCTTAGATAAATCGGCCTCGGCACAAGACATCAAACGTGCTTATCGCAAGCTGGCACGCCAGTATCACCCTGACATCAACCAAGAGCCGGATGCGGCCGACAAGTTCAAGGAGCTCGGTGAAGCGTATGAAGTATTATCAGACGAGCAGAAACGCGCCCAATATGACCGTTTCGGTTTTGAAGGCGCCAGCCAATTCGGCGGCGGTGGCGACTTCCAAGGCGGTTTCGGAGACATCTTCGACATGTTCTTCGGTGGAGGTGGTGGACGTCGTCAAGATCCGAACGCCCCACGACGCGGAGAAGACTATCAATACGTCGTCGACCTCGATTTCATGGAGAGCGTGACCGGGAAGACGGAAATCATCGATTTAGAGATTGAAGTCGAATGCGACACGTGCATGGGCAGCGGTGCCAAACCAGGAACGAAGCCGGATACGTGTAGCCGTTGTGGCGGCAGTGGTGTCGAGACAGTTGAACAGAACACGATTCTCGGCCGGATGGTCAATCAGCGGACGTGTAGCCAATGTCACGGGAGCGGCAAGACGATTAAAGAAAAATGTGAGACGTGTCACGGCTCTGGCCATGTGAAGAAACAGAAGCAAGTCGAAGTGAAGATTCCAGCCGGGATCGACAACGGTCAACAGATTCGTCTCTCAGGCAAAGGTGGTCCAGGCTTCAACGGCGGTCCAGCCGGGGACCTGTATATCGTCGTTCGCGTCCGAACGCATGAAATCTTCGAACGGGTCGACCAGCATATCACAATGGAGATGCCGGTCACGTTCGCCCAGGCCGCACTCGGGGCGGAACTCGAAGTGCCGACCGTGCACGGTAAAGTGAGTCTGAAAGTTCCTGCCGGTACGCAGACCGGTTCACGATTCCGGTTGCGCGGCAAAGGGATGCCGAACGTCCGCGGCGGCGGCAACGGCGACCAGTACGTCAATATCGTCATCATGACGCCGACGAATATGACCGAACGTCAAAAGGAATTGCTCCGTGAATTTGAAGAGATCAGCGGAGAAGCAGGCGTTGAAGAACAACACGGCCTGTTCCAAAAAATGAAGAAGTTTTTTAGCCAGTAAAAGGAGCGTGTTCAAACAATGAAATGGTCTGAAATTTGTGTCCACACGACACAACAGGCAGTCGAAGCCGTATCGAACTTACTACATGAAGTGGGGGCACAAGGAGTCGTCATCGAGGACGTCGAAGATTACGACCAGATGATGGCCGAGGACCATTTCGGCGAGATTTGGGACGTGTCGGGCCGTGCATCGTATCCGACGTCCGGCGTCTATGTGAAAGCATACGTCCCGACCTCGGGTGATTTCCAAGACACACTCGCGGCGTTCAAAAAAGAAGTGGCCGGCTTGCGTCATGTGCTCGATATCGGCACAGGTGACGTGACGGTCGTCGAGATGGACGAAGAGGACTGGGCCCATTCGTGGAAGCAATATTATAAGCCTGTCAAAATCTCGCAACAGCTGACGATCGTCCCACTTTGGGAAGAATACGAACCGCAACCGGAAGAGAACGTCATCTTGCTCGATCCGGGCATGGCGTTCGGGACGGGGACACATCCGACAACGATGCTCTGCATTCAAGCAATCGAGAACTATATCCGACCAGGTGACCGATTAATTGACGTCGGCACCGGGTCGGGTGTTCTCGCCATCGCCGCCGCGAAGCTCGGGGCCGAACGGGTCGAGGCGCTCGATTTGGATGCGGTCGCCGTCGAGTCGGCACGTCAAAACGTCGAGACGAACGGTGTCGGTAACGTCATCGACGTGAAGACGGGTGACTTGTTGAAAGGGATGACGGGCGAGTATGACCTCGTCGTCGCCAATATTTTGGCCGACGTCATCATGCTGTTCATCGATGATGCATATGCGCGCGTCAAACCGGGCGGCTACTTCATCACGTCGGGTATTATCGGACAGAAGCGGGCCGAGGTGACAGAGGCGCTCAAGGCGTCCGGATTCGCGATTGAAGAGACACGGGTCATGGAAGACTGGGTCGCCATCATCGCGAAGAAAGGATGAGCCATGCAACGATACTTTTTACCGCGTGTGTCATTTGTCAATGACACGGCCACCTTACCGGCCGACGTCGTCCATCATATCGGGACCGTGCTCCGGGAGACGCCCGGTTATCGTATGGTGCTTTTAGACGGTACCGGCCTCGAATATGAGGCTGAAGTCGTGACGCTCGAGAAGAAGACAGGCACGGCCCGTATACTTGAACGCCGTCAAGCGACGACCGAACTCCCCGTCGACGTGACGCTCGCCTATGCGCTCCCGAAAGGTGATAAAGTCGAACTCGTCGCCCAAAAAGGGACCGAGCTCGGCATGCATCACTTCTGGGTGTTCGAGTCGAAGCGCTCGGTCGCCAAATGGGACGCCAAAAAGGCACCAAAAAAATCGAACGGCTCCAAAAAATCATGCAGGAAGCGGCTGAGCAATCGTATCGTGCCGTCGTACCGATGTGCCAACACATTACAGCACGGGAATTGACGGAGCAGATGGACGCATTCGATGCGATCGTCATCGCCTATGAGGAAGAAGCGAAGCAAGGAGAAAAAGCGGCGTTCACAACTATTCTCCAAGCACTTCAACCTGGGGCCAAACTCCTCCTCGTCGTCGGTCCGGAAGGTGGTTTTGACGAGAATGAAGTGAACGAGTGGACGGGACGCGGGGCCCAGGCCTGTGCGTTCGGACCACGCATCTTGCGATCGGAGACGGCGCCGCTCTATGCGCTCGCCGCGCTCTCTTATGCACTTGAATTGAAGTAACATGATGAACGGCTCTCGCAGATGCGGAAGCCGTTTTTGTATCTAGAAAAAACAGGCTCGCGATTGGAGCGCGAGCCTGTCGAATTATTATTTGACGAGTGTGATTGTCTTCGTCGTCACGTTGCCGGCGAGGTCGGTCGCCTCGAATGTGAACGTGTTTTCGCCTGACGTCACAGGAAGCGTGACTGTCTGTGTTTTCGCGAATGAACGCATCGCATAAGGTTCTTTCAATGTTTGACTGAATTTCAAGTCGCCGTTGACGACGAGTTTCACTTCGTCGAAGTTGTCTTTCACCGTCACAGCGACGTCGACCGACGTTTGTTTTTTACCAATTTTCTTCGGCAGTTTTCCAAGTTCGATGCTGGCTGGTGTCGTGTCCACGAAAATGGCTCGTTGGAAGTTGGTGACGTTTCCAGCCGCATCCTCGGCGACGAACCGTAACTTATGGACACCGTCCGCGAACGTCCGCGTCGTGTCGAAGATGTGTTCTTTCTTCGCATCGTCCCATGTGAGCGGAACGTCAACACCGTCGACTTGGAACGACTGGATCGCAGATGCATCTTGAATCGTTCCAGTCACCGGGATGACCGATGTCGCGTATGGCGTCAAAGCGAGCGGGGCGTTCACGAACACGCCAGGCTTATCCGCGTCTGTCGAGTAAGCGACCGTCTTCGTCGTGCTGTTGCCGGCGTGATCGACGACGCGAACGCTGACTTGATCGGCGTCACTGACGCCTGTGAACGTATAGGCCTTGCCATCAGCTTGCTTGGCGACGGATGTTCCGTTCAAGAAATATTCGACCGAATGGATTCCAGAGAGTTCATCTTTCGCTTGGACGGCCAAGCTCTCCCCTTGCCATTTCGTCGTGAACGTCGGGTCCGTGTAATCGACTTTGACCGGGAAGCGAAGCGTCTGGGCTTGTTTTTTCATGTAATCGATGCTTCCTTCGATTTCATAGAAGTATTTGCCGGCCGGCGCTGGTTTGCCGTTCAACTGACCATCCCATGTGTAAGCGGCCGAGTAGTAATAAGGTGTGTTGGCACCGCCGTCAAAGTAGTTCTTGCGAAGCTCTTCGTCTTGGAACAACGTCCGAACGACATTGCCCGCCTCATCGACGATACGATATTTGATGTCTTTGGCGTTACGGAGCAACGAGAAAACAGGCGCGGCCACATCTTTTGAGCCATCTTTGTCCGGAGAGAAGGCAACCGCATCGGCATCGACCGATTTGTCGAGCAGCGAGCCGAGGTAGTTCCCCGTCTGATCGACCATGCCTGATGCCTCATAGAATGATCCATCCTCATAAATCGACGCATCGAAAATCGGTGCCTGCCCCCAGTCTCCTTCAAAACCGACGAACGGTACGACGAGTGACGGGTTGCCTTCAGGACCATTGACGTCCACCAAACGGACAAATCCATCGACGAAGTAACCGTTCTCAAAGACGTCTTTCGCCGCTACGAGACCGTCGAGCGTTTTTGGATTGAGCACTTTCGCTTTCGAGACGTCGAGTGCGACTTTGAGCTCTACTTTTGCGTTCGGTTTTACTTTGACATTACTGACTTTCTTACCGTTGACCGTCACTTTTGCATTCTCGAGCGCTTGGGCTTCCATCGCGTTCTGAACGAGTCCGGCGGTCTTTTCAATCGCGAGATCGGTTTGGAGTGACGAAGATACGTTATACGATACGGCCTTGTCCGACAAGTTCTCGACGACAAGCGTGAACGTCGCTTTGCTGCGGTTCAATTCTTTGAGCGCGACTTTCGCTTCTTTCGTCTTCTTCTCGTACGCGATCGCCGGTGTCGAGACGGCAGCGTGCAATTGCATGAGGCCAGCTCCACCACGACGCGGCGTGTACGGAAGGTTCTGTTGTAACTGTTTGTTGAGCGGTCCGATATCCTTGACCGCTTTCGACGTGTTGATGAGCAAGTTCTTCGCCATCGTCACGCGTGCCGTGCCTGTCAAATTGAAGTCGCGGTCGACGCGCTCGAGGACGAGGGCGGCTCCGCCGGCCACGTGTGGGGCGGCCATCGATGTACCGCTCATCAAGCCGTACTGGTTATCGTTCAACGTCGAGAAGATCTGCCCGCCCGGTGCTGAAATTTCTGGCTTGAAGTCAAGGTTTGGCGTCATGCCCCACGACGTGAAGTTCGAGAGCTGGCCGGCCGCGCCGTTGACAACGCTGAGGCGATCGCCGGCAAAGCCGATTGTCATCTGTTCACCAGCGAGGAGACGTTGTTGCAACGTATTCCCGTCTTTGATGCTGAGCGAGGCCATTGGGATTTTCGGGTTCGAGAGCGCCATGCTCACATAATCACCGTGGCCGACGGCTCCGCGGACGATGACGCCAGCCGCACCGTTCGCTTCGGCTGTCTGTTGAATGTTTGAATAGAAGTAACTGCCGTCGCGGACCGCGAGGACGATTTTTCCTTTGACGTCTTTTCCGACGTATTGGCTCGGTTGGCCGTCGCCGACATAGACAAGGTCATAGTTGCCTTGTTTGAAAGCAGGACCGTCCTGTTTTTTCCAACCGATTTTGTCTGTGGCGTCACCTGACTTGACCGAGAACGCGTCCAATTGAATTTGATCGTTCTCGAGCGAAGCGACAGATGTCGATGCCGAGCTGACACTTGGGGCACCGACGACTCCCGTGTCTGGGTTATCGGCGTACGGCAGGTCATACCCGTTTCCGAAGTAGGCCGAGTTTCCAGCCGAGATGGACATGAAGACACCGTTATCGACGGCGCGTTGGACGGCTTGTTGTTCCGGTGAGTCCGCGTCGACGAATCCGGCCGTTGAGCCGAGACTCATGTTGATGACGTCCGCACCGAGTTTGATGGCGTCATCGATGGCTTTGATGTAAATATCGCCATATGTCGAAGCGTAGTTTGGGTCGTTACTGAATACTTTGAGCCCGAGCACTTGTGCCTCAGGAGCGACACCTTTCAAGCCACCGGCCGCTTCATCCCCGTTGGCAGCGACCGTACCCGAGACGTGCATCCCGTGCATCGAGGCACCAGGTGAATCGTCACGGATATCATCGTTCTCATCATAATAGTTATAGGCGTATGGGACTTTCTCGTTTATGTAAGCTCCAGGCAAACCGAACGTGCTGACGGCCGTCTCGACTTCTGTTTGAGACAATTCGGCCTTTGAGTCATCAGTGAGACGGAAATCGCGGTGGTCGGCGTCAACGCCTGTATCGATGACAGCGACGATCGTCCCTTCACCCGTAAACCCATAATCACCCCATGTCTGCTGTGATTGGACCATGCCGTTACTCGTGACCATGTCCGGTTTGACTTCGGGACGTTCGTACTCGTTGACGACGTGGACGCTTGCGACTTCAGGCAACGCCTCGACCTTTTTGACGTCGGTCGCTGTGAGCATCGTACTGAAACCGTTGAAGACGGTCGTGAACTCTTCGAGCGTCACGGCTTTGACGCCTTTTTTCGAGATCGCAGTTTTCGCTTTCTTCTGTTCGGCTTTGACGAGCTTTTGAGCACCGTCTTTCTCCGTTTTCGTCAACTCGTTGAATTTTTTACCTTTTTTCTTGGCTTGTTCGATGGCAGGGGCCCCGACGAGTTCGACGACGACGCGTAATTTTTCATGCTTGTCGGTCGAGCTCACGCTCTGTTTGACGGATGGCTTGGCTAGGACAGGTTCTGCGCCGAGGCCGAGTAGGCCAGGCGTCAACGCGAGGCAAGTCGCGAGGGAGACATTCAAATAAAATTTCGGTTGTGGCAATTTGGTATCCTCCAATCGTTTTTTGAAAAAATAAATCTATTTGTGGAAAATGATAGCGGATATCCAACCGAAAAACTCCCTATTTTTTAAACGATAGGGTAATGAATTTGAACAAATTAAAAGATTCTGACAATTACTTTGGACCTATACACGTCAACATGTGGATAGGTCTTTTCTCATTTCTTGACTTTTTGATCGGAATAAGAAAAAAATCGAGCTCTTTATGAACTATATGGGCAATTCACTTGAGATTTTGTCCAGAAGTTGATACAGTCTGTAGTAGATTAATCATATAAAACTTATCGATATAGTCGGAATAAAGATGATGGGGTGACAGCATGGGATTACAATTCATGGACATTTTTAAAGAATGGGCGTCAGAATACGACGCGACCGTGACCGGACATGACGAGCAATATCGTGAAGTGTTCGCCGGATACGAGACGATGCTCAATGAGGTCGTCGACCAATTAGAAGGCCGGGTCATGGAATTCGGGAGCGGGACAGGAAACTTGAGCGCGAAAATTTTGGAGCGCCACGAATTGATTTCGGTCGAGCCGTCTCCAGAAATGCGCGCCGTCGCGGCCGAAAAGTTACAACTCGATATCGTCGATGGTGATTTTCTCAACTATCCGACGGACCAACCAGTCGATACGATTGTGTCGTCTTATGCATTCCATCATTTGACGGATGACGAGAAACGGGCGGCGATTCAAAGTTACGTCGAACAGCTCGACGCCCCGCGCTTCGTCTTGCTCGATACGATGTTCGCCTCGCAAGCAGCGAAACGGGACATCTTGGACTGGGCCGAAGCGAACGGCTATACCGATTTACTCGAGGATTTGAATCGAGAGTTTTATCCGTATACGCAAACGATTCAAGCGATGCTCGAAGCAAGCGGCTATACGGTCAGTCTCACGCAAAAGAATAAATTCGTCTGGCTCGTCGTAGCCACAAAACAAACAGGAGGAACTCAATCATGAAAAGTTATAAAGTCGAAAGCTTTAATTTAGACCATACAAAAGTACAAGCGCCATACGTCCGTCTAGCCGGAGTAAAGAGAGGGACGGCCGATACGATTTATAAATATGACATTCGCTTCATTCAACCGAATGAGGGTCTCATGCCGATGCGCGCCGTCCATTCGCTCGAACACTTGATTGCCGAAAACAGCCGCAGCCATTCGAATCAAATCATCGACGTCTCGCCAATGGGTTGCCAGACTGGCTTCTATTGGACGATGTTGAACGATGGGGATTACGAAGCGATGCTCGACCTCGTCGAAGCGACACTCCGCGACGCAGCAAACGCGACAGAACTTCCGGCGCAAAACCCGATTCAATGCGGAAGCGCCAACCATCACGATTTCGAGGGCGCGAAGAAGCTCGCGGCCGATATGCTCGCCAAGCGTGACGAGTGGCACATCATCTTCAAGGACGAAGCGTAAATGATTGTTCAAAGCGTCTATGAATTGATCGGGGAGACGCCTCTTCTCGAATTGCGGACGTTACCGGTGCCTCCGGGTGTCAAGGTGTACGGCAAGCTTGAGATGAGGAACCCGGGCGGAAGCGTCAAGGACCGGCTCGGTCTGCAATTGATTGAACGGGCGCTTGAACGTGGACAACTCGAACGCGGGGGGACGGTCGTCGAACCGACGGCCGGGAACACCGGAATCGGGCTCGCGCTCGCCTGTCAACGTCACGGCATCAAGTTGATGACCGTCACCCCGGAAAAGTTCAGCCAAGAGAAGCAAGCGCTCATGAAGCTCCTCGGGGCGACCGTCGTCAACACGCCGACGGAGCTCGGAATGAAAGGCGCCATCGCGCGGGCGAAAGAGCTCGCCGAAGAACACGCCGCCTATGTGCCGGAACAGTTCTCAAATCCGGACAATCCGGACACGTACGTCGACACGCTCGCGCTCGAGCTTCAGGCCGACCTACCGCACATCGATGTCTTCGTCGCCGGGGCCGGTTCAGGCGGTACGTTCACAGGTGTCGCCAGCCAGTTGCGGCCGAACGGGACGAAGACGATCGTCGTCGAGCCGGAAGGGTCGATTTTAAATGGCGGAGCCCCAGGCCCGCACAAGACAGAAGGTATCGGCGTCGAGGCGTGGCCGGCGTTCTTGCCGCGCGACCTCGTCGACGGGATTTATACGATCACAGACGAAGAGGCGTTCTATTATGTCGCCCATCTGGCCAAGCAAGAAGGTCTGCTCGTCGGAAGCTCATCTGGAGCGGCCATCGCGGCATGCGTACAAGAAGCGGCCCGGATGACGGAAGGGATCATCGTGACGATTTTACCGGACAGCGTCGAACGTTATTTAAGTCAAGGAATAGTCAAGGAGGCAGAATATGCGTACAAAAACAGCACTCATTCACGGCGGTAAAACGACGGACCCGTTGACAGGAGCCGTCACACCACCGATTTATCAGACGAGCACGTATAAGCAGGACGGCATCGGCAACCTCCGTGACGGGTATGAATATTCGCGGACGGCCAACCCGACACGGACGGCACTTGAGACGCTCATCGCCGATATCGAGGGCGGTGCCAGCGGATTTGCGTTCGGTTCTGGGATGGCAGCCATCTCGACGATTTTAATGTTAATGAAATCAGGGGACCACGTCATCGTCGGTTCTGATGTATATGGGGGAACGTACCGTGTATTCAATCGAGTATTTCAATCACTTGGCTTGGAGGCAACTTTTGTCGATACGGCCGATACGCAAGCGGTCCGTGAAGCGCTCCAATCGAACACGAAAATGATTTACGTCGAGACACCGACGAACCCGTTGTTGAACGTGACCGACATGCGCCTCATCCGCGCCATCGCCGACGAGGCGGACGTCCTGTTCGTCGTCGACAACACGTTCATGACTCCGTATTTCCAAAACCCGATCGAACTCGGGGCGGACTACGTGCTTCATAGCGCCACGAAATATTTAGGCGGGCACAGCGACGTCGTCGCCGGTCTCGTCGTCGCCCGCACGGAAGAACTCGGGGAGCGCTTGGCGTTTCTGCAAAACTCAGTCGGTGCGGTACTCGGTCCGCAAGACAGCTTCCTCGTCGTGCGCGGGATCAGAACGCTCGCGGTCCGCATGGAAGAGATTGAAGCGAACGCGCTCGCCCTCGTCGACTATTTGACGAAGCATGAAGCCGTCAGCCGCGTCCTGCATCCGAGCGTCGGCAGCGAAGAAGCGAAGCGGGTGCACTTGTCGCAGGCACGCGGCTTCGGTGGCATGATCGCCTTCGACGTCGGTTCAGCCGAGGCGGCCGAACTCGTCGTCGCGAAGACGAAGTACTTCACGCTCGCCGAGAGTCTCGGCGCGGTTGAGAGCTTGATTAGCGTCCCGGCCCGGATGACGCATGCGTCTATCCCGGCGGAACGACGTCTCGAGCTCGGGATTACGGACGGACTTGTCCGCATCTCGGTCGGTCTCGAAGATGTTCAAGATTTGATTGAAGATTTGGAACAGGCGCTCGCAGCCGTGGCGACGATTCCGAACTAAGCTGCATAGTGATTCGAGGTGCGCTCGCGAGCGCACCTCTTTTGTCGTGCCGACGGCGAAAGAATTCGCTTGAATGTCCCAATCGCATCGACTACACTGACGATAATTGATTACGAGAGCGGGTGAACAGAGTGAACAAAGGCGTCATGCCGACGGTCGGGGCCTACGTCATGTGGGGCGTCCTACCGATTTATTGGAAGTTTTTGCAAGAAATACCGAGTGGTCAAATCCTGGCCCATCGCATCGTATGGTCGTTCCTCTTCATCTTACTCGTCTTGAAATGGACGAAGCAGTGGACCGAGTTTAACTATGCGCTCCGGCACCGGGCCACAAGGAACGCCTTTATGTTGAACGGGTTCATTGTCAGTGCCAACTGGTTCGTCTACATATGGGCGGTCAATCACGGATATATCATCGAAGCGTCACTCGGCTATTACATCAATCCGCTCGTGAGCATGGTGTTAGGCGTGCTTGTATTTCGGGAATCATTAAATCGAGTGCAATGGCTCGCGGTGACCGTGGCGGCGATTGGTGTGCTCGTCTTGACGTTCGGGTATGGATCGTTTCCGTGGATCGCGTTCATCTTGGCCAGTACGTTCGGGTTTTACGGCATGGTAAAGAAACGCCGTCCGCTCGCCTCGACGGTCAGTCTTGGCATCGAGACGTTGGCGGTCGTGCCGGTCGCTATCATTTTCTTGGGCTGGCAAACGTCACAGGGTGAATTGACGATGACGAGCGAGCCGGTTATTTGGGTCGCCTTGGTCGGGACAGGCGTGATGACGGCGCTACACTTCTTTTGTTCGGGTATGGGGCGCAACACATTCCGTTCACGCTCGTCGGGTTTCTTCAATTTATCGCACCGACGCTCAGTCTTGCAATTGGGGTCATTCTCTACAATGAACCCTTTACTGGCTATCACATTTTTGCATTCACATGTATATGGATTGCCATTTTCTTCTTTAGTTGGAACAGTTGGATCCAGACACGAAAACGCCGTCAACTCGTCTGAAATGAAAGCTGTTACATTTTAAGAAAACATGATAATATGTTAGATGTCAGACCTATATGTCAGATTGATACATTCGAGGAGGAATTACACGATGGAATTAGCACGTTATATCGACCACACAGCTTTGAAGGCAGAAACGACGAAAGATCAAATCACACAACTTTGTGCCGAGGCGCTCGAATATAAATTCGCGAGCGTCTGCGTCAACCCGACGTGGGTGAAGTATGCGGCGGAACAACTCAAATCAGACGACGACGTCAAAGTATGTACGGTCATCGGCTTCCCGCTTGGAGCCAACACGCCGGAAGTGAAAGCGTTCGAAACGAAGGACGCGATCGCAAACGGAGCGGATGAGATCGATATGGTCATCAACATTGGCGCCATGAAAGACGGCGACTTCGACCTCGTCGAGCGTGATATCCGTGCCGTTGTCGAAGCAGCGAACGGGACGCTCGTCAAAGTCATTTTCGAGACGTGCCTCCTTACAAAAGAAGAAATCAAGAAAGCGGCTGAGCTTTCAGTCAAAGCTGGGGCAGACTTCGTGAAGACGTCGACTGGATTCTCGACAGGCGGCGCGACGGTAGAAGACATCCGCCTCATGCGTGAGACTGTCGGTCCAGATCTTGGTGTCAAAGCTTCAGGCGGCGTACGTGATTTCGAAGGTGCACAAGCGATGATCGACGCCGGCGCGACGCGCATCGGCGCGTCGGCTGGAATCGCCATCGTCACAGGCGGACGTTCAGACAGCGACTATTAATAACTAGTGGTTGACCGCACGACTTACTTTCACTATAATATGTTATGACGTGTGAAACACGTTTCCTTAGTCGTGTAATTCGGAGGGAGGGAAAACTAGTGGAAACTCGTGTCCGTAAAAACGAATCGCTTGAAGACGCTCTTCGTCGTTTCAAACGCGGTGTTTCGAAAGATGGCACTCTTGCCGAAGTTCGCAAACGTCGTCACTACGAAAAGCCAAGCGTAAAACGTAAATTGAAATCAGAAGCTGCGCGTAAGCGTAAGAAATTCTAATTTCAGTTTCATGTGTAGAGAGGGTGTTAGCTCATGAGTCTTCAAGAACGCTTGACGGACGACATGAAGCAAGCCATGCGCGCGAAACAGAAAGATCGTCTCACGACGATCCGGATGGTGAAAGCGTCGCTCCAAAATGAGGCCATCAAATTTGGTCGACAAGATCTAACTGAGGAAGAGGAACTCACGGTGCTCAACCGAGAGATGAAACAGCGCAGAGACTCCCTCCGAGAATTCGAAAGCGCTGGTCGTGAAGACCTTGCTTCTAAAGTAGCTGACGAGATTGTCGTACTAGAGGCCTATATGCCTGAACAACTTTCTGAAGATGATGTCACGGCAATCGTAACAGCAGCCATTGCTCAAACGAATGCTATAGGCCCGTCAGATATGGGTAAGGTGATGGGCGTCGTCATGCCTCAAGTTAAAGGCAAGGCAGACGGTGGTCTTGTGAACCGTATTGTCAAACAACAATTGACGAATCAATGAGAAAGATAGAAGCCTTTGGGTCAAACCAAAAGTTTCTGTCTTTTTTTGCGTATTCTGAAACCAAAAGCGAACGGGTTTCGTATACACTAGAGATAAGAGGTAGCTTGTAGATTCGGAAGGGGGTTGCAATACGATGACATTTGGTCTCGGAGTGATTCTGACGGTGTTTTTTGTCGGAATTATCCTTCTAGGAATTGAAGTGTTCGTTGCAGGGTTTGGGTTGTTCGGCGTGCTAGGCATCGGGGCGGTCATCGCCAGTTTAATCATGGCGGGTGCCACGATCGGACAACTGTGGCTGTCACTCGGATTAGCTACGGCCATTGTTGCCGGACTCGGGTTTTGGGCGTATCGACGATTACAGTCCAATCGCTCGCTTATGTATAAAGGGTTGATTTTGACCGATTCGACGTCGTCAGATAAAGGGTATCTGTCTCATGATGATCGCAAGCAGTTGCTTGGGAAAGTCGGGGTCACCTTGACACCGCTCCGCCCGGCGGGGACCGCAGAGATTGACGGAGAACGGATTGATGTCGTGACAGAAGGTAGCTATCTCGATTCGCAAACAAAAATTCAGGTATATAAAGTTGACTCAGGACGAGTTGTCGTCCGTAGCTTTATAGAACCGAAGGAGGATGTAACAGAATGACACCAGAATTATTATCCGCGTTACTCATCTCGGGTGGAGGATTGATTGCGCTCGCCGTATTCTTCACATTCGTACCAGTCGGGCTTTGGATCAGTTCATTCGCAGCCGGCGTACACGTATCGATTTTCACATTGATTGGGATGCGTCTCCGTCGCGTCGTTCCTTCTAAAATCGTGAATCCGCTCATTAAAGCGGTCAAGGCAGGCATCGGTTTAAACACGAACCAGCTTGAAAGTCACTTCTTGGCAGGTGGTAACGTCGACCGTGTCGTCAACGCCTTGATTGCCGCCCATCGTGCCAATATCGAGTTATCGTTCGAACGTGCCGCCGCGATCGACCTCGCCGGACGAAACGTGTTAGAAGCCGTCCAAATGTCGGTCAACCCGAAAGTCATTGAGACACCGTTCATCGCTGGTGTGGCTATGGACGGCATTGAAGTGAAGGCGAAAGCCCGGATCACGGTCCGTGCTAACATCGATCGCCTCGTCGGGGGTGCCGGCGAAGAGACGATTATCGCCCGTGTCGGTGAAGGAGTTGTCTCGACGATCGGTTCACAGCGTGATCATAAGCTCGTTTTAGAAAATCCAGATATGATTTCACGTACCGTATTGACGAAAGGACTTGATTCGGGAACTGCATTCGAGATTCTCTCGATTGACATCGCCGACATCGATATCGGCAAGAACATCGGGGCGGTACTTCAGACCGACCAAGCCGAAGCTGATAAGAAAATCGCCCAAGCGAAGGCAGAAGAGCGCCGAGCGATGGCAATCGCCCGTGAGCAAGAGATGAAATCATCGGTTGAAGAGATGCGCGCCAAAGTTGTCGCAGCCGAGGCCGAAGTTCCACTCGCGATGGCGGAAGCGTTGCGTCATGGGAAACTTGGGGTCATGGATTACGTCAACTACTTGAACGTACAAGCCGATACAGAAATGCGTAAAGCGATCGGTCATCCTCTCGAATCTGAAAACGAGTGATCGGTATGGATGGACTCTGGGTATTACTCTTAGCCGCTTTCGGAATCGCCTCGGCGGTCATGAAGCGGATGGAGAAACCATCATCTACTGGAGAACGACCGCCGAGCACGGATTTAAAACGGTATCTTGATACGGTGGGAGACATGGTCAAGGAGATTGAAGGGACATTTGATGAGTCGCGAGACTCTAAAGAGAAACCCGTTCCACAAAAATTGCGACGCCGTGTGGCCGTTCCCGCCGAAACACAAGAACGCCAAGTGCCGCATCGACGTGAAGAACTGCCGCATGTGAGTGCTCAATTCGAACAGACGGTTAAAATCCCACCTATTCCTGAGACGTCTAAAGTTCGTCCACGGCAGCGCGTGTCGATGAAGCAAGTTCGGCAAGCGGTCGTGTGGAGTGAAATTTTACAACCGCCGGTATCGAAACGCCGTCGCTAATTCCGAAGCAGTGACTCCGTGTCACTGCTTCTTTTTGTCGGATGGATGGACGGTCTTTCTTTCACGAACGGCTTGATAGTGCTAAAGTAAAGAAGGAACAATCTACTAATGGGGAGGAGAAACACCATTGATTATGACTGATAAGATACCGTTCGTGATGGAACAGGCGAACGAAGCGCAGGCGCTTCTCGGACCGAAGGACGAGGTGTTTCACGCCATCGAAGCAGAACTCGCGGTCGCACTCACTCCTCGAGGAGAAGATTGATCATTCAGGCCGATACGGCCGATACGCTCGAATTGACGAAGGCCGTCATCAAGACGTTGCAACAGCTTGTTAAGAAAGGGGCTCGCTTGAACGAGAGCGATGCCATCAGTGTGATTCAACACATCAAAGTCGGCAAAGGCGACGAATTACTTGAACATTATGAGCGGGTCGTCTTCACAACGAACAAAGGAAAACCGATTCGGGCGAAAACGGTTGGACAGAGCCGATACGTCCGGGCCATCGAAAAACGTGACCTCGTATTCGGCATCGGACCGGCGGGGACCGGGAAGACATACTTGGCCGTCGTCTTAGCGGCGCGTGCGTTAAAAGAAGGGCAAGTCAAACGGATCATCTTGACACGTCCGGCGGTCGAAGCGGGGGAGAACTTGGGCTTCTTGCCAGGGGACTTGAAAGAGAAGGTCGACCCGTACTTGCGTCCACTGTATGACGCTTTGTTTGACGTCTATGGCGTCGAACAGACGAACCGGTTGCTCGAACGAGGCACAATCGAAGTCGCGCCACTCGCCTATATGCGCGGTCGGACGCTTGAAGACGCATTCGTCATTTTAGACGAGGCGCAGAACACGACGAAAGAACAGATGAAGATGTTTTTGACGCGACTCGGGTTCGGCTCAAAGATGGTCGTCACCGGTGACTTGACGCAAGTCGATTTGCCGAAAGGGAAGGCGTCGGGGCTTCAAGAAGCGTTGCACCTACTCGAACGGGTCGATGGCATCCATTTTGAGCACTTTACATCGTCGGATGTCGTTCGCCATCCGCTCGTCAAAAAAATCATTAACGCGTATAGTACGGAACTCACATAATCAAAAAGGGGGGGCACTGATGCAGCAAGCACGTCATTGGACGGTCGCGACAATCTCCGTCCTCTTTTTTCTCATTTTAGGCGCGATTTTATACTTTACGGTGCGTCCGTCTATCATTAGCGTCGAACCGCTTGGCATTGCTGAGCAGGACATCCGCTCGCCGGTCTCGATTGAAGACCGGACGGCGACGGAGCGGCTACGCCAAGAGGCGGTCAACAGCGTCGGCAGTCAGTTCTCATTGCGGCGCGAGTTCGCTGATCAACAGATTGCCAAAGTCGAGCAACTGTTCGCGGCGTTCGAAGAGACGAAAGAGGACACCGAACTGTCGGATATCAAAAATCGCTTGAACTCAACTGAAGTGAACGGATTCCTTGGGGACGATGAACTGAACCTTCTGCTCGAGGCGACTGAGAACACGCGTCGAACGGTCGAAGA
This sequence comes from Exiguobacterium sp. AM39-5BH, assembly GCF_003467445.1. GTDB lineage: Bacteria > Bacillota > Bacilli > Exiguobacteriales > Exiguobacteriaceae > Exiguobacterium. The sequence goes on from NZ_QSGS01000001.1 coordinate 231,328, forward strand.
CGTCACCGTGACGGCGCTTCAAGAAGTGATGGCCAATCGAATCGAAACGAACTCGGCATCGATTGCCGAAGCGAGAGACCGAGCCGAGACGCTCGTCGATCAATCTCCGCTCTCGCTCGAGTTTCGAGCCATCGCCAACAGCTTGAGCGATCAATTAATCGTTCCGAACTACGTGTTCGATTCTGAGGCGACACGCGAGAAAGAACAGCAGGCGATTGATGAGGTCGAACCGGTCATCATCCAAGAAGGACAATTGCTCGTCAATCACGGAGAAGTCGTAACACGTGAGATTTATCGTAAACTCGAGTTGACGGGTGCGATCGATCCAAATCGCTCGTTCGCACCTTTGTTTGGTGCCTTCTTGCTCAGTGGATTGTTAACGGTCGGTTTTTTGTTCATGCTCATTCGTTCTAAAATTCAGCAGTTGTTGCTTCGTCCGAAGATTTTAATCACCGTCTATGGACTGATGTTGCTTCAACTCGGCATCTTTTTCGGTGTCGGCTATATCGGCATCGAGTTCACGACGTACGCCTATATACTTGCTCCAACTGCATTCGTCGTCCTCTTGCTCCGTATCCTTGTTGATGAACGGGTGGCGCTCGCATCGGCTTTGATTACGATGATTGCCGGATCGGTAGTTGCAAGCTTTGGCCAGAACACGAGTTTTATGACGGTCGTCTATTTCGCAACCGGGAGTTTCTTGGCTGTTTTCCTCGTCGAACCAAAGATTCAACGCAAACGGCTGTTTTTGTCAGGTGTGTTGCTCGGAATCATCAATATCATCATGGTGCTCGCGCTCTTGTTCCTCCGCAACACGCAAGTGACATGGGAGATGGCCGCCTACTTGTCTGGCTTTGCCATCACGAGCGCACTATTGTCGATTGTGCTCACGTTTGGATTCCTCCCGTTTCTTGAACCATGGTTTGGTGTTTTATCATCAGGACGTCTAATCGAGTTGATGAGTCCGACCCATCCACTCCTACGCAAACTATTAATGGAGGCACCGGGGACGTATCATCATAGCATGATGGTCGCCAATTTGGCCGAGTCGGCATGCGAGGCGATTGGTGCAGACGGCTTGCTTGCGCGGGTTGCCAGTTATTATCATGACCTTGGAAAAACCGAGCGTCCGCTTCATTTCATTGAAAATCAACAGACCGGCGTCAATCCGCATGACCGTCTCACGCCGGAAGAGTCGGCCGACATCATCATGGCTCATCCATATGACGGTGCTGATTTGTTACGCCGATACAAGTTGCCAAAAGAAATCATCGATATCGCCGAGCAACACCACGGGACCTCGTTGTTGAAATTCTTTTACGTGAAGGCGAAAGAAACACGAGACGTCACAGAATCCCGATTCCGATACCCGGGACCGAAACCTCAGACACGCGAGGCAGCGGTCGTCATGATCGTCGATTCAATTGAAGCGGCGGTCCGGTCGCAGAAGCAACCGACACCCGACCGGATTCGCCAGCTCGTCAGCGCGATCATTCGTGATAAACTACAAGATGGACAATTCGAAGACTGCGATTTGACGACGAAAGAAGTATGGCGGGTCGGAGAGAGCACGTGTGAGACGCTGACCGGTCTGTTCCACGAACGAATCGAGTATCCAGAACTGAAGAAAGAAGGAGACTTACATGCAAATCATTTCGAACGATGAGCACGGCTTATTGACGGATGCTCAAGTTGAGCTCGTCGAATCCATCTTGGCGCACGCTGCGCTCGAAGAGGAGATCGAAGAGCCGAGCGAACTGTCGGTCACATTCATGACGAATGATGAAATTCAAACGGTTAACCGAGAATGGCGCGGGAAAAACACACCGACCGACGTCATCAGTTTTGCCTTCGATGAAATGGGCGAAGAAGAAATGGACTTCATGCTCGACGAGGATGAACCGCGTCTTCTTGGTGATTTGCTCATCTCGGTCGAACGGTGCCGGGAACAGGCGGCCGATTATGGTCACTCATTCGAACGGGAACTCGGATTCTTGGCGATTCACGGATTCCTCCACTTGCTTGGATATGACCATATGACGCCCGAAGAAGAAGCGGTGATGACGGCACGCCAAGAACAAGTGCTCGCTCACTTTGAATTGAAACGAGGCGAAGTGTGAAATCGTTCTTGTTCGCGATGCGCGGAATCTTGCATGCGGTGCAAACAGAGCGCAATATGCGAATCCATCTCATCTCGAGTTTGCTCGTCATCGCATTTGCCTGGTGGCTCCCGACGACGAAAGTCGAGAACTTGATTTTGTTCGGCTGGGTCGTGTTCGTCATCGCGCTCGAACTGGCGAACACCGCGGTCGAACGCACGGTCGACCTCGTCACGAAAGACATCCAACCGCTCGCGAAACAAGCGAAAGACGTCGCTGCCGGGGCGGTCCTCGTCGCAGCCATCGGGTCCGCCATCACGGCACTATTCATTTTTGTCCCTTATATCATCGACAAATTCGGTATATGATTGAACGTATTGGAAATTCAGAAAGCAGGTGCACTATGTATCAAGAAGATTTTAAATCAGGTTTTGTGTCCATCATCGGTCGTCCGAACGTCGGGAAATCGACGTTCTTGAATCGGGTCATCGGACAAAAAATTGCCATCATGTCAGACAAGCCCCAGACGACGCGCAACAAGGTCCAAGGTGTCTATACGGCGGATGATTCACAAATCATCTTTATCGATACGCCAGGAATCCATAAGCCGAAACACCGTCTCGGCGACTTCATGATGAAAGTCGCGACGAACGCACTCCGTGAAGTCGACGCCATCCTCTTCATGGTCAACGTCACGGAACCGCGCGGCGCCGGCGATGAGTTCATCATCGAGAAGTTGAAAGGACTCGATACGCCAATCATTCTCGTCATGAACAAAATCGACTTGATTCATCCGGATGAGATTCCGGCTGTCATCGAGCAGTATACGAACCAACTCGATTTCGCGGCGTACGTCCCGATCTCGGCGCTTCAAGGCAATAACGTCGAACCGCTTCTTAAAGAAATTAAAAAGTTGCTCCCGGAAGGACCGATGTATTACCCGGCCGACCAAGTAACCGACCACCCGGAACGGTTCATCATCTCGGAATTGATTCGTGAGAAAGTGCTCCATAAGACGCGGGATGAAGTGCCGCACTCCATCGCGGTCGCCATCGAATCGATTAAAAAACGCGAAAACGCGGAGATGATTGATGTCGAGGCCGTCATCATGGTCGAACGTGATTCGCAAAAAGGAATCGTCATCGGCAAAAAAGGTGCGATGCTTCGCGAAATCGGGACAGAGGCGCGCCACGACATCGAGGCGCTCCTCGGGACGAAAGTGTATTTGAACCTATGGGTGAAAGTGCAAAAAGATTGGCGTAACAAGATGGGCCAACTCCGCGACCTCGGTTTCCGCGACGACGAGTATTAAGCCATGTTGCAAAAGGTCACGGGAATCGTCATTCGGACTGTCAATTACGGAGAGTCGAACAAAGTCGTCACCTTGTTCACCGAAGAGCTCGGAAAAGTTGCCGTCATGGCACGAGGCGCGAAGAAACCGGGTAGCCGTCTGCATGCGTCGAGTCAGCCGTTCGTCGAGGCGGTTTATATCTTTCCCGCGAGTCGTGGCCTCGGCCAATTGAAATCATCGGATGTGATCACGTCCTATCCGGAAATCCGAAAAGACGTCGAGCGGATGGCATACGCGATGTACTGGCTCGAACTCGTCGACCGGACGGTGGAGGACCGCGTCCCGAACCGCCCGCTCTATCGCATCTTGAACGACGCCTTACAGGCGCTTAACGCAGGCATGGATCCTGAAGTGATCACGCATCACTTCGAACTGCGCATATTGCACTTGCTCGGGGTCGCACCCGTTTTGACCGGATGCATTCGATGCAACGATGTGACCGACCCGATGTATTTTTCGGTGACAGCCGGCGGTTTTCTTTGCGCCCGGCACCAAGAAGAAGGGTCGATTCGCATGAGCGAGCGTTTAGCGAAGCTGCTCTATTTGATGAGCCGGCACGAGCTGTCCGAATTCAGTAACGTTCCGCTAACGAGAGAGACACGGATTCTGCTCAGACAGCTGTTCGACGCGTATATGGACTCCTATAGTGGGCTGCGGCTGAAAACGAAACGGGTCCTCGACCAAATGCAGCGATTGTACTTGAACGATGATTGACTTTTTCGACAAGATTCGATACCATAATTTACGATTAGACAAATGAAATAGCGTGCGCAATGAAGGAAAACAAGTAGCTTTATACCGTGGGTGCAGCGAGTTCGGGATGGTGGAAGCCGAACGCCAGGTTGAAGTGAATGGCAATTCCGGAGCGCCCACAATCCAAAGAGTGGCCTCATCTCGAGGCAAGTAGGGTGGAACCGCGGGTAATCCCGTCCCTATGTGCATGGCACATAGGGGCGTTTTTTGTCGTTTCAATACTTTTGGAGGTGTCACATATGAAGCACATGACCGTGCAAGAAATTATTTTGACGTTACAAAACTTCTGGGCGTCGAAAGGCTGTTTGACGATGCAAGCGTATGACGTTGAGAAAGGGGCCGGCACGATGAACCCGATGACGTTCCTACGGAGTCTCGGACCTGAGCCGTGGAACGTTTGCTACACAGAGCCATCACGTCGTCCGGCGGATGGCCGGTACGGAGAAAACCCGAACCGCCTGTATCAGCATCACCAATTCCAAGTCATCATGAAGCCGTCACCAAGCAACATCCAAGAGCTTTACTTAGAGAGCTTAGAGTTGATCGGCATCAACCCGCTCGAGCACGACATCCGTTTCGTCGAGGACAACTGGGAAAACCCGACGTTCGGCGCGGCCGGACTCGGTTGGGAAGTCTGGTTGAACGGGATGGAAATCACCCAGTTCACGTATTTCCAACAAGTCGGTGGCATCGAGTGTGACCCGATCGCCGTCGAGATCACGTACGGTCTCGAACGTCTCGCGTCATACATCCAAGAAGTTGAGAGCGTATTCGACCTCGTCTGGACAGACGGATTCAAGTATGGCGATATCTTCTATCAGCCAGAATTCGAACATTCCAAATATACGTTCGAGCTCTCGGACGTCGACATGTTGTTCACACTATTCGACATGTATGAAAAAGAAGCGAAGCGTGCCTTAGAAGAAAACCTCGTCTTCCCGGCTTACGACTATATCCTTAAATGTTCGCATACGTTCAACCTTCTCGATGCGAAAGGTGCCATCTCGGTGACGGAACGGACCGGTTTCATTCAACGCGTCCGTAACATGTCCCGTGCATGTGCCGCCAAATTTATCGAAGAGCGGGAACGTCTCGGTTTTCCACTTTTGAACCAACAGAAAGCAGGTGTCCTTGATGCGTGACCTTTTATTAGAAATCGGACTTGAAGAATTACCAGCCCAGTACGTCCTCCGTTCAGAGAAACAATTGGCGGAACGCGTCACGAACTTCTTGACGGAAGCCCGTGTCCAATTCGGTGAAATCACCGTTTATTCGACACCGCGCCGCCTCGCCGTTCTCGTCAAGGACGTGGAAGAGAACCAACAAGATTTGACGGAGACGCTTCGCGGACCGGCGAAGAAAATCGCCCAAGACGCTGAAGGAAACTGGTCGAAAGCAGCCGCTGGCTTTGCCCGTGGCCGTGGTCTCTCGGTCGACGACTTGTATTTCGCCGAAGAGAAAGGTGTCGAATACGTCTTCGCCGACCGTCATGAATCAGGTCAACCGACGAGCACGTTGCTCCCGGCACTCGAGCACGTCATCCGGGGCATGACGTTCCCGAAAAACATGAAGTGGGGCACGAGCAGCCTGCGCTATATGCGTCCGATTCGTTGGCTCGTCGCCTTATTCGGTGCCGAACAAATCGATTTCGAAATCGAAGGCGTGAAGACGGGGAATGTGACACGTGGTCACCGTTTCTTGAGTGAGGGTGACGTCGTCATCGCAGAACCGGCCGCCTACGCTGAGACGCTTGAACGCGAGTACGTTGTCGCTTCGTACGAAGACCGGAAAGGACGCATCGAGCGTCAAATCGAGGAGTTGGCCACAGAACAGGGTTGGACCGTCCCGCTCGATGCCTCGTTACTTGAAGAAGTGACGAACCTCGTCGAGTGGCCGACCGCGCTATTTGGTGAATTCGATGCCCGTTATCTCGAACTTCCGGAAGAAGTGTTAATCACGACGATGAAAGAACATCAGCGCTATTTCCCGGTTTATATCGGTGAAACGCTCAAAAACTATTTCGTGACCGTCCGTAACGGGAACGCCGAACACCTTCAAAACGTTGCTAAAGGGAACGAGAAGGTCATCCGGGCCCGTTTGGCAGATGCCGTCTTCTTCTATGAGGAAGACCGAAAGACAAAGATTGACGAGCAACTCGTCCGTCTCGACCGCATCGTCTTCCATGAGAAGTTGGGCACGACGGGAGACAAGGTCCGTCGCGTCGAACAGCTCGCGGGATCGCTCGCGCCGCTCTTTAAGGCAGATGCCAACAAAGTGGCACGTGCCGGTGCCATCCATAAGTTTGACCTCGTCAGCCAAATGGTGTACGAGTTCACAGAACTCCAAGGGGTGATGGGGGAGAAGTATGCGCTCCAACAAGGTGAGGACACGGAAGTGGCCGCGGCGATCCGTGAGCACTACATGCCGCGCTTTGCTGGTGACGCCTCGCCGGCGACGCCAACGGGTGCCGTCCTCGCGCTCGCCGATAAACTGGATTCGATTGCCGCATTCTTCGGAATCGGCATGATCCCGAGCGGTTCACAAGATCCGTTCGCGCTCCGTCGCCAAGCTCAAGGTGTCGTCCAAATCTTGGCGGATTGGAAGATTGTCTTGCCACTCGACAAATTACTGTCACAAGTCGTCGATTCGCAACTTCAGGCAGGACTTTACGATGCCGATAAAGAACAAGTCAAGGCGCAACTCGAGGACTTCTTCATGCTTCGCTTGAAGTATCGTCTGCAAGAGCGACACGTCCGTTATGACGTCATTGACGCCGTCTTGACGACTGGTCTTGCGATCGACCGACTCGATGCGAGAGCGGATGCGGTTCAAGCCATGCTCACGAGCGAGGCGAAAACGCTCATCGAACAATTGACACGCGTCGTCAACATCGCCAAGAAAGGCGAGGCCGGGGACGTCGATCCATCATTGTTTGAAAACACGGAGGAGAAAGAACTCCACGCTGCCATCGAGACGACGTTGCCGGAGACGGAACGCGCGGTCGAGGCGGGCGACTATCATCAAGCAATCGCATCATTGTGCGCCCTAGAACATCCGATTAGCGCTTATTTTGAAAATACAATGGTCATGAGTGATGTCGAGACGATTCGTGAAAACCGCCTGCGCGAGATGAAACGACTCGCCATGACAATCGAGAGCGTCGCCGACTTTAGCGCGCTCGTACTCTGACCAAACTTGAGGGGGTTGGCTATGCAGCTGAATGAACGCCAACAGAAGATTGTTGAGATCGTCAGGGTCAACGGACCAATCACGGGTGAGCAAATCGCGCAAGAGCTGTCGCTCACTCGCGCCACACTCCGCCCGGACCTGGCCATCTTGACGATGACTGGAATACTAGAAGCCCGACCACGTGTCGGCTACACGTTCGTCGGCAAACGAAACTCATCCCTGCTTCGGGAAAAATTGGATTCATTGACGGTTGGCGACTTCATGTCGTCCGCGAAAGTCGTCAGTGACGAGATGACGGTGTATGACGCCGTCGTGACCTTGTTTTTAGAAGACGTCGGTTCGCTGTTCGTCGTCGGCAAGGACAACGAGCTCGTCGGTGTCTTGTCACGTAAAGACTTACTTCGGGCTGCCATCGGCAATCAAGACTTGGATCAATTGCCGGTCAACGTCATCATGACCCGCATGCCGAACATCACGGTGTGTGAGAAGAGTGAGACGTTGATTCGGGCCGGGATGAAGCTGATCGAGAAACAAATCGATGCCATGCCGGTCGTCGAAGAGAAGGATGGCAAGCTGATCGTGCTCGGTCGCATGACGAAGACGAACATGACGAAAGTATTGATCGCGCTCGCTAACGATGAGTCGTTCTGAGGAGGAATCTGGTTTGACACTGACACAAAAACAACTCGTATTTGTCGTGAGCGATTCAGTCGGCGAGACGTGTGAACTCGTCGTACGGGCCGCGAGCATCCAATTCCATGAGAATGCGATCGAGACGCTCCGCATCCCGTTCGTCGAAGATGAACAGACGATTCACGACGTCGTCACCCAAGCTCGTGCCCAAGGAGCGGTCATCGCCTTCACATTGGTCAATGAAGAACATCGGTCGTTGCTCGTCCGTCTCGGACATGAGTACGGCGTGAAGACGGTCGACTTGCTTGGAGATTTGCTCGATGTGCTCGCTGGTCAACTCGGCGAGAGTCCGCGCGAAAAACCGGGACTCATCTATCGGTTGGATGAAGATTACTTCCGTAAAATCGAAGCGATGGAGTTCGCAGTCAAATACGATGACGGACGTGACCCTCGCGGTTTGAAAAAAGCAGACATCGTCCTCGTCGGTGTCTCCCGGACGTCGAAGACGCCGCTTTCGCAATATTTGGCATTGAAGCGCTTTAAGGTTGCGAACGTGCCGCTCGTGCCAGAGTCCCGCCCGCCGGAAGAACTATTTGAACTGCCGCCAGACAAATGTGTCGGCTTGATTATCTCACCTGACAAATTGATTTCGATTCGGATGGAACGATTGAAGTCGCTCGGGCTAAAACCCGAGGCCGATTACGCCCAACTTGAGCGAATTAACCGGGAACTCGAATATGCCCGTGGGATATACGAGCGAATCGGTTGTGAGGTCATCGATGTGACGAACAAGGCTGTCGAAGAGACGGCCGGCATTATTTTGCGGATGCTCGATCAATCAAAAGAGGATTGAGCACTCGGATTAGTAATCGACTGGTGATAACGGTATAATAGAGTACTGACATGACATTGAAACGGAACGTGGTGAACGTTCCGTTTCGTTGCGAGTTTGGATAGGGAGTGGTCAAGTTGCCGCGGATACCGGATGAAGTCATTGCGGAAGTAAAACAAGCCACAGATATCGTTGATTTAATCAGTGAACGTGTTGAATTGAAGAAGCAAGGACATCGTCTCGTCGGGCTTTGCCCGTTCCACTCGGAGAACAGCCCATCGTTTTCTGTGTCCCCGGACAAAGGGATGTATCACTGTTTCGGGTGCGGCGCTGGCGGGAACGTGTTCACGTTCGTCATGGAGACGGAAGGACTATCGTTTCCGGAGACGATTGAACGTCTCGCGACGCGGGCGAATATTGCCATCGAGGGCGTCGTGTCGGGCGACGAAGAACTGTCGCGCGATCAAGTTATCCGTAAACAGATGCGCGACGCCCATCGGGTCGTGGCCGACTTGTATCACGAAGTATTGATGAAAACCGAGGCGGGTGAAATCGGGTTGACGTATTTGCAGCAGCGCGGTTTAGAAGAGTCGACGATCGGACAGTATAAGATCGGTTACGCGCCCGACCATCGCCGGTTCACCGTGGATTCATTAGAACGAAGAGGTTTCGACCTCGAGGTCATGGTAGAAGCGGGATTGATTTCTAAGTCTAGGTCCGGTGAGTATTTCGACCGGTTTGAAGGCAGAGTCGTCTTTCCGATTGCGGATCGAGACGGCACCATCGTCGGATTTAGTGGACGGGCGATTGATGAGCGACAGCCAAAGTATGTCAATACGGCAGATACACCGTTATTCAATAAGAGTGAGCTCTTATTCGGCTTCTCACAAGCTCGGGCCACGATGCGCAAACAAAAACGTGTCTTGCTCGTCGAAGGAAACGTTGACGTCCTGCAAGTCGCGCAAGCCGGCACGAAAGAAGTCGTCGCCTCGCTCGGGACGGCATTCTCGTCCCAACATGCACGCGCTTTGGCCCGTATGGTCGAAGAAGTCATCATTTGCTATGACGGCGATACGGCCGGGCAAGAAGCGACGATGAAAGTCGTCCGCTTGCTCGAAAGTTATCCGCTTGACGTGCAAGTGTTGATGCTACCTGAAAAGACCGACCCGGACGACTACATTCGGACGAACGGGGCGGAACAGTGGCGTAAATTGGTCGAATCGGAACGATTGTCCGTCCTCGATTTCATGAACCGCACGCTCCGGCGTGGGAAAAACATGAATCGAGAAGGAGAACGAATTCGGTTTATTGAATCTATGCTTGTGGAAATCAGTAAAACGGACAACTCGATTCGTCGTGACCTGTATGTGAAGAAACTGGCCGACGAATTTGAGATTCCGCTCGAGACGCTCTTGTCGCGCATGCCGAAAGCGGACTCAATAGAAGCCGCACCTCAGCCGATACGCGAACCGGATTCAATCCGCCGGCGATCGTCTAAGGCGAATGAACCCCGCTACGTCAAGGCGGAGAAGTTATTGCTGCGCGCCATGCTGAGTGGGCCGGAACGAGTTCGTTTCGTTCGGGACCGGCTCGGCTTAGGCTATCAGGATGAGGTACACCGGATGTTGGCGACGGCTCTCTATGAGATTGTCTCTGAAGAGATGACGCTTGAAGAGTTTGAACAAGTGGCACCTCCATTCATGGAGCGTTATTGTGACCAACGTCCCGACTATGCGAATCGTTATGCCGAGGTTCGACTCATGGCCGCACCGGATGAACTGTCCGAAGAAGTTTTAGATGAATACATTAAGGTCATAAACAGTTATGAGGAACACCGTCAAATCGAACGGGCGAAAAGGGAAATCGGACAAGATGCCGAAAGTATAGTAGACCAGGCGTCCAAGTTACAAGAATTGATTACCCGGAGTCGTCGTCTTCGTGAACGATGAACGTGGAGGAAGTTTGGAAGGAGTTGAACTGCTAGATGGCAGAGAAGAAGAAAGAGGATTTATTTAACGCCATAGAGGAAATTGAGAAATTAGGGAAGAAAAAAGGCGTCGTATCGATGCAGGAGATTCAAGACCGTCTCAGCCATTTCGAGGTGGATTCAGACTTTATCGATAACTTCATCGAAGATTTAGAAGGTAAAGATATCCGCGTCACAGAAGATGCGGCCGATGCCGAAGAGACACCATCGAAAAAAGAGGACGAAGAGGTCGATTTGAATGACCTATCCGTCCCGCCCGGCATTAAAATCAATGACCCGGTCCGCATGTACTTGAAAGAAATCGGACGCGTCGATTTGCTCAGCGCGAAAGATGAGACCGAACTCGCCAAGCGGATTGAACAAGGTGACGAAGAGGCGAAAAAACGCCTCGCCGAAGCGAACCTCCGTCTCGTCGTCTCGATCGCGAAACGCTATGTCGGACGCGGAATGCTCTTCCTTGACTTGATTCAAGAAGGGAACATGGGCCTCATTAAAGCCGTCGAGAAGTTCGACTATATGAAAGGGTTCAAGTTCTCGACATATGCGACATGGTGGATTCGTCAAGCCATCACCCGTGCCATCGCCGACCAAGCCCGGACAATCCGGATTCCGGTTCACATGGTCGAGACAATCAATAAATTGATTCGTGTCCAACGTCAGTTGTTGCAAGACCTTGGTCGCGAACCATCACCTGAAGAGATTGCCAAAGAGATGGAACTCACACCTGAGAAGGTGCGTGAAATCTTGAAAATCGCTCAAGAGCCGGTCTCGCTCGAGACACCAATCGGTGAAGAGGACGATTCACACCTCGGTGATTTCATCGAGGACCAAGACGCGATGGCACCACAAGATGCGGCCGCGTATGAGTTGTTAAAAGAACAGCTTGAAGATGTGCTCGACACGCTCACGGATCGTGAGGAGAACGTGCTTCGTCTCCGCTTCGGTCTCGATGACGGCCGTACGCGTACGCTTGAAGAAGTCGGTAAAGTGTTCGGCGTCACTCGTGAACGGATTCGTCAAATCGAGGCGAAAGCTCTCCGTAAGCTTCGTCACCCGAGCCGTTCGAAACGCTTGAAAGACTTCCTTGATTGATTGCGTTTTTGAATAAAATGTGAAGTTTTAGAAGAAAGGAAGGAAAATGAGTGATTTTCCTTCCTTCTTTATTATTTTTTGAGTAAAATAGTGATGGGTAGAAATTTGGAATGAACATGAGGGGGAAATGCAATGCGTAATCCATTGTTACCGTTTGCAGCGATCGCGATCGTCGCAATCATTGCCATGGTCTCATTATCGTATTTTGGCGTGAACCAAGCACAGCAAGCTGCTAAAGGTCCGGATGTAACTGAAATGAACCCGGAAGACTTGTATGCGGCTAAAGGCTGCACAGGTTGCCACGGTGGAAATCTAGAAGGCGGCGTCGGTCCTGCGTTGACAGGTGTCGGCGAACGTTTATCGGCTGAAGAGATCACGAACATCATCGTTAACGGTAAAGGTGCGATGCCAGCTGGTCTCGCGACTGCGGAAGAAGCAGATGTACTTGCGACTTGGTTGCTTGAACAATAAGAAGGAAACGTACTCCTGCCGGGGTACGTTTTTTATTGTCCTAGATATCGATATTCGTTACCCTTATAGTGAAGAAGTAGAAAAAGGAGTTGTCTCTATGCAAGAACAAGTGACGTTAGACCGTCGACTGCAACAAGTCGTCGATTTCATTCCAAAAGGCAGCGTGGTGGCCGATATCGGATCTGATCATGCTTACGTGCCATGCTATCTCGTCCAACAAGGCCTCGTCGACCGTGCCATCGCCGGCGAAGTGAACCGAGGTCCTATGGAAGCAGCCCGAGCACAAGTCGAATTGATTGGCGCGACAGGTCAAATCGATGTCCGTCTCGGTAACGGGCTCGCTGTTCTCGAAGCGAATGAGGCGACTTGCATCTCGATTTGCGGGATGGGTGGAAGTTTGATCCGGTCGATTTTAGAGAGCGGCCGTGACAAGTTAGGCGCGGTTGAACGGCTCGTGTTGCAACCAAATGTCGATGGACAACACGTCCGCGAGTGGTTGCTCGATGCAGGATTCGTGTTGATCGCTGAGTCGATCGTCGAAGAGAACGATAAAGTATATGAGATTCTCGTCGGCGAACGGGGAACGGAGACCCGCTATAGTTCGGATGAAACGGAACGGGCTTGGCAGCTCATGTTCGGACCTTACTTGCTCGAGACGCGTCCTGCGGCGTTCAAGCTGAAATGGAGACGCGAAGCGGACAAGCTCGATTACGTGCTTGGTCAAATGGCCGCAGGCGCACAGACCGAGGCGTTGATCCGGAAACAAGAGGAGTTCAAGACGTTACGTGACAAAATGAGAGAGGTGAGCAACTGATGGCGAACGGAAACCATGTCATCCAATTGTTTGACGAGTTTGCCCCGAAACATCTTGCCGTCGAGGGCGATAAAATCGGTCTCCAAATTGGTACGCTGAATAAACCGGTACATCGGGTCATGGTGACGCTCGACGTGCTCGAGTCGGTCGTCGATGAGGCCATCGAACGGGACGTCGATTTGATTATCGCCCATCACCCACCCATTTTCAGTGCACTCGAACAAGTGAACGACCGCAGTGCGGCAGGGCGCATCGTCATGAAATGCATTCAGCATGATATCGCCGTCTATGTGGCCCACACGAACTTGGACGTCTGCGAGGGCGGCGTCAACGACTGGATGAGTGAGGCGCTCGGGTTGGTCGATCCGACGGTGCTCATCCCGACTTATGAAGAACAGGTGTATAAACTGTCCGTGTTCGTCCCCACGACGCATCGGCAAGCCGTGTCGGAGGCGCTCGGCCGGGCCGGAGCCGGTCGTCTTGGAGATTATGGGGATTGTCAGTTCACTGTCTCGGGAGAGGGTCAGTTCACGCCACTCGAAGGGTCGGACCCATATCTCGGCCAACACGGGAAGACAGAACGTGTCGAAGAAGTGAAAATCGAGACCATCGTCACGGAGAGCCAAAAAAAACGGGTGCTCAAAGCGATGACGGACGCCCATCCATACGAAGAAGTCGCCTACGATTTGATTCGGGACGACATCGAGGGGCGTGTGTTCGGTCTCGGGCGCATTGGTCGTCTATCGAACTCGCTCACACTCGCTGCGTTTGCAGAGCACGTGAAGGCGAGCTTTGGCGTCGAGGCGGTGCGCATCGTCGGTGATCCGAATCGGACGATTGAAAAAGTGGCCGTCCTCGGTGGTGATGGGAACAAATACGTGTCGGCCGCCCATTTCAAAGGCGCGGACGTGTATGTGACGGGTGACTTGTATTTCCATGTGGCACACGACGCGGTGGCCCTCGGACTCTCTGTCGTCGACCCGGGTCATCATGTAGAGAGTGTCATGAAGCAGGGCGTCGTCGACGTCATGCGGCAAAAAGGAGAACGTGCGAAGCTCGATGTCGAATTCTTCGTGTCCGAAGCCGATACGAATCCGTTTCGTTTCTATTGATGATGCAAAAACCCCGTCCTTTCACGAGGACGGGGTTTGATGTCACTTACGGAGCGCCTTCACTTTCGGGAGGATGCTACGGAGTTCGAGATAAGGGGTCTTGTCATGTGTGCTCAAATCGAGCGGGTCATATTGGCTCAAGAAGTCAATCACTTTCTTCGTGATCGGCGTCGGTGTCGACGCGCCTGACGTGACGGCGACCGTCTCGACACCATCGAGCCAAGCGAGGTCGAGTTCGCTCAAGTCACCGATGCGATAAGCGTTCGTGCCGGCGATCTCTTTTGAGACTTGGGCCAGGCGGTTCGAGTTATTCGATTTCGGGTCACCGACGACGATTAACAGTTCGCAATCGCCGGCTTGTTCGGCCACCGCTTCTTGACGCACTTGCGTCGCATTACAGATTTCATTGTGCACTTCGACGTGCGGATAGCGTTCTTGAATCATTTCAATCAAAGCTGAGACGTCCCACTGGCTCATCGTCGTCTGGTTCGTGACAAGGATTTTTGTATCGTATAAATGCGCAGGGAGCGTCTCGAAATCACGTTCGTATTGGACGAGATGGACTTTGCCCGGGGCGACGCCCATGGCACCTTCTGGTTCCGGGTGTCCATGTTTCCCGATATAGATGACCTCATATCCGAGGGCCGTCTTTTCGCGAATCAAATCGTGCGTGACCAAGACGTCCGGGCACGAGGCGTCGACAATCGTCAATCCTTTCTCGATGGCGCGCTTGCGCACGAGCGGGGAAATACCATGAGCGGTGAAGACGACCGTTCCGCGGTCGATGGTCTCGAGTGCTTTCATGCGATCTTCACCGTCGACCGTCTTGACGCCAAGGTCTTCGAACGCTTGTGTGACATGTCGATTATGGACGATCATGCCGAGTATATGGATCGGACGCGGTAAATCAGGATTGGCCACAGCTTCGTTGGCGAGTTTCATGGCATCGACGACGCCGTAGCAATATCCGCGTGGACTAATTTTTTTAACCTTCATTTTGTAAGGAACGCTCCTTTCGCGATGCTTTCACACGTATTAGTCTAACATTGTTTCGAAAATACGAAAAGAATTGCGTGTATTCATGCTATAATCTTAAGGTTAGAAAGGAGGGACACCGTGGAACGCTTGAGAACACTGCTTGAAGTTCGAAAATCGTACTTCTTTCAGATTACATTTATTATCTTTATTATACTCGGACTTGTCATCTCTTCACTAGCCTTCTCTGCCGATCGTGTGACGGTGTCCCGAGCGGAAGAACTAGCGAAAGAACAATTTGATTACGCGGTTGACGGGAGTATTGAGAACCTGGAGACGCGACTTGGGAAACTTTATGAAGACCTTGTCTATCTGGGGGCATACGTCGGAAATGAAGCGTATATCGAAGAACGGATTCGATCCGGTTATTTAAATCAACGGACGAGTTTCACTTCGGTGTTTTATTACGACTTACAAGACGATGCATTCACTTGGTATTCGCAACGTCAAGTTTCGCCGATGACACTTAAGACCGACAATAAATTTAAAGAAGTACTCGCAGGAAGCGGGAACGACTTGTTCATGAGTGAACCTATCTCAATTTCTGGGGACGTCGGAACGTTCTTATACGTGCCGGTTTTGGAAGATAACCGTATGGTCGGGATGTTCGGTGGGAGTATTAGTGTGCTTAACTCAGACTTGTACCGACGTATGCTCGAATCGGCGAATGATGATATGATCCTCTACTTGTTGAATGAACGAGGTGAAGTATTGTCGACGTCATTCAATCTTGTGCCGGACGCGGAGCGGCGTTTATCTCGGTCCATCATTAAAGCCACAGATGACTTTGAGGTGCGGACAATCTTTAGTACAAAAGAGGATGTCCTCATGTACGAGCCAGACGCACGTGTCGATGGTTGGAGGGTACTTGCGAAACATAGTGCCGACTCCGTTTATGAGGCGGTCTACGCAACGCGTTGGCAGTACTTGATGATCACGCTCGTTACCTTCTTTTTAAGTATCTTAGTCGGACTGCTCTTGTCGAAGACGTTGACAAGTCCGCTCCTCGAACTCGTTCAAAACATCAAGAAGCAACAATCGCTCGAACCGATTCAACTCGAACGGACCGGGTCGAAGGAAGTTGAAACGTTGCTTGACACGTACAACGACTATTCTCGCCGAATGGAGACAGCGCGGCGCGAACAACTCAGTCAACAACAACTTTTGTTACAGCAAGAGAAACTTGCTTCACTCGGACAGTTGGCAGCAGGAATCGCCCATGAGATTCGAAATCCGCTCACACCGGTGCAAATTACGTTGCAGATGGTGAAAGAAGGGCATAGTAGCAGTGAAATGCTCGATCTCGCACTCTCAGAGCTGGACCGGGCCAATCATTTGATTACAACGATGCTTACACTCGCCAAGCCTGACCAGGCGAAACTGCAGGAAGAATGGCTCGATATGAACGAGTTTGCGAACCGCCTTGAATTCTTGCTCGACGCCGAATGCTACAAGCGGGTCACGAAGTGGGAGTTAAACGTCCCGAAGGATATGCCACTATTTTACTGTTCGAGCGACATGCTCGTTCAGATTATCTATAACTTATTTAAAAACGCGGTGGAAGCCGTGGACGCAAAAGGAGCGGAGGGGGTCGTGACTGTCACGATTCAGTTCACAGAGCGTGATTATCGATTCTTAATCAAAGATAACGGAATTGGGATGACCGAATCTCAAGTGAAATCGGTCGGATCCGCGTTCTATACGACGAAAGAGAATGGGAACGGCTTAGGTCTCTATATGATCCGTGAGTACTTGAAAGCCGTGAACGGACATATGGAAATTGAAAGCGTCGAAGGAGAAGGTACGGCCATGATGATCAAAATCCCAAGGCGGTCGCACCCATGACGAAAGGATTCAAACATTATTGGTTATGGTTGCCGGTCGTCTGGGCGATGTCAATTTTATTGATCACATCGATTCAACTCCCGGAACGGACGACAGACAACAATGAAGTCGGATTCGTTTTCGTCAGTGAGAAACATGAACACGCTAATAAACTATTGGCTGCTTTCGTCAGAACGGCGAATCAAAAAGGATTTATCCCCGTTCCAACGACGAGTGAGGATTCCCGTGTACTCGAAAAAGAAAAATTGGACGCTATGATTGACCGTGGGGTCGAAGCTATTTTTGTGACGACACTCGATGAGTCGTTCATCCGTCCTTCGCTCGAACGTGCCGAACGAGAAGGCATCCCGATTATCGCCATTGATCGAATGATTGATCATGAGAGCGTGCTGACGTCTGTCATGTCCGACAACGTCGAAATCGGACGAATGGCGGCGAACCATATCGTAGCGAAACACGCCGATCTCGACCGTCCCATCCGTGTCGTTGAAGTGAGAGGGACCGCCAAAGTCCGCTCGACAATTGACCGTAGTCTAGGATTGACGGAATACGACAAGGCGAATGATAGTCTTCAAGTCGTCGCCTCCATTTCAGGAAACTATGACACCTTTCAGGCTGAGATCGAGATGTCGCGATGGCTCGAAGCGGATATTCCGTTTGATGCCGTCTTCTCCCATAATGATGACAACACGTTCGGCGTTGTTCGCGCCCTCGAAAGCCATGGTCTGACCGACAAGACGCTCGTATCGGTCGATGGCGTCACTGGGATTTACCCGCTTATTCACGAAGGAAAAGTCGATGCGACAATCGTCCAATCCCCGAACGAGATGATTGAGGTCGGGTTTAAAGCACTCGAACTCCATTTGAATGGCAAAAAGATTGCGTCGCACTACTATTCGTCGAGCTATTTATATGAAGGACTCGTAAAAGATTAATTGACAAATGATTAGATTCCGCTATGCTAGGAAAAGTGGAAAGAAACAGGAGGTGTATCGATTGAACAGCTTCCAACAGTTCAAATTGTTACCGTTTATCGTGGATGCTTGACAGAAAAGCGCATCACAGTACCGACGGATATTCAGGCTCGGATCATTCCCGCTGCCATGAATGGCCGCGATATTATTGGGAAATCACAGACCGGTACAGGGAAGACGCTTGCATTTCTCTTACCAATTTTAGAAGCAATCGATCCGAATGAAGAATCGGTCCAAGCCATCATTGTCGCACCGACGCGCGAACTCGCTTGGCAGATTCACGAAGAGTTGAAAACACTCCTCGTTAAACAGCCGGACTATATTAAAACAAGTCTGATTGTCGGGGGAACTGACCGGGAACGACAAATCGACAAGATGAAAAACCCACCACAACTGATCATCGGGACACCAGGTCGTTTGCTCGACTTGATGAAAGTCCAAGCGTTATTCCCGCACAAAGTCACGCACTTCGTCGTCGATGAAGCTGACCAAATGCTCGACATGGGCTTCTTACCCGAAGTCGACCGCATCGCGCAGGCGTTACCAGAAAAACTTCAAACGATGGTCTTCTCAGCGACAATCCCTGAGAAGTTACAGCCGTTCTTGAAGAAGTATTTGCATGACCCGCGTTACGCAGAAGCGAGCGCCGAGCACCGTGTGGTACCAAAAATTAAACATCATGTCATTCCGGTCCGTCACCGGGACCGTAAGGCGCTCACGGTCGAAGTGGCGAAAGCCATCAATCCGTACGTCTGTCTCGTGTTCACGAACACGAAGCAAGATGCGGACGAACTTGAGATATCATTCCGCGAGGCGGGACTAAACGTCGGTACGCTTCACGGGGATATGCAGGCTCGTCGTCGGAAACAAGCGATTAAAGACATTAACGAGGCGAAGTATCAGTTTGTAATTGCTACCGACTTGGCAGCACGTGGAATCGACATTAAAGGCGTATCGCACGTCATCAACTTCGGAATTCCGAAAGATCTCGACTTCTATACGCACCGCGTCGGCCGGACAGGCCGCGCCGGTGAGACGGGTGAAGCGTACACGTTGTATGAAGATCATGAGAATGGTCCGATCAATCGACTCGAAGAGCGTGGCTTCACGTTCAAGCATGTCGATGTGAAGAACGGATCACTTCAAGAGATTAAGACACGCAAACGCCGCACGACCGACCGGAAGATGAAAGTCTCACAAACGGCGCACAGCCGGATGGCAGGCGAAATCAAAAAGGCGAAGAAAAAGGTCAAGCCTGGTTACAAGAAGAAATTCAAGTATAAATTGAAAGAGACGGCGTCACGTGAGCACATGCAGAGCCAACGTAAGGAACGTCGTGAAATCCGTAAAAAGAACCGTCGCTAAGTAAAAGAAGGATCGACTTCGTGGAGTCGATTCTTCTTTTTGTGTACACTAAAGACAGATGAGAATGAAGGAGAAAAGACTATGTTAAAAATTGGATCCCATGTTTCAGTTTCAGGTAAGAAGATGCTGCTCGCAGGTAGTGAAGAGGCCGTATCTTATGGCGCCAACACGATGATGGTGTATACGGGTGCACCCAAACACACGTCGTAAACCGATTGAAGACTTGAATATCGAAGCGGCGCTCGTTCATATGGCAGCTCACGACATCGAGGAGATCGTCGTCCATGCCCCATACATCATCAACTTGGGCAATACGACGAAACCGGAGACGTTTGAACTCGCCGTGTCGTTCTTGGCAGCCGAGATTAAACGGGCCGAGGCGCTCCAAGTCGCGCGTCACGTCGTGCTTCATCCCGGTGCCCATGTCGGTGCCGGCGAAGATGCCGGACTCGCCCGCATCATTGAGGGCTTGAACGAAGTGCTGTCTGGGGATGAGACAGTTAAAATCGCGCTCGAGACGATGGCTGGGAAAGGCAGCGAACTCGGCAAGACGTTTGAGGAACTCGCAACGATTATTGATGGCGTGACTCATAACGACCGTCTTTCGGTATGTTTTGACACGTGTCACGTTCATGATGCCGGCTATGATCTTGTCGGCGATTTGGACGGTGTCATCGAACAGTTCGATCGCATCGTCGGGTTGGAACGTCTCGGAGTCATCCATGTCAACGATTCGAAGAATGCGCGCGGTGCGAAGAAAGACCGGCACGAAAATATCGGATATGGGGAGATCGGATTTGATACGTTGAACCGCATTATTCATCACGAGGCATTTACTCACTTGCCGAAGATTTTAGAGACACCATACATCCCGATCAGTGAAAAGACGAAAGTGGCCCCGTACAAACAAGAAATCGAGATGTTCCGAGCACGCCGATTTGATGTCGAATGGCGTGACCAGTTCGCGCTCGCCCACCAATAAGATGAGCATCATTCGAATCGATCCGAACGAGTATGACGTTTGGTCTGCGCTACCGATGTATTTTCAAGAAGCAAGCCCGTTTTATGTCGAGGTCGGATTGACGAGACCACAGCCTGGATTGAAATTCTCGGGCATGGAATCGTGGCCGAAGTCGAAATTATGCTCGTTGAGACGACAGTGCGTCCATTCGACCGGTACTGGCTTACAGAAGTGGGGCCAGAAACGAAGTCGTATAGCCTTGTCGATATCATCGGGCTTGATTTTCATCATCCGTTCCTACGAGCGGGGATGTATGATGGGAATACGGACGACGTGATTCGTACTAAATGGGAGCGTGGTTATCGCGTGCCGTCGAGTAAATGGACACGCGAAACTTTCGAAGCCCATCTCTCTGAAGAAGGTGCGATCGGTCAGCTCGCTCCGACGACCGTATGTATGGATTGTCGAAAGGACTTGAGCCATTATGGTCAAATTGGAATTCGTTTAATGGAGTATCACATTGAAGAGAACGCCGGTTACTGGCTCTGCCCGACGTGTCACAAAGTAAGACATTATCAGAATTAAAAATACCGATGCCGCGGCATCGGTATTTTTAATTAGAATGGCCAGTTTGCAAGTGCGAATTGATATACTTTCATCCCAAGAAACACGCCGAAGATGCCGATGACACCAGGTAAAACCGGCGGGGCAGGGAGCGGCAACTTCAAAGCGGTGAAAATCATGCCACAAATAAGACCAGCGAGCAATGACAATAGGATTTCTTGCATGAATGATTCCTCCATAGTCGAAATGAAAACGTTTTAACAGTGTAACCGAGTTAATTATACAATGTTCGTTTTCGTTTGAGAAGTCTAACATCAGTCATCCGTCATTTTTTCATTTTCAGCCCGTAAACGGAGAACTTCTCGTTCAGCCCAGTTTGATGGTTCACGTTCGAATACACTCGGAATGTTGTTCCATCGCCCTCCCGTATATTGATGGATAATGATTTGAGACTGAATTTGTTCTTGTCCGGCCTCTTGTTTCAAATAGACGTAGCTGCCATCAGCCCGTTGAACTCTCGCTTTTACGTTGTCAACAAGTTGTAACGCGAGCATATCCTTAATATACGATTTATGGCCCACATCGAGGATAGGAAACAATATTTCAATGCGCTTACGCATGTTTCTAGTCATCCAATCAGCTGAAGAACAGTACACATCTTCTTTTCCGTTTTGGTAAAAGTAGAAGATGCGAGAGTGTTCTAAATAGCGATCGATGATGGAGACAACCCGGATATTTTCTGAGATGCCTTTAATACCCGGACGGAGACAACAAATCCCTCGTACAATCAAGTCGATTTTGACACCGGCCTGCGATGCATCATACAATTTCGTAATGATCGGCTTATCAGTAATCGAGTTCATTTTAGCAACGATTCGTCCATTACCGTATTTCTCATGCAACTTGATTTCCTCGTCAATCTTTTGAAGGAAGAAGTCGTGCATATCGTCAGGCGATGTCTCGAATTTATGCCATGAAGGACGTTCCCCATAACCCGATAGCCAATTAAAGAAGTTGGTCGCATCTTCGGCGAGCTCTTCGTTTGTCGTCAACAAGCCGATATCCGTATATAGTTTGGCCGTCGAGTCGTTATAGTTGCCGGTTCCGAGATGGACGAAACGTTGCAGCACACCCCCTTCAAGAATTCGGACGACAAGGGTGATTTTCGAGTGAGTCTTTAACTCTTTATAACCGTAAATGACATGAGCACCGGCCTTCTCGAGTTGTTTCGCCCATTGAATGTTTTTCTCTTCATCGAATCGGGCCTTCAGTTCAACAAGCACCGTCACTTGTTTGCCACTCTCGGCGGCATCGGTCAACGCCTTAATGATTGGCGAGTCACCAGATACTCGGTATAGCGTTTGTTTGATGGCGAGAACATTCGGATCTTTGGCGGCTTGCGCGATGAAACGGACGACCGGATCGAACGAATGGTACGGATGATGAAGCAAATAATCTTTTTTTAGTAATGCTTTGAATAAATCCTTCCCCGACTCCAGTCCTTCCGGAACGAATGGAATGAGCGTCTCGTTAATCATCTCGTCATACTCAATCCCGATTTTGTTGTAAACACCGAACGTGAACGTCAAGTCAATAGGTCCGTCAACAAGGAAAATATCACGATCATGCAAATCGAGCACGTCCTGAAGCATGAACAACAAGGCCTTACTGAGCGACCGTTGTTGGACTTCGAGTCGAATCGCGACACCATAACGTCGTTTCTTCAGTTCTTTCTCAATCTGTTTGAGGACGTCTCGGCTCTCTTCTTCGTGAAACGGCATATCGGCATTACGGGTGATTCGAAATGGCATCGTTGATTCAACTTCGAACCCTTTGAACAATGAGTCGATGAACTGGATAATGACATCTTCAAGCAAGATTAAGTCCGCATGGTCCTCGTCTTCTGTTGGTAATTCGAGATAGCGCGGTAATACGGCTGGCACTTGGACGAGAGCGAGGCGTTTTTTCCCTTCGTCAGTCGAAGCGATTTCGACGGCGATATTCAGCGATTTGGATAAGAGCATCGGGAACGGACGATAGGCGTCGACGGCGATTGGGGTCAAGACCGGGAAAACGTGGGTCCGGAAATATAGCTTGACGAAGTCGAGTTGGGCTTTGTTAAGATGCTTCGGTCGTAAAAAACGAATATTTTCCGCGGCGAGCTGCTTGACGATTTTTTTATACGTCGCGTACTGGACTTCGACGAGTTGTTGAGCCTTGATTGAGATGGCTTTAATCTGTTGTTTCGGTGTAAGGCCGGCCTTGTCTTCGGGACGATTGAATCCGGCGAGCACTTCGTCTTTCAAGCCGCCGAAGCGGACCATATAAAACTCATCAAGATTCGAACTGAAGATACCAAGAAACTTTAGTCGTTCCATGAGCGGGTTACGTTCGTCCATTGCTTCTTGTAGTACACGTTCGTTAAAGCTCAGCCAGCTGAGCTCACGGTTATTGAAATGTTCGGGTAAGTAGATGGTCATGAAGTTCTCTCCTCTACACGTAACTCGATAGGTTGGTCGATGGCGCGTTCTAAATGTTTTTTATGACGGATCCCACGTTGAAGTTCAAAGCGCGGTGATGTGTGCGCATGCAGGGTCATCACAAGACCCTCGTCGGTTGAAGACAAGTCAACGTTTCCAATGACTTGACGTTCGGTCAAATCGAGTGCGTCGACCAGTTTGACAATCGACCCGAGCAACTCGAGACTCTTCAACATTTTTGCGTCGAACCATTCCGGGAAGCCCTCGATGTGTTGGTCGAGTAGGCGCCTAGATTTATAAGAAGTCACCAAGGCGAGCGCGAGCCGGTCCTCGTTATTCATTCCTTTAAAATCGTTGGTCGTAATCAAATGGAACGTGTGGTCACTCTTATTATTATGGTCGATATACTCACCGACATAGGCGAGTCGGCATGCCCCTTCTAAGAGAGCAGGTTCGAAAGGCTTCGGTTTGATTGACTTGGTCTCGATTAATCCGGCATAAATCTGTTGCGCCAAGTGAATTAAATGTTTGTGACGAATCGGGTCGACATCATACTGTTTTTCGAAGTGACGAAAACTTTCCTCTTTGACGTCGCGGAATCGCACAAGATTGTTTTCTTTTAAGTAATATTCATAGAACAGCCCCTCGCGTAAACCGTTGTTGCTCATTATGAATTCAGGGACTTTCAAATACCGAGCTAATTCATCGATGGCGGTTACGGCCGGAGCGATAATGTCGATTCGGTCTTTAGACAAACCATCGAGCCGACTGAGTTGCTTCGTCGACATTTGTATGAGTTCATCGACAACGTCATGAAGCCGGTCGGTCCCGACCGCATATTGGTGAATTCCTTCGAGCGGAAACAAGGATAGAGATTGTTCGACTCGGACGAGGTTTCGGGCTGTCCCTCCGACACCGACGAGCGGGATGCCGTGCGGTTCGAGCCAGTCGATTTCTTTAAAAGACTTCTTCAAAAACGATGTCAATTGTTTGCGTTCCTCTTTCGTAAGCGTGTCACCTTTCATAAAGTCCTCGGTCAACGTGACAGCCCCGAACGGGAAGCTGTGATAAAAGACGAGTTCGCGATTTTTAAAGTACGTCACTTCCATTGAACCACCCCCGATATCGACCGAATAACCGTCCTCGATATAGGTGGAGTTGACGATGGCCGAGTAACCGTAATATGCTTCCTCGTAGTCGCTCAATAGTCGAATTTCCATGCCCGTTGCTTGACGTACTTCCTTCAAGATGGCCTTGGAGTTGTTGGCGTTTCGGATCGCGGCTGTCGCGACAGGTAGCACTTCCTTCACTTCATGATGCGCATTCAAACGATTAAAATGATTCAGCGTCTGGATTAGTGCCTCAATGCCAGATTCGGATAGTTCATTGTGCTCGGTAATATGACTCGATAGCCGAGCCACTTCTTTTACGTTCAGCCGTTCGAAATATTGGCCATGCCCGTTCACCTCAAAGATGACGTTGCGAATCGAGTTTGACCCAATATCGATGACTGCTAGTTTTTTCTCCACGGTTAGACCCCCTCTTCATGTTTATAGTGTACAACGAAGATTATGAAAATACCTATGATTTCATAGGATGAGCTATCCCGGTCCCTTATCACCTCATACTTGAAGCAATAGTTGATTTTCTGTATAATACAAGCGCTAAGCAAGTAGAAATGATTACGATTTATCAAACGAGAGAAGGGTAGCTTATGACGACATCTGTCGTGAAATTAAGTCATGTTTCCTATCATTACGATCGAACCGCCGCACTACAAGATGTGTCCATCGATATCAAACAAGGTGACTTCGTTGCCGTGGTCGGGGAAAACGGATCCGGAAAATCGACATTGATTCGGACGATTCTCGGATTATTATCACCTCAAACAGGATCTGTGGAACTGTTCGGCCGTCCCCAAGGTCAATTCAAAGATAAGTCCCGTATCAGTTACGTTTCCCAAAAAGCGGCGTCATTTAACTCGGGATTTCCTGTGACGGTCGAGGAAGTCGTGGCCATGGGGCGATATGGCCGCCTCGGTCTGTTCAAACGGTTAAAGCTAGAAGACAAGGCCGCCATTCAAAATGCATTAGAGACGGTCAATATGTGGCAGTTTCGCCATCGAAAAATCGGCAGTCTGTCTGGGGGACAACAACAACGCGTCTTTATCGCCAGGGCGATCGTCAATCAGCCGGATTTACTCATCTTGGATGAACCGACGGTCGGGGTCGATCAAAAACATTTACGCGACTTCTATGAAGTACTACATCTGTTGCGCGAACACACGTCATGCACGTTCATTCTGGTGACCCATGACTTGAACGTTGTCACCGATCTCGTCACGAAAGTCGTCCACCTTGATCGCGGACGGATGGCCTGCAATTGCGGATTGAAAGAATATAGTGAACTTGGCGAAGTGACAGCGATTAAACCGTATCCCGTCAAAGTGCTTGTCCATGAAGGTACATCATGATCACGGATTTCTTTACGTACAGTTTTTTACGTTATGCGTTCATCGCAGCCATCGTCATCGGATTCACCGCACCGCTCATTGGTTCGTTCATCGTCGTCAGACGAATGAGCTTGATTGCCGATGCGTTATCCCACATGACACTTGCCGGAATCTCGTTTAGTCTGTTCCTCGGACAGTATATCTTGCTGTTCAGTGATTTAAATCCGCTATACATGGGGACGCTCGTCGCAGTGTTCGCCGCGCTCGGGCTCAATTGGCTTCGCGGAAAATATGTACATTTCCAAGAGCTGTCGATTCCGATCATGATGTCGGCAGGGATGGGTCTCAGCGCGATCTTCATCTCGCTGTCGCGCGGCTTCTCAATCGATTTGTCGACGCTACTGTTCGGGTCAATCTCAGCAGTCAGCCTATCAGATATCGGTATGATTTTGGCTGTGGCAGGGATCACATTACTAGTTGTCATTCTTTTTTATAAACAGTTGTTGTTCTTGTCGTTCGATGAAGAACAGGCGAAAGTGTCAGGACTACCGAGTACGATGCTCCACGTGCTGTTCATGTTCGTCGTCGCGCTCGTCATCGCCGTCAGCATGCGCATCGTCGGCACACTGCTCGTCTCGAGTCTGATCACATTACCGGTCGCGGCGGCGCTCCGGTTCACGAGCAGCTTCAAGCAAACGATTCTCTGGTCAATCGTGTTCGGGGAAGTCGCGACGATCGGCGGGCTCGTCCTCGCCTATGAGCTCGATGTCGCCCCGGGTGGTGTCATCGTTCTGCTCGCCGTTATGATTTTAGCCGTCGTCATGTTGGCCGAACGACTCGGGCTCGCTCGGAAGAAGGAGGTTCGTTATGAAGGAAACTGAACAATTGACCCGCCTGCAATCGTCGTCGCTCAAAGTGACACCGAAACGGATTGAGATGTTTGCCTTTCTCGCGGCGGAAGAGCGTTACGTCAGTGCCAAGGACGTGCTCGACTATATGCGCGCGAAACATCCGACGATGAGTTTTGACACCGTGTATCGCAACTTGAAGTCATTCGCTGAGGAAGGATTGCTCGAAGCGACCGAATTGAATGGAGAGAAGGCGTTCCGCGTCACGTGCGGGTCGAATCATCATCATCACCATTTGATTTGCCGCGGTTGCGGTAAGACGAAGCTGCTCGAGCTCTGCCCGATGCGCTATGTCGAGACGCTCGATCCTGATTTTGAGGTCGTCGATCATAAATTCGAGATTTACGGGTATTGTAAACAATGTAAGTGACAAGAAGGGATTGTGGATGCAATCCCTTCTTTGTCGAATCAAGAGAGGGGGAGTCGAGATGATTTACACCGCAGCCGAAATCAAACGAGCCGATGCGACGGCGCTCCGGCAAGGGATGCCGGCCGACGTGTTAATGGAACGGGCAGCATCAGCCGTGGCGGCCCGTCTGACCTTCCGGCTACGCTCGTCGGTGCTCGTCATCTGCGGCGCGGGCAATAACGGTGGCGATGGCTGGGTCGTAGCCCGAGAACTGGCGCAGCGAGGGTGTGACGTCTTTGTCTATGCCCCATTTGGCGAACCAAAGTCTTCGGAAGGGGAACGGCATGCGGCGTATGCGCGCCGTTTCGTCACCATCGTCGAGGAGCCCCGAGACGCCGATTATGTCGTCGACGCCTTGTTTGGGGTCGGATTCCATGGTCCGGTCACCGGAAAGGCGAGGAACGTCATCACTTGGATGCGTGAACAGTCGGCGCCGGTCACGGCGATCGATGTGCCGTCCGGTGTCCCGAGTGATGAGGCGTCAGAATTTGACGGACATGCGGTTAAGGCAGATTCGACGTTTTCGCTACACGGCTATAAGCGGAGTGCCTTTTTAACAGAGACGGCCCCATATTATGGAACGGTCGAGGTAGTCGATATCGGACTGCCTCACACGTCTGAATGGCGCGTGTTGACGGAGTCAGACTTTGATCGGGGGTTGCTCGAGCGCGACCCGTACGGTCATAAGAATCGATATGGTCATGGATGTTTGATTGGCGGGAGCGTCATTTGATTGGAGCCCCGTTCTTGGCGGCCCGGGCGGCGCTACGGACTGGTATTGGCTTGCTGGACTTGGCCATCCCATCGGAGGCGCACATCATGGCGCCTAGTTTACCGGAGGCGATGTATTACGACATTGATGAGTTACCGGACAAAGACTATGCGGCTACGGCGATTGGGCCAGGTCTCGTCGACGATGAACGGTCGGACCGGTTATGGCAAACCGTCAGTCGTCAATCGAAACCGCTGATTGTCGATGCGGGTGCCTTGACGACGGAACATCTCGCAGCGGAAGGTCCTCTCACGTTGACACCGCACCCGGGAGAGTTCGCTCGCTTGACGGGACGGTCCGTCGCCGAGATTGAAGCGGACCGGTTCCGGATCGCGTCGGATTTCGCACGGCATCATGGGGTTCACCTCATCTTAAAAGGGACGCATACACTCATTGTCAAACCAGATGGGACGGGGGCGGTCAATACGGTTCAAGCCGCGGCGCTCTCGAAAGGAGGGAGCGGCGATGTGTTGACCGGCATGTTGCTCGCGCTCTGGGCGCGGACGGATCGAATCGACACCGAGTCTTCCCCGAACGAACAAGCCGTCCTATGGCATGCCTTGGCGGCACAAGCCGCGAGTCGGCAGATGCATCCGGCGAGTGTCCTCGCAACAGACGTCATTGAAACGATCGGACGCATATAAAAAAGCCCCATATACGATGGATGTTCATATCCAACGTGTATGGGCTTTTTTTAAATGGTGATGGACTTGGTCGTCTCGAAGCGATTGACGATGTGTTGCGCCTCGTTCCAAGACGAAATCCGTTTCACTCCGGCCGGTAACGGTTTGCGATTATACGGCGCGTCGAACAATAGGACCGGAATATTCGTCTGTTCGTGGATTGAGATGGCGTTCTCATAACGGTCCTCCATGAACAAGTCGAGCGCGAGCTGTTTGACGACGCCGACCTTGTCATGGCTCCCCGTCATGATGAGCGAATCGAGTGGGAGCTCATGCTGTCGAATCCACTCCTCGGTCACGGCGCGCACGGCTTCGCTGCGGGCCGTGACGTAATGGAGTCGATGTGCTTTTCGCATGTGCCAAAGGACGGCGTTCACTTCAGAGTGGGGAAGTGAGCGACGATAAATCGCTTCCTCGTGGCCTTGGTCAATCATGAAGCGCCAAAACGCCTCTTGTGTCATATCTGTATACGTATGCAACTCATATTCGGTCGCTTTGTAGTAATCGATGGCGTACCCGAGTGCATCGTTCATGTAGTGAAAACAACTTTGCGGATCCGTGACGGTTCCGTCGATGTCGATCCCGATGTGCATCTTCGTCCCTCCTTGCTCATAACCCTTATTGTACCAAAAGCCCGCTCGTGTCAACCGAGCGGGCGAAGGATTAGTTGAATTAGTTGGATTGGTTGGCGAGTTCTTGCTCCTCGAGTTCACGAGCGGCAAGTTTCTCAGCGACGATGGCGTCGATTTCTTTCTTCAACTCTTCAACCATCGTCGCTTCCGGCACTTTGCGGATAATTTTTCCGTGACGGAAGAGCAAGCCTTCGTTGCGGGCACCGGCGATGCCGATATCGGCTTCACGGGCTTCACCTGGTCCGTTGACCGCACAGCCGAGTACGGCGACTTTGATGTTGACGTTAATATTTTGAATATACTCTTCGACTTCTTTCGCGATTGAAATCAAGTCGATTTCGATGCGTCCGCATGTCGGGCACGAGATGAGCGTCGCCGCGTTGGCTGCGAGACCGAATGATTTGAGTACTTCTTTGGCGACTTTGATTTCTTCGACCGGATCGTCAGATAGCGAGACGCGGACTGTCGAACCGATACCGAGCGACAGGATTGCCCCGAGACCGGCCGCTGACTTGAGTGATCCCGAGAAGAGCGGGCCCGATTCCGTGATTCCGACGTGGAGTGGGTAATCGAACGTCTTGGCTGCGAGCGTATACGCTTCGAGAGCCAAGTTTACGTCAGATGCTTTGAGCGAGATGATGGTGTTATAGAATCCGAGGTCTTCTAAGATTTTCACGTGGTGCATGGCACTCTCGACCATTCCTTCGGCCGTCGGATACCCGTACTTCTCCAGGAATTGCTTTTCGAGTGAGCCGGCGTTGACACCGATGCGAATCGGGATGCCTTTCGCTTTGGCGGCGTTGACGACCGCCTCGACTTTCTCACGACGACCGATATTACCTGGGTTGATTCGAATCTTATCGACACCGCTCTCAATTGCTTTCAGTGCCAATTTATAGTCGAAGTGAATATCGACGACGAGCGGGATGTTGATGCGGCTCTTAATCTCAGCCAGGGCATTTGCCGCACGCTCATCTGGACAAGCGACACGGACGACTTGGCAACCTGCTTCTTCAAGTCGTAAAATCTCAGCGACTGTCGCTTCGACGTCGTGTGTTTTAGTTGTCGTCATAGATTGGATAACGACTTCATTCGATCCACCGATGACGAGGTTCCCGACACGAATCGGACGGGTTAATGAACGATGCAAAATTTCTGACATACACGTGATCTCCTTCTTTTGGAAAGGTTCCAATCGATTTAAGATGGTTGGTTTCCTTCTTATCATAACGAAATGTGTGTGAAAAAGCACCCAGCAAGCGCTTGCGAGATGTGCTATTATGAAACGCTAACGTTATCTTAACAGATGCTTCATGATTTACTACCGTCTTAGGACCGATTTACTCAATCGGATCATTCGAAGGCATTTGTTGTCACGTTCGTATTTTCTTGGTCGGCACTTGGAACAGCGGAATAATCAGGTACACTAACAATAGGAGAATGCCGAGCCACGACGCATCAGGCGACACATGATACAGGAGAACTAAGATGACTGTAGGGAGTAGTGACATCGCCACCGAATAGGGCCACGTCTGTCGATAGGCCCACATCTTCTTCGTACGCCATTTGGTGACGAGCTGAACGATGAGAGCACAGACGGCGACCAGCCCCATATAGAAGAAGAAAATGGCGAAACCGTGCAAAAACAACCACATCGGCCAAAAGAAAGCGGGTTGTAACACTAAGAAGTCGATGAATGTGACGACAAACGTCACGGCTAAACTCGCTAACATGTAAGCATGGAGGGGAGCGAGTCGGAGCCGTAATGCTTGTTTGGATGGGTAGAGGCTATGGCGGATAAACTGAGCCGTCGTGTTAAACATATAGAAAACTCCAATCTGTTATAGTACAAAAGTTAAAAAAACACAAAATTCATACAGTGGTTTAATAAAACCTTAACATTAAACCTGTTTACATCGAATGAACGGTACGGGCATAATAAGTAGGGCATTTAAAACCAAGCAAACACAACTAATTCATAATCAAAAGGGGTACAAAATCGTGGAATACAATTTGCAAGAAATGTTATTCATGTTTTTTGGAGGATTAGGGATCTTCCTCTTCGGCATCAAATCGATGGGAGACGGCCTTCAAAAGTCGGCAGGTAATCGCTTGCGTGACATCCTTGATAAGTATACATCGAATCCGTTCCTCGGAGTACTAGCCGGGATTATTGTAACGGTCTTAATTCAATCATCGTCTGGTACGACCGTCATCACGGTCGGTCTCGTCAGCGCCGGATTTATGACACTTCGCCAAGCGATTGGGGTCATCATGGGGGCAAACATCGGTACGACGGTTACGGCGTTCATCATCGGTTTCGATGTCGGTGCCTATGCATTGCCCGTTATCGCCGTTGGTGCCGTCCTGATCTTCTTCTTTAAAAAAGAGAAGTTGCAACACTTGGGTCAAATCTTCTTCGGGTTCGGGATGCTGTTTTACGGACTTGAACTCATGGGTGAAGGAATGAAGCCACTCCGTTCGAGTGAGTACTTCATCGATTTGACCCAATCAATGAGTGACAACCCGTTCCTTGGAGTCATCGTCGGAACGGTGTTCACGGTCATCGTCCAATCGTCGTCAGCGACAATCGGCATTTTGCAAGAACTGTACGCAGGTGGCTCAATCGATTTGGATGCGGCACTGCCGGTCTTGTTCGGGGATAACATCGGTACGACGATCACAGCAGTACTTGCTTCAATCGGCGCCTCAGTGGCAGCCCGTCGTGCGGCAGCAGCCCACGTTATCTTTAACATCGTTGGGACGATCTTGTTCATGATTGCGCTCATTCCGTTCACAGCCTATATCCATTGGATCACAGATCTGTTGGCGATCGAAGACAAGATGCAAATCGCCTTCGCCCACGGGACGTTCAACGTCGTCAACACGTTCATCCAGTTCTGGTTCATCGGCGCGATTGCATGGGTGGTTACGAAAATGGTTCCAGGTGAAGATTCAATCGTCGACACGAAAGCACAGCATTTGGACCCGATTTTCATCCAACAGTCGCCATCAATCGCTGTCGAACAAGCGAAGTTTGAAGTCATCCGCATGGGTGATTTCGCGAAGCTTGGACTTGATGAGGCGCGCAACTACATGACGACTGGCGATAAGAAACATGCCGAGAAGTCAGCGCATATTGAAGAAGCGTTGAACTCACTCAACTCGAAAATCACGGATTACCTCGTGAAGCTTGCGGCTGTCGATTTGACAGAGCAAGAATCACAAGAACACAAGACACTCATGCATGCGATTAACGATATCGAACGAATCGGTGACCACGTCGAGAACATCATCGAGTTGATTGATTATAAGACGGCGACACGTGTCACACTATCAGCCGGGGCTCAGAAAGAATTGACGGAAATGTACGATTTGACACGGGCCACGCTCGAGAAGTCGCTTCAAACATTGGCGAGCGGCGACATAATCGAAGCACGACAAGTCATCGAGATGGAAGCGAAACTCGATATGCTGGAGCGTCAGTTCCGTAAAAACCACGTCGTTCGCTTGAACACAGGCGAGTGTGACGGTCAAGCGGGGATGTTCTTCGTCGATATGCTCTCGAACTTGGAGCGCATCGGTGATCACGCTATGAACATCACAGAAATCACGCTTGAAGATCGAAACGAAGCAACAGTTTAATTCAACGGTCCTTCCGGTTCATGTGAGCCGGAAGGACTTTTTAGTTTAATGTGACTTTTGATTGACAGTAACGCTTTCATTCAGTATATTATTACTGTATAACAACATGGCGGTGTAGCTCAGCTGGCTAGAGCGTACGGTTCATACCCGTGAGGTCGTGGGTTCGACTCCCTCCGCCGCTACCATTAAAAGGACCCTTAGCTCAGCTGGTTAGAGCAGACGGCTCATAACCGTCCGGTCGTAGGTTCAAGTCCTACAGGGTCCATTTGTGAACAGTTTTCTGTTGAAGACTGTTTTTTTGTTTTCATTTTTAGTTTTCAAACCTGGAGTCGTGGGTAAATATTCGTTAGCATTTTGTTTTTTGAAAAATATGAAATGAGGCGAAGCGAGATGGAACGAAATCATACGATGATGCAATTTTTTGAATGGCACGTCCCGGCTGACCAGAAACATTGGAAGCGATTGAAAGAACGCGCTGCCGAATTAAAAGAAGCTGGAATCACCGCGCTATGGTTACCGCCGGTCACAAAAGGGCAGAGTGACGAAGACACGGGATATGGCGTGTACGATTTGTATGATTTAGGGGAATTTGACCAAAAAGGTACGGTCGCGACCAAATACGGCACGAAACAAGAGTTGCTCGAGGCGACGGAACATGCCCAACAACTCGGGATGCAAATTTATATGGACGTTGTCTTAAACCATAAAGCCGGAGCGGATGCGACTGAGAAGTTCGATGTGCTCGAAGTCGATCCAGAAGATCGGACAAAAGTATTGTCGGAAGAACCATTTGAGATTGAAGGGTGGACCAAATTCGATTTCAAAGGTCGAAACGAAAAATATTCCTCTTTTAAATGGGGCTTCCATCATTTCAATGGGACCGACTATGACGCGGCGAACGACCAAAGCGGGATCTTCTTTATCCTCGGCGAAAACAAGAAGTGGAACGACAACGTGGACGATGAGTTCGGTGTGTATGACTATTTGATGTTCGCCAATATTGATTACCATCATCCAGAAGTGCGAGAAGAAGTGCTCAGCTGGGGCAAATGGTTCATCGAAGAGACGAAATGTGACGGGTTCCGACTCGATGCCATCAAACACATCAACTATGATTTCGTCAAAGAGTTCAGCCAGCAAATGAAAGCCGAGAAAGGCGACAACTTCTACTTGGTCGGCGAATTTTGGAAGTCAGACCTTGAAGCGTGTCGTGAGTTCTTAGACAATATCGACTATCAAGTTGACTTGTTCGATGTGCCGCTCCATTACAACTTACAGCGTGCCTCGACGGAAGGCGAATCGTTCGATATGCGGACGATTTTTGACGATACGCTCGTCCAGTCCCACCCACTCCACTCGGTGACGTTTGTCGATAATCACGATTCGCAACCAGAAGAAGCGCTTGAGTCATGGGTCGAAGACTGGTTCAAGCAAATCGCCTACGGGTTGATCTTGCTCCGTCAAGATGGATATCCGTGTGTATTTTATGGAGATTATTATGGAATCAACGGTCCACACCCAGTCGAAGGAAAGAAAGTCGCGATCGATCCGCTCCTTTACGCTCGTCGTGAGAAAGCGTACGGTCAACAGGACGACTATTTTGACGACGAGCATGTCATTGGTTGGGTCCGTCACGGTGTCGAGGAAATCGAGCGTTCAGGTTGTGCCGTTCTGATCTCGAACAGTGAAGAAGCCGAGAAGCAGATGTTCGTCGGTGAGCACCGTGCCGGTGAGAAGTGGGTCGATTTGACCCAAACCGTCGATGAGGTCATCGAGATTGATGAAGACGGGAACGGGGTATTTAAAGTAGCGGCAGGATCAATTTCGGTTTGGGCGTTGCCGGAACAAGACGTCAAGTGAAGCATTACAATTGAGTCATCCGTCACAAATCTGTTACATTTAAGAGGAACGTTATTCAAACCAATTTTAAGGGGGATTTTAGTTATGGCTAAATTTGAATTACCACAGCTTGATTACGCATACGATGCACTTGAACCACACATTGACGCACGCACGATGGAAATCCACCACACGAAACACCACAACACTTACGTCACGAACGTGAACAATGCACTCGAAGGGAAAGACGTGAACTACTCATCACTCGAAGAGTTGCTTCAAAACCTCGATTCACTTCCTGCTGACATTCAAACAGCGGTCCGCAATAACGGCGGCGGCCACTGGAATCACTCGTTCTTCTGGAAATTGTTGAAGAAAAACGAAAACGGTGCTCCGACGGGCGAACTCGCTTCCGCCATCGACGAAGCGTTCGGCAGCTTCGATGCCTTCAAAGACGAGTTCACAAAAGCAGCGACAACACGTTTTGGCTCTGGTTGGGCTTGGCTCGTCGTGAAAAACGGGAAACTCGAAGTCACATCGACACCAAACCAAGACTCACCGATTATGGAAGGCGTTCAGCCAATCCTCGGACTTGACGTTTGGGAGCATGCGTATTACTTGAACTATCAAAACCGTCGTCCGGATTACATCCAGGCGTTCTTCCATGTCATTGACTGGGATTACGTCGCGAAACTCTACGCAGACGCAAAATAATGACACAATCCCGGGATTCGAAGAATCTCGGGATTTTTTATACATTTCATTAATTTGTAAACAAATTATGCTATAGTGAAAATCGAGTCAAAAAATAGAAACAACACTGACAGATCGTCACGTATACTTATAGAAGGAATCGAATCAGAAAGGAGACAACTGAATTGGCTAGACATCGTGTGAAAGTGCCGAAAAAACGGCGCAACCATCTGCCCTTGCGTTTGAACTTATTGTTTTTTATCGTGTTCATTTTGTTCGCAACGCTCATTTTTCGACTAGGGGTCGTCCAAATCGTCAACGGCGAGTTGATTGCCCGAGAAGTCCAAAAAACGGAATCGAGCAAAATTAAATATGAGGTACCGCGTGGTAAAATCTATGACCGCAACGGTCAAGTGCTTGCCGACACGATTTCGAACTATTCGGTCATGTACCGACGGTCTCAAGTGACAAAAACAGAGGAACGACTCGATGTAGCCACCAAACTAGCTGAGATTGTCGATGTCCCGAAGAAAGACCGAAAAGTGACGGAGCGGGACAGAAAGGATTATTGGATTGCCATCGATCCAGAGCGCTCGCAAGAACGTGTCCAAACTTTATTAGCCGATCTGCCAGAAGAAGAGCGCGCGGCCTTGTCGAATCAAGACGTCGACCAGTTGTTGCTCGATTCGATCACAGACGCGGAAATCACGTTTGATGACGCGACCGAAGAAATCATCGCCATCAAACATAACATGGAGTCGGGCTATGCGCTCGACCCGCAAGTCATTAAAATCGGAACATCACCGAAAGAGATGGCTCTAATTGAGGAAAATTTGGAACTTCTCCCTGGTGTCAGTGTCGAACCGTACTATCAGCGCGACTATCCGTTCGGCGAGACGTTCCAAAGCTTTCTTGGAAGTTATCGTCAAATCCCAGCCGAGCAACGAGCTTCGTACCA
The DNA here is from genome assembly GCF_003467445.1 of Exiguobacterium sp. AM39-5BH. Classification (GTDB taxonomy): domain Bacteria; phylum Bacillota; class Bacilli; order Exiguobacteriales; family Exiguobacteriaceae; genus Exiguobacterium. The sequence continues at coordinate 267,876 of NZ_QSGS01000001.1, forward strand.
AGCGAAAGGCTACGGCCTGAACGATCGGGTCGGAACGTCTTATCTTGAACAACAATATGAAGATGTGCTGCGCGGGACACCGGCTTATGACGTGTTTACAACGTATAAAGGTGAGCCGGTTGGAGAACCGACCCGTGTCAGCGGGAACCCTGGGAAAGATATCATCCTGTCTACGGACATCGAATTCCAAAAAGAAGTCGATGAGATTTTGAAGAAAGCGATTCGAGCCGGCCGCTCGGGCAGCCCGCACTTTGACCGTGCCTTCGCCGTCGTCATGAACCCCCAAACAGGCGAATTGCTCGCCCTCTCAGGACAAGAGCTCGATTATGAAACGAATAAATTCAAAGACGTATCGACCGGAACCGTGCTTCGGGCGAGTCAAATCGGCTCGACAATCAAGGGAGCGACGGTCGCGTTCGGACTTGAGGAAGAAGTCATCCGACCGGGTGAATATATTTATGACACGCCGATTCGTATCGGTTCGTCACTCAAATCGTCGTACCGGAACATGGGGAACATTAACGACCTTGACGCTCTCGCCTTGTCATCGAACATTTACATGTTCCAAATCGCCCTGCGGCTCGCCGATTACTATTCGACCGGCCAAATCGTTGGGGAGAACGTGACCGAGGCGTTCAATACGATGGAACATTATTATAAACAGTTCGGACTCGGCATCGAGACAGGGATTGATCTCCCGTATGAATCAATCGGATTCCGAAGCGTACCGGACCGTGTTACGCTCCTCATGGACATGTCGATTGGCCAGTTTATCTCCTATACGCCAATTCAATTGGCGCAGTATACGTCGACGCTTGCGAACGGTGGATACCGGATTCAACCGCATCTGTTGAAAGAAATCATCGAACCCGGTTCGCTCGATGAGTCAAACAAACAAGTCGTGAGCACATTCCAACCGAACGCGCTCAATAAAGTCGATATCCGTGACGAGTTCATCCAACGGTCACGCCAAGGGTTCCGGCAAGGGGTCGAGAGTGGGACATCGCGTATCCTGCAACAGACGGGGATGACGGCTGCCGGTAAGACCGGGACCGCTCAAGCGATCGCGGAAGGGCCGGACGGTCAAGCGAAACGCAATGCGAACGGTGAACCAATCAAGACACTCAACTCGAACCACGTCGGCTGGGCGCCGTATGATGACCCGGAAATCGCTTGGGCCATCATCATGCCTGGTCTTGAGGCGGAAGGAATCAATACCCGTGTCGCGCATGACATCATGAAGGCGTACTTCAATTTAGATGACGTTCAAGCGCAACTCCAGTAAAGAAGTCACATGAGTGGCTTCTTTTTTTCGTCTTTACAATTCTTTTACGTTCCGTTTATTTCTCGTTAATAGTAGTTTATTAGGATGTTAATTGTAGGACAGAACAAGGAAGCCACAACACAATTCAAAGCAAACTCAAGGAGGACGTCAGAAATGTCTTGGATGAAAAAATCAGCTTTAGTCGCTTCAATCACTTCGGTGGCCATCATCGGTGCCGCATGTGGGAACAATGAAGAAGGTGGCGCAACCGACGGTGAAGGACTTTCAGGTAAAGTCGTCATGGACGGTTCGTCAACAGTCTTCCCGATCATGGAAGCCGTAGCCGAAGAATATTCAGCTGAACAGCCAGACGTTGAAGTCACGGTCGGTGTTTCAGGGACAGGTGGCGGATTCAAGCGTTTCGTCACAGGCGAGACAGACTTCTCGAACGCATCACGTGAAATCAAAGAAGAAGAAGCGGCTGAAGCCAAGAAGAACGGTGTCGAGTACACACAACTCGCAGTTGCCCTTGATGGTCTCTCGCTCGTCGTCAACCCAGAGAACGATTGGGCCCAAGACATCACAATCGACGAACTCAATAAAATGTGGACTGACCCGAACGTGAAGACATGGAAAGACGTCCGCTCAGACTGGCCAGACGAAGAAATCTCATTCTTCTCACCAGGTAAAGACTCAGGAACGTTCGACTTCTTCAATGAAGCCGTCCTTGAAGACACGGACATTCGTGAAGACGCGCAATTGTCAGAAGATGATAACGTCCTCGTGACAGGGGTCGCCGGTACGAAAGGTGCGATCGGATTCTTCGGTTATGCGTACTACATTGAAAACCAAGATACGCTTCGTGCGATGAACGTCGAAGGCGTCGAACCGACGACTGATACAATCAACGATCTTTCATACCCGCTCTCACGTGAGATTTACACATACGTGAACAACGCGTCATTGAAAGATAAGCCACAAGTCGCTGACTACACACGCTTCATGAACGAAAATGCAGCAGTCCTTGCTGAAGAAGTCGGATATGTCGGAATGGAACAAGCACGGTATGATGAGAACGCTAAAGTGATTGATGAGATCGCTGGCGAGTAAATAGCGCAGATGGCAGAAGGTGAGACTCGGTCTCGCCTTCTCGCCGTGCTTTCTAGTATGAAGAGGTAGGGAGCGATACACGAGATGAATCAACCAAATAAAGGCTTTTCGATTCGAGAGATGATTGAAGTCAATAAGAAAAAGAAGTTTAGTACGACGAACGTGTTTGATAAAGTCATGCCGTTCTTATTATTCTTGAGCGCATTCGTTTCGGTCGTTACGACGGTCGGCATCGCGTTCACACTCGGTTTTGAACTGTTCAAGTTTTTTGAGCGCGTACCGGTCGCTGAATTTTTAGGGACGACAGAATGGTACCCGCTTAGCGCCGATCAACGATTCGGAGTCTGGGCCCTTGTCATGGGGACGCTTCAGATTACCGTCATCGCCATGATTGTCGCCGTGCCGCTTGGTTTGGCTTCGGCGATCTATTTGAGTGAGTATGCGTCCGAACGTGCCCGTACGATTTTAAAGCCAATCCTTGAAGTTCTCGCAGGGGTCCCGACGATCGTCTTCGGATTCTTTGCCTTGTCATTTGTCACACCTATCTTGCAGTCGCTTATTCCGGGCTTAAAGATTTATAATGCTCTCAGCCCGGGGATTGTTGTCGGGATTATGATTATCCCGATGATTGCTTCGATTTCAGAGGATGCGATGAGCGCCGTCCCGAAAAAGATTCGCGAAGGAGCGCTCGGCCTGGGGGCGACACGTCTTGAGGTCGCCATTAAAGTCGTCATGCCGGCCGCGCTCTCAGGGATTATCGCCTCAATCGTCCTTGGAATGAGTCGGGCCATCGGCGAAACAATGATTGTGACAATCGCAGGGGGATCGCAACCAAACTTCGAGTTCAATCCGCTCAATGCGATTCAAACGATGACGGCATATATTGTCCAAATCGCCAAAGGCGATGCCGGATACGGGACAATCGAATACTACAGTATCTATGCGGTTGGCGCATTATTGTTCATCTTTACACTCGTGATGAACTTGTTCGCGAACTGGGTGACGCGCCGCTTCAGAGAGGAGTACTAATATGGCATTGCCGAACAGTGAGTTCAAGAATACGAAGAACTTGATGGACCGTGATTCCGTTTCACAACGAATCAAGCGTCGTCTCCAATTAAATGAAATCTTTAAGTACGTCTTTTTAGCAGGACTTGTCTTTGCCCTGCTCGTCTTATCGACGTTGATTTATGACGTCGTCTCGAAAGGTGGCGGTTGGGTGAATTTGGACTTCCTCCGCAACTTCCCGTCGCGCCGTCCTGAACAGGCCGGATTGTATCCTGCCTTGATTGGATCACTTTGGTTGATGCTTCTAATCGTGCCGATGGTATTCATCGTCGGCGTCGGTGCTGCCATCTATTTGGAAGAGTATGCTCCGAAGAATCGCATCACGTCATTTATCGAAGTGAACATTTCGAACTTGGCCGGTGTCCCGTCAATCGTCTTTGGATTGCTCGGATTGACCATTTTTGTTCGCATCATGGAACTAGGTAACTCCATCATGGCAGGTGCTTTGACGCTCGGATTGATGAGTTTGCCGATTGTGATCGTCGCGTCGCAAGAAGCGCTCCGTGCGGTCAAGATGGAACTACGCCACGCGTCGCTCGCTCTTGGTGCCTCGAAGTGGCAAACTACGTTCAACGTCGTCTTACCATCCGCAATCCCAGGGATAATTACGGGAATCATCTTAGCCGTATCTCGTGCCATCGGGGAGACAGCACCACTTATCATGATCGGGGCGGCAACGTTCATTTCGACGACGCCGAGCAGTGTGTTTTCAGATTTCACGGCGCTTCCGATTCAAATCTACAACTGGACGAGCCGTCCGCAAGCAGAATTCCAAAACTTGGCCGCTGCCGGGATTATTGTTTTGATGACGGTATTGATCATCATGAACTCGGCTGCCATCTATATTCGCAACAAGTACACAAACCGACATTAAGTCGGCGCAGGTAACGAGGAGGACTCTCGAGATGATGAAACAAAAAGAACTCAAAGGAGATCATGAAGTGAACACTACGACGACTCAACCGAACGAAACCGTGATGCAAAAGGACAGTGCCTACGTCGTGAATAACTTGAACCTATGGTACGGTGACGACCAGGCATTGATTGACGTCAACCTTGACATCAAGAAAAATGAAGTGACAGCGATTATCGGTCCGTCGGGTTGCGGGAAGTCGACGTTCATCAAGACATTGAACCGGATGGTCGAACTCGTACCATCTGTCCGTACGAATGGTGAAATTTTGTATCATGGTCGTAATATCTTCAATCGTGATTATAAAGTCGAAGATCTCCGGACATCGGTTGGTATGGTGTTCCAACAACCGAACCCATTCCCAAAATCAATTTATGATAATGTGGCATACGGACCTCGTACGCACGGCATCAAAAATAGAAAAGTACTCGATGAGATCGTCGAGCGCTCGCTTCGCGGCGCTGCCATCTGGGATGAAGTGAAGGATCGCTTGAACGAAAACGCCTACGGCCTCTCGGGTGGACAGCAACAGCGTCTCTGTATCGCCCGTACGCTCGCCATCGAACCAGACGTCATTCTCATGGACGAACCGACGTCGGCTCTTGATCCAATCTCGACACTTAAAGTCGAAGAACTCGTTCAAGAATTGAAAAAACAGTATTCGATCATCATCGTCACGCACAACATGCAACAAGCGGCTCGTGTCTCGGACAAGACGGCGTTCTTCTTGAACGGGGAAGTCGTCGAGTTTGATGCGACCGATAAAATCTTCTCGAATCCAACGGACAAGCGGACTGAAGATTACATTTCTGGCCGGTTCGGTTAAGAAGGGGAGACAATCATGGCACAAAATCGCACATTCTTTGATACGAAGTTAAACGAATTAGAAGATAAGGTCGTCCGCTTGGCGAACTTGACGATGCGTCAGACGGCGACGGCCATCGAGGTGCTTGAAAAACGTGACCTCGTTTTAGCCCAAATGGTAATCGATAATGATAATGAACTCGACGATCTCGAACTAGAGATTAATGATGAAGCGATTTTATTAATCGCCAAACAACAACCGGTGGCGACTGACCTTCGCCGCTTGATCGTGACGATGAAGTCGGCGACGGACCTTGAGCGCATCGCGGACTATGCGACAAACATCGCCAAAGCGGTCACTCGCATCGAGCACGTCCCGTATGTGTTAGACATCAAGCCGCTCAAACAGATGGCCGAACAGTTGATCGACATGCTCGAATTGGCCACGCGCGCTTACCGAAAAGGCGAAGTTAGCCGAGTGCGTGAATTGAATGAGATGGATAAAGTCATCGATGATTTGAACTTACAAACCATCAAACAATACATGAGTACTGTGCCGACAATGGCTGTCGGAACGAATGATGTGTATGAGTTCTCAAACATCGCCCGCTATTTAGAACGCATGGGCGATCACGTAACGAATTTCGGAGAACACCTCATTTTCCTTGAAAAAGGGAAACATTATGATTTAAATCAGTGAGAAGAGTGGTAAAGAACAACAGACCAGTTGTTCTTTATTTTTTTGTGCAGGAATTCACGGATATGGAGCGAATAGTAGAACACATGGATTTTTTTTGGAAGGGAGCCACATATAGATGGAAAAGAAAATCGTTTCCTTGAAGCAACAAGGACTAACGTTAAAACAGATTGCAGAACAATTAGATATGCCAATCGGGAAAGTGCAGTACGCTTGGCGCAAATGGCGTTCCCAAAACGGTGAACCGGCTCAACCGGTAAGCATCCCAAAACGAAAGACTGAAAGGAAGACATCAATGATCCCTAAACCGAAGCCCGTGCCCGCTTCATCCATGAAGCAGCAGGTCGCTTCGACGATGCAACACGAGCTGCCAGTCCAATCACCGCTGTTAGATCAAGGTCCAGAGGGATTCTGGAAGCTCCCAGACCGTTATAATCAAGATTTGATGCATGCGGTCGTCCAATCACCGAACGCCGTCTACGTCTTTTGGGAAGTATCGGATAGCGTCAAAGAGACGTTGTCGATGCAGTTCATGCGCCCGTGGGAAGATTTACCGAAAGGGTTCCGTATCCTCGACATCACGTTGCTCGATTACGCGAGCGGTCATGCGAACCGGTCGTATACGTTCGAATTGCCGGAAATGACGAACAGTTGGTTCGTTCGTCCGCTTGACCCGAATACGACCTACGTGTTCGAGTTTGGGATTCGGACGATGGAAGGGGAGTTCCTTCCGTTGCTCGCATCCGCACCAATTGACACGCCACGTGCGGAGCCAGCCGGCCATGGTCGTTTCGCTGAACCGGTACGACGTTGGCAATATGGGGAAGTCGAGTCTCCTGAACTGCTCGACACGCTGCCTAAATATTCTGCATATCGATTCGTGCGCTGAGGAGGATTTATTTGATGAAACCAGGTTATTTTTCACTCGTCCTTCATGCCCACCTTCCGTACGTGCGACATGAAGAAAAACACCGTTTAGAAGAGAGATGGGTGTACGAAGCCATCTCCGAGACATATATTCCAATCCTGTGGCAAGTCGACCGTCTACAGAGACCGCTCCACTGGACAGTCAGCATCTCCCCGCCAGTCGTCGAGATGCTCGCTGATCCGCTCGTGCAGGACCGTTACGTGCAACATTTGGATGAGATGCTCGAATTGATTGCGATCGAGCTCGCCGAAGACCGGAGTGATCAGGAAGTCGAGACGCTCCATTTTTATCATCAGCGCTACAACGATTTGAAAACAACGTTCCTTCATTGGGAGAAAAACTTGAACCATGCGTTCCGTACATATCGTGAGCAAGGATTCATCGATATGGTCACGTGTACGGCGACGCACGGCTTCAACCCGCATTTATTCACGGAACAGGCCGCCCGCGCGGAAATCCGTACCGGCTTAAACTGTTTCGAGCGACATTACGGATTCCGACCGACCGGTATTTGGTTACCAGAATGTGCCTACACACCAGGAGTCGATCGGATTTTGTACGAAGAAGGTGTTCGTTACACGTTTGTCGATGAGCATGCCTTGCTCGATGCCGACCCCACACCAGACAAAGGCATCGGGGCCCCTGTCTACTCGCCGCATGGCGTCGCCTTATTCCCACGGGACCAAATCATCTCCGGGAAGATTTGGAGTTCGATGATTGGGTATCCTGGCCATCCGGATTATCGTGAATTTTATCGTGATCTCGCCTATGACCGGGATTGGGAGTATATCCAGGCGTTCATGCACCCGGAAGGCATTCGTTTTGATACCGGTTTGAAGATGCATCGCATCACCGGTGACACGGATGAAAAAGATTACTACGTTCGCGCCTGGGCCGAACATCAAATCGACAATCATGCCCTCGATTTCGCACAAACACTTGAAGGTCACCTCGAGGCGCATGGAGGACAGATGTTCCCGCCATTCCTCGTGACCGCACCATTCGATGCTGAACTGTTCGGACACTGGTGGTTTGAAGGACCCGAGTTCCTCGGGAAAGTCGCCGAACGACTCGAAGAGTTCGGCATCGAGACGATCACACCGGCATTGTTCCTTGAGCGCCACTTCCAAGACCTCGAGACGGTCCACGTATCGATGAACACATGGGGGCGCAAAGGCTATGGCGATGTATGGATCAACGAACGTAATGAATGGATGCTTCGTCACCTGCATATGATGGAGACGCAGCTCGTCAAAGATGTGGCGGACTACCGTCATAAGTCAACGCTTGCCGATCGTGCGCTTGTGCAACTCATACGTCACTACGTGCTCGCGGTGTCGAGTGACTGGGCGTTTATCCTCGACGGACAGACGACGGCCCAATATGCGGCCGAACGTTTCCGTGAGCATACACGCCTGTTCGCCGAACTCGAGACGGCACTCTATCAAGACAAGTTATCGGATGAACTGCTCGAAAACCATTATCGGGCGTATCCGTTCCTTGCTGACGCAGACATTGACATGGATACGTTCCTGTCTCCGCACGACTATTATGTGACGACAGAACGCGGCAAGGAAGGCGAGGCCATTCTCGTTTTGACGCCGGAATATACAGGTAACGTCATCGGCGACCTCGGACGTCGTGTCATCGATGAAGTCGAAGCCCGGGCGGCGGAAGGCGAGACCGTGTACGTCTTGACCCCGTTGAAGGAAGGGTTACCGGAATACGAACGTCATAACCAAATTCATGTGTATCGTGTTCGTCTGACGAGCCCGTTCCTGGAGCACGTGATGAACCAAGTGGCGGCTCAAAACGTGGCCTACGTGAAGCTTGCCAATGAACTTGTCGATAAAGTCGTGTTCAAAGCGATTCATCAATTCGATTGGATGACGATTCCAGCGGCACGTTCACTTGCGAAATCACTACAAGTTCCGTTATACTCAACTATGTTGTCCTTTGAAACGACGCGCAATCCGCACGGACATGGTGGGCTGTTCGATGCGATTCACCGGATTGAGAACAGCGTCCTCGCTGAAGCCGACACGGTGTACATCTGCGAACAATTGTCGACCGAGGAAGTCGGAATGCGCTATGCGATTGGGGATAACGTACAAACCTGCCTCCCGCTCAACGCGTCACCGTACGAGCAAAAACGTTTGAAAAAGAACATGAAATAACCTTGCTTTTTCAGATAAAAATTGGTAGGATAATTGAGTATGCTTAGACTGTAAAGCAAAAGCACTTGATACAACATTAGTAAGATGGGAGTGAAAGAAATGCGCGTTAAAATCACACTAGCTTGCACAGAAACAGGCGATCGCACGTATATCACGAAGAAGAACAAACGTAACAACCCAGAGCGCCTCGAATTGCGCAAATACAACCCACGTCTCCGTCGTCACACGCTTTATCGCGAAGTGAAATAATGAGACTGGCCGTCACTCATGTGGCGGCCTTTTTTTTGAACAAGGGGGAATGGAATTGAAACAAAAACAACAACTCCGACAAGATGTACACCGTCGAATCCGTGAACTCGGAGACCGGTCGGACCGAGACCGCGCTATTTTAGAGGGGCTGACCACACTAAATGCGTGGGAACAAGCAAAATCGGTGGCGCTGACGCTCGCCCTCGATTTAGAAATTGAAACGATGCCGCTCGTCCGTAAGGCCTGGGAGGAAGGAAAATCGGTGTTCGTGCCGAAAGTTACGAAACAGGGGCTCACTTTCCACGAGATTCATTCGTTCGATGACCTGGAGCCGGGCGTCATGGGTATTTTAGAACCCCTGACAGCCGCGACGACGCGGGCGATTGATATCTGTATCGTTCCAGGACGAGTCTTCGACCGGTCCGGCTATCGGATTGGTTGGGGAGGCGGTTATTACGACCGGTATCTCGCCACTTACAAAGGGACGACCATATCGTTGGCCTATGACGTCCAACTACTCGAGGAAATCCCGAAAGAGCCTCACGACATTCCTGTCGAATTCATCGTAACGGAAAGGGAAACGATTTTATGCTCGCTATCTTCGGTGTGACTTGTCTAGTTGCTTTTGCCGGCTATCGCCTGCGCTCGTTGACTCGTTCTGGTGCTGTTTTGACGGTCGTGACGGGGACGGTCATTGGCTACGGTTTCGGTTGGTTCGGGCTCTATTTACTTGGTGTCTTCTTTTCCACGTCGTCGCTCGCCTCTAAATACCGTTCTCGCGACAAAAAATCCGTCGATGAAATTGTCGAGAAGTCAGGACCACGAGACTTTGTACAAGTTCTCGCCAATGGTGGTGCCGGTATGGCCACTGCACTCGGGATGACTCTCGTGCCGAACGATGCCTGGTTGTATGCCTATGTCGCCTCGACTGCGGCGGCGACGAGTGATACATGGGGTTCGGAGTTCGGTGTGCTCGCCAAGCAGAAACCACGATCTATTAAGACATTCCGTGAAGTTGAGCCTGGAACGAGCGGCGGTGTGTCTCTATTCGGGACGTTGATGTCGGTCGCCGGGGCGACAGTCATCATTGCCGCCTCGTATCCGTTTATCCAGATGGATGTGACGTTCGCTCTCGTCTTAATCGTTCTCGGATTGAGCGGTAGTGTGGTCGATACGCTATTAGGCGCCACTGTGCAACGGAAATACCGATGTCGTGTGTGCGACAAGTTGACCGAGAAGAAGGCGCATCATCGTGAGCCGACGATCTATGTGTCGGGCTGGCGTATTCTTGGCAATGACGCCGTCAACTTCTTGTCGATCGCCGCGGCCGCAACAATTAGTTTCCTTCTGCTACGATGAGGGTAGTACAGTCAATGAAGATGTTTCGAATTAATGTGAAAATTGTCACAATATTGCCAAAGTGAAAACGATTTCTTAAGTAGTGAGCGTTTGTGAATGATGTTACAATTTTTATGTAACAGACATAACAAAAACATGAAACAGATTGTTCGAAGGGTGGAGAATCAATATGGAAACATTGAATCATGCAAAAGTAACGCGCGTCGCGCTCGTCGGGGCCGGAGCGGTCGGTGCCAGCTTTGCGTATCAATTGACGACGGCCAGTCTTTGTGAGGAACTCGTCATTATCGACATCAACAAATCAAAAGCAGAAGGCGAAGCGATGGACTTGAACCACGGCGTCTCGTTCGCCTCTTCACCGATGCGCGTCTGGGCAGGGGACTATACGGACTGTGGTGCAGCAGATATCGTCGTCATCACTGCTGGTGCTCCGCAAAAGCCGGGTGAGACTCGCCTCGATCTCGTCGAGAAAAACGCCAAAATCATGAAATCGATGATCGGGGACATCATGGCGTCTGGATTCGACGGCATCATCATTATCGCCTCGAACCCGGTTGATATTATGACCCACTTGGCTTGGAAATACTCAGGATTACCGAAGCACCGCGTGTTCGGCTCGGGAACGGTACTTGATACGTCACGTCTCCGTTATATGCTCGGTGACTACTTCAACGTCGACCCACGTAACTGCCACGCCTATATCATGGGTGAGCACGGTGACACGGAATTTGCGGCCTGGAGCAACGCCCGCATTTACGGAAAATCGGTCGAACAGTTGCTCGAAGAGAACGACGATTACACGTGGGAAGACCTCGAAGACATTTACGTGAACGTCCGTGACGCGGCGTACCACATCATCGAGCGCAAAGGTGCGACCTATTACGCGATCGGTCTCGGTCTGCTCCGTCTCGTCAAAGCCGTGCTCCGTAACGAGAACACGTTGTTGACGGTCGGTGCGCACCTCGACGGTGAATACGGACTCAACGACATCCATATCGGTGTACCGGCAATTATCAACCGTCAAGGTGTCCGTCAAGTCGTGGAAATCGAGTTGTCTGACGAAGAGAAACAAAAGATGCATCATTCGGCAGAAGTGTTGTTGAAAACGATGCAACCTGTCCTATAAGAACGATTGCTTGTTCAATCATGACCGTAGTCGGCTTCCAGCCACTGCGGTTTTTTTGTGGACCGACGGATGAACGGGGCAGATTGCGCCGATGCTCGATTTTGTCGTCACGCCTAAATTGCTTTAGAATGGAAGTATAGAAGGAGGTGAGCCATGATGACAGAACCAGTTTGTTTTTGGGAAGATGTGTATCGTGCCGTCGAAGCAGGAGGGCGGATTGAAGGGATCTTGGAGCCGTCACGTGCACTTTTATTGTTCGACACGAAAGCGGGGGACATCTATCACCTCTACATACGGACGGATAAGGCGTGGGCGAACCATGTCGCCATGGATGTCGAGGCCATCATGAACTCGTTTCGACTGGCCCGGATCGGCCGCGAGAAGCTCCACGTCCACATTTATGGCGACCCACTCGTCGATGAAGAGCGGCTATCGTCGCTCACGTTCCCGATTGCGGCGAAAGTGAAGCTCGAGATGCGTCCTTGCGCCGAAACAGAGACGTCATATCGCCCTCGTGCCGTCGCCCTCGACCAACAACGGAAAAATGAATTGAAGCAACGGTTCGCCTTTGGGAAGCCGCAGTTCGTCTATGCGCTCATGTTGGTGACGTTCCTCGTCATGTGGTTCGCCGAATCGATTGGCTCGACGCTCGATCCGAACACGCTCATCCGCTTCGGGGCGAAAGTGAATCCGCTCATCGATGAAGGGGAATGGTGGCGTCTCATCACCCCGATGTTCCTTCATATCGGTTGGTTTCATTTCGCCATCAATATGTTCGCGCTCTGGTCATTGGGACCGCTCGTGGAACGGATGTATGGGTCGACGCGTTTCGCCGTCATTTATCTGTTGGCGGGTGTCATCGCCACGGTCGCTTCGTATGCGTTCAGCGAAGCCATCTCGGCCGGGGCATCAGGGGCGTTGTTCGGACTTGTCGGGGCGCTTCTCTATTTCGGACTCCGCGATCGCTCCTTATTTATGAAGACGCTCGGTCCTCCACTGTTTATTATGTTAGGATTGAATGTAGGACTCGCTTTCGTCCTTGGCGCTAGTTTGGACCATTCCGCACACGCGGGTGGACTTGTCGGGGGCTTTCTGATGGCGGGAGTGGTCGGCTTACCGGATGAACACGTCAAGAAGCGGCGCTTGCTATTTGCGGGACTCGCGCTCGTGGCGTCCGGCGCATTATGTTGGCTCGGCTACAATCGATGATAAAGGAGTAACGGTATGATTGAAACGTTGAAGCAACTGGTTGAAATTCCAAGTCCGTCCGGGATGACGGACGAGGCGATCGGATTCGTCGACCAAGAATTGACGGCGCTCGGAATCCCTACGCGACGCTTGAACAAAGGGGCGCTTCTGGCGACGTTTGAAGGGGCATCGGAGCGGGCGCGCCTGTTGACGGCCCATGTGGATACGCTCGGGGCGATGGTGAAAGAGATATTGCCGAGCGGTCGCTTGCGGTTGACGCAGGTCGGAGGCTACGCTTGGACCGCAATCGAAGGAGAGAACTGTTTGGTGCATGCTGAGACGGGTGCGCCGATTGAAGGGACGATTCTCATTCATCAATCGAGCGTCCATGTTTATAAAGATACGAACGTTGCCGAGCGGACGGCAGCCAATATCGAGGTACGTTTGGATGCCGACGTCCATACAGCCGAAGACGTACGAAGTCTCGGAATCGAGGTCGGGGACTTCGTCTCGTTCGATCCGCGCTTCCGTCAGACAGTTGCCGGATATATCAAATCGCGCCATCTCGATGACAAGGCGTCCGTGGCCATCCTGCTCGATTTGGCGAAAGATCTGGCCAAAGCAGAGTTACCGCACACGGTCCATTATTTGATTTCGAACTATGAAGAGGTCGGGTTCGGAGGAAACGCCGGAATCCCGGAGACAGTGACAGAATATATCGCCGTCGATATGGGGGCGCTCGGGGACGGGCAACATTCGGACGAATACACGGTCTCGATTTGTGCGAAAGATTCGTCTGGTCCGTATGATCTCGGGTTGCGTCGTCAGTTCACCGCACTATGCCGGGAACATGACATCGCCCATAAAGTCGATATCTATCCGTACTATGGATCGGACGCCTCGGCAGCGATCGGGGCCGGTTACGACGTACGCCACGCACTCGTTGGTCCAGGGATCGAGTCGAGCCATAGTTATGAACGGACACACATGAAGTCGCTCGAAGCGACTCGGGAGTTGCTCTACCGTTATGTGCTCACAGAGATGGAGGACAGACGATGAAAAACTTTTATGACGTCCAGCAGTTTTTAAAATCGTTCGGCACGATCATTTATATCGGTGAACGGGACGCCGAAATCGGGCTCATGATGATGGAACTCGATGAGTTGCATGCTGGGGGAATGATTGAACAACGAGAATATGACACGGCCAAAATCATTTTGACCCATGAATTAAAAAATTCAAGAGATTGACAGAAAAACCCCTCGTGCAAATGTTTGCACAAGGGGTTTAATAGTGTAAACTATGGAATGAAAGCGATTTAATCGAGACGAGGAGTGGAATGTATGAAGTGGTTATTAGGAATCGACATTGGTGGAACGACGGTGAAAATGGCCGTCCTCGATATGAACGGGATTATTTCTGACAAGTGGGAGATTACAACGGATATTCGTGAGAACGGGGTACATATTCCGACCGATATCGCCGCTTCATTCGAAGCCTATTTAGAAACGTCGGGCAAAGCGAAGCACGATTTTGCCGGAGCAGGCATCGGGGCGCCAGGCTTCATCAATTTCTCAGAAGGTGTCGTCGAATATTCGCCGAACATCGGCTGGAAAAACTTTGCGCTCGTCAGCGAATTCGAGAAAGCCGTCGGCTTGCCGGCCGTCTTAGAGAACGATGCCAACGCTGCCGCGCTAGGTGAGATGTGGAAAGGGGCAGGCGAAGGTGCGTCAGAACTTCTTGCCATCACGCTTGGCACTGGGGTTGGCGGTGGTGTGATCACGAACGGAAACATCGTCCATGGGGCATCCGGGATGGCCGGTGAGATTGGCCATATCACGGTCGAAAGGGACGAGACAAAAGCGGTCATGTGTGGCTGTGGACGTAAAGGTTGTATCGAGACGATTGCTTCGGCGACCGGAGTCGCCCGTCTGGCGCTACAAAAACGTAAAGACCGGGCGACGTCATTGAACGAGCTGAAGGAAGTGACGGCACGCGATGTGTTCGAAGCGTATAAGGCGAACGATGTCGTCGCGACAGAAGTCGTGAACGAAATGACCGAATATCTCGGATTGACGATCTCGAACATCGCCAACACGTTAAACCCGAAAATGATCGTCATCGGTGGCGGCGTCTCGAAAGCGCGCGAAGCGCTCCTTGAGCCGCTCGACGAACAGTTCAAACGGTTCGCCCTTGAACGCGTCTATACGTCGACCTCGTTCAAAATCGCGGAACTCGAGAACGATGCGGGTGTCATCGGTTGTGCGTGGCTCGCCCGGAAACACTTTATCCCGACTCGTGTATAACGTTTGTCCATGCACGCCTGTGATTTGACGCAGGCGTGTTTTTTTGTCGGAACGGGTATGGGATAATGTGAAATTTGTAATGACGGAGTTGATTTTTTGTTAAAAAAGGGGTAAGATTTTGACTTGATACCGGACTGTTATCGTACGTGAAATGGATAACAAGTCAACATTACTTATAAAAAAATACGGGGAGGTGAATCAATCGATGTCGTCGCCCGTTGAACAGAGGAGGAGACCGTCAGATGAAGTCATCTCAAAGCTTCTCGAAGCTTACTATGCGACTGAATGATACGGTCCGCGCTTCGTTTCATGAATATCGGTTATTTTGGATTTTCTCGTTATTGCTTTGGACGAAGACGTACGTAGTTTATCAATTTTTCTTTGATATCCCGATTGAAAACACCGCTCAGGCATTCATCTTGCTGATCAGCCCAATCAGCTCCACGCTATTCCTATTCGCGTTCAGTTTCTTCTTTAAAGGAAATAAGCAGAAATGGGTATTGTACATGCTGTATGCCGCAGCATCGTTCGTCTTGTTCGCGGATGCGGTCTATTACCGCGAGTTCACCGACTATTTGACGATGCCGGTCATCTTGCAACCCTCGAACATGGAGACGTTGTCGACATCGTTCACGTCGCTGTTGGAATGGAAGGATTTGATTATCCTCGGGGACGTGCTCGTCTTGCCGTTTATCCTATGGCGCATCAACGCGACCGCGACGGCCGCCTCGCATCGGAGAGCGCTCGTGACGTTCGCGACGGCCGTCGTCGTGTTCTTGTTCAACTTGTCGCTCGCCGAGACGGAGCGTCCAGAGTTACTCACGCGTTCGTTCGACCGGGAGCTGTTGGTCAAGAATATCGGGACGTTCAACTTCCACGTCTACGATGCCATGCTGCAAACGAAGACGTCGGCCCAGAAAGCGATGGCGGACGGGTCAGAACTCGCCAAAATCGAGAAGTACACACGTCAACAATACGCGGCTCCAAACCCAGATTATTTTGGGAAGTATAAAGGTAAGAACGTCATCGTCGTCTCGTTCGAGTCGGCCCAAAATTTCACCCATAACATGAAAGCGTCGAACGGCGAGTACATCACGCCGAACTTGAACAAACTGATCGAAGAATCCCACTACTGGCCGAACTATTACCATACGGTCGGCCAAGGGAAGACGTCAGATGCCGAGTTCGCACTCGACAACTCGTTATACGGGCTTCCACGCGGTGCTGTCTACTTCACGAACGCAGATAACGAGTATCAGGCTCTCCCAGAATTAATCAAGGACGATAACTATTATTCGGCCGTGTTCCACGCGAACAATAAGTCGTTCTGGAACCGGGACTTGATGTATAAGAATATCGGTGTCGATCAGTTCTTCGATGAGAAGAGCTATGACCTCGGCAACCCGGAAGACATGACCGAATGGGGACTGCTCGATGACAGCTTCTTCGAACAGTCGATTCCGCTCCTCGAGGGGCTACCGGAACCGTTCTATGCGAAGTTCATCACGCTCACGAACCATTTCCCGTACACGATGCCGAGCGAGGACTATGAGCTCGTGCCGAAATTCGAGACGAGTTCGACGACGCTCAACAACTTCCCGCAAGCGCTCGCCTATCAGGACTACGCGCTCGGCTTGTTCATCGACGAGTTGAAGGCGAACGGCATGTGGGACGACACGATTTTCGTCGTCTACGGGGACCATTACGGCATCTCGACGAACCATAATGACGCCATGGCCGATTTGCTCGGCAAAGACGAGTTGACGCCATACGACGTCGCCAAGCTCCAGTCCGTCCCGTTCGCGGTTCACTTGCCGGGCCAAGACAAGGGAGAAGTGCATGAGACGATCGGCAGTCATGTCGACATGAAACCGACGATCTTACACTTGCTCGGAATCGACACATCGGACACGGTCGGTTTCGGAAGCGACTTGTTCTCAGAAGAACGGACGAGCCGCGCCATCTTCCGGGATGGCACCGTCATTACCGACGAGTACGTCTGGACGCAATCGACGTGCTATGACGCTTCGAGCGGTGAAGTGGTCGAGGACGTCTCGCTCTGTGGACCGGATAGTGCGGAAGCAGAGAAGATTCTCCAAATGAACGATGATTTGATTTACTCCGATTTGCTCCGCTTCAAAGAGCAGACCGAACAATAACAAACAGCGCCGTCCCGGCTAGCTAAACGGGACGCGCTGTTTGTTATACAAAAAAAGACGACCAGAGTCGTCTTCGTGCTCATTAGCCTGGAATTCCACCGTAAATCAATGTCGCGACGCCGAAAAATCCGAATACGAGTACAGTGACCGCGGCGAAAGCAAGTGGAAAGAATTGGCGCTTCTTAAACGAACGGGCCATTCCCCAGATTGCAACGAGTGCAACGATGAGCGAGATCCATCCAAATGGTTCATACAAATGCATGACGAGTTCCCCCTTTATTATACGTCATGAAATTCATAAAAATTTCACTGAAATATCATTATTATTTTATCCGATAATGTAGACGCTGTCGAGAAAAGAAAGCCTTCGCTACAATTTTGCCACAATATCGATTAGAATGATGGGGGAGGTGTTCTGGATGAATATAGTAAGAATTACATCGGGCCTAGCCCAAGAGAACGGATACGTGCTCGAGAAAGACGGGACGGTCCTGATTGTCGACCCGGGCACGGACGACCCGAAATTCTTTGAAGCGGTGGACCGATTCGGTGGCTTGCACGCGATTCTGTTGACGCATGCCCACTTCGACCATATCGGGGGAATCGATGCTTTGCGTGATCGTTACAACGTCCCGGTTTACGTCCATGAAGCAGAACGGACATGGCTAATGGATGACGAGAAGAACGGGGCGGCAAAGTTTCATCTGCCGAGTTCGGCGATGCGACCGGCCGAACGGGTCTATCAAGGCAAGACGCTTGAAATCGGTGCGTTTGCGATCGAGTTGCATCACACGCCGGGTCATTCGCCGGGCAGCGTCACGCTCCACATCCCCTCCGAACGTATCGCCTTCTGTGGGGATTTGATTTTTAAACAGTCGGTCGGCCGTACCGATTTGTACGGCGGCGACCAAGCGACGTTGCTCGGGTCGATTGACCGCATGCGGCAACTGTTGCCAGGGGAAACGGTGCTCTATTCAGGCCACGGACCGAAGACGACGCTCGAGGCCGAGATTCGGTCGAATCCGTTTTTCGACAGATAACTAAAAAAAGATTGTCTCACGAGGAGACAATCTTTTTTTTACATTTGGAAGTTACTCCAATACGTGAAGACGACGAAGAAGACAGTCAAATACGCGCCGAACACGTATACATACGTTTTTTCAGTGAGTTTCAAGTAGCCTAGTGCGACGAAGAAAATAGTTTGAGCTAAAAAGACAAGACCCATTACGACGAAGTCACCACTATGTTCGCTACTGCTTTGATCTCCACCGAGTGCGCCTACGAAAGCAAGCGCCGCGATCAACCCAGTCCAAAAGCCTAGGACACGGAACATTCTCGCCATGTTAATCCCCCCATACGTGCATTATTCCATTCTCATTCACTATTTTACCAACACATTCAGAAAAATGCTATGAAAACGTGTGAATTGAGCAAAATAATCGTGAAAAATATGTGAAATAACGAAGTTGAACAAAGTTGTACAAAAACTAAAAAAACTTATACAAACTATGTACAAAGTGGGTATAAGATTGTATAATCAACTTACACACAACGAACGTATCGTTCCACACATTATGAGGAGGTACTGAAATGGCAAATGAATTGATGTTCTACACGTACCCGAGCTGTACTTCATGCCGTAAGACGAAAGCATTTTTACAGGAGCAACACCTTGAGGTTAGCGAGCGTCATATCTTCCGCAACGCCCCGACCGTGGACGAATTGAAAACGTTATTGGCACTGAGCGAAAATGGAGTCGACTCGCTTCTCGCTACAAGAAGTCAAGCGTTCAAGCAATTGGATATCGATGTCGAAGATTTGAAATTGAGCGAGTTGCTCAAATTGATGAGCGACAATCCGAAATTGTTGAAACGTCCGATTTTGACGGACGGTAATGAAGTCATTGTCGGCTATGATAAGGCGACAATCGAAGCGTATGCCCGCCGTTTCGAATCCACAACTGCAAACGTTTCATGACACAAGTCCACTTTCCAATGAGTGGGCTTTTTTTTATGCTCATCACGAGGTGGTAAAGATGATTCAAGTCATTGAACAAGTGGTTGAGGCGGCACGAGTGTTGAATGCGAGCGATGTTCATTTCATGCCGTTCGAAGATGGGGTGATGATTCAAGTGCGCCAGGGGGCACACTTGCATCGATTGGAATCTATGACACGCATCGAGTATGAGCGGCTGACACTACATATGAAGTATTGGTGCTCATTGGCAGAGACTGACCATCGTGTCCCTCAGTCGGGTATGTATATCGGGACCGAAGACGCGATTCGCGTCACCTTCTTACCCTCATTTGATCATACGCTCATGTCATGGCGACTGCCGAACGAATCGTTTCAGTTATCGAAGTTGTTAGACGATAAAGACGTTCGACGATTCAGCGAATTGTCTGGATTACGTCAAGGGTTATTTCTGATTGGAGGTGCGACTGGGGCAGGAAAGACGACCGTCCTTTATGCATTTTTACAAAGCTTGACCGGGCGACGTGTCGTAACGATCGAGAACCCGCCAGAGAAACAAGTACCTGGCGTGATACAGCTTGAAGTTAATCAAAAAGCAGGACTCGATCATCGCACGTTGCTGAAAGAAACGCTTCGAGCCGACCCTGACGTCATCGTAATTGGTGAAATTCGGACGAGTGAAGAATTACGAGTCGCACATGACGCGGCGCTCAGTGGTCATTTGACAATTTCCACTTTCCATACGGCTAATGTCGAGGATGGGGAGCAGCGGCTCAAACAGCTTGTCGGGAAGATGGAAGTCGCCCGTCATTGGTGTATCCTGCATCGAGAAAAGGAGGTGTCTTGTTCGTGGTCAATGACCAGTTGAGTAAAGACTTGTCCACGATTCGACGATTTCTCAGGCTACAATTCCGAGGCGTCGGATTGAAAAAGACATTCGAGACGCTCGAACTACATGAACGGGGGAAAACGAAACAAGTGATTCAAGGCATGCGATCACAACTGGAACAAGGCCGACCGCTCGCCGAAGTGTTTGCGGAACTCGTCCGAGACCCGAGAATGCGCGAAATGCTCGTCACGGCTGAGCGCGGTCATCATTTTTTAGAAGGTCTCGAGCAAGTGCTCGTCTTAACCACGATGCGCCGCAACCTACGACAAGAAATGAAACAACTAGCGCGATATCCGCTCGTGATTTTGACGATGCTGCTCGGACTCGGTGGGATTTACGCTCTTTATATCTTCCCGAAACTATTGACGATGGTAGATATCGAAGCGCTAGAAGGGATGAACGCGATTCTTCTATCCAAGTGGTTTTTCCCAAGTCTGTTCATAGGTTTGCTCATGATTGGTGCAAGTCTTTATTGGAATGGTCGACACGGTCGAGTCATCCCATTGCGCTTCATTGAGCGAGGCAGACGGCTGTATGTGACCTATTTGTTCGTCAGCGAGTTAGCTTTGTTGAGTGAAGGGCAAGGTTCAGTCCGCGAGATCATCGAACGGTTGGGGCGAGGGGACGGGGAAGTGGCTGCCATCGCAAGACGGATGCATGAAAACATGTCCGGTGGGATGGAATTGGAGGCCGCGGCACGGTTCGAATCGCTACTTGATCATGAAGTCGTCAGTCTGTTCGGGGTCGGAACGGTGAGCGGTGAGCTCGGCTCGATGATGGCGATGCACCGTGATCTCCTATTTGAAGAGATGGAAGTATATTGGAAGCAATTGATTGCCAAGACCGAACCGGTGTTATACGGTTTCTTGACGGTGATGGTCACGATGATTTTTTACACGATTTATTTGCCCGTTAAATTGATCATGTCTCAACTTTAAAAAGGAGGAAACACGTCATGACACGATTTAAATCAGAACAAGGATTCACGCTTGTCGAGATGGCGGCCGTTTTGCTGATCATTTCTGTATTGCTCTTACTTCTCGTTCCGTCGATGTCGGATGGCAAGTCACGGGCTGATAGCGTTAGTTGCGAAGGGAGTGTCCGTATCGTCGAGTCTGAAATTAACTTGTATTATGCGGAGCATAAGGCGTACCCCGAAACATTGGCCGCGATTGATCGCGCCTCGGCGGATAGCCCGCTCAAGTACAGATGTCAGTCGCTCGAGTACACATATGCGCCGACGACCGGTGCGTTGACGAAACAGTGAGGCAAGATGGCTATACGTTAATTGAGACGGCGGCCGTCCTCGTCATGTTGGCGCTTCTGCTCCTCATGGCGACACCAGTCGTCCGTTCGATGGACCGATTGGCGTTGTTCGATTTCGCGGAAGTGCTCGTGAGTGATATCGCTGAAGTGGGACAAGCTCCCTACGTTGCCACCGACGCCTCATGTGTTCCCCGTCTACGCTGGTATATAAAAGAACGGCGCTATCAAATCGCTTGTGGAATGACGCCGATTGTATCCCGCGTGGTGCCGGAAGGCGTCGACATGAGTCTGCCGACCAATAGTGAAATTGTTTTTTCCCACACAGCGGCCACATACGCGGGACAGTGGAAATTCTATTCTGGAACGACAATGGTGACATTGAAATTCAGGATGGGGACGTACGAACCGGAGGTGCTACATGTTGAAGGGAAATGAGCGTGGGGTGACGTTTTGGGAGATTTGCCTCAGTTTAGCACTCTTACTGGCATGGGTCGGTGTCGTTGCACCGTTCGTCAAGGCGGGAACCGAACGGGTTGAGCGTCTCGAGACGACCGTCCGCACATATGAACGGCTACAAGGGGAGGTGCTGCGCGATGCCGCGAACCCAAGTGGGCGTCAAGCGATTTGTGACGGCGATTTTTGCCTACCGACGTTTTGATTCAGGTTTCACTTTGCTCGAAGTGAGCTGCACGTTATTGTTAATCCCACTATTCATCGGGCTGACGGTTCACTTTCTTGCCCTCGGGCAAGCGTTTTATGAACAACCTCGAGCAGAGGTCCAGACGACGCCGCAACTGATGATGCGTAAACTAATCGAGAGCCGAGATTGTGATATTGTGTCGGGCCGGCTCGTCGGAACATACGTGCGACCGGACGGAACGACGTGGACGTGGACGCTCAAACGGATTGACCGAAACTTGGTCATGGTCGGAGACGGGGGAGGAAATTTGTTATTCTTAAGAGGAATTGAGGCGTACCGGGTCGAACCGGTAGGGGAGGGTTTTCAAATTCAATGGAACGATGCGACCGGTCCACGCGAGAAGAACGTGTTGTGCATGCGAACGGATACTTCGTAATAACGACTTTGATCGTATTGACATGGTTACTCGGTGGAGCGATGTTTTGGTATACTGATATCGAACGGAGCACCGAACAATTGGCGCTTGATGCATTAGCGATCCGCTTTGAAACTCATGTGATGGTGGCCAAGCATACTTGTAGGTCGACCGCGGTCACATTAACGAGACCGACCGGTACAATCCAATGCCGTCCGCTCGGGAATAGGACGATCGAAGTCAATATACGCCTTCAGACTGGCGAACGACATAAAGAGGTGATTTATTTCGATGACTAAACCGTTTTACATCATTGGATTTATGGGTACAGGTAAATCAAGCTTAAAACAATATCTTGCAAAATCGAATCACGTGATCGATTTAGACGAACTGTTCGAAACACTTACCGGTATGGACATCCCGTCGTATTTCGACCGTTACGGCGAAACGGCGTTTCGGCTTGAAGAAAGCCGACTGTTGCGCAACGCACGCGCTGACTATGTCGTAACAGGTGGAGGGATTGTCGAACGGGAAGCGAATGTGGATTGGATGCGTGCGAAAGGCGTCATCATCGCGCTCGACTTGGCATTTGAGACTTGTTGGGAGCGAATTAAAGACTCGGACCGTCCGCTCGTTCGTAACGGAAAAGCGGCCGTTCACGCATTGTACGAACGTCGTCGACCGCTCTATGCGCGCGCTGATCACGTGTTGGACTCGTCACTCAGCACGGAAGCCATTGCGCATATACTGGAACAATTGAAGGAGGAAGAAGGATGATTTGGATTAATCTTGGGATCATCGTGCTCGCGCTTGTTGGGCTCGGTTTGTATGGGTTCTTATTGTATCGTAATAAAATGAAGTCGGACCTTCAGCGCGTGAAGCGATTGACAGAACGGTTCCAAATTCGTGCTGATGTTATCCAAGGGCTCGTCAATGAGATTAAACAGCACGTGGATACGGTCAATGCATCGGTAAAACAGATGAAGGCCTATTCGGTTAAAGTTAAAGATGAGTCGATGGAACTGAAACAGGCGACTGTTGGCTTGACGAAAGAAATTAAACGGACCGCTGGAATCGAACGCCCAACCGTTTCCACTGAGACCAAAATGTGAAATAATGAGGATGAAAACGTTTTCGTTTTCCATCCTCTTTCTTTTTGCCCATTTTGACTAGGCAGAGTGGTATAAAATTGATAAAGTGGAATGGAAAACGAAATATTTCACGAAATACATTATTTACGTTCGGGATTGGGGGATAATATGGAGAAAGTATCGTTAAAACGTACGCCTTTATATGATTTAATTTCCGTGAAGGCGAAGATGGTGGATTTTGCGGGGTTTGAGATGCCGATCATGTTCTCATCAATCAAAGAAGAACATCTAGCGGTTCGGAACAATGTCGGGATGTTCGATGTGTCGCATATGGGAGAGATTCGCATTGAGGGTGCGGATGCGTTCGAGAACGTGCAGCGTCTCGTCACAAATGATGTCTCTAAAATGCAAATCGGTCAGGCGCAGTACAACTTGTTCTGTCTACCGAACGGTTGTGTCGTCGATGACCTACTGGTTTATCGACTCGATGAAGATGTATTTTGGCTCGTCGTCAATGCGTCCAATGTCGAGAAGGACGTGGCTCATGTCCGTCAGCATGTCACAGGAGATGTCACGGTGACAGATGAGTCAAATGCTTATGGTCAAATCGCGATCCAAGGACCACACGCTGAGCAAGTGCTCGGTCGTTTAACGGATTTGCCGCTGGCCGACATCAAATTTTTCCGGTTTATGACCGGCGAGGTGGCCGGCGTGTCGACCATCGTCTCACGAAGCGGCTATACGGGAGAGGATGGGTTTGAAGTATACGCCAAGGCTGAAGACGTGGCCACGATTTGGTCGGCGTTAGAGGCCGAAGGAGTCACACCGTGCGGACTCGGCTCGCGTGACACGCTCCGCTTTGAAGCATGCTTACCGCTTTACGGCCATGAGCTTGATGAGACAGTCACACCGTTCGAAGCGAACTTGAACTTTGCCGTTAAACTCGATACCGATTTTATCGGTAAAGACGCACTTGTGAAGCAAAAAGAAAATATCCCGCGCCGCTTAATCGGGTTACGATTGCTTGGGCGTGGCATCGCACGTCAAGGGGCAACGGTCGAAGTCGACGGTGAGACAATCGGAGTCGTTACGACGGGCACCATGCCGCCGACAGTCAACGAATCAATCGCATGGGCCCGCGTCGATCGCCGCTTTGAAGAGACATCACACTTTATCGTTGAGGTTCGGGGTAAAAAAATAGAAGCCGAACGTGTGCCAACACCGTTCTATAAACGTAAATGATACAGGGGGATTCATAATGAACAGAATGGAGTTTCGCTATTTACCGATGACCGAGCAAGACGAGCGTGACATGTTGCAGACGATCGGCGTCGAGTCGATTGAAGATTTACTCGAGGATATTCCATCGTCGCTCCGTGAAACGGCTTCTTTAGCCGCGATCGGTGCACCACTTCCAGAAGTCGATCTCGTCCGTCACATGACGAAGCTTGCCGAAAAGAATTTGCATACAAAAAAATATCCTAGTTTCCTCGGAGCTGGCATGTATGACCATTTGTCGCCGAGTATTATGAACCATATGCTACTTCGGTCAGAGTTTTATACAGCCTATACACCGTATCAACCAGAAATTTCGCAAGGTGAACTTCAAGCCATGTTCGAGTTCCAGACGATGATTTGCGAATTGACGGGGATGGATGTGGCCAACTCATCGATGTATGACGGCATCACAGCTCTTGCCGAAGCGACGTATCTTGCAAGTGCCCATACAAAGAAAAAGCGGGTCGTCGTATCAGGAGCGGTCCATCCGGAAGCGCAAGACGTCATCCGCACGTACGCCGGTGGGCCTGGCCTCACAGTCGAATATACGGCCGTGAGCGCTGGAGTGACCGACTTGGGTGATATCGATTTGACAGGCGCATCGTGTCTCGTCGTCCAATATCCAAACTTTTACGGTCGTGTCGAAGACTTGGCCACCCTCGCGAAAGCGGCGCATGACGCCGGCGCCTTGTTCGTCGTGTCGAGCAATCCGCTCGCACTCGGGATTTTGGAGTCGCCAGGTGCGCTCGGCGCCGACATCACAGTCGGTGACGCTCAGCCGTTCGGGATTCCGCAAAGTTTTGGCGGTCCTTCATGTGGATATTTCGCCGTCAAACAAGCGCTCATGCGTAAACTGCCCGGTCGACTCGTCGGTCAAACGGTCGATGAGGACGGGAAACGTGGTTTCGTCTTGACACTTCAGGCCCGCGAGCAACATATCCGTCGTGACAAGGCGACGTCCAACATCTGTTCGAACCAAGCGCTCAATGCGCTCGCGGCATCCATCACGATGTCTGCGCTCGGGAAGTACGGGATTCGTGATATGGCCATCCGGAACATTCAAACGGCACATTACATGAAGGAATCCCTCAAGACGGCCGGATACACGGTAATCGATGAAGGGCCGATGTTCAATGAGTTCGTCGTCGACTTCGGGGTCGATGCGGATCACGTGTCGCGTCACTTGCTTGACAATGGCATCATCGGCGGTTTGCCGCTCGGCTCGTATGAGACAGAACGTAAGACGCAAATGTTGCTCTGCGCGACGGAGCTGCGGACAAAAGAAGAAATCGATTTATTCGTTGAAGTGGTTGGGGGGATGAACTGATGCAACATGAACAAACGTTAATTTTCGAGGTGTCACGTCCTGGACGGACTGGCTACAACTTGCCAACACCGACCGTTCCGGAAGTCGATTTGGATACGCTCTTACCGGCGTCGATGATTCGTCAAGAAGCGGCCGAGCTTCCGGAAGTGTCTGAATTGGATGTCGTGCGCCACTATACGTCGCTGTCGACACGTAACCACGGCGTCGATTCTGGTTTTTATCCGCTCGGTTCGTGCACGATGAAGTATAATCCGAAAGTGAATGAAGATATGGCTCGCCTCCCTGGCTTCGCCCATATCCATCCGTTGCAACCGGTCGAGTCGATTCAAGGTGCGCTCGAGCTCATGGTTGACTTGCAAGAACAGCTTACCGAGATCACGGGCATGGATGAAGTCACGCTCCAACCGGCAGCCGGTGCCCATGGGGAATGGACCGGACTCATGCTCATCAAGGCGTTCCACCATCACAACGGCGATATGGGACGGACGAAAGTGCTCGTGCCGGATTCAGCGCACGGGACGAACCCGGCCTCGGCCGTCGTCGCCGGTTTCGAGACAGTGACCGTCAAATCGGATGAGCGTGGGCTCGTCGATTTAAAAGATTTGAAATCGAAAGTCGGTGCCGACACGGCCGCGCTCATGCTGACGAACCCGAATACGCTCGGCTTGTTCGAAGCCGATATTTTGGAAATCGCTAAAGTCGTCCACGAAGCCGGCGGCAAGCTCTATTATGATGGCGCCAACTCGAACGCGATTCTAGGCATTGCCCGTCCTGGGGACATGGGCTTCGACGTCGTCCACTTGAACTTGCATAAGACGTTCACAGGTCCGCACGGCGGTGGTGGTCCTGGTTCTGGACCGGTCGGGGTGAAACGTGACTTGATTCCGTACTTGCCGACGCCGATCGCGCGCCGTGCCGAATCAGGCTTCACGCTCGATTACGACCGTCCACAATCGATTGGACGCATTAAACCGTTCTACGGCAACTTCGGCATCAACGTCCGTGCCTATAGCTACATCAAGACGATGGGTGCGGAAGGATTGACGCGCGTCTCGCGCGAAGCGGTATTGAACGCCAACTATATGTTCTCCCGCTTGAAAGACGCGTTCGACGTCCCGTACGATACGTTCTGCAAGCATGAGTTCGTGCTATCTGGTAAACGCCAGAAAGCGCTCGGCGTGCGTACACTCGACATCGCCAAACGCCTCCTCGATTTCGGCTACCATCCGCCGACGATTTACTTCCCGCTCAACGTCGAGGAGTGCATCATGGTCGAACCGACGGAGACGGAATCGAAAGAGACGCTCGACGCGTTCTGCGACGCGATGCTCCAAATCGTCAAAGAGGCAGAAGAGAATCCGGAAATCGTTCAGACGGCCCCGCATACGACGGTCGTCAAACGACTCGACGAGACGCTTGCCGCTCGGAAGCCGGTGCTCAAATACGAACGACGCCAACCGTCGTCCATCAATTGAAACCGAACCCGTTCGCTATAAGCGAGCGGGTTTTTTGGCGCAAAAAAACGTCCATCTCCGCTAGAAGGAGTGGACGTAGTGAGCGGGTCAGTCTTTTTTGATTTTCCCTTTCCAGTTTTTGAAGCCGCCGTCGAGCATGTAGATGTCCGTATAACCATTTTTCATGAGCAGCTTGGCCGCTTGGTTCGTACGTGACTTGCCTTGGCAATACATGAGGATCGGTTGATCTTTGCGAAGTTCTTTCATGCGCAGTTTCATTTGTCCGACCGGGATGTTGCGGGCGCCGACGATGTGGCCTCCCTTATACTCGTTCGGTTCACGGACGTCGATCAATTGACCTTTCCGAAGCGACGCACGAAACTCTTCTTGCTTCATTTTCTTCAAACCGCGAGCCGGCAAAAAACGCCAGACGATGTATGCGATGAGCGCAGCCCATAGGATGATGACGAGGATCGTTTCGATTCCCATTGATGTTCTTCCTTTCTCTATTAAGTTTCACCAACATTCATTATAAAGAATATAAGGTCATGAGACAATGATTGACTCATGGATTTGCCCGTTCTGCTTTCGGTTTCTAGGTGGTTAAGTTAGAATAGAGATTGCAGAACGGAACATTAGGGGAGGCTAGGCCCATGCCGACACCGAGTATGGAAGATTACTTAGAACGAATTTATTTGCTGATGGTCGAGAAAGGATACGCTCGCGTCTCTGATATCGCCGAACATTTAGGGGTGCATCCCTCCTCTGTAACGAAAATGGTGCAAAAGCTCGATCGGGAAGAGTATTTGATTTATGAGAAATATCGTGGCCTTATGTTGACAAAGAAAGGCCAGAAAATCGGGAAGCGTCTCGTTGCGCGACACGCGATGCTCGAGTCGTTTTTGCGCTTGATCGGTGTCGATGAAGCCCATGTCTACGAAGACGTTGAAGGGATTGAACATCATTTGAGTTCAAATACGCTCGACTGTATGACACAATTTGTCGAGTTTTTTGAGGATAAGCCCGAACTGATGGCGCAGTTTCATGCGTTTCAAGAGTTGAAGAAAACCGACGATGAATGAGTCGATGTGACCGTGTCCGAATATTACATTCGGGTGCGGTTATTTTCATTGGCTCGTATCAAAAACCGAACATTAAATCGATAGTGATAAACGAAATTATATTTCTTAGTTTTATTTGTGGTAAAATAGGTTCTGGAAAGTAATATAAGGGGGTGACGGCGAACGATCGCCGACATTATGGATATTCAAATCAAAGGGAAACTGTTTGATGAAGCCCAAATTAAACAACGTGTAGTAGAACTTGCAGAAGAAATCGAGCGGGATGCAGCTGGAACCCCAATCGTTCTTGTTGCCGTATTGAAAGGATCACTCGTCTTCGCGGCCGACTTGATGCGACAAATGACAGGCAGCGTTCAGCTCGATACGGTTGCGACTTCATCATACGGTAAAAAGTCGATATCGAGCGGGAACGTGCAACTTCGTAAAGACTTGGACCTCGATGTCGAAGGGAAGTACGTCGTCATTATTGAAGATATCATCGATACGGGGCAGACGCTTAAATTTTTGTGCCAACACATGACGTTGCACCAACCGGGTGAGTTGAAAATTTGTACACTTCTCGACAAGCCCGCGCGTCGCCTCGTCACACTAGACGCGGATTACGTCGGATTCGAAATTCCTGATGAATTTGTAATCGGCTACGGCATCGATTACGCCGAACAGTATCGGAATCTGCCATATATCGGTTTCGTGGAGACGGACTGACCTGGCGCTACAAAAACGAACCAGGTCGCCTGCGGCGATCTGGTTCGTTTTACATGTTCGCTTTCTTTTTTTTCTTACCTTTCTTCCCTTCGATGACAGTGAGATGAGGAGCGTCACTGCGGTTGTGCGCTGATCGAGTTGGGCGTTTGGATAACTTCGTCACGTTCGAACCGGGTTTGACTTTCTTCTTGGAAGTCGTGGACGGTTTCACTTTCACATTTGTCCCCGGACGCTGCATGCGCTTTTTCGAAGCCTGGGCGGTCTTCCGGTAACGCATATCCTCGGCCGAGATTTTAGGCGCCATGAAGACCCGATAAATCACATAGAAAATCAACCCGAAAATTCCGATGAAGAGCAACTGTCTGAACAAACGACCAGGGTCGGTCGCGAGCATATGTCCGACACCGATGAAACCTAAGATGAACACGATCGTGGCTGCGGTCGAGCCGATTCTTTGTCTGATCATGGTGCTTTCCTCCTCTTTATCCCTCTCTTTGCACGGCCGGTTGACCTAGTTCTGAACGTTCCCATGTCTCGAACGCCTCGATGGCGACACGGATTTGTTCGTCATTCGGTTCGCGCGTCGTCAACAATTGTAAAGACAACCCAGGCTTGCCGAGAACGGACAAGAAGCGATGTTCACGGAAGCGGTTTGTAAATTGGAGCACCTCGAACGAGATGCCGATGACCACTGGCAACAAGGCGATGCGGCTGACGAGTCGGACCCAGAGGGGGTCGATCGGGACGATCATGTAAACGCCGATGCCGACGAACACGGTGAATAGGATGAAACTCGATCCACAGCGATAGTGGAGGCGTGAGCTTGCCCGAACGTTATCGACGGTGATCGGTCGCCCGGACTCATAGCAGTTGATCACCTTGTGCTCGGCCCCGTGATATTGGAACACGCGCCGGATGAGTGGCGTCAAGGAAATCAAATAGAGGTAACTGAGCAACAATACTAATTTTATTCCCCCTTCGAGGAGGTTTTGAATCACATGACCGGACAATGCGGGCACGCTTTGGAACATGGCGGCGAGAAGGGCCGGGGTGACGTTGAAAATCAGCTTGCCGAACACATATGAGAGGACGCCGACGATGGCAATCATGATGATCATCAAGATGTTCTGTTTTTTCTCTTCTGGTTTCGTTGCCTCGTCCTCACTCGGGTCCACGTCATAACGATCGCTTGCGAACGTCATATGGGCCGAACCATTTTTGAGTGATTCATATAGCGCGACCACACCACGCAGGAATGGGATTTTTTTTAACGATTGGACCCACGGGACAAGAATGCGGGGCTGCTGGAACGTATCGATAGACCCGTCTTTCCGTCGAATCGCCGAAGCGCTCTCGGCGCGTCCTTGAAACATGACGCCTTCCACGAGCGCCTGGCCACCGACGGGAATCATTGGTTTAGTTTTCATGTCATTTCCTCGATTCCTACAGTTATATAGTTGAATTATACCGTGATTCACGTAAAAAACGAAACCTCACGAACGTCGATTGTCGCACGAACCGTTAAATTTGTTACAATAGAGGCGACTTGACGAACAGGGGGGAAGACTTGTGCATATACTCGTCTTAAATGGACCGAATTTGAATCTGCTCGGGAAGCGGGAACCGGACGTATACGGGGACGTCTCGTTGAAGGGATTGACGGCGGAGCTATTGCTCGCCGCCCCGGAGGATGTTCAGTTGACGTTCGTCCAATCCAACCATGAAGGCGAACTGATCGATGCGCTCCATGAAGCGTACGATTATGCGGGGGTCATCTTTAATGCGGGGGCGTACACGCATACGTCGATTGCGCTCCGGGATGCCATCGCCGCCATCAAAGCCCCGGTCGTCGAAGTACATATCTCGAACGTGCATGCACGGGAGTCGTTTCGTCATGAATCGAAACTTGCCGCCGTTTGTCTCGGTGTCATCAGCGGTTTCGGCTTGACGAGCTATACGCTCGCGTTGCAGGCATTGCTCGCACATTGGAGGAATCGACATGATTGAACGAGTCAACAAACTGCAAGCTCAGCTAGAAGCAAACGGCATCGACGGATTGCTCGTGACGAAACGGGAAAACATCCGCTACTTATCTGGTTTCACCGGGTCGAGCGGTGTCCTTGTCATCACGGCGCAGTCGGCGAGTTTTATCACGGATTTCCGCTACACGGAACAAGCCGCTAGCCAAGTGAAGGGTTACGACATCATCGAGCATAAGACGTCGCTTATCAAGTCGGTGGCGGAAGTCGTGACAGAGCAAGCGGTGAAGCGCCTCGGCATCGAACAAGATGACATGACGGTCGGCCAGTTCCGGACGTATGAAAAAGAAGTCGCAGCCGAGCTCGTCGAGACGTCAGGTATCATCGAAAAGCTACGCTTGATTAAGGATGAGTCAGAGATTAAGATAATGAAGGAAGCCGCGGCGATTGCGGACGCGGCGTTTGCGCACATCCAGACGTTCATCCGTCCAGGGCGGACCGAAAAAGAAGTCGCGAATGAACTTGAAATGTTCATGCGGGCCCAAGGTGCGGACTCATCCTCGTTCGATATGATTGTTGCGTCAGGGCATCGTTCGGCATTGCCGCACGGTGTGGCCAGCGACAAGGTCATCGAGGCGGGAGAACTCGTGACGCTCGATTTCGGTGCCTACTATCAAGGATACTGCTCGGATATCACACGTACGCTCGCAATCGGGGACATCTCGGACGAGTTGCGCACGATTTATGATACGGTGCTCCGGGCTCAACTCGCAGGTGTCGAGGGCACGAAAGCTGGCATCACGGGAATCGAGGCGGACGCGTTGACACGTGACGTGATTAAAGACGCGGGCTACGGTGAATACTTCGGACATTCGACAGGTCACGGTCTCGGCATGGAAGTGCATGAGGCGCCAGGATTGTCGTCCCGTTCGGAGACGGTGCTCGAGCCGGGAATGGTCGTCACGATTGAACCGGGGATTTATATCGCCGGCGTCGGCGGTTGCCGCATCGAGGATGATGTGGTCGTCACGGAGACAGGAAACATCCGTCTCACGCAGTCGCCAAAAGAGTTAATTACGATTGAGGCGTGAGTCTCAGATCATTTAGGAGGAAATCAATATGGTATCAGTGAACGATTTAAAAACAGGTTTAACGGTCAAAACGTCTGACGGTTCGATTTGGCAAGTCATCGAGTTCCAACACGTCAAGCCAGGTAAAGGCGCGGCCTTCGTCCGTACGAAAATGCGCAACTTGCGCACGGGCGCGATCCAAGAGACGACGTTCCGTGGTGGCGAGCGCATCGAACGCGCGCACATCGAGCGTAAACGCATGCAGTACCTTTATCCGATGGGTGACACGTACGTGTTCATGGACACAGAGTCGTATGAACAGCTCGAATTGACTGGCGAGCAAGTGAAAGCGGCGCTCCCGTATATGCTCGAAAACATGGAAGTGAGCATCGCGGACTACGACGGCGAGATTCTCGGTATCGAGCTCCCGACAACGGTCGTTTTGACGATTGTCGAAGCCGATCCAGGTGTCAAAGGTGACACGGCATCGAACGTGAAGAAAAACGCGACGGTCGAGACGGGCCACATCATTCAAGTGCCGCTCTTCATCGAGCCAGGCGAAAAAGTTACGGTCGACACGCGCACGGGCGAGTTCACAGGCCGCTATAACGGGTAAACCAAGAGGTGTCCATTCTTCGGAATGGGCACTTTTTTTGTCGTTGCATTCACTGGTCTGACCAGTTATAGTAGAGTAGAGATTAGTACCAGGTATAAACAGGGGGTTATTTCATGCAAATCGAACACATTAAAGAGCTGATCACGTTACTCAATCAGACGTCCGTTCACGAGATGGAACTCGAGACGTCAGAGTTTAAGCTTTCATTGAAAAAAGAAGCGGCCCCACAATTCGCCGCTACCCATACACCGATTGTGCATACTGCTCCGGTCGCAGCACCTGCGCCTGTCGGCGAGACAGAACAAGAAGCGGCCCCGACACCTGCGCCGAGCAACTTGCGCATAATCACGTCACCGATGGTCGGCACGTTCTATTCGCGTCCGGCACCGGACAAAGACGCTTACGTGCAAGTCGGCGATCGCGTCGAAGCCGGACAAGTCGTCTGTATTCTAGAAGCGATGAAACTGTTCAATGATGTCGAGACGGAAATCAGCGGAGAGATCGTCGAGATTCTCGTCGCGGATGGCGATTTAGTCGAATACGGCCAAGCGCTCTTCAGCGTGAAGTGAGGTATTTATGAAACTACTCATTGCCAACCGTGGAGAGATCGCGGTCCGCATCATCCGGGCCGCGAAAGAGTTGAATATCCCGACGGTCGCCGTCTTCTCGGAAGCAGACCGCGAGGCGCTACACGTCCGTCTGGCCGATGAGGCGTACTGCATCGGACCGAACCCGTCGAAAGACTCGTATTTGAATATCCCGAACATCTTGTCGGTCGCCTGCGCGGTCGATGCGACGATGATTCATCCGGCTATGGCTTCTTGGCCGAGAACGCCGAGTTCGCCGAGATGAGCGAGGCGTGCGGCATCCAGTTCGTCGGACCGAGCAGCTATGCGATCCGGAAGATGGGCATCAAGGACGAGGCGAAACGGACGATGATCGAGTCGGGCGTTCCGGTCGTGCCGGGATCGAGCGGTGTCGTCACCGACGAAGAAGCGCTCGAGCTCGCCCGTGAAATCGGATATCCGGTCATCATCAAGGCGACGGCCGGAGGCGGCGGACGTGGAATCCGCGTCGCCTTTGATGAGTCTGAGCTCGTGAAAGGGCTTACCGACACACGTAAAGAAGCGAAGCAGGCGTTCGGCAACGGCGACGTCTATTTGGAGAAGTATATCGAGTCGTTCCGCCATGTCGAGGTGCAAGTGCTCGCCGATCAATACGGGAACGTCATCCACCTCGGGGAGCGCGACTGTACGATTCAGCGCCGGATGCAGAAGCTGGTCGAGGAAGCACCGTCCCCAGCCATTGATGAGACCACTCGTCAAGCGATGGGCGACGCGGCGGTGAAAGCGGCCAAAGCGATTCGGTATTCGGGTGCGGGTACGATCGAGTTCATCTACGTCCCTGAATCGAACGAGTTTTACTTCATGGAGATGAACACACGGATTCAAGTCGAGCACCCGGTCACCGAAATGATCACCGGCTTCGACCTCGTCCAAGCGCAACTTGAAGTCGCGCTCGGCCATCCGCTTGCGATTAGCCAGACGGACATCAAATTTAGCGGTCACTCGATTGAATGTCGCATCAACGCGGAAGACCCGTTTGCGGATTTCCGTCCGATGGCCGGGAAAATCGATCAGTATATCGTTCCTGGCGGCATGGGCGTCCGGGTCGACAGCGGCCTCTATGCCGGTGCCGTCATCCCGCCATTCTATGATTCGATGGTGGCGAAACTGATTGTCCATGCACCGACTCGGGAAGAGGCGATCGCGAAGATGCTTCGCGCCCTCGACGAGTTCACGGTAGCGGGCATTTACACGACGATCCCGTTCCATCAGCAAGTCATGGCCCACGAACGTTTCCGGACGGGTGCGTTCGACACGAAATTTGTCGAAAAAGAAATGACGCTCACAAAATGAGCTTGACCAGGAAGCCCGAACATTATTTGGGCTTCCTGGTTTTTTGTACTGAATTTCTGAGGGCGTTATGCTAAACTATCAAAATGAAAGCATGCAAAAGGAGAGTATCTGAATGAAACGTCATGAAGCACGGGAAAAAGCGATTCAAACGCTTTTTCAAATCGAAGTATCAAAACTTGAGGTAGACGAGGCCATCGAATTTGCCCTTGATGGCATGGACTCCGATCCATTCTACGAACAACTCGTCGTTGAGACGTTAGAAAAGAAAGATGAGATTGACGAACTGCTCATCGAAAACTTGAAAAACTGGAGACTCGATCGTCTCGGAAATGTCGAGCGGACGATTCTCCGCATGGCGGCGTACGAGTTGCTCTACGTCGAGACGATCCCGGACAAGGTGACGATCAACGAGGCGGTCGAACTCGCCAAATCGTTCGCCGATGAAGAAGCGGCCAAGCTCGTCAACGGCGTGCTCGGTAACATCATCAAAGCGTGAGCGAAGACAAGAATACGGTCTGTTAAACAAATAGAGAAGACACCACACCAACTACAGAGAAACCTAAGACAACGGGGGATGAGAGAGATGGCAGTAGTGATCGACGGGAAACAAATCGCAGCATCATATCGGGAGACGTTGAAAGAGCGGGTCGATGCGTTGCGCGCACGCGGCATCGTACCGAAACTGAAAGTCATTTTAATCGGGGATGATCCGGCGAGCCACAGCTACGTCCGGGGGAAAGAACGGGCGGCGGCTGACATCGGCATCGACTCGCAAGTGATTCGCTTCGATGACACGATTTCAGAACGTGAAGTGCTCGAACTGATTGATTCGATGAACGCGGACGACGAGTTGCATGGGATTCTCGTGCAGTTCCCGTTGCCGAAGCATATCGACGAGAATCGCGTCATCATGCGCATCTCAGCGGACAAAGACGTGGACGGGTTCCATCCGACGAACGTCGGGAAGATGATGCTCGGGCTCGAGACACTATTGCCATGTACCCCGCACGGGATTCTCCACCTCGTCAAGACGCAGACCGACTTGGTCGGCAAACACGTCGTCGTCGTCGGTCGCAGTCAAATCGTCGGGAAACCGGTCGGGATGTTATTCTTGAACGAATCCGCGACGGTGACTTACTGCCATTCGAAGACGGATGATCTCGGGGCGATGACGCGGCAGGCGGATATTTTGATTGTCGCCGTCGGCAGGGCCGGTCTCGTCACAGCTGACATGGTCAAACCCGGGGCGCTCGTCATCGATGTCGGTGTCAACCGTGTCGACGGCCGCCTCGTCGGGGACGTCGACTTTGCCGGTGTCCGTGATGTCGCGAGCGCCATCACTCCTGTTCCGGGTGGTGTCGGTCCGATGACGATCACGATGCTCATGCACAACACGGTCGAGGTCGCCTCTCGTGGCTAATCCGATTCAAGTTTCCGAAGTCGTCCGCTACGTGAAGCGACAGCTTGACGATGACCCGATTCTGCAACAACTTGCCGTCATCGGCGAGATTTCGAACTTCAAACGGTACGCCTCCGGGCACTGTTATTTTACCCTCAAAGATGAATCGTCGCGGATGAAGGCGGTCATGTTCTCTCGTGACGCCCGGACGCTCAATTTCGAACCGAAAGACGGGATGAACGTGATCGTCGTCGCGCGCGTGACGATGTACGAGTCGACCGGCGACATCCAGCTGTACGTCGAACTGATGCGACAGGACGGTATCGGAATGTTGTTCGAACGGTATGAGGCGCGAAAACGTGAGCTCGAGGCGAAGGGATGGTTCGCAGCGGAACGGAAACGTCCGCTGCCGGCCTTTCCGGAGCGAATCGGGATTATCACCTCGCCGAAAGGCGCGGCCCTCCACGATATCGCCACGACACTCAGACGGCGTGCGCCGCACGTGGCCATCACGTTTGCGCCCGTCGCCGTCCAAGGCGATCAATCCGCCCCGCAAGTGCTAGCGCGATTCGGTGGATGAATGAACGCACCGATTGCGACGTATTGATCGTCGGTCGCGGTGGCGGGTCCATCGAAGAGTTATGGGCATTCAATGAGGACGTCGTCGTCGAGGCGATTTATGAATCCCGGATTCCTGTCATCTCGGCCGTCGGGCACGAGACCGATTTCACGTTGGCTGACTTTGTCGCCGATGTGCGGGCCGCGACGCCGACCGCGGCGGCGGAGCTGGCGACGGCGACGATCGAGGCGCAACGAAAAGACGTCGAACGGTTGACGTCCCAGTTGACCCGGTCTGTCACGAATCAGATGTCGTCGATTCGAGAACGGCTCGGTCGGGCGACGAACAGTTATGGCTTAAAGTCGCCCCGTTTTACGCTCACCCAAAAACGGGAGCGGTTCGAACAAGCGAG
Source organism: Exiguobacterium sp. AM39-5BH (assembly GCF_003467445.1). Taxonomy (GTDB): domain Bacteria; phylum Bacillota; class Bacilli; order Exiguobacteriales; family Exiguobacteriaceae; genus Exiguobacterium. Next base: position 305,299 of record NZ_QSGS01000001.1, read on the forward strand.
ATTCGGCTCGAACAAGGTGTCACGAAGCAATTGACGCATGCCAAACATCGTCTTGCCCAGTCCCGGCAACAGCTCGATATCCGGAATCTGGCGCAGACGCTTCGTCGCAACGAGGAGACACACCGTCAGTTCGACGGGCGCCTCAAGCGCATCCGGCCACTCGAACGACCGACGGACCGATTTGAAGCCCAAGTCGGTCGCTTGAACGCGGTCAGTCCGCTTGCCGTGCTCGCTCGAGGTTATACGTTCATCGAGCAGGATGGGACGTACGTGAAAGATGTCAAACAACTACATGACGGCCTGGTGACGATCCGGTTTCGGGATGGCCACGCCGTCGCGGAAGTGAAGGAGAGACATGATGGCGAAACAACCAGCAGAACAGACGTTTGAAGCAGCGCTCGCCCGCCTTGAGGAAATCGTGACGCAACTCGAGACGGGAGAAGTCGCCCTTGAAGAAGCGATGACGCTCTATGAAGAAGGTGTCCGCTTGTCGGCACTCTGTCAGGCCAAACTGACGGCGGCGGAACAGAAGATGGACGAGATTCTCGAGCTTGATGGGACGCTCCGTGAAAAGGGTGGCACCGTATGAGCGCGCAATCTTACCTCGAAGAGTGGAAGCAGGAAGTCGAGACGGCGACACGCCGTCTCATCGACGTGTCGTCGATGCCGGAACGTTTATTCCAATCGATGACGTACTCGCTCGAGGCAGGGGGGAAACGGATTCGTCCGGCTCTCCTTTATGCCGTCCTCGATACATACGGCCGTCCGCGGGCGCTCGGTCATGAAGCGGCCGTCGCCCTCGAGATGGTCCACACGTACTCCCTCATCCACGACGACCTTCCGGCGATGGATGATGACGACGTAAGGCGTGGGCGTCCGACGAATCACCGTCAGTTCGATGAGGCGACCGCGATTCTCGCGGGTGACGCCCTGTTGACGGATGCATTCCGGATTTTGGCCCAGGCGGAGCTCGAACCGACGAAGAGCGTCGCGCTCATCGGCCGCTTCAGTGAGGCGGCAGGCAGCGCCGGCATGGTCGGTGGTCAACTCGATGACATGCTCGCCGAAAAACGAACGGGTGTGTCGCTTTCAACTTTGCAATCGATTCACGAGCGAAAGACGGGGGCACTCATCGTGTACGCCCTTGAAGCGGGCGCAATTTTGGCGGACGCCCCGGTGGCAGACCGGCAGGCGCTCGTTCGGTTCGGCAAACATCTCGGTGTCGCCTTCCAAATCCAAGACGATATTTTGGACGTCGAAGGAGATGAGACGTTAATCGGGAAGCGTGTCGGTTCAGACGAAGGCAACGACAAAACGACGTATCCGAAGCTGCTCGGACTAGATGGGGCGAAAGAAGCACTTGCACAGGAAGTTGCGGAAAGTAAGGCTGCGTTGGCTGAACTTTCGGTCGAGGCCCCGCGTTTAAAGGAGCTTCTCACTTCGTCGTTCGGCGTAATCATTAATCTTGGTGACACGATGAGCACATCGTGTCACCTTTGTTTTTGTGAATGTATGGCATCTATGGACACATTCTTGTAAAATGTAAGGTACGAATCAGTAATAAGACAGGAGAAAGGATGGTCATCATGGACTTGACATCCATTCAAGACCCGTCATTTTTAAAAAAGATGTCGGTACCCGAGTTAGAAGCACTCGGCGCGGACATCAGACGGTTTTTGATTGAAAAATTGGCTGAAACGGGAGGGCACTTGGGACCGAACCTAGGGGTTGTCGAATTGACGCTTGCCTTGCACCGTGTATTTGACAGTCCGAAAGACCAACTCGTATGGGATGTGGGGCATCAAGCTTACGTCCACAAAATCTTGACAGGACGAACGAGTCAGTTCGACACGCTCCGTCAATACAATGGCTTATGCGGGTTCCCGAAGCGTTGTGAGAGTGATCATGACGTCTGGGAGACGGGGCACAGTTCGACGTCACTGTCCGCTGCGATGGGAATCGCCATTGCCAACGAATTGAAAGGACGCGCGGACGACCGGGCCATCGCCATCATCGGGGACGGGGCGCTCACTGGGGGGATGGCGCTCGAAGCACTGAACCATATCGGTGCCGAGAAACAAAACGTCATCGTCATCTTGAACGACAATGAAATGTCAATCGCCCCGAACGTCGGTGCGATGCACAACATGCTCGGTCGGATGCGCTCGTCTCGTAAATTGAAACACGCCCGCGAGGAAGTCGAGACGCTCATCAAACATATCCCGATTGTCGGCAACTCGCTCGAACGGAGCGGGGAACGCGTGAAGGATATGCTGAAATCAGCGCTCATCCCAGGAACGTTCTTCGAAGAGCTCGGATTCACGTACTTCGGACCGACAGATGGTCACGATTTACGCGACTTACTCGAGACGCTCGAATACGCTAAAAAAATCGATGGACCGGTGCTTGTCCACGTCATCACGAAAAAAGGTAAGGCTATCGCCCGGCCGAGCTCGATGGGGTCGGCACGTGGCACGGTCTCGGACCGTATAAAATCGAGTCGGGAGAAGTCATTAAAGGTAAAGTCAAGGGACCGAGTTACTCGAAGGTCGTCGCGGAGACGATCACGAAAGTTGCCAAGACGGACGAACGCGTGACACTCATCACACCAGCAATGAGCGTCGGCTCGAAACTCGATTGCTTCAACAAGCAATTCCCGGAGCGGATGTTTGACGTCGGCATCGCCGAACAGCATGCTGTGACGCTCGCGGGGGGACAAGCGACCCAAGCTTGAAGCCGGTCGTCTCGATTTATTCGACGTTCTTCCAACGCGCCTATGATCAGCTCGTGCACGACATTTGCCGTCAAAACTTGAACGTCGTCTTCACGATCGATCGTTCAGGTCTCGTCGGAGCGGACGGGGAGACGCACCAAGGAGTGTTCGATATCGCCTTCATGCGTCATGTCCCGAACATTCGCATCTTGATGGCGAAAGACGAGGAAGAACTGCAACATCTCGTCTATTCGGCGCTGAAGCATGACGATGGTCCGATCGCCGTCCGCTTCCCGCGTGGTGAAGGAATCGGTACACCGATGAGCGAGACGTTCCGCGAATTGCCGCTCGACGTCTGGGAGACGGTCGCAGATGGGACGGATGTCGCCATCTTGACGTTCGGTCCACAAGTACAAGACGCCCTCGAAGTACGTGCTTTGCTTGAAGGGCAAGTGAGCGTCCGCGTCATCAATGCTCGGACGATCAAACCGCTCGACGACGCCATGCTCTCCGCTTTATATGCGGAAGGGATCCCACTCGTCACGTTAGAGGAAGCAGCGCTCGCCGGTGGCTTCGGTAGCAGCGTGCTCGAACATGCGAGCGATGCCGGGCAGTTCCCGCGTGTGCTCCGACTCGGCATTCCGGACCGATATATCGAACACGGCGGCGTCAATCAGCTGCTCGAAGAAATCGGGCTCCGTCCGACACAAATCGCTGATTCGGTTCAGCAGTTCGTTCAAGTGACAAATCGACAGAATGTGTGAGGAACTATGGAAAAACGAAAGAAAACTAGATTAGATGTGCTCCTCGTCGACCGCGGCTTAGCGGAGACGAGAGAAAAGGCGAAGCGGTCTGTCATGGCCGGGCTCGTCTATAGCGGGACCGAACGGCTCGACAAAGCCGGCGACAAAGTGTTCGATGACATCCCACTCGAAGTGAAAGGCCAAGTGTTGCCATACGTCGGGCGGGGCGGACTGAAACTTGAAAAAGCGCTCCAAGTCTTCCCGTTCGATGTGTCTGGTAACATCGGCATCGATATCGGCTCATCGACGGGCGGCTTTACTGATTGTGCGCTTCAAAATGGGGCCACGCAAATGTATGCCGTCGACGTCGGCTATAACCAGTTGGCATGGAAGCTTCGAAGCGATGACCGCGTCGTCGTCATGGAGCGGATGAACTTCCGTCATGCGACCGCGGACCAGTTCCCGGTGGCGCCGGATTTCGCGACGATTGACGTCTCGTTCATCTCGCTTCGGCTCATGGTTCCGCCGCTCAAGACAATTTTGAAGCCGGACGGCATCGTCATGGCCCTCGTCAAACCGCAGTTCGAGGCCGGAAAGGCTGATGTCGGCAAAAAAGGCATCGTCCGCGACAGGGCCATCCATGAACGCGTCGTCGAAGACATGGTTCGCTACTTCGCCTCAGAAGGGTTCGAAGTCGCAGGGCTCGACTTTTCACCGATCACTGGCGGGGACGGGAATATCGAATTCTTGTTGTTCGCCCGTTTTACAGGTGTCGGCAGTGTCGATCCGACCATCGACGTGGACGCGGTTATCGACGCTGCCCACTCGCAATTGAAGAAGAATGCTTGAGCTATGGACGTTTCGTCTGTAGCTTTTTCATGTGGTGACGTGACCGACTGGGGAAATCCTCCTGCGAATGCTAGACCTTTTTTCGACAATACTTTAGAATGATACTGAGTATGTGAAACAACAAATGAGGTGTCAGCAAGGATGAATAAAGGACAGCGTTTAATCAAAATTCGAGAAATCGTGACAAACCGCGAAATCGAGACGCAAGACGAGCTCGTCGACGAGTTACATCGCTCCGGATATCCGGTGACACAGGCCACGGTGTCGCGGGACATCAAGGAGCTCCATCTCGTGAAAGTGCCACTCAACGACGGACGATATAAATACAGTCTTCCGGCCGATCAGCGTTTCAACCCATACGGTAAAATGAAACGGATTCTCGGTGACAGTTTCGTCTCGGTCGATTCGGCTCAAAACTTAGTCGTCATGAAAGTGTTGCCTGGCAATGCAGATGCGATCGGTGTCTTAATCGACCACTTGTCATGGGATGAGTTGATCGGGACGGTGTGCGGGGACGACACGATCTTGATGATCGCTCGGGATGACACGCAAGCGAAGCGAATCATTGAACGACTACTCGGAATGTTATGAGGTGAAATAGCGTATGTTAGCAGAACTATCGATCAAACAATTTGCGATCATCGATGAACTGAACATCACGTTCAAACGTGGGATGACCGTATTGACGGGAGAGACCGGGGCGGGGAAATCCATCTTGCTCGATGCCATCGGCCTGCTCGTCGGGGGCCGTGGTTCGAGTGAGTTCGTCCGCTATGGCCAAGACAAGGCGGAGATCGAAGGGCTGTTCAACGTCGAATCCGATCATCCGATTATCGAGGCGGCGACCCAATACGGCATCGAGATTGAAGAAGGGACCGTCATTTTGCGCCGCGACCTACATAGCAGCGGAAAGAGCGTCTGCCGCGTCAACGGCAAGATGATGCCGTTGTCGACGCTTCGTGAGCTCGGACGGCTGCTCGTCGATATTCACGGCCAGCATGAGCACCAACACTTGATGGATGCCGAATACCATCTCGGCATTTTAGATAATTTTGCCGAAGCCGAGCTCGCGCCGCTCCTCGAGCGTTATCGTGAGGCTTACGTCGATTGGAAGAACGTCGCGGATGAGTTGAAGCGATTGAGTCAAAGCGAACAAGAACTGGCCCAACGCATGGACTTGCTCGCGTTCCAAACAAATGAGATCGAGGCGGCCGAACTGAAGGTCGGCGAAGAACAAGCGCTCACCGAGGAACGGAACGAGCTCGCCAACTTCGAGCGGATTCATCAACACGTACGGTTATCATATGAGGCTGTCGCGGACGAAGCGAAAGGGCTCGACCAAATCGGGATTGCCATGCGCGAGATGGAAGAAGCGTCCACGTTGTCGTCCTCGCTCGCATCGATGGCCGAGACGATTTCAAACGCTTACTTTTTGCTTGAGGATGCCAAATTCCAGTTGAGAGATCAACTCGATTCACTCGAATTTGACCCGGTTCGGCTCGACGAGATTGAAACGAGGCTCGCCTTGTTCCAACAGTTGAAACGAAAATACGGGGCCACGATCGACGAAGTCATCACGTATGGGGAAAAAATTGCTGATGAGTTAAAATCGATGACGAATCGGGAGGAACATTTGCAAGAACTATCAGACCGGCTCGCCCGTCTCGAACAACAAGTTCGCACGACCGGACTTGCGTTATCGGCAGCCCGTAAACAAGCGGCGACCGAGCTCCAGAAAGCGATTCAGCGTGAGTTGAAGGAATTGTATATGGAAAAGACGCAGTTCGAAGTCCGGTTTAAAGAAGGAACGTTCAAAGCGGACGGTCTTGACCAAGTCGAGTTCTATATGATGACGAACGTCGGCGAACCGTTCAAGCCACTCGCCAAAGTCGCCTCGGGCGGGGAACTGTCGCGCGTCATGCTCGCGTTGAAGTCGATTTTCTCGCGGACGGTCGGTGTCGCCTCCATCATCTTCGACGAAGTCGACACAGGCGTTTCAGGGCGTGTCGCCCAGGCGATGGGTGAGAAGATTTTCCGTTTGTCGGTCGGGTCGCAAGTGCTCTGCATCACGCACTTGGCTCAAGTGGCGGCCATGGCGGACCAACACTTATATATCACGAAGACAGAAACGGATGAACGAACGAAGACGAACGTCTCGACGCTCGGGCATGCCGATCGCGTCGATGAGCTTGGACGGATGATTGCCGGGGCGCAAATGACGGAATTAACGAAACAACACGTGGAGGAACTGCTCGCCATGTCTCTCCAATTAAAACGGAAGTTTATCGAAGGAGTGTCTTAATTGATTACATTATGCATCGCGGACGACAATCGTGAAATCGTCGATTTGTTGACCCGCCAACTCGAGTCCGAAGACGATTTAAAAGTCGTCGGGACCGCCTACGACGGCGAGGCATGCTTAGACGTCGTCAAGACACACCAGCCGGACGTGCTCCTGCTCGACATCATCATGCCCCACTTAGACGGCATCGGTGTGCTCGAACGATTACAGACGGAATTAGCGAACGCCAAACCGGAAGTGATCATGCTTAGTGCGTTCGGAAAAGATGAAGTCACGAAGCAGGCTGTTCAACTCGGCGCATCTTACTTTCTAGTGAAGCCGTTCAATATTCAACAATTAATCACGAAAATTCGAGAACTGGCCGCAGGTTCGAGCCGAGAGTTTGAGGCGATGTCACCGGAAGAACTCGACATCTCGCTCTTGTTGCAACAACTCGGCATTTCGCCACGGATTAAAGGGTTCAAGTATATCCGTCAAGCCGTCGTATACGTCCGAGATCGTCAGGAGCTACTCGGATTGATCACGAAAGAGCTCTATCCGATGATCGCCAAAGAACATGGAACGACTTCATCTCGGGTCGAACGGGCGATGCGTCACGCCATCAAGACAGCGTGGGAGAATGGAATGCGTGACCATGAGATGTTCAATGGGCGTCCGGAGCGTGATCGCAGTCCGAAAAACTCAGAATTCATTTCTTATTTTGTCACGTATCAATCGTTCAAACAGCAATAATCGTTCAGGAGGGGACTCCCCTCCTGAATTTCTTTTACTTTGTGTAAGAAAGCGCTTGCAATTCAAGTGAAACTTGTTATAATGAAAGTGTACCAAGTTACTTGGACGAGCGTCAGATGAACGCTTTCTAACGTGTTCCGGAACGGGTTAGAGCAAGAAATCATCTCGGACCGCTATCCGTTAATAGCTCAGAGGTGGGAACGACATCTCAAATCGTCATCGTCCCGACGAGAGGTCGCGACGTACGCTCATTCGCGAGGCGATTCCGGCATCGAGTTCGAAGCTAGGGACCGTGTCCGGGGAAAATGAATCGTTCAGTTGACCAAAAGGAGTGTTGTCAACCGTTGAACAGTTTATGGCAAGCGTTCGACTTCACGATGGATGGTTCGACATGACCCGATGAATCATTGTTAGTAACTCGAATGGTATGTTTCCGTTCACGCAAGACGGCAGTTACTAATTTCTTTCAAACTTCTTCATTAAGAAGACCATTGGACATCATGTCATAAGAGTGTAGCAAGTAGGAGAGGAGATCATCCGTAGTGATCACAATTCAATATGAATAAAAAGGTTCCGCACTTGAAATGAAATCAAGTTAGGGAACCTTTTTTTGTGTTCAAGAATCTATTCGCGGGACTTTGCCTGTTTTCTTGTCACGATTGAAGATATAACCTGCCACGAAACCAATCCCACCCATCGCAATCAACAGTCCGAACGTTCCTTGTAACATCGAGGCGGCTGCCACCGATTCGATCCAAGAGAACGGGACGCTCGTCTTGAGGAAGAAGCTGTCGCGAAGTAACTTGATGCCATAGACACCGAAGAGGCCAGGGATGATTAAGATCAACAGTGCGATGATGCGCATAGGATCTCCTCCTTAACACTCATAAGTTTACCAGAAAACACATAGGGCGATACAGCCTTTTTTACGAGGTTGCGAAATCAGTTCAGGTTCAGTAGCATGAATGCAGAACGTTAAAATTGGGGGATATCAGAATGAATAAACGATTGATGATTGTCGGTGCGGGGAAAGGCGGGACCGAGGTATTAAAAATGTTGCTCGACTCACCGCTCGTCACGGTCGTCGCCGTCATCGATCCCGAAACGACGGCTGAGGGGATGCAACTTGCACGGAACTTGGGGATTACGACGGCTGAAGATTGGCGGGCATGTGCCGACAAACGTCTCGACTTCGTGATTGAGACGACGGGCCGGGCCGAAACGTTTGATGAATTGAAAGGACATTTCGTGGACGCGGTCGTCTTGCCCGGCGAGTTCATTCGCATCGTTGTCGAGCGGCTGAAGCAAAACCAACAAATGCTCGAGGCAATCATCGATTGTACGAGCGAAGCCATCTCGGTCGCCGACCATAACGGAAACACGATTTTAATCAACCCGTCCTATACAAGACTGACAGGATTTAAGAAAGAAGACGTCGTCGACAAGCCAGCGACGGCTGATATCGGCATGCAGGAAAGTGTCCACTTGAAAGTATTATCGACCGGACAAGGTGTGCGGGATATCCGGATGCAAATCGGAGCGACACGGCGCGATATTCTCGTCAATGCCGAACCGATTATCGTCGAGGGTAAATTGCGCGGGTCGGTCGGCGTCATCCGGGACGTGTCTCAAATCCGCGCGCTCCGTGATGAGTTACAAGAAGCGAAGACGCGGATCAGGAACTTAGAAGCTAAATATCAGTTTGCGGATATTATCGCGACGAGCGATGCGATGCGATTCGTCATCGAACAGGCCCGTCTCGCCGCGGTCACACCGGTCACCGTCCTCATTCGCGGGGAGTCGGGAACGGGCAAGGAACTATTCGCTCACGCCATCCACGGGGAGTCTCCGCGTAAGTATAAGAAATTCGTCCGTGTGAACTGTGCGGCCATTTCCCCGACGCTTCTCGAAAGTGAGTTGTTCGGTTACGAGGACGGAGCCTTCAGTGGCGCCAAACGAGGAGGCAAGGTCGGTTACTTCGAAGAGGCGGACGGTGGTTCGCTCTTTCTCGATGAAATCGGCGAGTTGCCGATCGATGTCCAAGTCAAATTGCTCCGTGTTCTTCAAGAACATGAAATCGTCCGAGTCGGCGGAACGAGTGCCATCCCCGTCGATGTGCGCATCATCGCAGCGACGAACGCCGACCTTGAACAAAAAGTAACCGATGGAACGTTCCGAGAAGACTTGTACTATCGGATTAACCGGATGCCAATCCATATCCCGCCTCTCCGAGATCGACTTGAAGAAATTGAACCGCTCTGTGAGCGCATCATTCGGAAACTAAATCAAGAATATGGACGTAGCGTGCGCGGCGTGAACCGCGAGGCGTCCGAGCTATTAAAGAATCAATATTGGAAAGGTAACGTCCGCGAACTTGAAAACGTGATCGGACGGGCAATGATTTATATGGCTAGCAATGAGCAGTGGATTGGTCCGCATCACCTCCAGCTCTCGTCCCGCGTCACCTCGACGCGATCGATCGAAGCGTTATCGTTGCAGGATGCCGTCTCGCGCTACGAGCGTGATTTGATTGAGCGGGCGATTGAAGACGCAGACGGAAACAAGTCGGAAGCTGCACGACGATTACACATATCAATTCGAACGCTGTATAATAAACTTGAGCGTATGCAATAAATTACCTGCACATATGTGCATACCACGCAAAAAAATGCAGGGTAAAAGACCGTTTAAAGCGCTTTCAAAAATGGAAACAATCTTGCATGATAAAAAGTGAAGACAGGCAAGGGGGGACATGCATGAATTTTGAACGGATGCTCGAAAAGGCGAAACGATTGGACGGACGCACCATCTCAATCGCCGGGGCCGCCGACGTGGAGGTCATCCACGCCGTCAAGCTCGCAATAGATCACGGTCTATCCCGATTTAAATTGATTGGAGATGCTCGAGAGATTAAACGGTTGTGTGACGAGCACAGCATCGAAGAGGACGCGATCGATATCATCCACGTCAAAGGCGATAAAGAGATTGCCAAACGGGCGACGCTCGCGGTCAAGACAGGGGAAGCGGATGTGCTCATGAAAGGAATGGTCGCGACGTCGACGTCATGAAAGCCGTGCTCAGCCGCGAGGCAGGACTCCGGACGAATCGGACGCTCAGCCATATCGCCTTATTTCAAATCCCGAACCGGGAACGATTGATCGGGGTGACTGACGCGGCCATCCATATCGCGCCGACGCTCGAAGAGAAAGTGGACATCATCGGCAACGCCGTCGAGGCGATGAAAGACATCGGGTACGAGTTGCCGCGCGTCGCGGCCATCGCCGCCGTAGAAGTCGTTAATCCACAGATGACCGCGACGACGGATGCCGCGCTACTCACTCAAATGAACCGTCGCGGGCAAATCAAAGGATGTGTCGTCGACGGGCCGCTCGCGCTCGATAATGCCGTCGATATGATTGCCGCCAAACAAAAAGGCATCGATAGCGATGTCGCTGGACAAGCCGACCTATTGCTCGTCCCATACATAGAGGTCGGCAACGTCCTTTATAAATCGATGATGTACTTTGCCGGGGCTAGTGTTGCGGCAATCGTCGTCGGAGCCGTTGCGCCGGTCGTCTTGACGAGCCGGGCCGACACGGCCGAAGCCAAACTGTACTCTCTCGCGTTCGCGCTCTTACACGCCAAAAAATAAACTTTACGGAGGAATTATCAATGATGGAAACAAACATGGAACCACGCTTTCGGATTTTTGACGTCTTGCAGGCGGAAGATTATGAACAAATCGTCTTTTGCCAGGATCAGGCGTCAGGACTGAAAGCGATTATCGCGATTCACGACACGACACTCGGACCGGCTCTTGGCGGGCTACGGATGTGGAACTATGCGTCGGAAGAAGAAGCGCTTACGGACGTCCTTCGTCTCGCAAAAGGGATGACGTACAAAAACGCGGCGGCGGGACTCAACCTTGGTGGCGGGAAGGCCGTCATCATCGGTGACGCGAAGGCGGACAAGTCGGAAGCGCTCTTCCGCGCCTTCGGCCGTTACGTGCAATCGCTCAGCGGACGCTATATCACGGCCGAGGATGTCAATACGTCGGTCGCCGATATGGACTTCATCCACATGGAAACGGATTACGTGACCGGCGTCAGCCCGGCGTTCGGATCAAGCGGCAACCCATCGCCGGTGACGGCGTATGGTGTGTACCGCGGCATGAAGGCGGCGGCGAAATGGAAGTTCGGGTCGGACTCACTCGCTGGAAAGACGGTCGCTGTCCAAGGGGTCGGGAACGTCGCCTACAACTTATGCCGTCATCTACATGAAGAAGGGGCCCACTTGGTCGTCACCGACATCAATGAAGAAGCACTCAAGCGCGCTGAGATGGACTTCGGTGCCACCGTCGTCAAACCGGACGAGATTTATGCGGTCGATTGTGACATCTTCGCCCCGTGTGCGCTCGGTGCGATCATCAATGATAAGACGATTCCGATGCTGAAAGCTCAAATCGTGGCCGGTGCGGCGAACAACCAGCTCGCCGAGGATCGTCACGGGGAGTTGCTCGAGGAGCGCGGTATTCTTTATGCACCGGACTTCGTCATCAATGCGGGTGGCGTCATCAATGTGGCCGACGAGCTCGAAGGCTATAACCGTGAGCGGGCGATGAAGAAAGTCGAACTCATCTATGACAACATGCAGCGCGTCTTCGAGATCGCCGAGCGCGATGGGGTGCCGACGCATGTCGCCGCCGAGAAGATGGCAGAGGAACGGATTCAGATGATGTCCCGTTCACGCAGCCAGTTCTTGAAAGTTGAAAAGAGCTTATTGGGTGGACGCTAAGATGACAAGACAGCTCATTCTTGCCATCAACCCGGGTTCGACGTCGACGAAAGTCGGTTTGTTTGACGGAGCGGACGAGATCTTGTCTCGTACCGTCCGTCACGGGGCCGACGTCACAGGATTGTCACTTCCGGAGCAATTGCCACATCGCGAGCGCGAAGTGCGGGACTTATTGGGCGAGTCGAATATCGCGGGCGAGGACTTGTCCGCAATCGTCGGTCGCGGCGGTTTGCTGGCCCCGATAACATCGGGGACGTACGCCGTCAACCCGCTCATGCGTGAAGATTTGGCAAGCGGTCGCTTCGGGATGCATGCCTCGAACTTGGGCGGGTTGCTCGCTCACAAGCTCGGTGAATTATTTCAAGTACCGAATTTTATCGTCGATCCGGTCGTCGTCGACGAGCTCGGCCCGCTCGCGCGTTTGACGGGAATGCCCGAAATCAATCGTCGTAGCATCTTCCACGCCTTGAACCAAAAAGCGGTCGCAAAACGATTTGCCGCTGAAAATGGAAGCGATTACAAAAACTTGAACTTGATTATCGCCCACCTCGGAGGCGGCATCACGGTCGGTGCCCACTCCAAAGGGGCCGTCATTGATGTGAACAACGGACTTGACGGTGACGGGCCTCTCGCACCGGAACGGGCTGGCTCGATTCCTGTTGGACAGGTGGTAGAACTATGTTATAGTACCAGGTATAAAGAGTCGGAAATGAAACAGAAAATCGTCGGGCGCGGCGGGTTGTTCGCCCACCTCGGGACGTTCGACGCGATTGAAATCGAACAGCGCATAGCAGATGGGGATGAACAGGCCGCTCTTCTTTACGAGACGATGGCGTATCGCGTCGCCCAGGAGATCGCCAAACACGGCGCCACGTTACGCGGCGACGTCGACGCGATTTTGTTGACGGGCGGCATCGCTTATTCGACTTGGCTGACCGAGCAAATCAGTGTGCGCGTCGGCTATTTGGCGCCGGTCCATATTTATCCGGGTGAAGACGAGCTGAAGGCACTCGCCGAAGGCGCACTCCGGGCCATCCGACAAGAAGAAGCAGTTCGAGAATATGAGGGGGATACACATGGCACGAGAATTTGAGATCGTCGTCATCGGCGGCGGTCCTGGCGGATATGTCGCGGCCATCAAGGCGGCCCAAGCCGGTAAAACTGTCGCAATCGTGGAGGCCGAGAAACTCGGCGGGACATGTCTACATAAAGGCTGCATCCCGACGAAGGCGTTGTTGAAAGCGGCCCACGTCTATCAGACGGCGAAACATGGGAGCGCCTACGGCGTCGAGACGGGAACGGTCACGTTCAACATGGAACGGGCCCAATCGTTCAAACGCGATTTGGTCGCAGGGCTTGAGAAAGGCATCGAGCACTTGATGAAACAAGGCAAGATTGAGGTATTCCGCGGCAAGGCCTCGATTTTAGGGCCGAGCATCTTCTCGCCGCAGCCGGGAACGGTCGCGGTCGAGGACAGCTCGGGCGAGTCTGAGCTCATCTTGCCGAACCAGCTCATCATCGCGACCGGGTCAATCCCGCGTGAACTACCAGGTCTGCCGTTTGACCATACACGTATCTTGAACTCGGACGACCTGCTCCAGTTCGAGCAGTTGCCAGAATCCATTGCCATCGTCGGCGGTGGGGTCATCGGTGTCGAATGGGCCTCGATGCTCATCGACCTTGATGTCGCGGTCACGTTGATTGAAGTCGGGGAGCGTCTGTTGCCGCTTGAAGACAAGGCGGTGTCACGGGAAGTCGAGCGACTCCTGAAAAAACGGGGCGTCCGTGTGTTGAAAAACGTCACCGTCGACCCGGAACGGACAGAAGTAGCAACCGATATCGTCGCGCTCGCGGTCGGCGAAGAGACGATCTCGGTCGAGTGTGTGCTCGTCTCGGTCGGACGGGTCGCCAATACGGAACATCTCGGGTTACAGAACACATCGATTGTCGTCGAGAACGGTGTCATCCAAGTCGATGAGCAGTATCGGACGAAAGAACGTCACATCTTCGCCATCGGGGACTGCATCGGCAAGCTCCAGCTCGCCCATGTCGCCTCAGCGGAAGGTGTCAAGGCGGTCGAGACGATTCTCGGTCACGAGCCGACTCCGCTCGATTATGCGTTGATCCCGCGTTGCGTCTACGGGGTGCCGGAAGTCGCATCGGTCGGCATGACCGAGGAAGCGGCCAAAGCGGCCGGTCATGAAGTGAAGACGGGCACGTATCGTTTCAACGGCCTCGGCAAGGCCCGCATCGAAGGACCGGCGGACGGATTCGTCAAGCTCGTGTCCGACAAGTCGACCGACGACCTGCTCGGTGTGCATATCGTCGGGCCAAAAGCGACAGAACTGATCACAGAAGGCGGACTCGCTCTCGTCTTGAACGCCACGGCATGGGAAATGGGCCAACTCGTCCATCCTCACCCGGCGCTGAGCGAAGCGTTCCAAGAAGCGGCATTGGCCGTTGACGGATTACCGATTCACGCCTAAGGAGGAAACAGAATGGAACAGATGACTGTGAATTCATATGAGGAACTAGGATTGACGAAACAAGACCTCGGTGCGATGTACGAGACGATGGTCCGCGCCCGTAAAATCGATGAGCGCATGTGGAAATTGAACCGTGCCGGAAAAATCCCGTTCGTCGTCTCGTGTCAAGGACAAGAGGCGGCCCAAGTCGGGGCAGCGTTCGCGCTTGAGAAAGGGACGGACTATATTCTCCCGTATTACCGCGATGTCGCCGTGGTCCTCCACTTCGGGCAGACGGCACGCGATTTGATGTTGTCGGCGTTCGCCAAGGCGGAGGACCCGAACTCGGGCGGTCGTCAAATGCCGGGCCATTTCGGTTCAAAACAGCACCGCATCGTGACGGGCTCGTCTCCGGTGACGACACAAGTGCCTCATGCGGTCGGTGTGGCGCTCGCCGCCAAACTGAAAAAAGAAGAACTCGTCACGTTCGTCTCGTTCGGAGAGGGCTCATCGAACCAAGGTGACTTCCACGAGGCGCGAACTTCGCGGGTGTGCATAAGTTGCCAGTGATTTTGTTCTGTGAGAACAACAAGTACGCCATCTCGGTACCCCTTTCGAAACAACTCGCTTGCGAGCGCGTATCGGATCGTGCTAAAGGGTATGGGATGCCGGGCGTCACGGTCGATGGAACAGATCCGATTGCCGTCTATGTCGCTGTGAAAGAAGCCCGCGCCCGGGCACTTCGCGGCGAAGGACCGACGCTCATCGAAGCCGAAGTCGAACGGCTCGTACCGCATTCGTCGGATGACGATGACAAAGCGTACCGCTCGGTCGAAGAGTTGGCTGACCTGAAGAATCGCGACGGGAATCAATTATTCCGCAAGCGTTTGATTGAGGACGGCGTCATGACCGAGGAAGAACTCGCAGAGATCGAGGCAAACGTCGATCGTGAAGTGAATGAGGCGACAGCGTACGCCGACAAGGCACCGTATGCGTCTCCTGAATCGACGATGGACCATGTGTACGAGGGGGAAATGTGATGAAAACGTTTATTGAAGCGATCAATGAAGCGATTCATGAAGAGATGGAACGTGATGAGAACGTCTTCGTGCTCGGAGAAGATGTCGGCGTCCGCGGCGGCGTGTTCCGCGCGACGCAAGGCTTGATTGAGAAGTACGGCGAGGACCGCGTCATCGATGCGCCGCTCGCCGAGAGCGCGATTGCAGGTGTCGGCATCGGGGCGGCCATGTACGGCATGCGTCCGATCGCCGAGATGCAGTTCGCCGACTTCATCATGCCGGCGGTCAACCAAATCGTTTCCGAAGCGGCAAAAATCCGCTACCGTTCGAACAATGATTGGACGTGTCCGATGGTCATCCGGGCACCGTTCGGCGGCGGGATTCATGGCGCACTCTATCACTCCCAATCGGTCGAGGCGATGTTCAACTCGACGCCTGGACTCAAAGTCGTCATCCCATCTGACCCGGTCGATGCGAAAGGGTTGCTCAAGGCAGCCATCCGCTCGAACGACCCGGTCCTCTTCTTCGAACATAAACGGGCGTACCGCCTCTTGAAAGCCGACCTTCCGACCGACGACTATACGGTCGAAATCGGCAAGGCCGCCGTCAAGCGGGAAGGTGACGACATCACAATCATCACGTACGGTCTGTGCGTCCACATGGCCCAGGAAGCGGCGAAGACGCTCGAAGCCGAAGGCATCAGCACGCACATCCTCGATTTGCGCACGATCTATCCGCTCGACCAAGAAGGGATCGTCGAAGCCGTCAAAAAGACCGGGAAAGTGCTCCTCGTCACCGAAGACAATAAGGAAGGCAGCATCATCGGGGAAGTCGCGGCCATCATCGCGGAGAAAGCGCTGTTTGAACTCGATGCGCCGATCGAGCGTATGGCGGGACCGGACGTTCCGTCGATGCCGTATGCACCACCGATGGAGAAGTTCTTCATCGTATCCCCTGAAAAAATCGCGGAGCGGGCACGTCAGCTCGCCGCCTTTTAAGGAGGGGTCATATGGAACAGACAATTAAAATGCCACAGCTCGGGGAAAGTGTCACTGAGGGGACGATTACAACGTTTCTCGTCAAACCAGGTGACCGCGTCGAGGAGTATGAGCCGCTCGCCGAGGTCATGACCGATAAAGTAACCGCTGAGATTCCGGCGACGAGTGCCGGTGTCGTGAAACAGATTTTAATCAGTGAAGGCGACACGGTCGCCGTCGGCACACCGGTCCTCGTCATGGAAGTCGAAGGTGCCGATTCGGCGCCCGCAAAAGTCGAAGTGAAAGCAGAACCGGCACAAGTCGAAGCGGCCCCGATCGAGCCGAAGCAAGCGGTCACTGCAGCGTCGGCCGCGCCACGAAAACAGAATAACGGTCGTTTCTCGCCGGCCGTCATCCGACTCGCCAATGAGAACGCGATCGACTTGAACGAACTCGACGGCAGTGGCCTCGGTGGTCGCATCACGCGCAAAGATGTCCTCCGCTACTTATCGGAAGGCCGTCCGGTCAAGCCGGAAGCGGCGACGCAAGTGCCGCTTCAAGAGACGATGACAAAAACGAAGCTCGACGTACCTGAGTCGGCCGCGGCACCTTCCGTGTCACCATCTGTGGCGGCAACCGACGCGTCGTCGGATCGAGTCGAACTCATTCCGACGGCAGGTGTCCGTCAAGCGATTGCCAACAACATGGTCCGTTCGAAACATGAGGCTCCCCATGCGTGGCTCATGATCGAGGTGGATGTGACGAACCTCGTCACGGCCCGGGCCAAGTTGAAAGACGAGTTCTTCAAACGGGAAGGCGTCAAACTGACGTTCATGCCGTTCTTTATGAAAGCGGCCATTGAGGCGCTGAAAAAACACCCGATGATGAACTCGGAATGGGCGGGCGATCACATCAAAGTCCATCAAGACATCCATCTGTCGGTCGCCGTCGCGGCGAACGACGCCCTCTACGTCCCGGTCATCAAGCACGCGGACGAGAAGAACATCAAAGGTCTCGCCGTCGCACTTCAAGACGTCGCGGCCCGTGCCCGCGGCAACCGCTTGAAAGCGGACGAGATGCGGGGCGGCACGTTCACGATCAACAATACGGGTGCGTTCGGTTCGATTCAGTCGGCACCGATTCTGAATTACCCGCAAGCGGCGATCTTGTCGGTCGAGTCGATCGTGAAGCGCCCAGTTTGGGTGAACGGGATGTTCGCGGCGCGTGACATGGTCAACTTGTGCATGTCGGTCGACCACCGTGTCCTCGACGGTCTCGTCGCCGGTCAGTTCTTGCAGGCGATCAAGCAGTCGCTCGAATCGATCGACCCAGACACGTATACGCTCTATTGAGTCATATCCTGCCTTCAGTCGAAGGCAGGATTTTTCAGTGTGCCCGGCATGGGCGTAATCTATAGGGTGCAAGTCCCGAACTGTGAAGGCAGAAGTAACAGTTAGCCAAGCGCAAGGGTGTCCACGGCGACGTGGAATCTGAAGGAAGCGGGCGGCAAACCTCCGGTCTGAGGAACACGAACTTCATACGAGGCTATGTGCGACTGGGTGAGCCTGCTGAACAAGGCAAAGCCCTTTCTGCCGAAGGTCGCATGCAGTAAATGGAGCAGATAGATGGAGGGAAAGATTGCGTCCTTACCCGGGGAGCTCTGATTGGAACGCCAAGTACCCTTGGTAACCCGCCCAGTGATGGGCGGCTGAACAATCAGAAGTCAGCAGAGGCCATAGTACCACCCTGTCTCGAGACAAGTGGGAAGGGCCGAACAATTAAGAGAGAACAACATCTTGGCAGGCAGTCGCTGTGATGAACACAGACAACCCGTCAGGGCTTGCTTGAATGGAGGACGTGGTGAATTCCACTGGGGACATCAAGAGGGTGGAGCAGGGACTGGATAAAGAAGAAGCGTTGTTCACGGAAAGAGGCATAACGAATGTTAATGGAACAGATTCTGTCACGGGAAAATTTAATACGTGCCCTGAACCGAGTGGTTCAGAACAAAGGAAGCCACGGTGTCGACGGAATGCCCGTACAAAACCTGCGAGCGCATGTCATCGAACACTGGGACACCATGAAGGTGGAGCTTCTGTCGGGAACCTACCAGCCGCAACCGGTCCGCAGGGTCGAAATCCCGAAACCTGACGGCGGTGTGCGACTGCTCGGCATCCCTACCGTGATGGATCGCTTCATTCAACAGGCGATCGCCCAGGTGTTGTCGTCTATCTACGACCCCACGTTCTCTGACCACAGCTATGGATTCCGACCGAATCGGAATGCCCACGAGGCGGTCAAGAAAGCAAAAGGGTACATCGCAGAGGGAAATCGCTGGGTGGTCGATATCGACCTGGAGAAATTCTTCGACCGGGTGAACCATGACAAGCTCATGGGGCTTCTGGCGAAGCGAATCGAGGACAAGTGTCTGCTCAAGCTCATCCACAAGTATCTGAAAACCGGAATCATGATAAACGGAGTCGTGACGGACAACGAGGAAGGCACTCCGCAAGGAGGCCCACTCAGCCCACTGCTCTCGAACATCGTCCTAGACGAACTGGACAAGGAACTCGAGAAGCGTGGACATCAGTTCGTCCGCTACGCCGATGACTGCAACATCTATGTGAAAACACCAAAAGCGGGAAATCGGGTCATGAGGTCGGAGACCTCCTATATCGAAGGGAAGCTGAAGCTGAAAGTGAACGGCAACAAGTCCGCCGTGGACCGCCCATGGAGACGAAAGTTCCTCGGGTTCAGCTTCACGAAGCACAGAGAACCGAAAGTACGGATTGCCAAAGCCAGTGTGAACCGGATGAAAGATAAAATCCGCGACATCACATCGCGAAAGAGACCGTACTCGATGGAGGTCCGTATCCAAAAGCTGAACCAATACCTGATGGGATGGTGCGGATACTTTGCGTTGGCAGACACACCGAGTGTGTTCAAGACCCTCGAGTCGTGGATTCGAAGAAGGCTACGCATGTGCGTGTGGAAGAGCTGGAAGAAGCCGAGCACAAAAGTGAGAAAGCTCACCGGACTGGGCATCCCGAAAGGGAAAGCCCATGAATGGGGCAACTCACGGAAGGGTTACTGGCGGATTTCAAAAAGTCCGATACTGCACAAAGCCCTTGGGAACTCCTACTGGAGTTCCCAAGGGCTCAAAAGTCTGGTATCACGTTATGAAACTTTGCGTCATACATCTTAATTGAACCGCCGTATACCGAACGGTACGTACGGTGGTGTGAGAGGTCGGGAGTTAATCACTCCCTCCTACTCGATTATGGAAAATAAAAAAGCCACGGAATTGTCCGTGGCAACATGGTTCAGATGGAACGTTCAATCAATGCCTCGAGATCGCGGCGAATCCGTTCGGGCGAAGTGAGCTCGGTGTTCGTGTAGCTGAGGCGGTGTGTCGATTCGTTGGTCCCGGTCAAGTCGGCGAACAGGCTGCCGAGATTGTGGACGCTCTTGTCGACTTGAATCAATAAATCTAACGACGATTCTGTTTGGAGCATGACGACTTCGAGCTCATCGAGTTTACGTCCGTAGCTCGTCCCGTT
Organism: Exiguobacterium sp. AM39-5BH; assembly: GCF_003467445.1. Taxonomy (GTDB): domain Bacteria; phylum Bacillota; class Bacilli; order Exiguobacteriales; family Exiguobacteriaceae; genus Exiguobacterium. Next base: position 325,453 of record NZ_QSGS01000001.1, read on the forward strand.
CGGCGAGTATTCGAGCTCTTGGGCAATCGGGAGACGGCCGGAACGATGGCGGGCCGGAAGCATCTCCGTATCGGCCTTCTTCAAGCGGAAGCCGATGTCGTCGAGCACGTCGAGGACGACCTGCTGGGCCTGGTTCGGTTTGACGAGAATCGAGTCCTCGTCTTTCGGGTCGACGGCCTGGGCGATATCGAGACCGGTCTCAATCCACGATTTCGATTGGCTGACCGAAATCGGCGTGTTGAAAGGCACGTCGATCGTGAACGGGATTTCTTTCACTTCGTCGGGACCAATCATGAACGGCGCTTCGTTCAACAAAATCTTCTCAATCGTGAACGTCGAGTACGTTGTCTTGTCGTTCACCTCATGCTTATAGAGCGTGTTGAAGAAGATGTAAATCCGGTCGACCGATTGCTCGGTGCTGCCACCTTTGATATGGACGACGCCGTTGAGCGTGCCGCCTGGGACACAAGCGCTCTCTTCGAGTCGTGTATCCACCGTCGCGGCACCGATTCCGATTGATGATAATAACTTTTTGAACATACAATGATCCTCCTTTGACGTTTGCACGTGTTCGTGTAATAGTATGTACGAATACACGTGAACAAAAGTTTCGAAACTATTGAAAAAAGGATGAACGCAGTGGAATATACAGAGTTAAAACAGCGACTCGCTGATGTGATTCGCCAGAACGAGCTCGTGACGGCGACAATCAGCCAACCGCGTCAAAAGTCGAACGATTTGCGCCGGGTCAAATTGAAGCCGGTCCTGTTGAAAGGCGAGTACCATATACAATTCGAATACCAATTTGAACGGGTAATGAAACATAAAAATCTCACACCGGACGAGGCGGTCATCGAACTCGATGAATTGCTCGAGACGTTCCGCCAAGGACAGTTCCAGTTGAAGGCGTCCGAATTCCACTTTCAACTGTCTAAAAAGTTCAAAGTGACGTTCAAGGAGCGCGAGACGGCCGTCAAACAAGTGAAGCTGAGTCATAACCGCGAGAAGCAGTACCTGTTGCCGCTCGATGAGCCGGTACCGTTCCTCATCCGACTCGGCGTCCAGTCCGAGGATGGGAAAGTGAAACGCCAAAAGTATGATAAGTTCAAGCAAATCAATCGCTTCCTGGAATTTATCGAAGACTCGATCAAACATTTACCGACCGACCGGACGATTCGGATTCTCGACTTCGGATCGGGTAAGTCGTATTTGACGTTCGCTCTCTATCACTTCCTGCATGAAATGAAAGGTTATGACGTCCATATCACGGGACTTGATTTGAAGAAAGAAGTCATCGAGGAATGCGCCGGGATTGCGCGCGATCTCGGCTATGAACGTCTCGAGTTCCTCGTCGGTGACATCAACGAGTTCGAAGGCGAGACGGCTGTCGATATGGTCGTCACGCTTCATGCGTGCGACATTGCGACAGATATGGCGCTCGCCCGGGCCGTGCGTTGGGGTGCGAAAGTCATCTTGAGCGTGCCGTGCTGTCAAAAAGAATTGAATCGTCAACTCGAGGCGCCGAGTCTCGACGTCATGTTGCAACATGGGCTCGTTAAAGAACGGTTCGCGGCGCTCGCCACGGATTCGATTCGGGCCGAATTACTTGGACTCGTCGGCTATGAGGCGCAACTGCTCGAGTTCATCGACATGGAGCACACACCGAAGAACATCCTCATTCGGGCCTATTTGACGAACCGCGAAGCGACCGACGAAGCGCGGGCCCGTTATGTGGCATTCAAGACGCTCTTGAACGCGACACCGTTCCTTGAAGGACAATTGAGCGATAGACTTGTCCTAACCGATCCACAAGACGTAAAATGAGAAAGAATAGACGCAAGTCGAAAGGGGAAACAATATGGATTTTCAATTATACTTTCAAGATGTAGTCGAACAAGCTCGCAATGAGGTACGCGCCGCGGGGTACACAGAACTCACGACACCAGAAGAAGTCGACGCGGCGTTAACGAAAGAAGGCAAGACGCTCGTGCTCATCAACTCGGTATGTGGCTGTGCCGGTGGCATCGCCCGTCCGGCAGCGGCGTACGTGAACAAGATGGAAGGCGTCAAACCGGACCAGTTCGTCACTGTGTTCGCGGGTCAAGACCGTGAAGCGACGGACCGGGCCCGTGAATATTTCGAAGGTTACGCCCCGTCGTCACCGTCGATCGCGCTGTTAGAAGACGGCAATATCGTCACGATGGTCGAACGGAGCACGATCGAGTCATCGACGGCCGAAGAGCTTGTCGAGCAGTTACAGACATTGTTCGATATTTACTACGCCTAAGAAGTGAGCGCAGAGGCATTGCCTTTGCGCTTTTCCTTAAGAAGGGATCGATGAGATGGAACCAGTCGTCAAAATCATGAGCGAGGCCGAATATACAATTGCCCTGTCGCGTGGGGAAATCAACGAGCCGACCCTCCAGACGGAGGTATATTCGTTGTTGCACCCCGCAACAGATCGGCAAATTCGTGCGTCGGCATTATCATGGGGAGCGAGTCGTGCTCGTCTCGTTCCATGTCGGACGTCTCGGCAACCTGCTCCACTACGAGTTTGACGAGGACGGGGAACGCTATCCCCACGTGTATAGCGCCATTCCCATCGCTTCGGTCAAACGAGTACAGCCTTACGGCTCTCGCGACAACGGTACGGTCACGTATTTTGCTTACGAGCGAATGTGACCGTATTTTTTTTGGATTTTATGCATAAATATACTTTACAAGTGATAATTATGTGTATATAGTGGTTGAAGAACAAGTCGGACATATGATGAGTCAGAGAATTATTGAGCGACATTCACATATATGTCATAATTTTCTTAAAGTTCTGATAATTTCATCCTATATGAAGAAAGGGACGATGAACATGAAAAAAGGTTTTCTAGCATTATGTATCGCGAGCCTGGCCGCTTTTACGGTAGCTTGCGGGGCGGACGTGAACGAAGGAGGTTCGACACCGACCGATGAGGACGACAAAGTCATCGTCATGGGGACGAGTGCAGACTACTTCCCATATGAATTCGTCGATACGGCGAACGGCGACGAGATCGTCGGTTTCGACATCGATATCGCCAAACAAGTGGCCGAGAACATGGGCTATGAATTGAAAATAGAAGACATGGACTTCGGTAGCCTGCTCGGAGCGCTTAACGCCGGCCGAGTTGACTTCGTCATGGCAGGTATGACGCCGACGGAAGAACGGAAAGAGAACGCCGATTTCTCAGACATCTACTTCACGGCGAAGAACTTGATCTTGTCAAAAGGTGATGCCATCCAGTCGCTTGAAGACTTGGACGGCAAGCAAGTCGGGGTCCAACTCGGCTCGATTCAAGAAGGAATCGCCAAAGAGCAAATCCCGGGCGCTGAAATCGTCGCCTTGAACAAGATTCCGGAGATCATCCAGGAAATCAAGACTGGCCGTATCGATGCGATGGTCATCGAGGACACGGTCGCGAAGAAATATCTCGATCAAGACAGCGAACTTACAACGTTTGAAATCGTCGACGAGGAAGAGGCCGGTTCAGCCGCTGCCTTTCGTAAGGACGACGAGCTCCGCGATCAGTTCAATGAAGAGTTGAACAAGATGATCGATTCTGGAGAAATCGAGAAGTTGGCTCAAAAATGGTTCGAACAAGAAGCCGCACCAGCTGAATAAAGAATGGAGTAGGCTGACTGAAAGCATCAGTCAGCCTTTTTTAGGAGGAACTCACAATGGATTTTAGTCGGATTTATGATTCGATCCCGTATATTCTCGAAGGGATCCCGGTCATGTTTCAAGTCGTGCTCGTCTCGGCCTTGCTCGGGATCACGCTTGGTGTGGTCATCGCCACATTCAAAATCGTCCCAACTCGTCTCGTTAACTTCATCGGGCACGCCTATACGGCCGTGTTCCGCGGGACCCCGCTCATCTTGCAACTTGCGATCATCCACTTCGGATTGCCGCAATTGACCGGTTATATTACGACGCCGTACCAATCGGCCGTCATCGCCTTCTCACTCAACTCGGCGGCGTATATCTCGGAAATCATTCGGGCCGGGATTCAAGCGGTTGATAAAGGCCAGTGGGAAGCGTCGGATGCCCTCGGTGTCCCGTACGTTAAACAACTGCGGTCAATCATCTTGCCGCAGGCGTTCAAAAACATCTTGCCGGCTCTCGTCAACGAGATGATCACGCTCACGAAAGAGTCGGCGCTCGTCTCAACGGTCGGTGTGCTCGACATCATGCGCCGAGCGCAAATCGTCGGTGGGCAAAAGGCGATTTACTTTGAACCGCTCCTGTTTGCCGGTGTGATATACTTTACAATAGTGATGGTGTTGACGTATCTTGGTCAACGTCTAGAAAAACGGCTTAGAAAGAGTGATGGCAGATGATACAAGTAAACGATTTATACAAACAGTTTGGTGACCTTGAAGTTCTTAAAGGTATTACGACATCGATTGAAAAAGGAGAAGTCGTCGCCGTCATCGGTCCGTCCGGTTCGGGGAAATCGACGTTCCTCCGTTGCTTGAACATGCTCGAAGTGCCGACAAGCGGTACGGTCAGCGTCGACGGCTATGAGCTGACGAAGAAAGGCGCCAACGTCTCGAAAGCACGGCAAAATATCGGGATGGTGTTTCAACAGTTCAATTTGTTCCCGCACATGAGCGTGCTCGACAATTTGACGTACGCACCAATCAATGTGTTGAAAGTGAGCAAGGCCGAAGCGGTCGAACGGGCGAAGAAACTGCTCGAGCGTGTCGGATTGTCTGAGAAGATTGACGCCTACCCGAGCCAACTGTCGGGCGGCCAGAAACAACGTGTCGCGATTGCGCGTGCGCTCGCGATGGAGCCGAACGTCATGTTGTTCGATGAGCCGACGTCAGCACTCGACCCAGAGATGGTCAACGAAGTGCTCGACGTCATGAAAGGACTCGCCGATTCAGGGATGACGATGGTCGTCGTCACGCACGAGATGGGCTTTGCCCGGGAAGTGGCGGACCGCGTCCTCTTCCTCGACGAAGGCATCTTGATGGAGGAAGGCAAGCCGGCCGACCTGCTTCTCAACCCGCAGACCGACCGCGCGAAACGCTTCTTAGAAAAAGTCTTATAAGTGAAACGTTCCATCTGATATCAGAAAGGGAGGATTTCGATGAAGATCACATACTATGGCCATGCGACTGTACACCTGGATATCGACGGGACGTCTGTCTTAATCGATCCGTTTTTGACGAGCAACCCGCATACGAACATCGACCCGGCGAGCGTGAAAGCCAATTATATCCTGCTCACCCACGCTCATTTCGACCATATCGAAGACGTGGAGCTGATCGCGAAACAGACGGGTGCGACAATCGTCGCGACGCACGAACTGGCGACCTATTATGAGAAGAAAGGTTATTCGGTCCACGGTATGAATATCGGAGGCGGTCATCCGTTTCCGTTCGGTCGCGTCACGATGACGCAGGCGTTCCATAGCTCGAGTCTTGACATGGGTGATGTGCCCGTCTACATGGGCATGCCAGGAGGCTTCATCATCGAGACGGATGCGCTCACGGTATATCACGCCGGAGACACGGCGTTGTTCTCCGATATGAAACTGTACGGGGAACGCTTCGATATCGACGTCGCCTTTCTCCCGATTGGAGACAACTTCACGATGGGACCGGTCGATGCGCTCGATGCCGCACACTGGCTTCAAGCGAAACGAGTCGTGCCGATCCATTTCGATACGTTCCCGCCAATCAAACAAGACGCTCGTGCGTTCTGCGATCAATTGCATCAACGTGGCCTCTTGATCGAGCCGAACACGACGATCGAGATTTGATGACGCAACGAGCGGTACTCGAGACCGAACGGTACGTGGCGACGCTACATGCCGGAGACCATACCGGTCATGACATGGCTCATCTCGACCGCGTCCGCCGTTTGGCGATGCATCTCGCGGAAGGCGAAGCGGTCGACGGTCTCGCTTTGACGCTCGCGGCGCTCTTGCATGATGTCGAGGATGAGAAGCTCGGACGTGACAAAGGTCTCGTCGCACGTCACCTTGACACGTTACTGATCGACCCCGAACAACGATCACACATTTTGACGATGATTGAAGAGGCGTCCTTTTCAAAAGGACGGTCCCCGTCGTCACGTGAGAGCGCGATGCTGCAAGATGCGGACCGGCTCGACGCGATTGGGGCAATCGGCATCGCCCGGACGTTCCAATTTGCCGGCGCACGAGGCAATAGCCTCCACGGCGAGGGTGACCCGACGAGCGCGGTCGCTCATTTCGAGGAGAAGTTGCTCCGGCTCGCGAATCAGATGCATACGGAACGGGCGCGACGAATCGCCCGGGAGCGCCACGCGTTCATGGTTACTTTTTTAGACCGGTTCGAAGCGGAATGGACCGGGCAAGACATATGAAACGGCCGAGGAATCCCTCGGCCGTTTTTTGGTTAGAACGGATGTTTATTTAGCCAATGGCCACCGTCGAGGGAAATGTATTCCCCGTTCAAATAGCGCATCTCGTCCGACGCCATCCAAAAGGCGAGGTCGGCAATCTCTTCCGGTGTCCCGAACCGACCGAGCGGCACGTTGCGGCGGATGCGCTCGACTTCTTTGACGTGGACGGCGAGCTTGTCGGCACCGCCCGTCCGCTCGATCGGGCCCGGGCTGATCGCGTTGACGCGCGCCCTGAACTGATAGCCCCATTCGACGGCGAGCGTTCGCGTCAAATTGAGGACGCCGGCCTTGGCGGCCGCGCTCGGTGCGACACCGGCGCCCGCTTGCCAGGCATACGACGCGACCATATTGATGATGGAACCGTCACGCAGTTGCTCCCGTTCCCAATGCTTGCCGAGCACGTGGGTGCAGTTGAACGTCCCGTTCAAGACGATGTCGATGACGCTCGTCCATCCGTTTGGCGTCAAGTCGAGTGTCGGGCAGACGAAATTTCCGGCCGCGTTGTTGACGAGCGCGTGCACTGGACCGAACCGTTCAATGATTTGATCGAGCGCAACGGCACACCCCTCATAGTCACGCACATCGTGTTGCACGGCCATCGCCGCTCCGGCCCCGATGGCCTCCAGTTCGCCCATCGCTTCTTGTAGCCGCTCCTCGTTGCGCCCGCTGATGGCGACGTTCCAGCCCTCGGTCTTGAATTTTAGCGCCATCGCCTTGCCCATCCCCGATGAGCCACCTGTGATCCAAATCGTTTTCATACAAATCCCCCTTTGGAATGAATGATCGTTCATTTTATGTATTCGCTCAGCGAAGGGGGGATTCCTGCAAAAAAAAAGTGACGGCCGTTGGGCCATCACTTCAGCTGTTCTAAATAGGTCAATCCGAGATCACGGTCGATGCGATACATCGTCCCGGCGACTTTTTCGCCCCAATACGGGTCCGAGGCGTAATTGACATTGACGCCTGCTTGCTTATTGCCAGGGAACAGTCCTCGGTCATAAACGCCCGTCACGTACTTTTCAGCGAATAGCCGGGCCGCCGCGTCGATGCTGGCCTCGACGGATGGATAGGCGGCCGCATTTCCGCTCGGGTCGTTGTCGGTCGCCTGGAAGCCGAACAGGTTATTCTTTTCCCGGGCGATGGCGGACGTACCGAACCCAGACTCGTGTCCGGCGACGGCCATGAGGAACAAGGCGTTTATGCCGAACTCCGCCTCGGCGTCTTTGAAGGCTTCACCTTTTCCGGTGAGCGGGCTGTCGTCGAGTGAGCCAAGGAACGCGTCGAGCTCACGAGCCGAATACGGTGCCTTCGACGCGATCGAGGCGAATTGGTATGGCGAATCGAACACGTCGCGCACGTCCTCGGTGTAATAGCGGTCGGACGATTGTCGCGGAGCCGGTCCGACGAGGAACGTGCCGGCCAGATTTCCGTTCGCCTCGACGGTATGAAACACTTGCCCGTCCCGCATCTGATAAAAGCCGCGCCTCTCGACGACGGCGTCCGGATATAGCGTCATGTCGGCCGGTTTCACGTAGACGTCGGCACCGGAGATATTCACCAACAAATGCGTATCGGTCGTCTGCATGAGACGGAGACGTGTCCCGCCGGCGACATAGGACTGCCATTGCTTAAACTCGGCGTCTTGATACAAGTTCGTGATTCGGTCGGTCGGGGTGACGGCGATGCCGGTGCCTATAAAGTCGATCACCTCGCCTGACGCATCGAGCAAAGCACGGTTGCCTCCACGTTCCATATAGGCCCTTGCCTCGTCGAGCGACGCGAACGACCGGGTCGAGACGTCCCCGCTGTCGTACGTCTGAACGGTATACGACCCGCTTGGACGGTCTTGGAGCCACAGGAATCCGAGAACGGCGAGGGCGAGCGTGAGTAGCGTGGGAATCACGCCACGTTTTTTTCTTTTCAATACGATCACTTCCAAACATATGGATTGCCAAACGGAACAAACTAGTGAACAATTTTGTGAGAAAGGAGGAGATATTATGAAAATCGGATCACGCACGCTCAAGACGGCGGCGGCGGCCGGAATCGCCATGCTCATCTCCGAGACGATTCATCTCGATTACTACGTCTTCGCAGCCATCATCGCCATCCTCAGTATTCAGGAAACGCGGAAAAAATCGTTTCGGGCTTCCTATGAGAGAGTCATGGCCAGCCTGATTGCCATCGGCATGGGGGCGTTGATGTTCACCTTGCTCGGGTATTCACCGGCGACGCTCACACTTTATTTTGTCATGTTCATCCCGCTCGTTCAACAGCTCAAACTGCAGGACGGCATGATCACGAGTGTCGTTATCTTGACCCATCTGTACACGGAAGGGCGTTTCTCGCTCGACCTGTTCGTCAACGAGCTGTTATTGATCGCCATCGGCGTCGGGGTCGGACTCGTCGTCAACATGTATATGCCGACACTTGATAAAGAAATCGAGCGTATCAAGGACAATATCGACCGGGCCCTCGCCGTCCATTTTTATGACGTGGCCGCCTGTGTCGAGACGGGCGTCTATAACGACCATTCGATGATGCTGTTGAAGACGCGGGATTATTTGAAACAAGGGAAAGACCTCGCGCTCCGTCGCATGGGGAACTCGATTGGGAAGCGGAACGAGGACATGGATTACTTGTACTTCCGAATGCGGGAGCGGCAATATGACATCTTGAAGCGCATCGCCGAGAACTCACGGGAGATCACGATGGTCGTCAATGAGGCCAAACCGGTCGCGACGTTCCTTCGGCGCGTCGGGGACAACGTCAACCAACGGGCCGACGCTTCGACGTTCCTACGGGAGCTCGAAGAGACGATTGAGCATTATCGAAAAAACGTACCCCTCCCCACGTCGCGTGAGGAATTTGAGGTACGTTCATCGTTATTAAATATTTTGTCGGACGTGAAAAGCTACTTGATTTTAAAAGAGCGGTATATCCTGCTGTTACAGGAACATGGCCACCCCGGACAAAAACGTGCTCAATAAAAAGATGGATACGATGACGACGACACCGATTTGAATGATGCGTTGACGCTTTTTCTGTTTCTTACTCATAACGTTCCTCCAAATGTGTTTGTCCTCATTGTACAGAATGGAAAAGGTTCGTGCAAACGGCACGAGTTTGTTATAATGACCTAGAAATGTTTGGATGGAGGGATGTTTTCATGGTAAACGAGAAACGAGTGCTTGACACATTTTTACAACTGGTCGGGATCGACTCAGAGACGAAAGAAGAAGCAGTCATCTGTGAGCATTTAAAGACGGTGTTCACAGAACTCGGATGCGAGGTCTATGAAGACGATGCGTCGACGAAAACGGCTCATTCGGGGAACAACTTGATTATCACGCTACCGGCGACAAAAGAAGGCGTCGACCCGATTTATTTCACGGCGCATATGGATACGGTCACACCTGGGAAAGGAATCAAGGCGAGTATCCAAGACGGTTACGTCGTGACGGACGGGACGACCATCCTCGGGGCAGATGATAAAACCGGATTGACGGCGATGATCGAACTCGTTCGCGTGTTGACGGAACAAGCGATTCCGCACGGTCAAATTCAGTTCGTGATCACGGTCGGGGAAGAATCTGGTCTCGTCGGGGCGAAAGTGCTCGATCTGTCAAAAATCGATGCGAAGTTCGGCTTCGCGCTCGACTCGGACGGTCCGGTCGGCGACATCATCGTGGCAGCACCGACCCAGGCGAAAGTGAACGCCAAAATCTACGGCAAGACGGCTCATGCCGGCGTCGCACCGGAAAAAGGAATCTCGGCGATTCAAATCGCGGCGAAAGCGATCGCGAAGATGCCGCTCGGGCGAATCGATGATGAGACGACGGCGAACATCGGACGCTTCGAAGGCGGCCGTGCCACGAACATCGTCTGTGATTACGTCGAAGTCCTCGCCGAGGCGCGATCATTGATTCATGACAAGATGGAAGCACAGGCGGAAGCGATGAAACAGGCATACCTTGAAGCCGCTGCGGCCCATGGCGGACGTGCGGAAGTCGACATCGATATCATGTATCCAGGCTTTAAGTTCGAAGAAGGCGACGAAGTCGTCGAAGTCGCCAAAGCAGCGGCCGCGGCCATCGGACGTCCGACACGAATTTTGCATTCGGGCGGCGGTTCGGACGCGAACGTGATTGCGGGCGGCGGGATTCCGACCGTCAACCTCGCTGTCGGATATGAAGAGATTCATACGACGAACGAGCGCATGCCACTCGTCGAACTGTACAAGTTGGTTGAATATGTCGTTCAAATTGTCGGTCACGTCGCGACACCGAAAACGAAATGAAAAAGAGCCGACGTGATGTCGGCTCTTCCTATGTGTTCGAGCTATTATGCGGCGAACTCCAACGATTCTAAAACGAGTTCGTCTGAACAGTGAAGTTCAATCGCTATGTCGTGAATGAGGATTGAGGTGCCTGATTCTTGTTGGTGTTTGCAATTCATTGAAGTCGCCCGTTCCCGGATCAGTTCATAGATCGAGTCGGGATGTTCAACTTTATTCATCACGGATCACATCCTTTTTTCAACGATTGCCTACAGTATAGCATGGAATGGACGACAAGAAAGGATAATATTATTTATGAAGTTACATTTTCTAGGAACTGGATCCGGTATGCCGTCAAAACAACGGAACGTCTCGGGGCTGGCCGTTACGCTGGCGAAACAGACGTGGCTCATCGATTGTGGCGAGGCGACCCAGCACCAAATGCTGCATACGAAAGTCAAACCGCGCAAAGTCTCCGCTGTCTGGGTGACCCACCTTCACGGAGACCACGTCTTCGGTCTGCCCGGGTTCCTGTCGACGCGTTCAGCGCTCGATGGGTCGAGTCCGCTTACGTTGTATGGACCGAAAGGCATCAAGAAATGGCTCGAATTGACGATGAAAGTGACCGGCTCTTATCTCGGCTATGACTTGACGATTGTTGAATATGAAGATGGGGATACGTTCGAACAGGACGGGTACCACGTCACGGTCAAACGACTCGACCATCGCTTCCCGTCGTACGGATTCCGCATTGAAGCGCCTGAACGACCAGGCGCATTGCTCGTCGACAAGGTGAAGGCACTCGGCATCCCGAGCGGACCGATTTATCGGACGATCAAACAGTCTGACACGTTCGAATTTGAAGGGAAAACGTACGCCTCTAAAGAATACGTCAGTGACGCGGTCGCTGGGCCCGTCATTGCGATTCTAGGCGACACGGTCCCTTGTCCGAACGCCGCTATCCTCGCCGCCGGGGTCGACGTGCTCGTCCATGAAGCGACGTTCATGCAGGCGGAAGCGAAGCTCGCCCGTCAATACGGTCACTCGACGACAGTCGAGGCGGCGACGCTCGCGAAAGCGGCTCGTGTCGGTTGTTTGATTGTCACGCATATTTCGGCCCGTTACCAAGGCCGAGACGAGGCGTTCGTCGACGAAGTGCGCGCCATGTTTCCAAATAGCCATGTAGCCAGTGACTTCTTCGAGTTTACAGTGGGGGATTGACGTGACAGTACAACTATACGTATGGCTCGGTTTTTTCGTCATCAGTATGTTGCTAGGTTTACGCTTAAATCAGCTCAAAGAACCGGAACCAAACTTTCTGATCAAATTTTTATTTTTCTCATTGCTCGGAATCGTCTCATTCCCAATCGGTGGCTTTCATATTCCGATCGGTTTTCTCATGTCGTTCTTATTCTTCCCGAAACGCAATAGCCGCTATAAATGGTACGGGGCGCTCGTCGGCTTCTTTTTCTTCATCGTCCTGTTGTTCGTCCCGCTGTTCGATCAATCCGAATTCCGAGCCGAATCCCAACAGATTGGAGCAGTGTCGATTCAAGACGAGACGTTTGACGAGATGACGAACAACATCTTGCGCCGAATCAACAGTGATTCCATTAAGCTCGACCGGAGCAAAATGATTTTTACTGCGGACGGTGAACTCCGTTCGCTCGAATATTTGCTCATGGTCGAACGGACAAACTCGTTCCAACAGATTCGAATCAATTATGACGAGTCGGGTGAGCTGACATATGAGCAAGTCGACGAGCTGAACAAGGAATCCGGCAGTGCGTTTTATGAAAAACTGGTCGAGTTTGATCATATGCTCAACGCCATTCGCAATACGCCTTGGGCAGAGTTTACGAACCAGATCGATGCTCCGTTCCTCCAGCTATCATTTGACGGGCTATATGACATGTATACGTTCGAGAACGAGTCGATGCTCATGATCAATCGGGACAATCGTCTCGTCAAATTTTGGTTGCAACGCGAGCCAGTGCTTGCCAACAGCATCCAATTGACGGGGCTGAGCCAGCAAGGGCGGACGACAAGTGAGAAATATACGATTCTATACAATTACTCTATCCATCAACGAGAGGATTTGACTGATTTATGAAAAAATTGTTCATGGTGAGTTTACTCGTCCCACTTTTAACCGCATGTGGAGGGAATACGACCTCGACCGAGAAGGCGGCTTGTGACGTCGAGCCGACCATCTCTGTTTACAATGCGTCGACAGAGGAGACGCTGTTCAATGAGAAGAGTGTCTGCTTAGAAGAGGGCGCGACGGTGCTCGATGCCCTTGAAGCGACCGAGTTAGACATCGAATCGGTCGGCAGTGACGAGATGACGTATGTGACAGCGATTGACGGTATCCAAGAGAAGTCGGCCGGACAATCCTCCGGTTGGGTCTATGCCTTCAATGGAAGTCCGGGCGATGAAGGTGCTGGGGCCAAAGAAGTCGAATCAACCGACATCATTCAATGGCGGTTCGAAGAAGATGCGATTTCTTTCTTCGAATGAGGCTGATTGGGAGCGCAGACATCCGGTCACGCTCCTTTTCTTCTTACTCGTCCATTTGTACATTTTGACGTACGTGAACGATTCGATTTGGCTTCTCCTCGGTCTGTGCGGTTTATTGCTGCTCGAACGACGGTTTCCCTTTGCAATGGTAGGCGTCATCCTGGCGTTCTTATTGCTTTCACTCACTCCTTTCGTCCTCGGATGGCGAATCTCGCTCGGTGGTGTGTCGAGTCAACTCATTCCATTGGTGACCTTTTTGTTCGGCATGACTTGGGTCAATCGGTTCATGCGTCTCGAACGCTTATTGCCGTTCTTGAACAAGTGGCCCCGCTCGACACGATTGCTTTACGGGGGTGGCACTCGTCCCGACGATGGAACGGGCGGTCCGTCGATCGTTGGCGAGTCATCCGCGACGTGACTGGCAAGAGGCGGTCGTCGTCGGCATCGACAGCCAGCGCCTCGAGCCGGTGTATGTGACGAATCGGATGCGACGCTTTGAAAAACATGACTGGATTCAATGCCTCATCCTTGCTGGATTCGGGTCGCTTGCGTTGCTGGTCACGCCGGTCGTTTGGATTCTGTATCCTTATTTGACGAAAGGAGGGGTGCGCGATGCGTTGGTTATCTTTGGCAGATGGACATGACGAATTGGGGCAATGGGTAGAGGTAGAACAAGCGCGAGTCGTCCATCTCGATACCCCGCTCGCCGGGAAGGTCGCATCGCTCGTTTCTGGGAGTGACGCCCTGCGCGGAGCCGAGCTGGCAGCCATTCTTCAAATCGATCACTTGTTCCATAAACGGTTCGACGAATGCTCGAGCGGGGAACGGCAACTCGTCCGAATCGCGCACGCGCTCGCGGATTCATCCGAGGCACTCGTCTTGATTGAGCCGTTCCGACATTTGGATCGGTTTCGCGTCGAGCATTTGATGATGTTACTCAGCAGGCTGTCCGGACTCGGTGTTCGGGTGGCTTATACGGACAGGACGCGCGAACATAGCTCGTCCGTCACTTTCCACGTCAATCCGACCGTGAACGAGCCCTGGCTTGTCGTTACGGACGTATCCTATCGTCATCCGTTGCAGGCTTCCTATGCAGTCGAGCATGTGTCTTACGAAGCGAAGCAGGCGGGACTGACCATTTGCATCGGAACGAATGGGAGCGGGAAATCGACGCTGCTCGAATTGATCGCCAAAAGTGTCCGTCCGTTGTATGGGAAAGTCAAATGGGCCGAGCGGCCAGTCTATTTACCGGCCGAGCAAGAGTATGGACCGTTCCCACATGTAAAGAATCGTCGCGTCGCCCAACTGCAGGCCGTCTTCGCTTCCGAGGCTTCGTTGTTCTTACTGGACGAGCCGAGCGTCGGCTTGACCGAGCAAGAGCGCGTTCAGTTTGAACGAGCGTTAACCGAGAAAGCCATGACGGCACATATTTTGTGTGCGACGCATGACGAACGATTGATCCAGGCGGCGGACCGCATCGTGTGTCTGTCGAACGGTACGCTCGTCTTCGATGGCGATTTAGTCGAGTATAGGAAACGGAGTACGCTATGGTCACATACGTCCTCATCCTGATTATTGCGGTGGGAATCATGTCAAGATTTGAGCGGACGGACATCCCGATTGCCGTACTGACACAGATTCTCGCACTCGCCGTCATCGGACGCTGGCTATTCGTGGCCATCCCGAACGTGCAACCGTCGACGGCGCTGCTCATATTGACGGCCCTGTACTTTGGATTTACGAGCGCCGCTATGTTGGCGCTGTTCGTTCCGATTTTATCCGGACTGTTGCTCGGGTTCGGACCATTCGTCTTGTTTCAATTTTTAGGATGGCTCCTCGTCGTTCTCGTCGTCATCCTATTCAAACCGATACTTCGTCGGTCGAAATGGCTCCTTGCTTTAGTCGGTCTTGGGGCTGGCTTTCTATTCGGCTGGACCGCTAATCTCTCATTCGCCGAGGTCATTGGGGTAAACTTTATCAAATTGCTTGTGCTAAGTTTCCCGTTCGATGTCGCCCATGGCGTCGGAAACGCTGTCTTCCTTATGATGTTGCATGACTTGTTCGTTCGCATATTTGTAAGAGAGGACGGGTAACAGATAGATATCATGCCGAGTGAGGTGACGCGTTTATGAGTGGATATGTAGACATGGTCGAAATCGCTTGGTTTCTATTTATCGGAGTAGTGTTTATAGGACTCAATTTGTTCCTGATGTCTCGGCGGCGCTTACGGACGCGCTACGGCATGCTCAGCATCCTCGGGGCTAGCGTCTGGCCAGCACTCATGATCGTCTTGTCCGTCCGAGGGGGAAGCGTTTTCGGTGAATTGATGAAACAGGCACTAACGTTTGATCGTGTACTGGCCTGGTCTATCGTCTTATCGACAGCGCTGATGGTGTGTATCCCGGGTGTGTCCCTCATCCGGCGCATGATTCAGTTGTCAAAGTCTTAAACAAATGTCATAACGTAAGGAGGAGGCCCCATAACGGGGACCTCCTCCTTTTTACGTATAAAATCACTTCAGACCGTTGACACATCTTCAGAGCCGCCACCCGATGGTTTTTGGAAGCGGCGCAATATCTCCAGGCTGACCGCACGCGGCATCAGCTTGGCAGCGGCGACAAGCAGTTGGTTCGAAACGCCCGGCACGATGACGCGTTTGTTTTGCATGACACCCTTATACCCAAAAAAAGCGACCAGGTGCGAGGGCATTTTTGAAATCATCATCTCGCTTCCGGCCCGGTTAAAGAAACCCGTATCAGTCGGACCAGGACAGAGGACGCTCACATTCACGCCTGTCCCTTTCACTTCGGCATGAAGAGCTCGGTGAGCGATAGCACGTACGCTTTCGTAGCGTAGTAGACCGCCATATAAGGGCCCGGTTGGAATGCGGCGACCGAGGCGACGTTCAACACGTAGCCATGGTTCCGTTTTACCATGCCCGGCAAATACGCTTTCGTCAGTTCGGTCAAAGCGTTGACGTTCAAGCGGACCTCTTCTGCCTCGGTCTCGGCATCGATTTCAATAACTCGCCGGCCGTACCGAACCCTGCATTGTTGATTAAAAAATCGACTTTCAGACCAGCGTCGTCGATGGAGCTCGTTAACCGTTCAACGGCCTGGTGTTCAGACAAGTCGAGGGCAAAGACGTGCACATTGACGCGATACCGTTTCTCGAGAACTTTTTTCAATTCATGTAGTCTTGGCTCGCTACGGGACACGAGGATACAATCAAATCCGTCTCTTGCCGCCAACACGGCAAGGTCAAGCCCAATTCCCGTCGAGGCTCCAGTAATTAAGGCTGTTTTTGTCAAAATTGTCCACTCCTTCAAAATAAAAAGTCATACATTGTTACTGTTTTCTTCACGAGTTGTTAAATTCCTGCTTAGCCGTCGCCTTGAAACGTATGCTAGAGTATAGCAAGAATATGTGATTAGGCTCACAAAGTGAGGAGAAGAAATAAGATGATGATTCAGCTAGTGACTACGGCTCAAAGTGTCGAGCAAGCAGAGGCGCTTATCATGGCGGGCTCCGACCGTCTCTATATCGGAGATTCGAAGTACGGATTACGGCATAAAGGAGATTGGTCACTTCCGGCTGTGCGAGAAATCACTGCTCTCGCGCACCGGTACGGCAAGGAAGTGACAGTTGCCGTCAATAATTTGATGCATAACGATCAGATTGAGACGCTCCCTGATTATTTACAAGAACTAAAATCAATAGGCGTCAATAGTGTGACAGCAGGCGATCCAGGCGCCATTCGCTTAATCCGTAATGCCAATATCCCCTATTGGTATGACGCTCAAACGCTTGTCACATCAGCACGCCACATTCAATTTTGGGGCAAACGTGAGGCAATCGGAGCGATTGCGGCCCGTGAAGTGACATTGACCGAGCTCGGATTGATTCAACAGCAAATCGGATTACCGGTAGAAGTTCAAGTGTATGGCCCGACGTGCATCCACCATTCGAAGCGCCCGTTGTTGACGAACTATTTTAAGGAGATCGGTCGGCCGAGTGACAAGGCGGGCATGATTGAATATTACGTCAGTGAACCATCGGACCCGGCGAGTCGCTATCCGGTGTATGAAGACGAAAATGGGACACACGTCTTCTCTGAGGACTTGACGTTGATGGGTCAACTGCCTGTGCTTTTAAAAGGCGGGTTGCATACATGGAAACTTGAAGGCTGGCATGCAGGCGCTGCGTTCGTCGAAATTGTCCGCCTATTCGATCAAGCCCGATCAGACTTATTGAATGGGCGGTTTGACCGCCTCGTCATGGAACGGCGTCTCGCCGAACTCCATCCTGAGCAATTCCGGCTTGGTACCGGACTGTTATTACGAAATCCAGAAGAGATCAAGTGAGGGAATCGAAATGAAAAAACGTCCAGAACTTTTAGCGCCGGCAGGCAACTTAGAAAAACTAAAGATGGCGATTTTATATGGGGCCGATGCGGTCTTTATCGGGGGACAACAGTTCGGACTCCGCTCTCGGGCCGGCAATTTTGGGTATGACGAGATGGCCGAAGGGGTCGCGTTCGCCCATGCGCGCGGGGCAAAAGTATATGTCGCCGCGAATATGGTGACCCATGAAGGCGATATCGATGGTGCAGGTGAATTCTTTTGCAAGCTTCGCGATATCGGCATCGATGCCGTCATCGTGTCCGACCCGGCCATGATTGAGGTATGCCTCACGGATGCGCCGGGACTTCCGGTCCATTTGTCGACGCAGGCGTCAGCGACGAACTATGAGACGCTCCGCTTTTGGCAAGAGGAAGGATTGGAGCGAATCGTTCTCGCCCGGGAAGTATCGATGGAAGAAATCAAAGAGATGAAACGGCAAGTCGATGTCGAAATCGAGACGTTCGTCCATGGGGCGATGTGCATCTCGTACTCGGGACGTTGCACCTTATCGAACCACATGGCGCTCCGCGATGCGAACCGGGGTGGCTGTGCCCAGTCGTGCCGTTGGAAATACGGCTTCTTTGAGGCGGACGAACTGTTGACTGACGAGATGGCAGCACGCGACGAGGAACCGTTCTCGATGAGCTCGGTCGACTTGGCGATGGTACGTCACATTCCGGACTTGGTCGACGCTGGCGTCGACAGCTTGAAAATTGAGGGACGGATGAAATCGATTCACTATGTGGCGACCGTTTGTAACGTCTATCGTCAAGTCATCGACGCGTACTGTGACGACCCTGAGGGCTTCGAGTTTAATCCGGCGTGGGAAGAAGAAATCTGGAAAGCGGCACAACGAGAACTCGCGACCGGATTCTATTACGGTGTACCGACCGAGAATGAACAATTGTTCGGTAAACCTCGTTCCATCCCGCAATACGCGTTCGCGGCACGCGTCATCTCGTATGAGCCGGCGACGCAGATGGCGACGCTTGAACAACGGAACCATTTCCGTCGAGGGGAAGAAGTCGAATTTTTTGGACCTGGATTCGTTCGATTCACGCAACGAATTGACGAGCTATTCGATGAGACGGGGAACGTGCTCGAGACGGCGAATCAAGCGATGATGACGGTACGTGTCAAAGTTGAACAACCGGTCGCGACCGATTTCATCATGCGCAAGCGAAAAGCCGGCGTCGTGAACACACCTGTGCCGAGCCCGGTCTGACACATCCGGCAAGACAACATAGTCGACCGTTCCATCCAATCTTGCTACCCTATTAGCATAGATCTGAAAAGGGGATGGGAGCATGAACCAGAATACGGAGCAGCTTCGGACCGATCCGATCGGGCGCCTGCTGTTTAAACTGTCGCTACCGGCAATGATCGGGATGCTCGTGACGGCACTGTACAATATCATTGATACGATCTTCGTCGCGCGTGGCATCGGGTCGACCGCTGTTGCCGCCATCGGGATCGCCTTTCCGATTCAAATGATTCTCATGGCCGTCTCGAGCGCTGTCGGGTTAGGCGGGGCATCCATCAGTTCAAGGAAACTCGGCAAAGGAGACGATGCCGGTGCCGCCGTCACGTTCTTGAACGTGCTCTTCCTCGTTGGTGTGTTCGCCGCCTTTGCGGTCAGTTCCGCTTTTTTCATGTTGGATGATATTTTGAAAGTATTCGGAGCGACATCAGCCATCATGGAACTGAGCCGACAATACTTATCGGTCGTGCTCATCAGCTCCCCGTTCTTCATGTTCACACTCGCGGCGAGCGCGATGGTACGGGCTGAAGGACAGGCGCCTTATCAGATGAAAGTGATGCTCACGACCGTTGTCGTCAACTTGGTGACGACGCCGCTGTTCATCTTTACATTCGGCTGGGGGATATATGGGGCCGCTTGGTCGACGGCGCTCGCCCAAGTCGTCGGGTCCGTGCTCATGCTCCGGTTCTTCTTCGCAAAAAATCGCCGCACCGATCTCGATTTCCAATGGCGGAAGTTTCGAATACGGTTCGGCGAATTGAAGGAGATTATGGCAATCGGCTCATCTTCGTTCATCATGATGGTCTCCCAGTCGATTTTATTCGTCGGGGTCAACGTCATGCTCGGCACGTACGGCGGGACCGAGGAACTTGCCATCTTTGCGATTATCAATAAATTCATGGCGCTCGTCGGGATGCCGATTATGGGTATCGTTCAAGGCATGCAGCCGATTGTCGGTTACAATTTCGGCGCCAAACAATTCGACCGGATGAGGGAAACGATTTGGACGGCAATGCGGGCTGGAATTGCCATCGCCGTCATCATCTGGTTGACGCTCCAGTTGATTCCGGAACAGCTGATGCGCATGTTCACGACCGACGTCAACTTGATTGCCGGCGGCGTGACGGCGATTCATGTGTTGTTCGCCGTCTCGTTTCTCCCGAGCGTCCAAATGCTCGTCAACGGCATCTATCAATCGCTCGGGAAGGCCCGGGTCGCGATGTTCTTGTCGCTGTCGCGGCAGACGCTCTATACGATTCCACTCGTCTTCATCCTGCCGAACTTCTTCGGCGTATTCGGTGTCTGGCTCGCGTTCCCAATCGCTGATGCGATGACTTTCTTGACAGCGGTCGGGATGGCGGTTTGGGATCGCAAGCTCTTATTCCGCCCGTCAGAAGACGAAATTGAAGCGAAAGCAACCAATTTATGATGCGACGTCCGTTCTTGTGGAACGGGCGTCTTCTTTTAAGAACAAGTAAATCCCGCCGAGCAGGACGGCCGCACCGATCCATTGCATGACGCCGAGGCGTTCTTCGAAGAAGACGAATCCGAACAGCATGCCCCATAGCGCTTCCCCGAGAATCGTGATGCTGACGACGGTCGCACTGACACGGGCGAGCGCATAGTTGAACAAGTTATGACCTAAAATCGTCGGGAAGAAGGCGAGGGCAAGGAAATACCACCAGTTGACCGATTCGAACGCGGTGAACGTCGTCCCCCGGATGAGAAGCATGAAACAGAGGACGACCGCTGCGACGACATAGACGCTGAACGAGTATGTATTCGTGTTCATCTCGGTCCGGACATGTTGGCCGACGAGCCAATAGCCGGCGATGAGCAGAGCGGCGATTAAAGCGAGCAAGTCCCCGAACAGCGCCTCACGTCCGAGTTGAATGTCGCCTGCCGCGACAAGCATACCTCCCAAGACAGCGATGAGCGCGAAGGCTAACCCTTTTCGGGTAGGGTTCTTTTTAAAGATCAAGGCGTTCCCGATTAAGACAAAAATTGGGCTCGAAGTGACGAACAGCGTCGAGCTGGCGACGGTTGTATAATCGAGCGATAAAAACCAGAGCCAAAAATGGAACGCGAGCAACGTTCCGCTGAGGAGCAAGGCATATCGCGTCATGAGTCGTGTCCCGAGGAGCGACTTGAAATCGACGAAGGGCAATAACATCAGGCACGTGATCAGCATCCGGTAAAACGCGGCCGTCTCGGCCGGTGCGGACGTCCATTTGACGAACAAGACGCTCGTCGATAAGAAGAAGACGGCGGCAAATAAGATAAGATAAGACAAGAGACATCCCCCTTTATGTTGTACATACTCTTCTAATGATATTATAGAATAGATAAGAAAATACATTCTTTCTCGAAAGTGTCGTTCCGACAAGAGATTTCGGATGACTTTGAAAGTAGGGATCCTATGAGACTAATCATTGCGGAGAAACCGTCGCAAGCCCAAAAACTGGCTGCGCCGTATCCATCAAAAAAGAAAAAAGACGAGATTGAAATCGCTTCTTGTGCCCGTTTCCCGGAAGGCGCCATCGTCGTCTGGGCGGTTGGTCACTTATGCGAACTTCAAGAACCGTCCCACTATAAGCCGGAATGGAAGTCGTGGAAATATGAGTCACTCCCGATTGTGCCGGACCGATTCGACTATCGCATCTCGAAAGGCAAGTCGAAACCGTTCCAGACGATTAAGAAATGGCTGCACGACCGATCCATCACCGACGTCATCATCGCGTCCGATGCCGAGCGGGAAGGGGAAGCCATCGTGCGGCTCATTTTAAGGCTCGCCGGCAACCAAAAACCGTTGTCACGCCTTTGGATCTCGAGTTTGACCGAGCAGGCGGTCGACCGCGGCTTCGCGGCGCTGTTGCCGGGCGATCAGACGGTCCCGTATTATCACGAGGCGATGAGTCGTGCCTGTGCCGACTGGCTCGTCGGCATGAACGCCTCCCGAGCGTATACGACGTTGTTGAAGACGATCGGCATCGAAGACGTGTTCTCGCTCGGCCGTGTCCAGACACCGACGCTCGCGTTGATTGTACATCGCGAGCGCGAAATCAAACAGTTCGTCCCGGAACCGTATTTCGAGGTCGAGGCGACGCTTCAAAAAGGACGTGGCACGTTCAAAGCGAAATACACGATTGGCAAGACGACGAAACTGAAGACACGCGAACAAGCCGACATGGTCGTCAACCGAGCCACTGGAACAGCGGTCGTTCAATCAATCGATAAGGAAGAGAAAACGGAACACCCGCCGTTCTGGTTCAGCTTATCGGGTCTGCAGGCTGAGGCCGGCAAACGGTTCGGCTTCGGAGCGAAGAAGACGCTCGACATCGCTCAAAAACTGTATACGAAGGGATGGATTAGTTATCCGCGGACCGACTCAAGTTTTGTCACACCGGACGAGGCGACGTTGTTCCCGCAGACGAAAGCAAGGCTATTGAAGTCGGCGGCATACGCCGGACTGAAGGACGTGTTGACCGAGAATCCCTCCCGGAACAGCCGCTACGTCAACGCGAAAAAGGTCAGTGATCACTATGCGATTATTCCGACCGAGGCGTGTGGCGACGTGGCCCGACTCAGTGGGGATGAGGCGAAGCTATATGATTTAATCAATCGACGTTTTCTCGCTGCCTTCGCCCCGCCGGCCAAGCTCGAGAAGACGACAGTCGACCTCATGGACGGGGACGACCTGTACCGGGCGAAAGGGACGGTCGTCGTCAGTGCCGGCTATCGTCAAGTCGTTGAGATGAAGTCCAAAGACGTCGAACTCCCGGTGCTCGCGGTCGGTGAGCCGTTGGCGGAAAAGAAAGTCGAAGTATTGTCGAAACAGACGGAGCCACCGAAACGGTATACGGAAGGCGCGCTCATCATGGCGATGAAAGTCGCCGGTAAGCAGCTCGATGATGAAGAACTGATTCACATCATGAAAGAAGTCGAGGGGCTCGGTACCGAGGCGACACGGGCCAATATTATCGATGGATTGAAGAAGCGGGGCTATGTGGACATACAAAAGAAAGAGCTCGTCCCGACCGACAAGGGGCGGCTACTGATAGACGTGCTTGGCGATAGCATCCTCGCTTCACCAGCCATGACCGCTAAATGGGAGAAACGGTTAAACGAGATTGGTCAGGCCACAGCCTCGGCCGCTGAATTCATCGACCAAGCGAAAAAGATGGCGATTCACATCGTCGAGGAAGCCAAGGAAAGAGTCGAGACGGCGAACCCGGAAGGCTACACGATTGAGGCACGACGCTTCGGGAAAAAATCGGCGGCGCGGCCGAAAGCCTCGTTCGGCGTCTGTCCGAGTTGCGGGAAAGGGCTCATCGAGCATCCAAAGTTCATTGGTTGTAGCGGTTACCGCGAAGGCTGTAAGTTCACGATGTCAAAACAAGTGCTCGGTGTCGGGATTGCCAAAGATGAGCTGAAACAGATGATTAACGGCGGTCAATCGAACGTGCACACGTTCAAAAAAGGGGACAAGACGTTTGATGCCGCACTTTATCTTGAAAAAGGAGCACTCCGGTTCGAATTCAAATAAAATAGAGCCATCCGCCGATGGCTCTATTTTTTTTGCTGTTCCTCTTCAGTGATGCGGCGATTGATTTCATCGTAATCGAGCACGATGTCGTCTTTGTTGTCTTTATAGGCATATCCTTTTTGAATGACGACGATTGACGCAATCAAGACGAGCAAGATAATCAAACCGCTCACAGCGAATATCCATCCCATACGGCATTCCTCGCTTTCGTACTTCCAGTATGCCAAAAATAGCCGAGATTCTCTATCTTTGAACCACTTCGAACTGTCACAGCATTGAAATACTTAATGATGGGATTAGATATGATACAATAATATGCGGATGAACACTGACAGAGAAAGTAGGGATGACTATGGCGATTTTGATTGTGGACGATGAACCGGTTAACACGATGGTTCTCGAACAGTTACTGCGTCAACATGATTATGAGACGATTTCCGTCTCGAGTGGTGAAGATGCACTCGCGCTCCTGATGGATCCGCAAGCGCCGTCGCTATATGACCTTGTCCTGCTTGATGTCGAGATGCCAGGAATCTCTGGCATTGAGACGTGCAAACGGATTCGACAGATGGCTGGTTACGAGGAATTACCTGTAATCATGGTGTCGGGTCGCACTGAAGAAAAGCAAATCGCGGAAGGACTTGACGCCGAAGCGTCCGACTATACGACAAAACCAATTAAAATCACGGAACTGCTCGCGCGCATCCGCTCCGCACTTCGGTATAAAGCGGCCGTCGATGAGCGGAAAAAATATGAGGCACGACTTCAATACGACCTCGATCTTGCGCAAAAGATTCAACAGAGCGCGTTGACCCCGCCCATCAGCAACGAAGAGATTGACGTCCGGGCGCTCTACTTGCCGTCTAAAAAGTTAGCCGGGGACATGTACGCCTGGTTCCAGGTCGCCCCTGACCGCTACGGGGTCATCATCTTCGATGTGATGGGGCATGGTGTCTCGTCAGCATTGATCACGATGGGCATTCGCTCGATTTTGCCCGGCCTCGTCAGCAACGTCCAATACCCGGTCGATGTGATGAGTGAGTTGAACCGTCAGATGACGTTCTTGTTCTCGGGAGAGGACATGCAGAGCTATTTCACAGCTGTCTATTGTTATATCGACACGACGAAACGTCAAATCGAGTACGTCAATGCCGGTCACCCACCGGTCATTGTGACGTCGGACTCGGGCGTCACGCGTCTCGAGACGACCGGTGTCCCGGTCGGCATGTTCGAGGAACCGAATTTCGAGTCGAACGTCATCGATATCGAACCGGGCATGACGATGCAAATGTATACGGATGGATTGATGGAATGCTACAGCAAAGACATCGATGACGGCATCCGCTGGCTCGAGAAGGACGTCGCTTCTTACGGGCTTGACTACGCGCGTCACGTCGCCGAACAGCTCGTCCCGAAAATCGAGATTGACGATGACCTGTGTCTCGTCACGGTCAAATTGATGTAAAAAGATGGTGTCGCCGCAACAGGCAACACCATCTTTTTTTAGAAATATCGCTTGCGCCATAAAATGTAAAAGGCAAGACTTGAGAAGCCTACCATCATCGTGACGGCGAATACAAAACCGATGGGTTGGCCTTCCCATGGGACTTGGACGTTCATTCCAAAAATCCCGGAAATCATTGTCGGGATGCTGAGCACGATGGTGATCGAAGCCAAGAATTTCATGACGAAGTTGACGTTGTTCGAGATGATTGAACCGAAGGCATCCATCTTGATACTGATGATATCGTTGTAAATCGATGCCATCTCCATCGCCTGGCGATGCTCGACGAACACGTCTTCGAGCAACTCCTCGTCTTCCTCGTGCTTTTCGAGGCTCGGGGTCTTGACGATTCGATCGAGGACGCTGTCATTCGCTTTGAGTGAGGTCATGAAGTAGACGAGCGACTTCTGTAGGTTCATCAATTGAAAAATTTCCTGATTTCGCATCGAACGTTGCAATTCTTGCTCGAGCTCATCCATCCGTCGGTCAATCTGTCGAAGGAAACGCAAGTACGTCATACTGACTCGGTGCAAAATCTGGAAGACGAACCGGCTCCGATAGTTCGTCCGGAACAGACGGGCTTTCCCGTTAGCAAACAAATTGAGAACGTCAAGGTCGCGTGAGCAAACGGTAATAAAGTGACGGCCGGTGACGATAATACCGAGTGGAATCGTATTATACGTGCGTCCTGTATCGTCTTCTTCGACGTAAGGGACGTCGATGATCATGAGAAGTCCCTCATCATCTTTTTCGAAACGTGGCTTTTCTTCAATATCAAGTGGGTCATAGATGAAGTCTTCAGGAATGCCAGAGGCGGCGATGACTTGATCGGCCTCATCTTTCGTCGGATTGACGAGTTGAATCCAGCTTCCTTTGTCAAAGTCTTCGATCTCGTCGACACGTCCAGATGCGTCGGTACGGTAAATCGTTAGCATAATGTTCCTCCTACCTTAGCTCAACCTAATTATAGGTAGGCAAATGAGAGAGTGCAATCGGAAAAGAAGGAGTTTTTTGTTTTTTCTCGAAAACATGCTACAGTGGGTAAGAATGTTAGTAGGATTGAGGGAAAGGAGGGATGGAGTTGTCACAAACGCCCCAAAATGCTCTGTTTAACGAAGAAAAGTTGGCGGAGCTCCATCAAATCGCTAGCGGGAATAAAGATTTTCTAAAAAAGATTGCCGAAACGTATGTGCGTCAATTCGAGTCTAAATTTCCGGAGTTGAGACGTGCAGTACTTGAACACGATCACGAACAAATCGAACAACTCGCCCACTTGTTGAAAGGGGCCTCCTATTCTGTCGGACTCGACGAGACAGCTGCTCGGTTCCATCGGCTCGAAATGGCTGGGGAGGCGAACGAAATCGGAAACCTCGAACCGACTTTAGCCGACATCGAAGCCGATATGCTTTTCTTTGACCAGGAATGGGAAGCGAATTTGAATAAGTTCTCATAAAAAAGCGGGATTTTCGCAAAGAGGCGAAATCCCGCTTTTTTTTATATTAGGCTAAAAACTCATCGAGTGTAGCGATCAGCATGCCGATCTCTGGTTTCGTGATTTGTGCGTTCGCTCCGACAGCGTCGCCTTTATGTTTCAAGTCATCTGAGATGAGCGAAGAGAAGATGACGATTGGCAGTTCGGCGAAACGATCCATCTCACGAAGTCGTTTCGTTAAATGCAAGCCGTCCATTTGTGGCATTTCGATATCGGTGATGAGCAAGTCACACTGGACGTCGCTCTGTTCGAACGCATCGAGCGCTTCCTTCCCATTGTTGAAGATGGTCGTGTTGAAGTAACCGGCGTCATCGAGTGTGTCAATGATAAGCGTCCGTAACATCTCGGAATCTTCCGCGATCCATACATGCTTGTTCGAACGTTCGCGAGCACCAAGTCGTTTGACCGATTCCCGGGCCATGATGTCTTTACGGGACAGTTCGAGCGCGATCCGTTCATAGTCAAGGAGGATAATCATTTGATCCCCTGTTTTGACGACTCCGTTCGTAATGCCTTGCATACCGCGTGCTAAATCGGATGGGGTATCGATCTGTTCCCATGAAATACGTTTAATCTCCGTCACTTGATCGACGCGGAGCACCGATTTCTCTCCATTGAACTCACAGACAATCAAGCGATCATTGTCCCCGACGTCACGCGGATGTCCGATGACCATCGGTAAATCGATGACGGTCATGACCTCACCGCGGAGCTCAATCAAGCCCATGATCGCTTCCGGAGTGCCCGGTAGCGGAGTTAAGGGAAGCATTGTGATAATCTCACGCACTTTCATCACGTTTATCCCAAAAATGAACGGACCTGATTGGAAAATGACGATTTCAAGTTCGTTTGTGCCTGCTTCAAGTAAAATATTATGATCCATGCTCACTGTGGTCCCTCCTAATTCACGTACTCTCTTCTCTTCTATCGGTCGATAAGATGAAATTCTTCAGTTGAAAGTGGCAAAGTCGAGGCGGAATTGACAAAAAATTGACGAGTAACCGTTTACATTACATAAACTGAATCTTTATAGTTGTTCAACTGATTTGATTTTGCATACAATGAGGGTGGCAACGAGATATCAACGCTTACTCAGGAGGCAGATAGAGATTATGAGTATGAACACGTATCCATATTTAATCAATGGACAATGGCAGGAATCGACAACGAACGAAACAATCGAACTCGTTTCACCTTATACAGATGAAGTCGTCGGGCACGTCCAGGCGATGTCTCGCGATGAAGTCGACGAGGCGATTCATGGCGCGAAAAGCGCACAACAGGAATGGGCGGCGCTTCCGGTCAACAAGCGTGCCGAACTGTTGTACGCTTGGGCGGATAAACTCGAAGAGCGTGTCGATGAGATCGGTCAAATCATCATGCGTGAAGTCGGGAAGAACTTGAGCGACGCGAAAAAAGAAGTCGTTCGGACAGCAGAAATCATCCGTTATACGGCCGAAGAAGGTCTTCGCTTCACGGGCGGTTTCATGCAAGGGGACTCATTCCCTGGCGGTTCGAAGAGCAAAATGGCGATCATCAAGAAAGAGGCGCTCGGTGTCGTCCTTGCGATTTCACCGTTCAACTACCCGGTCAACTTGGCAGCAGCCAAAATCGCCCCGGCTCTCATCACGGGCAACGCGGTCGTCTTCAAACCGGCGACACAAGGTGCCATCAGTGGTGTGAAGATGGTCGAGGCGCTCCAAGATGCGGGTCTTCCCAGCGGTCTATTGAACCTCGTCACAGGTCGCGGGTCGGTCATCGGTGACTACTTGACGTCCCATCCTGGAATCGACATGATCACGTTCACGGGCGGTACTGGGACAGGGCAGCACTTATCACAACAGGCATCGATGGTACCTGTCGTGCTTGAACTTGGCGGGAAGGATCCAGCACTCGTCCTCGAAGACGCAGACCTTACGCTCGCGGCTGATCAAATCGTCAGCGGAGCGTTCTCGTATTCAGGACAACGCTGTACGGCGATCAAGCGTGTGTTCGTGCTCGAACATCAAGCGGATGAACTCGTCGGCATGTTAAAAGAACGCGTCGAGAAGCTCTCGGTCGGTTCACCGGTCGATAACAGCTTCATCGTTCCACTTATCGACAAGAAGTCAGCGGATTACGTCCAAGGTTTGATTGACGATGCGGTCAATAAGCAAGCCTCGGTCGTCCACGGTAATGTACGGGAAGGAAATCTTCTTCACCCGACGCTTCTCGACCACGTCACCCGTGAGATGCGCGTCGCTTGGGAAGAACCGTTCGGACCGGTTTTACCAATCATTCGAGTCAAATCACTCGACGAGATGATCGAACTCACGAACGAGTCTGAATTCGGTCTTCAAGCGAGCGTGTTCACCCAAAACGTGAACAGCGCTTTCACAGTCGCCGACAAGCTCGAAGTCGGAACGGTCCAAGTGAACGGCCGCACCGAACGTGGCCCAGACCACTTCCCATTCATCGGTGTGAAACAATCTGGTCTCGGTGTTCAAGGGATTGGACGCAGCCTCGAGACGATGACACGTGATAAAGTCACCGTCATCAACCTATAAGACATCGGAGAGGAGAAATCCTCTCCTTTTTTTGTGTGATTGAAATCCGTTCTTTCAGACAGGTATAATGAGTGAAGATAAGTGGAAGGGGTTGAGGGGGACGTGGCGAACTGGATTTCAAGCCAATTGGCAAGACTCGATATACCGACACCGTTTGAGGTCGGCAATGTGAACGTCTATGTTGTCGAACATATGAACCGTTTCTTCATGGTCGATTGTGGACCGGACACGGGAGAAGCGTGGACCTCATTGACGACGCAGTTGGCCGAGATTGAGCTGACACTTGCGGACATTGACTTTTTATTTTTGACCCATCATCATGCTGACCATGCGGGTCAGGCGTGGCGCTTGCGTGACGCCTCGATTCCCGTATATGGACATGAGAAGCTCGTTCGCTACTTAGAACAGACGCCGAACTTCATCAAACGTGGCAATCAATTTTTACACGAGTTGGCACACTGGTTCGGGACCCCGGAGACGATCGTGAACAAATTGCCTGATTATCGGGAGGCGCTACGTTGGATTGGTCCGACGACCGTCACGATGACGTTCGAGGATGGACAGGAGGTGACGAGTGACGGGGCCTGGAAGACGATTCATCTCCCTGGACACGCGAGTGACCAACTCGGATTGCTCGGACCAGGTGGCGTATTGATTGCGGGCGACCATTTGATTGATACGGTGGAACCGAACCCGCTCATCGAACAACCTTATGAAGAGGAAGGGTTCGCCTCACCGGTCGTGCTCTACCTCGACTCGCTCCGAAAACTTCAAGAAATTGACTTAAAGCTCGTCGTGAGCGGTCACGGGGAACCGATTCAAAAACCGCGTGCGTTAATCGAGGCGCGCATCGCGCAACGTTATGAGCGGAGTGAACTGCTTTTTGCCGATTGGGTTGACGGTCTGAGCGTATTTGACTGGTCGATGCGTCTGTATGGACGGAAGATGCGTCGCGCGATGCCGCTCGTCTTCAGTGAAGTGTTCGCGCGCTTGACGTTACTCGAGGAACGAGGGCGCGTCGTCAAATTGTTGACGGACGGAAAATGGATTTATATGAAAGCGGAGGAAATGAAAGAATGAGACATATTGTCATTACAGGTGCGTCGAGCGGCTTTGGAGCCGCGTTGGCGCATTCTTTTTATGAGTCGGGTGCCCGTTTGACATTAATCGCACGGAACGAGGAGCGGTTGCGCGAACTCGGGTCAACGTTATCGGCCGATTGGATGGTGGCCGACGTCTGTACCAACTATGACACGCTCGTGGAACAAGTCGAACGTACATATGGAGCAATCGACGTCTGGGTGAACAATGCCGGAATCGGCGAGTTCGACCTTGTCGTCGATCAAACGACCGACGTCATCGAAGAGACGATGCGCTTGAACGCGACCGCCCCGATGTTGTTGGCGCGTAATTGTGCGCGAACGATGCGTCGCGGTGGTACGATCATCAACGTCTGCTCGCAAGCAGCGAAAGTTCCGACCCCGAAATCGGCCGTCTATGCCGGCTCGAAAGCAGCGTTGCTCCAGTTCTCGAACGCGCTCCGGTTGGAACTGAAGCCGGCTGGGATTCATGTGTTGACCGTCAACCCGGGACCGATTGCGACGCCATTCTTTCTTCGGGCCGACAAGAGTGGACGTTACGAAGCGAGTGTGAAATCAATTATGCTCGACCCCGATCGTCTCGCGAAACGCGTCGTCGCGGCATGTGAGGCGTCGAAACGTGAAGTGAATGCCCCGTGGTGGATGGAACTTGGTGCGAAACTGTACGCAATGTGCCCGATCATGTTCGAACGGGTCGCAAAAAGGGGATTTGACAAAAAGTAAATGTGTCAACATACAGAAAAAAGGGGGAGACACGATGCGCCGATTGAAACAATTCGGTATGATGCTAGCACTCATCTTCCTCGCTGCCTGTGGGACGACGCGCGCCGAAATCGCACCGACGTTCGAACAGGCGGCCGAAGAAGCGAAACAGTCGACGGTCAATTTTTATATGTGGGGAGGCGATGACGGTATCAATCGCTATATCGATGAGTATGTCGCGCCCCGCCTGAAAGAGACGTATGACGTTGAGTTGAACCGCGTCCCGATGGACACGGCCGAATTCGTGCGTCAATTGTCGCTCGACAAGCGGGCGAATCGAGAAGAAGGGACAATCGACCTCATGTGGATCAATGGAGACAATTTCCGTAACGCCGCCGAGGCGGATCTGTTGCATGGTGACCTGCTCGACAAAATCCCGAACACCAAACTATTGAACGAGGACGCGCAAGCAACCGATGCGGGAACTCCGACGAACGGGCTCGAGGTCGCGTGGGGGAACGTCCAGTTCGTCATGCACTATGATGCGGACAAAGTGAAAGATCCGCCGACGACGTTCGACGAATTACATCGTTGGACCGAAGAAAATCCGGGCCGTTTCACGTATCCTGAAGTGACAGACTTCACTGGGAACGCGTTCGTCCGCCATCTGCTTTACGCCGAGTATGGGGCTGCGGCAGGTGACGGTGAGATTCCAGACGATTTCTGGGAGAAACTCGCGACATGGTCACCATCTCTATGGAAACAAGGGACGACATATCCGAAATCGCTCGCCCAGCTTGACCAGTTGTACGCTGCAGGTGATGTCTGGATGACGATGGGCTTCAATGAGCGTCGTGCCGAGGCCGAGCGTGAAAATGGCGTGTTTCCTAGTGGAACACGGGCGCTCGTGCTCGAACATTCGATCGCCTCGACGCATTTTCTCGCCGTTCCATTTAACGCGACCAATCCGAACGGTGCGCTCGTCGTCATCAATGAGTTGTTGTCACCGGAAGCTCAGCTTGCCAAACAAGACGCGACGTACTGGGGAGACGGGACGTCGCTTGATTTGACGAAACTCGATGCGGTCGACCGTGAGGCCTTTTTGAAACTTGATGATGGCGTCACTTATCCTGACCCGGAACGTCTCGCTGAACGATCGATTCCCGACTATGGGCCGGCCGTGATTGACGCGATTCGCGAGGAGTGGGACCGTGTCGCGCAGTAGTCTATGGCTCAGTTTGTTCGTCCTGGCTTTGCCGTTCACCGGGGTCGCCTTCTTGATTTACGAGACTGTCGGCTTCGACTGGTCTGAATTGAACGATGCGGCCTGGCGCGCCAGTCTCGCCGTGACGCTGTATGTGACACTCGTCTCGACGGTCCTCTCACTTGTCATCGGCACGTGGCTCGCCCGATCGGTGTATCGGAGGCAATCGACATGGCTCGCATCACTGCTCAGATGGCCGATGTTCGTACCGCACGTCGCAGCAGCGTATTTATTTTATGTCTTGTTCTCGGGTGGCTTTCCGTTCTACGGGTTGGTGGAGGCGAACGAACGTCATCATCTCGTCGTCATCTTGACGTATGTTTGGAAAGAAGTACCGTTCGTGTTTTTGATGGTAATCGGGACGTACGCCCAATTGAACCAGGGCTATGTGGATATGGCGAAGACGCTTCAACTTACCCCGTTCGAACAATTTAAAGTGGCCGAATGGCCATTCCTCGTCAAACCGCTCCTTGACTCGTTTTGGGTACTCGTCGCGTTCATTTCGTTCGCCTATGAAGTGCCGGCCTTGTTAGGCGTCACGTTCCCCGAGTTGCTCGGAGTGCTCGCCTACGAACGATTGACGACCGGCCTGTTTTTAAATGCGTACGAGTCGTATGCGGTCGCCCTCATCTGGACGCTGTTCATCTTTATCGGTGTCATCGGCTCCTATAGCATGACGGCTAAACGACGACGGCGCATCGAACGGGGGGTGAGACGATGAGTCGGCTTATCGTCGCGGGTTTGATCCTGTTCCCGTTCATCGGGCTGTTTTTGGCGTTCCCGGCTGCGTTCAGTTGGGATGAGGCGTTCGGCAACACGGTCCTCTATGTCATCATCCTCGGCTTGGTCAACGTCTGGCTCGGCATCGGGACAGCGTGGTGGCTCATGTTCACCGACTCGAAATGGAAAACTTCAGTCGAATGGTTCACGTTCCTGCCGTTATTCATACCGGTACTGGCCAGCATGTTCGGCATGTATATCGCTTTGGCGCCACTCGGCCTTGTCGGCACACACATTGGAGTTGGCCTCGTCCTGCTCGTCACGACGCTGCCTTATTCGATTCGGTTGGCGTATAACGCCATGTACGTGGTCGGTCGACCGCTCCTTGAACAGACGTTGACGCTCGCCCCGTGGAGCCGGTTCGGTTTCGTGCTGTTCCCGCTCTTGAAAGAGACGATTCGAACGATCGTCTTGTTCTCAACCGTCATCGTCTTGAGTCAATTCGTGCTCGTCCAATTGATGGGGGCGGGGCTCATCCCGACGGTCACGACGCGTCTCTACCAAGCATATGCAGGCAATGATGTCTCCCTTGCGTTACAGCATACATGGGTGCTCGTCCTCGTGCCGGTCCTGCTCTACCTTGGACTCGACGGATTGTTCAGCATGTGGATCAAATTGGTGAAAGGGCGATTGCGATGAGTTTAGTGTTAACAGGAGTTCATAAACGTTTTAAAGACCGCGACGTATTACGCGGCATTGATCTTGAAATCCCGAACGGCGAGATTCACGCCCTCGTTGGCGTGAGCGGGTCTGGGAAATCGACGTTGCTCCGTATTATTGCCGGGCTTGAGACGCTGGACGCCGGTAATTTGACTTGGGACGAGACGCCGCTCGACGGGGTGCCGCCTCACTTGCGCCGAATCACGATGTTATCTCAATCCCCGCTCTTGTTTCCGCATTTGACGGTCGGGGAGAACGTGACACTCGCCACGCCGAACCGATCGCGTCAAGAAGCAGAGGCGTGGCTCTCCCGCGTCCGACTGCCTGGTCGCTATGACGCTGAGATTCACGAGCTTTCCGGCGGAGAACAACAACGGGTGAGCTTTGCCCGGGCACTCGCGGCTTCGCCACGGCTCATCCTGCTCGATGAACCGTTCACGAACCTCGATCCCAATCTCAAATACGAGTTGCAGCGCTTGATTCGCGACCTCGTCCGTGAACTCGGGTTGACGGCGCTGCTCGTGACGCACGACCGGGAGGAAGCGATGCTCGTCGCTGATCGGGTGACGCTGCTCGAAGCGGGGCGTGTCCGCGCGAGCGGAACCCCACAAGTGTTAGCCGAGACGGAATCGACGTTCGGTGACTTTATTGAACTGGACGGCAGGCTATATCCCTCGCTTCACATCGAGGTGACGGACTCCCCGACGGAAGAGACGGTCGAGCTCGTCCGATCGTTCACGCGTTTCGGGCATCGTCTCGGCGAGTATCGCCGCGGGCAGGGGGACTATGTCATCTTGCCGCGAGATGAATCGTTCCGGGACGGCGAGACGTATTATTTGCGTAAGAAATAAGGAGGAATTTCATGTTGGACACGTATGGTAGCCGGTTCGTTCGTCCCGTCATCGAGCGCGGGGCCGATCGGCTCTTGAAATGGAAGTTTACCCCGAACGAAGTGACCGTCCTTGGAGGAATCATAGGTGTTTCAGTCGGCCTGTTCATTTATAACGATATGCTATGGACGGCCGTACTGCTATTATGGGTGTCGGGGCTGTTCGACGTCCTCGATGGGACGATGGCGCGACGTACTCAGAAAACAGGGTATGGGACAGTGCTCGACCTCGTGTTTGACCGCATTGTCGAGATTGCCGTCGTCATCGCGCTCGCCCTACGCCATCCAGAGCATATGCCGATCTTTCTCCTGTTGCTCGGTTCGTTCGTCGTGGCGATGACGTTGTTTCTCGCTGTCGGCGCGAGTAGCTCCCGTCGGTCTGAGAAATCATTCTATTATCAACCTGGGATTTTGGAGCGGACGGAATGTTTCATCTTGTTCACACTCATGATTTTGTTCCCGACGTGGATCGGCGTCATCGCGACGATTTTCGTCGTCCTTGAAGTGGCGACCATTTTGCAGCGGTTGTTCGAAGCACGGCGGATTTTAAGATGAAGCCGCGTCTCGTTCTCGTCGGGCTTGGTCATGGACAGCTCGAGATTCTCGAGCAGCTCGACCGGCTCCGGGAACGATATGATGTCCAATACATCGGTGGACGTGAAACAATTTATACGGGCGCGTTCCCGCAAGTAATCGCTGGCGAGATGGAGTCGGCGACGATACCGTTGCGAGCTGACGTCACGCCTGTCGCCCAACGTCTAATCGGGCTCGATCCAAATGCTCGGATTGTGGAGACTGATGGCGGACAAGTCGGCTACGACCTTCTCGTGCTCGCGACCGGTGCGAAAAGTCGCGGTCTCGGAACGGGTCTCAAACCGATGACGTCAGACGTGTTGGACGATATTGTCGAGAGTGAGACAGTCACCATCGTCGGTGGCGGCAAGGCCGGGGTCGAGCTCGCCTTCGCATGCATCCGGAATCGGCGACACGTGACATTGTGTGCGCGTCGACTGTTGCCGGGACTCCCGCACCGCGTCGTTCAGCGTATGGCACGGCGTCTCGTCCGGAGCGGCGTGACACTCATCTTGGCTCCGTTCCAACCCGGAGAAGAGGACGGACTCGTCTTGGATGCGACAGGTGTCGTTCCGGACGATTGGTGGTCAACGGCCGGATTGGCCGAAGAAGCGTCGTTCATCGAGACCGATGACGATTTGCGGCACCCGGTGTATCGTGACGTTTTTATTACGGGCGATATGGCGGCCCGGTTGAACGGTGGCGTCGATGCCGTCCGTTCGGGCCGGCACGTCGCGCGTCTCTTGCTCGGCACACGGCGACCATTCAAATCGCGGACATCGCTCAATATTTTACTGACGACCCCGGGACGGGCGCTCTTGACGTACGGGAAGTGGACGTGGCACGGGCGGTTGCCGTACCATTTAAAACGGATCATCGACCGACGTTATCTCGCACGATTCAACTAAACAAAAAGACGACCACGACGGTCGTCTTTTTGTTTAGTCGTTTAACGTATCGAGGAAAGAACGGATTTGCATCTCCGTCTTGGCGTTCGCCGAGTGGAGGTGTTCTTGCTTGACGCCTTCTTTATAAAAGAGAAGTGACGGGATGCCCCGTACTTCTTGGGCGTCTGACAGTTCCGGCAACTCGTCGCGGTCGACGACGTACCAGTTAAACTGTGGATAGTCTTTGACGAGTTCATCGACGTACATATCGAGGCGACGGCAGTCCGGGCACCATGACGTCGTGAAGACGACCATGCCTTTATCTTGAATGGCTTCTTGGAATTGCTGATCAGATTGAATCGGTTTCATAAAAATCTCTCCCTTCACGTATATTGTCTTTGTAATCGTAATGGGCGTCAACCGATTGGCATTCTCGGTCGCGCCGCGATATGTGATACACTAATAAAAATAGAACCGCAAGGGATAGGTGATGGTTATGGCGTTACGTCATGCACTACTCGGGTTATTGACCCATCAACCCGCTACCGGCTATGCCTTGAACGCGACGTTCAAAGCGCAAATGATTCATTTTTGGCACGCCCATCATACACAGATTTATCGTGAACTGTTAAAAATGGAAGATGAGTCGCTTGTCTCTTCGGAGCATGTGGCCCAACATGACTTACCAGATAAAAAGATTTACTCCATCACAGAGACGGGACGGCAAGAACTGATCGACTGGCTACGTCAGCCGACTTCGTACCAACCAAAGATGAAAGACGAGAACTTGCTCCGGGTCAGCCTGTTGCAGTTGCTCCCGCTCGACGAGGCGATTCGCTACGTCGAAGAGACGAAAGCGCATCACGAGCAAGTCGCCCATCAAATCCGGGCGTTCCAAGCGGCCCATCAGTCCGAGGCCGATACGCTCGGCTATTTACTGACGAGCGAGTATGCGATTCGGATGATGGAAAACTACGCCGGTTGGGCCGACTGGGCCATCGAGCAAATTAAACAACGTGATACGAATGCGACCTGACGTTCAGGTCGCATGTTTTGTGTAGGGGTGGACCGGCAACCGTGCCAACAGTTCGTCAAGTTTGTCCGAATCGATGTCGGCTTGATCGGCGGCGATCAAGTCGTTCAATTGCTTGACCGAAGAGGCGCCTGGCAGGACGACGGCACACGTCCGTTTCGCGGCGGCGAGAGCGTACGCTTGAATCGGTGTCGGAATTGTCGGCAACACGTCGCGCAACTCTGAAGCGGACCATGCCTCGAAGCCTTTGTCCGCCAATCGTTCGGACCCTTCAGCGGTCAACAGCCCTTTGGCGAGCGGTCCGCGCCCGACAATCGGAATGTCGAGGTCGAGCGATTCGATTCGGCGGTCGAGCAGTGAGTATGGCGTCATCAAGACGTCGAGCTCACCGTGCTCGAGCCAATAGCGAATGACGTTCGGACGAAGCGAGGACAGTCCAATCTGTCGGATGACCCCAGCTTGCTTTTGCCGACGCATGAAAGCAATCGTCTCATCGAGGTCGTCCTCGAGCGTGCCGCCATGGATGTAATACACATCCAAAAAATCGGTTTGGAGACGTTCGAGCGAATCCGCCAGCGCTTGTTCCAAATGTGCGGCGCTCGGATCCCAGCGCATCCCGTCCTCGGTTAACACGTTCCCACCCTTGCTCGTCAAGAATAGCTCGTTTCGGCGTCCGGCGAACGTCGAACCGACAAGACGTTCCACCTCGAAGTGATCATAGACGTCGGCCGAATCAAAGTGCCGAATCCCGGCGTCGTAAGCTGCCTCTAAAATTCGACGACCTTCCGCTTCCCCGTGCTTTAAAATCGACATCGTACCTAACCCTAACTCTGGCATTGATAATTCCTCCTTGTTCCGTCTGACGATATGAATCATAATCACAGTATATAGGAAAAGTGAGGGGTACATACAAATGGAAGAGAAAACGATTGAACGGGAAGTCATTTACGAAGGAAAGATTTTTAACGTCGAGAAACACGTCGTGTCGCTCCCGAACGGAGAGACCTCGGTCCGCGAACTCGTCTACCATAACGGAGCCGTCGCCGTTCTCGTCGTTGATGAAGACGACCGCATCGTCCTCGTCGAACAGTACCGGAAAGCGTTCGAGTCGATGTCACTCGAGATTCCAGCCGGGAAGTTGGAAGTTGGTGAGGAACCGCTCGCGAGTGCGAAGCGCGAACTCGAAGAAGAGACCGGTTATACGGCCGAGACGCTCGAAAAAATCTTCTCCTTTTACGGGGCACCCGGTTTTTGTAGCGAGCGGGTCGATGTCTATGTTGCCCAAGGCTTGACGGCCGGTACGATGAACCTCGATGAGGATGAGTTTTTACAAGTCCAACGTTTCACGTTCGACGAGGCGGTCGACTTGTTGGCGAGTGGGCGCATCACTGACGCCAAGACGATTATGGCGATTCAGTGGTGGCAACTATCTAAATTGAAATGATTCTAAACTAGAGTGAGATATGTTACACTTACATAGGAATCATTTTAATTTGAAAAACTGGATGAACTTCGGTATGCTTTGAATAGTGAATTATGCTAAGAGGGGGCGCCTTATGGAAACGCGAATTGAACGGATCAAACAGCAATTAAGCGCCAAAGGATATAAATTGACACCGCAACGAGAATCGACCGTCCGCATTCTACTTGAGAATGAGACGGACCATTTGAGCGCGGAGAACGTGTTCATGCTCGTCAAAAGCATCGCACCGGAAATCGGGCTCGCGACGGTCTATCGGACGCTCGAGCTATTGACGGAGCTCGGTGTCGTCGACAAAGTCAACTTCGGTGACGGTGTCGCACGTTTTGACCTTAGACCAGAAGGTGCGAACCATTCGCACCATCATCTCGTCTGTGTCGAGTGCGGTTCGGTCGAGGAAATCATGGAAGACTTGCTCGTCGACGTCGAGAAGAAAGTCGAAAGCAAATACGAATTTTTAATCAAAGACCATCGCTTGACGTTTCACGGCATCTGTAAAGTGTGCCAAGTTAAAGGCGTCACGCTCGAAGGTCATAAAGCAGTCATCAATGGATAAACCAAGACAGGCAGCCTCTCAAGGGGCTGTCTGTCTTTTGTGTATCGTCATGTCGTTAAGTAGCGGAACAAGACGGTAGCGATGCCGTCTTCATTGTTCGAGGTCGTCACTTCCGTGGCGATTGCCAAGATGTCCTCGACGGCGTTGCCCATGGCGACGCCGATACCGGCATACTCGATGATTGACCGGTCGTTATGCCCGTCACCGAACGCGATGACCCGGTCGCGGCTGATGTTGAAGTTTTGGAACACGTGGTCGAGCGCCCGGGCCTTGTCGATGCCGAGGTCTGTGAACTCATAGTACATAGCGGCCGTGAACATGCCGGTGACGCGGTCCGTGACTGGGCCGGCGAGCGAGGCGGCATGCGCTTTTAGATAGTCCGGTTGTCCCGCGACGAGAATCTTATAGACGGGGAAATCGATGGCGTCGGCGAGACAAGGTGCTTCCCGTAATCGGAAGCGACCTCCGCGTGATTCATACCCGATGATGTTGAATGGCTCACCGTTCAACTCGAGCATGCCGCTGAAGACGTCATTGACGTACATATACGTCTCGTCATTGATCATCGGGATGACGTCGAAGCCGGTCAAATGATCCAAAATGGCCCGGGCGTCGTTCGGGTGAATCGCCTGCTCAAACAACGTTTCATTAGTCGTCGCGTCCGTGACGCACGCCCCGTTTGAAGAGACGATGAGTCCACCGTACTCGTGTAGCCGGAGCTCGTCGGCGAACGGTTCGATGCCTCGTTTCGGTCGTCCGGAGGCGAGCACGACTTTGATGCCATCCGCCTGAAGGTCGAGCAACGTCTGCTTCGTGCGCGGTGAAATCATCTTCTGGTCGGTGAATAACGTTCCGTCAAGGTCGAGTAAATCGCTTGAAGTATCATCTCATCTCCTTAAATCGTCAATTCGAGTTTATTTTGTTCGGGATCAAGCAGCACGCTCTCGTAATACCCGTCTCCTGTCGTCCGTGGTCCATCGACGAGCGGATACCCGTCGGCTTCGAGCCGTCGCGTCAACGTGTCGACCGCCTCTTTGCTGCCGAGCGCGAATGCGATATGCGCGTAGCCGATCGTATCGCCAGGTGCGCCGTGGATGTCCGGTCGTCGCATCAACTCGAGCCGGCACGTTGATTCAGGGAACGTCAGGAAATACGATTCGAACTGTTTCCGTTCGTTCGTATATTTGTCATTCGCCGTTGCCCCGAGATACGTCTCGTAGAAGCGGCGCATTTGTTCAAGGTCGTTCACCCATAGGGCGACGTGTTCGATTTTCATGTGACTTCCTCCTTTGATTGTTGCTGCATGATGAAATTCAGGCGTTCCGTGTTTAAGAGCATCCCGACCATCATTAAGACGGTCACGAGCGGGAAAAGGCCGAGCGACGTCTGGGACACGAAAAGTCCAAACAGCGGGGGCAAGAACGTGCTACCGGTGTAGGCGAACGCCATCTGGAAGCCCATCAACCGTTTCGCCCGCATTGGGCCGAACCGTTGCGGCGTCTCATGGAGCATGCTCGGGTAAATCGGCGCCAAGCCGAGCCCAATGCAGATCAAGCCGACCACCATCGCTTCGATCGCCGGAATGAGAAACACGAGGCTGCCGATGAAGGCGAGTGTTTGCCCGAGCCGAATCATCTGTCGGTTCGTGAAGCGAAACGAGAGGAACCCGCTTAGGAAACGCCCGAGCGTGATACTGCCGTAATAGATTGACACCCACGTCGCGGCCGTCGCGACGGAGAACTGTTTCATCTGGACGAGGTAACTGCTGGCCCAGAGCCCGATGAGCGCCTCGATTCCGCAATAGAGTAGGAACGTGGCCAACGCATAGGAGATGCCTTTCGGTAGTTTTCGCTCGTGCACGGTCACGGCCGTCTCTTTTCGCTCGATTGGAGTCGGTCCCACTTTGACTTCGCGCTTCCACAGCGGGAACGACAGGAGCAGGAGGAAGGCGAGCGCGAACTGGATCAATGCGACAATCAAATAGCCGTCGCGCCACCCGTTCTCCGTCAAGACACCGGCCATGACGAGCGGTCCGCCCGTCGCCCCGACACCCCAGAAACAATGGAGCCAGTTCATATGGTGTGCCTGATAGTTGTCCGCCACGTAATGGTTGAGGGCGGCATCGACCGCTCCGGCGCCAAGCCCGAGTGGAATCGATAGGACGAACAGCCAAATCAACGACGGGGCTGCGTAAAATCCGAGCAGGCACAGTGCCGTTACGAGGCCGGAGCCGAACGTGACTTGCTTCGTATCGAACCGCTCTAACAACCTACCGCTGAGCAGACTCGATAAAATCGTACCCGCGGCGATAGTCATAAAAATCCAACCGGCCATCGAAATCGGGGCGTTGAACTCGGTGTGCATCAATGGCCAAGCGACGCCGAGCAAGGCGTCGGGTAAGCCGAGACTGATAAACGCAATATAGATCACGGTCAATAATAAAAATCCTGTCATAGTTCACCTCTTCAAATCGATTCAAGCAGCAACCCGACACAACGTCGGGTCAAGCCTGCGAAATAATCTTCCTCCCATATACCAATCAATAAATCCGGGGTGTGAGCCGCCAGAATGTAACGCTGGCACAAACGCCGAATCCGCTCCAAGTCGGGATCGACGAAGTCAACGTCCGAAAAAATGATGGCGTGCGGATTGAGCGTCGCGGTAAACGTTGCGACGAGCCGACTGAGCGCATCGAGAGCCGCGTCCGATAACGGAGCCGGGGTCGACCGTTCACTCGCCATCCGGTCATGCAACGTCGCGTCATCATAGAGCGGTAAAACGAGATTTCCCCGCTGAACCCGGTCTTGCCCCGGATGAGCTGTCCGTTGATGAGAATCCCGGCGCCCGGCCCGTTCTTTCCTAAATAAACGTAGACGATCGACTGGTCGCCGGCAAGTTCGTGCGTGTGTCCGTATCCATAGACGGCTGCGTTCATATCGTTCTCGATGACGGCAGGGCGAGCGGTACGTGACTCGACCCAACGTCTCAAGTCAAGGTGTGCGAACGTCGGATAGTCCGGCGCGAAGATGACCGTCCCGTCCGCGACGGCCGCCGCGAGACCGATGGACATCGCACTCACATTTGGCGTCTGGTTCAATTGACGATCGAGCACCATCGAGCGTGCCGAGATGGTCTTCCTTTAGAATGACTTGCGTCCCTTCATCGATCGTCGTTCCGAGGCAATCGATGACGCGATAGCGGATAACCGTCTTCTCGACGTATAGCGTCAACCCGTGCGTGAAATGCGCATTATAGACGTAACGTTTGGCTGGGCGGCCGCCGCTTGAATCCTCAAAACCTTGTTCGCATACTTCGCCAGCTTCAATCAACTGCTCGAGTTGCTTTTTGACGGTCGGAAAACTGACTCGAGTCGCTTCAGAGATGGCGGCAATGGTCGAATGACCGGATAAGACGAGCTGGCGTCTGATAGCGATTGTTAGACTAGTACTAGGTCGATTCATAAACAATTCCTTCTTCACTTTTTAAATTAGTTTAATAAGTCGAGTTGAGTGTACCAAATAGTGGCGAAATTCGTAAGTCCTCAATCAAGGAAAGTGTGAAAAAATCACCAAATCATGTCACAAAAAAAGCTTAAAAAAACAAGGTCAGACGTCTTCACAACAGTTTACATAAGTGATATGATGTAAGCGTATTCAGATGTAATGAGGAAGGAGGAGGATGTCATGCGTTCGCAAGTCGAGTCATTTTTACAGTACATGACGGTTGAAAAACGAATGTCGACGAACACGAGACAAGCCTATGCGAGCGATTTGATCCAGTACTTATCGACGTTGACCCAACTCGGTGTGACCGAATGGAATGAGGTCACGCGGGCACATATCGTCAAGCATATAGAAGAGTTATCGCAAGCCGGTCGGGCCCCCTCATCACTTCGACGAGCCGTCAGCTCGATTCGGACGTTCCATCATCATTTAAAGATGACGGGTGGAACGACGACTGACCCGGCGCTCTATTTAGAGACGCCGAAAGCAGAGCGCCATTTACCAGACACGTGGTCGCAAGACGAAGTCGAACGTTTACTTGATAGCGTTCCGACGTCAGACCCGCTCGCGCTCCGCGATCGGGCGATGCTTGAACTGCTTTACGGCACGGGTATGCGTGTCAGTGAACTTCTTGGGCTTGATTTGGATGATTTACAGTTCGAATTGGGATATCTACAGTGTGAAGGCAAAGGTGAGAGTGCTCGAATCATCCCGGTGTCATCTGTCGCCCAGAGTTTTGTCGAACGCTATATCCAACAGGCGCGTAACGGGCTCGGTGGTCGGGAGACCGAGGCGTTGTTCTTGAACGGACGTGGCGGCCGGCTCAGTCGTCAAGGATTCTGGAAGATGATTAAACGACGGGCCAAAGAGGCCGGCATTCAAAAAGAAATCACGCCACACGTGCTCCGGCATTCGTTCGCGACACACTTGCTTGAGAATGGCGCCGATCTTCGGGCGATTCAACAGATGCTCGGGCATGCAGACCTCTCCACGACTCAAATTTACACACATGTCAATAAAGCACGACTCCATGATGTCTATCGAAAACATCACCCACGTGCGTAATGACACTAAAGGAGGAACTTTTGTGAAGAAATTTAAACGTATTTTCTTGATCGTTATGGACTCGGTCGGAATCGGGGAGTCCCCAGATGCCGATCAGTTCGGTGACGTCGGCTCAGACACGCTCGGACATATCGCCCGTGAACACGGTGGCTTGAACATGCCGCACATGGGACGTCTCGGCTTGTCGAACATTAAACCGATTGAAGGAATCGAGCGATCAGAGACACCGAGTGCCTTTGGACGTATGGAAGAGATTTCAGCCGGGAAAGACACAATGACCGGCCATTGGGAGATTATGGGGCTCCATATCGATACGCCGTTCCGCGTCTTCGAAGAGTTCCCGGATGACTTGATCAATCGTCTCAAAGAGTTCAGTGGACGTGACATCATCGGCAACAAACCAGCTTCAGGGACTGAGATTTTGGATGAGCTCGGTGAAGAACATGTCAACACAGGCGCCTTGATCGTCTATACGTCGGCTGACTCGGTGCTTCAAATCGCGGCGCACGAAGAAGTCGTCCCGCTCGACGAGTTGTATCGCATCTGCGAATACGCCCGTGAAATCACACGTGAAGACCCGTACATGCTCGGACGCATCATTGCCCGTCCGTTCCTCGGAACGCCTGGCGCTTGGGTCCGGACGTCAAACCGCCATGACTATGCGC
This sequence comes from Exiguobacterium sp. AM39-5BH, assembly GCF_003467445.1. GTDB lineage: Bacteria > Bacillota > Bacilli > Exiguobacteriales > Exiguobacteriaceae > Exiguobacterium. The sequence goes on from NZ_QSGS01000001.1 coordinate 369,590, forward strand.
TCAAACCATTCGGCAAGACGGTCATGAATACGCTCGAGACGGCCGGAAAAGACGTCATCGCCCTCGGGAAAATCAGTGATATTTACGACGGTGAAGGGGTCACGAAAGCGATTCGGACGAAGTCGAACATGGACGGGATGGATAAACTTGTCGCATCGCTCGATGAGGACTTCGAAGGACTTTGCTTCTTGAACCTCGTCGACTTCGACGCGCTCTTCGGACACCGCCGTGACCCGGAAGGCTACGCGGTCGCACTTGAAGAGTACGACGCCCGTCTACCGGAAGTGATTGAGAAGTTGCGCGAAGACGACTTGCTCATCATCACGGCCGACCACGGGAACGACCCGACGGCCCCAGGTACGGACCATACGCGTGAATACGTGCCACTCATCGTCCACCATCACGGCGCGACGGCAGTCGACCTCGGCATACGAGGAACGTTCGCCGACATCGGCGCGACGGTTGCGGATAACTTCGATGTCGATGCACCAGAACATGGAAAGAGTTTCTTAAACGAAATTTGAGGAGGCACCACTCATGGTAAATTGGAACGAAACAAAGGCATTTTTACAGGAACGTATGAACGGAACACCAGAAATCGGACTCATCCTCGGCTCAGGACTCGGCGTCCTCGCCGACGAGATCGAGAACGCGGTCAAAATCCCTTATGAGGACATCCCGCACTTCCCGGTATCGACCGTCGAAGGACACGCTGGACAACTCGTCTTCGGTGACCTTGAAGGAAAACGCGTCGTCGCGATGCAAGGGCGATTCCACTTCTATGAAGGCTATTCGATGGAACAAGTCACGTTCCCGGTACGCGTCCTCAAATTGATTGGTGTCGAGACGCTCATCGTCACGAACGCGGCCGGCGCTTGCAACGAGTCGTTCAACCCGGGTGACTTGATGATCATCACGGATCATATCAACTTCTTCGGCACGAGCCCACTCATCGGCAAGAACGCGAGCGACTTCGGGACACGTTTCCCGGATATGTCAGAGGCGTATGATCAAGAACTCGTCACATTGACGGAAGGCGTCGCGGCGAAGCTCGGCCTCTCGGTTCAAAAAGGTGTCTACTTCGGGAACACGGGTCCGACATACGAGACACCGGCCGAAGTTAAGATGGCACGCCTCCTCGGCGGTGATGTCGTCGGCATGTCGACGGTACCTGAAGTCATCGTGGCCCGTCACTCGGATATGCGTGTGCTAGGCATCTCGTGTGTGTCGAACATGGCAGCCGGGATTTTAGATCAACCGCTCAACCATGAAGAAGTCATCGAGACGACAGAACGCGTCCGTCAAGACTTCCTTTCACTCGTACGCGGCACGATTCAAAGCATGTAACCACTATCTAACTAGGAGGACGAAACTTATGCGCATGGTCGATTTGATTTTGAAAAAACGTAACGGTGGCGAATTGAATGAAGAGGAGATTCGCTTCATCATCGAAGGCTTCACGAACGAGACAATCCCTGACTATCAGATGTCGGCCCTCTCGATGGCGATTTACTTTAACGGCATGACCGAGAAAGAGACGGCGGCCTTGACGATGGAGATGGTCAAGTCTGGTGACGTCATCGATTTGTCGAACATCCAAGGTAAAAAAGTCGATAAACACTCGACCGGCGGTGTCGGTGACAAAATCAGCTTGATCGTCGCTCCGCTCGTCGCGTCAATCGGGATTCCGGTCGCGAAGATGAGCGGTCGCGGTCTCGGCCACACGGGCGGTACGATCGATAAGCTTGAATCGTTCCCAGGCTTCAACGTCGAGTTGACGGAAGAACAGTTCACGAAGCAAGTAAACGATATCAAAATGTCAATCATCGGGCAGACGGGCAACTTGACGCCTGCCGATAAACGTCTGTATGCACTTCGTGACGTGACGGCGACGGTCGATTCGATCCCACTCATCGCGAGCTCGATCATGTCGAAGAAAATCGCGGCCGGTGCCGACAGTATCGTCCTCGACGTCAAGACGGGCTCAGGGGCGTTCATGAAGTCGTTCGATGACGCGAAAGCGCTCGCTAAAGAGATGGTTGCCATCGGGAAGAACGTCGGCCGTCAAACGGTCGCCGTCATCACGGACATGGACCAACCGCTCGGCTTCGAGATTGGGAACGCGAACGAAGTGAAAGAAGCGATCGAAGTCCTCTCGGGCAAAGACGTGAACGATTTGAAGACGATCGCCCTTACGATTGCCGGCCATATGGCGGTACTCGGCGAATTCTATCCGACGTTCGACGAGGCGTATGCTGACCTTGAGAAGCGGATGGCAGACGGTCATGCCCTCGAGGTGTTCCGTCAGTTCGTCGCTGCACAAGGTGGCGACGCGTCGCTCGTCGATGACTTGTCGAAACTTCCGCAAGCGAAGTATGAGATACGTTCGTCGCGAAACAAGCGGGTTACGTCGAGTCGATTATCGCTGACGAAGTCGGCGTGGCAGCGATGCTCCTCGGCGCAGGACGGGCGACAAAAGATGATCAGCTCGACTTCGCGGCAGGCATCACGCTTGAGAAGAAAGTCGGTGACAAGGTCGAGGCCGGTGATGTCATCGCCGTGCTCCGTTCGAACAAAGAAGACATGACGTCTGCGCTCGAACGGATGGACCACGCGTATACGATCGGTGCGACAGAGCCGAAGGCGCGTCCACTCGTCCATGCCGTCATCCAGTAAGTAGAAAGTCAGAACGTCTGTTTCCACAAAATAGTGGAGACAGACGGTTTTTTTTGATAGAATGGGCAATGTGTGAGTGAGAAAGACTATTATGAACATAAAGGGGTTACTTTCCATGAAAAAAGGATCTATGAAATTAGAAAACGGTGAAATGATCGAATTCGATTTGTTCCACGATGCGGCACCGATCACGGTTGAAAACTTCGAGAAGCTCGCGAACAGCGGCTTCTATAACGGTTTGACATTCCACCGGGTCATCCCAGGTTTCGTCAGCCAAGGCGGTTGCCCAGAAGGCACAGGCATGGGCGGCGCAGGCTACACGATTCCATGTGAGACGTCGACGTCATTCCCTTACAAGCACGAAGCAGGTTCGCTCTCAATGGCGCACGCTGGCCGCAACACTGGCTCTTCGCAGTTCTTTATCGTCCATGAGCCACAACCGCACCTTGACGGCGTCCACACGGTCTTCGGAAAAGTGACGTCTGGTCTCGAGCACGCGGTCAAACTTCGTCAAGGCACGAAGATGGCCGAAGTCAAAGTTTGGGACGAGAATTGATTTCTGCCTGAACGTTATGGCACAATGAGCCATGTCTCTCACGTGTTCACTTAGTGAAACATGAATGACTAAAGGTGGTGAAACCAGCGATGCTGGTGAAATATAAACAATCGTACGAAAAGACGGCGATGGGACTGCTCGCGTTCTCATGTAGCGACAAATCTCCACGCGCCTTGCTCGACCTCGTTCGGTCCTACGAAGATGACCCGGCTAAATTCCTCTATCTCTGGAGAGTCGGGGAAGACTTCGTCGGGATCATCGGGATGGAGCAACAAGAGACGACGATGTTCATCCATCATATCGCGCTGTCTCCGTCGTTCCGTGGCGAGAAACGTTCCTATGAACTGCTCGATGAGACCCGGAACTTATTGCCGCTCGACTTGACGCTCGTCGGTCAAGGCAAGACCGGAGACTTGCTCGATAAATGGAATCAAGTCGCAATCTAAAAAAGCTAGGCTCAGCGCCTAGCTTTTTTGCGTGCCTCGAGCGCCCGGAGCCGCTCGGTGACGACCGGTGTCCGGTCGCGATACATATGTTTATGGACGAGCTCGTCAAACGTGAGCGTGGTCGGTTCGAAATTCGGTTTCAAGCGTTCGATTCGTTGTCGCATCGACGTGTCGAGCGGGAGCGTCTCAGGGAGCGGCCAACGACCCAAGTCCCGGACGAACGTCTCCACGTCGATGCCGTGCCCCTCGAGCGCGGTCGCGGCCAGCCCAAGCTTCTGTTGTAACGCCGCGATGCTCTTTTTTGCGCCGGCCGTGTTGCCGCGTCGGGCGTGGTAATGGGCGACGGCGTACTGAATCAAGGCGGCGTAACCGAGATCTTGGCGCCCCCCGTCTTGCCATGCCTCTTCGAGCACTTCGTGGCATTCAAAATAATCGGCATGGCATTCAAACAAGAGCGTATACTGGATTAAAGGCGTTGACATCAAATTTCTCCTTTCGTGGTCACGGTACTACAAAACATGTTATACTAAAGCGCAAAAATGTAAATGGCAGGTGTCTCTATGGAAGCGTACAACGTCAAAATCGATACGTTCGAAGGGCCGCTCGATTTGTTGCTCCACTTGATCGGCAAAATGGAGCTCGACATCTCGGACATCTCTGTCTCCGAGGTCACGGACCAGTATGTCGCCTTTATCCGGACGATGCAAAAATTTGAGCTCGATGTGGCCAGTGAATATTTGGTCATGGCGGCGACGTTGCTCCAATTGAAGAGCAAGCAACTGTTGCCACCGGTACCGGTCGAAGAAGATGACATTCCAGAATTCGGCGAAGAACCGACCCGCGAAGGGTTGATTCGACAGTTGATTGAATATAAGGCGTATAAAGAAGCGGTCGTGTTCATGCGCGAGCAAGAAGAGTCTCGGCTCGAACTGTATAGCCGTCCGGGCGAGGATTTGACGCGCTATATGTCTGACCTCGTCCAGCCGTACGATGGGCCGCTCAATTTCGCGGACTTGTTGCACGCCTATTCGAAAATGGTCGAGCGCAAGCGGTGGAAAGAACGCCGCAAGAAGACGATCAAGCGCGAAGAACGGACGGTCGAAGAGCAGATGACACGGTTGCATGAGCACGTGTCGGTCAAGAGGACGACGTCGTTCTTCTCGTTTTTCGAAGAACGGCCCGACGTCTCTGACCTCGTCGTAACGTTCATGGCATTGCTCGAGCTAATCAAGTTGCGTGTCGTCACGACCAAACAAGAAGACCGGGACATTCAAATCTCGTTCGTCGAATCGTCAAAGGAAAGGAATGAAGCCGTTGTTGTCTTATGAAACGATTATTGAGAGTCTACTGTTCGTCGTCGGAGAAGAAGGGATGGAAGTGCGGGCACTTGCGGATACGCTCGACATTTCCGAAGCCGCCGCCCGCGAACAGTTGAGCAAACTAGAAGCATCGTTTAAAGACTCCGGTCGCCCGTTCCAGTTGATTGAATCGGCGGGCGTGTACAAGCTCGTGACGATTCCTGAGGTGTCGGACTATATCCAGCGTTATGTCGGCACGATGACCGAACAAGCGTTGTCTCGGGCCGCGATGGAGACACTCGTCATCATCGCGTACAAGCAACCGGTCACCCGGGCCGACATCGAGGAAGTCCGGGGCGTCAAAGTCGAACGCGTCATCCATACGCTGTTATCAAAAGGGTTGATCGAGTCGGCCGGCCGGGCCAAGACGATTGGCCGGGCCAAGTTGTATCGGACGACCGAGCATTTCCTGGACCATTTCGGATTCAATTCATTAGATGAATTGCCCCCATTAACGTTTGAAGATGAGCTCTCGGACGAAGGAGATTTGTTCTTCGGCCAGCCGTCTGCGATTACGCAAGATAGATTGGAGAATGAATAAATGGAACGTTTACAAAAAGTGATTGCCCAAGCAGGTGTCGCCTCACGACGCAAAGCCGAAGAAATGATTTTAGACGGACGGGTCCGCGTCAACGGGAAAGTCGTGCGCGAACTCGGGACGAAAGTCGGACCAAAGTCTGAAGTCGAAGTCGACGGTGTGAAAATCGAACAAGAAGAGCATGTCTATTACGTCCTCTACAAGCCGAGCGGTTACGTCTCGACTGTCGAAGATGATAAAGGACGGAAAGTCATCACGGATCTCGTCCCACCTGGATCACGTGTCTTCCCGGTCGGACGTCTCGACTATAACACGACGGGACTCATCATCTTGACGAACGACGGAGAGTTCTCGAACATGATGACCCATCCGAAGTTCAAGATCCCGAAACGTTATGTGGCGAAAGTGAAGAACATTCCATCATATATTGCGATGAAACAACTCGAGTCGGGCGTCGAGCTTGATGACGGCTATAAGACGGGCAGCGCTCAAGTGAAGATGAAGACGGTCGATCATAAGAAGAACTCGGCTATTCTTGAAATCGTCATCTCGGAAGGCCATAACCGTCAAATCCGCCGCATGCTCGAGGCGGTCGGTTCAGAAGTCATCAAACTGAAGCGCGAACAGTTCGGTTTCTTGACGCTCGACGGTCTGACGACGGGAGAATGGCGTGAACTGTCACGCAAAGAAGTGTCGAAGCTGCGCGAACTTGCAAACCCGACCGTGCCCCCTGTACAACGAGGCAAGAAAAAGAAAAAATAACAACTAAAAACGTCCTCGAGATAGGATGATTTTTTAGTTTGTGGAGATTGTGTGACAAAAAGATGAAAAAAGTCTGTTAATGTGCGTTTTTGGTGTTTTTTCAGTACAATAACAACTGAAGGATGGTGTGAACTCATGACGAAAGAAACAAAGTCGGGTGATCGCATGAACCAGGCGATGGCCCATAAGAAAAAACGGTCATTTTGGCGGCTCATGATTATGACGATGGTCTTATTTGCAGGAGCGGTCGTCATCATGCAATTGATTGAACAGGCCGGTAACGATGGACGGATCGAAGCCGGTGACGCTGCGCCGAACTTCAAGCTTGTCAGTTTGGACGGGACGACGATGGTCGAGCGCGAGACATACGACGGCAAAGGGTTGCTCTTGAACTTCTGGGGCACGTTCTGTGAGCCGTGTGAGAAAGAGATGCCGGTCGTCCAGGACAACTATGCTGCCCTTCAAGACATGGGCGTCGATTTTTGGGCGGTCAACGTCGGCGAGACACCGCTTCGGGTCGATAATTTCGTGAACGGCCTCGGCGTCAAGCTCGACTATCCGATTTTGATGGACACGCGCAGCGAAGTCGAGAAGGCGTACGGGATTTATAACTTGCCGGTCACGTTCGTCATCGATGCCGACGGCAAAGTGATTGAAAAGTACGAAGGTGAACTCACGAAAGAGAAACTGATGGAGTTGGCCGAGAAGTCATTGTAAGCGAACGGGGGGCGCACAAATGCTAGATATGAAATACGACGGCGCCGATTTACGATCGAAGCGTCGTCCACGGTCATGGATTGACCGGGTGTGGAGCTTTTTTGCATCGGTCAAGGTCGGTCTATGGCTCATCGGGCTTATCATCGTCGGGTCGGCGATCGGAACGATTTTCCCGCAAGAGATGTATATTCCGCAACAGTTGCCGGCGAACCAGTATTACACGGACGAGTACGGGACACCGGGTACGATTTACTACACGCTAGGATTCCACAACCTCTATACATCGTGGTGGTACATCACGTTGATCGTGATGCTGACGTTATCGCTCATCGTTGTATCGATTGATCGATTTTTCCCGCTGTATAAAGCGTTGAAATTTCAACCGGTCCGACGTACCGATCGCTTCATGCGCGGACAACGTTTGATTGGTGAGGGAAAAGGGACGGACGAGCAAATCGATGCGTTCGGAGAGGCTTTAAAAGCCAAGCGTTATCAAGTGAAGCGTGATGGGGATGCCTTACTCGCCGAGAAATATCGATTCGGTCGCTGGGGTCCATACGTCAATCACATTGGGCTCGTCATCTTCTTCATCGGGGCGATGCTTCGCGTTTTCCCGGCATTCCATACGGATACGCTCGAATGGGTGCGCGAAGGCGATACGGTTCCGCTCGAAGCGACGGATGATGAATATTATCTTCGCAACGATCAGTTCATCTTAGAGATGTATGATCCGGAAAATAACGCGGAAGATGCGAAATTTGCTAAGGCGATCGAGAAAGCGGGCGCAGTCCCGAAAAACTATGAGACGGAATTGACGCTGTTCAAGAAGACCGGGACGAACGAGGACGGATCGCCGCAACTCGAGGAAGTCGATACCGGTTCGACGAAAGTGAACCACCCGTTCAAGTTTGAAAAGTACGAAGTGTATCAAGAACAGTATTCGAGTCGCCTGGAATTCTTGTCGATGTCCTTTAACGTTGCCGATAAAGAGACAGGTGATGTGTATGGACCGTTCACGGTCGATTTGACGAACCCGGAGACGACGTATGACCTCGGAGACGTCACGGTCAAACTGAACGACTTGTATCCGGATTTTGAGGTCAAGGACGGCCAACCGAACACGAAATCGCCACGGGCACTCAACCCGGCCTTCTTCATGGCGATTGACACACCAGACGGCACGACGGAATCGAATTTGATTGGAATTCGTTTAAACGTGGCCGATGAAGATAATCGCTATGTGTTCCAGTTCGCTGGTACGGAGATGGCAAGTACGAGTGGTCTACGCGTCAAGAGTGACTCGACGTATCCGATTTTGATTGTCGGTGGAGTCATCTTCATGATTGGAATTGTCATGGGGATGTATTGGCCGCACCGTCGCATCTGGATTCGTCGTCACGATGATACGGATGTGCTCATCGCCGGATTCACGAATAAGAACCCATCTTCGCTCAACCGCGAAATCACACCGCTCCTAGAGAAACATGGCCTGCCGATCTGGAAAGATCAGGCACGGTTTGAAAAAAAGACAGATGACAACTCAACCAATGAAAGAGGGGAATCATAATGGAGTGGATTCAGTGGAGCAGTCGTTTGCTCTTTATCGCGTTCATCTTGTACGCCGTTGCGACTGTGTTGTTCACAATCGCGGTCAGCGGGATGCGCAAAGATCGAAACGTCAACCGCATCGCCTACGGTAAATATGCGTTCATCCTGGCAGTGGTCGGATTCATCGCCCAAATTGGATATTTTATTTTACGATGGGTCGGGGTCGGCTATGCGCCGGTATCAAACCTTTACGAATACACGACGTTCTTCGGGATGATGATGGTGCTCGGTTTCCTCGTCGTGTACGGGATTTATAAAAATGATGTGCTCGGGTTGTTCGCCATGCCGGTAGCCCTTCTCGTCATCGCCTTCGCCTCGATGTTCTCGAGCGAAGTGGCACCGCTCATCCCGGCCTTGAACAGCGTTTGGTTAAAAATCCACGTCACGACGGCCGCACTCGGTCAAGGTATTCTTGCCATTAGTTTCGCATCGGGTCTTATTTTCTTGTTGAATGAGACGTCGATGCGTGAACAATCGAAGTCTCGGACGTGGCTCGAAATCACGATGTTCGTGCTCATGTGTACGCTTGGATTCATTCTCGCCTCGATGCTCTTCAAGGGGATCGGGGCCGGCGGCGTCGTCGAATTCACGAACGACCGCGGAACGCAAGAGTCATATGAGTACTTCATGCCGATTTTGTTCGTGCCGGAAGGGGCGCAGCTCGTCTCTGGTGCCGGTGGCTTGTCACTCGAGTTACCGACGTTCATCAATACGTTGAAATTGAACACACTCGTCTGGTCGGTCATCGCCGGCGTCGTGATTTACGTGTTGCTCCGTTTCGTCATCTTGCGCAAGCGCGTCGCCGAGGCGTTACAGCCGCTCGCGAAGAAGGTCGACCTCGACCTCGCTGACGAAATCAGTTACCGGTCGATCGCCATCGGCTTGCCGGTGTTCATCCTCGGCGGCCTCATCTTCGCGATGATTTGGGCCCAAATCGCCTGGAACCGTTTCTGGGGCTGGGACCCGAAAGAAGTGTGGGCACTCATCACGATGCTCATTTATATCTATTACTTGCATATGCGCATCCAGCGTGGCTGGACAGGAACGAAAGCGGCTTGGCTCTGTGTCGGTGGATTCGCCGTCATCATGTTCAACCTCGTCTTCGTCAACCTTGTCATCGCCGGTTTGCATTCGTATGCGTAAACAAAGAAGTCACTTCGGTGGCTTCTTTTTTCATGGAGCTATCATCTGACCGTTGTGAAGCCAAATAATAGAGTGGTATAGTTATGAAAGAGAGCGGAATGTTCACAATTGTGCAACAATCGCTACATCTTGTGAAGGTTCGATTAGGAGGTTTTGTGGATGGCTAATAAAACTAAAATTTTAGTGGTCGACGACGAGGAAAGAATTCGTCGCTTATTAAAAATGTATTTAGAACGAGAACAATATGTCATCGTTGAAGCGACGAACGGTGAAGAGGCGTTACAACTCGCCCTCGAGCATAACTTTGATGTCATCCTGCTCGACTTGATGATGCCGAAAATGGACGGGGTCGAAGTATGTACTGAACTTCGTAAGTCAAAGGCCACGCCAGTCATCATGTTGACGGCGAAAGGAGAAGAAGTCGATCGCGTCCAAGGGTTCGAAGTCGGGGCCGACGATTACATTGTCAAACCGTTCAGCCCGCGCGAGGTCGTCTTGCGCGTCAAGGCGTTACTACGTCGCTCTAGCTCGACTAAGTATTTGCATACGGCTGAGAAATCAAAAGATTTGATTGTGTTTCCACATTTGACGATCGATAACGACGCGCACCGTGTCACGGTCGACGGAGAAGAGATTGCGCTCACGCCGAAAGAATATGAACTGTTGTTCTTCTTGGCCAAGCAAGTCGACAAAGTGTTCTCACGGGAACAGCTATTAAAAGAAGTATGGAACTATGAATTCTTTGGAGACCTTCGAACGGTCGACACGCATGTAAAACGACTCCGGGAAAAGTTGAACCGAGTCTCTCCAGAAGCCGCGCTCATGATTACGACGGTGTGGGGTGTCGGTTACAAGTTCGAAGTCGTCAGTGAGTGATGATACGCCGCAATAGCATCGTCACCAAGCTGTGGTTGACGATTCTCGTATTAGTCAGCCTTATCTTGTTCATCGTCTCCGTCTTGATGCTCGAGTTTTTCAACTCGTTCCATATCGATCAAGAGCGAGGCCATTTGGCCAAACTCGGCGGACAGGTCCAATCCGTGTTGCTTCAAGAAGGAGACGCATCGCGAACCGTCGATCAAATCATCGAAGTGTATGGTGCGAATTATATATTAGAGAATGGCACGGTTCGTTCAAACTTCGGATCTGAAGTCGATGGACTTATGACTGAACTTGGTCGTCAAGACTGGGAAACGTATCAAGCCGTCGGAGAGACGTCGATTGGGAACTTCTCGTCGTTTGACGACCAAGCTGCGCTCGCATACCGGACGACATTCTCACTCGAAACAGCCGAGTATACGCTTTATTTGATTGAACCGCTCGATGCGATCTCGAGTGCGAACGAAGGGGCCCGGACGATCATCTTTTGGACGGTCGCCTCGGCCATCATCGTCACCACCGTGTTCGCATTCTTCTTATCGACGCGTATCACGGCACCGCTCCGGGAGATGCGCGACGCCGTCAACAAGACAGGGGAAGGGCAGTTCGACTTGCGCCTCGTTCAGAAGTCGAACGACGAGATCGGCGAACTGGCCGGCTCGTTCAATGCGATGAGCAGTCAGCTGTCCACGTATGTGAACGCGCTCGATCGGGAACGGCTACAATTAGCTTCGATTTTACGGTCGATGGCTGATGGGGTCATCACGCTCGACCGCCATGCGAACATCATCGTGACGAATCCGCAAGCCCAACCGCTCCTCATTGACGAGCAACCGCACGAAGTCGTGTTGTCCCTCTATGAGGACGTCGTCGCCGGGGCACCGGAGAAGACGATTGAAGTGAAACAACACGACCATTATTACACATTGACCGTGACACCGCTCCTTGGCGAAGACGATTTCGAAGGGGCCGTCGTCGTCATCCGTGACACGACGGAGAACCATCGCCTCGACAAGATGCGGACCGATTTCGTCGCCAACGTCAGCCATGAACTCCGGACCCCGCTCGTGACGCTTCAAGGCTATTCCGAGGCGATTATCGACGGCATGACCGAAAGCGATGACGCGACGAAAGAATTCGCGTCGATCATCTATGACGAGTCACTCCGTCTCGCCCGTCTCGTCAACGATTTACTCGATTTGGCACGGATTGAATCAGGCAAAGAGACGATGCAATTTACGACGTTCGACCTCGGTGAGTTTTTACCGCGCGTCATGCGCAAGTTCAACCAGATGGCGAACGAGAAAGGCATCGCCCTCTCGACTGAAGCACCGCGTCACTTGATTGAGGCGGACGGGGACCGATTGGAACAAGTGTTCACGAACTTGATCGGCAATGCCATCGCGCATACCGAGTCCGGCTCGATTCGAATCGAAGCAATCGAAGAAGAGACCGGCTTCGTGATTCGTCTGTCCGACACAGGCAGTGGCATCCCGAAAGAAGATTTACCGTTCGTGTTTGAACGGTTTTACAAAGCGGATAAAGCACGGACGAGCGGCGGCAAGGCGGGTACAGGAATTGGTCTCGCTATCGTAAAGAACGTCATCGATGCCCATCATGGGACGGTCGACGTCTCAAGCGTGCTCGACGAAGGGACGACGTTCACAATCCGTCTCCCGTACACGCAACCGCAGGCATAACGACAATGGTGACTCCTATGGGTCACCATTTGTGGCATAAAGGAGGAAATGACATGAAACTGTACACACGAGGCGGAGACAAAGGCGAGACGTCGCTCATCGGCGGACGCGTCTTGAAAGTTCATCCCCACATCCAAGCGATGGGGTTGTTAGACGAGCTGAACAGTCACATCGGTCTCGCGCTCGCCCATCAGACGGACGAGACGCTTCGTACCCAATTGACACGAATCCAGCACGACTTGTTCGATCTCGGCTCGGAACTGATGTATAAACAAGACCCGCCGCAACAAGTCGATTTAGTGATCGTCACCGAACTTGAGACGTGGATTGACGAGCTTGAAGCCAAATGTCCCGAGCTCGTCCGGTTCATTTTGCCGGGAGGCAGTCTCGGTGCGGCAAGCCTGCATGTGGCGCGCACCGTCTGTCGCCGTGTCGAACGAGAACTCCTCAATGTCGATGCGGCCGTCCGTCAACTCCCGTACTACAATCGTTTGAGTGATTACTTATTTACTGCGGCCCGTTACGCCAACGTCGTGGTCGGTGTGGCCGACCAAGAATATGCCCGCGGTGCCGATGTCTTTAAACCGAAAAAGAAGAAGGAGTAGATCCAGTTATGAAAGGAATCGAACAATTTCAACAGCGATTGCACTATTCGGTCTACCCGACCCAAAAATTCAAGACGACGACATGTCTCGTCTCCTTCGCGGCGCCATTGTCGCCTGAGACGATTGCGGCCCGTGCTTTGTTGCCGTATGTGATGGAAAAGGCGACGGAAGCTTATCCGTCGATCGAACTGTTTCACACGCCGCTCGAACATTTATATGACGCGAGCCTGTACGCCGGAGCCTCAAAAGTCGGCAAAGAGCATATCATCCAGTTCCAGCTCGAAGTCGTGAATGATGAACTTGTCGGCGAACCGGTGCTCGCTGAGGCCATCAAACTGCTCGAGGAAGTGCTACTTCGTCCGAACGCCTATGACGGGGCGTTCCAACCGCTCATCGTTGAGCAAGAGGCCCGTCTCCAGCGTCAACGGATCGAATCGGTATACGATGACAAGATGCGCTTTGCCCAACAACGTCTGCAAGAGATGCTCGGCGGAGAACTCGCCATCCCATCGCTCGGGACACTTGACCAGTTGGAGCACGTGACAGCGCGGACGTTATTTAAGGCGTATGAGTCGATGATCCGTCACGACCGCGTCGATGTCTATGTCGTCGGGGACGTCAGTCGTGAACAAGTGACGGACGCGTTCGCCCCGCTCGAAGGGCTCGGAGAACGCCTCGTTCGGGAGTATCCTCAGCCGGTCGACCGTGAGTTTCAACGGCTCGAGGAACATCAAGCCATCAATCAGAGCAAGTTACACCTCGCCTATCAAGTCGACATCGACCCGAGAAGTGAGGATGCCGTCCGGATGCAAGTCGTCAACGGTCTGTTCGGCGGCTTTCCGCACTCGAAACTGTTCATGAACGTCCGGGAAAAAGAGAGTCTGGCCTATTACGCGGCCTCGCAGTATAGCTCGCTCAGCCGAATGTTGTTCGTCTACGCAGGAATCGATGCCTCGAACCAGGCGAAGACCGAGGCGATTATCGCCGACCAACTAGCCGACCTTCAAGCCGGCACGTTCGAGGATGAGACGCTCGAACAGACGAAAGCGATGCTTTATCATCAGCGTCGCCAACTCGGCGACAATCCGCGCCAACTCATCGCTTGGATGAGCGGTTCGGACATCCGTCCGTTCTCGCTCGACGAAGAGATGGCGATCATCGAACGGACGTCGCGTCAAGACGTGGCCGCGCTTGCGAACCGCTTGACACTACAGGCCGTCTATTGTTTAAAGGGGGAAACCGCATGAAACTCGATTTTCCAAACGTCGGAGAGACGCTTCATCACACCGTCCTCAAGAACGGATTGAGGGTCTATTTATTGAAAAAGACCGGTTATGAGAAAACGTACGCCACGTTCACAACCAAATACGGGTCGATTGACCGTCGGTTCAAGCTAGAGGACTGGGTCGACGTACCAGACGGGATCGCCCATTTTCTCGAGCATAAAATGTTTGAGAAAGAGGACGGCGATGTGTTCCAACAATTCGGACGCTCGGCGCCTCAGCGAACGCGTTCACGTCGTTCACTCGGACGGCATACTTGTTCGGTGCGACATCGAACGTCAGCGAGAACTTGAAGACATTAATCGACTTCGTCCAAGCGCCGTACTTTACGGAAGCGTCGGTCGAAAAAGAGAAAGGCATCATCGGCCAAGAGATTCAGATGTATCAAGACAATCCGGGTTGGCGGCTCTACTTTGGTTTGATTGAGGCGATGTATGCCGAACACCCGGTCAAAATCGATATCGCCGGGACGATCGACTCAATCAGTGCCATCACGGCGGACGATTTGTATCGTTGCCACCAAGCGTTCTATCATCCGAGTAACATGGTGCTGTTCGTCGTCGGGAATATCGACCCGGACGCCATCCTCGCAGAAATCACTGCCAATCAGGAGGCGAAGATTTTCCCACAACCGCTGTTGACAGCGCGCGAAGCCATCGAGGAGCCGGAGACGGTGCATCTGGCCGAACGCATCATCGAGATGGACGTCTCCGTCCCGAAAGTGATGATCGGCTATAAAGATACGCCGCTCGCCGGCAAGGATGGCATGAAGCAAGAACTCATCGTCGAACTTCTCATGCATGCCTTGTTCGACACGACGGCACCGCTCTATGCGGAACTGTATGCCGAAGGATTGATCGATGACGCGTTCTCGTTCGACTATACGTCAGAAGAGACGTTCGCCTTCGCCGTCTTGTCGATGGAGACGCCGCACGTCGACATGTTCGTCGACCGCATCACGTCCGCCCTCGAGCGTCCGCTCGAACTTGGCGCCGAGACGCTCGACCGCAAGAAGCGCATGATGAAAGGGCAGTTTTTGAAGGCGCTCAACTCACCTGAGTTCATCGCCAACCAGTTTTCACGCTATGCGCTCAGCGGCGGGAACATGTTCGACATCCCTGATCTGCTCGATGCGATTTCACTCGACGATCTGTACGCCGCGTATGACCGTCTCTTCCAAGCCGATCACCGGACCGTCTGCATCGTCAAGAAGCCGTGACGACGCTCATCACGGGAGCGAGCGGGGCAATCGGTCGTGCCGTCGCCCTGTTGTTCCGGGACGATGACCTTATCTTGCAGGCGCATACGCAGGCGGAGACGCTCCTTGCGTTCGTCGCGAGCGAAGGACTGACGGCTGACGTCGTCACGTGTGACCTCGATGATGTGGCCGGGCTCGAGGCTTGGCTCGACACACTCGGACCGGTCGACCGCATCATTCACGTCGCCGGCAATCATGCATACGGGTTGCTCGTCGACCAGTCGCTCCTCGAACTCGATCGGCTGTATCGAATCCATGTCCGCTCGATGGTCCGGCTCGTGCAACACGTCGTCGGGCAGAAAGCGTACGACCGCCCCCTAGATATCGTCGTCGTCTCGAGCGTCTGGGGTGAGGTCGGTGCAGCCGGGGAAGTCCTCTACTCGACGGTCAAGGCCGCCCAGCTCGGATTCGTCAAAGCGTTCGCCCGTGAGGCGGGACCGTTCCATGTCCGCATCAATGCGGTCACGCCGGGGTGGATTGACACCCCGATGAATGATACGGTAGAAGAGACGAAACAAACCGCCCGTGAGGAGATACCGCTCGGCCGGTTAGGGGGGGCGGAGGAAGTGGCAGAGACGATTCGCTTCCTTTGTTCTCCGGCAGCCGCTTATATGACCGGCAGCGTCCTACGTATTGACGGCGGTTGGGTGTGAAACTTTGTCGATTCGGTTGAAACGAGTTCTTTTCAATTCTTCTAAAATAATTTAGAATGAACAAGGTAGCAAGCACACGTCAGAAAGGATGGACGAGATGGATCATAAGTTCGAAGAATGGTATCTCGAATATGAACTTTGCCAAAATCGGCCCGGTATCCTAGGTGATATCGCCTCACTGATGGGGATGCTTCAAATCTCAATCGTGACGATCAACGGTGTCGATCTTCAGCGTCGTGGCATGTTGTTAAAGGCTCCGGCCGCGGATCACGTTCATCGTCTGGAACATATTTGCGCAAATGGAAGCCATCGTTGTCATCAAGCTCAGGCGTCCGAAGCTTCGTGACCGGATCGCGATTCGGCATGGACGCTACATCGAGCACGACAATGATGACAAGAAGACGTTCAAATTCGTCCGCGAGGACTTAGGTGTCCTCGTCGACTTCGTCGCGGAGCTGATGAAAGAAGAACGGCACTTATTGATTGGCGTACGGGGCAATCCTCGTGTCGGGAAGACCGAGTCAATTGTTGCAGCGAGCGTCTGTGCGAACAAGCGCTGGCTCTTCTTGTCATCGACGCTCATGAAGCAGACGGTGCGGACGTCGCTGTTCGAAGAAGAACGCGAAGGAGACCACGTCTACATCATCGACGGTGCTGTCTCGACGCGGACGATGGATGAACGCCATCGTCAACTGATTCGAGAAGTCATGCGGTTGCCGTCCGTGAAAGTCATTGAGCATCCGGACCTATACGTGCGCAACACCGATTGCGTGTTCGAAGACTTTGATTACATCATCGAACTGAGGAACTCACAAGATGAGGAGATTATCATTCCTCAAGAGACACATCGTGAGGCAGAATGGTTTGAATAACTACTTGAATGGAAGGTGTGGACCCCTGTGACAGAACTAGGGACTTTTTTGAAACAAAGGCGTGAGGCGAGCGGTTTGACGCTCGACCAAATTCAGCAGACGACGAAGATTCAAAAACGCTATATCATCGCGATCGAGGAAGGTGATTATAAAAATCTCCCTGGTTCGTTCTATGCACGGGCGTTCATTAAAACGTATGCCGAATCGTTAGGGCTCGATGTCGATGAACTGTACGAAACGTATGCGAAAGACTTGCCGAAAATCGAGCCGCAACCGACCGTTCAACTATCGCGAAAGCAAACCTATTCGAAAGCGTCCGAGACGTCGAGCCGCGTGTCGCGTTGGGTACCAAAAGTGATGCTCGTGCTCGTCGCCTTCCTGTTGATGACGGCCGTCTATTATGTCGTCCGAAACCTTGATTTCGGTGACCAAAACACGTCACCGGCTGAACAGACGAACTCGGGTGTGACGATCGATCAAAACAAGGATGTACCCGAAGAAGAGCCGGTCGAGGAAGAACCGGTTACGGAAGAACCGGTCGAAGAAGCGCCAGTAGAAGAGAAGGGGCCGATCGCGGTCGCGACGACAAACGGCGCAGACCTCACGTATGAAATTGCGACAGCCGATAAATTGACGACGGAAATCCATGTGAAAAAGTCGCCATCGACATACGTCGGCGTTCGTGACACATCGCTCGAGGGTCCTTTCCTCGCACCGGAATATCCGAACCAGTCCAAGCAAAACCCGATCGTCATCGAAGACGCGGAGACGGATACGCTTCGCATCCGAATCGGCTTGATCGGTGGGGTCGAGAAAATCGTTGTCAATGGCCGCGAACTTGAACTAGCAGATTCGCCGGTCACACAAAATATATTTGTAAAGAGAGTCGACGCAGAATAAGTTGACTCTCCTTCTAGAGGAGGAGTTCTCGATGAACCTACCTAACCGCTTGACGATGTTACGGGTGTTGCTCATCCCCGTGTTCGTCGTCTTGCTCGCCGTAGATTTTGATTGGGGAGACATCGCTTTCCTCGGAGCGGACGTTCCTCTCCATCAATTCATCGCCGGCGTCGTGTTCACGATTGCCGCTATCACTGATTGGCTTGACGGGCATCTCGCCCGCAAGCACAACTTGGTCACTAACTTCGGAAAGTTCATGGACCCGCTCGCTGACAAACTACTCGTCACGGCGGCGCTTGTCCTTCTCGTCGAGATGGACCTTGTCGCGGCATGGGTCGTCGTCGTCATTCTCTCGCGTGAGTTCGCGGTGACAGGACTGCGCCTAGTAGCTGCTGACGAAGGGATTGTCGTGGCTGCAGGGAAGTCAGGCAAAGCGAAGACATGGGTCCAGCTCTTTGCCATCATTTTTCTGCTGTTCGGCAACCCGATTTTCAGTTATGTCGGCATCCCGTTCGGCGAATGGGCGATGTGGCTCGCGCTCGTCTTGACGATTTACTCAGGGGCCGAATATTTCGCACAAAACTATAAGATCATTGTAAAGTCGATGTAACCATCGGCATAGACGAGTTGTTCAGCTTGGCCGAACAACTCGTTTTTTTATTGGGGGGGAGGAATTTGGATGAAACGCACCGAAATCATTGCGGTAGGTTCTGAACTGCTCTTAGGGGAAATCACGAACACGAACGCCCGTTACTTATCAGAACAGCTCTCGAAATACGGCTTGTCCGTGCTGTATCATGTAGTCGTCGGAGATAACGAGGAACGTTTGCGAGCGACGCTCGAACAAGCGCGAGCCCGGAGCGAATTTATCATCGTCACCGGCGGGCTCGGGCCGACGGCGGACGATATCACGAAGACGACACTCTCCGACGTACTCGGCCGTCCATTGATTCGTGACGAGGCTTCGCTCCAGACGATTCGTCGTTTCGTTGCCTCGCGCGGACGCGAGCCGAACGAAGGGGACGCGCGTCAAGCCGACATCTTGACCGGGGCCGAAGTGCTCACCAACCCGGTCGGTCTCGCGCCCGGCATGTGGATTGAGGACGAACCGACATGGCTGTTGTTACCAGGTGTCCCGTGGGAGATGAAAGCAATCGTCGACGCCACGTTCCCAGAAAAATTCGGCGGGATGACCATCGTCTCTGAATCGTTGCGCTTTTATGAAATCGGCGAGTCGGCGCTCGACGCGGCCGTCGCCGATTTGATGACCGGGTCGAACCCGACGGTCGCGCCGTACGCCGAATCGGGCGAGGCACGTCTGCGCATCAGCGTCCGCGCCGATACCGAGACCGAGGCGCGACAGATGATTGACCGGATGAAACAAGAAATTTTGGCCCGGGTCGGCCGTTATTATTTCGGTTCGGACGACGATACGCTCGCCACACGGCTGATTCACGAGCTCCAGGCGTGCCAGGCGACGCTGTCGATTGCCGAATCGCTCACGGGCGGTCAAGCCCAAGCGATGCTCACGGCGGTTCCAGGGGCTTCCTCGGTGTTCAAGGGCGGGGTCGTCACATACTCCGACGAGCTAAAAAATAGGTTTTTAGGGGTGTCGCTTGTTACAATTGAGTCACACTCGGTCGTCTCAAAAGAAGTCGCCTTTGAAATGATCCTCGGTCTGACGCGTCAGACCGGAACGGATTATGGGCTGGCGTTCACCGGCGAGGCCGGCCCGACGTCAAGTTCGGGTCAACCGGTCGGAAAAGTGTTCATCGGCATCCGGTCACCGGACGGGATTGACGTGATTGAACGTGATTACCCGCATCAAGAGCGGCATGTCATTCAGGCTCGCGCGACGAAAGATGGAATGTGGGCGCTCCTGCAACAAATGAAAAAAGGCGAATAAACGTTCGCAAAAAACTTGTGTATCGTCTTCGCTTCGCTTATAATGAAAGTATCAATCAAAGGAGGCTCATTAATCTATGAGTGATCGTAAACAAGCGTTAGAAATGGCATTACGCCAAATTGAGAAACAATTCGGTAAAGGCTCAATCATGCGCCTCGGTGAAAATACAGATCAGCAAGTTTCGGTGACTCCGTCAGGCTCAATCGCCCTCGACATCGCGCTCGGTGCCGGTGGTTATCCACGTGGTCGTGTCATCGAAGTGTACGGCCCTGAATCGTCAGGTAAGACGACGGTGGCGCTTCACGCCATCGCTGAAGTGCAAAAGCGCGGCGGACAAGCAGCCTTCGTCGACGCCGAGCACGCGCTCGACCCGAAATACGCGCAAAACTTGGGCGTCAACATCGATGAGTTGCTCTTATCACAACCGGATACAGGGGAACAAGCCCTTGAAATCGCAGAAGCTCTCGTCCGCTCTGGTGCGGTCGATATCCTCGTCGTCGACTCGGTTGCGGCACTCGTTCCGAAAGCCGAGATTGAAGGGGAGATGGGTGACTCACACGTCGGTCTTCAAGCCCGCCTCATGAGCCAAGCGCTCCGTAAACTGTCAGGTGCGACGAACAAGTCGAAGACGATTGTTATCTTCATCAACCAAATCCGTGAGAAAATTGGGATCATGTTCGGGAACCCGGAAACGACACCTGGTGGTCGTGCCCTCAAGTTCTACTCGTCGGTCCGTCTCGAGGTCCGTCGTGCTGAAACGCTCAAACAAGGCCAAGACATGGTCGGGAACCGGACGAAAATCAAAGTCGTCAAAAACAAGATCGCGCCACCGTTCAAGACGGCGGAAGTTGATATCATGTACGGCGAAGGGATCTCGCGTGAAGGGGAGCTCATCGACATCGGGGCCGACCTCGATATCGTTCAAAAGAGCGGCGCGTGGTACTCGTACAACGAAGAGCGTCTCGGTCAAGGCCGTGAGAACGCGAAGCAGTATATGAAAGAGAACCCGTCGGTGGCCGCATCGGTCGAAGAACGCATCCGCGACCATTACGGTCTAAACGGTGAAAAGACAATCACGGTTGAAGCCGACAACGATGATGTCCTCTCACTTTTAGACGACGAATAAGTAATGAATCTCGCCTGACACTGTTTAGGCGAGATTTTTTTAGTATAATTTTTTATCGAATTGGTAGTTCTATCCTGTCCGTGCATTGCATTCTAACAGGTAAATAAGTACAATAAAGCTATACGCGGGCTCGCTCGCGTTTTCATTCATGAAAAAAATAAAATATCCTTGCGAAAGGGAGGTGAACATGATGGAATGGCTATTAGAGCTTATTCTGATCCTCCTTTTGCCGATAGCTTTTGTTGCAGGTTTTTTTGTGCGTAAATCGATCGCCGAAGCGAAGATTCAAAGTGCTGAGACGGAAGCGACCAAGATTGTAGAGCAAGCGCGGCAACAATCGGAAGCGATGCAAAAAGAAGCACGGCTTGAAGTAAAAGAAGAGATGATTCAACTTCGCAATGAAACCGAACAAGAATTGCGCGAACGACGTGAAGAGCAGAAAGTGAAAGAAAATCGTTTCGTCCAAAAAGAAGAGCTTCTCGACCGGAAAGCAGACATGCTCGAACGAAAAGAAGATGCTTTGGATGAACGTGAGTCTGCACTCGCGAAACGGAAGCGTGAAGCGGAAACGCTCGAGAGCAAAGTGGAGGAGTTATATGAGGAGGCACGCCAAGAACTAGTACGCGTGGCCGCCTTGTCGAAAGAAGAAGCACGGACCATCATCATGGACGAAGCGAAGCAGGAAGCGCTTCACGATGCTGCTCTCCTTCAAAAAGAAATCGAGCAAAAAGCAAAATTAGAAGCTGATAAAAAAGCGAAACACCTCTTGTCTCTCACGATGCAACGTTATGCGGCCGAACACGTCGCCGAGACGACTGTATCGGTCGTCAACTTGCCGAGTGATGAGATGAAAGGACGGATTATCGGACGTGAAGGACGTAACATCCGTACGCTCGAAACACTCACCGGAATCGATCTCATCATCGATGACACGCCAGAAGCGGTCATCCTGTCTGGTTTTGACCCAGTCCGTCGTGAAATCGCCAAGATGACGCTCGAAAAACTCGTTCAAGACGGTCGGATTCATCCAGCCCGTATCGAAGAGATGGTCGAGAAGTCGCGTCGAGAAGTCGATGAACGCATCCGTGAATACGGGGAAGAAGCGACATTCTCAGCCGGCATCCACGGCGTCCATCCAGACCTCGTCAAGACGCTCGGTCGCATGCGGTACCGGACGAGTTACGGTCAAAACGTGCTCGCCCACTCGGTCGAAGTGGCCCACCTCGCCGGCATGATGGCCGCCGAACTCGGGGAAGACGTCACGCTCGCCAAGCGAGCGGGTCTCCTCCACGACATCGGGAAAGCCATCGACCATGAAGTCGAAGGCAGCCACGTCGAGATCGGTGTCGAGCTCGCCACGAAGTACAAAGAGCATCCGGTCGTCATCAACTCGATCGCCTCGCACCACGGGGACGTCGAAGCGACGTCGACGATCGCGGTTCTCGTCGCAGCGGCTGACGCTTTGTCAGCGGCGCGTCCTGGAGCCCGTCAAGAGACGCTCGAAAGCTATATCCGACGCTTGGAACGCCTCGAAGCGATTTGTGAGTCGTTCGAAGGAGTCGAGAAGTCATATGCCATCCAAGCGGGTCGTGAAGTCCGGATTATCGTCCGCCCAGACGTCGTCGACGACGTCGTGGCGAACAAGATGGCCCGCGACATCTGTAAACGAATCGAAGATGAGCTGGACTATCCAGGCCAAATCAAAGTGACGGTCATTCGCGAAACGCGTGCCGTCGATTATGCGAAGTGACAAGAGCGGAGACATTCTCCGCTTTTTCTATTGGAGGAGGACAAGACTATGAAAATCTTATTTATCGGCGACGTGGTCGGGAAACCAGGTCGTGACATCTTGAGTGCCCAAATCGGACGCTTGAAAAGCAAATACAGCCCGACGTTCATGCTCGTCAACGGTGAAAACGCAGCCAATGGTCGCGGTATCACAAAAAAAATCTACCAACAATTTCTCGAACTTGGATTCCATGGCGTAACGATGGGGAATCATACTTGGGACAACCGTGACATCTTTGATTGGATCGATGATGCCGATCGCATCGTTCGTCCGGCCAACTATCCCGACGGTACGCCCGGTGTCGGGATGATGGTGTTGAAACAAAGTGGGAAGAAGCTAGCCGTCATCAATGTGATGGGGACGGTGTTTCTGCCATCACTTGATTGTCCGTTCCGCACGGTCGACGCGCTCGTCGAAGAGATTCGCGGCGAGGTCGATGCGATTTTCGTCGACATGCACGCCGAGGCGACGAGCGAGAAGATTGCGATGGGGTATCACCTCGACGGGCGCGTCCAAGCCGTCGTGGGGACCATACGCACGTCCAGACGGCTGACAACCGGATTTTGAACAACGGCACGGCGTATATCACCGACGTTGGGATGACGGGTCCGCTCGATGGGGTGCTCGGCATGGATGCAGAAGTCGTCTTAAGAAAATTTATGACCCAGCTCCCGGCCCGGTTTGAAGTAGCAGAGGGACGGGAACAATTAAATGGAGTTATAATCACGATTGATGATCAATCGAAACGAGCCACGAAAATCGAACGCATACATCTAGATGATCAGACCGTATGGTTTGATTGAACAACCTACCGAGGGGGAGACAAGAATGGACGTACTCAAAGTTTCGGCAAAATCGAATCCTAACTCCGTGGCAGGTGCACTCGCAGGCGTGCTTCGTGAAAAAGGAACGTGTGAAATTCAAGCAATCGGTGCTGGGGCGCTCAATCAATCTATTAAAGCGGTCGCAATCGCGCGTGGTTTCGTTGCGCCGAGCGGATTGGATTTGATTTGTATCCCTGCATTCACTGATATTATGATTGACGGAGAAGAACGAACGGCGATCAAGCTCATTATTGAACCGCGATGAGCTTGCGGTCGGGACATAGGTCCTATTCTTGTAAGAGAAGCCATCGACGCGGATGGCTTCTCTTTTTTGTATGGAAAATCGACGTTCCATCTTCTCAGGTTCGTTATTTTATGACAAGATGAAAGGGAACGGGAAGTTCGATTAAGAGATGAAGAGGGGGACGTTTTCAATGGAACAGCTCGTGTCTACGACAGAGAAGGAAGCAACGACACCTGTGATGAAAGCGATTCAAAAACATACGACGGGATTTGGGGCCCAATTGGTCGAAGTGCCAATCCCGACACCAGGCGCCGGGGAAGTGTTAATCAAAGTGAAGGCGACATCGATTTGTGGGACCGATGTCCACATTTATGAGTGGGACGACTGGGCGAAGAGCCGGGTCAAGCCGCCATACGTGTTCGGTCACGAGTTCGCGGGAGAAGTCGTGGCGCTCGGGGAAGGGACGAAACGCATCAAGGTCGGACAAACGGTATCGGCCGAGACGCATATCGTCTGTCATCAATGCAAACAATGTTTGCGCGGGCAATATCACATCTGTAAGAACACGAAAATCATCGGTGTCGACACGCAAGGCTGCTTCGCCGAGTACGTCGTCATGCCGGAAGAGAACTTGTGGGTCAACCCCGAGTCGATGCCGTCGAAGCTCGCGTCGATTCAAGAACCGCTCGGTAACGCTGTCCATACGGTGCTCGCCAGTGACGTGTCGGCCAAGTCGGTCGCCATCGTCGGTTGTGGGCCGATCGGACTCATGGCCGTCGGTGTCGCCAAAGCAGCGGGCGCGAGCCGGGTCTATGCGATCGATGTCAACCCGTATCGGTTGAAGCTCGCCGAAGACATGGGGGCGGACGTCGTCATCAATAGCCTTGAGCAAAATCCGCTCGAGCTGATCATGGATCAGACGGACGGGGACGGCATCGATGTCGTCTGTGAGATGAGCGGGCATCCGGTCGCCATCGACCAGGCGTTCAAGATGGTCACGGCCGGCGGCGATGTCAACGTGTTGTCACTCCCGGCGAAACCGGTCGCGATCGACCTGACACGTGACGTCGTCTTTAAAGGGGTACGCGTCCAAGGCATCACCGGACGCAAGATGTATGAGACGTGGGGCCAAGTGTCGACGCTTCTCGCGACGGGTCAGCTGAACGTGGAACCGATTATCACGCACGTGTTCAAGCTCGAGGAGTTCGAGCAAGGTTTCGAGCTCATGCGGGCCGGGAAATGTGGAAAGGTCGTCTTATTACCATAAACAGGGGGAATCAATATGGCATTTGAACATATTACAGAAGCAGTCAATGAAATGAAACAAGCGGGCACGTTCCGCTCGCTCGTGCCGCTCGAATCAGCACAAGGGAACGAGGTCACGATCGGTGGCAAGTCGCTCGTCCAGCTATCGTCGAACAACTATCTCGGTCTCGCCAACCATCCGCGCTTGAAGCAAGCGGCAATCGAAGCGGTCGAACAGTTCGGTGCCGGCACTGGGTCGGTGCGGACGATCGCCGGGACGTTCGAGATGCATGAGGCGTTCGAACGCGAGCTCGCCGAGTTCAAACATACGGAAGCGGCGCTTGTGTTCCAGTCGGGCTTCGCGACGAACCTCGGCGTCTTGTCGGCGCTCCTCGGTCCGGAAGACGTCGTCATCAGCGACGCGCTCAACCACGCCTCGATCATCGACGGCATCCGGTTGACGAAAGCGGCCCGCCGCATCTATAAACACGTCGATCTCGAGGACTTAGAAGCGGCCTTGAAAGAGACGCAAGATTACCGGACACGTCTCATCGTCACGGACGGCGTCTTCTCGATGGATGGCAATATCGCGCCGCTCCCGGAAATCGTCGAGCTCGCCGAGAAGTATGACGCGGCGGTCATGGTCGACGACGCCCACGCTTCGGGCGTGCTCGGGAAAAATGGTCGCGGTACGGTCAACCACTTCGGTCTCGACGGACGGGTCGCGCTCCAAGTCGGGACGCTATCGAAAGCGATCGGCGTCCTCGGCGGATACGTCGCCTGCTCGAACGACGTGCGCGACTTCTTGATTCAAAAAGGACGTCCGTTCTTGTTCTCGACGTCACACCCGCCAGCGGTCGTCGCAGCGAACCGTGAGGCGATCCGTGTCATGAAAGAAGAGGAAGAGCTGTTCGACAAGTTGTGGGCGAACACCGAGTTCTTCAAGTCGGGACTTCGTGACCTCGGCTTCGACATCGGCCATGCGACGACGCCGATCACGCCGGTCATGCTCGGGGAAGAGACGCTCGCGCACACGTTCTCGGACAAGCTGAAAGACCACGGCGTGTTCGCTCAGAGCATCGCCTTCCCGACGGTCGAGAAAGGCAAGGCCCGGATTCGGACAATCGTGACAGCGGAACATACGCGTGACGACCTCGAACGCGCGCTCGCCGCCTTCAAGGCGGTCGCCGAAGAATTGAACGTGACGCTCCACGCGTAAGATTGAACTGCAGACGTATCGTCTGCAGTTTTTTTGTAGGGTGATGTGGACGTGAGATAAACCATCATGCCCATCCGTTCATTCATTTGAAATTTTTGGTAGGCGTATAGGAGGTAGGCTTTAAAATTTGAACAGTTAAGACGTGATGAACGATTATCATTTATTTCAAACACCGTATTTTGATCAAAAATCTTAAGAAAGATATTAGGAGTAGGCTAACCTTCTTTTGATTGTCTGAACATATTTTTTCTTGGCTGGGGTCCGTGTGCATCTGGGGAACAAATATTATTTCAAGATTTAGAGGAGCCAACGCTGATGGGTGATATAGTTCCCAGTCATTTTCTTTTGGCTATCCACATCAAAAAGCAAGGCCCGTGGCCCTGCTCAAAGAATCAAAATCCCGCGGAATCCACGGGCCGCATAATACGAATCGGCACCATTATGATAGAGGAAGATATGGTCGTAGCGGCGGTCGCAGAATAAGGCGCCGCCTTTTTGACGAATCGTTTCTGGAGTGACAATCCAGCTCGATGTTTTCAAATCGAACGAACCGAGCGTCTGTAGATGACGATACGTTGCTTCGTCGAGTAGCTCAATACCCATCTCATCAGCCAATGCGACGGCGCTCCCATCCGGTTTGTTCTTCTTCCGTGCCGCCAACGCCGAAGCGTCATAGCATAGGCTGCGTCGACCACTCGGACTTTCCGGAGAGCAGTCGCAAAAAGCTAAGGCGCCATTCGGAAGTCGAATCACATCAGGTTCGCCGCCGGTTCGTTCCATCTCGGCAAGCACGACGAGTTTCTGGTCGTCCTCTTGAAGGCGAGTCAAGACGTCGGGCCAAGTGAGATCAGGATGTCGTTCGGGATGGGCGTTAAATCGTACATGTAGAGTTTGCAATATCTCGCCCTTTTCCTGGTTTGATAACGTGTTCATATTTAGATTCCTCCTAATTAGTATTTTTTTTAGTATACGTGATGCGGAATGAATCTGTTGTAACCAAAGGAATTGTAAATCATATAAGGAGGCGCCTTTTTGTTATGAAGATTGGACCACATCTCCCATCTGGTCGATTTGTCGACCGAGCCAGACGAGCGGGACGGTCAACGCTGCGCCAATCAAATAGACGATGGCGATCGGCAAACCGTCCGCGAGCATTCCAAACGTCAGGCTGCCGATGCTGAAGGCGAGGGTATAAGCCGTCTGTTGGACGCTATAGACGTACGGAAGTTGCGTGGCCGGTGTCGTTTCTTGGAGCACCGTGTTCGTCTGGATGATGCGGAGCTGGGTGGCGTATCCTTGAACCGCGAGCGCGACGAGCGCGAACACGATATGAGACGTCACGCCGAACAATAAGGCGGCCCCGACCGACAGCATGGAGCTGATCCCAAGCGAACTGCTTCGTTGAGCGCGATACAGATACGCACTGACCAGAATCATGCTGATCAAGAAGCTCGCGTTCATCGTCCCCCACCAGCCCGTATCGATGTGGAGGTGGCGTTCCAGATAGACGAGCAGGAGCGCCGAAATCCAGAGCGTGCTGACGAACGATTCGAACGTGACGAACACCGTGATTAAGCGAGCGTTAGGTGCTGTTCGCACGATGGCGAGGCTGTCTCTGAGGGAAATGTCTGATTCACCATCTTCTACTGTCACGTCGCGCTCAAGGTAACGGATGAATTGAAACGTGACGAGCGTCGAAAGTATGAACAACATCAACGCAATAGACAGAGCGAGTGCGCTCGAGAAGGAAGCGACGACCATCGTGCCGAGTGGCCACATCGCCAGCTGGATGAACTGGTTCGACCCTTGAACGAGACTGTTCGCTTGTTGACGATTCGTCGTCAGTCGCGGGATGAACGAAGCCTGGACCGGACGGGCGAACCCGTCCAAGAAGGCGATGAGCACGACGAGTCCGAGGACGAGAATCGACCCCGACCAGATGACGGCGCCGAGCAAGACCGTCTTCAACAGTTGCGTGACGAGCAACGTCTGACCGAGGGTGAAACGAGACAAGACGCGGGCAAAGAACAGACCGCTCACGGTCATGCCGATTGTGACGGCAATCGGGAAACTGGCGGCGGCCAGAGCGGAACCGGTCTGTTGATATAATAAAGCGATCAAGGCGACGATATAAAGCACGTCACCGATATTGGCCAGCCATTGACTGACCAGCAGCAGGTAAAACGGCTTCATCATGATTCTCCTCCAGAACTATTCAATTTTGGGTGGATGACATGATGTCGACTTACATCCTTTCACCGCTTTCAAATTATTTACAAATAGCTTACGATAAAATGATGAAGAACACAATAAATGGAAAGTAACAGGGGGAAACGACATGTTACACTATGACATCAATGACCAGCTTCAACTACGAATGTTTACCATCGATGATGCGGAGGCGTTGTTCCAGTTGACGATGGCGTCGAAGCCATACCTTCGCGAGTGGCTCGGTTGGCTCGATTATATCGAAACCGTCGAGGATTCACGGAAAAATATCGAAGGTCGAATTAAAGGATTGATGGAGACGGGCGGCTATCCGAAATCGTTCGCGATTGTGTATCAGGGTGAGCTCGCCGGGACAATCGGCTTCAACGACATCGACCGGGGCATCAAATGCGGCACGATCGGCTATTGGCTCCGCCAAGATTTTCAAGGCAAGGGCATCATGAGTCAAGCGCTTGAAACCATCATCGATTACGGATTTAGGGACTTGAAGCTCGATAAAATTGAGATTCGGGTCGCAACTGAAAATGTGAAGAGCCGTGCGATACCGGAGCGGTTCGGCTTCCTCGAAGAAGGGGTTTTACGACAAGCGGAGTGGTTATACGACCGCTACGTCGACCATGTCGTGTACGGGCTGTTAAGAGAGGAATGGGCGCATTGATATAGGGTTTAATCCTTCTTTGACTAGGAAATAGGCAGAGTATGACGCAGGTTCTTAGTTTAAGGAGGAGTCAAACATGAAAAAGAGCAGTTCTACCAATCGTATACTTCCTGTCACTTCAACGAAGTCGGGCACGACTCAACTTGTGGCTGATCAAGTATATGGCTACACCAATCAAATCGTGAATGCGTATTTCATCCAAACAAATGCTGACTTGAACGAGTGGGTGTTGGTGGATGCCGGAATGCCTACTTCAGGTACTAAGTTGCTCCATGCAGCGGAACGACTGTTTGGTCGTGACCATCATTTGAAAGCGATTCTATTGACACATGGACATTTTGATCATGTGGGAGGGATTGTAAGTATTTTAGAGCGTTTCCCGGTCCCGGTATATGCGCACTCACTAGAAATACCATTTTTGACCGGTAAAAAGCAGTATCCAGAACCGGATGCGAGTGTCGAAGGCGGGACGTTGGCGAAAATCGCTTCAGTTTATCCGGTCGAGGCGATTGATATTTCTGAGCATATTCATCCGTTACCGGAAGATGGTACGGTACCATTGTTGACAGATTGGGGATGGGTCCATACGCCAGGCCACACACCTGGTCATGTCTCGTTCTATCGAGAAAAGGATCAGCTCCTTCTTGCGGGAGACGCGTTCGTCACCGTGAAGCAAGACTCCCTTTACCGCGTACTCACGCAAGTGAAGAGTGTGGAAGGCCCTCCTGTCTATTTGACGACCGATTGGGACGCTGCAGCAAAATCGGTTAAACAACTAGCGGCGTTACATCCTCAAATTGCAGCGACCGGTCACGGTCAACCGATATCTGGGGAGGCGTTGACTAGTGGATTGATGGAATTAGCCGAACAGTTTCATGAACGTGCTGTCCCATCGCATGGCCGTTATGTAGATGAATGAACGAGTGAAATCGTCAAAGGTTGGTCTCTAGTGTATTAGCGGATCGATAAATCGAGTAATCAACGAAATATAAAAAAACGTCACTTCATACTTCGAGTAAGGATGAGCAGTTGAAGATACCTGTCTCGAAGATGGATGGGTCAAAAAACAGTCCTTATAGAATCACGAACAGCCAACCACCTAAAAGATGTAGCTCCAAAGACGTCATTCCGTTCAAAACGGATGACGTCTTTTGACTTACGTACTCTGAGAGAAGAGACGTTGATTGGTGCATGAAGTAGAACAGTCGTCACCTGCAAAGATGACGACTGTTTACGGAGTGACTCCTCCAGATTCATAGAGCGTCGCGCCGAACTCCACATACGCTTGCTCATAGCGCCGGAGCGATGACTCTTTATGCATACATGTCACGTTCATCCGCTCGAGTGACGTCATGTCGGTCGCAT
Organism: Exiguobacterium sp. AM39-5BH; assembly: GCF_003467445.1. Taxonomy (GTDB): domain Bacteria; phylum Bacillota; class Bacilli; order Exiguobacteriales; family Exiguobacteriaceae; genus Exiguobacterium. The sequence goes on from NZ_QSGS01000001.1 coordinate 400,149, forward strand.
ACGTCTTCAAGACGTGGGCGTTCCGGAGCATCGACGGTGTGACCGAACGCGTGAGACCGCTGCGTTCATTCAATTGGCGCATCATCTTCGTGATCATGACGATTGTCAGCTGTTTCGGCTGGTTCTTCGCATACACCCAACGGAACGTCATCCGGGAGAAGTCGAACGAGACGAAGACGGGATCGTCTGAGTACCAACGTGGACGGACGGGCGTCGGGATGTCGGCCAAGTAGTTCATGAGGAGCGTCTGGTCCTCTTGACTGAGTTTCAACGTGAACCGGTTGCCGAGCCGGTCATAGACGTCGAACTCATGGCTCGCGAGATGCAGGTCGTTCATCCGGAGACGAATGATATGGTGGACCCGGAGACCGTATTTATAGAACAGCGTGACAATCAACTCGTTCCGATTGACGAGATACGGATGGGCCTGAAGCTGGTTCTCACTCAGCCCGCTTGTCGAACGGATCGTCCGGACGAGCTTGCTGAACTCGGTCGGTAAGGCGATCTGGTCGATGGTGAGCGTATGGGCCGGTTGGGCATAGGCGAGCATCTTTTTTCGGAGCGGATTCAAGAAGACGGTCAGGCTATTGATGACGGTGACGATTCGGGCGACCGTCGCTTGTTGGTATTGCTTCTCTTCGATGAGGAAGTCGTTGACGAACGTCTTCCACGATTCGAGCGGGACGGCGAGCCACGCCTCCGGGGCATCGAGCTCGACGTTATGGTCATGAAAGTATTTGTGCACATCGATCAAGTCGTACCGATAGCGTTTCAGCGTCGACGGTTGACGGCCGCTCGCACCGAGATGGAACAAGTACGCCTCGATATATTCAGGCAATGGATACTCTTTTCTACGTTTCGTCATGGACGTTCCTCCTTCTCCTCATATCGTACCACAAACGGACGTTCTCCGTTCGTCGTTTCGTGGTAAGATGGAGGATGAGACTTATAGGAATGAGGGATTTTTATGCAACGAGAGAAAGTCATTATCGTCGGGTGTCAATTACCGACCGTCGACGATTGGACATATGAACAATCGATGGGGGAACTCGTCGAATTGGTCGATACGGCACGAGGTGAGGTCGTCGCCCGTCTCGACCAGAAACGGCAACAAGTCGACCGCCGCACGTTCATTGGGAAAGGGAAGGTCGAGGAGCTCGCTGTGCTCATCGAACAGTTCGAGCCGGACATCGTCATCTTCAACGCTGAGCTGTCGCCGGCCCAATCGAAGAACATCCGCATCTCGCTGAACGATCCTAACGAGATGAAACTGATTGATCGGACGCAATTGATTTTAGACATCTTTGCCGGACGGGCCCAATCGAAAGAAGGGAAGCTCCAAGTCGAGCTCGCCCAGATGAACTATCTGCTCCCACGTTTGATCGGGCAAGGCACACAGCTGTCACGTCTCGGTGGCGGAATCGGGACACGGGGACCGGGGGAGACGAAACTCGAGTCCGACCGTCGACACATCAAGCGCCGCATCGACGAGATCACGAAGCAGCTCGAGGGGACGGTCGCGCACCGTGACCGTTACCGGGAACGCCGGAAAGAGAACCGCGTGTTCCAAATCGCGCTCGTCGGGTACACGAACGCCGGGAAGTCGACAATTTTCAACCGCTTGACGGACGCCGATACGTACGAACAGGACGAGCTGTTCGCGACGCTCGATCCGCTCACGCGTGAGCTCGAGTTGCCGCGCGGCGGAAAAGTGCTCATTACGGATACGGTCGGATTCATTCGTGATTTGCCGACGAAACTCGTCGCCGCCTTCCGCTCGACGCTCGAGGAAGTGCTCGGGGCCGACCTCGTCTTGCACGTCATCGACGCATCGAATCCACATTACATGAACCAAATCGACACGACGAACTCGGTCTTGGCAGAACTCGGCGCGAGTGAGGTGCCGCAGCTCGAGGTATACAATAAGAAAGACCGATTGACGGAAGACTTCGTCGGCGGACCGCTCGTCATCTCTGCGCTCGACTCGAACGATATCGAAACGCTCATCGACGCGATCGAAAATAAGATTGCTGATGTGTTAACGAAAGTACACGTCATCTTGCCTGTTCGCTCGTTCGAGCATTACCATCCGGCCAAAGAATCGATGTATCGTCTCGAGGAGAAGTTCCTCGATGACGGTTCAGTCGAACTCGTCGGGTTTATGAGAGAAGACACGCGTCTATATGCGACGCTGAAACAATTTGAGGTGTGAAACAATGATGTGGAATGAAAAGATTGCGTACTATGATGAGTTGTCCCCGTTCGTGACCGAGGCGGAAGAACGGGTAAAACCTTACTTTAAAACGATCGAGGCGACGGCGGAATTCAACCAATACCGTGTCCTCGAGTCGTTCAAGAAGCACAAAGTGTCGGATTTCCATTTCAATCCGACGACCGGGTATGGCTATGACGATATCGGGCGCGACACGCTCGAGTCGATTTACGCCGACGTGTTCGGGGCGGACCTCGCCTTATGCCGCCCGCAAATCATCTCCGGGACGCACGCCATCGGGATCGCCTTGTTCGGTGTGTTGTTACCGGGGGATGAACTGCTCTATATTACCGGCAAGCCGTACGATACGCTTGAAGAGATTGTCGGGATTCGGGGAGACGGCCGTGGCTCGCTCAAAGAACTCGGTGTCGGCTACGACACGGTCGAATTGAAAGAGGACCGAATCGACATTGAGACCGTTCTTCGGCGGATTCGCCCCGAGACGAAGCTCGTCGGCATCCAGCGTTCGAAAGGCTACGCCAACCGGCGCAGCATCCCGGTCAAAGAGATCGGTGAGGTGATCACGCAGATCAAAGCGGCACATCCGCACGTCTTCGTCTTCGTCGATAACTGCTACGGCGAGTTTGTCGAGACGATCGAACCGACGCATGTCGGTGCCGACCTCATGGCCGGCTCGCTCATCAAGAACCCGGGCGGCGGTTTGGCGAAGACGGGCGGCTATATCGCCGGGACGAAAGAGCTCGTCGAACGATGCTCGTTCCGCATGACGACGCCAGGCATCGGGAGCGAAGCCGGTCCGTCGCTCTATTCGCTCCAAGAGATGTATCAAGGGTTTTATATGGCGCCGCATACGGTCGCCCAAGCGTTGAAAGGGGCGCACTTGACTGCGAGCCTGCTCGGCTTGCTCGGTTTCGAGACGGACCCGCATTATACGACGCCACGGACCGACTTGATTCAATCGGTGACGTTCCGCGATCGCGACAAGATGATCGCGTTCTGTCAGAGCATCCAGATGGCGTCACCGGTCAATGCCCACGCGTTGCCGGTACCGGCCTATATGCCGGGGTATGAGGATGACGTCATCATGGCGGCCGGGACGTTCATTCAAGGCTCGTCGATTGAACTGTCGGCCGACGGACCGCTCCGCGCCCCTTACACGGCATATGTGCAAGGCGGTTTGACTTACGCCCACGTCAAGGTCGCGCTCATGCTCGCCTTGAGCCAATTACGCTCGAAAGAGCTCGTCACATTTGACCGTGACAATATCTCACAGAAGTTGTAACCGAAATGTCATGTTAACTTTCTTAACATCTATTGACAGGTAAGTTGTCATGTATTATTCTCACAGTGTGAGACAGAAAAGGAGGGGTAAGAGATGGCCGATCAATTTCGTCGCTCCAACCCGTTGTTTCCGATCGGAATCGTTCAAGATTTGACCCAACTGACAGGTAGGCAGATTCGGTACTATGAAGAACAGGGTCTGATTTCGCCTAGTCGGACGGAATCGAAACGACGGCTCTATTCCTTTAATGATGTCGAACGTCTACTCGCGATCAAAGATTTCATCGATCAAGGTTTCAACTTGGCGGCGATTCGCCATATGCTCGACAATGCGGACGCCAAAGAAGTGGAACCAGCAAAAACAACGGTCGAGGAACCACCGAAGATCTCTGAACAAGAGTTACACAAACTATTGAAAACACAGCTTCAAGAAGCTGGCCGTTTCAATAAGACGTCGCTCATTCAAGGTGAGTTGTCACGTTTTTATCGATGACGCCAGTACATTAACCATTACACAATGTGAGAGGGGACATTTTACCATGGCCAGAAAAACGTTCACGAAAGAAGACATCAAACGGATCGCACAAGAAGAGGACGTACGCTTTATTCGTCTTCAATTCACGGATATCCTCGGTACGATTAAAAACGTCGAGGTGCCGATCAGCCAATTGGACAAAGCACTTGATAACAAGATGATGTTCGACGGCTCTTCGATCGAAGGCTTCGTACGCATCGAGGAATCAGACATGTACCTCTATCCAGACCTCGACACGTGGGTTGTCTTCCCGTGGACAGACGGCAGCGGTAAAGTCGCTCGCTTGATTTGTGATATTTATAACCCGGACGGCACACCGTTCAGCGGTGACCCGCGCGGTAGCTTGAAGCGTAACCTCGAGCGCATGCAAAAGCTCGGCTTCACAGCGTTCAACGTCGGACCAGAGCCTGAGTTCTTCCTCTTCAAGAAAGACTTGAACGGCCAACCGACACTCGAACTCAATGACCAAGGCGGTTACTTCGACTTGGCACCGGTCGACCTCGGCGAGAACTGCCGTAAAGAGATCGTCATCGAGCTCGAAAACATGGGCTTCGAAATCGAAGCATCACACCACGAAGTCGCTCCAGGTCAGCACGAAATCGACTTCAAATACGCGGATGCAGTCACAACGGCTGATAACATCCAAACGTTCAAACTTGTCGTCAAGACGATTGCAGCGAAATATGGCCTTCACGCGACGTTCATGCCGAAGCCACTCTTCGGTGTCAACGGTTCTGGGATGCACGCCAACATGTCGCTCTTCAAAGGTGACACGAACGTTTTCTACGACCCGAACGGCGACATGGAATTATCAGATACAGCCCGCGCCTTCACGGCAGGAATTCTCGAGCACGCTCGTGCGTTCACGGCTGTCTGTAACCCGACTGTCAACTCGTACAAGCGCCTCGTGCCTGGTTACGAAGCACCTTGCTATGTAGCATGGAGCGCGCGCAACCGTTCACCACTCGTTCGTGTACCGGCGGCCCGTGGTCTCTCGACGCGGATCGAAGTGCGTTCGGTTGACCCAGCGGCGAACCCGTATCTCGCCTTGTCGACGCTCTTGGCTTCTGGTCTCGACGGAATCGAGAAAGACATGACGGCACCGAAGCCGATTGACAGCAACATCTACGTGATGGACAAGCCAGAGCGTGTTGCCAACGGAATCGATGATCTTCCGGCTACACTCTTTGACGCACTCGAAGTACTCCGTGCCGATAAAGTCGTGATGGATGCTCTCGGTGACCACATCGGTGAACACTTCCTCGAGTTGAAAGAAATCGAGTGGGATATGTTCCGTACGCAAGTAACAGAGTGGGAACGCGATCAGTACATGACGCTCTACTAAGTCGATTTGTACTTGAGCACTCGACCCTTATGGGGTCGGGTGCTTTTTTGATGCACGCAAAGAGGCGTTCCCATCGCGGGAACGCCTCAGTTGGTTAGAATGCACGTTTGAAGAACGTGGATGCATAGTCGAGCGTCGTATGTAGCGTCGTCGCGAAGACGAGTCCGAAGAAGCAGGCTGCCCCGTTCAGGTCGAGCCACGATCTGGCAGCTGCCTCATACGGCGTGAACGTGAGCACGAGCGTGAGCGGGAACCCGAGATAGATGACCCGGATCAAATCGCTCAAGAGCGGCAAATGCGAGAATAACGACCGATGGGGCATGATTTTCACGTAAGGAAGCCAAAAGCCCCGGAGCGGTCCCCATCGATAATAGGCGTCCGACTTCAAGTCAAGGTCCGGGGAGAGCCAGAACGTCCCGATCAGGGCGCCGAATAGGAACACGGTCGGAACATCGATGTCAATAAAAGGCGTGGCAATCGCAAGAGCACCGATTGCCACGAGATTCGTACGGGTATGTGTCTTGCCACTCGCCATTAGTGAATCGTCCGGTATACACCGATGACCTTCCCTAAAATCGACACGTTATCGAAATACATCGCTTCGAGTTCGTCGTTCTCCGGCTGGAGACGCACTTTCGAAGCTTCTTTATAAATCCGCTTCACCGTCGCTTCGCCTTCATCCGTCATGGCGACGACAATCTCTCCATTGTCGGCCGTGTTCTGTTGGCGGACGAGGACACGGTCCCCATCCAAGATGCCGGCGTTAATCATCGAGTCTCCCGAGACCGAGAGCATATAGACGTTGTCGGAACCGAGACGTGGGCCGGGAGCGGGAAGTGTTCTTCCACGTTCTCGATTGCCGTAATCGGCGTACCAGCTGTGACTTTCCCGATGACCGGCACGTACATGACAGCATCGTGGTCTTCGACGACTGACATCTCTTCATCTAAAATCTCGATGGCACGTGGCTTCGTCTTGTCACGTCGAATCAATCCACGTTTCTCTAGACGGTCCAAGTGTCCGTGGACGGTCGAGCTCGATGCGAGTCCGACAGCCTCTCCGATTTCACGAACAGAAGGGGGATACCCTTTCGCCCGAACCTCGGATTTTATAAAATCAAGAATCTGTTGTTGTCTTGCTGACATTTTTTTCAATGGATTTCACCTCGATTATGTCGAATATCCTGCGAACGCATCCTATTCTTTATGGGTTTAGTTTAACACAAGAACACATGAGCGCACAAACATTCGTTCGTTTTTTTCTACTTGACCGAACAGAAGTTCTTGTTTTATGATGAGAACAGATAAACGAACAGACGTTCTCGAGAACGTGTATTCTTATTCCCAGGAGGTAATCGTTATGAGAGACACAATCAATGGAATCATTTTAGTCGGCATGTTGGCACTTGGAATGTTCGCGTTTTATATGGTCGGTGAGATGCGCCACGACGTTGATGTCGTCGCGACCGAACCGGCGATTGAGCACAGCGTCGAAGAAGAAGTCGCTTTGACGGAAGCTGAGTCACTCGAGGCACAGCTTCTCGCCGAACGCGCTGAGGAAGAAGAAGACAAGACGACGTGGTTCGCCGCCGAATAATCTTTTCTGATTGCGAACAGCCCCCGAACCTGTGTATCGTAGAGGGCGAATGGAAAGAAAGGAAGTGACGGGATGCGAGTCGTCATTTATTGTCGCGTGTCGACGAACAAGTCCACGCAAGAGACGTCACTCGGTCGCCAAGCGGACGAACTGACGCGGATGGCGAAACGTCTGGACGCCGAAATCGTCGATGTGATCAGTGAGCAGGAGAGCGGATATGAAGTGAACCGGACGGGATTGCTCGATTTGTTGGAGCACGTCTCGACGTCCAACCTCGACGCCGTGCTCGTCAGCGATGACAGCCGCCTCGGACGAGGGAACGCGAAAATCGCCATCTTGCATACGCTCATGAAACATAACGTCCGCTTGTTGACGATGCAATCGTCCGATGAATACGTCGTCTCGGATGCCGAGAAGATGGTGCTCGAAATCGTCAGCGTCGTCGAGGAGTACCAACGTAAAATCCATAACGCCAAAATCTCACGTGGCATGCGCCGGGCGGTCGCGAACGGGTTCAACCCGCATCGCAATATTCAGCATCATGACCAAGGCGGCCGGAGTCGTATCGAAGTACCAATCGAGGAGATCGTTCAACTGCGCGAGCGCGGGCTGACGTTCGCTGAAATTGCCGCTACGCTCCGTGGTTTTGGCTACGAGGTGTCGAAAGCGACCGTGAACCGCCGCTATTTGGAGCACGTATCAGTGCCAGAAACTTGATTCCTGCTCGCTGATTTTGTACAGTAGAAGAACAAATTCAGTAGAGAGGGGGCGAGCCTGATGCTAGCACCTGAACAGTTGGAGCGAATCAATTTTCTCGCCAACAAAGCGAAGACCGATGGACTGTCACCACAAGAGATGGACGAGCAGCAAGCGCTGCGCCAACAATATTTGAAAGCGTTCCGCCAATCATTCAAATCACAGATGATGGGGATGAAGGTCGTCGATCCAGACGGAAACGACGTGACGCCTGAAAAATTGAAAGACGAGCAGAAACGACATCGCTCAGAGTGACCACGAATGCACATCCTATTTCATATAGGGTGTGCATGTTTGTTATACGCGAACGGCGATCAGGGGGGCTTATTGGACCGTTTTCAAGCGAAAGAAAGTAAACGATTCCAATCAATGTGTTATACTAATTAATTAGTTGTGACACACGAATGAGTGTGCTAAAATATGACGGGTAGAAACTTTGTAACAACAGAGAGGATGAAATTAGTGGAAACAACTACTAAAGAATTATTAGCGATTAACTCGATTCGGACGCTCTCGATTGATGCGGTCCAAAAAGCGAACTCTGGTCACCCTGGGATGCCGATGGGTGCGGCTCCGATGGCGTTCACACTTTGGACGGATAAAATGCGTCACAACCCGAAAAACCCGAACTGGTTCAACCGCGATCGGTTCGTTCTTTCAGCGGGACACGGTTCGATGCTCTTGTACTCGCTTCTTCACTTATCTGGTTACGACCTTTCACTCGACGACCTCAAATCGTTCCGTCAAATGGATTCGAAGACGCCTGGACACCCAGAGTACCGTCACACGCCTGGTGTCGACGCGACGACTGGACCGCTTGGCCAAGGGATTGCCATGGCAGTCGGTATGGCGATGGCTGAAAAGCATTTGGAAGCGACTTACAACCGTGATGAGTTTAAAGTGGTTGACCACTTCACATACGGGATTTGCGGAGACGGTGACTTGATGGAAGGCGTGTCGGCAGAAGCTGCCTCACTCGCTGGTCACTTGAAACTCGGAAAGCTCGTCGTCCTTTATGATTCAAACGACATCTCACTCGATGGCGACCTTCACAAGTCGTTCTCAGAAAGTGTCGAAGATCGTTTCAACGCTTACGGCTGGCAAGTGATTCGCGTTGAAGATGGCACGGACATCGGTACAATCGCGAAAGCGATCGACGAAGCGAAAGCGGAAACGTCGAAACCGACCCTCATCGAAGTGAAGACGGTTATCGGCTTCGGTTCACCGAACAAGTCAGGCAAATCGGCATCACACGGTGCGCCACTCGGCGAAGCTGAAATCGAGCTCACGAAGCAGTTCTACAAGTGGGAAGGCGAGAACTTCTACGTACCGACCGAAGTGTACGACTTGTTCAATGAGAAAGTCGTTGAGCCAGGTGCCAAAGCGGAAGCGGACTGGAACGAACTCGTCGCGGCTTACAAGTCGTCACACCCTGAACTCGGTGCCCAGTTCGAGCGTGCAGTGAACAACGAGCTCCCAGAAGGTTGGGACAGCGAGTTGCCGACGTTCGAAATCGGTTCGAAGAAAGCGACACGTCAAACTAGCGGTGAAGTACTGAACGCAATCGCTAAAGCGGTGCCGACACTCTTCGGTGGTTCGGCTGACCTCGCAGGCTCGAACAACACGATGATTAAAGGTGCTGCAGACTTCGATGAAGATCCAGCAGGCCGCAACATCTGGTTCGGCGTCCGTGAATTCGCAATGGCAGCTGCCGTCAACGGTATGGCACTCCACGGTGGTGTCCTTCCTTACGGCGCGACATTCTTCGTCTTCTCAGACTATTTGCGTCCAGCGGTCCGACTCGCGGCCCTCATGGGAATCCCATCGACGTTCGTCTTGACACACGATTCAATCGCGGTCGGCGAAGACGGCCCGACACACGAACCGGTCGAGCACTTGATGAGCTTCCGTGCGATGCCAAACTTGTCTGTTCTCCGTCCGGCTGACGGAAAAGAGACGATTGCGGCTTGGAAGCAAGCAATCACGACGAAATCATCACCGTCACTTCTCGTCTTGACGCGTCAAGCGTTGCCAGAGCTCGTTGGCACGTCGATTGAAGAAGCGGCTAAAGGTGGCTACGTCGTCGCCGGTAACTCGAACGAGGCGGACGTCCTCCTTCTCGGTACAGGTTCTGAAGTACACGTCCTCGTCGAAGCTCGCGAAGCACTCGCGGCTGACGGCGTGAACGCGGCTGTCGTCTCGATGCCTTCGTGGGAATTGTTCGAAGCACAGTCAGCAGAATACAAAGAGTCGGTCCTTCCTTCGTCAATCACGAAGCGTGTCTCGCTTGAAGCGGGTGCGACACTCGGCTGGTACAAATACGTCGGATTCGGCGGTAAAGTACTCGGAATCGACAAGTTCGGTGCCTCTGCCCCTGGGGATCTCCTCATGAAAGAATATGGCATGTCGGTCGACAACGTCGTCGCTGCTGTCAAATCACTTTAATCGCTTACTATCAGTGGTGGCCCGGAGTTTTGGGTCACCACTTTTTTTACAGACGACTAGCGAATTAGCGTAATATAGTGTATAGTAAAAAACGATGTTTCATATGGTAGAGGAGGTTAAGCCTTGAGTACATTATTCTGGATTCTTCTGATCGTGGCAGCACTAATCGGGGGTATTGCGATCGGTTTCTTTATCGCTCGTAAATACATGATGAACTACCTCGAACAGAACCCACCGATCAACGAAGATATGATTCGTACATTGATGATGCAAATGGGTCAAAAGCCGTCACAGAAGAAAGTCAACCAAGTGATGCGCGCCATGAACGTTCAAATGAAGAACGAAAAGAAATAAACCGGATCGACCGAAGCACTTTGCGCCCGCAAAGTGCTTTTTGTATCCATTTTTTGTTAGACAATCGAACAAACTTTCGCTAATCTAAAAGAATAGTCTGAATTCAAGACAACATAGGGGGTGTTTCCAATTCGTGTATTCAAACAATTAGCTTGGTTCTTCAAGCTCGAATGGCGGACGTATGCGCTCGGTATCGTCCTACTCATGTTCGTTGCGGCGCTCGAACTCGTGCCGCCACGCATCATCGGCCGAATCGTCGATGAGATCAACCGAGAATCGCTCGAAACAGATTTATTGTGGCTCTTGCTCGGCGGACTCGCGGCAGTCGGAATCGGGAACTACGTGGCCCGTTTCTTCTGGCGATACTTTATCTTCGGCGCCTCGATTCGGCTCGGCCGGATGTTACGGAGTCAGCTCTATCGCCACTTCACCGATTTAGATCAACGCTTTTATAAGAAGTCGCGGGTCGGAGATTTGATGGCCCATGCGACGAACGATGTGCAAGCCGTCTCGACGACGGCGGGTGCGGGGATATTGACGCTCGTCGACAGCATTACGATGGGGACGTTCGTCATCATCACGATGGTGACGACGATCAGTTGGAAGTTGACGGTCGTGGCGTTGTTGCCGCTACCGGTCATGGTCGCGTTGACGACACGATACGGCAAACTATTACATAACCGGTTCGGGGTCGCCCAGGCGGCGTTCTCCGAACTGAATGACAAAGTCCAAGAGAGCGTCAGTGGCGTCCGGGTATTGAAATCGACTGGGGAAGTCGGCCGCGACGTCGACTCGTTCGAGAAGTTATCGGACGAGGTCATGGCGAAGAACGTTCGCGTCGCCAAAATCGATGCCTTGTACGATCCGACCATCTTCGGAATCGTCGGCCTCTCGTATATCCTGTCGATCGGTTATGGCGCCTATTTGATTGAACAAGGCGAGCTGACGATCGGTCAAATCGTCAGCTTCACGGCGTATCTCGGCTTGCTTACTTGGCCGATGCTCGCCTTTGGCTGGCTGTTCAATATCGTCGAACGCGGTCGTGCATCGTACGACCGGATCGAACGGATGCTCGCCGTCAAGCCAGAGATTCAAGACGACCCGATGGCGGCGACGAAACTCGCTCATTCGGAAATCGAGGCCGATATTCGTGCCTTCCGGTATGATGAGACGCCTGTCTTGCAGGAGGTGTCGTTCCGGATTGAACGCGGTCGCACGCTCGGTATCGTCGGGCGGACCGGCTCTGGAAAAACGACGATCGTTCGGCTGTTGACGCGGGAGTATGACGTCCATGACGGCACGATTAAAATCGGGGGCATCAATATCCGACAAGTGAAGAAATCACTTCTGCTCGACAAGGTCGCCGTCGTCCCGCAAGACCATTTCTTGTTCAGCGACTCGATTGCAAACAATATCGCGTTCGGCAAACCGGAAGCAAAACTTGACGAGATTATGGAGGCGGCCAAAATCGCCGAAGTGCATGATGACATCATGCGGTTACCGGAAGGATACGCCACCCTCGTAGGCGAACGAGGCGTGACACTGTCGGGCGGCCAAAAACAACGCATCTCGATCGCACGCGCCCTCATGATCGAAGCGGACGTATTGATTTTAGACGATGCTCTCTCCGCTGTGGATGCGAAGACAGAAGAGGCGATTATTGATCATTTCCGAGCTGGGAATCCCGATCAGTCCCGATTGATCGTCGCGCATCGACTGTCCGCGGTCGAGCACGCCGACGAGATTCTCGTCCTCGAGGACGGTCGTATCATCCAACGCGGGCGGCATCAGGACTTGATTCGCGAGCCCGGTTGGTACAAAGACACGTACGATCGCCAACAACTCGAGGCGATTGTCGAAGGAGGTGGCCACCATGAAGCATGACGTTCAGGAATGGGCGGTCATTAAACGCCTATTGGCCTACACGAACCGCTACGCACGTCCGCTCGGACTCGCTTTTGTGTTCTTGCTGCTCGCCACCGGCGCAAAACTCGCAGGACCGTTCTTAATCAAAGTGTTCATCGATGAGTTCGTGACGCCTGGCGTCTATCCGACAAACTGGGTCGTCACCTTGCTCGTTGTTTATTTGGTCTTGCATGTGTCGGCGATCATCTTCGACTACTTGCAGTCGATCTCGTTCCAAAAGATTGCCTTGAAGATCGTGCAAAACATCCGGATGGATATCTTTCGTCACGTGATGGGGACGCGGCTCGCCTACTTTGACCGAACTCCGGCGGGAGTGCTTGTCTCTCGAATCACGAACGACACCGAGGCCGTCAAGGAACTGTACGTCGGGGTAATGAGCACGTTCGTACAGTCAGCGGTTCAATTGGTCGGGACGTACGTGTTCCTTTATATCCTCGAACCGACGCTCGCGACGATGGGGCTCGTCCTTGTTCCGCTGTTCTGGCTCATCATCTGGGCGTATCGCCGCTATTCGACAAAATATTTTGCCCAAGTGCGTGACTTGTTGTCACAACTGAACGGGCAATTGAATGAATCGATCAACGGGATGGGAATCGTTCAACAGTTTCGTCAAGAAGAGCGGCTCGTCCGCCAGTTCGAAGAAACGAACGAGGCCCACCAAGAGGCACGCTATCGAAACTTGAAGCTCGACAGCATGTTGCTGCGACCGATCATCGAGCTGTTGCTCGCCTTCTCCATCATTGGACTGCTCGGCTATTACGGCGTCTTGTCGACGACCGAGCAAGTGCAGGTCGGGGTCGTCTATGCCTTCATCAGCTACATCGAGCGCATCTTCCGTCCGGTGCTCGACATCATGCAACGCTTGAGCGAGTTTCAACAGGCGGTCGTCTCGGCGGACCGTGTCTTCAAAATCTTGGACACGGATGAACCGGCTCCAGGAAAGAGTCTTGCCGGTCCTGCCGAAATCGGCTCCGGGGAAGTCCGGTTCGAGAACGTCACGTTCAGCTACGATGGGGAAGTCGATGTATTGAAACAGATATCATTCGTCGCCAAACCAGGCGAGACGGTCGCCCTCGTCGGTCACACGGGTAGCGGAAAGAGTTCAATCATCAACCTGTTGACCCGGTTCTATCCGTATCAATCAGGCCAAATCACGATCGACGGGTATCCGATCGAGCAGTTCGAGGAAGCCGAGCTCCGAGCCAAAGTCGGGCTTGTGCTCCAAGATCCATTTTTGTTCACAGGGACGATCGAGGATAACTTGAAACTGTTCAATCCGACAATCGACTCGGACAAAGTCCGGGAAGCGGCCGAGTTCGTGCAAGCTCATACGTTCGTCGAGAAGCTTGAGGCCGGTTACGGACATACGGTCGGTGAGCGCGGCGCGACATTCTCGAGCGGGGAACGGCAACTGCTCGCCTTCGCCCGGACGGTCGCCCGTGACCCGAAGATTTTGATTTTAGATGAGGCGACGAGTTCGATTGACACCGAGACCGAGGAGCGTGTCCAGCTCGCCCTCGATCGGATGAGACGGGGACGGACGACGATTGCCATCGCTCACCGTCTGTCGACAATTCAAGATGCCGACTTGATTCTCGTCCTTCATCGGGGTGAGATCGTCGAACGAGGTAACCATCAGGCGCTTTTAAAACAGGATGGGCTGTACAAAAAGATGTACGAACTTCAATCTGGCCAACGTCTGATGTCATAAATTACAAAAAAGACACCGTCAAGGTGTCTTTTTTCCATGGAAGGACTTACCTCCTGTAAAGAGGGCAAATCGCTGAATACACTAATTATAAGTGGTCTAGCGCATGTATAGCCAGGACGTGACGTGTGATCAGTTTATCTAATTCTTGGCTGACGTGAATCACTTCTGGAGACGTCCAACTGTGCTGTGATGCGATTTCGTATAGTTCATCGCGTTTTTGTTCAATGGCATATTGTAAGTTTTCAGCTGTGATGACCGCCACGATATTTCCCCCATCATTATAAGATCAAAATCATTTCTTAGGAATATCCAAATCTTAGCATCTAGCACTACTGTTTACAAGTTTCATTTCCATTTCAAAGATTACAATTTCGAACAAATAATCATTGCAGAAAAAGATGCGAGCATTTTGAAAAGGTTTTCGCTATAATGGGGCTGAAAGGTGGAAGATCGCATGGAAGTTACTCTTTGGCTCGCGTTTGGGGCGGGCGTCTTGTCATTTTTGTCTCCGTGCACGCTACCGTTGTATCCAGTCTTTTTATCATATATCACTGGGGTCTCGGTCTCTGACTTAGAGAGCGAGGGATTGCGGCAGCGCACGGCATGGTTTCATACGTTCTCATTCCTCTTCGGTTTCTCCATCGTCTTTCTCGTGCTCGGTTTGTCAACCTCGCTGATTGCCGACGTGTTCATTCAATACAAAGATAGTTTGCGCATGTTCGGTGCGATCCTCATCTTCGTATTTGGTGTCTTTTTGGCAGGTCTCTGGCAACCACGCTTCATGATGCGCGAGAAAAAACTCGCACTAGGAGAGCGCAAGAGCGGCTATTTTGGGACGGCTCTCATTGGGATTGGCTTTGCGGCAGGGTGGACTCCTTGCACTGGACCGATTCTTGCTGGCGTCATTGCGCTCGCGGCGTCAAACCCGAGTCAAGGAATGGGCTACATGCTGGCATATGTCATCGGTTTTGCCATCCCGTTCCTCGTCATGGCCGGTTTCGTTGGAAAAATCAAGTACTTGGCACGCAACAGTGCCAAGGTAGCAAGATTCGGAGGCTATCTAATGATGGCTTTCGGTGTCGTATTATATTTTGATGGCATGAACCGCTTCGCTGCATGGATGAGCGAATTAGTAGGATTCACCGGATTTTAAAGGGGTTGACCGAATGTCGATATTTTGGGGATCGACCCTCGTCGCACTGATGATGGGCTTGATTGCGAGCTTCGTTCGCGTCAAAGCGTCAGCACGTCCGACGAATGCGAAAAAGATATTGCTTCCGCCGCTCGCGATGTCGACGGGCATGTTACAATTTCTCGTCCCGGCGTTTCGACTCACTTGGCTTGAAGTCGGAGAAGCGCTGATCGTCGGATTGATTTTCAGCGTGTTCCTCATCAAGACGTCTAATTTCGAGAAACGGGATGGAGAGGTGTACTTGTCTCGCTCGAAAGCGTTCTTTATCGTCGTGTTTGTCTTGTTGGCCATCCGGACGGTTATGAAGGCGTTCATTGGGGACGAGGTCAACATATTCGCGACGGGCGGCCTGTTCTACTTGATTGCCTGGGGCATGATCGTCCCATGGCGCATCGCCATGTATCAAAAATACAAACGAATCGTAGCATCATAAACGGCATCCCTCGCGAGGGACGCCGTTTTTGTCGATCAAGAAGATTTTTTGGTCATGGCAGCTTCAGTTTTTGCATCAATCCCAGTGTTCGCTTTGACGAGGATGCGCTCGAAGTTTCCGGCGACTTCATCGGACTTCGTCACGTACGTGCCGACGATGGCGGTCCCGATCATCAACAGGACAGCTTTCGTGATCTGGACCCATGACGTCGCGGTCATTCCCCCGAAGACAACATACACCGTCATCAAGATTCCTACGACGATGACACTCGTTGTGTACGGGATGCCGAGCAATAGCTCGATGAGCGCGCCGGCTCCGACGAGTTGGGCAATCATATAGAAAATCGAGATGACGATCGCGTTCATGGCGGCGACTCCGCGGACGCGCGGTTTGTTGAATCGAGCTGCGATCATATCGGCCATCGTATATTTCCTGAGGTTACGGAGCGGCTCGGCGACGAGATAGAGTACGACGAGATAAGCCACGAGGAAACCGATCGAGTAAAAGAAGCCGTCAAATCCGGCGAGGGCGATCATCCCAGCTATCCCGAGGAAAGAAGCGGCCGACATGTAGTCCCCGGCGATGGCGAGCCCGTTTTGGAACCCGGTCAACCCTCCATCGGCCGTTTAAAAGTCACTTGCGGTTTTCGTCTTCCGAGCAGCGAAGAACGTGATGACGAGTGTGAGCCCGACAATCGCGAGGAATAATAGAATGGCGGTCCAGTTCATCGGTCGTCCTCCTCTCGTTTGATGGCGGTGACGAGTTCGTCGTAAGCAGGAGACATAATCAGTCGGCTACGATGAGTCGAGATCAAGAGTGAACAAAAAGACGCCAGGCACATGTCCTGACGTCTCGTCTCATTGTTGGAAGTAATGTTGATACACTTTCCAGTCGATTTGCTCTTCTTCAAGTGCCTTCTTTAAAAACTTATGATCCCGCTTCGGTGTCGCGGCGATATAGCCTTTGACGACGAGCTCGGTCGTCATTTCACGGGCCCGGGTCTCGAGGGCGAATTGTCCGATCTTACCGGCGATCTTGCGGATGGCGACGTCGCGGAACAGCTCTGGTACCGGCGTGACGAGGCGGTCGAGCAACGTTCGCGTCTCCGGTGTCCATAAGTGGCGCGTCTTGTCGATGTAGTCATCCTCGATGTCGAGGAGTGAGCGTCCATCTTCTTTTGGCATTCGTTTCAAAAATTTACGGAACATAAAGTAACCGCCGATCGACATTAACCCGATCATCACGAATCCCCAGAAGACAATGAAATACATCATCAAGTTTTCTGGCATCGTCTTTCCCCCGTTCTGTCATTTCACAATCATTCAAGCTAAGTATACAAAAAAGGGGCGCGATACAAAAGCTACAGCTATCCGTTCCCTACTATAAAGATGGACGAAACGGGCCGGTTTCGTTAGAATAGATAGCGTTGCAATGAGCAAGACATCGTATAAATCGTATTGTCCAGAAAGGAAAGAGCCATACATGAATCAATTAAAACAAGAAGTTGAGAAGCGTCGTATTTTCGGCATCATCTCGCACCCGGATGCCGGTAAGACGACGCTGACGGAGAAGTTGCTCCTCCACGGGGGCGCCATCCGTGAGGCGGGGACGGTCAAAGCCCGCAAAAATTCCAAACATGCCAAGTCGGACTGGATGGAAATCGAGAAACAACGTGGAATCTCGGTCACCTCATCGGTCATGCAGTTCGTCTATCAAGACAAGGTCGTCTCGATCATGGACACGCCTGGTCACAACGATTTCGGGGAAGACACGTATCGCGTGTTGACGTCGGTCGACAGCGCCGTCATGGTCATCGATGCGGCCAAAGGAATCGAGACGCAGACGAAGAAACTGTTCCAAGTCTGTCGGATGCGGGGAATTCCAATCTTCACGTTCATGAACAAATTGGACCGCCAAGCGAGAGACCCGCTCGAACTTATGGAAGAGCTCGAAGAAGTGCTCGGCATGCCTTCGGTCGCCGTCACGTGGCCAATCGGGAGCGGGATGCAGTTCGAGGCGTGTACGACCGTCTGAAGAACGAGGTCCACTTGTTCCGCGGTGAGAAAGGGATGCTCACGTTGAACGAGGACGGTGTCAATGACCCGATTCTCGCCGACTATTTGACAGAAGAGAACTTGACGAACCTTCGAGATGAAATCGATCTTCTTGACGGTGCCGGCAATGAAATCGATGTCGACGCGATTCAGCACGGGAAACTGACTCCGGTCTTCTTCGGGACGGCCCTCGTCGACTTCGGCGTGACGTCGTTCTTGAACCATTACCTCGAGATGTCACCGGCCCCTGAGGCCCGCAAGTCGAACGTCGGTCCGATTGACCCGACATCAGAAGAGTTCAGCGGCTTCGTCTTCAAGATTCAAGCGAACATGAACCCGGCCCACCGTGACCGTATCGCTTTCGTCCGCATCTGTTCCGGCGTGTTCGAGCGCGGCATGGACGTCACGCTCACTCGGACTGGGAAGAAAATCAAGTTGAGCCAATCGACGCAGCTCATGGCCAACGACCGGGAGACGGTCAATCAGGCGTTCGCGGGGGACGTGATCGGGATTTACGATTCGGGCACGTACCAAATCGGCGACACGATTACGACATCGAAACAGAAAATCGCATTCGAGGCGTTGCCGACGTTCCCGCCTGAACTGTTCATGCGCGTCTCGCCGATCAACTCGCTCAAATCGAAGCATTTCCATAAAGGGGTGGAACAGCTCGCCCAAGAGGGTGCGATCCAAGTGTATCGTAACGAATACAACGAGATTTATCTCGGTGCGGTCGGTCAACTTCAATTCGAAGTGTTCGAGTATCGCTTGAACAATGAATACGGCGTCGACATCCGCATGGAGTCGGTTTCGTACAGCGTCGCACGTTGGGTGAAGGACAAGGAATTGAAGGCGCTCAAGCCGTTCCAAGACTCTCGCAACATGCTTGTGACGGATCGTTGGGAGCGTCCCGTGTTCTTGTTCGCCAACGAGTTCACGTTCGACCGCTTTAAAGAACGGTATGAAGATGAGCTCACGCTCGTCGACGCCCTCGACGTCAACGTCGAGATTGGCGCAGAATAATGATGGATGACGGCCCTTATCCGAGGCCGTCTTTTTTTGTTTCAGTGAGTCTTGCGCCATTGATAAGTTTTACTTATGACTAATTTGTGACGGAATGTATTTTACGTCACGCTATAGTTGTATTATGATAAACATGTGATAAGTAAGCGATTACGGCATGTGCCGAAGTCGCCGCTTTCAAAAAGGGGGATATCGCATGGAACAGACGAACGTATTAGACGCTTTCAAATCTCGGACGCAGTTCGAGGTCAATGGACAAGCGTACGATTATTACCGGCTTAAAAGCTTGAAGAAGAAGGGGTGACGGAACTTAGTCGACTTCCGTACTCGATTCGCGTATTGCTCGAATCTGTGCTTCGCCAACAGGATGGCCGCGCCATCACGAAAGAACACGTCGAAAACTTGGCTAAATGGGGTACTGCCGAAGTTTCGAAAGACATCGATGTTCCGTTTAAACCAGCTCGCGTCGTCCTTCAGGACTTTACGGGTGTTCCGACGGTCGTTGACCTCGCCTCTCTTCGCAAGGCGATGGCTGACCTTGGTGGAGACCCGAACGAAATCAACCCAGAAATCCCGGTCGACCTCGTCGTCGACCACTCGGTCCAAGTCGATGCGTACGGATTTGCCGGCGCACTCATGAAAAACATGGACATCGAGTTCGAGCGCAACGAAGAGCGTTACAAATTCTTGCGTTGGGCGCAGACGGCGTTCGACAACTATCGTGCCGTCCCGCCTGCGACAGGGATCGTCCACCAAGTCAACTTGGAGTACTTGGCGTCGGTCGTCCTTGAGAAGAATGATGGGACGGGCAATGTCGCCTACCCAGATTCGCTCGTCGGAACTGACTCGCACACGACAATGATCAACGGTCTCGGCGTCCTCGGTTGGGGTGTCGGTGGAATCGAAGCCGAAGCGAGCATGCTCGGACAACCATCTTATTTCCCGGTACCAGACGTCGTCGGCGTCAAAATCATCGGTGAAGTCAATCCGGGAGTCACAGCGACAGACGTCGCGCTCGTCGTCACCGAGATGCTCCGTAACGAGAAAGTCGTCGGCAAGTTCGTCGAGTTCTTCGGCCCATCGCTTCACACAATGCCGCTCTCAGACCGGGCAACGATCGCCAACATGGCACCTGAGTACGGTGCGACTTGTGGTTTCTTCCCAGTCGATACGGAAACACTCAACTACATGCGCACGACAGGTCGCCCAGAAGAATTGATCGACCTCGTCGAAGCCTACTCGAAAGCGAACGACTTGTTCTATACACCGGATCAAGCGGACCCGTCGTTCACAAAGACGCTCACGCTCGACTTGTCGAAAGTAGAGCCGTCGCTTGCTGGACCGAAACGTCCACAAGACCGGATCAACTTATCAGACCTTCAGTCGGCATTCGTCAATAGTGTGACGGCACCAGCCGGACACAGCGGCTTCGGTCTTGAAAAAGCTGAGCTTGGGAAGACGGCAACAGTCAACTATACAGACGGCGCTGTCGACATGCGCACCGGTGATGTGGCGATCGCAGCCATCACGAGCTGTACGAACACGTCAAACCCGTACGTCATGGTCGGAGCAGGTCTTGTCGCGAAGAAAGCCGTCGAACGCGGTCTCACGGTTCCGAAATTCGTGAAGACGTCGCTCGCACCGGGCTCGAAAGTCGTTACCGACTACCTTGACAAAGCCGGTCTCACGCCATACCTCGACCAACTCGGTTTCAACACTGTCGGTTACGGCTGTACGACATGTATCGGAAACTCGGGTCCACTCGACCGTGAAGTCGAAGAAGCGATTACGTCGAACGATTTGCTCGTCTCGTCGGTCCTCTCGGGGAACCGTAACTTCGAAGGTCGCGTACACCCACTCGTAAAAGCGAACTTCTTGGCGTCACCGCCACTCGTCGTCGCGTACGCACTCGCAGGGTCGGTCAACTTCGATATCATGAATGAGTCGTTCGGAACGGACAAAGATGGCAATGAAGTCTTCTTTAAAGATATTTGGCCATCAAACGATGAAATCAAAATGGTCGTACAAGACGTCGTCTCTCCGGAAGCGTTCCGCAAAGAGTATGATACGGTCTTCACGGGCAATGAACGTTGGAATGCCCTCGACGTGCCAGAAGGCAACTTGTATGACTTCTCAGACGACTCGACGTATATTCAAAACCCACCGTTCTTCGAAAACCTCGAGCCAGAGGCTGGAGAAGTCCATGCGTTGAACGGCCTCCGCGTCATCGGGAAGTTTGCCGACTCGGTCACGACCGACCACATCTCACCAGCCGGTGCATTCTCGAAGACGACACCAGCTGGACAGTACCTTCAGTCGAAGGGCGTCGCACCGCTCGACTTCAACTCGTACGGCTCACGTCGTGGGAACCACGAAGTCATGATGCGCGGTACGTTCGCGAACATTCGCATCCGTAACCAAGTCGCACCAGGCACTGAAGGCGGCTTCACAACGTACTGGCCGACTGGCGAAATCATGCCGATGTATGATGCAGCCATGAAGTACAAAGAGCAAGGCACAGGCCTCGTCGTCTTCGCAGGAAACGACTACGGTATGGGCTCGTCGCGTGACTGGGCAGCCAAAGGAACGAATCTTCTCGGCATCCGTGCCGTCATCGCACAGAGCTTCGAACGGATTCACCGCTCAAACCTCGTCATGATGGGTGTCTTGCCACTCCAGTTCATGGACGGGGAGTCAGCAGATTCGCTCGGACTTACAGGCGAAGAGGCGATCGACATCCAAGTCGATGAGTCGGTCCGCCCGCGTGATATCCTGAACGTCAAAGCAACGCATGAGAACGGAACCGTGACCGAGTTCAAAGTCGTCGCTCGCTTCGATTCTGAAGTCGAGATTGATTACTACCGTCACGGTGGAATCTTACAGATGGTTCTCCGTAACAAATTGAAGTAAGCAAGATGACCTTCCTTTGCAAAAAGGAAGGTTTTTTTATGAATGTGCGAATATGAGGTGAGAGGAAGACTCTTATCGGGAACAGGATGGGGAGAGGGGGGAGTATATGGAACGACAGGCGAAATCTGAAAAGAACTGGTGGCAACGACTAACGCAAAAAGAGGAAGTGACGGAGCAAGAAATCGACCTCACGCTTCCACAGTTGCGTGAAGCGATCCATGAATATGAGCAGACGTTACCGAAAGGCGTCAATCGCACCGTATTGCTCAATGAGACGCAAGAAATCAATATGGCTCGACTAAAAAAATATTTGCCCGGAAAACCGAGACAGCGGTTTTATATGTCAAAAGAGACGTTCCATATCGTCCCTGAAGACGAGAAGGAATTGGTGTATGAGATGGATCAGGTGCAACGGGCGCTCGATTTATATTTTGATCAAGAAAAAAAAATACCGTTTCGACAGTTTCAACAGACATTGCAATTAGATTTGACTCGATTACGTGAGGGCGGCTACTTGAAAGTATTGCCGAAACGGCCCTATTACGTCGTTGACGAGACGTTAATCGTATCATTAGAACCGAAACCGCCAGAGTGACGATACGCCATCGTCACTTTTTTTGACTTGTCCACGCACGTACATCTCAAGGTTGAGTCGGGTTTATGAACTATGTTACGGTGGGAAACGTATATGAAAATAAGAAAAAATTAAATAGGAGTGAGATTATGGAAAGGAATCGTAAAGTGACGACCGTGTTTCTCGTTTCAGCCATCATTACGGTCTTATTCACGATGTGGGGTGTCGTCCCAGAGAGTATCCTCGGTAACGCCAGTCTGTTGAACGTGACAACGAAACTACAGGATTGGCTCTCGAACGGCTTCGGCTGGTTCTATTTACTCAGTGCGACCGGAATTCTACTCGTCGCCATTTTCTTGATTTTTTCGCGGTTCGGTTCGATTCGGCTTGGTAAAGATACCGATCGTCCCGAGTTTGGCTATTTATCCTGGTTCGCCATGTTGTTCAGCGCCGGGATGGGTATTGGTCTCGTCTTTTGGGGGGCAGCGGAACCTTTATCTCATTTTTACGCCCCACCATTTGAGTCTGGCACCCCTGAGGGCGATGCCCGTACCGCCATGCGCTACTCGTTCTTCCACTGGGGGCTACATCCATGGGCGATTTACGCGATGATTGCGCTCGCCATCGCCTATTCGACGTTTAGAAAAGGTCGTCCTGCGACGATTGGCGAAACAATTGGAGCACTCGTCAATGATCGTTATGAGCGAACAGTCAAACAGACAGTCGACGTGTTAGCCATTATCGCGACAGCTTTTGGTGTGGCGACCTCACTCGGTTTCGGGGCCCAGCAAATCGCAGGCGGTATTCACTTCTTGATTCCAAACGTACCAAATGCCTTCTCGACCCAATTGATCATCATCGCCGTCGTCACAGTGCTCTATATGATCAGTGCCACGACAGGGATTGAGAAAGGGATTCGTATCTTAAGCAACACGAATATCTTCCTAGCCGTCGTGCTACTCGTGGCGACGCTCATGGTCGGACCGAGCGCATTCATTCTCGATTTATTCACGCAAACGATTGGGACATACTTGCAACAATTACCAACGATGAGTTTCCGTACCGCTGCCTTTGAACCGGTGGAACGTGAATGGATTAATAGCTGGACGATTTTCTATTGGGCGTGGTGGATTTCATGGTCACCGTTCGTGGGCACGTTCATCGCCCGTGTCTCGAAAGGACGTACGATTCGTGAGTTCATCATCGGCATTCTGCTCGTACCAACTTCGTTTGGCCTACTCTGGTTTTCTGTGTTCGGCGGTGCTGCTATCTGGGCCGATTTGTTCGGTGGGGCAGCTTTGATTGACACAGTCAATGAGATTGGGACCGAGGTCGGATTGTTCGCTTTGTTCGACACGTTCGGAAGCATGGGACCGATTTTAAGCATCGTCGCCATCTTCTTGGTCTCCGTTTTCTTCATCACGTCTGCAGACTCGGCGACATACGTGCTCGGCATGTTGTCGACAAACGGTAAACTCGTGCCGCCGATGCGAATCAAGATCATCTGGGGCTTCATTCAGTCATCCATCGCGGCCGTGCTCTTATACGTCGGTGGACTCGGAGCGTTACAAGCCGTCGCCATCCTCGTCGCGTTCCCATTCATCTTCGTGTTAATTCTGATGATTGTCGCTTTGTTCAAGGATCTGTCTGAGGAACCTGATGAACGGGACAAGTTTATCGAAGCGTATAAGCGTGAAGAAGATAATAAGCTCGGATAAAGTGAAAGGGGTCTCAACCGAGACTCTTTTTTTGATTGTAAATGTTTTGCATGAATCTCTCGCTAGTGTAGGATAGTAAGTGAAGAAGATTGGGAGGGCATTTTATGAAACAACATGTTAAAAAGCGATTGAGCTGGGTGATTTTTGCTGGAATTCTCATTGTCGGCGCCCTACTAGCTTATAACTTTTATTCAATCATGAACTTGAATGATGACGATGGCCGTGTCAATCGTGCCGAACCGTTCTATACATCCGTTGTAATCGGATATGAAGAAAAAAAATTACCGGAAAACGGTGAAACGTTGGAAGTTCGTAAATATGAAGTAACATACGATGAAGACGGTCACTTTGTATCCAAGGTCGTAGACGGTCCCAATGTCGGTGCTCGTGCCGAATGGGACGGAACCGTCTATCGCGAATTCAATCCGGACGGTGAAGAGACGAACAGTCAAGAGACAAGTTCCGGCGCCGTTGCTCCACACCCGTTCTTGTCACGAGCAACGAATGAACAGATTCGTAAATGGCTCGATGACGAGACACTCGGTTCGAGCGAAGGGGACGTCGATATCATTGGACGGACGGCACAGGCGTTCGTCAAGAAAGAATCTCCCGAGGCCGTACCAGCAGAATGGGTCGAAAAATATCCATCGATTTTCAGTGAAGATGAGAATGAAGAGGCCGTGACGTATTACGTCGATGCGAATGAACGGATTTTACTTGCAGCCGAATCGCGCAACAACGGGAAGTTGTTCCATTCGATTCGGATGACTTCTTTTGAATCACGATAATCCGGCGAGGAGCAGACTGAGACGTCGGCTCCTTTGTCGTCCATAAAGGAGAATACTATGAAACAAATCACCTTGGAGCAAGTGCAGTTGGATTTGACAGCTTGGGAAGCAGGTGAACGCATCGAGGAAGCAGCGCTATTGTCTTACGCCCACTGGTCCCGTGCGACCGGACATCGCCAAGAATTGATTCGCACGTTGACGCTCCTCGCGACGAGACGGTTTGAAGAGCGCCAGACTATCGACCCGTTGTTACATCGTTGGGTGAAAGAATTGGAGTCGCTCAACGCACTACCACCGGCGCTTCGTGTCAGTCAGTTATATGAGGTGCTTCGACGACATAATCAACACTTGCACGTCGAATGGCCGAAACTACGTGAGACGGATTATGTCTCGATGAAAGTTCAAATTTTGACCGAGTACGAGGCGAAGACGTCGGAGTTACTCGAGCAACTCGAACAACTTCACGATGAAATTGACCGTGCAAAATCCGACCTTCGCGACTCGGAGTTCAAAGGACAACTTGAACGATTGTTCCACGTCGTGATCGAAGCGATGCAAGAAGTAGCCGCACTCGAAGATGACACGGCAACGCTTTTGGCATCGATGCAAGGCAACTACTTCAGCCGGGAAGCGTTTTACCGTTTCGGTGAACGGGTGGGTTCCGTCAAACAGCGACTCGCCGCGATTGTTGAACACATGCCCGAACAAACTGAACGAGCACGATCGAGCGCGATCGAATCTCTTGAGGCGATGATCGGACTCACGGACGTGAAACAACGCGTTAAAGCGTGGTATCGTTTCCTATTATTCCAAAAAGAACGAGAGAAGGCAGGCTTTTCGTCCAAACATCAACCGTCGCTTCATCTGGTGTTCACAGGAAATCCCGGTACCGGCAAGACGACGCTCGCGCGTCTTATGGCCGAGATTTATTTTGAGCTCGGTCTGCTCGCCCGTCCCGACGTCGTCGAGGCGGATCGGTCGAGTCTCGTCGGCGCGTTCGTTGGACAAACCGAAGAGCAAGTCATGAATAAAGTGAAGGAAGCCGAAGGGGGAGTTTTGTTCATTGACGAGGCATATGCGCTCAAACGGCAGGATGCGAGCGGAAGCGATTACGGGCAGGCCGCCATCGATACACTCGTCGCCGCGATGACGAGCGGGGAGTATGCCGGTAAATTCGTCGTCATCCTCGCCGGCTATCCAGAAGAGATGCGTCACTTTTTATTGGCTAACCCCGGGTTACGTTCCCGCTTCCCTGAATCGAACCATTACGAGTTGCCGAACTATAGTGACGACGAGCTCGTCGCAATCGGTGAAAAAGTGGCCGCCGAAAACAATTATGTATTGACGATCGAGGCGAAACGCGCCTTGATTGCGCGCATCGACCAAGAACGGGTCGACGCCACGTTCGGAAACGCGCGTACGGTCCATAACATTTTACTCGACGCAATGTTTAAAAAAGGGTCCCGCTTCGGTGGCGATGCCCCGCTCGACGAGATGGCCTTGTTGACAGAACTCGATTTTACCAGAGATGCAGCCGAGGACACGTCAGCTCCGACGCTCGATGATTTGGTTGGAATGGATGAGGCGAAACGGCAACTGCGTGAAATTGAGGCGCTCGTCACGATTCAAAAACGTCGCCGCGAGCTTGGACTGAAGACGGCTCCGGTTCAACTCCATGCCGCACTCGTCGGTAACAGCGGGACAGGGAAGACGACGTTCGCTCATTTGTATGCTCGGTTGTTGAAGAAGACCGGTTACTTGAAACGGGGACACTTAAAAGTTGTCAGCCGGGCCGATCTCGTCAGCGGCTATGTCGGCCAGACGGCACAAAAAACGAAGGCGGCGATCCGTGATGCGCTCGGTGGCGTGTTATTGATTGACGAGGCTTATAGTTTGAACGGCGGACCGAACGACTATGGCCGTGAAGCGATTGATACGCTCGTCGACGAGATGCCGAAGCATGGGGACAACCTTGTCGTCGTCATGGCGGGATACGAGGGACCGATGCGGCGTTTGATCGAGTCGAATCCAGGACTGAACAGTCGAATCAAAAGAACTATCGAGTTCAAGGATTATACGACCGATCAACTTGTCGAGATTGCCAAGGCGTATGCCGCGAAATTTGGCTATACGTATGACGAGACAGTGGAGCAGGCACTCTTCGATCGACTATCCGGTATCGAGCGACCGAATGCGCGGACAGCGCTGTCGATGATTGACGAAGCGATCGCCAGACAGTCGTATCGTCTGGTCGAAGGAAACACCGAAGCCGAGGATTTGAACCGTATCTTAATAGTAGATATTAGTACTACGTTATAATATAATCAATTTGAAAGCGAGGACGATTCAATGCACACGATTCAAATCCCGGTCCGCTACCAAGAGACCGACATGATGGGCATCGTCTATCATGCGAACTATTTAGTATATCTCGAAATGGCACGTACTGAGTTATTGCGTGAGCTCGGGGTCGAATATAAAGACATGGAACAAGCAGGGTTCGTTTCTCCAGTGACAAACGTCTCAGTCGATTATAAGAAGAGTGTCACATATGGCGATACGGTCCATGTCCGAGTATGGGTCGACAGCTATTCGAAGATTCGAACGGTCTATGGGTATGAGTTGACTGATCAAGATGGACATCTCGTCGGTTCGGCGAAAACGACCCATGTCGTCGTCAAGCGGGGCGATTTCAAACCGGTCCGGCTCGATCGTGAGTTTCCAGAGTGGCATGACATGTATATGCGGGTCATGAGTCCCGTCACATAACAGTGGTTTTTTTGTACCGTCAGTATGGTATCATATCTTGACGGTATTTTTTGTACAAAGAAAGGGGAAGATCGCATGCGAAAACCATCTATGTTGATGGTATGCTGCGCCTTGACGCTCACATTGGTGGGCTGTAACACAAGCAACCAAAACGAAACGGAAGAAGCCGACACCAAACCGGCCGAAAGCAAGACGGAACAACGAACAGAAACGCCGGCTGATGTGCCGAAGAATACAGAAGACGAAGTGGTTGAAGAAACTCCGACGGCTGAAGCCGAGCCACCGGCTGAAGACAAGCCTGCAGAAGAAGAGACGGCAGACGAACCTGAGACCGAAGAAGCACCAGTTGTGGAGGCACAGCCTGAAGAAGAACCTGCCCAGACGCCGAGCGAGCCACTTGAGCAAAATGGGATGGCAAATGTGAAACTCGATACGCTCATTCTTGTCAATAAACAAGTCGCTTTGTCTGCCGATTATAAACCATCCGACCTCGTGACGGCGAACATCGATTTTGTCGACACAGCGACTGGTGAACGGAAAATGCTCCGTAAAGAAGCGGCACAGGCGATCGAGAAATTGATGGCAGGTGCGAAAACGGCCGGAATCGATTTGAAAGGGACGAGTGCGTTCCGCTCATACGAGTACCAAGTCCAACTGTTCAATAACTATGTCGCCAAAGACGGAAAAGAACAAGCGATGAAATATTCGGCGCCGCCTGGGCATTCGGAGCACCAGACCGGACTCGCAATCGATGTCTCGAGTGCCTCGGTCGGTTATCAATTGACGCAAAGCCTTGAGCAGACGAAAGAAGGCAAGTGGTTGGCTGACAACGCTCATACGTACGGTTTCATTGTGCGCTACCAACGGGCCTTTGAGAAGGAGACGGGGTATATGTACGAACCGTGGCACTTACGTTATATCGGAGTAGAACATGCGACGAACGTCCACAAGACGAATGTCCCGTATGAACGCTACCTCAAGCAATTAATGGATTAAGGGGAATCGCGATGCCTTACATGACAGAAATCTTTATCATCACGATCAGCTATCTACTCGGTTCGATTCCGTTCGCGCTTCTCGTCGGAAAGCTCGGCTATAAGGTCGATGTCCGTGAGCATGGGAGCGGGAACTTGGGTACGACGAACACGTTCCGCGTACTGGGGAAGAAAGCCGGCACATTTGTCCTCCTTGGTGATCTGGGGAAAGGATTGGTCGCAGCGTTATTGCCGCTCCTATTCGGGAGCGAGATGAACTTGCTCCTCGCCGGGATTCCGGCTATTATCGGCCATTCCTATCCCATCTTCGCCAAATTCAAGGGTGGAAAATCGGTGGCGACGAGCGCGGGTGTCTTGCTCGCGGCGTTCCCTTGGTTTTTCGTCGTCGTCGTCGGTACGTTCATCGTGACGCTACTTGTCTCAAAGATGGTGTCGCTCTCGTCGATGGCACCTCAGTCGTCGGACTTTTGACCGTCGTCGCCTATGGTATCATCGCCAAAGACTGGTTACCGCTCGTCGTCATCGTCCCGCTTGCCTTGTTCATCATTATCAAGCACCGCTCGAACTGGCAACGAATCCGTGCTGGCACGGAACCGAAAGTACCGCTGTTTCAAAAGCGAAAGTAACGATAGCTGACCGTCTTCTTCATGATTTTCAGAGAAGGGGCGGTCATTTTTTCATGTAAAAAACGAAAAGTCGCAACCGTCATCGAAAAGCTGACTTATTGTGGGTTTCCGTTGATTTTTGCCAAAAAGTTCGAAAAAAGTGTTGGATTTGCCCGTTCTTTACTTTCTATTTACGTTAAATTTACATCCGTTCGCTACACTGAAAAAGGAAGCGATATTTGCGGAGGAGGCAGGGAAGTGTCTTTAATTGGAGAAGAACGTAAACAAAAGATTGTTGAATGGATTGAGCGGGAAGGCAAAGTGAAGACGAGCGAGTTGATCGAACGGTTGAACGTCTCGGGGGAGTCGGTCCGCCGCTACTTAGAAGAGCTTGAGAAAGAGCATCGCATCAAGCGGGTGTATGGTGGTGCGGTGCTCCATCAGAGTGTCTCGTTCCAACCGATGATGATCTCGAACATGGACGGGATTCGTCGCATCGCCTATACGGCGTTCCAGCTCGTCGAGGACGACATGTTGCTCTATATCGGACACGGCGTCGCCCCGGAACAAGTCGCGGCTAGACTTCGCGGACGGAATTTGACGGTCGTCACTCCGTCGCTCATGGTCGCCAAGGCGCTCTTTGAGCAACGGGCGAAAGGCGTGTTCACAGGAGACATTCAATTGCTCGGCGGGACGATCGATCCGAAACATCTCGTCACCGTCGGCGAGCACGTCCTGCAGCAACTGAAGGCATATATGTTCGATATGGCCATCTTGTCCGTCGAGGGCGTCGATGCCTCGCTCGGTTTGACGTGTGACGCCCATGGTCTCTCGACCGTGACGCATGCGGTCCTCGATCAAACGCGTCAATGTTACTTGCTCGCCGACCATACGCAGTTCAATCAACAAAAACGCTATCGGGTCTCCGGCTTTTCAAAGGTGACGGCCATCATCTCTGATTTTCCGGAACCGACGGATTGGAAGCGCGCCTTGGCGGAACATGAGGTCGAGTGGCGCTTCGCACCATAACGAGGAGGGATTTCATGATTGAAGTAATTGTGACGACATTGACCGAAGCCAAAACGGCGGAGCGATTCGGGGCGGATCGGCTCGAATTGATTGCCGACATTCCGGCCGGTGGGACGACACCGAGTTTCGGGACAATCCGGAACGTGCTCGAACAGGCGGCGATTCCTGTCCACGTCATGATTCGGCCCCATGCGGACTCGTTCGTCTATAACGAGGAAGATGCGGAGACGATTTTGGCGGACGTCGGCCTTTGTCGCGAGCTCGGGGCCGATGGCATCGTCTTCGGGGCGTTGACAGCGGACGGGCGTATCGATGAGGCGCTGCTCGGGGAAGTGATTAAACATAAGGGTGATATGGCGCTCACGTTCCATCGGGCCATCGATGACGCGGCCGATTTGATGGACGCGATCACGGTGTTGAACGACTTCCCAGAAGTCACTCACGTCCTGACGTCCGGAGGAAAAGTGACGGCAATCGAAGGCGTAGATCGATTAAGTGCGATGCATGAGGTGGCAGCGATGAATATCCTTCCTGGTGCAGGCATCACGGCCGACAATGTGGCGCAGCTGATTGACCGGCTCGGCGTTGATTTCGTCCACGTCGGAAGCGGGGTGCGGACCGAGGGCCACTTGGATGAGCACAAGTTCAAGGCAATCAAACAACAGATGGCACGCTAAAAACAGTCGGCTGACTGTTTTTTTGCTATAATGAAGAAAACGATACTGTAGGTGAAGTCATGCAATCATCAGTCTATAAACAATTTGCCCTCCGGATGTTGTCCGGTAACTGGGGCATCTCGCTCCTCGCGGTCGTGGCGACGATGCTCGTTCAGGCGGTCATCACGACGCAACTCGATTTGGAATCGACCGACCCGAGCGTCCTGTTCGTGTCAATCGGTCTGCTGTACGCGGCGACCGTCTTGCTCGCCCCGCTCGAACTGGGCCGCAACTGGGTGTTCCTTGATATCGCCAAAGCGGAGAAGCCTTCGTTCGGGCTCTTGTTCGATGCATTCGGTTCGCTCAAAGATTACGTCCGGGCCGTCACGTATTATGCGATCTTTTATGTCGGGTTGAACGTGCTCATGCTGTTCTTGATCGTCCCTGGTGTCTGGTTCTATTTGACGTATCGCATGGTCCCGTTCGTGTTACGGGACCAACCGGAACTGTCTGCGTTTCAAGCGATGCGGGAAAGCCAGCGTCTCATGCGCGGCCATAAACGGACGATGCTTCGCTTGTATGCGAGTTTCATCGGTTGGTATGTGCTCGTCATGTTCACAGGCGGATTGGCCTATATTTTCGTACAGCCTTATATTAGTACGGCGCTCGCCGGGTTATATCTCGAAATCAAGGCACAGACAGATGCAAGCGAACAACCGGTCGGCTCATGAGCCGACCGGTTGTTTTTATGTGCCGTGCCGATCCGACTTTTGTGGGTCGGGGGCGGCGCGGAACTTAGCTTTCTCTTCTTTTGAGGCATGTTCATGCCATTTCTTCGCTTGTTCCGTGGCAATCGGAATCGCTTTTTGATCGGAGTAACCTTGGGCGAGCAAGGCGTTGGCGATATCGATGGCTTTCTTTTTGACGAGCGGGTCGAAGTTTTTCAGTGATTCCGGATAGTCTTTCATATTCCATGGCATCTGTCATCGCTCCCTTCTGTACTACTAATTCCACGAGCGGGACGATTCAAACGTCCTGATGCATGTAGTATTTGATGAGCGCCTGGGTCCCATTCTCGCCGTAGCCGTTTTCTTGGAGAATCGAGTACATTTTATGTGCCAATTCGAGGCTCGGCAGTTTGATGTTCAACTGTTCGGCGCTCTCGAGGGCAAGTTTCATGTCCTTCAGGAAATGCTTGATGAAGAAACCAGGGGCATAGTCCTCGACAATCATTCGTGGAACCAGGTTCTCGAGCGTCCAACTTCCGGCAGCACCGCCCCGAATCGTCTGACGCAGTTGATCGGGACTGAGCCCGGCCCGTTTCGTGAAGGCGAGCATCTCGGCGTTACCCATCATGATACCGGCGATGGCGATTTGATTAGCGAGTTTCCCATATTGGCCGCTCCCAGCATAGCCCATCCGTTCGATCGATTGGCCCATCGCCTCGAACAAAGGCATCGCCTTCGTAAAGGCGAATTCGCCGCCGCCGACGAGAATCGACAACGTTCCGTTCTTGGCCCCGACGTCGCCGCCTGTGACCGGTGCGTCGAGCGGGAGCAAGCTGCGATCGATCGCGGCTTCGGCGATCCGTTCGGCCAAGAGCGGCGAAGACGTCGTCATATCGATGACGAGCGTTCCCGGCTCGGCCGATTGCAAAATCATCCCGTCCCCGAAGTAAAGGCTCTCAACGTCAGACGGGTAACCGACAATCGTGATGACGGCATCGGCGTTTTGACAGACGGCCTCAACCGAATCACACCAACGGACGCCTTCCGACAATAAATCTGCCGCTTTCTCTTTCGTACGTGTGTATGCTTGGACCGAGAACCCTGCCTTCATTAAATTTCTGACCATCGACTGACCCATCACACCGAGTCCGATAAATCCAACTGTCTTCATAGTTGATTGCCTCCTAAAAGTTGTTGTTTCACGAGTCGTTCATAGAGCGCATTGTCTCGAAGCAACTCTTGATGCGTCCCGAGCCCGCTGATACCGCCATCCTCGAGCACGACGATTTGGTCGGCATGTTGGACGGTCGAGAGACGGTGGGCGATGACGAGCGTCGTCCGGCCTGTCATGAGTCGGTCGAGCGCTTCTTGGACGACGCGCTCCGATTCCGAGTCAAGGCTTGACGTCGCCTCGTCGAGCAGTAAGATTTGCGGGTCACGTAACAGCGCCCGGGCGATGGCGAGCCGTTGGCGCTGTCCACCCGATAAGCGGACACCGCGCTCGCCAATTTCCGTGTCGAGCCCGTCCGGCATCGCCTCGATGAACGACCAGGCGTTGGCCATGTCACAGGCGTGGCGAATCTCATCCTCGGTCGCGGACCGGGTCAAGCCGTACAAAATATTTTGTCGCACCGTCCCGGATAGGACAGGCGAATCTTGGGCAACGTAGCCGATGACTTGTCGCCATTCGTTTCGCCCATACGTGGCGATGTTCCGGTCCCCGTAACGGATGAGGCCGCTCGACGGGAGATAGAACTGCTCGACGAGGGCGAACAGTGTCGTCTTGCCAGCACCGCTGCGCCCGACGATGGCAGTCGTAGCACCGAACGGGACGGTGAGCGTCACGTCGTCAATGACAGGCTGGTCGCCATAACGGAACGTGAGTCCTTCGAACGAGAGCGATGACTGTCGAATCGTCGACGGTTCGACGGTGTACGGTTCCGGCTCGATGGCGAGCAGTTCCGAGATTCGTTCCGTTGCCCCGCGAGCTTTCTGGAGCCGTGTGATAAACTCCGTCATCGTGATGAGTGGCGTGATGATTTGGAACAAGTACAGCATGAACGCAAGCAACGAGCCGGTCGACAAGGCACCGGTCGAGACCCGGTAAGCCCCGAACCCGAGAATGGCGATGAGCATCGCCGTCAACGTGACGTTTAGAAGGGGAATCAACATTGCTTGAATCCGTCCTTCGCGCACCCCAAGCCCGAAGAGGCGTTCAATGCGCCGTTTCCCTTCTGTGACCTCGACGGCTTCAGTCGCTTGTGATTTGACGAGCCGGATCTCTCCGAGCAGTTCGGCGAAAAAACCGGATAAGTCGCCAAGCTCGTGTTGCGTCGCTTTGGCGATTTTCCGAAGCTTCCGTCCGAGCGGGATGACAATCAAGAGCGTCGTCGGTACGGAGAACAAGATGACGAGCGTCATCTGCCAGTCGAGCGTGAACAAGATACCGACGGCGCCGATGACCGAGACGAACGACGTCAAGAGCCGGACGCTCTGTTCGGATAACAGCTGCTGCAACGTCGTCGTGTCGTTGTTTAACCGCGAGACGAGATCCCCTGATTTGACGCCATCGTAGAACGGGATCGGCAGGGCGACGAGATGCTCCCAAAGCGTCGTCCGTAAATTGGCGACGACCCGTTGTCCGACGATATGTAGCCAATAAATCGAAATCGCGCTCGAGACGACTTGGATGAGGAACGCCATCACGAAAATCGCGACGAGGCGGGCGTCGAGGGCGGCCTCGCTCCAATTGTCGACGACACGTTGCAAAATGAGTGGGATGACGAGTGACGCCATCGCCTGAAGCAATGAGATGAGTACGGCGCCGATGAACAGCCATTTTGGCGGTTTGGCGACACGGAACAAGTGCAGAAATGCTTGCCATGTGGATGTGGACTCCATGATCCGTCCCCCTTTCATATTAACTTTCGCTGTTTCGAAAACAAGTGTCAAGACGTCGAATCGTACACCGGAATAATGCTAGAATGGAATCAGAGGTGAAGTCGCATGAAATGGATTCATACGGCCGACTGGCATTTAGGGAAAATCGTCCACGGCCGCCATATGACAGAAGAACAACAAATCATTTTATTTGAATCATTCTTACACATCGTCGATCAGGAGAAACCAGATGCCATCGTCGTCGCCGGTGATTTATATGACCGGGCCGTGCCGCCCGTCGAGGCCGTCGATTTGCTCGATGAGATGTGGCGTGCGCTCGTCCTCGAGCGGGGCATCCCGGTGCTCGCCATCGCCGGCAATCACGATTCCGCCGAGCGGCTTCAATACAGCTCCAAACTGTTGACGAAAGTCGGTCTCCATATCGTCGGGAAGGTTGAACCGGGCACAGGGCCGATCGTCGTGAACGACATCCCATTCTATTTGATGCCGTTCCTCGAACCGGCGCGTATCCGTTACGCGTTCGGCGACGAGTCGATTCGGACCCATCATGACGCGCTCGCCGCGGTCGTTGACTCTTACGGCGCGATCGATGCACGCGCGGTCGCCGTCGGGCACAGTTTCGTCGCCGGCGGACTCGAGACCGATTCCGAACGGCAACTGTCCGTCGGGACGCCGGCCAAGTCGCGAAAGGGCTGTATGCCCCGTTCGGCTATACGGCGCTCGGACACTTGCACAACCGTGACGCCATCCGCGACGACCGGATCGCCTACAGCGGATCGCTCATGAAATATTCGTTCTCCGAGGCGACCCATGTGAAATCGGTCGACGTCATCGAATGGGACGGGACATGGACACGCCGGCGGCGTCCGCTCACAGCGCGACGAGACTTGCGCATCTTGACCGGGACACTGAACGAGCTGCTCGACCCGTCGTTTTATCAAGACGAGGCAGTCGACGACTATTTGAAGATCGTCTTGACCGATGAAGGGGCGTTGTTCGATCCGATGGCGAAGTTACGGACCGTCTATCCGAACATCTTACACCTCGAACTCGAGTTGTTGCGTCGCCAAGACCAGACGTCTCGCTTTGAAAGGGAAAAACTCGAGCGGCAATCGGTCGAGGAAGTATATATAGACTTCTTTAAAGCCGTCCACGGCCGCGATGCCGATGTTACGGTACAGCGTTTCTTAGAAGGGGAGGAATCGATTTGAGACCGGAACAATTGACCATCACCGCCTTCGGTCCTTACGCCGAGACGGAACAAATCGATTTCACCCAGCTTGAAGGACGTTCGATGTTCGTCATCAGCGGCCGGACCGGTGCCGGCAAGACGACGATTTTTGACGCGATGACGTTCGCGCTCTATGGCCGGGCCAGCGGGGCGCTCCGAAACGCCAGTGACTTCCGCAGCCAATATGCGGACCCCGAACGGAAGACCGAAATCGACTTCTCGTTCACGATTCGCGATGAGCGGTATCGCATCGTCCGTCAGCCGCAACAACCACATCCGAAAAACAAGACACCGATCCCGCATGAGGCGGTGCTTTATGAATGGAAGGACGCCTGGAAGCCGCTCGCGACGAAAGTGAATGACGTCGAGCAGACGATTGAATCATTGCTGCAGCTGAGCTATGAGCAGTTCAGCCAAATCTTGCTGTTGCCGCAGAACCAGTTCCGTCAGCTCCTCGACTCCGATTCGACGAAGAAGCAACAGATTTTACAATCGATCTTTAAGACGGAGGCGTACCGCGCCTTCCAGGAAGACTGGATCGAACGTTACGGCAAGTACCGCAAACGAGTCGAATGGGCGATTGAGACGACGCGGTTAAAACTGTTGGAACTCGAAGACGAGGCCGTCGAGGACGTGTCAACCCGTAACTTGCCTGACATCGTGACGTGGCTCGACGCCCGGGAGGAGCGACTCTTGGCGACACGGGACGCGTTACAGGAACAGCGCCGGACCAGTAAAGAACGACTCGAGACGCTGCGTCGAGAAATGAATCAGGCGACAACGCTCGCCGAGTTGATGGAAGAGCGGGACGAGCGCGCGACCGCACTCGAGGCGTTCCGCCAAGCGGCACAGGCGCGCGAACAACGCCAGGGGCTCATCTTGCGACTTGAACAAGTGGCGAGCGTCAGCCCGCTCTATCAACGTACCGAAACGGTGCGTCACGACATCGAGCGGCTGACCCGTGAACGTGATACCTCCCGTCAACGAGACGAAGGCTATACGAAACAGTTGG
The DNA here is from genome assembly GCF_003467445.1 of Exiguobacterium sp. AM39-5BH. GTDB lineage: Bacteria > Bacillota > Bacilli > Exiguobacteriales > Exiguobacteriaceae > Exiguobacterium. The sequence continues at coordinate 436,949 of NZ_QSGS01000001.1, forward strand.
AGGAGTTGAAGGCAGGAGCGGCAGCCATCACGACGATGCGACAGGAAGCGGAACAAGCCACCAATCGCATCCATGTGATTGATGAGATGTTGCCGTACGTCGATGAATGGCACCGTATGACGAGACGTCGGGACGACTTGAAACGACAGCTGGAGCCGCTCGGCTTGTTCTCAGAAGAAGCGCGTCTCCAGGAGCTCCAAGCGACCGAAGGCGATCTTACGGCCAAGCTCGAGCACGCACCGGCACCAAATCAGCTCGTCGAGGCCGAACGACTGTATAGCCAGCTCCAACAGCAGGCTCGACTCGAGACGAAAGTGGCAGAGGTCACGGAACGACTCGCCGCCTGTGAACGGAACGGGAAGGACGTCCAACGGCAATTCACTGCCCAGACGGAGAAGGTCGACCAATTCGTCGAAGCCGAGCATGCACGCATGGCCGACACGTTGCGTGAGCAGCTCGAGACGGGTGAACCTTGTCCGGTTTGCGGTTCATTGACCCACGGATATGTCGAGCGAACCGAGACGTCCATCGACCAAGTGGGTCATCGCTCAGCCATCGAGACACTGAAACGGATTGAGGCCGACCTCCACGAAGCTCGGGCGGATTATCGGGCGCTCAAACGCCAACTCGATGAGCTGATTCGTGAACGCGATCTCGCTCGGCTCGAGTTAAAGCTCGACGGTCCAGCCGCCACTGCGATCCAACATCAAGACGACCTCGTCCGGCAGTTGCGTCAACAGGCCGAAGAACGACTACGGATGGAGCGTCATTTGCGCGCGACCACGGCCGAATTGAAACAGCTCGAGACGGCGAAACGTGCACAGGCAGATGAACGGCAGAAGCTGTTCGAACAGCTCCAAACCGTTCAAGAGAAGCTCCAGTCGATGCGTCAACCGGATGGGACGACGTTAGAGATGCTGCAGACCGAGCGGAGTCAGCTCGCGACGCGACTCGCCCACATCGAACGTGACGTGACGGCGTATGAACGTCGGCTTGAAGAACTGAATCGATTGAAGTGGGGGGAGGCGGAGCGACTCCGTCTCCTCGGGGAACAACTCGAGTTCGAACACGCTCGTCTTTCCGAAGCGACGGCTGAACTTGAGGTGGCGCTCGAGAAGGTCGAGTTGACCGAAGCCGTGTTCAAGGAGTATCGCGCACGCGTCGAGCAACTGCCCGAACTACGCGAGCGTCAAGCGACCGAGCTTGAGGAAGGGGTCCGGCTCGAACACGCCGTCAAGGCGCTGAACGAGAAAATCGGAAACCGTCCGCGACCAAATCTCGAACAGCTTCAGGAGCGGTTGCATGAGGAGGCTCGTTCGTTCGAAACGCTGTCCGAACAACTCGTCACGGCGGACGGACAACTGAAACGCCATCGCCACATCGTCACCGAATGGAATGCACTCCGGGAGAAGACGGATGAGGACCAACGGAATCTCGAGACGGTCAAATTGATTGCCGACACGGGTCGGGGCTTGAACCCGCAAAAGTTGACGTTCGAGACGTACGTGCAGACGGCGTTCTTCGATCAAATCCTTCATGCGGCCAACATCCATCTCGATCAGATGACGAGCGGGCAGTTCCAATTGGAGCGGAAAATCGAGACGGCGAAAGGAAATGCCAAGTCCGGTCTCGAATTATTAGTCTTTGACGCCTATACCGGACAGTCACGCCGGGTGCAAAACTTGTCGGGTGGCGAAGGGTTCAAGGCATCGCTTTCGCTCGCCCTCGGATTGGCCGAGGTCGTCCAACAGTTGAGTGGCGGAGTCAGTCTCGAGACGATGCTAATCGATGAAGGCTTCGGGACGCTCGACGCCGAATCGCTCGATCAAGCGATTGAACTGCTCATGTCGCTACAATCGAGCGGCCGGCTCGTCGGGGTCATCAGCCACGTCCAAGAATTGAAAGACCGGGTCGATGCCCGGATCGAAGTCAAGAAATCTAGGAGCGGGTCAACGATCCAGCTCATCGTGGAGTGAGACCGATGAAACATATGGAAACGAAAACAACGTTAGTGGCCCATCTGCAAGAGGCGGGCATCCGACGAGGGGACGCACTGTTCGTCCACACGTCGTTATCAAAACTCGGTTGGGTGTGCGGCGGTCCCCAAACGGTCATCGAAGCGCTTCAAGAAGCGGTCGGACCGGACGGGCTCATTATGATGGCGACCCAGAGCGGGGACAATTCAAATCCAGCTGAATGGGAAGCCCCGCCGGTCCCGGTCGAATGGTGGCAGACCATCCGTGACGAGATGCCGGCCTATGACCCGGCGAAGACAGCGACCCGAGGGATGGGTCGAGTCCCGGAGCTGTTCCGCTCATATCCTGATGTGTTCCGAAGTGACCATCCGATGTGGTCGGTCGCCGCATGGGGACGGGACGCCGAACAAATCGTGGCCGGACATACGATTGACGTCGGATTTGGCCCGGGTTCACCGCTCGAACGGATGATTGAGCGCGACGCGAAAATTTTGCATCTTGGTTCGCCGCTCGATGCAACGACGTTATGGCATTATGCCGAATATGGGATTGATGGCCCTGTGAAGCCGTTCGAATGTGCGCTCATGGAGAACGGTCAACGGGTGTGGAAGTCGTTCGAGCATACGGACGTCAACAGTGACCCGTTCGGTGCCATCGGCGAGAATATCGTCAAACGGGCGGACGTCAAGACGTTCACGATTCACAAGGCGACGTGTTACATCATCCCGTCAGACACGTGGGAGCCGGTACAACATGCGCTTGTCGCCTTGCGGAGCTGGCTCCGGTGAGACGGCTGATACGAACTATACTGAGGAGAGGGGCACTGCGATGAATCGCTGGGTCAAATATGTGGGAATCGCTATCGGGGTGTTGGTGCTCGTCGCGTTTCTTGCCGTCGTGGGCATCTCGGCCTATATCGGAGATCAATTGACGTCACCTGAACGGGAGACGTTGACGTTCACCCCGAAGACGTTAGGCGTCAAGTATGAGAACATCACGATTGAATCAGAAGATCAACAAGATTTATACGGCTGGTGGATTCCACACCCGACGCCGCGCGCGACGATCGTCTTCGCGCATGGCTACGGGAAAAACCGGGAACAGTCTGATTTGCCGCTCAAGGGATTGATTCCGGAGTTCCACGAGCAAGGGTATCAGTTTTTGACGTTCGATTTTCGTGGCTCCGGTATTTCAGAAGGGGACCGCGTGACGGTCGGGGCGAAGGAACAATCCGACCTCGCTGCCGCCATCGCCTATGCGAAAGAGCGCTCGGACGGGCCGATCGTCCTGTTCGGCGTCTCGATGGGTGCCGCGACGGCGCTCGCGACAGCTGACGACACCGATGTGGCCGCCGTCATCGCCGATAGCCCGTTCAGTGACCTCCGTGGTTATCTCGAGACGAATCTTCCGGTGTGGAGCGATTTGCCGAATTTCCCGTTCACGCCGGTCATCATGACGGTGACGCCTTGGTTCACGGGGCTCGATGCGGATTTAGTGAAGCCGATTGACGATATGGCTCAAATCGAGGCACCGGTGTTATTGATTCATAGTCAAGGTGATGATGCAATTCCCGTAAGCGAGAGCGAGCAATTGGCCGCGGCCGGCGAGGATGTCGAACTGTGGGTGACCGAGAATGACGGGCACGTGCAGTCGCATCGCTCGTTCCAAACCGAATATCGACAGACGGTATTCGAGTTTTTAGAGCGTGTGTTGTAAGTGAGGGGCGCAATCTGCGCTCCTTTTTTGTTATGATAAGTGATGAAAAGGAAAGAAAGAAGGTTTGTCCATGGACGTCACAGCATTACTATCGTTTCTGTTGCTCGGAACGCTCATCGGGATTTTGAGCGGATTCTTCGGCATCGGCGGCGGGATTTTACTCACGCCGCTCCTGCTCGTCTTCGGATACGAGGCGAGTGCGGCCATCGCGCTCAGTCTTATGCTCACACTCGGGTCGACGACGGCCGGTACGATTTCCCACATCAAGTTAAAAAACGTCAACCCGAAACATGCCCTCTTGATTGGTGCGTTCGGTGTCGCCGGCACGTGGGTGGCGACGCCGCTCGTGTTATATCTCGAGACGCTCGACGGGGCGAAACCGGTCATTTCGCTCGCCTATATCGCGCTGTTGACGTATTTCGCCGTCTCGTTCTTCCGTTCGAAACAGCATGAGGAGGGCAGCGTCGGTTCGGAGTCGGTCCCGCGCCTCGGCTTCATTGGATTGTTCGGCGGATTCATCTCATCACTCATGGGTGTCAGTGGTGGCTTCGTGTTGACACCGCTTCAAGTCAAATTGCTCAACACCGAGATGAAACGGGCCGTCGGGACGAGCATCGCCGCGGCGTTCCTCATCGTCGTCTCGGGTGTGATCAACTATGCTGTCGCCGGCGCTGATGTGAATTATTGGCATGGTATCGCCTTAATCGCCGGGGCGATGATTGGTTCGCCGATTGGGGCGAAGCAGTTGCAGCGGTTCAGTTCGCAACTCGTCAAAAAAGCGCTCGGTGGCTTCTATGTTGCTGTCGCCATCAGCGTCGCTCTCAATTTGCTCGGCTATAATGACATCTCGCTCGGTCTGCTCGTCGTGCTCGCGCTCTCATTCATCGTCGCGCTGTTCATCCGACCGCGGTCGAAGTGATGCCAAACCCTCGTCTACGCACGGGGGTTTGTTTGTGGGGACTATGCTACGATATCCCAATCAGACTGAAGCAACATACCGGTCCTTAGCTATTCGTTCAGTACAGTAAAAAACCCCGTCCGAGGACGAGGTTTTAACGTCTGGCAATATGGTCAATGTTTTCCTGAATCTCTCCGACTTTGCTCTTCGCTTCACGAAGACGATCTTCGAACGCCTCGATGTCGCGTTTTTCACGCCGTGTCTCTTCTTTCCCGCGGCGTTGTCCTTTCGGTAAGCGATGGGTCGCTTTAGCCAGACGTTTTTTAAACGTCGAATCGCTCATAAGGACACCCCCTTCCCTACTATATACGTTCCACCTCTACTTTCTGCTGAAACGCTTGAACCTTCATGAAGCGAGAGTTCGGCGTATTTGGGGGTTTGTTGAGACTTTATAAGCGATGGCTGCTGCCAACACCGCTTTGATCGAGTCACCGAGGATGAACGGGATGTTCACTTTGAGCGCTTCGATGAACGTCAAACCGTACACGGCTTGAAGGCCGAGACTGCCGAGTATATAGACGAGACCGAGTCCGATGACGACGTTATAGCTGACGAGGGCAGGGAATGAACGATGCCGTTCCGATAACCAGCCAATCAAGAAAGCCGCAATCGGAAAGGCAAGTAGATAGCCGACCGTCGGACCGACGAATGGGGCAAGCCCGCCCGATCCGCTCAACACTGGTAATCCAATTAAACCGAGCAAGAGATAGACGATGACAGCGAGTCCGCCTTTTTTGGCACCAAGAACTGAAGCGACCGTCATAATGCCGAGCATTTGGAGCGTGATTGGCACAGGACCGATTGGGATGGCAATCGAACCGATACTCGCGAGCAGGGCGGCGCCGATAGCGATTTGCGTTAAATCATGAATTTTCATTATGTAACCCCTTTTCTGTTAACGTTAACTAAAATAAGGTTAACATCATTGGATAAGGTTGACAAGCATAAAATGAGCACCTGGTCTTAAGTGACCAAATGCTCATTTATTTAAGCGCGCTGTGGCAGTTTTCCTGCCGCCTCGTTTAGTTGGGTGCGAACCGAGTCGAAGCCCGTCCCGCCGTAGCTGTTGCGGCGTTTGACGGCCGTCACCGGTGAGAGTGCCTCGTAGACGTCCTGTTCAATCAATCCAGAGTGGGCTTGATACGTCTCAAGCGGGAGCTCCACCAAATATAGACGTTGGTCGATACAGTAACGGACGAGTGTCCCCGTCACTTCGTGCGCCTCCCGGAACGGCATCCCTTTCGCCGTCAAATAGTCGGCGAGCTCGGTCGCGTTCGAGAAATCGCGCTCGGTCGCTTGTTTCATCGTATCGGTATGGAACGTCATGTCTTGAATCATGCCGGCCATGATACTGAGGCTGCCTTGGACCGTCTTGACGGTGTCAAACATGCCCTCTTTGTCTTCTTGTAAATCTTTGTTATAGGCGAGCGGGAGACATTTCATGATGGTGAGCAGTCCCATCAGGTTGCCGACGACCCGTCCCGACTTCCCGCGGACGAGTTCGGCCATGTCCGGGTTTTTCTTCTGCGGCATCATGCTCGACCCGGTCGAGAACACGTCAGAAATCGTGATGAATTTGAACTCTTCACTGCTCCAGAGAATCAATTCCTCGCAGAAACGCGACAAGTGCATCATGAGGAGCGACGCGTTCGATAAAAATTCTAAAATGAAGTCACGGTCGCTGACGGCGTCCAAGCTGTTCGGATAGACTTGGGCGAAGCCGAGCAGCTCGGCCGAACGGTGGCGGTCAATCGGGAACGTCGTCCCCGCGAGTGCCCGGCACCGAGCGGGCTCATGTCAATCCGTTTCAAGCTGTCACTGAAGCGCTCCTTGTCACGCTCGAGCATCCAGAAGTAAGCGAGCAAGTGATGGGCGAGTGAGACCGGCTGGGCCCGTTGCAAGTGTGTATAACCCGGCATGATCGATTCGACGTTTTGAGCGGCGTGGTCATAGAGTGCCGTCTGCACGGCCTCGATTCCGTCAATCGTCTCGAGGACCCGGCGTTTCAAATACAGGTGCATATCCGTCGCGACTTGGTCGTTCCGGCTCCGCGCCGTGTGCATTTTGCCAGCGACCGGGCCGATTTCCTCATGCAACAGCGCCTCGAGGTTCATATGGATGTCTTCATGGAAGACGTTGAACGTCAATTCGTCCGCTTGTGCCTTCTTGGCTAGCGTCTTCAACCCCGCGACGATTTGCGCGACTTCGTCTGCTGTTAAAATGTGTTGTTCCCCGAGCATCGTCACGTGGGCGATGCTCCCTTCAATATCTTCTAACACGAGCTGGGCGTCGAAATGAATCGAGGCCCCGAACTCGTCGACCCATTCACTGGCCGTCTGTTCGAACCGGCCGCCCCATAGTTTACTCATGCACCATAGTTCCTTTCTCTGCGAGCACTTCCGCTTGGACTTTCGTCGGCAGTCCCCAAAGTTTGATGAAGCCGACGGCCGCTTGTTGGTCGAACGTGTCGGCTGATGTATATGTCGCGAGATGCTCGTCATAGAGCGAGATCGGCGACTTCCGTCCGTCGACGATGGCTTGACCTTTGAACAGTTTCATCCGGACCGTACCGGTCACGGTTTGTTGTGTCTCATCGATGAAGGCGAGAAGTGCTTTCGTCAGTGGCGAGTACCAGAGACCGTTATAAATCGTTTCTGTCAACTTTTGTTCGACAATCGGTTTGAAATGGGCGACTTCCCGGACGAGCGTGAGTGCCTCGAGCGCTTGGTGTGCCGTGATGAGCGTCATCGCACCCGGCGCCTCGTACACTTCCCGTGATTTGATGCCGACGACCCGGTTCTCGATATGATCGATTTTCCCGATGCCGTGGGCCCCGGCGACGATATTCAACTGCTCGAGAATCGCTGTGAACGTCGCCGCTTGTCCATTGATGGCGACTGGTACACCGGCATTGAATTCGATTTCGACATACGTCGGCTCGTTCGGTGTGTCCTCGAGTTGCGCCGTCAATTCATAGGCGCTCGCTGGTGGAGCGGCCCAAGGGTCCTCAAGGATGCCACATTCGACGGCCCGGCCCCAAATGTTTTGGTCGATCGAGAACGGTTCTTCTTGGACAATCGGGATTGGAATGCCGTGCTCCACCGCATAGGCGATCTCTTCTTCCCGTGACCATTTCCACTCCCGGACCGGCGCGATGATTTCAAGCGACGGGTCGAGCGCATGAATCGACACTTCGAACCGGACTTGGTCGTTGCCTTTCCCCGTGCATCCGTGGGCGACGGCGACGGCACCTTCAGCTTGTGCGACCTCGACTAGCTTCTTCGAGATGAGCGGGCGCGATAGGCTGAGACGAGCGGATAAACGCCTTCGTACATCGTATGGGCCTGCATCGAGTAACGGGCGAAATCGTTGACGAACTCATCGACCGCATCGATGACGACCGATTTGACGGCCCCGACTTTGAGTGCCTTCTGTTGGATGCGCTCCAAATCTTTTCCTTCGCCGACGTTTAAACAGCAGGCGATGACGTCATACCCTTGTTCATCCAACCATTTGATGGCGACCGATGTATCAAGTCCACCTGAATAAGCTAATACGAGTTTTTGTTTCATTTCCTTACACCCCTTATACATAATTATTCATCTGTATTTATAAATATACGAATTACTCTAACGTATGCTTCTCCGCAAAGCAACCTTTTTGGCAAAAAAAAGAATCACTTGTGAAAAGTGATCCTTCATTGGACGATTTCGAGCTCGGGCATCCACTGGGACATGTGTTGGCTCGTGGCCTCGAACAGCTCCGGCTTGGCCGTCTGTAACGGGACGACCTCGAACGGACCGTCCACGCTAGAGCGACGGGTGAACGTCGGATAAAACATCGGGTTGGCGAGTTCAATCGTCTCCTTGTCGTCCTCTACCGTCTTGACGACGTCGACCCCGACGATGCCGCCCGTGTTCCGGTCGTCTCCTTGCTGACCAGAAAGGAAGTTGCCGAGCGAGTAGGCGACGAACGTCCGATTGCCTTCGGTCCCATCCACCCAGGCGACCGGTTGAAGGACGTGCGGATGGTGGCCGATGATGAGGTCGACCCCGAGATCGGACAGTTGTTGGACGAGCTTCTGTTGCGCCTCGTTCGGGACCGTCTCATATTCGTTCCCGAAATGGAGCGAGACGACCGTGATATCGGCCGCTTGTTCTGCCGCTTCGATTTCAAGGGTCATCGCCTCGAGATCGATGTAATTGACGTGATACGGTTGCTTCGGAACGACACCGTTCGTGCCGTACGTATAGGCGAGGAAGGCGAATGAGATGTCATTCTTGGTCAGCGTCCGCAACTCGGCCTTGTCCGCTTCGGATAAGAAGGAACCCGTATAGGGCATGCCAATGTCATTCCAATGTGCGATCGAATTCTCGATGGCTGTGATACCTCGGTCGAGCGTATGGTTGTTCGCCATCGTCACCAAGTCGACGCCAGCGTCTTGGAGCGCATCGCCGACTTCATACGGACTGTTGAAGGCGGGATAACTTGATAACCCGATTTCACTGCCGCCAATCATGCTCTCCTGGTTGGCGATAGCAATATCGGCCTCGGTCAAAAGCGGAGCGATCGGTTTGAAAGCAGAAGTGAAATCATAGCTGTCTCCACGCTTAGCGGCTTTATATACGCTATCGTGTAGCAAGGTGTCACCGATTGCGTAAAGTGATGTCGTCGTCACAACGGGTTTTGGCTCTTCCTGAACAGGTGCAGGTGTCTCTGGTGCTAAGGTCTCCGTTTGCTCCGGAGATGTCTCGACGTCGGCGGTCGTACAGCCGAATAATAAAAGAAAAGGCAAGGTTAAGATGGCATACTTAGGCGGAGTTATTCGTTTCAAGGGACGAGTCACATCCTTTCATGAAATCGACAGTGATCTATATGTACCATTCTCCCATCTGACGTCCATTTCCTTGTAGGGATACATGAAAAATACCAGCCTATTGGCCTGGTACTTTTTTAAATCCGTTCCGTTTTTAAGATGTGTTCCATTTCCTCGAACTCATTCTTGATCGTCGAGTTCGGTGGAGGTGTCATCAAACTGACGACATAAATGACGAGACTTGATAAGAAGAATGCTGGAATCATTTCATAAAGCCCACCCAAGGTTCCGAACCAATCGGCGGCGAAGTTTTTCCAGACGATGACGATGAACGCACCGGTCAACATCCCGGCCAATGCACCTTGACGCGTCGTCCGTTTCCAGAACAGGCTGAACAAGATGAGTGGTCCGAACGATGAGCCGAAGCCGGCCCAGGCATATCCGACCAAGTTCAAAATCGTGTCATCCGCCCCGAACGCGAGCCAAATCGAGATGAGCGAGACGAGGATGACGGTGATTCGGCCTACCATGACGAGTTCGCGGTCGCCGGCGTCTTTCCGGAAGAACTTCTGATAGAAATCGGTCGTCGCGGCACTCGATGAGACGAGGAGCTGTGACGAAATCGTCGACATGATGGCTGCGAGCAAGGCAGCGAGCAACACGCCGGTGATGAGATCGACGAACAACAAGTCAGATAGATTGATGAATACATTTTCTGGGTTGTCAATCTCAAGCCCGCGCTGGGTGTAGTAGGCGAGTCCGAACAATCCGGTCGCCATGGCGCCGACGACGGTGAACAACATCCATGAGATGCCGATGCGTCGGGCCTTCTTAATGTCCTGCAGCTTCTCGATGGCCATAAAACGGACGATGATATGCGGTTGGCCGAAATAACCGAGCCCCCAAGCGAACAGCGAGACGATACCGATGAGCGATTGACCCGTCAATGGATCGAGCAACGCCTCATCGATATTACCGATCGTCTGAAACGCGGCGCCCACCCCGTCTGTCGCCGTGATGGCGATGGCCGGTACGAGGATGAGGGCGAACAACATGATGAGTCCTTGAACGAAGTCGGTCCAACTGACGGCCAAGAAGCCACCGATGAACGTATACAAGATGATGACAGAAGCCAAAATCAAGACACCCGTCCCGAAGTTGATATCGAAGACCGCTTCGAACAAGCGACCGCCAGCCACGAACCCGCTCGTCGCATAGAGTGTGAAGAAGACGAGTGTGACGGCCGCGGAGAACGTCCGCAGAGTCCCGCGTGAATCCTTGAATCGTTTCTCAAAGAAATCTGGTATCGTGATGGCATCCTCGGACAAATACGAGTATGTCCGCAAGCGAGGTGCGACGAGCAACCAGTTCAAGTAAGCGCCGATCGTCAACCCGATGACAATCCATCCGCTCGAGAGTCCGGTCGCGAACATCGCGCCCGGCAATCCCATCAATAGCCAACCACTCATATCGGAGGCACCGGCCGATAAGGCCGCCACGGCCGGACCAAGACCGCGCCCTCCGAGCATATAGTCGCCGATGCTCTCAGTCCGCCGATAGGCGATGACACCGAGTAACACCATTAGCGCCATATACACTGTAATCGAAATCAATACACCGTTCATACAACATCCCCCTCAATCATAATGAGAACGCTCTCAAAACTTATGGATTGCACCATGACAAAATTTTGTCACAAATGAATGATGTGCACGATTATGTTTTAGGATTGACCAAATAATCAAATTATTTGGCGAAGCAAGTGGTAAGGTGGTCATTGACGAGGCCGGTCGCTTGCAGGTGGGCATAGACGGTCGTCGGTCCCAAAAATTTGAACCCGCGGCGCTTCAAGTCTTTGCTCACTTGATGTGACAGTTCGGTCGTGGCGGGGATGTCGTCGGTCGATGCCCACTCGTTATAAATCACCGAATTGTCGACGAATGACCAAATGTAGGCATCGAACGTCCCGAACTCTTGTTGAATCTCGATGAAACGCTTGGCATTAATGATGGACGCCTCGATTTTACGACGGTTTCGGACCAAACCTGGATTGGTCATCAATCGTTCCACATCCGCCTCGTTGAACGAGGCGACGGTCACGACGTCAAATTCGGCATAGGCGTCTCGGTAATGCTCGCGCTTCCGTAAGATGGTGATCCAGCTGAGACCGGCTTGGGCGCTCTCGAGCGTCAAACACTCGAAATGCTTTCCATCATCATGGACGGGCTTGCCCCATTCTTCATCGTGGTAACGAACGTACAACGGGTCAGTGCCGCACCATGGGCAACGTGTAACTTCAGTCATGTCATGTCCTCGCTTTCCTACTAATATTTCATTCTAACATGTTGTTGCGGTTTTTGACCGGGTGTGACGGGTATAGTAGGAACTATTGGAGGGTGAGGCAAATGAGAGACTGGATGATCCAGGTCATTGAACAGTTCGGTTACTTTGGCATCGCGTTCATGATCTTCATTGAGAACGTATTCCCACCGATTCCTTCCGAGGTCGTGCTCTTATTCGGCGGTTTTTTCGCCGTGAAGACCGATTTGATCGTCCCGCTCGTCATCTTCGCAGCGACGGCAGGCGCAATCCTAGGAGCGGTCCTATTGTACGGCATTGGTCTATATTTGGACGTCGAACAGATTGAGAAGTGGACGAAACGGTATGGCAAATGGATTCGGCTCGACATCGCCGACGTGCATCGTGCCGACGCCTGGTTCGATAAATACGGAGGATGGATGGTGTTCTTTGGACGCTTGATGCCTGTCGTGCGGAGTTTGATTTCAATCCCGGCCGGTATGTCGAATATGCCGTTCTTGAAATTTTTAGTGCTCAGTACAGCGGGGACGGTGATTTGGAATACGATTCTCATCTATATCGGGATTCGCGTCGGCGAGAATTGGGAATCGATTTTAAGTTATTTGGATGTCTACTCGTATGCCATTTATGGACTGTTGGCAGTCGGGCTGATCGTGTTTTTCATTTGGCGCAAAAAGTGGAAGAAGAGACAGGCCTCTTCATTCTAAACGACAAGGACCGAATCTTCATACGAAAATCGGTCCTTATCGTTTCATCGATTTGAATCATCCTTGTTCTCATCAGGCAAGACTCTTTCAAGTTTTTCTTCCGTTTTGGAGGCTAAAATTTCAGAGAAGCGGAACAAGACGATGCCGATGATAGCCGAGACGAAAATATATAGTCCGACGAACAAGTTGATCGCCCCGTTTGATAAGGAGGTGAAGAGAATCGAGAACTCCCCGCGTGGAGCGAGCGAGAAGCCGGCCTCGTTGGCTTGAACTCTTGTCAGGCCGTACATGCGGCCGCCGACGCGGCCGACGATCCATTTCGATAATACGCCCCAGACAATCAAGACGAAGAAGAGCGTGTTGACGATGACGCCTTGATCCAGATTGATCGAAATCCCGAACGAGATGAAGAAGATTGGCAAAAACAAGTCGCGGACGGGGACCGTCAACCGTTTCAACGAACGGACGTCGTGAATGCCTGCGAGCATGATCCCGGCGATGAACGCACCGAGAATCTCGGACAGTCCGAACACCATTCCGATTCCGGCGAAAAAGAGAATCAAGCCAATCAAGCCGATGCTCGCGTCATCTTGCCGCAACAGATGTTTGGCGATTTTCGGTTGCTTTTTGACGAAACGTGATCCGATAAAGAGCAACATGCCAAAGATGAGGAACCCGGCGAAGACTTTCCCGATATCGGCCACTTCAATCGGTTCATCTTGGATAATGAACGGTGCGACGGTCAAGATGAGCGGGGCGAACATGTCCTCGAAAATGAGTAAAGCCAAGACGAACTCCTTCACATCTTCATGTTTATCGGCATGTCGTTCGAGCATGCGTGCCGAAATCGACGAGCTCGTCGCAAACAAGACTGCTCCGATTAAAAATGAGTGTGAGAAATCGAGTCCGAACAGCATGGCGATCCCGATTGTGACACCGAAAGCCAAACATATATCTAATGCCCCCGCTTTCCACACCTGCTTCAGCCGTTTCATGAGTTCGCCAAGTGGAAACTTTAATCCGAGTAGAAAAAATAACAAGATAATGCCAATCTCTCCGGCGATTTTAAAGACCTCGTTTCCGTCCCAATAGAAGCCGATCACAACGCCGATGGCAATGAAGGCGAGAATGCTTGGGAAGAATAAGCGTTCGATAATGAAACTTAATATCGAAATGATAGCTAACGCTAAACCGAGCAACACAATCATATTCAGTTCCATATGTCACCCCTTCGTCAGTGGAGTCATCGACGTGACATTAGTTTTGATCCCATTGGTATTCCATCCCTACAGATTCAGGTCGGGAGTAGTCAAAACCGAATTGACGATACAATCCGTCGGCGGGAATATCTGCAATGAGACTGATGATGGCTGTCTCGTCAGCCTCCTGCAACACCCATTCCATTAAACGCTCCACAATCAATTTTCCGAGCCCGAGCCCCTGACACTCCGAGTCGACGACGATATCGACAAGGTGGAACACCATCCCGCCGTCGCCGACGACACGGCCCATCCCCACCATTTTGTCGTCGTTATATAAACAGACACCGAATAATGTGTTGGCAAGTCCTTTCACTGTCCAGAGTCCGATCGTTTAGGCATTCCGGCGCAGACACGAAGACGTTGATGTGCTTCTGGCGTGGGCGTCTCGAATCGAACTTCCACTTCATTCACCATGTCGCTACTTCCTCTCTGTACATAAGTTAGAATGATTTTCCCGATATACCGAATTGGTAAACCTTGATTTCCATTGAATGTTGCTTAAATAATAGTAGAAAGTACAACTTATAAAGGATGTGTCACCGTGATTGAAGGACAAACGGTTTTACCCGCCCTGCGTGATATGCGTGACCTCGAAAAGTTTGTAACTGGCCCGTTCAACATCGGTGTCCTGCTCGAAGTTCACGTCGCCCGGCTCGATGCCGTGTTTCAATTATTGACGGCCCACGACAAACAAGTCTTCATTCATCTCGACTTGATTCAAGGGTTAAAGGCAGATGAGTATGCGACCGAGTATATTTGCCAGACGTATCGTCCGTACGGCATCATCTCGACGAAAGGAAGCGTCATTTTAAGAGCGAAGCAAAAACAGGTCAAAACGGTCCAACGTTTGTTTTTAATCGATTCGAGCTCGCTCGAGCGAAGCTATCGTCTCATCAAGCGGACGCAACCGGACTATATTGAAGTGTTACCGGGTCTTGTCCCGAAATATATCCGAGCCGTGAAGGCGGAAACCGGAATCCCGGTCTTTGCCGGCGGACTGATTTCGTCGACCGAGGAAGTCGAGGCCGCCGTCGAAGCCGGTGCGACGGTCGTGACGACGTCCGACCAGCGGCTTTGGACGAACGGCTAGGACTCAAATTCATTGAATCCGGGTATGTGAGTCTTCAGGAGGGATGTATATGAAACAAGTTATGATTATCACAGGTGTCAGCCAAGGCATCGGCCATGAATTGGCACGTCATTTCCGCGAGACGTATCACGTCATCGGACTTGATAAAGGGGACAATCCGCAACTGGACGGAGTGACGTTCCACGAGCTGGATTTGGGCGACCATGAGGCGATCGCTCGCGTATTCACTGACATTCAGCGCCAAGTCGGTATCGCTCACGTGCTCATCAATAATGGCGGCGTCTCGTCACTCGTCAAACCGATGGCTGAACTTGAAGTCGAAACGTTCAAGCAAGTGATTGACGTCAACCTTGTCGGGACGTTCGCTTGTGCCAAGGCGTTCTTATCATTGAACGAGGGGGCGGGGTATGGACGCATCATCAATCTGGCCTCGACGCGCTCCTTTCAAAACGAACCAGATTGGGAAGCGTACGGCGCGTCAAAAGGCGGCATCGTATCATTGACCCAATCGATGGCGGTCTCGCTTGCCGAGCACCCGATCACGGTGAATGCGATCAGTCCCGGTTGGATTCACACGTCGGACGATCCGCTCCGTGACATCGACCATGCGCAACATCCGTCGGGCCGGGTCGGGGAACCGGATGATATCGTCCGTGCGGTCGCCTATTTGATTGATGAACAGAACGATTTCGTCAACGGGCATAACCTCGTCGTTGACGGCGGGATGACGAAGAAGATGATTTATGAGCCATAATTCGTCTAATCGAGACCCTTACCCTATGTTTTAACAACAGATGTGAGTAGATAGGACTAGTCACGAGAAAGGATGAGGACGCTTTATGAACCCATTGAAGAAGGAATCGCCGTGCACCAGTTGATTGAAGAGGCACTCCGATTCGCGGCCGTCCGACACGACGGACAGTTTCGAAAAGGAACGAATATTCCCTACTTGACCCAAGCGGTATCCGAACCCGTAAAACACCTGTCATGGGAAGAGCGGAAACGGATGACGGTTCAACACGTCCAGACGATGCAATATGATGAAGTGGCGCTCTTGGCGGCGGACAAGTTACATAACCTTCGTTCGATTCGACTCGATGTCGAGTCTGCCGGTGAACACGTGTGGGATCGCTTCAGACGACGACGCTCATCGAGTCATTCGAGACCGAGCTGAACTTATTGTTCTATGGGGTAAAGGAAGGGAGGGAGGAGAAGCTCGACAAACTGTTCGGGGTCATCCGGCACGGGTTTCATGAGGAGGATTGGCTCCAAGAATCGACGACGCTTTGCCAGACCGCCTTTGAATTGAGCGAGGCGCTGCGGGCCGGCTATCGCCACCGCTCCGAAGCCGACCAATCCGAACTTAATGTTCTGGCGCTTCAGCTCGAGGAGGCGGGTCTGTTAGGACAGTTTCCGCTCCCGACGCTTCAGGCCATCGACGAGTTGTCATATCGGACTGCCCTTCAGGTGGAGACGATTGTGGAACAATATAAGTGAAATGGTTGCCACATGACCTTGAACGTGATATATTCGTCGGGAACATAAGAAGGGGAGTAGCGACCACGACCGTGGTCGATGGGTCGTCATTACAGTGCAACGCACTCGGTCCATCGAGCTTCTTACCAAGTCCGCAAGACCTTTTTATGGATGCTTTTTCGGCGTCCATAAAAAGGTCTTTTTGAATTCACGAAAAGGGGAGATTTATTCAAATGGTATTTATTTATTTCATCTTGGCCGCTGCCATCACCGTGTATGCCGCCATGAAACTCTCGACTTACGCTGACGTCATCAGTGAGAAGTCGACGATGAGCGGGATGCTCGTCGGGACGGTATTGCTAGCCGGTGCCACATCGTTGCCGGAAGTGACGACGAGCGTCTCGGCCGTCTTGATTGACAACCCGGATATCGCCATCGGGAACATGCTCGGGTCGAACTTGTTCAACATCTTCATCTTGGCGATGTTCGATCTGTTCTATCGTCAGAAACGCTTGTTCAATGAGGCGAGCCGAGACCATCTCTATACGGCCGGTCTCGGTCTCATGTTGACGCTCGTCACGATGATCGCCCTCATCGTCCGCATCGATTTCACGATTCTCGGTATCGGGATTGACGCCTTGTTGATCGCGGTAATGTACGGGATCGGAATTTACTATATCGGCAAGCGCCCGCAACAACCTGCCGTCGAGCGGGAAGCTGCACATGAGGCCGTACAAGAAATCGACGCGAGTGCGACGAGTTCGATCACGGTCAAACGTGCGGTCATCGGCTTCATCATCGCCGCACTCGTCATCATGGGGGCGGGGACAGCACTATCGGTATTGGGCGATCAGATCGCCGTCGTCACGGGTCTCGGTTCGAGCTTCGTCGGTAGCTTCTTGATTGCCGCGACGACCTCGCTCCCGGAGGCTGTATCGGTATTTGTCGCCTTGAAACTTCGTAACGTCAACTTGGCGTTCGGTTCGATTTTGGGAAGCAACATCTTCAACATGCTCATCATCGCCATGTCGGACGCGTTTTACCAAGACGGTTCGATTTTGGCCGACGTGGCTGCGTCTCACTTAGTGACGGCGATCGGCATCACGATTTTGTCGGTGCTCGTCATGTATACACTCCTTCGTAAAGACGTGACGTCGAAGTTCCGCTATGTCTTGCCGTCAGTGCTCGTCGTACTCGTCTACTTCGCTTCGTCTTACTTCATCTTCATCGGTTAATCTGGCACGGTGTCCTCCGAGGCACCGTGTTTTTTATTTGCCGCGGACCGAGGAATCACTTTTCATCGTCTTGGGTATAGAAGGAGGGAAGGAGGGGTGGCGATGCAAATGCATTCCGTGGAACGTCTAGATGAGTATGTCGTCTTGATTCCGGCCTATAATCCGGATCAAGCGCTTCTCACACTTGTCCGCGAGCTGAAAGAGACAGGGTTTGTCCATGTCATCGTCGTGAACGATGGAAGTGCCGAGACGTCCCGGCCGGTGTTTGAAGAGGTCAGGAAGTGGGTGACGACCGTCCTCGTCCATGAACGGAATCAAGGCAAGGGCGCGGCGTTGAAAACGGGGCTTCGTCACGTCGTTGAACAGTTCCCGGGCACGCACGGGGTCATCACCGTCGATGCGGATGGGCAACACCTGCCGGAAGATGTAAGACATGTATATGAGGCGGGTATTCAGCGGCCGCATCATCTGGTCATGGGGTGTCGTGACTTTTCCGGATCGCATATCCCGTTCCGTAGTCGATTCGGGAACCAAATGACGCGAGGTGTCATGCTCGTCGGCAGCGGGCTCCGGCTAAAAGATACCCAGACCGGCCTAAGGGCGGTCCCGTTGCGCTACGCGGAACAATTGCTCGACGTGCCCGGGAATCGCTATGAGTTCGAGATGAACATGTTGACGTTCACGAAACGTTTGCAAGTTCCGATTCAACAGGTACCAATCCAAACCGTGTATGTGGCTGAGAACGCCTCATCTCATTTTCGTCCGGTCATCGACTCGATTTTGATTTATCGCATGTTTTTGGCTTATTCATTGTCCTCGGTCGCCTCATTTTTATTAGACATCGGCGTCTATGCCTTGTTCATCTTGTTATTGAATCCGTGGTTCGAGACGACCCATGTCTTGATTGCGACGGGATTGGCCCGCATCGTCTCGTCCTTGTTCAATTATTTGGTGAACCGAAAAATCGTGTTCCGTTCGAAAGCGAGACGGGCGATGCCGAAATATTTTGGTCTCGTCGGACTTCAAATGGCTTTATCGGCTGGGCTCGTCTACGTCTTGTTTTTACTCATTCGAGATAATGAAGTCTGGATTAAAGTATTTGTTGACAGCCTATTATTCGTCATCAGTTATTATGTGCAAAAAAGATGGATTTTTAAACGGTAACAGGCCAAGACGATCGTCTTGGCCTGTCTGACGTACATTTAGTTTAATAGGCGAGCTTCCCGAGCTTGACCGAAGTATATCGGTGCAACTCACGCGGGTCATGAATCCCGGTCTTCTGCATCATGTCACGCATGAGCAGGGCGCAGACGCGGGCATCCTCAGCCGCATCGTGGTGGATGAACGGGACGTTCAAATATTCCGCCATCGTGTTCAGCTTGTGATTCGGCAGTCCGGGATATAGTTTTCGCGACAGTTTGACGGTACAACCGTACTCGATTGTGGGGAACGTATATAAATCATATTTGGCAATCGCTTTTTTGAAAGCGCCCATATCGAATGAAGCGTTGTGCGCCATGACGAGGTCGACGTCACGGAACGTCGGATAGAGCTGTTCGAGCACTTCGGGTAACGTCGGTGCATCCCAGACGTCACTCGGGCGGATGCCGTGGACGCGGATATTGCCAGCGTCGAAGTCTTCTTCTGGATTGACGAACAGTTGGTTCGTCTCAATGATTTCACCGTCGACGAGCAGGCTCCAGCCGACAGAGCAGATGCTGCGACTATTGCGGTTGGCCGTCTCGACGTCGATGGCAAGGATGGAATGTGGCATAATCGGTCCCTTTCTCTAAAAGCAGGTATAAAAAAAGTCTAACATATCGTTAGACTAAAAAGCGATTATGCGGCCGCCAAGTTCCGGCATGCTCGGCACATCGTAGACATGCCTCGGCACATCGTTGGCAATGGTCGTGCATATGCCGTCCGCACTCGACGGCACACGTGTCACAAACTTGGGCACAGAGAGCACCGATTGGTTTCATAAACGCCGAATCTGATTCAAGCGCGTTCAAGGTAAGTGCGCACACCTCGGCACATTCTTTCGTCAGCCGAATGCATTCGGCGACCATCAATAAATCTTCTTCTTGTAAACATTTTGAGAAACAGTGATTGCTTGCCCGCATACAGTCGATGACGGCTAAAATGGTCTCTTTGACAGAGGCACGATCCATAGTAAGTCCCCCTTAGAATAATGATGTCTTACAATCATTACCCGCTACCAGGTGACTTAAACCGGGCGGAGACGCAAAAAAAGTCACCCCTCGAATGAGTGGTGACTTTCATAATGGAGCATAGCGGGCTCGAACCGCTGACCTCCACGCTGCCAGCGTGGCGCTCTCCCAGCTGAGCTAATGCCCCGTTCGAAAATTATTATATCATCCTAGTAAAACATTTGGCAATGGGTATTTTTAAATTTTTTTGAACAAAGTTTAATCCGATGTAAACGTGGGAAAATCATGGGTAATGTTATTCTACGAAAGCAGGTGTTATCTATGGAAATGATTTTACTCGCACTGTTGCCTGCCTTGATGTGGGGGAGTATCCCACTCATCGTCTCGAAAGTCGGCGGCAAGCCGATTCAACAGTTGATCGGGACGACGATTGGGGCGATGGTGATGGCGGTCATCATCGCACTCGTATTCAATCCGGAGTTCACGACGCTCGCAATCGTTACCGGCTTCATCTCCGGTGTGTTCTGGGCGCTCGGGCAATATTTACAGTTCCAATCGTTCCAAATTTTAAGTGTATCGAAAGCGATGCCGATCAGCACCGGTATGCAACTCGTCGGGACGTCGTTGTTCGGCGTCATCGTGCTCGGTGATTGGCAGACGTCGACCGAGTTGTGGCTCGGTTTTTCTGCGCTCGTGTTGATTATCATCGGGGCGGCACTGACGTCATACCAACAACAAAAAGATGGCGATAGCAGCGGCGCCTTGAAAAAAGGCTTGCTCGTCCTGCTCGTGTCGAGTATCGGTTACGTGACGTATGCCGTCCTGACGAACTATTTCGAGGTCGACGGCATCACAGCCATCTTGCCGCAATCGGTAGGGATGTTCATCGCGGCGCTCTTGTTCAGCCTGCGTGAGAAAGACGTCAAAAAGTTCGATCCGAAGACGTTCAAGAACATCTTGGCCGGTCTCGCCTGGGGGATCGGGAACTTCGGACTGTTCGTGTCGAGCGGTGAAGTCGGCATCGCGACGTCGTTCGCTTTGTCGCAATTGAACGTCGTTGTGGCGACGCTCGGTGGGATTTATCTACTGAAAGAAGAGAAGACGACGAAAGAACGTGTCTTCGTCTTTATGGGGATCGGGCTCATCGTCGTCGCCGGATTCATGCTCGGGATTGCGAAGAGCTAAAAAAGACGGGTCAGGCGACCCGTCTTTTGCTTACCAGGCTTGCTTGATGAATGCGTCGCGCCCAGATTTCTTCCGGTCCTCTTTATAGTGAGCCGGATTTTTTTTATGAAAATCTTGATGATATTCCTCGGCCGGATAGAACGTGTCGGCCGGCAAGATTTTCGTGACGATCGGCTGTTTAAAGCGTCCGCTCGCCGCGAGCTCGTCCCGGCTCTTTTCGGCCGCGATGCGTTGCTCTTCCGTATGATAGAAGATGGCCGGCGCATATTGGCTGCCGCGGTCTTGGAACTGGCCGCCGTCATCGGTCGGGTCCGTCTGAATCCAATACAGTTCGAGCAGTCGCTCATAAGCGAACTGTGTCGGGTCGAACGTGATCTCGACGACCTCATAGTGCCCCGTCGTCCCTGTTTTCACTTGTTCATACGTCGGGTCATCGACGTGACCTCCCGTATAGCCGGATACGATTGACTCGATGCCAGGTTGTTCCTCGAAAGGCGACACCATGCACCAAAAACAGCCGCCTGCGAATGTTGCTTTTTCCATTAGTTAGTTCCCCTCCAGTCCATTCCCAAAAAAGAGCCCATGTCATCGACATGAGCGCTCTGTCATATCGGCCAAGGCAAACTGCCTTGCTGGAAGTAGCACCTTGCCGAAGCAGGTTGCTGTGAAGTCATAGAGCCAGGTCTCTCGTTCACTCAAGATATCGATATGTAGTTGGTGACAGCATCATACCATCAGATTTGAAGCGGCGTCAACGGTTTGGCTTGCGTCGAATTTGGAACAAGGTGGCGCCAAGAATCAAGACGACGAGGACGATGGAGAGCGGTAGCGTATACGGGGCGTCCCCGGCATACAACTGCAAGAAGAATAAGGCAAAGACGGACAGCAAGACGAGTACGTATGAACGGTTCATAAAATCCTCCCTTTTCTTTCAGTGTACCAACTTACACATTCGCTGGCGAACGAAAACAGGAGATTCTAAATAGATAGCGAATATTATCGAGTGACCAAAGGAGGAATCAATATGATTGAATCAAACACATTTTTCGAACTCGATATCGAGACCGCCCATCGCGGATATAAAAAAGGAACGTTCACCGCACGCGACGTGACGGCCTACTACTTAACTCGAATCGCCAACTTGAACGATAAGCTGAGAGCGGTCATTCAAGTGAACCCGGACGCCTTGTTCGAGGCCGAGGCGGCGGATCGCGCCTATCAACGAGGCGAACGCTTGCCGCTGCTCGGGATCCCGGTGCTCATTAAAGACAATATCGAGACGACCGGATTGATGAAGACGACGGCCGGGGCCGTCGCCCTGGCGCATCATTTCGCGGGCCGGGATGCCCACCTCGTCCAAAGCTTGCGCGCGAGTGGGGCCATCATCCTCGGTAAAGCGAACTTGTCCGAATGGGCCAACTTTTTGACCGAGGGCATGCCGAATGGCTGGAGCGGGGTTGGCGGACAAACGCTCAATCCATACGGAGACAACCTCGATGTCGGAGGCTCGAGTTCAGGTTCGGCGTCAGCGGTCGCGGCGAACTTGACGCTGCTCGCTGTCGGTAGCGAGACGAGCGGCTCCATCATCCATCCGAGCGTCCATAACGGCATCGTCGGCATCAAACCGACCGTCGGTTTGATTAGCCGTAGTGGCATCATCCCGATTTCCCGGTCGCAGGACACGGCCGGTCCCATGGCACGGACACTACGGGATGCGGTGTTCGCACTTGAAGCGATGGTCGAAGAAGACCCGGCTGACCCGGCGACGACGCATCTTCCGGCCGGTCCGCCTTACCGGACTTGTCTTGATGAGCGGCAAGCAGTCGGGATGCGTGTCGGCGTCGTCAAGACCGATCTGTCGGAAGAAGAGCAGACGCTCTACGACGAAGCGATCGCCTTGTTGAAACAGAGCGGCATCGAGGTCGTCACCGTCGAACTGCCGTCGAAAGCAGGGCTCGACCAAGGGGATATCCTGTACCATGAGTTCAAGCTCGGAATCGAGGCGTATCTCGCCTCGACGACGCTCCCGTATGAGACGTTGTCGGATTTGATTAACTGGAACAACAGTCATCCGGAGACGATTCCGCACGGACAGAAGACGTTCGAGAAAGCGAACGAACAATCGGGCCGCTTGATTGAGGACGCCTATTTGACGCGCCGCCTCGACGACGTCTATCACGCCAAGACGGACGGCATCGACCGATTGTTGGCCGAGCAGGAACTTCATGCGCTCGTCTTGCCGCATGACCACAATTATGACATGGCGGCGAAAGCCGGCCATCCGACCGTCACGATCCCGTATCGCTTGAAGGCGAGCGGGGCCCCGTTCGGTCTATCTTTCACCGGGACGAGCTATGCCGAACGCGACTTGATTCGTCTCGCCTATGCGTTCGAGCGTCACGTGACACGTCCCGTCCCACCGTTATAAGAACGTTGCACCGGTCGTCCACGTCCGCTACAATGGTACGTATGCGGATTGAAGAAAGGACAGATAGCAATGAAACCATCTATATACGGGCTGACATTTGATCAGCTGACGGAAGCGTGCGTCTTTTGGGGATACAGCGCCTTCCACGCTAGACAAATCTGGGACTCGCTCTATATCGACCGAGTCAAACAAATCGAGGAGATCTCGGTACGGGCCGAGGTACGTGAGGCGCTCGCCGCCGAATACGTCATCTCGACGCAAGACCTGTTCGTCAAACAAGAAGCGGGCGACGGTACGGTCAAATTTTTACTTAAATTGCATGATGGACACTATATCGAGACGGTGCTCATGCGTCACAAATACGGACGTTCGGTCTGTGTGACGACGCAAGTCGGCTGCAATATCGGCTGTAGCTTCTGTGCGAGCGGCCTCTTGAAGAAGACGCGTGATTTGACGGCCGGCGAAGTTGTCGAACAGATCATGACCGTGCAACATTATTTGGATGAGGTCGGAGAAGGTGCCCGCGTTAGCCATATCGTCGTCATGGGAATCGGGGAACCGTTCGATAACTTCGATAACTTGGTCGATTTCCTCCGTGTCGTCAAAGACGAGCGCGGACTCGCCATCGCACCGCGTAAAATCAACGTGTCGACGAGCGGTCTCGCCGACAAGATTTATAAGTTCGCGGACCTCGATCTTCGCATCAATTTGGCGCTGTCACTCCACGCCCCGAACGATGCGTTGCGGACGCAAATCATGAAAATCAACCGGGCTTTCCCGCTCGACAAGCTCATGCCGGCCATCCGGTATTACGTCGAGAAGACGAACAAACGGATCACGTTCGAATATATTCTTTTATCGAAAGTGAACGATTTGCCGGAGCACGCCGAGGAACTCGCCGACTTGATTGACGATATTAAAGACAAGTCATACGTCAACTTGATTCCGTACAATCCGGTCAACGAGCATATTCAGTATGAGCGGAGCACGTCTGAGGACATCATGGCATTTTATGACGTCTTGAAGAAGCGGGGCATCAATACCGGTGTCCGTCTCGAGCACGGGACTGATATCGATGCGGCCTGTGGCCAGTTGCGCAGCAAGCATATGAATGTCGAAGGCGCAAAATGACAGGGACTCCTTGAATCTCATGATTCAAGGAGTTTTTTTGTCTTCTGCCTTAGAAGGATGCCGGCCCGGTTCAATATTTTTTCTTCCGAGCGGTTGCTATTTTGGGAAATGTTGAATAGCGATTGCCCCCTCAGGGAATAGTCACTTGAAATCAATGTAGAGAGTGGGGGCAATTCAATGGAGACAGTAAACGCTGCGTTATGGATTCGAGTTCGAAATACGCTTGGGGAAGGCCCGTGTTGGGATGCGGAACTGAAACGCTTCTATTGGGTCGATATCGAGGGACATACACTTTGGTGGTACGATGAGAAAGAAGATGAACTGTCGTCGTTCGATATGGGACAACAGATCGGGTTCGCGGTCCCGAAAGTGACGGACGGCGTCGTCGTCGGCTTGAAAGACGGGATCTATGAGTGGGACGAGACGTCAAAAGAGCTCGATAAAATCGTCGAACTCGACGACCCGGAAGGAAAGCTCCGCTTCAATGACGGAAAAGCCGACCCGTACGGCCGCATCTTCGCCGGCACGCTCCATCTTGAAGACGAGGCGGAACAAGCAACGCTATACCGGTTGAATCGCGACGGCACGACCGAGGTCATGTTGAGCGAGTTGACATTATCGAACGGACTGACATGGTCACCCGACCATTCGACGTTCTATCATATCGATACACCGACCGAGACGGTCCGTCAATACGCCTTTGACTTGAAGACGGGGACGCTCGGCGAAGGGGAGGCCATCATCGATTTCACCGTCGAGGAAGGATTCCCGGACGGCATGACGTCCGATGAGGAAGGGTTCTTATGGATTGCACACTTTGCCGGCGGCCGCGTCTCGCGCTGGAACCCGGAGACGGGTGAAAAAGTGCTCGAGGTGCTCGTGCCGGCCCCGAACGTCACATCGTGTTGTTTTGTCGGCGACGAATTGAACCAACTCGCCATCACGACGGCTCGTGAAGGGATGGATGACGAGGCGCTCAAAGCCCATCCGGACGCAGGGTCGGTTTTTAAAATCGATACAGACGTGAAAGGGATGCCGCTCTATCGGTTTGGACGATAAGGAGGTAAAGAGATGGTGAAGCGATTGCTCGTTCGTGCAGGCATCGGTTTGGCACTCGCGGCAGTGGCCCGGGTCGGGATTCAAAAACTATTGGATGCGAACCGGGAAGACGACCACACGTATTTGAATCCGCGCTGGGATGAGGCCCTGAGTGTCGATGCCGATAAGGATGAGGATGAGGTCGGTCTGACGCAACTCGATTCGATTTATCGGGCCGAGTGGCAGGCGAACGCGTACCCTCGCTCCGAGGCAGAACGTAAGGCGTTGGAAGAATAGGGAAAGGGAACACGTCCGAAAACGGGCGTGTTTTTTCTTGACAAGACAAAAGGGACCCGTCATTATCTAAAGAGTAATGATTACGATTTATGAGTGGGATATATGACACGAATTCCAATCACGGTGCTGTCCGGTTATTTAGGGAGCGGCAAGACGACGTTGATGAATCATCTGTTGAACAATCGGTCAGGCAAGAAATATGCGGTCATCGTCAACGACAAGAGCGAGTTAAACATCGACGAACGATTGATCGAGCAGGGCGGTTTCTCGCGGACGGACGAAAAATTGGTCGAGTTATCGAATGGCTGCATCTGTTGCACGCTCCGTGAGGATTTGCTCGAAGCGGTGCAGGACATCACGAACGACCGTGAGCTCGACGGAATCATCATCGAGTCATCCGGCATCTCAGAACCGATTCCGGTCGCCCAAACGTTTACATACGCCGATGACGCCCTCGGTATCGATTTGATGAGCCGCGTCTATATCAATGCGATGGTGACCGTCGTCGATGCATATCGGTTTTTGAAAGACTTCAACTCGGGCGAGTCGCTCCATGAACGTAAGCAGGCCATCGATGAGACAGACGTCCGCGAAGTCGTCGACCTGCTCCTCGACCAAATCGAGTTCGCGGACATCATCGTCTTGAACAAGGCGGACCGCGTGACCGAGACGGAACTCGACGAGATGGCCGGGCTGTTGAAGGCGCTCAATCCAACCGCCAAACTGTTGACGTCGGTCCATGCGAACGTGGAATGGACCGAGCTGTTGGACGTCAATCTGTTCGATTTCGAGCAGGCGATGCACGCCGCCGGCTGGATTCAAGAACTAGAGGCCGAGACACACACCAGAGACGGAGGAATACGGCATCAGTTCGTTCGTCTATCGCCGCCGCCGTCCGTTTCATCCGGAGAGGCTCCACGCCTGGATTGAGGCATTCCCGAATCAAGTCGTCCGCACCAAAGGTTTCTTATGGATCGCCTCCCGGAACGACATCGCCTGCCTGTTCTCGCAAGCGGGGTACGCATCGACGCTCGAACACGCGGGACGTTGGCTCGCGACGCTCCCGGAAGAGGAACGTTGTCTCATGTTCACGGCAGAACCCGAGCTCGCCGCCGACTACGTCGCGCCGTACGGGGATCGTCAGACGGAGCTCGTTTTGATCGGCCAGCGGATGGAGCGTTCGATCATCGAGGCGGAATTAGATGATTGTCTGTTGACAGACGAGGAGATGACCCTCGATTGGGCGACGTTGCAGGATACGCTTCCGGGGAACGGTATCGTAACTTTCACATAAACCGTTTACAAATCCGGAATGGTCGTCTATACTTCTCGTTGCATAGACAACCGCATACATTGGACTACACTAGGGGTGCTTCGGCTGAGATGTGAGCATGGCTCCAATCCCTTATGACTCGATCCGGGTAATACCGGCGTGAGGAAGTGTGGCACTTTTTCTAATGGATTTTTAGATTGGACGAGTGGCCGCATTCTCATGGATGCGGCTTTTTTGTGTACATACAATAAGGGGGAACAGAACATGAACAATCAATGTGGAACGAGTCCGATCGTCGGATTCCGCTTTACGCTGAGCCCGATGACGTCTGATTTTGTGAGTGTCATCAAAGGGGCATTGAAGGAGACGAGCTTGCAAAACGTTTGGCGGCATACCGATGACGTGTCGACGGTCATCCGGGGACGGAGTGAGCATGTGTTCGACGTAGCCAAAGCCGTCTTGTCGCATGCGACAAAGGCAGGGGAACATGTGTCGATGAGCGGGACGTTCTCGGTCGGCTGCCCAGGCGACACGGCAGGAGACAATTTGCTCGACGTGACGACTGAGCCGGTGAATGGCACGGCGGACTCGCAGTACGTATCTTCACAATTTGCACTCTATCCGCTCGGGGACGCGAAGTATATGGACATCATCTACGAAGAAATTGAGTTTGCGAAAGAGCGTGGCGTTTTCAATGACTCGATGCATTATGCCTCGGGTATTCACGGCGACATCGAACCGGTGTTTTCATTTTACGAGGAGACGTTCGACCGCGTCCGTGCGAAGACGAGCCATGTCGTCATGACGGTCACGTTCAGCGTGAACAGCCCGTCACACGAGGGACAGCAGCATGCTTAAGTCGTGGAAGTTAAAAGAAATCGTCTTGTTGGCCATTTTATCGGTCGTGTTCGCTGTCGTCTATTTGGCGTTCGTCCATGTCGGGAATCTATGGGCAGGCTTGATTGGACCGATTGCATACGAATGGATTTTTGGGATTTGGTTCATCGTTTCGATAATTGCGGCTTATATCATCCGCAGACCTGGCGCAGCATTCTTGTCCGAAGTGCTCGCGGCGACGATTGAAATGATGATTGGTAACGCGATTGGACCTCGTATTATTTTAGTCGGAATCATTCAAGGACTTGGTGCTGAAGCGGCGTTTGCGGTCACGGGCTACAAACGATATGACCTTTGGGTGCTCATGCTGGCCGGATTTAGTGCAGCTGCGACAAGTTTCGCGTATACGTACGTCATGGGTGGACTCGCTGCCCTCAGTCCGACATACGTGGCGACGATGTTCGCGTTACGCGCGACGAGCGGGATGCTCATTGCCGGTCTAGGAGGTAAGATGTTAAGTGACTTGTTGCTTCGGACAGGTGCACTTGAAGGATATGCTGTCGCTCGTCAGGAGCGTGTGCATGGTTGAGGCAGAACAGCTGGCGTTCCGCTATCCGGACAAACCGTGCGAGGTATTGACGGACATTACGCTTCAATTGACGGCTGGAAGGACGCTCATCACCGGGGCGAGCGGATCGGGAAAGTCGACATTGTTCTCTTTGATGAATCGTCTGTACCCGGATAACTGCGATGGCATCGTGACAGGCAGATTACATTTGTTTGGCCGCTCTTACGACACGTATGCAGCTGGCGAGGTGAATCGTCGTGTTGGAACAGTGTTTCAAGATCCTGACAGTCAATTCGTCATGCAGACGGTCGAGGAGGAATTGATTTTCACACTTGAAAATTTTGCCGTGGCGAGGGACGAGATGATGGCGCGTGTGGCCACGATTTTAGCGGAATTGCAGTTGACCGATTATCGTGACCGAGTCATTCATGACCTGTCAGGTGGTGAAAAGCAACAAATCGCTGTCGCCTGTGCTTTGATCGGGAAGCCGGAATGGCTACTACTCGATGAGCCGCTCGCGCACCTTGATCCCGAGACCTCAACCCGTTTCGTTCAGTGGCTCGACAACGTCGCACAGACGGTAAATGTTGTCGTCATCGAACATCGACCCTTCCTATGGCGCGGGTTCTTCGATAGAGAAGTGGAGCTCGTGAACGGACGCATCAACTATGACGGACCGTTCATTGCCCGCCCGGATTATACGTTCTCTCCAGTTAAGGTGACACAAGGAAACACTATTTTATTTCACGTACCGCAATTGAAACGAAAAACATTCAACCTAGCAGCGAGCGAACTGACCGTCGCCGACGGTGATCTCATTGCCGTACTTGGTCGAAACGGCAGTGGCAAATCGAGTTGGCTCAAGAGCCTTGCCCGCGAACATCAAGAAGTCGGACTCGTCCCACAATCTCCGGCTCATCTATTTATCACGAGTGATGTGACACGTGAACTCGCATATGGCCATGATCGTCCGATTGAGGACATCATGAACCGGCTCGGGCTTGGACCGTTTCGTAACGACCATCCACTCTCGCTAAGTCACGGTCAAAAACGAAGGCTCGCCATCGGGGTGATGATGCTCTCGAATAAACGGCTCATCGCTTTCGATGAACCAACTGCTGGACAGGATGAGATATCGCTTCGTACGCTCTATGAATTGATGGTTGAACGAACCCGCGCCGGCCAGACGGTTCTGTTTGTGACGCACGACCTTAGTTTCGCCAGAATCGCGAACACATATTACTTGATGCGTGAAGGTAACTTGAGTGGGCCATATGATGCATCGCTTTGGGATGAGACAGAATTACTAGAAGCTCATGGTCTATTGCTGGAGGAATCGTGATGACGTTTCAAGAGATGAACCCGACGATTAAATTTCTGACCGTCACGTTGCTCATGTTCGGACTCGCTTTTATGTACAATCCATGGACGCCGCTTGCTGTATTCATCGGAACGCTTATACTTCAAATTCTTTTTTCTAACGTGAACTGGAAACGATGGGCGCTGTTGATGATTCCATTTTTATTCACCGCGCTCGGGACATTGTGGACGACGCTCGTCTTTGGAAAAGAGACGAGCGGGGAGGTCATGTTCACCCTGTTAGGCAACGACGTCACCGCCGAGAATGTGTCGCTCGCAGCGACGCTCTCCTTACGGGTATTGGCATTCACCGGCTTGTCACTCTTATTCACACTAACGACGGAACCCAAACGGTTCGTCTACAGCTTGATGCAACAAGGGAAGTTGTCACCAAAAATCGCTTACAGTGTCTTCGTCGGTTTTCGTTTCTTCCCGATTTTGAAGCATGAACTGATGCAGTTGTACGAAACGCATGCGTTACGAGGCGTTCGTTTAGAGACGCGACTCGATCACATTCGGCACGTACCGAAAGTAATCATCCCACTACTTGCCGGATCGATTCGGCAAGCGGAACGCATCGCCTTCTCGATGGAGGCACGCGGGTTCACGGGCGAACCGCGAGCTACGTATGAAGTTGTCCCCATCACGCGGAGTGACTTTCTGTTGGCGTCGCTCTTGCTTCTATTGTTCGGAGCGAGCGTATGGATTGGCATATAAAAGAAAACAAGACGACTCACTCGGAGTCGTCTTGTTTCGTTTCTTTCACGATTCTAAATTTCGGTTTGACCGATTCGTTATTGAACGCCTCGAGCACGGTGTTCTCGTTGGCCATGCGAATCTGTTGCGGCTCGCCTTTTGACGTCGTGCCGATACAGAACATATGGGCCTCGTGGTCGGCGAACAGCGCCTTATACGGAGTCGCATGGTGCATCAAGCGACCTGGCGAGCCCCAGCCGACGATTACCATGCCACCGCTCGCCTCGACCTCATCGAGCGTTTCCTCCACGTAATGGAAGTTTACCTCGTCGAGCTGTGACTCGACGTACGGTAGATTGTCATTGATGGCGAGCGTCGGAACGAGACTGATGACGCGCATCTCGCGGATTGGTCGTTCTAGATGGTTTCGCATAAGCATATAAGCCCGTTGCGTCGTCGTCCCGGACAAGAAAGCATCGCTCATCCGTGGCGAATAGATGATGACGGCACAGATGGCGCCGTCGACGACATCGGTGAATTCGTACGTCCGCATATATCGTTTTGTCTTGTCTTCATTAAAGACCGATTTGACGCGAATCGTCACTTCCTCGATATGGGTATTCATACTGTTTCCTCACTTTTGATCAAGTTATGCCAGGTCAGACCCAGCCTGCAAACCATTCCAAGTAGCGAATCGTATAGCGGGCGACCTGTTGGGAAGCCGTCGACCCATCATCTGGGAGATAAGATACATTCGTTTGGTAAGATTCATAAAACGACATGACGTCCTTGACGTATTGTTCGCTCCGATTGTATTCAAAAATGGCATTACGAATCGAATCGTTCGAATCAGAGGTCGTCCCACCATGCTCGCTCAAGTAATATGCGGCCGCATGGGCGGAATCGACGAGACTGTGGGGGTCGGCTATGCCATCATTGTCTCCGTCGCGGCCCAGGCCACCATACTGTTCGATGAGCGCGAGATCCGTCAAATCGACTTCGTCTTCAGGGACGTCACCTTTTTGATCCTCCGTGTCATATTGCCAACCGAGCCATGTTCGTGGCATAAATTGAAATGGTCCAATCGCTCCGACCGATGAACGCATCGATGAGCTATGAGAGAAAATCGTTTCGACACGATGGACAGCAGCGAGTAATCGCCAATCGACGTCATAAGTCGTTGCCGCATCCTTATACACATTACGATGAACGGATGGGATGCCATGATCGCCGTAATAGGCCCGGTAAAGGGCGTTGTTCACTTTATCATGTTGACCAAACCAGCCGATTGCGCCGAGGCATAGCACGATCACAAGCATGAGACCGGTCAGTCGCAAAATAAATCGTTTCAATATTCCGCCTCCTAGCTTTCTAGACAATACCCGAATAGTGTAGCATATAGCTAACAGGAAGGATAGGAGTGGATATCGATGCTCGAACAGGTCGTATTTACCATCATTCTCATGTACTTATTGATTGTCCAATTGTTCAACGCGCGCCTCATGAAGCCAATGATCGAAGCCCTTGGACGTGACCGTGTCTATGAACAGACCGTCAAGTCGGCTTGGGGGCTATGTTTGCTCTTAATAGCCCTCGTATTCTTATTTCAGGTCCCACTTGAACAAGTCGGGCTTGGATTTGCTCCCGCCGCAGGCGATATGCGAGCCTGGAAGTTCTTCTTTTTCACCACCATCCTCATTTCTGGAATGGTGGCGTTCTATTTACTTGTCAAAACCTCACCGGCACTGCGACGTTGGTTACGACCTTACTATGAATTAGAGATCGAGCGATTGATTTTACCGCGTACGAGCCAGGAAGCAAAGGCATGGGGAGCCATCTCATGGACCGCAGGCGTGACCGAAGAGTTCATCTTCCGCGGTGTGTTGCTCTACACCGTCACCTTCTATATCGACGTCCCGTTACCGTGGCTCGCCTTGGTCGGCGGTGCCATGTTCGGATTGGCCCACGCCTATCAAGGAATCAGGGGCATCCTGGTGACGGGAATCGTCGGCTGGGGTCTCGGTTACCTTTATTTAGTGATGGGTATTCTATGGCCGATCATGATTCTTCATGCGCTTCTAGACCTTATCGCGGGACCGATTCATGTAGTCGACTCAAAAACTGACTGACAGCCGATTCATAGGCGGGCAAATCCTTCAAAATACAGTTCGTATGCTCGGCACCATGGATGAGGGCGATTTCGTTTTGGCGGTTGAGTGCATTCATCTCGACAGACATCCACGTTGGTACAAAATCATCTTCTGTTCCATGGATGAAAAGGATTGGTGCATCAATCGTCGCGAGCGCTCGTTTCGGTCGAACCTGATGCATTCGGAATCCGGCACGGGTCCAAAGGAAATAATTGATTCCCGGCAACAACAAATCGCCAGGCAGTTTGTGCAGGACGTTCAGTTGATGACGCATAAGTTGTCTCATATCATCGAATGGGCACTCGGCAATTAAAAAATCGACATCGGTCAATGGTCCGGCCTGTAAAATCGAGGCGGCGCCCATCGACACGCCATGCAGGCCGACCTCGGTGACGGACTCATTGGCCCGCAGCCAATCGACCCAATCCACGATGTCATGTTTCTCATGATAGCCGTACGAGGCGTACACACCCTCGGATTCACCGTGGGACCGCAAATCGACGGCGAGCAGATTGTAGCCGAGGCGATGGAACATCGCCAAATGCGGGGCCATGAAGCTGTGGGACGCCGTATAGCCGTGTACGAAGACGATCCATTTCAATGAGCCTTCGTTTCGATACACTCGTCCATAGAGGCGGTATCCGTCTTGCGAGCGGAGCGAGACGTGCTCGAACGGCACGTCGTGATAAAAGGATTGATCTTCCTTCGTATAGGGGGCCAACAGCATCTCGGGCGTCTTGCGTTTCCCTCGTGTCATGCGTTTGAACGCATAGTAGCTGATGGCATAATATCCAGTGAATAATGTTGCGAGTCCAACCTTCCATCTCTTCTGCATATGAACCGCTCCTTTCCTCATTATTGTACCCGAAAACACGTTCCCAATTCACGTGCCATGTGGGGCGGGGGATGCTTTGCGTGACGGAACACCAGGTCTTACGTGTGACAAGCCGGATTGTGATGAACGGAGTTTGTCGCATAAGATGAGAGCGAACAGTCACCAAGTGGGAGGAAGCGAACCGATGGAGCGACAGGCGATGTATCAGTTTTTACAAGCGTGTTTGACCGGACAGACGGACTATATGACAGATGGGGTGACGTTTTATCGCGCCCCGACGAGCGCGGCGCGACAACATGGAATCGTCTTGGACGTATTGATTGACCGCTATTTGTCTCGACCTGGCCAGACGATTGTGCTGTCGGTCCCGGACATCGCCGTCTCCATCGACGTGTCGGCGGACGAGATCGTCCGGTCCGTGCTCGCGCTCGCCCGTATCACGCTCGTCTCGCAACATATCGAGGAGAGATTGATTCGTGTCGTCTCGGCGGGCATCGATGACGCGGGACGCTTGACGCTCGTCATTTGTTTCAACGCTTGGCTGACATATCATTTGGGACGTTTGTCGAGAGAGTGGCGCGAGTTGCCGACTCAAGTGCATGTCATGTGAGACACCTTGAATGACAAACTAATAGGGAAGACCGCGTCCTTCGCGGTCTTCCCTATTTTAATGTCGGGGCGACGGTTGAAGTTTCCCATCTTGTAGCAATAGAACCCGGTCGCAGACGTCGAGCATCCGTTCATCATGGGTGATGACGATGACCCGTCGGTTATGATTCCGCGCTTCGGCGGCGAGAAGCTCCATGACACGACGACCGTTTTCAAAATCAAGGCTTGCGGTCGGTTCGTCAGCCAGGATGAGCCGCGGACGATTCACCAAGGCGCGGGCGACCGCAACACGTTGACGCTCCCCGCCGGAGAGGAACTGAGGTAACTGGTTGAGACGGTGACTTAAACCAAGAACGTCAAGCAGACGGAGCGGGTCTTGTTTAGAGTCGCTGTCCGCCTGTACGAGTTCGAGTTGTTCTCGAACTGTCAAATAAGGGACGAGGTGGGCTTGTTGAAACACGAATCCAATCTCGTTCAATCTTAGCAGGCGGCGCTCTTCTTCATCGGCGATGAGTAAATCTTTCCCTTCAAGTTCGATTCGTCCAGCGTCAGGTTGCTTCAGCAACCCGAGAATTTGCAGGAGCGTACTTTTACCACTCCCGCTCGGCCCGATGATGCCGATACATTCTCCCGGCTTGACTTCTAAATCGACGCCTTGCAAAACAGGTTGGCTATCGTAAGCATGCGTAATATTTGTTAGTTTCATTGTCCAATTCCTCCTAGCGCGTCAGCAGCGTCAAGCTTACGTAATTTCCATAACGGCAATAACATCCCGAAGAGAGAGAGACCGGACATGATTGCGCTATAAACGAATACGTTCCCGATGTCGAACCGGAACGGAATGCCATCGGGGACAATGATGGTGACGATACTGGTCAAAGCGGCGGCCAATATGCTTGCGATGAGCACTATGACCATGACCTGTGAGACAAGCGCTGTGCCAATCAATCGTGAACGAATACCAATCGCTTTTAAAATTCCGAGTTCGGGAAGTTTTTGCAACGTCAACATATAAAAGAATGCGGTCAAGATGAACGCTCCAATGAACAACAAAAATCCGCGCATCATCGTGAACGTACCTTGTTCAGCGGTATATCCAGGGACGGCCTCGACCACTTGTTGTTTCGTTAGCGTTTCCAGTGATGATGTGTCTTTTCCGAGCCATGCAGAAACGTAAGCGGGTTGACCACTAGTCGACTGGTAAGCCTGCCAAGTGTCCGAGGATGCCCAAATGACAGGCGCATGACTATAACGTCCATCCGTCGTCCCGACGATCGTAAACGTATATCCGGTGGCAAAATCCTTGACCGTGTCACCGATTTGGACGTCTCCGAGAAAACTTGGGTCGACGATTACTTCACCGACAGCAAGAGCAAGCTCAGGTCCGATATCCGAATCGGCCGGTAACGTGAACAAGGTGGCATCTTGTTTTTTCGTACCATGGACGAGCGTCATCGGTTTGACGCCGAGCGGGGTGAATGTTTCTGGGGTTGGCGACTCGATGAAGGAACGGGTCAATTGCCCTTCCGCATCTTCAGCCAGATGAAACGTATCGACCTCGAGTTCACGCAAACTGGCACCGTTATCGTAGGCGAGCCCGTCCGCAAGCCCCGTAATCAAGGTCGACAATAGGACGATGAGTAAGGTGATTACAAAAATGAGCGAGAATTTTCGTTTCTGTCGCCATATCTCTTTAAAACCTAAATACATAAAAAAGCCTCCTTCATACGTAGCGATGAAGGAAGCATAACCGATGGATATGAACGGAAGATGAACAGATTCACAATTTTACAAAAAACACGGTTCCTTTGCCAAGATGCGATTCAACTGTCAATTCACCGCCGTGCAGTTGGACGATGTCTTGAACGATGGCAAGCCCGAGACCTGTACCTCGTCTAGTCCGGGAGACGTCCGCTTTATAGAAGCGTTCGAATAGGCGAGTCTGTGTCGCTTCGTCCATACCGATACCGGTGTCTCGAATTGAGACGGTCGGA
Organism: Exiguobacterium sp. AM39-5BH; assembly: GCF_003467445.1. Classification (GTDB taxonomy): domain Bacteria; phylum Bacillota; class Bacilli; order Exiguobacteriales; family Exiguobacteriaceae; genus Exiguobacterium. The sequence continues at coordinate 473,075 of NZ_QSGS01000001.1, forward strand.
CGGTCTGCTTGATACGACTTGATGGTAATCAATCCGCCATCCTGAGAGGCATGAATCGCATTCATCAACAAGTTGGACCAAACTTGCGCCAATAAAATCGGATCTCCAAGCACGACAAGTGATGGATCAAGCTCCGTTGCGACGGCGATTCCTTTCTCATCGAGTTGAAACGTGTGACGGCGGATGACGTCCTTGATCGATTCACTAATAGAGACCTGTACCGATAAGGACACGTTCGCCTCGTCGAGCCTTGCGAGTAAGAGTAATTGCCGCGTCAAATCAGACAAGCGCTCGGCCTCGTCACGGATGATCACTGCATACGTGTTTACCTCCCCGTCAGTGCGGGCCACGAGTTCCAACGCATAGCCTTTGATTGAAGTGAGTGGTGTTTGAAACTCATGCGAGACGTTCGAGACAAAACGCCTGCGCTCGCCCTCCGACTTTTCAAGGGAATCGACCATATCTGAGAAACGATGAGCGAGAGTCCCGATTTCATCTTTGCGCTCTGAAGGGAGAGCGGACGGACGGCCGCCGGAAGCGACGGAACGGGTCGCATCGGTCAGGATTCGTAGTGGACGGACGATTTGGCTTGTCGACAGCGCAATCAATATGAAGGTAAACCCGGTCAACAGCGCGAAGAATAAACCTACGAACAGATGAAGCTCACGGATTTGAGCACTAAGATCGGGACGAATGAAGACAGCATCTTTCCCGTCAAGACTGAAGCCATACGTGTTGATCACTTCATTGTCGAACAGGCCAAGCCAAAACAAGTGGAACGGATAGGTGCGCATCCCTTCGTATCGAGTTCCTTCGCGAACGGACGCGATGATGGCCGGGTCGAGTTCCTCGTCTCGAAATGAGCCTCCGTAGCGATTGATTTCCCCATCCTGGCGCACGACGAAAAGCTGATACCCTGTCTGTGCGAGCAGCGAGTAAAAAGTCGATGTCTCACCATCAGTATGTGTCGTGAAGTATTCCTTGGCGGCTTGAGCAGTCCGCTCGGTCTTCTCACTGTAAGTCGGTTGCCACCATACATAATAGGCGATGTTGCTGACGAGAAGAGCAAGGGCACCGGAAAGGAGTAAAATCATGAATACGGTCAAGATGATTCGTGTATAAAGTGTCTTCATGAGGATACCTCGAGCGTATAACCGACGCCGCGGACGGTTCGAATCATAATGTCATCGTCGTGAAGACGACTTCGCAGCCGTTTAATATGGACATCGATTGTCCGATCGTCACCCGAGAACTCAAGCCCCCACACTTGTTCAATCAGTTCATCGCGGGTGAAGACACGTCCAGGGAAAGCCGCCAACTGATAGAGCAGTTCAAACTCTTTTTTGGGCAAATGAATCGTCTCATGATGAAGTTCAAGACGATAGTCGCGGAGATCGAGTTTGAGTGGTCCGACCGTGATGAGCGTGGCCGCGTTTTTGGCATAGCGTTTCGCGACGGCCTGGAGCCGGAATAACAGTTCTTCCGGGATAAACGGTTTCGTCATATAATCGTCGGCGCCGTGCTCGAAACCGCTCCGTTTTTCTTCCCATTCCCCAAGGGCGGTCAATAAAATGACAGGGATGTCCGTCATTTGTTTCAACCGCGAACAGAGCATACGTCCGTCTAGACCAGGCAACATGATATCGATGACCGCGGCGTCAGTCGGGTTCGCGAGAAATAATCGCTCGGCGGTTGCTCCGTCCGTGGCCGTTGTGACGGTATGCCCAGCCCGTTGAAGCGTGCTCTCGATCAAATGGAGGATGGCAAGGTCGTCTTCTACAATCAATACATGCATCGTGATCTTCCTTTCTAGTGACTCACATCTAAAACAGGTGACCCGTCCTAGGTCACCTGTCCGTTACGTGGTTTTGGTTAGTTCTTTGTGTAAGGCACGCAGCGCCCGTAAAAAAGCGTCCTTGAAGTACTTGTCTTCTTGCGCCTCGAGCGTCTCGAGTGCGTTCGTGTCGCCGCCACTTGCTTTGACGAGCAGATTGACGACCGTTCCCCAACGCTTGACGTGCTCCGGTCGAGGATGGTTCATCGCGTCGGTCAACGTGAACCAATACGGTTGGTCGCGCCGTTGTAATGTGGCAATCATCTGTTTCGCCGTCATCGCTTCCGACTCGGTTGGTAATGTGGCTGTGGTAAACCAGCCGAGCAGGGCAACGCTCATCTCTTCAAATCGGGATTTTGCCTCAGGGTCAACCGGCTCACGCCCAAATTCGGAAATATTCACGAAGACGAGTCGATCTTTACGGTCAAGGTGAGTAATCCATCCTTTGACCGATTTGAGTCTATCCTTGTCTTTCGATTGGGCTTTCACAGTGTAGCCGTTCAGTTTTCCGATATAAATCCGGAATTGACCGCGGTCGAGCTGTTTGTCCACTTTGAACTCGATGTCCTGTCCGACCGTGAAAGGTTGATTTTGCTTGTTGAGCGTCTCGCCTTTCTTCAGTTCAGGACGCCGGACGATATAGCGAAGTGCTTCTTGTTCCGTCCGGTCGTCAAGCGTCCATAAGTTGTTTGGTGTGACATTTTTGAAGCGGTGTCGCCGGACATAGATATATTGGTCGAGCGCCTCGACGGCGTCGGCGGCAGAACCTTTTCCACTTAAGTAGTCATCTGCGATATCCCGGAGCGTAATCGACTCGAGCCGGTCGATGTGCCCGGCATAAGGAATGTTCCCGACGACGAACAACGCAGTGGCAATTAATTCACTTTCACGAGGGGTTAATGGGCGTTTGGCCATGCTACACTTCCTCTCTCCATTCATATGATTTAGTATACCAAAAACAGATTTCGACATGTTGTAGGAATCGCCTGATTGGAAAATTTTACAGGCTTAAAGGAATTCATCGTTTCATTCAGAATAATGGATTAAGATAGAGTTAAATGGATATCGAAAAGAGGTGATGAGATGAAGCTATCGATTGATCCCGGGGATTATGTCGTCTTGATTGAAATTAACAAAGAAGTGTTAAAGTGCACATCACTTGACCAGGCCGACTATGTCGACCGGGACCGTTATGAATTGGTAGGGAGGATGAGTGAGCGGCTTCCTGCCGAGGTGATCGTCCCCTCCGTCATCGACTATATTCGATTCGGAAGTGGCTACATCGGTGATAACATCGTTTGGGACAAAGAGACGGAGTCGTTTTTTTGTCAACAGTTCGAGACGATCGATGGCTCACCTCTTGGCGAGGACTTGGAAGGTTTTTTGCCTGACCCTTATCGGACTGAACTCGCCCGTTATTATACGTATTTAACCATTGGCAAAATAATCGACTATGAGATGGAAGGCCCTGACCAACAAGATTATTGGTGACCATGAAAAAAATATTATCTATTTTTCGAAAAAAGGGAAATCAGACTCGATATTTGAGATAATGGGGATATCTTATGAAGTAAGAATTGGAGCGATAATCGATGAAAAAAATGATGCTTGTAGGAGCGCTCACTCTGCTTATACCGATGTCAGTAGATGCGGCGAAACCAGTCGTGTTGGAGAAACATGGGTACGTCGTCTCCGAGCCGAGGGTGGGGCACCAATATTATATCAAGCAAACCGGAACCGATTTGGCGTGGAACACGACGCGTGGTGCTTCGGACATCGTAATCGCCTTAATCGATTCGTCAGCCGATCGTCGGCATAAAGAATTATACGATGTTCCACGAGTCGTGAACTCGATGAAAGGCCCGTACAGTGTCGATTATCATGGAACGCATACGGCTGGTATCATGTCCGGACGCCATAACAAATTCGGGATTGCAGGACTTGCACCGAATGTGCGTTATCATTTCTATAACGTCTTTTACGGCAAAAACTCAGAGTACACCGATTCTTGGACCGTTGCCAAAGCGGTTGACACGGCGGTCACGAAAGGGGCGAGTATCATCAATCTGTCGCTCGGCGGGCAAGATTATGACAGCGTCCTCGCTGAGTCGATTCGCCGTGCCCGTACCAAAGGGGTCGTCATCGTCGCTTCATCGGGGAACGATGGAGAGAACAAGGTGTCATTCCCGGCCAATTTAAAAGAAGTCATCGCCGTCGGAGCGATTGACGCGAACCGTCGCGTCGCAGGCTTCACTAACATGGACAGTCAAGTCAAAATCGTCGCGCCTGGAGTCAACATTCTGTCGCTCGGCATGAACAATGGCTTCGTTTACATGGACGGGACGTCGATGGCCGCTCCGATGGTATCGTCGGGTCTCGCGCTTGTCAAATCCGTCAACCCGTTCTTGACGCCGTCCGACATCGACGCATTACTCCGGAAGATGCCTCGCGCAAACGGTAAGACATATACTGAACTCAATACAAAACGACTGATCGATGCAACACCGCGTCCCTTGACGCTCTCGGTGCCATCGACACTCAAGAGCCGTTACGTCAAGGAAGCGAAACTGACGATTATGAAAAAACCGAATCTGAAAACGACGTACACGTTATATCAAGGGACTCGTAAAGTGAAATCCCTCTCGTTAGGAAATTCGATGTTTTCGATGTATGCTGGCGGTGATTGGCTACCGAGCGGTACGTACAAGCTTGAAGCCGTCGTCACAGATGGAAAATATAAACGCTCGGCCACTCGGTCGTTCAAATACGTGAATCCTGTTAAACCGGCGGTCGCGGTCAAGGCGTCCGACGGAAGCACGTTCGAGCTGGCGACGACGCGAAAAGGCGTTGTCACCGTACTCGATGCGAACAAACGAGTCGTTTATGAGGCACTCCACGTCCCCGGTACATTCCCGGTCCGAAGTGACACGGGTGCTGCGTGCACGGTCGTCTTGAAACCGACCGACGTCTCGGAAAAAGTGGTGACGGTCAAGTATGCACCCCAACCGGTCCGAGCCGAGACGGACACCTCGGTGGAATCGACATGAAAAAACACCCGGAGCCAGCGCTTGGCTTCGGGTGTTGGTTTATGCTTTCGTGATGGCTTCACCGCTCCAACGAATGTTCGCTTCTAAGACGTTGCCGTTGTCGTCGATATGTTCAAAACTCAGTTTCCCGTCGACGATAATCTCACAGAGACCGACGCGGACATCTTCGCTCCATGCACGACGTGTCTGAAGTGACGCATCGAACGTGGGAATCGATTCAGGAAAACGTTCCTGTAAGTGGGCCAAGTTATGATGGTCGAAGTGATACGGACGTTTGGACAGTTCATTCGGTGCTTTGATGTCAAACGGCTCGAATCCTCGGACGAGTCGATTATTCCGGTAGAAGGCGAACACGCCATTGTTAGGGTGGAGCACTTTAATGTCATCGATTTCAATCACATAGGTCAAGCGTTGAATCCAACCGTTTTTTGCATCTTGACGCATCAAAATCCCTCCTTGTTCAATGGAACACGATTTATTTTAGCGCTCACGCCCGTGAAAATCAAGTTCAGGTTCTCGGTTGTCATTTCACGGGTTATCCGCTACAATGGGTAAAGTGACTATGAGGTCTGGGCAATCGCGGGACGCAAGTCTTGAGGAAAGTCCATGCTCGCACAGCCTGTGATGGCTGTAGTGATCGTGCTACACGAAAAGATAAGTGTAGGCAACGCAAGTTGACGGCAGAAGAAGCACCTAAGTCCTCGGATATGGTGCAAGCTTCTTGAAAGTGCCACAGTGACGGAGTCTGATCGGAAACGTTCAGAGTGGAACGAGGTAAACCCCACGAGCGAGAAACCCAAACTATGGTAGGGGAACTTCCTGACTGGAACCGAACGGGACGGAAGGCGCCAATCGGCGCAGATAGATGATTGTCACTCCATCGTGCCAGGGAGACCGTTATGAGCACCGGAGTACAGAACATGGCTTACAGGGCAGCATAGTCTCTCATTTAACATTGACCAGGAGTTCAAGCAATCCTACTTGAGCTCCTTTTTACATGACCATTTTAGGAGTAACACTTATAGAAAGTAGGGATAGTATGGCAAAACGTAAACTGATCGCCACCGCGGCGATGGGCATCGAGGCTCTCGTCGCCAAAGAAGTACGTGACCTCGGCTACACGTGTGAGGTCGAGAACGGACGCGTCTATATCGACGCGGAGATGGAGGACATTCCACGTCTCAACCTTTGGCTCCGGACGGCCGACCGCGTCAAACTCGTCTTCGCCGAGTTCAAAGCGACGACGTTCACGGAACTGTTCGACGGTGTCGTCGAACTGCCTTGGACGGATCTCATGCCGTGGGACGCCCGGTTCATCGTCGACGGCCGCTCTGTCAAGTCGAAGTTGTTCTCGATCCGCGACTGTCAGAAAATCACGGAGAAGGCGATCGTCGACGCGATGCAACGCGGCTACGATAAGCCGGGCGAATGGCTACCGAAGACGGGCGCCTACTATCCGATTGAAGTCGCCTTGTTAAAAGATGTGGCGACGATCACGATCGACACGTCAGGTGACGCGCTTCACCGTCGTGGCTACCGTGAGCTCCACTCACAGGCGCCGCTCAAAGAGACGATGGCCGCGGCGATGATCCAGCTGACGAACTGGAAGCCGGACATGCCGTTCTACGACGTCTTCACCGGTTCTGGGACGCTCGCCATCGAGGCGGCGCTCATCGGTCGCAACATCGCACCTGGTCTCAACCGTGAGTTCTGTTCACAAGACTGGCCGTGCGTACCGAAGAAAGCTTGGTATGAGGCCATCAATGAAGCGAACGAGAAAGCGGAGTGGGACAAACCGCTCAAAATCTACGGCATCGACCTCGACCCACGCATGGTCAAGCTCGCCAAGGACAACGCCGAGCTCGCTGACGTCCGTGACGCGATCACGTTCGTCCACAGCGACGCGGCTGCCTTGAAGCCGAAAGAAGAGTACGGTGTCATCATCGGTAACCCGCCATACGGCGAACGGTTGCAGACCGAGGAAGAGATCATCGACCTGTACGAGCGGATCGGCCAGCAGTTCGCCAAGTATCCGGGCTATAGCGTCTACATGTTGACGAGCTATGAGGACTTCGAGAAGGCGTACGGCCGTCCAGCGACGAAACGCCGTAAGCTGTACAACGGAAATATTGAGACGCAATACTACCAGTATTATGGTTTACGTCCAAAAAGACGCTCAACAGAGACGTTTGTAGAGGGTAAGTAATCACCCATTGCACACTAATTGCACACTTTTTATTTTTTCTGCCGTAACACACGAAAACCGCTCTAGGGAGCGGTTTTTTTGCTTACTCTAGTTTTTCGTCCTTAGAGGTGACGAAGTGAATGGATGTGTCAGACAGTCGGCCCGGTTATCATAACTCGGCATGATTCGTTCTAAGTCTGTCTGTCCAAGAATCGATCGCGCGTTCTTACCGTCCTGCTAAGAATGAAGCTTCGAGCATTGTACATAAAACGAGATGATTGGCCCCGTCGGCTAACCATCTCGTTTTTGATTCAAACTTAAGATCACTCTCCGACCATCCCGTCGCCATCGTTATCGCGCATGTGCGGATAAAGCCAGTGGTCGCTCGTGATTGGCATGCGGAAACCGGCGTCCTTCGCCTCTTGTATCGTCACTTGGCCGTTGCCATTCGTGTCGACGCGCGTGACTTCACCGCTAGCTTCGCTGGCCGATGGTGCGCTCTCCGTCAATCCAAGTTCTTCATTCACCTCATCCGGGTTGACGTTGTCGAACGAGTCGGTAACGACGTTTCCTTTGATTGTGTATGTGTACTCATAGTGTGAAGGGATATGTGTATTCGTATCCGGATATGTGATGATTGCCAGGAAGTCGGTCGCGCCGCCAGCGCTCCGGATCACGCTCTCCATATACGCCTGATCGCCGTGGCGATTGAGCGTGCTGTTTTGCGGCGTGATGTTGAAGGCATTCGAGACACCGCCGAGCGAATCGGCGATGACGTGCCCTTCGTCGAGGTCGCGGTGTTCGACCCCGGGCACTTTCGCCTCGTCGGCATAATATCGACCGTCCGACGTCACGTCTTCTCGGTCGTCATCCTGCAACACGATCTCGTCCGCGATCACTTTCACGAGTTGACCGTGCTCGTTCGTGAACGCCCAATATTCGCGGTCGCCGTATCCGATATCAACGACGACATTATTCTCGCGATCACCTGACAAATCTCCACCCTCGACTTCAATCATGTCATAGCCGGGGGAGCGGTCATCTGTCTCCGGTTCGGTCGGTGCCGTCGTCTCGACAGCGGCCTGTTCTTTCGTGTCCGTCAACGTGGTGGTCACGGGTTCTTTGTTTGTACAACCTGCCAGTAGCAGGATCGTTAGCGGTAATGCCAAGTAAATGTTGTTTAATCTCATATGTAGTCTCCTATGTGTGATGCATACTTGTCTATTCTAGGAATCTTCGACTCGATTGACAAGGAATCGGATTGTGACACGTTTGGGTCGTACTTCTCATAAACTAGCCAGAAGTTGTCACGATTCGATGACGCCCCTTGCTTAGAACTAGTGGTACAATGGACAAGAGTGGTCCGGCGGTCGAGCGGATTGTGGCGTTTCAATCGTTTCGTTTCAGGATATACATACGTATAATTGATAAATTGCTTGAGAGGAGACGTGTCATGCAGACATACACGATTGAATACGCGTTCCAAGATAAGGAACAGACGACGCGGACGTGTGAGGTCGTACTCGACCGGACACCCGATTTAAATGATAACGAGCAATTGGCAGACCTGTATCAAATTGTGTCCGATGCGATTCGTAAACCGATTACGACTTTTGAAATTGTAGCAGTGCATTAAACGAACCTTTGACCCCGGGCGCACGCTTTGGGGTTTTATTCAGGCTTTCGAAGAGGAGAGATGGATCGATGAAAATTGTCGTTGTAGGATTAGGGGACGTCGCAAAGAAAGCATATTTACCAGTCTATGCAAGTTTAGAAGGGGTTGACGTCTATCTCGTCTCGAGAGATGAGGCGAAAGCGGGACTCCTCGTCGACAAATACCGGTTCAGCGGCCATTATCGGTCGTTACAAGACGTTGCATTCGAAGAAGTGGACGGCGTATTAATCCATTCGGCGACGGCCGCACACGCCGAACAGGTCGCTTACGTGCTCGCGCAAGGCGTGCCCGTCTTCATCGATAAGCCGGTCACGTTCACGCTCGAAGACACGGAGCGACTTGTTCGTCTCGCTGCCGATAAAGGGGTCGAGCTGATCACCGGTTTTAACCGCCGTTTCGCGACGGCGACAGTTGCCTTAAAAGAAGTGGTGAATCCTAATCTCGTCTTGATTCAAAAGAATCGAACGTATCAACCAGCGACACTTCGTGAGTTCATTATCGAGGACTTCGTGCACGTCGTCGACACGCTTCGCTATCTGACGGGGCTCGCACCTGTCGAGGACTTGGCCGTCCGGACGCGTTATGAGGCGGGCATACTGAAACAACTCCAGATTCAATTTAAGGCCGGCGGGATTGAGGCGGTCGGCATCATGAATCGTGACAACGGTTGTACGGAAGAAGTGATGGAAGTCATGTCCCCGCATCTGAAGCGGGTGTCCCGGGACGTTGAACGGGTGTATGATTTCACGCGCGACGGGATGCTCGAGCGGGCGTTGAGTCCGTGGGAGTCGAATTTAACACGACGAGGCTTCACTACGATGCTCGACGAGTTCATGAAATTGTTAGCTGGCGAGCCTAACGATTCGGTGAGGGCTCAGGACAGCTTGACGACGCATGCGCTCTGTGAACGAATACTAGACGAGGCATCTCGATAAGCGCATCGTTTCCGACGGTAGGCGGGCGGGTAATGACTCCTTAAAAGGAGGGGATGCGCATGGGCATTCGAGAACTCGTTATGCAGGTGAATGACCTATTATGGACGTACGTACTTATTTTTGTTTTGATTGCTGGGGGACTGTATTTTACCATTCGAACGGGTTTCGTCCAATTCCGGATGCTGCCCGAAATGTTCAAGTTATTGTTTGTCAAAGGGGTCAAGCATGAGAAAGGACAAGTGTCTTCTTTTCAAGCGTTCGCGATTGGGACGGCAGCGCGGGTCGGGACGGGGAATATCGCCGGCGTCTCGACGGCCATTGCACTCGGAGGGCCGGGGGCTGTGTTCTGGATGTGGCTGATTGCCATCATCGGTTCGGCTTCCGCCTTTGTGGAGAGCACGCTCGCCCAAGTGTACAAAGTACACGACGGCAAGGCATGGCGTGGCGGACCGGCCTATTATATTGAACGGGCGCTCGGGCAACGTTGGCTTGGGATCGTGTTTGCGATACTAATCACGTTCTCATTTGGTTTTGCTTTTAACTCGGTCCAAGCAAATACGATTGCCTTATCGATTAATAATGTCTTCGAGGTGGATACGCTTTGGGTCGGCATCGTTTTGGCGATCGTGACCGGGATCGTCATCTTCGGTGGGATTCGGTCGATCTCTACATTGTCGGGGATTATCGTACCAATCATGGCAGGTGGTTATATTTTGCTTGCCCTATGGGTCGTGTTCACGAACCTTGACGTCGTGCCGGCCGTCTTCTCGGCCATTTTCTCTGAAGGAATTCTGGGATTCCGACAGCTGTTCGGGGGTACCGTGGGCGCGATGGTGTTACAGGGGATTCGCCGCGGTCTGTTCTCGAATGAGGCGGGCATGGGATCGGCACCGAATGCGGCTGCGACCGCCGAAGTCAGCCACCCGGTCAAACAAGGTTTGATTCAATCGCTTAGCGTATTCGTCGATACGCTCTTTATCTGTACGGCGACGGCAATGATCGTCCTTATCTCAGGCGTTCAAGGGTCAGAGGACTTCCAAGGTATCGAGCTTGCTCAAGAAGCGCTCTTGACTGAAATCGGGCCGCTCGCGACGACGCTCATGACCCTTGCCATCCTCTTGTTTGCCTTCAGTTCGATTTTAGCGAACTACTATTACGGCGAGACGAACATCGAGTTTATCTCCGAGCGAAAAGTGTATTTGATCATTTACCGGATTGCGGTCGTTGGGATGATATTGTTCGGATCGGTCCGTTCGGCGGGATTGGTGTGGTCAATCGCTGATATCTTCATGGGCTTGATGGCGCTTGTCAACATGTATGCCATCTTCCGACTCGGCAAAGTCGCGAAACTGTTGCTCGACGATTATGTGTCGCAAAAGCGGGCCGGGCGAGATCCAGTGTTCAATCGTGATGATGTAGATTTACCTGGTAAAGAGCATATTGAAGCGTGGGAAGCGAAACGAGAGAACATCAGTTGAGAGTAGGCAAGAATCGGAGGCACGGCGCCATTCTTGCCTTTACACCAAGCTTCAATTTATTTCAAATACCGAACTTATTCTATTAGACAATAGAAAAGGATATAAAAAATGATACAACCAGTGATTCATACGTTCAAACGTTTTTTTGCCGAACGCTTTTTCGATCAAGCCGCCATGTTGGCTTATTATTTCATATTGTCGACATTCCCGTTCTTACTGTTCGTGCTAGGAATCGTCGGGTGGCTACCGTTCTCGAGTGGAGACGTGATTTCCGCCCTCGCTTTAGTCATGCCTGAAGCCAGTTATCGACTGCTACAAGGGAACATTGAGGCCATTTTTGACGATTCTCGCTTACATCTGGCCTCGCTCAGCATCTTACCGGCTCTGTGGATTTCATCGATAGCCGTCCAATCACTTGTCCGATCCCTCAATGATGCCTATCGACTCATTCGGAACAAGGCATACTGGCGTGGAGTGCTCCAAGATATCGCAGTTACCTTGGCTCTCATGTTCGTCCTACCTTTTTCCCTGCTTGTTCCAGTCGTTGAGACTGCATTACGCGAACTTGCGACTCATATTATTTTCATCGACGACATTGTAGAACGCTATGTCCAGATTTGGTTCTATTTCCGTTGGGTTATCGGAACACTCATTTTATTCAGTGTATTCCTACTCGTATATAAGTGGTTGCCGAGCCACCGTGGCACATTCTGTGACAGTTGGGCCGGGGCGGCGTTCGCGACAATCGGCATCTTGACAGTTTCGAACGTGTTCAGCTACTATTCACAGTATGCGAACTATGAACAGTTTTACGGTCAACTCGGTGCCTTTATCATTTTGTTGATCTGGTTCTATTTGGCGGCCTCGGTCATTCTGCTCGGGGGACTGTTGAACGCCACGTTCATTGAACGAAAAGAAATATCCGGTTGACGTGTAAATGCTTGTTATCATTTTTTGATTCAGGGAATGATACGGTTAAGGTCACATCTTTTAATCGGAGGTGGGAAACATGGATATGCAACGGCTCGTACACAATCGTCGTTTCATCGATCAAACATTGTTTTACCTCGCCTTACAATTATGGAAGTGGGTCATGTTACTGCCGGTCTTGTTCTATCTAGACGTTTCGATGAGCAGTGCCCCGTTTTCCCAGTATGTGATGGTCAGTCTGTTACTGTACGTGGCGTTTCGTGTCATGCAGTACGTGATTGCCAGCCGGGCCTCGTTGATGGAATTACTCGAATTTGGCTATGCAGTGTTGTCGCTTGTCCTCGTCTTCTCCTTACTACTTGAAGTCACTGCCTCGCCAGGAGCCATCGCCTTTGTGCTCGGTGTGTTCTTGGTCCATCCTTCTCTCGCTTTACATCATTATCGTGACTTCACGGAACGAAAGTGGTTGAACAAACAGTTCCAACTGTTCAGTCCAATGCTTCGAAAAGGTGAGATTCCGGTTCACGTTCTGGTGTTGACAGAGGATGAGATTATCATCACCGCAGAGAGTGGGAAAGAGTACACGTATCGGCATATCTACTGGGGCGGATTCTATATCGAAAATGTCTCATGAAGGTGGTCTAATCATTGAATAGTGTGATTGTGATGGTATTTTGGGTAGTAACGTTTATTGTATTTTTTAAAGGGGCGTTTGACATGTGGCGAGAATGGCGTGCCACTAGACAGCGCTCGGTCCTATATTTCTTTATCGTCTTGTTGCTCACTTGGTTCTGGTTCAACCCGTACCAGTTGACGGCGCTCCATCCGTTCGTCTTGATGGCGTATTATTGGAACCGGAACCACCGGATGCGGAACTTGATGCTCGTGCTCGTCCTCGTGCCATTCTTTATTCAACTTTGGCTCATGGCGAGATCGATGTAATTTAGTCAGACCGTAGACATATTGTCTGCGGTCTTTTCTTTAATCTATTGATTACGGGAACTGTGCAAACGTGGGGCATGAGAAGTAGTGTGCCGCAGTTGGTCGCATCAAAAAAACGCGAACCAATGGCCCGCGTTTTTGATTGCTGTTATTCTTTTTTCGCAACGGCGAGTTCAGCTTCCATTTCGCTGAATTCACGGTTGATGCGTTTCTGCTCACGTTGGCTCGTGAACGTGCTGACGAGCACGATCGCAAGCATACTGAGGAAGAAGCCTGGTACCATTTCATAGATGACCGTCGAGAGACCGGTCGCGATCCAAACGATGACCGTGATGGCACCGACGAGGATACCGGCTAGTGCACCTTGACGCGTCATCTTGTTCCAGTAGAGCGACAAGAGAATGGCTGGTCCAAACGCAGAACCGAATCCGGCCCACGCATAACCGACGAGCGTCAAAATCGTGTTCGACGGGCTGAGCGACATGAGCGTCGCGACAAGTCCGACCGTCAAGACACCGATCCGACCGGCGAGAACCATCGTTTTCTCGCTGGCATCTTTATTGAAGAACTTCCGATAGAAGTCTTCCGTCAATGCCGAAGATGTCACGAGAAGCTGTGACGATACCGTCGACATGACCGCTGCCAAAATCGCTGATAATAAGAAACCAGTGATGAACGGGTGGAACAATACTTCTGAGAAGCGGATGAACACTGTCTCCGGGTCAGCGAGGGGATTCCCTTGACCTCGGAAATAGGCGATTCCGACAAGCCCAGTCATGACAGCACCGATAATTGAGACTGTCATCCAACCCATCCCGATGCGGCGAGCTGTTTTGATTGATTTTACATCTTTAATCGCCATAAAGCGGACGATGATGTGCGGTTGACCGAAGTAACCGAGTCCCCAAGCGAGGAGACCAATAATCCCGAGCGTCGTCGTTCCCTCAAACAGGTCGAACAATTCGGTATTGATCGTACTCGCCGTGTTAACGGCGTTCGAGACACCACCGACGTCCGTCAAGGCGACGATTGGGACGAGGACGAGGGCGAGAAACATGATGACACCTTGCGCAAAGTCCGTCCAACTGACGGCAGTGAAACCACCGAAGAGCGTGTAAAGTGCGACGATACTGATCGTTACGATGACACCGGTCTGATAACTGAGCCCGAATGAGCTTTCAAACAACTTCCCGCCAGAGACGAGTCCGGCTGACGTATAGAACGTGAAGAAGATGATGATGACGGATGCAGACAGGATCCGTAGCCAGTTCGAGTGATCTCGGAACCGATTCTCTAAAAAGTCAGGAATCGTGATCGAGTCATTTGCCATCTCCGTGAAGACACGTAGACGGGGAGCGACTAACAAGTAGTTCAAGTAAGCTCCGATGACCAATCCAACGGCTAGCCAAATCGCTGATAATCCCGTGGCGTACATCGCCCCCGGAAGTCCCATTAACATCCAACCACTCATATCCGAAGCTCCGGCTGACATGGCGGTAACACCTGGCCCCATCTTGCGGCCCCCTAACATATAATCTGATGAATCGATCGTCCGTTTATAAGCGGCGTAACCGATGAGGAGCATCATCACGAAATAAAGCGCGATGGACACCCATTCTTGCCATAACATTTGATTACCTCCTAAATGCATTCGATTGACTCGTTTCCAACTAATCACCAATCAATCATGAATGAGATTCACATGATTGAGGCAAAACAGAGTGACTAGACGAACTTGTCCCTAACCTTAACGAACCTTACATACCATTGCAAATAGTCATCTTATCGTAAAAAGACTTGAAAAGCGCATCGTATCAAGGCATGAGCTTCGTTTTTAAATTCTTAAAAGTTTAAATGTTCTGATTATTCGTTATATATGTGACATTCCTCTGTCATTTGATTGTTATATAACCACAGGGTTCACGGGTCAGAAGACGCGAAAAACCGCCTACCGTTTTACAGGGATGGCGGTTATGAAGACATACCATTTACTTCGGAGTAATACCAAATGCTATCTGTTCTACCGCCCGCATAGTAGGGAACGTCTGGCCAGACTTGGCTTGCATCGTCACGAGAGCATACTGTTTTTCCTCATGCTCCATTAAAAATACCATGGTATAACCCGATTCATCCGTATAACCAGTCTTCGTCGCTTTGACGAGTTTTGAGTAATGGATGCTTCGCTCGTTGATGGCTGATCCAAGATGGTACCACCAACGTCGTTTTAAATTACCGGTCTGATCTTGAAACTTCGCCTCGTACTCATAAGTACCCGCAATCTTGACGAGTTCAGGATATGTTCCGAACGCATATGAAATTTTGGCCATATCGAGTGCCGTCGTATAGTGTTCAGGGTCGGAATAGCCATGTGCATTCTGAAACTTTGTCCCTGTCAGATTAAGAACTTCTGCGCGGGCATTCATCAGTTTTACAAATTCAGTCGTCGATCCGCTCACATATTCCGCAAGACTATTGGCCGCGTCATTGCCTGATTCGAGTAATGTAGCATACAACGCCTGACGCACTGTGAGTCGATCGCCGATCGCCAAGTGAACGATATGACTATCCCATGGTATGTCGAGAGTGGATTTTTTCACGATAATCACGTTCTGGTCCAATTCTTTTTCAGCGATGGCCTTCTCGTAGGCGAGGAGAGCCGTCATCAATTTTGTCGTACTGGCCGGAAAGACTCGCTCTGTGCCGTTTTTATCCAGTAAGATTTGACCATCCGTTAGATTGACGAACGCGATCGATTCGGCCAGCAAGCCGGCGTTATCACTCGAAGCAATCGGTCGATTCGTCCATGGCATGATTTGAATTTTCGGGAACGTCGGTCCTTGTTTGACCGGTACAGTAGTCGCGGCCGGTGCGGCGGCTTTCGGTTCCGGTTCTTGTTTGAAACCGATTAGTGCAGGGAGGAAAGCCAGTAATCCAATTGTGGCGAGACCGACGAAAAGTCGTCTCATGATGTATGTTTTTCTTCGATGCTTGCGTTTTCGTTTCACTATGTAATCGCTCCTTCGTTGTTTACTTTTCTACCATAATGGATGAGACGCTGTGAAATCGTCTTCAAAATAATGAATTAGGTCAATAATTTTTGTGTCATGAATCTAGGAGAAGGAGTACGAACGTTTCAAATCGGAATGACTTCGAGGGCAGGAGTCGATGTGTCCGTGCAATGACTCAAGAGATGCTACTAAATCAGTTGGCTGAGACGATTACCAATCGGATGAATGAATCACCGATGTGTTGAAATATTAGGCAACTGGCCTCGACTATATTAAAGTAAAGATGTAACGAAACAATTGTCATAGGGGTGGAATCAGAATGGAACTAACGAAACAGTGGCGTGACCATTTTAAGCAATTACGAGCCTTTGATGAGGCAATCTCTTTACTGTATTGGGATATGCGAACGCAGATGCCAGAACAATCCGCACCGTTACGTGCCGAGACGATCGGTTATCTGTCGACCGAGGCGTTCAAGCGCCAGACGAGCGAATCGTTCAAGATGTTGCTCGCTGAGATGGCTGAGACGGAAAGCTTGACCCCACTCGAGTTGCGCTCGCTCGCCGTCGCCAAGACCCAGTATGAACGGAACGCCAAAATCCCGTCATCGGAGTATCAGGCGTATGTGACGCTCGTCTCCGAGGCCGAGACGGCATGGGAGAAAGCGAAGGACCAGGACGACTGGGCCATGTTTGCCCCATATCTCGAGAAAATCATCGAATTTCAGCGGAAGTTCGCTGACTATTTCGGCTATGAGTCGCACCCGTATGACGCTCTCCTGTACGATTATGAGCCAGGAATGACCGTTGACCAGCTCGATGAATTGTTCCAGACATTGCGCGACGAACTCGTCCCGCTCATCCGCCAGCTGCCTGAACCGGTGCACGGACTAGACTGGTCGATGGACAAGGGCGTCCAACAGCGACTGTGCGAGGACTGGATGCGTGTCGTCGACTATGACTTGACGCGTGGCCGGCTCGATGCTACGGTACATCCGTTCGAGATTACGATTAACAGGCGCGATGTACGCATCACGACGAAATATGATGAGACCGATTTCCGGAACGCCTTGTTCGGCACGATGCACGAAGCGGGGCACGCGACGTACGAGCAACAAATCGATTCAGAACTCGATGAACTCGGACTCGGGGGAGGTGCCTCGATGGGCATCCACGAATCGCAGTCGCTTTTCTTTGAAAACTTTGTCGGACGGAGCGAAGCGTTTTTAAAAAGTGTCTATCCTCGTCTTCAATCCGAGCATCCGCACTTGCAGGACGTGGACTTCGAGACGTTCTATGCCGGCGTGAACGAGGCGAGACCGTCGCTCATCCGTATCGAGGCGGACGAACTGACGTACAGCCTGCATATCATTATCCGTTATGAGCTTGAAAAGAAACTCATTCAAGGCGATTTATCGGTCGAGGAATTACCAGCGGCATGGAATGCACTCTATAAGGAATATCTCGGCGTCGATGTACCGAGCGACGCGAAAGGCGTCTTGCAGGACGTTCACTGGGCCGGCGGATCGTTCGGCTACTTCCCGAGTTATGCCCTCGGTCTGATTTATGCGGCCCAATTGACAGAAGCGCTTCAAGCCGCACACCCTGACTTCGAGACGCTCATCAGCACGGGCACGTTCGGTCCGATCAAACAGTGGCTCGAGGACAATGTCCATCGCCATGGCAAAGCGTTGACACCGAACGAACTCATCAAGCAAGTGACCGGTGAGAACATCTCAGTCCGACCTCTCGTCCGCTATTTGACGGACAAATATAAAACGAATTGAGGTGACTATGATGGAATTTTACGCGCACCGTGGTGTCATGGCCCAGAACCCTGAAAATACCATGTCCGCGTTCCGCGCGGCGGTCGATGCCAAAGCCGATGGGATTGAGGCTGATGTTCATATGACGAAAGACGGAGAACTCGTCCTCATTCATGACGAGACGATCGATCGGACGACGGATGGACAAGGGCGGGTTACCGAGATGACGCTCTCGGAACTTCGAAAAGTCAATGCCGGTGTCACATTCGCCATCCACGAACAGATTCCGACGCTAGATGAGTTGCTCGAGCTATGTCGGGATACTCCGATTCGTCTTAACCTCGAGGTGAAGACCGATATCGAACGTTACCCGGGCATTGAGGAACGTTTAATTGACGTGATCCGCCGCCGAGGTGTGTCAGAAGAACAGATCGTTCTCTCTTCTTTCAATCACATGACATTGAAGCGCTTGAAAGAAATGGCGCCGGAGATTGAATGCGCGCTACTCTTAGGGCAACCGCTTTATAATCTGAGTCATTATGCGAGCCAAATTGGAGCGACGGCAATCCATCCCGGTGTTCGCACTCTGACGGACATGGAGATTATCTCGCTTCAAAAAATAGGTTTTACTATCCGGCCTTATACGGTGAAGACGGTCGAACAGCTTGAACGGTTCCGTCGTCTCGGCGTCGATGCGGTGTTTGTGAACGACATAGAGTGGGCAAAGCACATTTAACCTCGTAACGTTATGCGTTATGGGGTTTTTTAATAAAAGGGAAAGGGAACTCTGTTTAATGTAAAGAAAGCGGTTTCTTTTGAATGTGCTTCGGAACATATTGAGAGCATATCGCCGCCTTTACGCCGTCGCTCCGTTGTCTTAAATTTAAGATGTCACCAGCCACATAGCAATCAGATGTAGCACACTCTGTAGCATGTATCGCACTTGTTGGACGCAGTCAATCGGTCAACCCAAGCAGAAAAAGGAGGAAATTTCACATGAAGAAATTGATGTCTTTACTTGGTACACTTGCCTTAGCCTTCGCGCTCATTGTACCGGTCAGTGCGGATGGACATGACAAAGCTATGGTTCGTGTACTACATGCTTCCCCTGACGCACCTGCTGTAGACGTGTATGTGAATGAGGAAGTCGCAGTCGAAGGCGCAGAGTTTAAAGCGCTCACAGACTATTTGAGTCTACCAGCCGGAGACTATAACGTTGAAATCAAACCAGCTGGTGACACAGAGACGGTCGTCGTGGCGGCAGATCTCTCAATTGAAGCAGGCAAATTCTACACAGCGGCAGCAATCGGTCAACTTGATAACATCGAAATCGCAGCAATGGAAGATGATGCGAACTTTGAAGATGGAAAATCGAAAGTCCGCGTTGCCCACTTCTCACCTGACGCACCAGCAGTCGATGTCGCGCCTAAAGGCGGCGACCCACTCTTCTCGAACCTGGAGTTCAAAGCAGTGAGTGACTATGGTACGCTTGACGCTGGCACGTATGACCTCGAAGTTCGTCCTGCTGGTGCGACCGATGTCGTGAAGGCGCTCGACGGTGTCGCACTTGAAGGTGGTAAAAATTATACAGCGTTCGCCATCGGTCTGCTTGAAGGAGAACCAGCATTCGAAGTGCTTCTCGCTACAGACGGCGGGGAAATGGCTGGAGCCCCAGCTACAGGTCAAGGTGGCCTTGCCCAGACAGCATCAATGAACTGGTTGCTCGCAGCAGCTGTCCTTGGGGCGGCAGCAGCTGGCTTCTACGTCTTTCGTCGTCAGAAACAAGACGCTTAAGTTACTTTTCATTGGGACGTTATCGTTTCTTACAATCGCGCCAGTAGTAGACGCGCCAGACGCGGACGCGAAATTGACGACTGTCGGTTTTGCCGACCCACTCGTCCTAGCAGCGACCGAAATCGATCGACAGTCATTCCGTGTCGACACGTTTATTCCAAAACGTCTGAAGATTCCGTCAATTGATATCAACGCGGTCATCCAACCGGTCAGGAAAGACCGACTCGGCCGGATGGATACCCCGACTAAGACAGATGAGGTCGGTTGGTATCAGTACGGGGCGAAAGCAGGGGAGACTGGAAACGTAGTCCTATCCGGTCATCTCGATGACCTTCGGGGTCCAGCCATCTTCGCGAACCTTGGTGATTTACGCCTTGGAGAATCGGTGACGCTCCAGCGCGGCAAAAAGATCATTGCGTATAAGGTCGTCTCTGTCGAACGGTATCGGCTTGAAGACGTGCCGCTCGCTTCTATTTTTGCGGCCACTCAAGCGCAACGGCTTCAACTGATTACGTGTGCGGGGCCTTATGACCCTGAACTTGGTTACGAGGACCGCATCGTCGTCACGGCGATTGCTACGACTTAGCTGTACCCGAGGCGGATCATCCACCTCGGTTTTTTGTGTAATCCTGTATCCCTTACATTGTATAAAAAAATGACCGGGCCGATATAATCGGGCCCAGTCATTTTTAAGCGTCCATTCGATCCAGCAATCTTGATAGAAGAATCAATTCGTCATCTGAGAAGTCATGGAAGACGTCCATCAAGTACTCGATTTTCATATCTTCAAGTGTCTCGAACAAGGCACGACCTTCTTCTGTCGCTTGTAATTCGACGACGCGACGATCGCGCTCGCTCCGTTCACGTGAAATTAACCCTTTTTTCGTAAGCTCATCGGCAAGCGCGGTAATCATCGAGGCCGAGAATTGAAACTCGTTCGATAAAGCCGAGGCGATTTGGGGACTGTTTTGACAAAGCGATCGGAGGATGAAGAATTCGTTTCGCGTCAAGTAATGAGAGAACATCGACCGGAGGTTCTTTTTCACTCCGCGATAGTTCATGCGAATCCCTCGCTCAGCATCAGCGACGAGCTGGCGGCGGGATGCTGTTTGTACAGGTGTTGTCATCCTCAAGAGTCCCTCCTAAATAGAATATCATTATTTGCATATATTTCAGAGCATAAAAACATTCTACAACAAAAACATGAAGTCTGTAAAGTTATGAAGGTTCTTCACGCCTACGCAGTTCTTGGATGACCTCGTCGTAATGTTTCAAGTCCGGATAGAAGCGTCGGAAAAAGAATTCGATTTGTTGATCATCCCCTTCAGCAAGTAATTTTGCGAGGACGGCATAGACGACGCCCATCCCTTGTCGAGGCAAGAGGGACGAGGGCAACAGCGACGCGCAATGGACGGCCCGGTTAAAATATTGGTCGAGCGTATCGCTCAAGTCTTGAAACGTCCGAATTTCCGCGTAATGGAACATGCGCGTCAGCTCGATAATCGTCGATAGGTCGGTATCGAGCAACCAATCGCTCTGAAAGATGGCGTTGTCGAGTTTTTCGACAGTGACATCATTGGCGATGTAGTAATTCAAGTTATCACGCGTGATGCTCACCTTGTCCGGCGATTCGACGATTCGTTCGACCGTCTCTTGCTCGAACGTCCGCAACTGCTTACGGATATTGACGAACTCGGAGTCGGCGATCTCGAGAAGCCCGGCGACACGGCTGAAGCTGCGTTTGATCTCCGGCGGAACGGCGTTCGGGTTCTTATAACCGAGGTCATGCTCGATTTCGGCCCATGCATGCTGCAAGATGGAACGAACTTGTATCTCGGCCTCTTTGTCTTCGAAGCGGCGGTATTCACCGAGAGCGAGCCGCGTGTCGCTCAAGCTGACAACATAATGGACTGATAAATACCCGAACTCGTTCGGGTCGAGCAACGTGGATTTATCAATCGACTGTTCGCGATCAATCCGGAACTCGTTTTCAAGGATTTGGGCAACGGCACGGACATCATCGTGAAAATAGGTCACGATTCGGATCCCCGCCAAATCTTGGACGTCGCGCAACGACCGATATTGGTAAGGTTTACGGGACAGTTTGGCATAAAGGCTCTCCGTTTCCTTCGCCCGGGCGACGATTGAATGGAACTGGATGCCAGCGTCGTTTAACAGTTCGCTGAGAAGCGACTTCAGTTTGGCTGCAAACGCCTCGTAATCTTCTTTCTCATTCATATAGTCGAGCATGATCGTATTCATATCCTGTCTCGGCATCAACATCACTCCTTGTCTCAGTAGTTGTAGTATAGCATCAATGAAATGGTTGGTGCGTCTGTCCTCTGCTCCTATGATACAATACGGGTTGGTATGGGGAGGAGTGACATACGTGAAAGTGAGCCATACGTTAAAATCGACAGAACGCGAGAAGCTGGAGATCGTCGCCGGCCTGTTGCAGCAAGCAGGGTACCGAGCGGGAAAGATTGATGGACAGACCGGAATCCATATCGTCAGACTGAGTCGGGAACACGTCTCATCTGAACAGGGCGAACGGGACCGCATTCAAAGAATCATCGAGCATTTCGGAATCGAAGGCTGGGCCGCTACTTTTTCATGACCTCCTCTTTTTGAACCGCTAACCGAAATGGGTTTTGTGACTCATTTTTCGGGAATAGTATATTATTCGATTTTAGAATAGCGGACGTTTAGGAGGATGAACATGTTAGAAACAAGAATCGTGCGGGATATGACCTCGGTCGACCATGAAGTGAACGGGATGGTGTCAGGAGGCTGTGTCAACGAGCACATTTACTTATTTGCCCAAGATGAAGAATTGACCGTGCGACTTGCCGCGGAGGCGGGTGTTCAACCATATCGGATTACTGAAAAAGGACTATGGGAGTCGCTCATGTCGAAGTTTACGAAAAATTCGGACGATCGAATTGAACAGCTCGAAGGCCTTGGCCTCACAAAAGAGATGGTCGAATCGCTTGAAGGTGAAATTCAGGCCGGGAAAATCGTCCTCGTCTGCCATAAATCATAAAGAGAGCCGGGATTGACAAAAGTCAGTACCGGCTCTCTTAATCATTTCGTCTCATAATAAGCATCTACGATTCGGCGCAAAGAGCGCTCGTTCAAATCGAGCGGTTTGAATCCAGCGTCCTGCAACAGACGTTTCGTGTTGGCATCGTTAAAAGCGATATCACGATTTAAGTAAGGATTGAATACTTTCACCATCTCATTGAACGTTTGCTCGGCTTGGCTCAATGAAGATGTCGCTGTCTCCGTGATTTTTAAGTGTGGGAACGCAAGCGCGTTCTTCATATAGTCGAGCATCAATACATTGCGTGGCGGGGAATCGTTTGTCACGTTATAGATGGTATCCGGCTTGGCATGCTCGATGGCAGCGAGAAGCACATCAGCCACGTAATCGACCGGAACGAGGTTGGACGTGCCCGTCTCCGATCCGAGGAGACGGATTGGTCCATCCGGTGCCCCACGGCGTTCGAGGCGGCGTTTAAATATTTCGAGGGCTCGCATATAGCCATACATCGTAAACTTTGAATCGGCCTCGCCAGTTTTTGAGTCGCCGACGATGATGGCAGGACGGAAAATTGAGACGTCGAGCTGATGCCGTTCCGCCCAGACGGCCTGTTCGGCGTGCGCCTTGCTCTCCTCGTACGGGTTATGGAACACCTGGTCGGTCGCATACAGCGTCTCATCACCGAACTCACGTGCTCCGAGCGTGTACGCCGTGCTGACGTGGAAGAAGCGAGGGCAATGAAGTGCCTTTGCGAGCGCGATCGCTTGTCTCGTCCCGGTCAAATTCGTCTCGAACAGTTCTTCACGAAGTTCCTCATCGAATTTGACAAGGGCGGCCATATGGAGCACCAAGTCGAATGAACGGTCATGATCGGTGATGAACCGCTCATCCGCCCCGAGGAACGGGGACGTTAAATCCCCTGCCAGGACAGTGATGGAGCGAAGTTCGTCCCGTGAGAACATGGACTTTACTTTCTCAGGTGTACGGGCGAGGACGCACAGTGTATGTCCTCGATTAATCAGCTCGCGGGCGAGCCGTCCTCCTAAAAATCCGGTCGCACCGGTCATAAATATATTCACAGCGTTCTTCCTCTCTTTTCAGTCTCTCCTCATCATAACAAGGGATTCCAAAATGAGCCACCTTCAATCCGATGTTTCAAATTAGGGGTTTAACAAATTTTAAAGTGGGTTATGACTTAATGAGAAGCGTACGCAAGGTACGTCATGACAGGTTTCATCTGTCAAATAACTTAAGTGAGGTTTTTACGAATCATGGCTAATCTATTCGGAACAGACAAGGATGGCAACAGGAAGAAGCAAGAAGAGATCGAAAAAACGGTGCAGGAGAATGGAATCACTCAGATCCATATGTATTTCTCCGACGTACTTGGAGAATTGAAGCTGTTGACTCTCTCTGCAAAATTGTTGCCGGAAGTCTTTGAAGGGAAGACGATGTTTGACGGTTCATCCATCGCCGGTTTTTCTTCCATCAAAAACTCCGACTTATTCTTGAGACCGGATTTAGATCGTCCGCGCTACGAAAAGGATGGGGACGAGAACATTCTCGCATTCTTCTGTGACGTCTGTACACCGGACGGCAATCGGTATGAGTTCGATCCGCGCAACGTCTTGAAAGATGCTCTCGAGCGGGCCGCACGTGACGGCTACTCGATTTTTGTCGGCGCTGAACCGGAATTCTTTATCTTCGACGAGCATGGTGAATTTTATGATCAGGCCGGTTACTTCGCGACACGTTCAGAAGACAAAGGGTATGAAGTCCGTCAACATATCGCCAATCGCTTGAGTGAGGTCGGCTTCAATATCGAGGCAGTCCACCACGAAGTCGCACCGGCCCAACACGAGATCGGCATCAAGTATGATGACGCGCTCCATACGGCCGACAACATCCAATTTTTTAAAGAAATCGTTCAATTGGCTGCCCAAGAGAAAGGCGCGAAAGTGTCATTCTTGCCAAAACCGCTCCGCGACGTGAACGGTTCGGGGATGCACTTGAACATCTCGGTCTGGAAAAACGACAAAGACGGCAACCCGACCGTGAACGCATTTGAAGAGCCTGATTCGGATTACGGGCTGTCGCTCACGGCGCGCCACTTCATCGAAGGGATTC
The DNA here is from genome assembly GCF_003467445.1 of Exiguobacterium sp. AM39-5BH. Taxonomy (GTDB): domain Bacteria; phylum Bacillota; class Bacilli; order Exiguobacteriales; family Exiguobacteriaceae; genus Exiguobacterium. The sequence continues at coordinate 497,838 of NZ_QSGS01000001.1, forward strand.
TAAAGCATGCCCGTGCGACGGCCATCTTCACGAACCCGCTCCCAGAGTCTTACGAACGTCTCGTCCCAGGTTTCGAGGCGCCGGTCAACATCTGCTGGAGCCCGTCGAACCGAAGTTCGATGATCCGAATTCCAGCGTCGCGCGGAAGTGCGACACGAGTCGAGGTCCGTAACCCAGACCCGAGCGCGAACCCGTATCTTGCTCTCGCTGCGCTGATTTATGCAGGACTCGAGGGAATCGAGCAGCAGCTCGAGCCGTCGACACCGAACGAGGATGACTTGTTCGAATATTCGGCGAAACAAATCGAAAGCCAAGGCATCTCGTCACTCCCGGCCACGTTCCATGAGTCGATTCAATCGCTCAAATCGGACCGGTTCCATGATTACTTCAACCATGACTTAATCGACCGCTACTTGTCGCTCATTCAAGTCCGTAAATAAGAGGTACGAACAAAAGCCCATTCCTCGGGTCGAGGAATGGGCTTTTAGGTTTAATGGATCCCGCGCATATACTTTTTGATGACCGGGGCAAGTGCGAACAAAATCATACTGAGTACGATCGCTGCTCCACCGATGATCCCGAAGTAGAGCATCTCGTTCTCTGGTGAATAGAACCGGACGAGCTGGGCGTTGATCCCTTGCGCTGCCGCGTTCGACAAGAACCAAAGCGACATCGTCTGGGCCGAGAAGGCGGCTGGGGCGAGTTTCGTCGTCGCCGACAGACCGACCGGCGACAGACTGAGTTCTCCGAGCACGACGATGAAGTAACTGAAGACGAGCCAAAGCGGGTTGACAAGCGTATCTGGACCCCCGAAGTAGGCCGGAAGCAAGATCACCAAGAAACTGAGTCCGGCGAACAAAATCCCGAAGGCGAACTTCGTCGGGATGCTCGGCTCCCGGTCACCGAGTCGTACCCACAGCCATGCGAACACAGGAGCGAGCATGATGATGAACAGCGGGTTCAACGATTGGAACCAGGCTGCTTTCAAATCCCAACCCATAAAGCTCAAATTCGTCCGTTGATCGGCGTAGTTGGCAAGGATGGTAGCCCCTTGCTCTTGAATCGCCCAAAACATGACAGAAGCGATGAAGAGCGGGATATACGCGATAATTCGTGACCGCTCCACTTCTGTCGTTTTCGGGCTGCGATACATGACGATGAAATAAATCGTCGGAACAGCGATTCCGAACAAACCGACGAGCCCGATGAACGTATTAATCGTGAACAAGCCTTGTGGAATCAAGACTGCCAGTAGACCACCGATGAGTACTACCGCGATCGATGTATATTTGATCGCGTTTTTCCGTTCAGACGGCGTTAATGGGTTCGGCACATAAGAACCGGCAAGGCCGAGGTTCCCTTTCTTCGTAATAACGAAGACGACGAGTCCGAGGAACATCCCGACCGCGGCGAGGGCAAAGCCCCAATGGAAACCATAATCGGATTGGATTTGACCGACTATAAGCGGCGAGATGAAGGCTCCGAGGTTAATCCCCATATAGAAGATGCTGAATCCTGCGTCTCGGCGACGATCGGTCTCGTGATAGAGGTCACCAACGATGCTCGAGACGTTCGGTTTCAAAAGACCTGTCCCGATGACGATCAAGCCCATCGAAATGAACAAGAACGTCAGACTACCCGGTATGGATAAGACGATATGCCCGAGCATGATGAACACACCGCCGAAGAAGACGGCCCGTGATGTTCCGAACACACGGTCAGCGAGCCATCCCCCGATGACTCCTGACATATAGACGAGCGCGCCGTACACCGACATGATGGACAAGGCGACGTTTCGGTCGAGGCCGAGTCCACCTTCTGATACTTCGTAGTACATGTAGAAGACGAGGATAGCCCGCATCCCATAGTACGAGAAACGTTCCCAAAACTCTGTGAAAAATAGTGTGAACAAGCCTTTTGGCTGTCCGAAGAAACCTTTTTGTGGCACACTGTCCACAATTTTCTGTTTATCGATCCTTTCCATGAAAGATCCCTCCTTAACCGTTTTATAATAAAAAGAATCATTATGTTTGTAAAGAATAATTGAAGCAAATATTCAAAATTTAACAAATTTACAACGAAATAAAAAATCACACTAAACAAGTATGTTCAGTGTAATTTATGGAAATCAAGCCGTTTTCTGTTTCGTCTCGACCATGCTGACGCGCCGTCCGAGCTGCCAATAGATGAGACCTGACATACAGCTGGCCACTCCGACAATGATCAAAGCGATGTGCCCGGCCCGTTGGTCAAAGAATAGGCTCGCTATAATCGGAGCCGTCACCCCACCGATCAACCATTGGATGCTGGCGGCCCCGTTATAGGCGCCGCGCATGTTCTCCGGAGCGATTAAGGCGATAAATGTCTGTTGGACCGGTGACATAATCATTTCACCGAGAGTATAGAACGCGTACACTGCGAGCAACACGCTGACGAGGACGAGGTACGGCGTCCCGAGCGAATAGAGGAGACGCGGCATAACCGCAATCAAGATCATACCGACCCCGAAGATGGTCGCTCCGGCGAGCATGACGTTGCCGAACGGTTTGCGTCCAAGCTTCGAGGCAATCGGGAACTGGAACAGCACGACCATGATACCGTTCAAGGCGAGCATATAAGCGAACGGGTTCTCGCGGTCGGTGAACGACGGCATCGATTCCTTGAGGAAGAGAGGCAGCATACTCTCGATGAGCGAGAAGCCCATCGAAATGAAAACACCTGCGAAGATGAAGACGAGGAACACTTTGTCGTTGTAAAATACCCGCAGGACGTCCCGGTTAGACGACGTGTCGGTCTCGGTCATATCCGGCAATGTTTCACGGATGAAGCGCCCGAGGACGAGCGCATAAAGCACGAAGATGAGCGCGGCCGAATAGAAGATATACTGCCGGTCGATGAACAGGATGGCGCTACCGAGAAGCGGCCCGAGCGCCGCTCCGATGTTATGGCCCATCCGCAACAGCCCAAACGCCTCGTTCATTTGTTCGGGTTCGGTCACGTCCGCCACCATCGCGCTCGCAGCCGGATGGAACAGCGAGTTCGTCAAGCCGAGCATGGCATTAAGGAGAAGGAGCGGCCAAAATGTCTCGGCAAAGGCGAAGCCGACGAGAGCGAGCGCATCACCGAGAATTGCGGCCATCATGATTGGTTTTCGACCATACAGGTCTGCGAGACGTCCACCGACGACAGAACCGATGAGGGCCATGACCGGACCGGTCGCCATGATGACACCGACCTGAATATAACTGTCGAGCTTGTCGCTATAATAGAGGACGAGGAACGGTGCAATCATGAACATCATGACGCCCGTGATGGTCTCTCCGAGGAAGCGAATCCAAATATTACGGTCGAGCTGTTTGAGTGATTGAATCATAGGGGTCACCTGCTTTAATTGATGGAATAAGAAAAGGGACGCAACATGCACAAAGGCATACGCGTCCCTACAATCTTAGGCATGCCTCGGAAGGCAGGCGCATATCACGGATTCAAATCACGGAGAGGCGCCTGCCGGTCAATATGAACTTGATGTATAAGCGTTGAATGACTGACATCGATACCTCTCCTTTCTGCATTTTACTGTCTTCTCTTCAAGATTATGATATTTGCGTGAAATATGTCAACATCAATTTTCAATGTGTCATAATAATTCATTCAGATTCTTACGACTGAGCCTGTAATCGATCAATCGAGAGAACACAACTTGAATCATCGCCGTGACAGGTACGCTGACGAACATCCCGACTAGTCCGAACAGGCTTCCACCGATAATGATCGACGTAATGACCCAGAACGGAGTGATGCCGACGCTGTCGCCGAGAATTTTTGGTCCGAGCCACAACCCGTCGAACTGTTGCAACAAGAAGATGAACAAGAGGACGATGAGTGCCGTGAACGGGTCATAGAAATAAGTGATGATGAACGCCGGAATCATGCCGAGCAGTGGACCGATATACGGGATAAAGTTTAAAACGCCGACGATAACACCGAGGAGAAGCGCGTACGGAGCCCCGATAATCAACAGCCCGGCGACGGCCAATACCCCTATAATGAGGCAGTCGAGCGACTTCCCAATGATATAACGCTTGAAGATGTAATCCATCTCTTGGAAGATGTCAATCGTCGTCTTGGCCGACGCGACAGGGAACATCGCATACAATAGTCGCTTGAACATACGAGCAAAAATCTCTTTGTCTTTCAATAGATAGATCGAGATGACAATCCCAATCAAGAAATTGATGAGCGCCATCGTGAAGCTCGACACGTAACTGACCGACGAGAAGACAGCTGTTTCGACCCATCCCGAGTAACGTTCTTCAAACCGGCTGAAATCGATGGCCTTTGCGACTGTGGCGTTATACTCTTTCAGATACGTGTTCAACTGCGACAGAAACCCGTCGATTTGTCGGATATAGGACGGGAGCTCCTCGACGAGCGAGGCGAGACTCGAATAGATGCGCGGGAACAGCGTCACCGCAGAGATGACAAGAATCCCGATAAAGACGACATAGACAATTAACAAGCCTTGATAGCGTTTTAGATGAAACCGTTCTTCTATATAGGACAGGACGGTGTTCAGGAGCAGTGCGATGGCAATCCCCATGATAATCGGCGTCAGTAACTGGAAGGTGTACTGCATCATCTGCGAAATCGTGTCGGGTTCACTGATGACCTTCCAGAGGACGAGCAGGATCAGGCCGATCACGCTCAACTTCCAAATCAATTGACGGTTTAGTTCCAATAGTCAATCCCCTCATGTTTAAAATTTTTTAGAATAATATTAATCTTAACTATGAATGTTTTTTTGGTGGGATTCAAGAGGGCACGCTCATTTTCAAAAAGGGATTGACAAGATTGGTAATGTTTGGTTAACTAAGTGACATATTACAAAAAGAAAAAATCGCATATAAAACACTTTCTATCAAGAGAAGCGGAGGGACTGGCCCGATGAAGCTTCAGCAACAGATTGTTTCAATACTGTGCTAATTCCAGCAAGGTGACCTTGAGAGATGGAAAGGTGGTTGTTTGAATACGTCCGTATCTCGACACCCCTTTCCGCGGAAAGGGGTGTTTTTGCATAGGAGGACTATTCATGACTGACAGACGTTCACATCTACTTAAAACGTTACCACCTCAACATTTCGTCGGACTCGCGAACGAGGTGGCCGAACTCGAACAAGCCGGCCGCGACATCATCCGACTCGGACAAGGGACGCCTGACCTGCCGACGCCTGAGCCGATCTGTGACGCGCTTCAGACGGCGCTCCTCGACGCCTCGACCCATCAATACGGTCCGTTCCGCGGTCAGGCCCGCCTGAAGCAAGCAGTGGCGACGTTCTATTTGAATGAGTATGGAGTCGAACTTGATCCCGAGACAGAAGTAGCGATTCTCATCGGCTCAAAATCTGGTCTCATCACGTTGCCGCAATGCGTACTCGAACCTGGCGACGGAATTTTGCTACCGAATCCCGGCTATCCTGATTACATCTCGGGGGCACGCCTCGCCGGTGCCGTCGTCCGTGACCTCGTCCTCCGGGAAGAGAACGGCTTCTTGCCGAACTATGAGACGCTCGATACGGAAGGCGCGAGACTTATGTACTTAAACTATCCTAGCAATCCGACTGGGGCCGTCGCCTCACCGACCTTCTTCAATGATACGGTTCGATTTGCCAAAGAGCGGGACTTGATGGTCGTCCACGATTTCGCATACGGCAGCATCGGATTCGATGGCCATGTCCCGCCTAGCTTTCTGCAGGCGCAAGGGGCGAAAGAAGTCGGCATCGAGGTATATACAATGTCGAAAGCGTTCAACATGTCCGGTTGGCGCGTCGCCTTTGCTGTCGGGAACGCGGACATCATCGAGGCGATCAACACGTATCAGGACCACGTCCACGTCAGCGTGTTCTCAGCCATCCAGGCGGCGGCTGTCTCCGCACTCGAGGCGCCCCGTACCATTCGCGATGACTTGGCACGACTGTACGAGGCACGGCGTGATCGCCTGATCGACGGGTTGAACCGGGCCGGCTGGGCCGTCGAACCGCCGGAAGGCTCGTTCTTCGTCTGGGCGAAAGTGCCTGAGGGTGATGCCAAGTCGTTCTCGCGGAAACTGCTGCATGAAGCCGGTGTCGCCGTCACCCCGGGCTATTTCTTCGGCTCGGAAGGGAACGGATACGTCCGCTTCGGCCTCGTCTCACCGGAACCGAAGATTGACGAGGCCGTCGAACGAATCGAGCGGTTGTTTGCCGCCTATGAGGAGGTGCGGGCATGATTCGTCAGGCCGTCCTTGAATACGATCATAGCGATGACGCACTCGACCGACTCGATGACTTAGTCGACGGCCGACGTGTCCATGTCCTGCACGGGTCGAACGGGTATGACGTCGTTCGAGCCATCTTTCCGGCCATCGCGAACTATCCGGCGACAAGGTTCAGCGGGGAGTGCACGGACTCGGAAGTCGAGCGGCTCGAACTGTTTGACGCGGATGTGTTGATTGCTATCGGGGGTGGCAAGCTCGTCGACACAGCCAAACTCGTCGCCTATCATCGGAGCGTCCCGCTCATCGTCATCCCGACGCTCGCATCGAACTGTGCCGCGTTCACGCCGCTCAGCGTCGTCTATCGAGAGGATGGGAGCTACGACCGTTACGACATATTCCGCGTCGTCATCGAGCGGGTCATCGTCGACTCGCGCGTCATGAGACGCTCCCCATACGAATACTTCCGGGCCGGTGTCATCGACACGGTCGCGAAGTTTTACGAGGCACGCTATTTGAGCGGGGACAGCTCGATTGATGCCGGCGTCAACACCGGGCTCGCCTTGGCCGAACAGTGTGGACGACTCGTCGAACTCGATTTGAGTGAACATGCCTTCAAGTCATATAGCGACGACGTCCGCTTCGCAATCGATCATGTGCTCGCGATTGGCGGTGCCGTCGGAGGATTTGGGGACGCCGGGACACGTGTCGCCGTAGGGCATGCGGTCCATAACGCGCTTAGCCGCTTCGAGTCGACTCACCGCTTCCTTCACGGGGACAAGGTCGGATTCGGTTTGATCGTCCAAGAGCGGTTGCGCCACTCGGCCGATGCCCCGTACTTGGAAGCTTGGTTAAAACGATTCGGTGCCCCGACGACGCTCGAGACGCTCGGAATCGGACCCGACGACATCCCGATTCTCGTCGACTCTGTCATGGTGGAGACCGAGCTACAACAGTTGCCTGCCCCGCTCAATGAAGATTTTTTGAAAATAATTTTTGAAAATTTACAATTATCTATTTACAATTAAAACAATAAAAAGTAAGATGATAACAACTTAATAGACCGATTGCTTATCAAGAGTGGTGGAGGGACTGGCCCTGTGAAACCCGGCAACCAGATCGTAATGATCATGGTGCTAATTCCAACAGACGAAATCGTCTGGGAGATGAGCGTGTCCGACTTTGACTTGTCGTGCCCGCCACTCTGAATGAGTAGCGGGCTTTCATTTTGGAGGAGGAAAACAAATGAACATCAAACAGAAAACAGTACTTGCAGGAACATCACTACTCGCCGCCATCGCGCTCTCAGCATGCGGACAATCGGACGCGAGCGAGGCGCTCAGCACGGAGTCGCTCACGATCGGCGTCACGGGCGGGCCGCACCAACAGATTGCCGAGAAAGTGAAAGAACTCGCGGCCGAAGACGGCCTCGAACTCGATATCAAAGTGTTTAACGACTATAATACGCCGAACACGGCGCTCGCCGAGGGTAGCCTCGACGTGAACAGTTATCAGACGCTCTCATTCCTAGAACTGCAAAAGTCCGATAAAGGCTATAAAATCGACGACGTGTTCAAGACCGTCGCTTTCCCGATGGGTCTCTACTCAGAGAAATTGACCGACATCGAGGACTTGAAAGAAGGTGACAAGGTCGCCGTCCCGAACGACCCGGCGAACGAGCTACGCGCGCTCCGTCTCTATGAGACAGCGGGACTCATCACGCTCAAAGAAGGATTGACGGACAAGGCGACGAAACGTGATATCGCCGAGAACCCGCTCAACCTTGAATTCATCGAACTCGAGGCGTCGCAGCTCCCGACCCAGCTCCCGGAAGTCGCACTCGCTGCCATCAACACGAACTTCGCGATGGGTGCCGGCCTGTCGATCAACGAGGACGCCTTGTTCCACGAGGACACGGTCGACAACCCGTATCCGAACTACGTCGTCGTCCGCACCGACAACAAGGATGACGAAGTCGTCGCTACACTCAAATCGTACTATCACTCGGACGAGGTCCGGACGTTCATCGAAGAAACGTTCGACGGCTCGATCGTCCCGGCGTTTTAAGGAGGGCCTATGATTGCACTTAAAGGCATCACGAAGACGTTCACGGTGAACAAAGGGGCCGTCACCGCACTCGATGACGTCTCACTCACGATCGAGAAAGGCGAGATTTTCGGCATCATCGGCCGAAGTGGCGCCGGGAAGAGCACGCTCATCCGCATGATTAACCTGCTCGAACGCCCGACATCAGGCCAGGTCGAAATCGAAGGACAGGACATCACGAGACTCGACAAGCGCGGCCTGTCGAAGCTGCGCCACCGGATCGGGATGATTTTCCAACATTACAACCTGCTGAAGACGGCAACCGTCGAAGAGAACGTCGCCATCCCGCTCCGTCTCGAAGGGCTTGATAAACAGACGATCCGGAAGCGTGTCGACAAATATCTCGATATCGTCGGCTTGACGGACCATCGGAAACATTACCCGGAGCAACTCTCAGGCGGACAGAAGCAACGTGTCGCCATCGCCCGCGCCCTCGCACATGAGCCGGACATCCTGCTCAGCGACGAGGCGACGAGCGCGCTCGACCCGGAGACGACCGAGTCGATTCTCGAGCTCTTACTCGACATCAACCGCGAGCTCGGATTGACGATCTTCCTGATCACCCACGAGATGGAAGTCATCGAGCGCATCTGCGACCGGGTCGCGGTCATCGAGGCAGGACGGATCATCGAGGAAGGCGACGTGCTCGATGTGTTCTCTGACCCACAGCATGCGACGACACGCAAGTTCCTGAAGACGAACCTCGATGTCCCGAAAGAAGTCGTCGAAGAGTTGAGCACGCACGGGACGCTCGTCAACTTATCGTTCATCGGCCATCAAAGTGAACAGGCCGTGCTCGCCCAATTGACGAAACGGTTCGGCTTGCTGCCGAACATCATCGGGGGTGGCATCAAAAAGCTTAAAGGCGGTCTCGTCGGCAATCTGCTCGTCCATTTGGACGGCGATGAGTCTCAGACCGTCCAAGCCGTCCGCTTCTTAGAGGCGAGCGGCGTGAAAGTGAAGGAGGTGACGAACCATGCTTCAGTTTTGGGAAAATTGGGGTGACTTGATTTGGACGGGGACGATTCAGACGCTAACGATGACCGGCATCGCGCTCGCCATCTCGACGCTGATCGGACTGCCGCTCGGGACGCTCCTCGTCTTGACACGTCCGAACGGTCGACTCGCCAACCGTTATTTCTATGGCATCTTGTCGAGCGTCATCAACGTCGTCCGTTCGATCCCGTTCATCATCCTATTGTTCTTCATCCTGCCGTTCACCCGCTTCATCATGGGGACGACGATCGGGGTGCAAGGCGTGCTGTTGCCGCTGATCGTGTTCACGGCACCGTATATCGCACGGCTCATGGAGTCGGCGCTGTTAGAAGTCGACCGCGGTGTCGTCGAGGCGTATGAGGCGATGGGGATCTCGACCCGGAAAATCATCTGGTATGTGTTGATCCGGGAGGCCCGCTCTTCAATCGTGCTCGGTCTGACGATCGCGACGATCGGTTTGATCGGGGCGACCGCGATGGCTGGACTCGTCGGGGCCGGTGGACTCGGCGATATCGCCTATCAATACGGGCATCTTCGATTCGAGCCGGAGGTCATGTACGTGACCATATTCGTCTTGATTCTGCTCGTCCAATCGATTCAGTCGTTCGGCAACCGCTTAGCGGCCCGACTCCAGAAGTCATAAGAAAAAGAGCTCTGCTTCGCAGGGCTCTTACTTGTTGTCGAGCAGTCGTTTCAATTCGGCGATGCGGTCATGGCGCGGGATGAACGTGCGAATCTCCTTCTCGCTGAACCCGATTTGAATCCGATTGTCATCGACGACGATGGGGCTCTTTAAGATTTGGGGATGCGACGCCACGAAACTGTACAGTTCGCGGAGCGACATCTCGTCGAGTTGATCCGCCGCTTGTTTATACACACTCTTTTGGACGGACAACAGGTCGGTCGTGCCATTCTCGGTGAGTCGTAGCATGTCTTTGAATTCGGTGAACGACATTCCCTGATCGGTCAATTTTTTTTCGATGAACGGGATGTTCTGTTCACGTAACCAATCGAGCGTCTTACGGGAAGAACTGCAGCTTGTATGTGTGAATACGGTGACCGTCACGGCAACCACTTCTCCTTTACGTAAGGTTGGACATCTTTATTTTCTCTCATCCATACGTAATGGACGTCGAATATGTTTCAAATCACATATACTTTTTTACGATTTGTTAATCCTCAGTTCGGGTACATCACTGAAGAGACAACATCCAAGGAGGGATTCACTTGTTTGATTGTACGGTCAAAACCGATCAGACGGTCGAAGCGGTCGTCGTTAAGCTGAAAATGACGCTCAAAGAAGAAGAGTTCGGGGTGCTCTGGGATTTCAATTTGAGTGAGACGCTTGAAGAAAAAGGCCAGGCGATTGACGGTGACTATCGCATCCTGGATGTGTGTAATCCGAAAGAGGCGAAGAAAGTCATCACGGCGCACCGAGAAGGCGGGTATTTCCTCCCGTGCAAACTCGCCGTGTTCACGAAAGACGGGGCGACGCATGTCGGCATGCCGAAACCGACGAAACTGATCGATCTGATCGAGGATGAATCGCTCCAAGCCGTGACCCGCGATGTTGAGACGCGATTGACACGAGCCATCGATAACAGCATCTAATCAATCCCTTGTACCCGTTCATATCAATGGGCGGTTTTTTCGTGTTCCCTCGTAAAGTCATATAATGGTAAAATTGGTACAAACGAAATTCGAGGGGCGGATGATTTGAAGAAACTAGTCGGTTTATTTGTATTACCCATGGGGTTGTTGGCCGCTTGTGGGGACGAAAAGCAAAGCGTCGTCAACTTATCGTATATCGATGCCCATTGGAACGTTAGCAAATATTCACTGGAACAACCAGAGGTGCTCGAATCGGTGAGTGAGACGTTGAGGGCGTGTACCGGCGACTTGACGACCGAGCTGAAAGGTGATTTGATCGTTTTCGATACGGTCGTGGCAAGTCGTCCGCCATTCACCAATGCAGGGGACGATTATATGTATAAAACGGTGACGTATGTCCAAGGGGACGAATTATATGCCATCTGTCGCGATATGACGTCGCTTGGGCTTAAAGCTGAAGTGGTTTCTTCTTTCCCAGAAGAATTCATGAGCGGTAATCCGGTCGATCATGTGCCGGCCGTGTTACCCATTAAAGAATCGGATCGAGAGTCGTTCCTTCAGGCGGACATATGGAACGAACATCAGTATGAGCTCGAAGCATATCCTGATTCTCTGTTCTCCTTCTCTCATGCAATCAGTGGAGAATTGGAAATCGCAATTGAAGGACGGCCGTCCCTATTTCCGCTTATCTCGTTCGAACCAGCGACGGCAACCATGGGGGATATTCAGATGATGCTCGGATTCAGTCAAGAAGAGTCACTCCCTTACGTGCTCATGAGACATAACGAGGGCTACTTTTCGAACGGGCCGCTCGAAGTTACGTTCGACGCGACCGAGAAAGCGCCGCGTTATGACTCTTTAAACGTCAAACGGCTACCGCTTGAAGAAGACATATTTGTATCCGGTGAAAGCTATCCAATCTATGAGTTCACATATATAAAAGATGGTGAATCCATTACCGAGACCGTTACTCTGACGTATCGTGAGGAGGCGTTGATCTCTGAGGAAGAACGGGACCTTCCAGAAAATCTTCCAGCGATGCAGTTCCCGGATCAGACCGGTCGTCCGTTTGTGTATCTGCATAAGAAACCGTTCAGTCGTGAGAAGATACTCTCTTATCCAGATGTAATCAAGGCGGCAGGGACTGATATGGATGAGTTGATTGAAGCCATCAAAGCCGCGGGACCGGTCGATCGGCGCGGAGACATGGGAGACTATCATTTGTTGACGATTCTTGACGGACTTCAAGGCCAGGAATTCGAAGTGACATATAAACAGCGCTCGAAGAAGCTGGACGTTTACGTGACCGACCGAGTGACTGAGGAGACGTACAAACTGACGAGCGAAGGGGCCGAGACGTTCTTGTCCTATTTCCCGGATTTGAAGAAGAAATGAGTGGCTTGAACATGAAGAAACGAACGCTAATGACATTGTCACTGTTGTGGTTGACGGCAGGCTGCTCGGAAGATATTGACGTCGTCCGTTATGGTCATATCGAGGAACATTGGCAGGCCGAGCGGGTTACGATGAACAGTCAGGAGCCTGTAGTGGATGCCGAAGCCATATTGAACCAATGTGAAGACGGTGAACCCCTGTCCGAACTGAATGGAGAGACGTTTTCCGTGCTTGGAATGGCGTATGCGACCCGGGCCCCGCTTATGAATGATGACTATTATGGATATAGTTTTAATGAAGTGACCTATGTCGAGGGGGATACAATCTATGCGCTCTGTAAATCAGACCGGATGGACGGGATGGAAGGGTATCGGGCCGTCGAGCTTGCAGAAAGACCTGCCTACTTGAAAGACGAGGTCGGAACTGAAATGTCTGCTCTTCCGACCGTCTATATCGCGACCGAAAATGAACGGGCTGCGTTACATAAGCCGGACGCCTTCTATGACAATGAACAAGACATCGAACCGTATCCGGTCACACTTATGAGGATTTCGCCTGGATTTAGTGGCACGGTCGAGATTGGGATTGAAGAAGGGGGCTACTTTACCCCATCTTTCCACTTTTTGCCGAACCTTAGACCGTCCGATGTGTTTATCGCATTAGGACGAGATAAGGCCACGAACATGCCTCATCTGCTCCAGTCTTATGGTGGAGACAAGGCTCGCTATTCCTCCTCCATTTTACAAGATGCCGATTTGCTCAACGGGGCTGACAGTTTAACCTTCCGTCGAATCCATAACGGTGGCACGATGGAACCGATGACAGCCTATCCGCTATATGACGTCACGATTGACGTGGACGGACAAAACGTAACAAAAACCGTGTCGATGCGCTATCGACCGAGTGCTCTCCTTACCAATACGACCAGTCCAGACGAGATAGCCGTCGCTTACCTCCATCAGTATCCGTATCACCGGGAAGTCCCGCTCCCTTACCCTGATGCTGTAAACGTGAGCGGCAAAGCTTATGACCAGTTGGTCGAAGCCATCGAGACCGCGCGCCCGTCGACGAAGAGTGGTGAGACGAAAGACTATAAGTATTTGACGCTGTGGCGTGGGAATCTCGGTCAACAGTTCGAAGTCAGTTATCAGCAACGGTCGAAGAAAGTCGATATCTATGTGAAAGACGTGATGACCGGGAAAGTGTTCAAACTGTCGAGCGTCGGAGCGAAGACATTCAAGGAATTGTTCCCGGAAGCGTTCGAATGAAGGGATTGGTCGGTAATCGAGGAGGGATGTTCTGTTGAAGCACATGTTGAACAGATGAACGGCGGCATCGAACTAAAGGACAGCCAAGGTGAATTCACGACCGAAAAAGTCACGCTTTTCCAAGCAATATTCGATAAATCAGAATGATTATGGGCTCGTGCAATGCACGAGTTCTTTTTTATGACCACAATCAGCGAGTACGACTGGAAAACACTTCAAATTCAAGGTATTGACTCGATTTCAAAAGCCGATGCTATTCAGGATTTTCCTCACAGGGTACACTATAATTTCGCTACATTCTAAAAATAAAGCACGAAAAGAAATCAATAAAAGAAGGTAGGAATAATCGGTATGGCACTGACAATAAGCGCTAGTCTCTCATCCCTCGACGTTCTCCGTGCCCTCGAGGCCAACGTCGCAATGATTCGATTCGACCGTCAACGACGTGTCGTCGATGTGAACGACCTGTTCGCCAAGGTGATGAAATACAAGCGCGATGAAATGATCGGGATGCACCATCATCTGTTCTGTACACCAAGTTTCGTCAGCAGCCCGGATTATCAAGCGTTTTGGAACAAGCTGTTCGACGGCTTCAGCTCGGCCGACAAGATCGAGCGGATCGACGCCCGCGGCGATTCGATTTGGCTCGAAGCGACGTATATGCCGATTTATGAACAGGACGAGGTCATCGGTGTCGTCAAGATCGCCTCGGACATCACGAGTCGCCAACAGACAATTGAGGAATACGCCCGCTCGTTCCGGGTCATGGCTGAAAATCTCGACACCCGGGCCCGTCGCGGCATGGACGAGAGCCAACAGTTGAAGCAAACGATTGAACGGCTCGATGCGGACTCGAATCAGAATTTGAAGACGCTCGCGAACTTGCAGGAACAGGCTGCCGAGATCACGAAAATCGCCAGTACGATCAAAGAAATCGCCGCTCAGACGAACTTGTTGTCGCTAAACGCCGCCATCGAGGCTGCGCGGGCAGGTGAGCACGGTCTCGGCTTCAACGTCGTCGCGACCGAGGTCCGGAACTTGTCGCGTCTCGTCGAACGGGCCGTCATCGAAGTGCGCGCGAACACGGACGGGATGAACAAAGAACTCGTCTCGATCGTCGACGGTGTCTCCCGCTCGAGTGCAGACATTCAGGAAAGTGTGCGCATTATGGAACAGACGCTCGAACGGTTCGCACATATCGAACAATCGGCCGAGTCCCTAAACAGGACAGCCGAGCGATTCACGTCCGCCATCTAAAAACCCAATCGAACATGTCCCGTGAAAAGGGCGCGTTCAATTGGGTTTTTTGATTTGTAACGTATGGCCATATTGTTTCAACCAGGCCATCGCGCCCGCGACGTCCGGATAGACCGATGCCAATGTCGACCAGAACCCTTTCGAGTGGTCGAAATGGACGAGATGGGCCCATTCGTGGGCGATGACATAGTCCATAACCTCCCGGGGGGCAAGCATGAGCCGGACGTTGATGGAAATCGTCCCGGTCGAACTGCATGACCCCCAGCGCGTCTTTTGGTGGCCAATTCGGATTCGGCTCGCCTTCACACCGAGCAGCCGTTCATAGTACGGAGCGCTTTCGGTGACGTAGGTGAGGGCCCGCTCGCGGAGCCAAGCCTCATACGCTTTCCGAAGCGATGAGTCGTCCCACGCAGCGGGACAGTGAAAATTTTCGCCGTCGAAACGGAACCTTGTCTCGGTATTACGTTTGACGAGCGGGAACGTCTCCCCATGTAGGTTCAACCTGTCGTCGGGCAAGGCGTCACGCTTAGGTAGTGCGGCGAGGCGTTCCGCGATCCAGTCGGCATGATCCGTTAAAATCGTCTCGACGACCCGGTTCGGGAGTCGCGCTGGAATCCGCAGCTCGATCCCGTCCGGTGTCACGAAGAAAGCTACCCGCTTGCGGCGTTTATGGCGGATGACGGTCACGGTCATCGGATTCACCTCCTTGAAGTATCTTGGACGATTATAGCCGACGTGTCCTGAATCCGCCATCGTTTGCGGACTCGGCCGTTCATTTTTTGTTACAGTAGGGGTAGGAGGGATGAACATGAAATCAATCTTACATCAATCGCTTGACCGGACGGGAACGGATTCAGTGAAATGGGACGGCCTCGACCGCTGGTTCCATTTGAAAGATGACGTCTTGCCGCTCTGGGTCGCAGACATCGATATCCGCACGGCACCGTCCATCTCAGAGGCGCTTACGGCCCGTGCCGCGACAGGGGAGTTCGGGTACACGCTGTTCTCGAGAGACGCGCAGGCCGCCGTGAGTTCCTGGTATGAACGCCGTCACAAGCTCAAGGTCGATGCCGATCACGTCCTGTTCTCGAACGGCGTCGTGCCTGGATTGACACACATCGTCGAGGCGTTGACCGAGGAAGGGGATGGCATCGTCATCCAGTCACCCGTCTATCCACCGTTCCACGAACTGGTGACAGGGTTGAAACGTGAGCTACTGGACGCCCCGCTCCGTCAATCTGATGGCCGCTACGAGATGGACTTTGACGTGCTCGAGATACAGATGCGCAAGGCGAAGCTGTTCTTGCTCTGCTCGCCGCATAACCCGGTCGGACGGGTATGGACCGAAGTCGAACTGAAGCAGGTCGTCGATTGGCACGTCGTCATGACGTCATCCTAGTTTCCGATGAGATTCATGCCGACTTGACCTATCCCTCTCGGCGGCATACCGCCTCAACCGTCTGGATGACGCCGTCATCACGGTGAGTGCGCCGTCGAAGGCGTTTAATATCGCTGGACTGTTCTCTTCTTACATCATCTGTCCGGACGATGCGATGCGCAAACGGATCATCCAAGTTCAAAACAAACACCATGTGTTACCGACACCGTTCGCGAACACGGCCATCATTGCCGCCTACACGGATTCGCGCGCCGAGCGTTGGCTTGACCAATTGACGGCCGAACTCGAGGAGCAGGCGACGTATCTCGTCGAGCGGCTCCAGGAAGAACTACCACAATTGAAGACGTTCATGCCCGAGGCGAGTTATCTCCTCTGGATCGACTTCGCGGGACTCGGTCTTGAACCGGAAGCGCGGAAGAAGTGGCTGCACGAGCAAGTCCGTCTGTTCTTGTCACCAGGCCTCCCGTTCGGTGCGTCAGGGACGACGTTCGAACGGCTCAATTTCGGGACGGCACGACCAGTGCTTGACGAGGCACTCAAGCGCCTGACGGAACACGCCGCTGGAAAGGCGTTTGTATGAATCAAGAAACGGGAAAAATTTCACAATGAGACACAAAGCTGACATGGCAACGGAAAGCGAGTGAATGCGATGGAGACGATCAATTGGAAAAAGAAGATGGAAGAACAACTGAGGCGTAGCGGATTCACGTTACAGGTCGAGAACATGGCCAACCTTGGTCTGACGGAGATTCATGCATCTTCGTCCCCGTTGATCTCGTATCCGCTCCGGATTCGGCTGTATGTGCGCTTGGGATGGCTCATGTGCACCGTCGATGCGACCTCGGTCGACCGGAACGAGGACCATCCGCTGTTCGAGCGCATGATCGCCGCCGTGTTCGAGCGCATCATCCGCCATCTGTATCACGCCTATGACTTCCATGTCTTGACGTACATCGGTAACACGGGAAACTATATCGCACCGAAAGAATCAGAAACGGGTGAAATTGTTCGATTGCTCGCACAGATCTGGAATGACCGATCATTTCTTCACCTAGAGACATACGAAGAATATCCCGCCCTTTACGTGACGCCGCCTTGGGCGCATCAAGCCTACGCGTTCGAGAGCACGGATGACGAATGGATCATCTATGCGGGTCGGAGCGGTCGCCCGGCCACAGATTATCGGGCGGACGGGACCGAAATCAAACCACATCGCCTGGCTGAAGGAGACCTTTTTTTCCCGGTTCATCGTATCCAAAAGGGCCGTGGCACGCTCGCGCTCGCCGAATGGTTACGGCTCGAGCGTCGAGAGGTCGAGGATTTCATGATCGCCTTCATGAAGACGATCCAAAAGTTCGATCCAGCCTCGGATTTTCTTGGGGTGGGGTGGACACGTTCTTTCACGGGGTACCGGTCGAGCCATACGCGCAAGTACTCCGGCTGGAGAGCGGGAAACGACGTTATCGGGTCATGAACAACTCGGCGAAGCGATTGTTCGCGGTGGCTGACGATCCTCTCGATTGTTTGAAAGAAGTCGAACAGACGTTACGGACGGTCCGATTACCGGAACAACGCGTCTCGGCACTCGGGCAGCTCGTCATGGGCATTTGGCAACAGTTCGAAGCCGACGAGACGACATATATCCAGGAAGTCGCCTATCGCGGCATCTCGCAGTTCCAAATCGAAGAAAAAATCGGTCATGCCTTGGCGAACCGGCAACGAATTCGCTGGATCGAGAAGGCCGACCCTCGCCAGTCTGTCATCGAATTCGCCCATCTGCGGATTTCATTCCCGAAACGACCACCCGGTATCGTCACCGTCGAACCGGTCGAATCTTCTTATGAGAGAGGTGCGCTATGAGAATCGTTGATGCACGTGCCATGTCAATCAGCCATGAGGACTTGATCGCGGTCACCGAGACGTCCGTCTATTACCGCGAAAAGTCGAGTGAGACAAGTTTCTCGATCTTCCGCTATGACGAAGAAGACGGTTCCGTCACTCCGGTCGGCCGTCGTGTGTATGAAGACTACGGGATCTCGAAGCTGTTCGTCAGTAAGGACCGCGTCTATTTCTTGAACGAGACACCGGACCGGACCGGGGTCGTCCGAACGGAACTGATCGCCTTCGATTACCGCTCTGGACAGGAGGTTGTGCTCGCGACATTCGAGAAGCGAGGCAACAGCACGCTCTATTGGGTACTCGTCGATCGTTACTTCCTGTTCTTGACGAGTTTCGGGGATGCGGACGAGGCATGGTTGTATGATGCCGAGACGTCGTTCCAAGAACGGATCCGTGATGAACGGCTCGTCGGCCATGCCGGTAAGTTCCGCGAGCTGTATCTGTTCACGACCGAGCTGGACGGGGTTCCTTATATCGTATGTAACGCCCGATTGGACGAGTTCGCCTATTACGAGG
The DNA here is from genome assembly GCF_003467445.1 of Exiguobacterium sp. AM39-5BH. Classification (GTDB taxonomy): domain Bacteria; phylum Bacillota; class Bacilli; order Exiguobacteriales; family Exiguobacteriaceae; genus Exiguobacterium. Next base: position 516,535 of record NZ_QSGS01000001.1, read on the forward strand.
CGCTCGAGGACGGACGGGTCTCGCCAGACGATGCGATCGACCACTCCGAAGCGATCCTCATCTGTTCGCTCGACGAGGCGGTCGAGGCTATCCGGGACCGAAAAGGGGAGATTCCGTTCGAGGACTTGATTCGGCTCCATGGGGAAGGGGACACGGTCCAATATCTCGGGGAACGGGACGCGAAACTGCGGTTCTCTGCGTTCGTCGATGCAGCGAATGAGGAGACGATTTATGAGTTGGCGGCACCGGACGTGCTCCGGGAGGTCACGGTCGTCGACTGGGGGGCTTATAAACCGATCGACTTCACGTATGATGATGTCAGTTCGACGGTCTTTATCAAAGTCGAGGAATCAGAAGATCACACCGAACTGATTGACGCGACGACCGGTGCCCGCTTCCTCGATACGGCTCCGTTCGAGCGCGTACTCGCTTCGACCTATTTCATCCATGAATCGGCTGAAGGAGGGGGCGGCGTGAGCATCTTCAACCTCGAGACGAACGAACGTCAAACGTTCGAGGACGCCTACTATACAGTGCTCGATGAGACGATTGTCATCCTCTCGACAAAACAGTTATGACAAAAATACCCGAGCCTATCCTGTTGATAGATTCGGGTGTTTTAGCTTGGTTTACATAATAAGTTATCGTAAACCGGTTAGCGCTTGTTTTTTCTTCTCGTCACCGATATGGGCATATACTTGCGTCGTCGCCACCGACTCGTGTCCGAGCAGTTGTTGGATCGTTAAGACGTCGACCCCGCTCATGGCGAGACGAGAGGCGAACGTGTGTCGCAATTTATGCGGCGTGACCTGCTTGTGCGTCAAAAATGGCAGATATGGCTTCAGGCGGTCGATGTGCCCTTTCAACGCATGCTGCACCGTGCGGACCGAGATTCGTTTGCCTTTCTCGGAGCAGAACAAGGGACCTGCGCCTTGACCACGATATCCGTCAAGGAGCGGCTCGAGCGGGGAGGCGATCGGGATGACGCGTTCCTTGTTCCCTTTCCCGATGACACGGATTGTCACGTTTTCTCGGTCGATGTCGTTCCAATCAAGGCCGACAAGTTCAGAGACACGCATCCCGGTCAACCCGAGCAGTTGGATCATCAGGAAGTCCCGGTCCCGATTGCGTTCGTACCAGCTCGCTTCGCGGTCGGACATGCCGACGTTGCTGCGGACGAGCGTCGAGAAGTCGAGCCATTCCTGTTCGGTCAAATAGACCGGGTTGCGCTTGGCGCGCTTCGGTCGCTCGACGGCCTGGAACGGGTTGTGCGCCGTGATGCCCGTCTCGATCAGATGGTTGAACAACGACTGCATCGATGACAGTTTGCGGTTGATCACGCTCGGTGCGTTGTCGAGCTCGAGGGCGAGGTACGTCGCGTACGCCTCGGCCCCGGCATGGTCGAACTCGACGAACGATTCGATTTCGACCGATGACGGGTCGACCTCGGATGCACTCGCGGTCTCGACCCAGCGGAAGAAATCCAAAAAATCATACAGATAGCGCTGCGCGGTCTGCTCCGAGTAGTGTTTGGCGGCCAAGTGGTTCAAGAACCGTTGGATGAAGCCCGGCATGCGCTCATAGCCATTCAAGTTGAAACGTCTCGCGTCGACTTTCGTCGGTGATTGGCCGAGCTGGCGGAATATACTCAAAAAATCGCTCCTCGCTTAATGATGGATTGACGTGACGATGCGGTCTTTCCCGGCCTGTTTCCCGGCCCGGAGCCGGTCGTCCGCCTCTTTGACGAGCGTGTCGACAGGCTTGAATCCACGGTGTGTCGTGACACCGAATGTCATTGTCACGCTGAGCCGTCGTCCCTCATAAATCGTCTCGAGAGATTTGATTTGCTGTCTCAGGTGGTCGATTGCTTGCGCCGCCTCGTCCTCTGACTGGTTCGTCAAGAACAAGAGGAACTCCTCGCCGCCCCAACGGACGGCAATGCCGTCGGTCCGCGTGAGCGCAGAGGCGACTTGTTTGAGCACGAGGTCGCCGCAGTCGTGGCCATGCCGTTCATTGAACGACTTGAAATGGTCGATGTCGGCCAAGACGACCGCATACGGGCGTCCCGACAAGACCGCTTCACGGATCGCCTCTTCGATTAAACGGTATCCGGTCGTACGATTATAGAGGCCGGTCAGACCGTCCCGCGAGGCGAGGGTATGTAGCCGTTCGTTCGTCTGTTCGAGTTCGGACGTCACCTCGACGACCGCCCCTTCGAAGATGAATGACAGCCCGGCGATCAAGGCGATGGTCGCGAGTAAACATGTCACCCCGATGACTTGCTCGAGGGTCGGGCCGAGCGGCGATGTCCCGTCCGTCACGTTCACATATAAATAGCCATAGATTCCCATGGCGAGCATCGTCGAGGCGATTCGGATGGCCCGGCTCACGTTCGGCATGAAGAACACGCCATAGGCGACCGTGAGGATGAAGTAGTGGACGTTCGCGCCCCAGCCGAGGACGATTGTCGAGATGATGGCGTTATAGACGACCTCGACGAAGAGACCGATGAAGAACGTCCGATAATATCGTTTATGTACAAAATAAAAAGACAATGTGTAATAGAGAACGCTGAGTACGTTCGACCAGGCAAGGACGGTTACGTCAAGTCGCCAAAACGTGATCAAGAACACGACATGGATGAGCCAAGCGAACACGTTCCCATAAAAAGTGATGCGGTAATTATATAGTGTACCGCGACGTTCCTCATAGGCTGTTCCCACGCGAACACCTCCTTTTTTCAGTATACCGAACCCATCCTCATTTGCCCATGCCTATCCAACAATCGATTAAAATTGACACGCACAAACGCCTTTAAATCGCACTTATAGTTGCGTGAAATAGATATTTCACGCAACGTTCGTTCAGACATCATTTTTACGCGAGACACACATCGACCTGACAAATGGTTGAATAACGTCATATAAACTGGTTTACATAATTAGTTATGGTGAACCGATTGATTTGTTTTAAAAATTTGAAAGAGTTACAGTTGTATGATAAAAGAAAATAAAGCTTGAAACGGTGATTCAGGTAAAGGTACACTGAGAACGTAAACAAAAGGGGGATTTCAGGATGGACGATCAACGTTTGAAACAATGGCTCACCGAGGCGAAGACGATTGCTGTCGTCGGCGTGTCAGCGAACCCGAACAAGACCGCGAACCAAATCGCAGATTATTTGATCTTGCAAGGTTACACAGTCATCCCTGTCAATCCGACGCTCGAGACGTGGAACGGACGCAAAGTCTATCCGTCGGTCGAGAGCATCCCGGGACGCGTCGATATCGTTGACGTCTTCCGACGCAATGAGTATTTGGCCGGCGTGGCCGAAGATGCCGTCCGACATGGGGATGTCGGTCTCGTCTTTAACCAGCTCGGGCTCACCAGCCCGGACGCCGAGCGGATCGCTCGCGATGCCGGACTCGACTACATCGAAAATCGATGCATCTATGTCGAGCACGCCCGCCTTCTCGGTTAAGACCTACCTCCTTGGTAGGTCTCCTTTTTTCACGAGCCCAGCTCGCGAAGGGAGGCTTGCCAGAACTTAAAAACAGCTATACAATAGGGTAGAAAAACGAACGTGTGTTCGAAATTGAGGTGACGAAGATGTCAACAGACTTATTTAACTACAATGAAGACGCCATCCAGGTGCTCGAAGGACTGACTGCCGTCCGGAAACGTCCGGGGATGTACATCGGTTCGACCGACCATCGCGGTTTGCACCATCTCGTCTATGAGATCGTCGATAACGCGATCGACGAGGCGCTCGCCGGATTCGGTGGCCAAATCGACGTGACGATCCATAAAGATGACGCCATCACGGTACGTGACCACGGGCGCGGCATGCCGACGGGGATGCACGCTTCCGGGAAGCCGACGCCAGAGGTCATCTTCACGGTGCTCCACGCCGGCGGTAAGTTCGGCCAAGGCGGCTATAAGACGTCGGGTGGACTCCACGGGGTCGGCGCCTCGGTCGTGAACGCACTCTCGAGCAAGGTCGTCGTCACGATTTATCGCGATGGCAAAGTGTTCGAGCAGACGTTTGCCGACGGCGGGATCCCACAGACGACGCTCCTCGAGACCGGAAAGACGCGTCAGACGGGGACGAGCGTCACCTTCAAGCCGGACGCCTCGATCTTCTCGACGACGACATATAACTACGATACGCTCGCCGAACGGCTCCGTGAATCGGCATTCTTGTTGAAAGGATTGACGATCACGTTGACGGACGAGCGTTCGGATAAAGAAGAGACGTTCCATTACGAGGAAGGGATCGCCGAGTTCGTCCAATATTTGAACGACGACAAGGCGACGCTTCATCCGATCGTCTACTTCGAAGGGACGGAGAACGATATCGAGCTCGAGCTCGCCTTCCAGTTCACGGACGCCTATTCTGAGAACGTCCTCTCGTTCGTCAACAACGTCCGGACTCGTGACGGCGGCACGCACGAGGTCGGCGCCAAGACGGCGATGACCCGTATCGTGAATGAATACGCCCGTAAGAACGGATTGTTGAAAGAAAAAGACAAGAACCTTGACGGCGGTGACGTCCGCGAAGGCTTGACGCTCATCGTCTCGGTACGGATTCCGGAAGAGTTCCTCCAGTTCGAGGGGCAGACGAAATCGAAACTCGGTTCGCCCGAGGCCCGTACGAGCGCTGATGGTGTCATGGCGAAACAACTGACGATCTTCCTCGAGGAGAACCCGCAGATGGCGACGATGCTCATCAAGAAGGCGATTCGTGCCGCCCAGGCCCGTGAAGCCGCCCGGAAAGCCCGGGAAGAGGCGCGCAACGGCAAGAAGAAGAAACGTACGAGCATCTTGAACGGGAAACTGACTCCGGCGACGTCGAAAAACGCCGCCAAGAACGAACTGTTCCTCGTCGAGGGTGACTCGGCCGGCGGTTCGGCCAAACAGGGTCGCGACCGGACATTTCAGGCCATCCTGCCGCTGCGCGGGAAGGTCATCAACTCGGAGAAGTCGAAACTTCAGGACATTATGAAGAACGAGGAGATCAACACGATCATCCACGCGATCGGGGCCGGGGTCGGCCACGACTTTGACCTCGAGGACTGCAATTTCGACAAAATCATCATCATGACCGATGCCGATACGGACGGGGCCCACATCCAAGTGCTCTTGTTGACGTTCTTCTTCCGCTATATGCGTCCGCTTGTCGAGGCCGGCAAAGTGTTCGTCGCCTTGCCGCCGCTCTATCGCATCTCGAAAGGGAAAGGCAAATCGGAACAGTTCGAGTACGCCTGGGATGAAGAGGCGCTCGAGAAGTTCGTCAAAGTGTACAAGAAGGGCTATATCATCCAGCGCTACAAAGGTCTTGGTGAGATGAACGCCGACCAGCTGTGGGAGACGACGATGAACCCGGACACACGGACGCTCATCCGCGTCACGGTCGACGATGCTGCCGTCGCCGACAAGCGTGTCTCGGTGCTCATGGGAGACAATGTCTCCCATCGCCGGGAGTGGATCGAGGAGAACGTCGCCTTCGGCCTCCAGGAAGATGATTCGATCATCGCCAACGAACACGTGACTAAAGCGATTGAGGAAGTGATGTAACGATGTCGACGATTCAACACATTTTAAATTTGTCGCTCGAACAGGTCGTCGGTGACCGCTTCGGGCGTTACTCGAAATATATCATCCAGGACCGGGCCCTCCCGGACGCGCGCGACGGCCTCAAACCCGTGCAGCGCCGTATCCTGTATGCGATGCACCATGAAGGCAACACGAACGAAAAACCGTACCGCAAATCGGCCAAGACGGTCGGGAACGTCATCGGGAACTATCACCCGCACGGTGACAGTTCCGTCTATGAGGCGATGGTACGCCTATCGCAGGACTGGAAGTTGCGTTACCCGCTCATCGACATGCACGGGAACAACGGTTCGATGGACGGCGACTCGGCCGCCGCGATGCGGTATACCGAGGCCCGTCTGTCGAAGATTGCCGGTGTGATGCTGACGTCAATCTCGAAAACACGGTCGACTACACGCCGAACTTCGACGACTCGACCGAGGAGCCGCTCGTCTTGCCGTCGCTCCTCCCGAACCTGCTCATGAACGGGACGACCGGGATCTCTGCCGGTTATGCGACCGAGATTCCACCGCACAACTTGACCGAGGTGCTCAACCTCGCCATCGCCCGTTTGAAAGGTGAAGTCGAGACGGCGACGGATGCGCTCGAATATATGCAAGGACCTGACTTCCCGTCCGGCGGGATCGTCATGGGCAAAGACGGCATTTTGAAGGCGTTCGAGACCGGCAAAGGCAAGGTAATCATCCGTGCCAAATCGGTCATCGAGCCGCTCAAGGGCGGTCGTGAACAGATCACCATCACCGAGCTCCCATATGAGGTGAACAAGGCGAACCTCGTCAAGAAGATGGAAGAGCTCCGTCTCGACCGTAAAGTCGAAGGTGTCGCTGAAGTCCGTGACGAGACCGACCGGACCGGCGTCCGTGTCGTCATCGAGTTGAAGAAGGAAGCCGATGCGGAAGGTGTGCTCCACTTTTTCTTGAAGCATACCGACCTGCAACTCGCCTATAACTACAATATGGTCGCCATCGTCAACCGGACACCGAAACAGTTGGGTCTGCTGCCGATCATCGACGCTTACTTGAAGCATGTCGAAGAAGTCGTCACTCGACGCACGACGTTCGAACTCGACCAGGCGAAGAAACGCGCCGAGATCGTCGACGCGCTCGAACAGGCCATCTCGGTCTTGGATGAGACGCTTGAACTCATCCGGTCGGCGAAAGACAAGTCCGAGGCGAAGCAGAAGCTCATGGAGCGGTTCTCGTTCTCGGACCGTCAAGCCGAAGCGGTCGTCATGCTCCAACTGTATCGTTTGACGAACACGGACATCATCGAGCTCCAGAAAGAGGCGAAGGCGCTCCAGAAAGAGATCACTCGCCTCGCCAACATCTTGAACGTCGATGCGACGAAACGGAAGCTCATCTCGAAAGAGTTGGCGGCGCTCCGTGACGAGTTCGGCGACGCGCGGCGCTCGGTCATCGAGTCCGAGGTCGAGGAGTTGAAACTGAAGACCGAAGTCATGATCGCCGTCGAGGAGACGATGGTGTTCGTCAGCCGCGACGGTTATGTCAAACGTTCGTCGATGCGCTCATACGGTGCCTCGAGCGACGACATACCGGACATGAAGGAGAAAGACCGTCCTGTCCTCGTCACCCAGGCGATGACGACGGACCACTTACTCGTCTGGACGAACAAAGGCAGTTACTTGCTCATCCCGGTCCATCAGATTCCGGAGTCGAAATGGAAAGACGCCGGACAGCATGTCGCCAATCTCGTACCGATCGAAGGCGAACAAGTCGTCTCGGCCGATGTCGTCTCGACGTTCGACACCGACGCGCACTGCCTGTTCGTGACGCGTGAAGGGATGGTCAAACGGACACCGCTCCGTGACTATGACGCCCAACGCAAGTCGAAGGCGCTCATGGCGCTCAAACTGAAAGGCGACGACGAGGTCGTCTTCGCCGGCATCAGTGACGGGCCAGGCCAACTGTTCCTCGTCTCTGAACGCGGCTACGGTCTCTGGTTCAAAGAAGATGACGTGCCGGTCGTCGGTCAGCGCGCCGCCGGTGTCAAAGCGATGAACTTGAAGGATGGGGACGTGGTCGCCGATGCCTTCGCCTTCTTCACACCGCCACTGTTCGTCCTCGTGACGCAGCGCGGAGCGGTCAAGAAGATGAAGCTCGAGGACCAGTTTGACTGCACGAACCGCAACTTGCGCGGGACGATGCTCATCCGCGAAGTCAAATCGAAACCGCACCAGATTCGTCGTGTGCTCCCGGTCCATGACGATGAGACGCTCCGCATCATCGGGAAAGAGAAAGCGAAGACGGTCAAGACGAAGCAATTGACGCTTCTAGACCGCTACGCCAACGGCTCGTTCGTGTTTGATGAAGAGACGTTTGGAGAGATTGAGGACGTGTACCTCGATTAACGTATGAACCCCTGTACAACAGACGTTGTGCAGGGGTTTTTGGTTTCGGTATACTAGAGGGAATAGACGAAAGTGAATCCATGAACAAGGAGATCATTCCATGCACGATTTGCTGAACGACCCAAACATAAACAACTACCCAGAATTTCATACGTTCTGCGAATTAAAAGATCGGGGATTTCGAAAACAGGCACTTGCTGCTCTGACACCGTTTATAAAAACAATGAAGAATCGAAACTTTGAGCACCGACAGGAATTCGTCGCCTGGCTGTTCACAATCAGTGAACGAACACGGCAAAACGATGTCTCGGATGTATTCGTGTATCCACTCGTTACGAACATACTAGAACCAACGCTCGTTGAGTGGACGGAGCGTTCACCTAAAGACGCTCGTCCGTACCGCTGGCTTGGCCTTTATGCGTTTGAAGAATTATGGTACGAACGACTCGAGCGAGCCATCGAAATTGAGGGGCTGGCCGAACAGCGTGCCATCGAAGCACTCATGGATCATAAAGTCTCTGCCGTTGAGTTCTCATTTCACCATATTAACGAAAACGTTTATCTCGGCGAGGTCAATCAGGATCGCGCAATCATCATAGAAGCGAGAAAGTTGAACCAATCGGTATTGAACGAAGAAAAACGAGCGGATTACGATGCCGAGTTGAGTTCCTATAGTGAGTTGCTTGGAGATTGGGTGGTTTATACCCAATCTGGTTCGGATGATGAAAGTTTTCTCGAATGGTGCGAACGGAACGAGCGGGGTTATCTATTTGTGGAGAGCTATGATTATGAGGAGTAAACTAAAAGACGCTCAAGGCGTCTTTTATTGATTGTATTTTAGACTCCAGCCTCCATCAGATAGCGCTCCAAATCAGCCTGTTGTCGCAAGTGATGCCGGGTATGCATCTCGATGAGGTCGTACCATTCCTGTGCGTTCAGCCAACCGAAACCGCCATGTCGGGCTTTGACGTCAGGATTTGCCGCGCGGACGAGCGGTTCAAGCCGACTCAGGCGCGCGGACAACTCATCGAGTCGTCGCTCGAGCGTCTCACGCTTGTCCGTATTGTTCGGGGGCTGATTCATCTCGTCAGGTAAGCGGATTTTAATCGGAGGGAACCCGCCGGCTTGAAACAATTGTTCACCAAACTCGGTCTTCCCAAGTGATTGTTCTTCGTGTGAGGCGAGACAACGTTCAATCTCGTCCGCATATTCCTCGGCCACCACGATAACATGGTCGTACATCTGTCCGATTGACCAGATGTGTGCCGCTGCCTGATAGCGCAACTGCCGTTCGGTATAGCCGTCCAAGTCTTGTTTAAACTGGGATAACAATGCCATCGACACACCGTTCCTCCTTTGCCACTGTTCTCGTTTCAGTATATCACGGGGAGGATCGGTACTTTCTCACCGGAGCGGGTATTGTTAAAAGGAACAAGCCTATCGTATGGCGAATGGGATAAGAGGATAAATCATGGGGGGATCACTATGTCTCAATGGCTCGCCTGGGCCAAACGGCTCCAGGCGCTGGCACAGGCCGGCTTGACGTTTACGAAAGACGAGTTCGATCGCGAACGTTACGTCGAACTCCAACGGATCGCGACTGAGATGTTCGAACGACAGTCAGACCTCGCCTTGGAGGAGGTCACGAAATTGACGCACATCGATGGATACCCGACACCGAAACTCGACGTACGCGGTGTCGTCTTCCGGCACGATTCGCTCTTGCTCGTCAAAGAGCGGTCGGACGGGCTTTGGACGTTACCCGGCGGTTTTTGTGAGGTCGGGCTGACCCCGGCCCAAAATATCATCAAGGAGGTTGAGGAAGAGGCTGGGTTTGATGTCGTACCGGTACGTCTGCTCGCGTTGTTCGATATGCATCATCACGACCATCCACCGCTGTCGCAGCATTATTATAAACTGTTCATCGAGTGTGAGCTGATTGGTGGGGAGGCGCAGGTAAGCCATGAGACGAGTGAGGTGGCTTTCTTCACGCGGGAAAACTTACCACCATTATCGACCGCACGGAACACGCAAGAGCAGCTTTATATGTGTTTTGAAGCTAGATGGCAAGAGGATTGGATCACATTATTTGATTAAGGGGAGAGGATTCGATGAAAGTCACACGGATTGATCACGTTCATCAACTGACATTCTATGCGCCTATATTACCGATTAACGTCCAATTGATTGAACGGGAGCTCGGACTCACCTTGATCGATACCGCCCTCGAACGCAATGCGGAAGCGATTTTGGCGTATATCGAGTCATTGGAGCGACCGCTGCTCGCCATCTTGTTGACGCATGCCCATGGAGATCATGTCGGCGGTGTCGATATGATTTTAAAGCCCATCCTCATGCCGAGCTGTATGTCTCGAGGCGCGACGCCCGTCTCCTTGAAGGGGACCGGACGACAGACCCGGACGAGCGGGCTCTCAAATTAAAGGGTTCTCTCCCGAAAATCCACTCCTTGCCGGATAAATTGCTCGACCCAGGTGAGCGCTTGTTCGGTCTGCGCGTCTATCCCGCAGCCGGTCATACACCGGGCTCCATCGCCTATTTCGATGAGAAGGAGCGGAACTTGTTTGCTGGTGACGCGTTCCAGACACGTGGGGGAGTCGCCGTGGCAGGGGACGTGCGTCCGTTGTTCCCGCTCCCGGGCGTCGCGACATGGGATAAACGGGCAGCGGTCGAACATGCGGAGAAATTGATCGACCTGGCACCGCGCCACACGTTCGTCGGGCACGGACAGCCGGTCGCTGGGACACATCGTCTCTATTTGGCGCTGAAACGGGCCAAGCACAAGCAAGCACGTCTATTTTCACGATAAGCCGGAGGTGCTGACAGATGGAGTTACGCGAGATTCAGACGACAGATTATCAACTGGCCGAGCAGATGCTCGAGATTCAACGGAACGCCTATGCGGTCGAGGCCGAGCTGATCGGATTCGATGAGATTCCGGCACGATATGAGACGGTCGAAGTGATTCAAAATCTGCCGGGTACAAGCTATGGCTTATATTACGATGAGCGGTTGATCGGATTCATCACGGTCGAAGCAGCCGAGACCACGGTCGAGGTCACGAAATTATGCATCGAACCGACATATTTCAGGGCGAGACTCGCGACGACATTGCTCGAACACGTGCTCAGCTTGCATGAGGACAAGCTTGTCTATGTGCACACCGGCAAACATAACGGTCCGGCCAAGAAGCTGTACACGAAGCTCGGCTTCGAACCGAGTGCCGAGTTTGAACCGGAACCAGGTGTCACTTTGATTCGATTTACGCGATCTTGAATCCCTTATCTCAAATTTTAGATTCCGTCTCACTTCTTTAAGTATACTAAAGTATTGAGACGGATTTTCACTTTTACTGATAATATATGTTATGTTAACTAGTAGAAAAACAGAGAAAATCGATGTCAGATGTGACACGTCTCTCCTCTCAAGTGAAATCAGAATATCTTGTACCAATACAATGTCATGTCGATGTTCGGATTACCGATTTGCTTCAGCGTGTCCACACCGCCGAGTTCGAACCCTTCTTTCGCATAAAATCGACACGCGATTACGTTATCATTCTGGGCCTCAAGTGACAATCCGAGCAACGATTGCTCTTTTGCCCATATCTCCGCAACTTCCATCAGCAAATGGCCGAGTCCGCTGTTTCGATAGCTTGCTCGCACCGCGATATTCTCGATATGCGCGAAACGGTTCCAGTCTTTCACCATACGGATCTGTCCGATGCATATCTTATCGTCGAATGCCAAGAATACTTGTTTGTCCTCACTGTTGATATATTCAGACCAGTCCAGCAAATCGTCTGGAAAGCTTGTCACACGGGCTTTCTCATATAACTGTTCCTCATACGTCCAAACCCCGTCACAAAAGCTCGGAATGATTTTCCCGATGACTGGAAACGGATTATTGACTTCGTTCACTTCGCTGATGGAATACTCATCTAACGCTTTGATCGAGATGTTCGGGGCTTCTTCCATTGCATCTTTCTCCCTTCATATGTAATGACCGCTCCATCCCGGAACTAGATGGTCTCACTAGACTAGCCGTAAAGTGGCGGTTATGAAATCAAAATCGGTGGGTCTGTCGACAACACTTCAATTACATCATGTGATGTCAGAAACACGTAATGCTGAATATTATAAACCGTTTCGTAAATGTTTGTTGATTCTTCAGCTAGCCATTTTAAATAGCTGGAATCGGTCACTTGAAAGAGTGTCCAGTCGCCAAAAAAAATCAAGGTTATAATGTTTATATAAATGTTCTAGCGTTCTAATGAGCGTTCCTTCGTCTGTATTTCGATACGACAATACAAGTCCGTCAAACAAGAATGTATGTGTGTTTTCATGCGCATCGGTAAACACGAGTCTTAATCCGTCTTTATCATCAATTAGCGCCTGCAGATATAGTTTATCCGGTATCTCTAGATTGGCGGTCCATCTTTCCCATTTCTCCATGTGTGCCCTCCTCTCCTCATTTTGATATGTTCCAAATAAGCCTTCACTATCTATCATACATTAATTAATGACGTTCACATGCGTGGGAGTCGGCTGATCAACACGATGATATCTTCGCTTAAACCGTATTGTTCAAACCGACATCCATTCATCTGTTTCATCACAATTAATAAACTGTGTCATTCGATTGAATCCTTCATTCATCAACATGTTAGCGCTTAATGGATTTATGTTTCGAAAATAACTTTAACGCTGTTCATCCGCTCTTAGGAGTTGCCTGTAAGCGTATGTCATGCTATTTTTAGACAGATGATAACTTAAGGAGGAACTTGAATGAAACGTATGACAAAAGGTTTGGCAGCATCCCTATTATTGGCTGTCCCGCTCGCGGCGTGTGGTGATTCTAGCACCGATCAGGCCGAAACTTCGCGCTGGGATGAGATCAAAGAAGAAGGTACACTCACTGTCGGTACAGCGGGCACGCTCTACCCGGCCTCGTTCCGCGAAGAGGATAGCGATGCGTTGACAGGGTTTGACGTCGAGCTCATGAAAGAGGTTGGGAAACGTCTTGACCTCGAGGTTCAATTTAAAGAAATGGCGTTCGACAACATGTTGACGAGCGTTCAAAACGGGCAAGTCGACGTGGCGGCGAACGATATCTCGGTCACTGAGGACCGGAAAGAGAAGTTCGCCTTCTCGACGCCATACAAGTACACGTACGGGACGGCTATCGTTCGCAAGAGCGATCTATCAGGCATCGAGTCACTTGAGGATTTGAAAGGTAAGAAAGCCGCTGGAGAAGCGACGACCGTCTTCATGGACGTGGCACGTCAATACGGGGCCGAGGAAGTCATCTACGACAACGCATCGAACGATCAGTACCTTCGTGACGTCTCGACAGGACGGACCGACGTCATCTTGAACGACTACTATCTCCAGACGCTCGCCCTCGCCTTCTTCCCGGAGTTCGATATCACGATTCACCCGGATATCGCCTATAACCCGCAGGAAGTCGCATTCTTGATGGACAAGGAGAATGCAGAGCTCCAAGAGAACATCGACCGCGTCCTTGCGGAGATGCTTGAAGACGGCACGGTGAAAGAGTTATCGGAAACGTTCTATAACGGTGCCGATGTCTCGGTCGAACCGGACGTCGACGCGACCATCGTCGAATTGGACTAAGCGCTCATGTTCGAAGGTGTGAAATGGGAAGCGATTTTTGACGTCGACTTGGCTGTGCGCTCATTCCCTTATTTGCTAGGCGGCTTGCCGAACACGCTTTGGATCTCATTCGTCAGCATGTTGTTCGGCTTGTTGCTCGGTCTCGTGCTCGCCCTCGGAAAACTGTCACCGTCTCGGTTGTTGCGGTTCCCGTCGACGTTCTATATCTCGTTCATGCGGGGGGTACCGATTCTGATTATCCTGTTCATCTTATATTCAGGATTTCCGTTCATCGGCATCGAATTCGCGGCGCTGACGGCGGCAATCATCGGGTTCAGCCTGAACTCGGCGGCCTATATCGCGGAGATCGTCCGGGCTGCGATCCGTGCCGTCGACCCGGGACAGGTCGAGGCGGCCCGCTCGCTCGGGATGACGAAGTGGCAGACACTAAAAGGGGTCGTCTTGCCACAGGCGACGCGAATCGCCCTCCCCCCGCTTTCGAACGTATTTCTCGATTTGATTAAAGCGAGTTCGCTCGCCGCCATGATCACCGTCCCGGAAATTTTCAACAAGGCGAAAATCGTCGGGGGCCGGGAATTCGATTATATGACCGTCTACTTGGTCGTCGCCTTGATTTATTGGGGCATCTGTACGTTCATGTCCTTCTTCCAAGACTGGCTGGAGCGGCATTTCGAACGCTATTTGGATACACCGAAACGATGACGATCACGTCATCGTTTTTTGTTTATCGTTTTGCGTAAGCGTCGAGTGTGCTATGATTTTTATAAATATTCAGAAAATAGACGGGGGGACTTACATTATGGTGCAACAATGGACGACACATTTAAACGATCAAGTGATTGGGCAGTCGAAGGCGATTAAGCTGTCGACGATCGCCCTCCTCTCCGGGGGGCATGTGCTGCTCGAGGACCGGCCTGGTACCGGCAAGACGACGCTCGCGCGGAGCCTGGCGACGTCGGTCTCGGCCGCGTTCCAACGCGTACAGTGCACACCGGACACGCTACCGAGTGACATTTTAGGGATGGAGCTGTTCAATCCGACGACGGGCACGTTCGAACGCCGGACCGGACCAATCTTCACGTCGATTTTACTCGTCGATGAGATTAACCGGACGACACCACGGACACAGTCAGCACTGCTCGAGGCGATGCAGGAGCGTCAAGTGACGCTCGGTGAGGTGTCGCTGCGTCTTCCCGACCCGTTCTTCGTCATCGCGACGCAAAACCCGTTCGATGGGCAAGGGACGTTCCCGTTGCCGCAGGCTCAGCTCGACCGCTTCTTGTTCAAGCTGTCGCTCGCCCCGTTGTCACGGGAGTCGGAACGTCGATTGCTGCGGAACGAGCATTTGAGTGCGGCTCCGTTCACGTTGCAACAGACCGAACTTGCCGAGATGCAGCAAGCCGTCCGTGACGTCTTGTTCCACGAGGCGATGGAGGACTATCTCCTCGATTTCGTCGAGGCGCTCCGTCACCACCGGGACATCGAGGTCGGACCGAGTCCACGGGCGACGCTCGCCTATACGATGGCGGCCCGGGCGCATGCCTATATGGACGGACGGGATTACGTGTCACCGGAAGACATCCGCGCGCTCGCCTTGCCGATTCTTGGGCACCGTATCGTCTTGACGGTCGAGGCGTCGCTTAAGACGAAACCGTCTAAACTAATCAAATCTGTGCTCGAGACCATCCCGGTCCCATCCGAGGTGTGACATGCAACTCGTCAGCCCTCGCTACCTCGAGTCTGGGTATATGTGGCTCTTGTTCGTCGTCGGGGTGTTCACCGCCCTGTACGGCAACGTCTTCCTCGCGAGTGTGATTATCGGTTTCAGCCTATACGCGCTCATTATGCCGGAGCTGTTGTTCCGGCTCGCCGAGTACGTACACGTCGAAGTGACCGACGAGCTGAAGCTGTTCCCGAACGATGAAGAGACGTATACAATCAAATTGGTTTCAACTGCTCCTGTCCCGCTCGGTGTCGTCCGTCTGTCAGGATATCTCCATCCGACCGTCGAGTCGGAGGAACACGCCTTCTGGCGCCAAGAGAACTATGTCGGACGCGAGGCGGCCGTCGCCTATACGCTCCCGCTTAAGGCAATTCGGCGCGGCCCGATCCGCATGGAGGCAATCGGTATGGAGATTCGTGACCCGCTCCGTATGTTCTCACTCTATAAGGAAGACCCGCTCGACCGCATCGGTTATGTGTTCCCTGAATTCCTACCCTATCCGATCCCGAAGCGGCCGCCGACGTTACCCGGGGAAGAGATGGTCCGTCACAGCGCTTACCGGGATCCGGAGACGTTCCAATCAGTGGCCCCGTATCATGGGCAACCGATGCGGCAACTGTATTGGTCGGCCTATGCGAAGACGGGCGAACTGCTCGCCCGCACCGAGCAACCCGTCCAAGCGAACGAATATGTCGTCGTGCTCGACTTGCTGACGAAAGACGGACGCGCCCTCACCCATCAGATGGAGCGGTTGATCTCGCAGGCGGCAGCGCTATGCCGCGACTTCGAGAAAGAGAACGCGAGCTATGGGCTGATTGTGCCGACATTGACGAAGGAAGGGATCACCTATGACCTCGCACCGGGGAGCGGTGAGACGCATTTCCGCAAGGTCATGACGACGCTCGCATGTCTATCGGAGCGTGACTTCCCGCTCGCCCGGTCGCTGTTCGAACGGAAAGTCGCCAAATACGGCGGCAGCCAATCGATTTTACGGCTCGGAGGTGACGGCCGATGAGACTGCTTTGGTGGGCCTTCGCCGCTTTTTATGTCGGTCACGCGTTTCCACTCGTCTTTCTCTTGACGCTCCGATTGCCGCGCAACTGGCAACTCGGGGTGCAGACGTTCTTGAGCATCGCCGCCCTTTGGTTCTCCTATGAGATGAGCGTGACGTTGCTCTTGTTCACGTACGTCCACGCCTTTATCCGGACGCTCGATTGGACGGACCGTTACGCGATCGCGAGCGTGCTCTTCTTGATCGTCGATTGGTTGTTCCCGCCGGCGTCGCAGCCGCTCGCGATGATCACATTCCCGTTCCTGTTCTTGTTTTGGCAGCGGAGCCTCTATTACCGCCGTGATTATAAACGGATGCTGTCGACACTCGTCGTCGCCCTTGCAATCGGTCTCGGCCTGGCGTGATCATCCGGACGATTAAAGAGTTATTGTTCGGTAACCTCGTCGCCTGGATTCGTCCCATCTTCGTGTGGATCGGGAGCTGGTTCGATGGGTTCAACTTGGATCCGACCGACCGTGTCAACCGGATTATCGTGCCGGACAATCCGAACATCGATGCCGAGACGATTTCGAATGAGACGTTGCTCGAATCGGCGACGAATCAATCGCTGTTCTTGATTTTGGCGTTTCTCGTCCTTTTGGTCGGATTGGTCGCGTTGTTCATCTACTTGCAACGCCGTAAAGAGATTCAAGAGGATGTGACGGTGCCGAAGCAGCGCCATCAGGCGGCGGATGCCGTCCGTCGCGCTACACGGGCCCCACGACACGTTCGTTTGCTCGATGCCGGGCGCCGGCTCGAACAGGCCCATCCTCGTCATCGTGAGGAGACGGTCATGGAATGGTTCGACCGCATCGGATTCAGCGAAGGGAGTCGCTTCGCCGTCTGGCTCGAGGCCGCCGAGTACGGGGAGAAAGAAGCCCCGGTACCCATTGTCGAGGCGTTCGAACGACATGTCACCCAGACGCTCAACAGATAAAAGACCAGTCAGTTCGCCGAGTATTTTCGGACGATCTGGCTGGTCTTTTTTAGAGAATCGGGCTGAGCAGACGTGACACGCTCTCTTTGAAGCGGATCCATTTCGTCCGTGTCTCATAACGCTCAATCGTCAACCTGTCGGCACATGCGAGGTCTCGATTGAATGCATCGATGACGGACCGGGCCACGACCTCATCATAGACGAGCGCTGAGATCTCGAAATTGAGACGGAAACTGCGCGCGTCGATGTTCGTCGTTCCGATCGAGGCGACCTCGCCATCGATGACGAGCGTCTTCGCATGGAGGAACCCACCTTCATACGTATATACTTCGGCACCGTAGCGGACGAGCTCGGCCGCATTCGTATACGTCGCCCAATAGACAAACATGTGATCCGGCTTGTTCGGAATCATCAGGCGGATCTTCGTCCCGGACATGAGCGCATTGCGGCAGGCGTCGAGGAAGCTGGCGTCAGGGATGAAATATGGGGTCTGGATGTAAATCGTCTCTTTCGCCTAGGTGATCATCTTGACGAGCATGTTTTTCAAGTGCTCGGTCGACGAGTTCGGGCCAGACGTGACGATTTGAACCGGGGAATGTGCCGTCTCGAGCAGGATGGTCGGCCAAAGGAAGTCTTCTTTCTCGGCCCGATGTTTCGTCGGTACGGCACGGTTCCAATCGAGGAGGAAACGCTCGAGCAATTCACGAACCGCCTCCCCTCTCATCCGCAGATGCACGTCGCGCCAATAGACGAACTGTCGATTCGTGCCCAAATATTCATTCCCGACGTTGAAGCCACCGATATAGCCGATGTCCCCGTCGATGATACATAGCTTTCGGTGATTCCGGTTATTGACGCGGAAGTTGATACCGAGGCGTGACGGGAAGAACGACTTCACCTCGCCGCCGTGCACGAGGAGCTGTTTGAAATGGGAGCGTCGCAATCCCCGTGAGCCGACGGCGTCATAGAGCAGACGTACTTTGACGCCTTCCTTGGCCCGGCGTGTGAGTGCCTCGATGAGCGCTTGGCCGAGCGAGTCGTTTTGGATTATATAGTATTGGATATTGATTTCCTTTGTTGCCACCTCGATGTCATGGAACAACGCTTCGAACTTCTGCTCGCCGTCATGGATGACCTGAATCGCATTATGATACGTCACGAGCGCATTTGTGGAGGATAAGTTCAAGCGGGCGAGCCTCGATATTTTGATAAGAGCGGGTCATGGGCGAAAAGCCCTTCATGCGCATCAAGCTCGGTCAATTGGTCGTCGACGTGTTTGGCGTACTCGTGACGACGCTCCTCGTCGACTTGATAAAAGTTGTTCGATTTGATTAACCGTCCGAAGAAGATGTAGATGAAGAAACCGAGCAGTGGGATGAAAAACAGCACGAGCAACCAAGCCCACGTCGAACCGGTGTCACGCCGCTCGAAGAAGATGATGGTGACGGCGAACGTCACGTTCAGGACAATCAGTACGATACCAAGAATACTGATGATGATTTCAGTTGGGACCATCTCGACGCCTCCTTTATCCTCTAGTTTACCCGATGATGGGCAAAACGAAATGCTCGTTTACAGATACCGCGTCTACAACACAAAAAAACACCGCGCCTGCGGTGTTTTTGGGGTAAATCGATTAGTTTAAGACTTTGATTGTGATTGATTTACGACCGAAGTTGAGCGCTTGCTCTTGTGTCGGCATCAAGATATCGATTTTGTTACCTTTGATGGCGCCACCAGTATCTCCAGCGATTGCTTCGCCGTAGCCTTCAACCCATACTTTAGAGCCGAGTGGGATGACTGAAGGGTCAACCGCGATGACTTTTTGGTTCGGGTTCGAGCGGACGTCGATTCCTGTTGCCGTGATTCCTGAGCATCCTGCACAGTATGGCGTGTAAGCCGTTGCTTCCACAGTCATCGTCTTACCTGAAGCCGGAGCTTGGGTTTGCGTTGTCGACGTAGACTGTTTCGTCACTGGTGAAGATGTTGATGCTTTTGGTTTAGCGGTTGGTGCGTTGTTCGCAACCGATGCTGCGTTTGCACCTTTAACAGAGAATTGTTGACCTGGGAAAATGAGATCAGATTTAAGACCGTTCCATGTCATCAATTGGTTGACAGATACACCGTTGTTTGTCGCGATACGATACAACGTGTCGCCTGCTTTAACTGTATACGTGCTTGCTTTAGATGAGCTTGCTTTAGCTTCTGACTTCGCGAGCTTCAATACTTGATTAGGGTAGATCATATTAGAGTTTAAGCCGTTCGCTTGTTTAATGTCATTAACTGATACACCGTTGTTCACGGCGATACGGTAAAGTGTATCTCCAGACTGAACTGTGTGTGTTGATGCTGCCGAAGCTGGAGCAGCGACTCCTAAACTAAGGCCAGCGAGTGCCGTTAGTGTCAATAGTGGTTTTTTCATAAGAATATTCCTCCCTTTTCTAACGCCCCCTTACTGTAACACCTCTATATTTCACTGCCGTTACAGCCTGATATGAGAGTGATATCAGTTCAGTTACAGAACTTTATTGGCGAGAAGTCAAGAGTGAATTTCTTACAAAATGGATACAAAGGGCTTCGTTGAGCCATTTTCGTCTATACTAAAGACAAGAGAAAGGAGGTTTTAGTCTTTGGGACTATTACTGTTATATTACATTGTGACTAATTTACTAGCATTTATGTCATTTTTCATCGATAAACGTCGTGCAAAATCAGGAGAGTGGCGTATTTCAGAACGAATGTTACTCATTCTCGTCTGGATCGGTGGCGCATTCGGGGCCTATCTCGCGATGCGCCTCTTCCGACATAAGACGTTGAAGCCGATGTTTCGGATCGGTGTCCCGATCGCCATCTTGGTGCACGCCGGTATCACGGGCTGGTTCATCTTCTGACGCCTTTATATAGAAGGAACTCGTTCGCACTGTCCAACGGAGATGTGGTCGAAATGTCTGGATTGACGCTTGGTGGCGAGATATTAAAGTCTCTAGTCGGTGCGAAACCGAAATAAATGTTTGATTGTTGAGGTGTGGGGATGAAAGTCGAAACAAATATGATTGACGTCGAGTCGTGGACCGAACGGACGATGGAGATCGGGTTCACGACCAATGCGCAGTTTCAAGTCTGGCTGGTCACCCATGGCCAAGTCGAGGTCCGGGTCAACGGGACCCGTTCACGGCTTCGGCCTGGGATGGCGTTGCTGCTCGACCGAGGACAGGTCACAAAAGTCGAGCGGACAGGCGACTCGTTTCAAATGACGATACTTCATGTCGACCCGTTCGACTTGGTGGCACCGCCGCTCGCTGAGCAATACGTCACACCGTTTATCGGGACGATCGGCCATCACATGCTGCATCCGACTGAACCGGGTCACAAAGCCGTCCTCGAGACGCTTCATAAAGTAGTCCGGAGTTTACAGAAAGACTCGGCTTTCGCGTTGCTCGATGCGACACTGCAGCTTGCCGTCGTCTGGCGCTATTGGATTCAACGGCCGCCCGTGACGAGGCGGCATGGACAGGAGCGCATGCAACGCATGATCACTTACATACACGACCATGACACGATGAAGCTGTCGCTCGAAGACATCGCCGCTGCCGGTGGACTGAGCCGGGCGGAGTGTTGTCGTTACTTTTCGAAGTGGGGAGACACCTCACCACTCGCCTATGTCCAAGACGTCCGGATGCAACGGGCCGCACGTCTGTTATGTGCGACGGACATTCCGGTCGCTGAAGTGGCGAACCGGCTCGGCTTTACGAGCGTGAGCCATTTCGTCCAGACGTTTAAGAAAATACATAACCGAACGCCGCTCGCGTTTCGCAAACAGAAGACATAACTAAAGCCGACACGCGCGTGTCGGCTTTTCTCGTTACCGGGCGGTCCAACCGCCGTCCGCTTTCAATACGTCGCCATTGACGAAACTTGAATCGTCGGAGGCGAGGAACAATGCGACCTTGGCGATTTGCTCCGGTTCACCGATTGGGGCCTCCCCTGCCCCTTGGATGGCGAGCATCCCTAGCTCGCTCGGCGCGGCGTCGTATTGAGCCCGCCCGGCGCGATGGCGTTGGCCCGAATCTTGTTGAACGTGCCGTACGTGGCGGCGATGTTTTTCGTCAGTCCAATCAGTGCATGCTTCGAGGCGACGTACGAGGCACCGCCCCGTGTCCCGAACAGACCACCGACCGAGGCGTTATTGATGATGACGCCTCCCGCTTCTTGCTTGTCCATGATGCCAGCATTGTTGACCAAGATGTCTTCCTGCTTCGTTACGTTCCCGGCGACACCGACGGCTTCCCTGCCGCTCGCTTTAATCTCTGACGCGACCGCTTCGACCGAATCCCCATTCATGTCGACGGCGACGACACGCGCCCCTTCTTCGGCAAACAGTTTAGCGATGGCCCGCCCCATCCTTGACCCGGCCCCGGTGACGAGTGCCGTCTTACCTGATAATTTCACGCCGCATTCCTCCTTGTTGAGACAACTCACAGCGACAGAGGAAACGACAAGTGCATCCTGCTCACGTGTCATTAGTCTATACCCGGATTTGGAGGAAAACGTATCTCTGTTTGGAAGAATCTGCTTTTGTTCCAATCACTGGTCACGTACAATGGAAAGATACAGATATTGGAATTGAAACATGGCATTCCCGATTGAAGAGGTGCGACAGTTTACACAATTTCATAAAGTGAGTGGTCTATGATGAACCGTCAGCAAAAAATTGTCCTCATTCTTGTGTTCATGTTGTTGGTATCGTCCGGAGTTGCCTGGGCATTTGATTCGACGAAGCAGTCACAGTTGCCCGAGGGAGCGGAACCGATTCTCACCTAATCTGTTGATGACCGTGACATGAGTCTCCGTTTTTTCACGAACAGCTTTGCTATCGACGAATGGAGCGACGACATGTCGACGCAAGGTATCGGACTTGAAATTACTATTGAGGATTGCGTCGAGTCGATTACATCGCGATCTCTGTCTGAAGAAGATCTCACATGGTCAATCGCTGGCCGCACGTGCGGGGATCGGTCAGAATGTTCCCCGTACGATATCCTTTACGGGATGAACCACGGCGAGACGACCCGAGTCGTCGTCGAGTTGAACGGGGAACGGTTCGAACCGGAACTGTTGAAGACGAGGCCGAGAATGATGTCTGGTTCGTCCTCGTCGACCAAATCGAATCGATTGAGTCCATCACCGGCTACGATGCTGAAGGGGACGTATCGTACCGTTTCAACAACTAAAAAAGAGACGGAGGACGATTGTCCTCTCATCTCTTAGCGTTCGCAGGCGATAAAGTCTTTGTCGCGATCTTTCGACTTGTTCGCTTCATACAGCGTGGCGCTGACATACGGCTTGTATTTCGTCTTCCCGCCTTTGTTTTTCGTCGTCTTCGTTTTGGCGACACCACCCTTGTACGTCTTATTCAGCTCGGTACAGTTTTTGAATTTTTTCGTTGCGGCGTCCACGGTTTCTGACGGTGCGACACTGAGCGTGAACAACGCGATGCCGGCGATGGTCGCGCGAAGTAGTTTCTTCATGATTGTTTCCTCCTTGATCACAAACGATATGCGTTACCATTCTCGTTCATAATAGGAGGGATTAGGATAACTAACCTGATTTATAAAATTTTCAAATGAAAGGACCATCACATTGACCTTATCACCGTTTCATATCGACAATGATAATGAACAACTTTACCAAGGGAATTTGCTTGTCTCGGAACACGAAATGGTTGAACCGCTTACTTTAGAACTCATCGAACGGTTGGTATTTGGTCCTGAGGCAATCAAGTGTTTGATCACCCGACACCATTCTTCGCGGCGGATCCAGTTAGAAGAACAGCCACTCCGCCAACTACAGCAAATGTGGGAAAAGACATTCAAACACCACCTTACCTTTGATCATGCGTTTTCTCTTGACGATTTTCCGAACGGATCTTGTTGGACGATACGCGTCTGGCAAGGACAGGATTGTTGGTATCTCGTCTTCACCGAGCATCACTGATTTCATTGTTAACAAACCAGTAAAGGAAGGTCACATCTATGGATTTCCTTATTTTGATGCAGGACCGGGCCTTCCCGCTACTGTTGCTCGCACTGTTTCTCATGTTAAACGTGGTGTTTATCATCGGGATTTGGAAACGACAACGCCACATCTCCAATGCATTTCTCGTGTTCGCGAGCTCGCTTTCGTTCCTACTCATGACGTCATCGATTATTCTCATCATGTTCACGATGTTCATCGGCTACAACCAGTGACGTCTTCTATCCGATGACATCCGTATCAAAATCATCGAGTACCCCTACGATGTTCGAAGTATGATGAATGCAGAAAGGAGGGAATGCTGATGCTTGAATCATTGAATCGATTGATGGACCACATCGATCAACATTTAACAGAGAACATCACTAGTGAGGATATCACTCGCATCGTCGGGGTATCCGACTATCATTTCCGACGCATGTTTTCATACATGGCCGGGATGACATTCAATGAATACATCCGAAATCGTCGGCTGTCTGAAGCGAATAAGGACTTGATACATGGGAAATCGGTCACGGACGTGGCCTTTATATATGGCTATCAATCCGTCGACGGCTTCTCGCGAGCGTTTCGAGACTGGTGTGGCTTTTTGCCGTCAGAAGTAATCAAGAACAAGATTCAAAAGTCATTCCCGAAATTCACTTTCTTCATCGACATCAAAGGGGGAATTTCAATGGAATTCAAATTAGAACACAAGCCTTCATTCAACGTCGTCGGCGTGTCCAAACGCGTCCCGATTCAGTTTGAAGGCGTGAATCACGACATCGTCGAGTTGGCCCAGTCAATCACGGCGCAACAACGAAGCGAGATGCGCCAATTGGCGGACATTTATCCGCACCAAGTACTGAACGTGTCATTTGATTTTGATGAAGGCTATTTGGACGAAAGGGGTTCACTGACGCATATGATCGGCTTCGCGACGACGCAAGAGAATCCGTATGAGGACCTTGAACAAATCACGATCGAGTCGAACCTATGGGCTATTTTCCCGAACACCGGTCCGTTCCCGGAGACGCTTCAGGAGACGATGGCGAAGACGTATGCCGAATGGCTGCCGACGTCGGGCTACGAACTGGCCGACTTACCGAGTATCTCGTTCACGAAGCACGACGGACTGTCGGACAACGTCTATAGCGAAGTGTGGGTGGCGGTCAAACCGAAAACGACGTAAGCACAGAAAAATACCTCCTGAAGACAATTGTCTTCAAGAGGTATTTTCGTTTACTTCGAAGGCTCGTACGCGAGCGCTTCCCCGTTCGTTTCAATCACATGCTTGTACCAATCGAACGAGTCTTTCTTCATCCGCTCCATCGAGCCTTTGCCTTCATTGTCACGGTCGACATAAATCATGCCGTACCGTTTCTTCATCTCGCCCGTCGTGAACGAGACGATGTCGATGATGCCCCATGGCGTGTACCCAATCAAGTCGACGCCATCATAGACGACCGCCTGTTTCAACTGCTCGATATGCGCCTTCAAGTAGTCGATGCGGGCCGCATCATGGATCTTCCCGTCGACAATCTCATCGACAGCACCGAATCCGTTCTCGACGATGAAAAGCGGGATTTGATAGCGGTCATACAACCGGTTGAGCACATAACGGAGACCGACCGGGTCAATCGACCAACCCCAATCGCTCGACTTGATATATGGGTTCTCGACACCGTTCGGCAGACCACCGTTGACGATGTCGCCACTGTTGTCAGCGACGACATCACTCTTCACGGTCGTCGACATATAGTAACTGAAACCGAGATAGTCGACGGTCCCGTTCTTCAAAATCTCCTCGTCCCCATCGAGGAACGGGATGGAATACCCTTCACGCTCGAACTCGTTCAAGGCGTAGCTCGGATAGACACCGCGCACTTGCACGTCCGGGAAGAAGTAACGCTGACGCATCATCTCTTCAGCAAGCATGACGTCGTCCGGGTTCGACGAGTACGGATAGATCGGCACGTGGGATACCATCGCCCCGATCTCAAAGTCCGGGTTGATCGCCTTCCCTTTCGCGACGGCGAGCGCGCTCGCAATCAACTCATGGTGCCCCGTCTGATACATCACTTCACGGGCGTTCTCCCCGTCTTCGACGATGACGCCAGAGTTCGTCCATAAGAAGAGCGGGTTGTTGACGTCCATCTTGTTGTTGATCTCGTTGAACGTCATCCAGTATTTGACCTTGTCTTTGTAGCGGTCGAAACAGACCTCGGCGAAGCGGACGAAATGGTCGACGACGGCACGGTTGCGGAACCCGCCGTACTCACGTGCGAGGTGGAGCGGCATCTCGAAGTGCGACAACGTGATGATCGGCTCGATATCGTGCTTCAACAGCTCGTCGAACAAGTCGTCATAAAATTGGAGCCCTGCCTCGTTCGGCTCCGCATCGTCCCCGTTCGGGAAGATCCGGCTCCAACCGATCGACGTGCGGAGACACTTCAAGCCCATCTCAGCGAAGAGCGCGACGTCTTCTTTATAACGGTGATAGAAGTCGATTGCTTCATGATTCGGATAAAATTCGTCCGGCTCGACCTTGTCCGTGATCCGACGCGCGACGCCGTGAGCGCCTGCTGTCAAGACGTCGACGACGCTAGGTCCTTTGCCGTCGGCGTCCCAACCGCCTTCAAATTGGTGGGCGGCGAGCGCGCCGCCCCATAGAAAGTCTTTCGGTAATGTTTTCATAGGTGTTCCTCCTTCTTCGAGATGCCAATAATGAATCATACACGTCTAGTATAATTGTACCGGTACAATTATACAAGTCCGGTATCTTTTTATTCTCGTTGAAATAGTGACATGGTACAATCGAATTACCGAATATGAAGCGAGGAATACGCATGTTAAAATACCAACAGGTTGCAGCAGAGATTGAACAGTACATCAATCAACAGGATTTGAAACAAGGAGATAAACTGCCCGTCCTCGAGCAGTTGATGAATCAATATGCCGTCAGCAAGAGTACGATCACGAAAGCACTCGAGTTGCTGGAGCGAAAAGGCATCGTCTTTCAGTTACGCGGGAGCGGGATCTTCGTCCGGCGCCACAACCGTCCGGGCTATATGAGCCTGTTCTCGACGCAAGGGTTCAAGAGCAACCTAGGCGATCGGGTCTTGACGTCGGACGTGCTCGATGTCTCGGTCTCGAAACCGGACGCGACGGTCGCGCAGAACCTTGGCATCGACGTGACAGATGACGTCTATCGCGTCGAGCGGGTCCGCTTCGTCGACGGCGAGGTGTTCTGTTACGAGGAGTCATACTATGTGAAGGCAATCGTCCCGTATTTGAACCGAGAAATCGTCGCCGACTCGATTTTCGATTACATCCAAGGCGCACTCGGCGTCACCATCGGCTTTTCGGACATGTACATGCAGGTCGGGCGATTGACTGAGACGGAGGCCGGATATCTTGGTTTACAGATGGAGGACCCGACGCTCCGTATCGAGACGATTTTTCACCTTTCGAACGGGAAGCCGTTTGACTACTCACGCATCACGTATCATTACGAGCACTCGCAGTTCGTCGTCCAGGCGAACGGTCCGTACATGTGAAAACACCGCTCGACGCGATTTGCGTGGAGCGGTGTTTTTTATAGGTGTAATTTATTTATCTTTGAGTCAGGTGGTGATATGTACCGACTCCATGCAACCGTCTTATTTATTCGCTCGCCTCCGGTACAAAAGATAACTGAGCGGGAGCCCCGCCAACAACGCAAGGCCAAGCATCCAAAACGATTTAGGGTCTGTCGTCGGAACATTACCCGAACTAGCAGTGTGGCCATCCTCCAACGAACCTTCTACGTTTGAATGTGTCTCGACTAAGAGTGCCTGATAGGACTCGAGCGTGATCCTGTCTCCTTCGATGAACCGTTTCGCATCGGTCGTCAAGGCGGTCAACGTCTTTCCATCATAGTCAAACCAGGCATTCTCTCGCGCGGAATGGACCAATGTACCGGACACATCAGCTAAGGCAATGGCCAACTCGTCACCATACCCGAACGTGGAGAAGGCGAAGAGGCCCGGTTCCTGCTCGTACGTGCCGATGACATTTCTCGGCTCTCCATCTTGTAGGACGGCTGATACGTACTCCTTGCTCGAGACAAACGTACACATTTCGTCCGACGAATAACAGGATTGCGCGGCAATCATCACTTCATGGAGCGAACCGAACGAGATGGCGCGACTTTCCGTCAAATGATAGTTACTCGGGTCGTCACCTTCGATATGGTCGAGGACGATTGACTCGAAATGTTTTTCAGCGAAACGCTCCGCGGATCGTTCAGTCGGCGCGGCAGCTGCTGACGTAGCAACGAGCGTGAAGGCCCCAGCTAGGGCGAATGTTGTGAGGTGGCGCAACATGTTTTCTCCTTTCAACTGATAGACATCTGTTTGAGCAGTGACGCGTCAATCCGAATCACTTCCGCATGCGGATGATTCTGTCGCTCGATGATTTGATTGAACCGTTTCGAAGCGACGAATCGATCGGATTCATGGACCCACGCCAGACGTACGAGGGCGAGGCGCAATTGCTTGCGACCGTCACTCATCCGTAGGTGGTCGATATGATTATCAGCATCGAGCCGATTGATGAACAGCTCGACTTTACAATCTTCCTTCACTAAATAGGATACCAGATAAGCGGCCTGTTGAATCAACTCTTCATAGCGCGCATGAAGGCCATTCCCTAGCGGACCGCTCAAGTCGAGCACGAGCGTGAATGTATCGAGGTTTTGGCGTTGATACACTTTCGCCTGAAGTTTTCCTGTCTTGGCTGTCGCGATCCAGTCAATCTGTTTGACCGGCTCTTGCTCATATCGTTTTGAGCTTTGAATCATCAACGGATCGTTGAGCGGGGAATGTTTGACGAGTCGGTCTCCCATCCGCACCAGGCGCGAGTCGAACCTGTTCTGTTTCGTAATGGATGGGAGTATGATCCAGGATGGAAGCGTATGATCTGTGACGAAGATGGTGCCAAGCCAAAATGGGAGCCTGAACTGAAGCGTACATTCTTCGATTTGGACAGGACCTCGTTGCTTCGCATGGATTGGAAGCGAATAGGTCGATTCCTCACGGATTTGTATGACATGTACGCGCTGATCCTCGTCAAACGTCAAGCCGTGCCCTGTGACCAGGCGGACCGATGTCGGGATTCCGAGTTCTTGGAGACGTTCGACACCTGTCACCTCCATTCTTAGCGAGACACGGTCATTTACGAACAACAACTGCTCTTTCTGGTGGAATGATAAACGTGTCCCTTCGACAATTTTCTGCGTCAGCCATTTCCAAATCAGCATCAATCCTAGAATTACGCCAGACAGATAAGCGAGCGGCCACACATATGGGAACCATATGGACAGAAGTAGGATGCCGGTATAGGCCGGCCATAGCTTATCGTCTAAAAGTGACGGTGTGCTCACTTCGACTTGTCGCATCTTCACACCTTCTCGACCGGTACATCGACTCGCTCCAAAATGTCAGCGAGAACTTCCCGTTTCGTCGATTTCACGTCCCCTTCGAGCGTGAGCGTCAAGCGGTGTGCCAGAACATGCGTCGCGACGGCTTGGACATCTTCCGGGGTCACGAATTGACGGTCTTCGATATAAGCGTAAGCTTGAGACGCCTTGACGAGGGCGAGCGTCGCCCGTGGACTCGCCCCGACTTCGACGAGCGGATGAAGTCGTGTCTCTTGGATGAGGGCGAGCAGATAGGTGACGACGTCGTCATGGATACGGACCTCCTCAACTGCTCGCTGCGCTGCTAAAAACGTTTCGAACGTCCGTCGACGTTTTTCTGGCGGTAGCGCTTGTTCGAATTGAATCAATTGTTGCCGCAACGGGGAATCTGGTAGCGGATGAGCGGAGCGTTTTGCCTCTTCGAACGTTTCGTCTGTCTCTTGCCTTGAGTGGATCCTCTCGTCTATCGGAACGGCTTCCCTCCCCTTTTTGTGGAAGCGTCTACGCCACATCCATACACCAATCAAAAGAAGGAGGATGGCGCTGACAATGTAAGGCAACAGGGAAAGGCGATCGGATTCGCTTGTAGATGGTGTACCATATGACGGAGACGAGTTATTCTCATCTTCCCTTGGTGTGCCGCCTTCATCATCTGATGGCCCAACAATCGCTCCTGCTTCAGAAATACCGGGCCCGGGATCTGCGTCACTACCATCTCCACACCAAACATCCGTATCGACGACCTCAATGATCCCAAACAACTTTCGCTTGTCATGACAATCCGTGACCCAGCTCGTGATGGGGCTTCCAGAGATGTCCAACCCTTTGAAGTAGGTATAAGCGAGTTGACCTGAGAATGAAATAAGTGCGACAACCAGTAAAGAAATCAAGACTGCTGATACAAACAGAACTTTGGCTTTTCTCATGTAACGACCCGTATGTGAATATGTAGATTCGACTGCATCCCATTCAACGACTCCTTTCATTCATCGATTCCATTTAATCCTTTTTTTGGAAAATTGATTTGAAAGGATTATAGCATACGGATTAATGGAATATTCAGTTTTTTAGCAAAAAAAGTTGCCCGCTTATTGTACACGAGCAACCAGACTTCTCCACTATGCATATAATCTTCATCTTGAATCAGTTCGTGGAACCGATGCACCTCGACGTTCGCCGGAAGCATGAATCGCTGTAGGCACACAGAGCCCACTGGCAAGCGCGTCCATGTCTGCTCAGACGTATCGCGTTCCATGAACGCCTTTAGTCGTGCGTCGCTTTCAAACACGAGAAGTTCGGACTGCCAGAGCGACGGCAGGTCGATCAAGACGACGACCCGGAACCGCTCCTCTTCTCGGAGACGTACGAGATGTGAAGAACCCTCTACCATCGCCTCGATGACGGCGTGCTGGATTCGGCTATTCTTCTTTATCGATAGTGAGAACGGTTGATCGATTGGAATTTTGTTATGCCAATACCCGTCGTGAAACGTCGTCGGGAACGAATAGGTCTGTTCGTCGACATCCATGCGCAACCGTTTCAGTCTTCGTCTAACACCGCGTACTTTCGCTCGTCTCTTCAAGACGTTTTCCCCAAGATGCTGTCGACTTGTTGCTGATGGTGCCGGTCGTGTTCGATGAACTCGGTGACGATATAGGCAAGTGTGTACGGAACACCGTCATGCGGAGAATGGGTCGTTCCGTTTGCCATCGTGTGAGAAGTCAGCGTCTCTTGACGTAATGACCGAAGCGTTTCTATAAGCAAGCTCCGACTCGTTTTGGCTAACTGGAACACGTTTTCTCCCGAAAGACGTTTCGCTTTTTGGGTCGCTCGCGCGTTAAATGAGTCGAATTCAGGGAAAATCATGGCTTCCCCGGTCTTGACGGCCGGGACGATGACGTTCAACAGATGATTGTCCCAATGGGCGATGTGAAGGACGATTGCTTTGATTGACCATTTGTCGGTTGCAATCGATTTTTCCCACATCGATTCATCCAATCCCGACAATGTGTTTAACCAGTCTATATAGGATGCAAACTCGTCGATGACATCTGAGGTTTTCGTCATAAAAGTATCCTCCTTCGGTTATAAGCTAAGAAAATTGTATCATGTTCCGGCCGCTTAGCACTGAGCTTCGTCAATCAAGGAATGCTTGGTTGAGGTGATTGAGCCTCACTTATGCATATAACGGGATAGACCTCTTCATATTGGTTCAAGGAGTCATCCCGTCGATTGAAATTGAACCGTAAGTTACCATCACGCCTTGTGGTGACGGGACCATAAAAAGAGGGAACGCATCCAACCAGTCCGCTGATGTCGGAAACGCATCAGGTGCCCAGTCGAGCTCAAGTTCGTGCCCGGCAAGCGCGTACGAGAATGGCATATGGCGATACACGTCAACGAGCAGTCGTTCGATTTTCTGTGTGAACACGGGTCTCGATGCAGGGTGTGAGACGATATCATTCCACTTTATATCGATGAGAATCCCGACATAGGTGTCCATCTCTTGAAGGGACACGGTCATCGTCATGTCCACGTCTCCAAAATAGTTGCTTCGTAAATGGATAGATCCGTATTGCCCAACCTGAGCAAAGTCGGTACCTGTCGTTGTCGTCCAACTAGTGCCCGCCTTATCCTGACTGTATGTCACGTTTATGACTTCGCCACCGCTACTTAACAGTTCCGCACATACATTTTGAGCAAGTTCAGGTAACGGATAATGGCTCGGATAAGCCATCCCGATGGAAATGAATCCGCCTGCTTGATCCATTCAAACACCTCCTTTGTTTCATCATACAAAAAAAGCGGCACCGCATATACGGCACCGCCCCATCTTATAGCCAGACTGGTAAAGAAAAGAAAACCAAGAACAATACGGTCAAGACACCGACGACCGGACTGAGCGACCGATAGCCTTTCTTGAACAAGACGATCATCGTATAGGCGATGAATCCGAGCCCGATGCCATCGACGATGGAATACGTGAACGGAATCATGATGATGACGAGAATCGCCGGGAAGGCATGCTCCCAATTGTCGAGCGGGAGATGCTTCACGTTCTGGAACATCATCATGCCGATAATAATCAACACCGGCGCAATCGCCGTCACCGGAATAATCGCGAACAACGGCAACAACAAGAGCGAGACGACGTACAGGCCTGACGTCACGAACGAGGCGATGCCGCCCCGAGCGCCGACCGAGATGCCGGCTGCGACCTCGACCGTCGAGACGGTCGGGCTCGAGCCGAATAGGGCACCGGCCATCGTCGATAACCCTTGGGCGACGAGCCCTTTCGGGGCATCCGCATCCTTGCCGATGGCGCGCGTCTGATTCTGGATCAGGCTGATGTTCTCAATCAGCAAGACGAGCGTCAATACGCCGACGGCGACAAGGAAGATCGGTGACGCCGACTCGGCGAACGAGACGTTGCCGAACACGGTCCCGAACGACTCGAAGAATGGTGTGAGCGCGAACTCACCGGTCCAGTCGAGCGTACCCATGACGGCGCTCAAGCCGACCCCGAACGCGATTGTCCATAGGAAACTGCTCGGCCCCATCTTCAAGAAGAGAAGGATGGCGACGGAGAGCGACAGGAACGCGACCTGCACCGGCCGTTCTCCGAGGTCTCCGATATGAAGCAGTGCCCCACCACCGCCTGAGACGATCCCCGCCGCCTCGAGTCCGATCAAGATGAGGAACAGGCCGAGTCCGACCGTCAATCCGTCATGAATAATCGGTGGGAATGCGTTCGCAAGTTTCCTCGCCACTTTTGTTACCGTCAACAGGACGACGAGCGCCCCCGAGACGAACGAGACGGCGAGCGCGCTTGCCAGCTCAGCCCCATCTGCAGGACGAGCGTGTACGTGAACAACGCGTTGATGCCCATCCCTGGTAACAGGAGCAGCGGCAAGTTGAACAGCCCTGCGATGAACGTTCCGATGATGCTTGTCAAAATCGCTCCGACGAGCGCTCCCTCGAACGGGAGTCCGGCTTGTGTCAAGATTGCCGCGTGAACGGCCGGGATGTATGCTGTCGCCAGAAAGTTCAGCACGCCCCCGTATGTTTCTGTTTTCCATTCTGTTTGTTTTGCCATAGGAATCAATCCTTTATTGGCACCCTCACCCACCCATGTGGTTATACACACGAGGTTGATTATATCCTGTCTGACTTCTGACATGCAAGATAATCTTGGTTCAAATCCATCTTTGGACCCAGTCATGAGACCCGTTCGGACGAAAGGTTCATTTTATAAAATAAGAACAAACGTTCCTGTTTTTAGCATCTTTTTTGAAGGGAATCTGCTATAATGAAGGAGCAGGTTAACGCAGCAATAGTGGGGTCAGCCGCCAAGTCCACAATGGAGGAAGGCGGTGGTGCGGATGGAACAACTATGGACCTGGGTCGGCGACTATGTGATCGTCCCGATCCTCGCTCCGATTATCGTTCACTTGGTGTTATACCAAACATCCGATCGTGCAACGTCTGAACGCACAAAAAAATGACCCCCTCGGCGCAATGAGATGGGTCACTTTCTGATTCACTAACCATTGTGGCGGCTGGGCCACTCTTGAAGTGGTAGCCTGTGAGCCAGAGGCCGGTGTGTCCAGCACCGGTCTCTTTCTACTTGCATCATACCATACTTGAACGCATTTTTCAGTAACAGAAACGCGAAAATGGTGAAGTTGACGTGACGAATGATATCTGGGCGCCAGACATCGATCCGAGAGCAAGCTTCTTGATTGATTGTTCAACAGTTCGAGGCAGAGCAAAGCGCTTTGCCTTTTTTAAATTTCATTTATGACTCCTTTAAGAATTCTTTAAATCTGCCATCTACACTGAAGACAGTTCAAATTCTTAGGAGGTTTATTCCCATGTATAATCAGAATTATTCAGTTATGTTCACAATCATTCTCCTAAAAGCCTCTTCTAATGCTGTTCATGAAAAAGCGTGGCCTGTGTGACCTACACGTGCCACGCTTTTTCGCATTTACTCAACTTCAAGCGTATGTCGGAGCGAGCGACTCAAACCGATTTAAAAAGATGAGCCCAATCGCAACACGCGAGTGGGCTCGTCAAGAATCGGGCCGTTAGCCCGGTGTTTTCATATCTTCCTCTACTGTATAGCGAGAAAACCACTTCAACATGGCATCCGCTTCTTGCTTCGGGATGTCCTCGATCAGTTCATGCGATAAGACACCACGCGTCGAAAACAAGACGTTACAGACATTGAGCGTCGCTGGAGTGGCGTCTGTGTCACTTGTATCTGTTCGATTCGCGGCTTGTCCGTCAAGAACGACGTGACATTGAAGGCACCGGTCCGTAATTCGATGAAGCGACCGTTCCGGGCGTAGCGTGTCGTCATATAGCTTAACAGGCGGCCGCCAATGATGATGGCCCACAGCAGAATGAGCCACCAAGCGTAATCGCGGAAGAAATACAGCACGACACCCGAGACGATAAGTCCGACCCAGCTGATGCGTAGCAGCTTGACCCAAAGGGAACGCTTCGGCAAACGATACAGCGTTTCAGACCAGGCGAACTGGTCGAAGTGCTCGTTCAACACATTCATCGCCCGCTCCCGTTTCACGAACGGGAGGATCGTCGACGACTCATTCTTCAACTCATCCATCGTCCCGGCTGCGACGAGTTCGACGCCGACGATATTAAACCAGCGCCGGATGAACGTCTCTTTGATGCGGACCGCTTGTATCTTCTCATACGGAATCTCTTTAGCGGACCGGTTGAGTAATCCCTTCTCGACGCGGATGCGGTCACCGCGTCGTTCTAGCCGGAAGTTCCCATACTTCAAGAAGTTGATGACCATGCCGATGACGACCGACAACATCAGGATCGACAAGACGAGCAGGCCGATGGCGATGATCGACGCGTGGACGACCCAATCGCCGATCGTATCGAACGTCCCGTCGAGATTGATGAAGTCATCGATGGACGAGATGATCGTCGAGGCGACCGGGAAGATGGCGAACACCGACAGTGACGTCAACGAGGCGATGATGATCTCTCGGGTCGAGAGGGCGTACAATAAACGACTCGTCGGTTTTTCAATCGTCACCGGTGTTTCGGTCACGTCCGTCTCCCCTTCTACCGGTACGTCGGTCTCGGTCTTGCGGTGACGGACCTGGTCGAGGATGTCTTCCAGCCTTTTTGCCTCATTCGGGAAGACGCCAGCCAATTTGAACGAGGCGTCGTCACTGTTCGCGTTCGTATCGAACGTTAATTCGACGACACCGAGCAGCCGGTACAAAAATGGGCTGTTCGAGTGGACGCTCTGAATCTTATAGAGCGGCAATGACTTTTCTTTCTTGATCCAGTTACCGTCGATGACATATACCGTCTTCTCGTCGAGCGCATAACGGAAGTTGAGCCAGCCGAAGAACTTCTGTAAAATATCGAGTCCGAGGAACAGCAGAATCCCGACCCGCAGGATGATGCCGAACGTCGAGCTCCAGTCATTGTTGATGACGAACAACAACACGAGCGGGATGATGAACGACTTGATGACCTCTAAGACACGCAACAGTAAGACGCGACTCGGTAGTCGATGCCACGTGAGGGCGGCTTCCGTCATATGACATCCTCCTCCTCGATGCGGGCATACACCGCAATCTGTTCCCGGAGTGACTTCGCAAACGATTCTTCGATCGCGTAGATGTCGTGTGACCCGGCAGCCGTTCCGATGGTGATTGTCTGCAAGCCGTACTTTCGTAGCAGCGGTCCCTGCTGGGCGTGGACGTATTGGACTTTCGTCATCGGGATCAAGACGTCGTGCGTCGTGATGATGCCGTGATGCAGGCGAATCTCGAGTGGTTTCACGTCATACGTGAACCGCTCTTGCTTCCACTTTTGGAAGACGACGATGTCGATCATACTATAGATGAGGTCGATGGCGAGCAAAGCGTACATCGTATATTGCAGCCATGTCGGCCAGTCAAAATAAAGCGCGGCGGCAACGAGCCCCCCTGTGATGACAAGCCCGACGAGGTAAAAGATGGCGCTCGACAGTCGGAACACGGTACGTGCCTCGATTGGCAGTGTGCCGCTGAATGTTGTCGGTGTTGTTTCTATGTCTGACATTGGTGTTTCCCCCTAACGATTCGGAGCATGTGTCCGTTCTACCTCTAGTATACGGCGCACCACCTAAAAAAGTTTCAAATTGAGGTCGGGAAACTGTTCAACTGCACGCTCATCAATTTAAACCGCGGTCTGTCTTCTGGTTCGACTTGCTGGATAAGACGGTCGAGTGCGGCAACGCCTTCCTCCTGTAGCGCAGCGTCCAGATGACCGGTCAGTTTAATCGATGCG
This sequence comes from Exiguobacterium sp. AM39-5BH, assembly GCF_003467445.1. Taxonomy (GTDB): domain Bacteria; phylum Bacillota; class Bacilli; order Exiguobacteriales; family Exiguobacteriaceae; genus Exiguobacterium. The sequence continues at coordinate 552,682 of NZ_QSGS01000001.1, forward strand.
AACGCACTCGACATGACGGTGACATCACAGTCGAATCCGTATTCATATGTCACCCAGTCGTCAGGGCTCGATAGATCCCGCTCCATCCAGCCTGAAACGATGTCGTACGCACCGACGAGGAAATCGATGTCCCGTTCTTTTCGGATCACGTCCTCAAACATCACAAGCACGTCGGCGCCTTCATCACTGCCGAACGGACTGTACTCATCCGTGCAATCCAAGTAGAAGTCCTCCTGAAAATGAGCATTGAACCGAGGATGTGCGGTGAGTTGGTCGGGACCGACTTCCGGGTCGTCGACGTAAATCAAGTCGTCCCAATCGACCTCGGTTTCGACGTACCCTTTCCGAAGTTTCTGACGAATCAGCTTGTCTGCTTCCTTAAGGCAATCGTCTTCGTCTTCGAACGATTTAATTTGGACTTTGCCGATTGTGCCGAGCTTTCCATACTGGACGACAAACTCGTCTTTGCCGACGCGGATGTTCCAAAACTTTGTCGTATGTTGTAAGTAAGTCTGCATCTTGTTCTCCTTATGTAATGACTTAGCTTAAGTATACAAAAAACCGCTCGAGAGCGGTTTAGTCTTCAAAGAACCATTTCTTGCGTGGCTCCACTTTCAAATTGTCTCCGTGTTTCTTCATCTCGGTGATGAGGTAGCGTTCGAGCTCGTTCATCGCCTTGACCCAATCCGTCATCGTCGCGACGAGCGGAACGACGGTCAAGATGAGGTCTTCCTCTTCATCCCGCATCTTCTCAATCATCAACTTCGCAAAATCGAAGTTCTCATGAATCAAATCCTCTTCCCGGTCAATGATATGCTCGTTCTCTAATTCATAAGCCGAGAATAGGCGCTCATGCCGCCTGAGCAAGTGCCGCATATGACGCATCAGTTCGTCCTCGAGCTGTGGAGGCAGGTGTTCGAGTGTCAGAAAATCGTCATGCAGCTTGTCGAGCACGTGGATGGCGGCACTGTTCGTATCGATCATCTTTGACTTCAAGACGGCCCGGCGATAAATCGGCGTCTTCTTCTCGAGCCAACGGTTGGCCTTAATCTCTTCTTCAAAGAAATCATACGTCGTCTTTGAGCCTCGATGTTTCTTTTTCGTCTCCTCGAGTGACTCGAACGACGAGCGCCCTCCTTCTGTTTCCGAGAACAGACGGGCAATGCGGACGGCCATTTGGAAGACGGTCGTAATCTCGTCCTCGAGCTTCCGTTCATAGCGTGGTGGGAACAAGAGCGCGTTGACGAGAAGTGCCACCGTGATCCCCATCATGATGAGCAAGTAACGTTCCCCAGCGAACATCCAGACGGGCATGTCCGATTGGCTCGCCCCTTCCATGATCAGAATCGTCGTCAAGATGACGGTCCGGGTCGTCGACTCGAGGTTCAAGAAGAGGAGGATCGAGATGGCGATGATGATGACGACGCCGATGGCGATTGGTGTCGGGTTCGGCGTCAACATCAACGAGAAGACGGCGAGTAAAGCCCCGATCAAGTTCCCTTTTAGTTCTTCTAATAGCCGGACACCCGTCTGATAGACGGACGGCAACAACGCGAGCGAGGCCGCAAGTGCCGGTACGACGATCTGTTGAAATTGAAATGCCTCGGCGATAAGCAATACCAAGGCGACGGATATCCCGGTCTTAATTGTTCTAGCTCCAAATCTCATGCGGTGTCGACACCGAAGTGTCTTCCTCCCTTATACACGTCTTAAGTTTTTGTATCCTACTTGCCATGCCCTGAAACCTCACAACATTTCAAGCCGTTGTCCCCTGTTTCGAGAGCGCTTCCGTGGTATGATGGCGTTGGATATTTTCTTTAATCTTGATGGGGAGGGGTTTACTTGTCAACCATTGCTTTATTTGGAGGGAGCGGCCGCACGGGGATGCGGTTGCTCGAACGTTTATTAGAAGACGGACACGACGTCCGACTGTTGTCACGTCGCGAGGTCGAACCGAGGGATCGTTTCACGGTCATCATTGGTGACGCGACCGATGCGGATGCCATCGCAGAAACGGTGAAATCGGCCGACGTCGTCATGTCGGCGCTCGGCACCGATAAGCAGGACGTCTTGTCCCGCTTCACGCCGCTCATCATCTCAGCGATGCAAGCAGCCGGGGTCACGCGCATCTTGACGGTCGGGACGGCCGGCATCTTGCAGGCACACAATTCCGATCACTATCGCTTCGAGACGCGAGAATCGAAACGTTCGATGACGACCGCGGCCGAGGATCATGCCCGAGCCTATGAACTGCTCGACGCGTCGAACCTCGACTACACAATCGTCTGCCCGACCCAATTGATTGAAGACGCGTCCGTCGGGAACATCGTCATCACAGCTGACGTGCTCGGGACGCAGAACTCGGGACCGATTTCGCGTGACGACGTGGCCGAGCTCGTCATTCAAGCCTGGAAAAACAACTCATATCGTAGACACCGCGTCGGCATCACGACGGAATCATAAGTAGGGGATGGGGATTTATGAACGAACAACGCATGCGCCTCGCGCAATTGACCGACGTATTTGACACGCAAGCTGAGACAGAGTCGGCCCGTCTTGCCAAGACCGCACTCCGAAAAGTGACACAAAACGAGATTTGGATCGCGGTCTGTGGTCATTTCTCGGCCGGTAAGTCGACACTTCTCAACAATTGGCTCGGGGACGGTGTGTTACCGACGAGCCCGATTCCGACGAGTGCGAATATCGTGACGCTTCGACAAGGGGAAATCGAGGCATCCGTCGCCGTCAACGATACAGATTGGATTCGACTCGCGCCGGATGAGCTCGACCGTTTGAGCGACTACTGCAAAATCGAAGAGATTAAAGAAGTCGAGTACGCCCTGCCCCGCTTCCCGTTCGGAAGCGACGTCGTCCTCATGGACACGCCCGGAATCGACTCGACCGATGAACGGCACCGTCAAGCGACGGAACGCTCGCTCTTCCTCGCCGACCATCTGTTCTTCATGATGGACTACAATCACGTCCAATCCGAACAAAACATCAAACTGATGAAACAGTTCAGCGCCGAAGGACGTCCCTACTCGATCATTATCAACCAAATCGATAAGCACGATGAAGGAGAGCTTCCATTCAGCACGTTCAAGCGTTCGCTCGAGACCGCCTTCACCCGTCACGCCATCAATCCGGACGATATGTTCTACATCTCGCTCCGTGAGCTCAATCACCCGGAAAATGAGGTCGAACGCCTCCGGACGTACGTCCAAACCGTCATCGACGCCGCGCGGGAACATGCGGAAGCACGCGCCGACTTGCTCGTCGACACGTTGCTCGCCCGGTCCACTGGTGCGCACGACGCGCTCCTGAACGAGTTGCCGGTCATCGAGAAGCAGCCGACGGAGATTCAAGCCCGCCTGCAACGTCTCGACAAAAAATCGATATGGCTCACCGCGTTCCGCCGCGAGTTCTTCAAACACCAGACACCGATCGTCGCGAGCGCGCCGATCATGAACTACGAGTTCCGCGAACTGTTGCGGAACTATCTCGAGAGTTGTGCGCCGGAGTTCAAGGTCGGCCTCTTCTTTTCAAAAGACAAGACGCGCCAGGAACGGCTGCGTCGCGAAGACATCGCCGTCAAGGAATTCAACCGGTTGATTGATACGAACCTCGCCCCACTCGATCAAGTACGCCGAAGACATCGTCCGCGATTTGAAACTGCCCGAGGCGATTTTGTCACGTCCGGATACGTTACCGACCGCACCGAGCACGCTCATCAGTGACCAAGTGAAGTCCGGCGCATCGCTCAGCGGTGACACGGTGCTTCAATTCAGCCGCGACATCGAGTCGGCCCTCGCCTCTTGGGTGACGAGAGTGTCCGAACCGTGGGTCACGTCCGTCGAAACGTATCTTGAGGCCGAAGGCAAAGACCGAATCCATGCCACCGAGACCGAGCAAGACGAATTGTATGACATGCTCGACACGTTGGCGCTACAACGTCAGCTGGCCGAAAAGAGAGACGAGCTCACCCATTACACGACACGTGACCTCTCGGATTCGCGTTTGACGGACCTTGAGACCCGTCACTACGTCACGGCCGACCAATTACCGCAGAAACAAGTCGAACATCAGCAACAAGAAGTTGCTTCGACCTCGCTTTTTGTGGATGATATTACTGCTTTGTCTTTTGATTTTTTGTATGAATATGCGGTATGTGAAATATTAGAGTACCATCCGTTATTCAAGTCACGCGTCAAATCGCTCCGTCATAAATTGGCCCGGGCCGAATCCGAGACGTACACGCTCGCCATCTTCGGGGCGTTCTCGTCCGGCAAATCGTCGACGTTGAACGCGTTGCTCGGTGAGACGGTGCTCCCGACGTCACCGAACCCACTGACGGCGTCGATCACGAAAATCGTGCCGCCGAACGGCCGTGCCAACAAGAGCGCGTTGATCACGTTCAAGACACGTGCCGAACTCGAGGCCGAGCTGAACGGTTACGGGGCGTCACTCGACGCACTTCATCTCGACCACCCGTTCGTCAACGCTGTCAAGAACGCTCCTCTGTCCTATCTCGGTAGCCAGGAGACGGTCGACTATGACACGTTCTGCTCGTTCGTCACGGAGGAAGAGAAGAGCTGTATCGTCAAAGAGATTGAGCTCGCCATCGACTCCCCTTGGGCCGAGCGCGGCATCATCTTCGTCGACACGCCGGGTGCCGACTCGCAGTTCAACCGTCATAGCGAGGTGCAGTTCGGCTATATGCGTGACGCCGATGCTGTTTTATTTGTGACGTACTACAATCACGCTTTCGCCGAGGCCGACCGTGAACTCGTCATCCAGCTCGGACGGGTCCAAGGGACAGGTGACCATCACATGTTCTTCCTCGTCAACGCATCCGATTTGGCGGCCGATGAGATGGAACGGCTTGCCGTCACTGATTATGTGTCGAACCAGTTGACGAAGCTCGGTGTCCGTCATCCGACGGTGCTACCGATTTCGAGCCGGAACGCCATCCAAGGCACGGACGCAGGATTCGAACGATTCTCGGCCAAGCTTGAGCAATTCGTCGACCACGATTTGCGTCAGGCGAACGCGGTCCGCATCAAAGACGAGACAGAAGCCCTCGTCGCCGCGTTCGAGGACGTTGTACGCGAGGCCGAAGCGGATGCGAGCGTCAAGGCGGCCCGCCGTGACAAGCTCGAACAAGTACGCACGTCTGACAATCGTCTCAACGTCACGACGCTCGAAGACCCATTCAAGCGCGAGACGGACGAGCTGCTCGCTCACCTCGAGACTCGCTCGCTCCTCCGGCTGTCGGACTTCGTCAAAGAGACGTTCCACCCGGTCGAGGTCGATGGGTCGAAAGCGAGCCTCGAGCGCGCCCTCACCCGGACGCTCGACAAGTATGCGTATGACATCCATCAAGAGTTGCAAGTGTTCCAATATCGACTCGAGCGCTTCTTGAAACGAGAGACGGAACGCTTGATCGAGCGCGAGACGCTCAAACTGCGTCCGCTCCTGCCGACGTTGTCGTTCGAAGATGACATCGACATCGATTGGCTCCGCGACGCCGTCGACCCAATCACGTTCGAGGCGGCCCCTTTCCGTCCAGTCTTGAAGCACTATAAGAATGCGAACCAGTTCTTCGAAGGCGATGGCCGGACGAAGTTGCGCGACGACTTGAGCGCCCTGTTGAAGACGGCAGTGCGTGAACAGCTCGCGCACGTCGGAAATAATCAAGTCGAACGGACGGCGACGCACCTTGCCACGCTCGAGACGACGCTCAGCCAGGACTGGGACCGTGAAGTGAACGACCTCGTCGCCGGTGAATTGAGCGTGCTCTCGGACGGACAATCGTTCCAAGACATGACACAGCGCCTCGCTGCGCTCAGAAAGGACTGAACGCATGGGTTCCTTGTTGCTCGTCGGATTGATTCCGGCCGTCATCATGACGGTCGCACTCGGCTTGTTTATCCGCCATCTGTATTTAAATAAAGAATCTTAAAAATCCTCGAGCGCGCGCTCGAGGATTTTTTTACTTGTCAGCCGGATACCGCACGTCGATGCGCTGCCGGATATCGGTCATGACGTCCTCGAGTGTAAGCATATCGGCAAACGAATGGACCTCGGTCTCCCGCTCCCCTGCCTCAATCATGTTCACGAATGTCTGAATCTCATACGTCATCTGGCTTTCCTGTTCTAAACCGAGTTCGACGGTCGTCCCATCGCGGCCAACGAATGTCAAGCGGTCGAGCGAACCGATATTGTCAATCACGATGCGCCCCTCTTCCCCGATGATTTCGGACGGACCGTCCGTTCCGTGAATCTTCGAGTGGAGCACGATGATGTCCATGCCGTCATACGACAAGATGGCCGAACCACTGCCGTCGACACCCGACTCGAGCTTGACCGCGTTTGCTTGCACGCCGTCCGGTCGACCGAACAGTTTCAAAGCCGGGCCGAGGCAATAGACGCCGAGGTCCATCAGTGAGCCGTTCGAGAAGGCGGGATTGAACGTGTTCGGGTTGTCCCCGCTCTTATACAAGTCATAGCGTGACGAGTATTGCGACTTGTTCAAGATGACACGCCGGACCGGTCCGACGCGATGGAGTTCTTGACGCAACACATCGAAGTTCGGCATGAATAGGTTGCGGAGCGCTTCGAGCAAAACGACGTCATGTTCGCGCGCCGTCTCAAGCATCAGTCTGACTTCCTCGACGTTCGAGGCGAACGGCTTCTCACAGAGGACGTGCTTGCCGTGGCGTATGAACAGCAGGCTCTGCTCAGCGTGGAGCGAGTTCGGGCTCGCGATATAAACCGCATCAATCAACTCACTGGACGCCATCTCCTCGAGTGAGGTGAACGTGTTTGGAATATCAAATTCTTCAGCGAACGTTTTCGCGCGCTCGTCTGTCCGGGAATAGACGGCGGACAAGGATGCGCCTTCGACTTCATGGGTCGCTTCAATGAAAGAACGGGTGATAAAGTTTGTGCCGATGATACCGAATCGAATCATAGGAAAATCCCTCTTTTCTTTAGGTTGTGATGATTTTGCTAAGCATGATTTCATCATGGAGCGGGATGCCGTGCTCACCGATGACGGGAATCGACGGTTTATGTAGTCGGGCCGCATCGACCGCACCCGGGATGATCCGTGCGAGGCGCCAGCCTCGGCGTTGGTAAAAGGAGAGCGCACGCAGGTTGTCGTTCGTCGTGATGAGCGACAGCCGTTCGAGCTGATGTTGCTTGCCCACTCTCTCCACTTCATCGAGGAGCGCCGAGCCGATGCCACGCTTCTCCTGGAGGCTGTCGAGCGAGATGATTTCAAGCTCGCCTTCCCGAATGACATATGTGATGAGGCCGACGATGACGCTCGCTTCCGACCAGACGAACCCGTCAAGCGTAGCGCAATCATACGTCCCGGTCGAGATGACCATCTCTGATGAGCCCCAGGCATCAATGAAAAACGAACGGACCGCGTCACGCGTCGAAGGGGTAATCGGTTCAATCATCGTCGAATCACTCCGCCTCTCGGGCAGGTGACGGTTTTGGCGCACTCGCCTCGGCGTAAATCCGGAATTGTTTGAACTGTTCATCATAAATCAGGCGAATCGCCCAGCGAAACGCTTTTACATATAGGGTATACAGCCATGAGGACGGTGCGAGTGTGATGCGAATCGTAACGTCCGTCCCGTCTGCTGTCTCGTTTAAAGTATATGTCGCCGTCGACACTCCTTGATTCGTCATCGCCTGCACCTCGCACTCATATGGACGATTGACATGGGTCAACTCGGATTCGACCCGAATCTCTTTCTTCTCGAACTGTTGGACCGAGATGAACCTTTTTCCCGTCACGAGTGAGGCGTCACCATCCTCGTAGATGTTCTCGATCAAATGGTCGTTTCATTTGATGATATGTTCGTCTTCTGCGAGACAAGCGAACGTATGGTCAATCGGTGCGTCGATTGTCATTGTATATGTAGCCACTTCAAGTTGTTTCACATCAAATCCTCCTTCATCGATCGACATTCTTTTTTTCATTACGTTAGACAAGTTCTTTTTCAAAACAGACATACCGTTCATGCCCTTTCGGTTTCGAATCGAAATGGACGCTTCCACGTTCCACGTAGCCGTGTCGTTTGTAAAAGTTGCAGGCTGCCCCATTTCCTGAGAAGCTGTCGAGCCGGATGCTGGTGTAACCTTCCGTTTTCGCTAACTGTTCCGAGGCATGCAACATGGCTTTTCCGATGCCTTGACCTTGCCGCTCCGGGTGCACCATCAAGGAATGGATGACGAGCGGATTATCGTGACTCCAGTCGATCGCCTCCCATTCGGGCGACTGCCATTGATCGAGTACAACGACTCCGAGCAACTCCTCACCGTGTTTCATGATATAGACAGAATCGTCTTTGATACATTCCTCAAAATAGGCGCGGTTTGGATACGTGTCGTCCCATTGAAAAATCTGTCGGGTGAGCAAATCGTCTTTACAAGCGAGATACAGTCGTTCGATTGCATTCACATCTGATGGTCTGGCTAGTGAGATTGTAGTCATTCCAATGCTCCGTTCTTGAAGATAATTATTTCGTATTGATAATCCGTTCGTATTTTTTATACTCCTCGTGGTCCATGCTTAGACCGAGCAGCTCAGCGATTGTGTCTTGTCGCCACGTGGTCGGATTAAAATACTGCGATCCCGTGTTGAACCAGCGCCCCTTTTGATCGAATCCCCACGTATACTTCACCTGGTCAAGCCCTTGCTGTAGAAGCATCTTTCCTTCTGCTGGATGGGCTCGCAAGCGATGTTCGCCGAGACGCATATATGGTTCGACGGCCCACCGGCATCGTTCAATCGCTCGTTGAACATATGTATAATCGAAATGATCGATGTCTCTCTTCGCTAACGCAATACAAAGCAAGCCGCTCACTTCTTCCGGTCCTTGTTCGATGAGCGACTCTGCTAAGGCGACGTGTTCGTCTGTGATGACAAAGTCATTCCAACCCGTCCAATATAAGGCGAGCGCGAAATAGAACGGGTCATTCGGATGAAACGTATAGGCAGTGAGACCGAAGCTATTCACCCGGGCAAAATCTTCGATGGTATCAATCAACTCATACCCGATGAGCATGTCCCATCGGCTGTTATCGGTCGGGTCCATCATCACATGATCAATCAACATCTGCTCGATGCCTCGGGTTTGTTGAAGGTAATGTTCAAGCTGTTTGAACTGGTTTGCCTCAACGTAGGCGTCGATGCGATCCATCATCGCCTGTTGCTCCACCGAGAGGGTCTCGTTGCCTGAATACAGCTCAAAGATATTCCCTACGTTATAATCATTCAAAGATGTGTTCTCCTCTCCCACGTCGCTTTCCACGATGAGCGCTAGTAATTCTGTCGATATGATTGCGTTTTTAGAAAAAGAATTTATCATATTCGTTGCTATATTTTCTTTAAAAAAGATATCACATGCGGTATTTGAAATAAAATTATTCAAAATATTCTAGAATGGTTTCTGGGTCATATTCAAACCCTACCAGCTCGCTCGACCAATCGAGGCCGCACAGCAGCTCATCATCCGACATGTTCGGCAACCAGCGTTCAAGGAATAGCTCGACCGGCAACTCGATCACATGATAGTCGGCCCATTCTTTAACCCGGCACGCGAGCGCAAGCTCTCGTGACGAAAAGAATAACAAGACGTCTGTGTCTTCGACGTGCGATGGTGCGTACGCCCACCCCTCGTCTTGCTCCGCAGATAATCCGAAGACGAGTCCATTCTCCTCGACTCGTTCGCAAAACGTCTCGAGCACGTCGCTTTCCGCCTGCGTCACTTCGACGAACGCCTCAAACGAAAGCGCCGCCACCTGGAGTTCGTCTAACTCGTGCCACCAGGCGTAAATCGTCTCCCGGTCGTCTTTTAGAAAACCGAGCTCATCACCAGACCCATTCGTCGCAAGCGTCACGAACCCTTCCGGCAACTCCTCTTGCTTCAATTCGTTGGCTCAAATCACATCATCCCACGTCTTATTGAAAAACCGCTCGTCCTTGATCGGATAGAAAAACCAATCCCCAAGTTCAAACTTGTTCCCATGCCCCCATGCGTCACGCAAGCCATCCGGGAAGCGTGCGCCGACTTGTTGCTCCACCTGGTCAATCGTTTCGACCGAAAATCCTGGAAGGTTTGTCTCACGTCTCATCTCAACGCCCTCTTTCTAACATCAATAACATGAGTATACTGGATTTACAAAAAAGATGGCATTGATTCCGACAAGTTGATTCAATAATGATCACGATTCTGTTGCGCCAAACGTTTGTAAAACGTAAAAAAGGACTTATAGACAAGGTCCATCGTCACGAGAAATCATTCGGTTGTAAGTAGTAACTTCTTAGTCGATTCAACGACTACCTATATGCGTCATCACTCGTTAACGAGCTGAACGCCGCTCACTTCATAATCACCGATTTGAATGAAGTGGAACCGTCCGTCCTCGGCTAACCCTCTAGCAGTTCCCGAAAACTCAGCTACAACGTCAGGGCGTTTGCGTGCACCGAACGGCCACTTGTACAACAACCCGTCTTTTACGAAGTAGCCGACCTGTCCTTGAATCGTCAGCGCCGAACTGTCGTGAAGTCGCTTCGGCGTCTTATACTTGTTGAGTCGACCGGTTAAATCAACATGAATCAAGTCATACCAAATCGACGGACAGAACCATACCCCGGTTTGATTTGCTTGCAACAATTCGCAGTCGACAATGGTCGGCGGACGTACAAAATCTGACTGATAGCGTTGTAACACTTCCCCTGTCCTCGAGAAACAGACGAGTGCCTCGGTGGATATCCCTTCCCCGAACACCCCTTCATCGGCATAGCCGATCCAAATCCCCGTGTCGTTGACGGCGACAGCTCCGATGGCGTTGCCCGCATGGAACGAATGAAGTATCGACCCTCGCCCATCGATAACCCAGGCGTTGCCGGGTGTACCTTCGTGCGTCACATCGACGACGAGAAACGTTTCTGAATCAAGTAGACGGATGAATGGCGAATTCAAATGAAACGGCAGTCGTATCATTCGCTCATTCCAATAGACGACCGGACCATCCTGATCCACCAGAACGATCACTTCACCACCTGATAAATCGGCATCAATTATGCTAAACCTATCCATTTTAAATAACGTCTCAACTTGTAGCTCCATCCAGTTTCACATCCCATATTCACTGCTATCTTGTTGTTCAATCGAACACGATGAATCGTTTATATGTTTACTCAACGAGCTAGACGGTCTTGATACTGCTCGAGCCTTCTGCGGAAGCGGTCAACTTCTTTCGGTGTCACCGAATCTGTCATTCCATAGCGCTCTTCCAAATATGGCTTGAAATCGATGTCCGTCAATTCGATGCGCCGTGCCCACTCTAAAACCGTTTCTGTCGGCAACCATTTCTTCGCCGGCGGTAACGCCTGATTGAACGTGATGAGCGCGTCCCGAATCGTCACACCGGTCCAAGCCGGTTCTTCGATACTCGTCATCGAGCTCGGGACTGAATGACGCGAGAACGTCCGCGTCGTGAACGAAGCTGTTTCGTCAGCTCGCTTGCGGTGCTGAAAACGAATGTTAGCGGAAAAAATCAGTACGCTAAGCAATACACAGGCTAGTAACAACACCCAATAGAAGAGGCCATCGCCTCGTTCGATGACGGTAGTCACAGAATCAATCGTATAATCCAAATAGTCCAGTTTCAGACGAGACTGTTCTTCTTCTTTCGGTATCCTCATCTTTCCTTCGGACGACTCCATCAAATACTCAGATTCTGCCGGTGTCGGTCGCAACTTCAAGCCCGACGTTGGAGCACGATACCACCATTCCATCAATAAGCTGATAAGACGTATTCCAATGAAGACCGTTCCTACCGTAAGCACTGCGGTCAAGCCAAGCCGAATCATCCAACGCATGTTGTCGCCTCCTAGAGGGCTGACTTACATTAATTGTATCATCGGACGTTGTCACTTGGAATAATCATCCATCAAAACTCTTGTCATCGTTTTACAGAAGATGCATCTTAGCGACCTGACTTGTTGGCCGCAGCTTTAGAATCTCGGTCGCTAATTCGTTCGCTTCATCATCCGTCATTAATTTGTCGGGAATCGCATTGAAAAAGAGCAAGTATTCCTTTAGATCTATGCGGCTAGAATCAAGCTCGACAGCACGTTTCGCATGTTCGTAGGCCCGTTCATAGGCATGAGGATGGTGACAGAACGGTTGGCTCATGAGAAGCGACGCAGCCTCTTCCCAATCCGCAGTCTGCTCAACTTGAATCTGATCGCATACGATTTCGTAGACCGCTAAATCATCTGTATTAAACGCAACTTCAAGAAATGTATCTAACACCACTTCGTGAGCGAGCGACTTCACTAGACGTTGAACGGTCGTTCGGTCATTTGAGAGGATCGCCTTGTGCAGTTGTTTTTTGAGGCTCATTTGAACGATTGCCCCTTCCTTGATGATTCATCAACGCTCTTTTTTTCATTCATTTCCGTTTAAAACCTAGCGCGATGGAACGAAGAATCCTCGATTTGTTTCCGCAACTATCACACGCTATAATCATTGGCTCATCACCATAACACGTGGTTGCTATTTTAACGACCAAGCTCGAAGCGTAATCTCAAAAAGAAACGTTCGAGGTTTCGGTAGCCATAACCACGGCGTTTGATAAGCTTGATTTTGTTGTTCGTTCCTTCCATCTTTCCGTTCGATAGACTGGACACGATTGTTCGACGCATCGCTTCCTCTCGGTTCTGGATCGATTTCGCGATCTTCGCCAGAGGCCCGCAAGGATGGGACTGATAACGATCCAACCAATCGGTCAGTCGACGTTTCGCCTGTCCATGGCACGTGGCCTTCAGCACATATCGAATATGTTGAAGTCCTTGATAGAGGTCCCGGGTGAACGGATCTTCCCGAAGGCAAGAATCGGCGACCTCCCGGTCTTCGGGGGACTGGATTGTCAACACTTAACTAGACATTTTTTAAGAGGTCTCTTTTTTTGTATTCTTTTGGTGTCAGGTAACCTAATGTCCCATGGATTCTGATGTGATTGAACCAATGTATGTAATCACGTAATTCACGGTCGAGAACCGTCAGATTCGGGAAAGTCTGCTTCTTGACGAACTCGATTTTGAGAACCTTGTACGTCGCCTCTGAC
>NZ_QSGS01000010.1 GCF_003467445.1 Exiguobacterium sp. AM39-5BH
CGGTATTAGCCCCGATTTCTCGTGGTTATCCCAGACCTGAGGGCAGGTTCTTTACGTGTTACTCACCCGTCCGCCGCTCATTCCGTCGACTTCCCCCCGAAGGGTTCCGTCGATTTCCTGCGCTCGACTTGCATGTATTAGGCACGCCGCCAGCGTTCGTCCTGAGCCAGGATCAAACTCTCCAAAGAATTTGATATAGCTCTTGAAAATGACGAAGCTTGCGCTTCATTCAAACATTGTAAAACTTATTTTTGCCTCATCGTTCAGTTTTCAAAGTTCGTCTGCCGCTCTTGGCGACTAAATGATGATAACATTTATCTTTATCGTGTGTCAACCACTTTGTTTACTTAGTTGTAAGCATTGCTGGCAACAGAGATAACTATAGCATCCCCTTCTACCACATGGCAAGCATTATTCTAAAAAAACTTTAAAAGTTTTTTTATCTTCTCCATTTTAACTCCTTGGTTTTGGGAAGGGCATTATTCTCTGTTGGCGAATACACATCAGTACCAACGTAAAGAAGGTGACACCCGATGCTTCAACTGCACCCAAAGAAACGATCGAACCTGCGCATATGGGCAGGAACCCAGTATTACACACTAAAACGCCAGGCTCAATGGATAACGGACGGGAAGCGGTACACTACTCAACGAAACACCACGCCGTTGCCTCATCTCATCCACGAGCACCGCACCCCACTCTACCGAAGATTACGCGACGTCGATCTCGAGATGCAACAGAATAAAGTCATCAACCTCAACATTGCCATCAAACAGTTAAACGGCATCATCGTCTCTCCGAACGAAGTCCTCTCATATTGGAAAACCATTGGACGACCAACCAAGCGAAAAGGCTATGTGGACGGAATGATTTTGCATTACGGAAAGGTCACGACTGGAACCGGGGGTGGGTTATGTCAATTATCCAACTTGATTTATTGGATCACACTCCATAGCCCCCTCACCGTGACCGAGCGTTACCGCCATAGTTATGATGTCTTCCCAGATTCACGAAGAGATCAACCATTCGGGAGTGGGGCCACATGCTCCTACAACTATTTAGACCTTCAAATTACCAACCAGACTGCACAGACGTTTCAACTCCTTCTATATATAGAGGGAGATTATCTCGTTGGACAATGGCGGTCCAATATTCCACCAACCGTTCAATATAAGATATATGAAGAAAACCACCACTTCACGAATGAATGGTGGGGCGGAATCGTTCGGCATAATCAAATATTCAGAAGCGTGCTCTCCCAAGATGGCACTTTCATCCGAAATGAGTTCATCACAGAAAACCATGCCTTAACTATGTATGACCCCTTTTTACCTGAAAACACCGCATACAAAAAAGCCGACCCATAAACCGAGTCGGCTTCGTTTCATTACGCGTGTGGTAAGAATATAAAATAAGCTAAGAAGATCACCAACATACCGTACATGATTGGGTGGATCTCTTTTGTCTTTCCTTTCGCAATCATCATGAGTGGATACAAGATGAACCCGAGTCCAATCCCCGTCGCAATCGACGAAGTGAGCGGCATCATCAGGATCGTCATGAATGAAGGAATCGCGATTTCTAGCTTTCTCCAATCGATATCGAGCAAAGCCGAAGCCATGAGTACTCCTACAATAATCAATGCAGGGGCTGTGACTGCAGATGTGACGACCGCCAAAAGCGGTGAAAAGAAAAGCGCTAATCCGAAAAACAAACCTGCGAATACAGCCGTCAATCCTGAACGACCGCCGGCTGCGACACCTGCTGACGATTCAACGAACGAAGTCGCAGTCGATGTCCCAAAGATCGCACCTGCCACAGTCGCTGTTGAGTCAGCCAAGAGCGCCTTGCTCGCACGCGGCACTTTGTTGTCTTTCATGATTCCCGCTTGACGAGCTACCGCAACGAGCGTACCCGCTGTATCAAAGAAGTCAATGAAGAAGAACGTCAAGATGACAACTAACATTTGGACCGTGAAGACATCCGAAAAATTGATGAATGCCTGTCCAAACGTCGATGACATGCTTGGCGGTGCCGAGATGACGTCCGAGATGGCAGTCGGTGTCGGCACAAGATTGAAAATCATTCCAATGACCGCTGTGAGAAGCATCCCGATGAAGATACCACCTTTTACATTTCGAACCATTAACAATGCTGTCACGACAAGACCAAATACTGAAAGGAGTGTCGTCCCTGTCCCAAGTGAACCGAGACCGACGAGCGTTGCTTCGTTAGCCACGACGATCCCTGCATTTTTTAAACCGATGAAAGCGATAAAGAAACCAATCCCTGCCGCAACCGCCATCTTAAGTGGTCCCGGAATTGCGTTGACGACTGTCTCACGAATCCCCGAAAGCGTCAGAGCAATAAAAAATAAACCAGAAACGAGAACCCCTGATAGTGCCGTTTGCCATGGAATGCCCATGCCGATGACTACGCTGTATGCGAAGAAAGCGTTAAGTCCCATACCCGGAGCAATTGCAATTGGATAGTTGGCAAGTAAGCCCATCACGACAGAACCAACGAGGGCAACGAGACCGGTTGCTACGAAGACAGCGCCCGTGTCCATTCCTGCTGCACCTAACACGTTCGGGTTAACGAACAAGATGTAAGCCATCGCTAGGAACGTTGTGAACCCTGCGACGAACTCTGTTTTGACGTTTGTTCCAAGCTCATTTAATTGGAAGTAACGTTCAACCCGGTTTCCAGATGGTTGATGATTTGGTTCTTGCTTGAGCTGTGTGCTCATTGGTTTTCCTCCTTGGCTCGCCGTAAAACGAGAAAAGGTCTCCGATTTGATAACCAGAGACCCCACGCGAAACATATAGGGACATACGCCCCCCGTCTATGTCTCGCCGTAGTGAAATCATTTAAGGTGATTTCGTAGAGACTCTCGGGCCATATTCCCGATATTATACGGCAAAATAATTTTTAATTGTTCGGATATGATAAGAACGTTTTTATCTTAACAACGACGAAATCGAATGTCAACTTAAATGACGGATTTTAATCAATTAATTCGCTTCAATGTTCGGATTTACCAAATAAAAACAGAGGAGAGTGATCCCCTCTGGTGGTTATTCCCACTCGATTGTTGCTGGTGGCTTCGATGTGATGTCGTACAAGACACGGTTGACGTGACTGACTTCGTTGACGATCCGAACTGAGATTTTCTCGAGTACATCCCATGGAATGCGTGCCCAATCAGAAGTCATTCCATCAATCGATGTGACGGCACGGACACCGACCGCATAGTCATACGTCCGCTCGTCGCCCATAACACCAACTGAACGAATCGGTGTGAGGACCGTGAAGTACTGCCAAATATCACGTTCGAGACCGGCTTTCTTCACTTCTTCGCGTAGAATCGCATCTGATTCACGCACGATTTCAAGTTTCTCTTCTGTGATTTCACCGAGGACTCGAATACCGAGACCCGGACCCGGGAACGGCTGGCGCCATACAATATAGTCTGGCAATCCAAGCTCTGTCCCAAGTTCACGTACTTCGTCTTTGAAGAGCGTGTTGAGCGGCTCGATCAACGTGAAGTTCATATCTTCCGGAAGTCCACCGACGTTATGGTGCGACTTAATCGTTTGAGCCGTATCCGTCCCGCTCTCGATGATATCCGTATACAACGTACCTTGGGCAAGGAAGTCCATGTCCACAAGTTTCGACGCTTCTTCGTCAAACACGTAGATGAACTCGTTGCCGATGATTTTACGTTTTTGTTCCGGATCTGAGACGCCAGCAAGTTTCGCCATGAAACGGTCCCGCGCGTCAATCTTGATGACGTTCATGTTGAAGCCGTCTGCGAACGTCTTCATGACGCTGTCCGCTTCATTTTTGCGAAGCAAACCGTGGTCGACGAACATACATGTCAACTGGTCACCGATGGCACGATGAACGAGCGCTGCGACGACCGATGAGTCGACGCCGCCTGACAACGCGCAAAGAACTTGCTTGTCGCCGACGATTTCGCGAATCTTCTCGACTTCGATGTCGATGAAGTTCTCCATCGACACTCACCTTTGGCACCACACACTTCATAGATGAAGTTTTTCAAGATGTCGTTACCGTATTCAGAGTGACGGACTTCCGGATGATACTGTACACCGTACATTTTGAGGTCGTCGCTCTTGATTGAAGCGACCGGACATGACGGGTTTGTCCCATCAACGATAAATCCTGGCGGGGCTTCCATGACGAGGTCGCCGTGGCTCATCCAGACAGTATGTTCCACAGGAAGACCTTTGTAGAGATTCGAAGCTTCTGGTGTCGAGAAAAGCGTCGCTTTCCCGTATTCACGATGTGTGGCCCGCTCGACACGCCCACCGAAGTGATGTGTCATGAGTTGCATGCCGTAGCAGATTCCGAAAATCGGAATGCCAAGTTCGAAAATTTCCGGGTCACAGCGATATGCGCCTTCTGCGTACACACTGTTCGGTCCACCCGAGAAAATAATCCCGGCCGGAGCCAGTTCACGAATCTCAGCAGCGGTCATCTTGTGGGAATGAAGCTCACTATATACGCCAAGGTCACGTACACGACGTGTGATCAATTGGTTGTACTGGCCTCCAAAGTCGAGCACCAAAATCATCTCTTGTTCTATCTTCACAAAACCTCCACCTTTCTGCCTTCTTCTCAAAAAAAGAGCGAGCTTCTCCCACGGATTCACTAAACCGAAGAAGAAGCACGCCCTTTTCTGTGTATACGAAACGTGCTCCTTCATAGTCGGTCCATTTACGGTGGTCCGGTAGAGACTCTCGCGCCAATTCGCGAGTATATACGAAGGAATGCTGTTCAATTATCTAACCAATGCGTCTATCTTACTGTATGCATCCGCCTACTTCAACTCATAATTCGACGAATCATGATTTTCCAATATTCTTTATATTTTGAATTCGGCGTTTTTTCGGCATAGATACTTTGTTCAAACAACCGGGTCAATCTCGTCATTTCGGTCGATTCATAATACGCATCGACCTCGGCGGCGAGCTCCGACGGCGTACGCCCGTCGACTTTGAAACCCGCTCCACGAAGCCGTTTGACTAAATAGCGATGCATGGCAACGAGTCGGTTTTCATTCAATGGACGCCGTGTCCACCAAAGCATCATGACGAGGCGTTCAATCGATTTTCGGTTCCATACGAGAACAGCGACCGTAAACACAATCACAATCCAACCCCAGACCGGCATATTCCAGTTCTCCGTTGCCGCCTCTCCCGACGTCACATCGTCGAGTGCCAAATCTTCTTGCGGACGATTCGTCGGCTCCTCGTTTTGCGACGCTTGTGGATCATTGGCCGCTGGATCGTCTGCATTCGCTTCGTCCTCCGTCTCGACTTGAAGCAAGTTGGCATCCGAAAAACTGATGGTCGCCTCGAGCGGGACCCAGCCTGCGCCTTCGACGAAATATTCCACCCAGGAGTGGGCGTGTCGGTTCCGGACGGTATATTCTTCTTCCCCTTGGATAATCCCGCGCGCATCACCCATCGTGAAACCTTTGACCCAACGCGTCGGCACTCCGCTCGCCCGGAGAAGGACAGCTGCCGATGTCGAGAAGTTGTCGCAGTACCCGATCAACGTATCAAACAAAAATTGATCGACGTAATCGGTATCCTCTTCAGGGACGGCGACATCTTCCGTATTGTATTGGAAATCTCCGGATTGGAAGTAGGCTTGGACCGCTTGAGCCTGATCATAAGGCGTCTCACTGTCGGAAGTAATGTCGGCCGACAAGTCGCGGACCCGATCCGGAAGCGATTCCGGCAATTGCAAGTACGCCTGCCGCTCTTCTTCCGTCAACGTCGTCACCGGTTCATTCAGCGCCAACTGTTCTTCTGTGAAGGAAGGTACGCTGTAGCGAAGTTGAATCGTTTGAGGCGTCGTTTGCCCGTCATTGTCGAATACGATTTTTCCAGACGGTCGGATATGAATCGTCTCGTTTGGAAACGGTTCTTCGATATTCCCGACTCGGAATTCGGTGCCATTGTCCGTTTCGGTCGCCTGCGGATACTCTCCACCGTACGGGACGAACGTCTGACGCCGGTCAAAGCGGAGCAACGCTTGTTCCGGTGTCGTATCGACAGCTTGATCGACGAGTTGTCCGCGATTATATTCGGAATCGAGGACCGGGGACTCGACCCAGCCTTTCCCGGTATAAATCTCTTTTGATTCGATGCGCCAATAGCGTGCCGGCACACCACGGGCGATGAAGACGATACCATCATCTTGCTCAAACGGCCCACCGAGTTGCTCATCATTTACCCCATAGCCAACTCGTCCACTGCCTGAACCTTCATCATTCCCGGCATTTTGAAAACTTGTGGTCAAACGGTCGGACCAATCGCCTTCGATCGTCGGGGCGACGCTTGCGAGCGCCAACACGACCGAGGCAAGGAGCGCGATGCTGACATAGCGGACGAGCGATTTGCTCGGACGTTTCGCTAAATCGGTGACGAAGAGTAGGAAGAGTGACGCCAAAATCGCGAGTACGATTTTACCTTCCCCGTCATAGAGCGTCCACGTGTCAAAGTAAGCCATCAACCCAAGCGTCGAGACGATCATCCCGAGAACGAAGCCGTAGCTCGGATACGTCCGTCCGACCAAGATGGCGAATAGAACACCAATGAGCGCCATCGCCGAGAAGAAAATCGCCTCTTCCGGCAAAGCTCCGCTCAGCACCCCACTTAAATCGTTTAGCCAGAGGCCAAACCAATCCAAGACACTACCGTGGTACACGTATAAGACAACAAAGAAGTTGAAGACGACCACAGTGATGAAGCCATACCAAGGAAGTAGACTCGCAAACATCGGTACGAGCAGCAGGAACATGAACGGCCAGTTGACATCAAATGTCGTACTGCCAACAATCGGCTCGACCCAAAATGACAATAAGTAGGCGGCAAGCGCCGTGTAGACGATTCGTTTTACCCATGTCGTCATGTCGTCACCTCGTTCGCCGTATACAAGTGGTAACTGCCTTGCGTCTCATTCATCATCTCGCGCACCCATTTTGTTTCGAGGGGACTAATCAAAATCAAATTCCCTACTTCTAGAGGCAGATTGCGCTTGACCCTTTCCACGAGCCGTCCCTCGGGTTCTGGTGTCGCTGTCAGCAAGTAATGGCCGACCTCGGCGCTTTGGTCCGGCAAATGGAATAGACGGACCTGTTCTTCGATGACGTACAGTTCAAACGGCAGGTTTTTTCGCTCGAGTTGCCGAATCGCCCCGACGAGAAGCGACAACGAGCGTTCGAACGCCTCTTCATGTCCAGCCGTTGTCGACGGGACGAAGACGAGCGACAGTTTCTTCTCTTGCTCTTGGTCGAACGTTTTTGTCATCAAGTTGCCACGCCGGGCCGACGCTTTCCAATCAATGCGACCGATTCGGTCACCAGCCGCGTACTCACGGACACCACTCGTCGTGTTGGCGACCTCGGTATATGTCCGCGTGCGACGATACTGATCGCCTCGCCCACCGACTTGCTCATCACGTGGCAAGTCAAACGGAAGTTCTGCCGGTGACACTTCGACGACCGTCTCCAGACGTAACGTCCGCTTCCGGTCAAAGAGGCCGAAAACGTCGCGTACGTGAAGGACCGTCCGATCGAACACGTGGATGCCACGGCGAATCTGTTCAATTTCATAATGGACCGTCTCCGTACGTCGAAAGAAGCGATCGACCGTGGTAATGATGACATCAGTGGATGTCGCGAGTCGCGGCGGCGGTGTCTCTTCTAACGTGACGACCCCGACAAGAAACGGGTATTTCCGCTCCACTTGCAGTTCCACGTCCATCGTTTGGCCCGAGACGAGTCGTTTCGTCGTCACACGGCGCGACACGTTCGCGGCTGTGACCGGATAAATCATGAAAATCGTCCAATAGGCGGCCAGGACGAAAAATGACCACCAGAGCGTCGACGCGACGATACTCCCTTCAATTCGGGCGAATGCGTAAAGTCCGAATGCCGCCGCCCACACAAGGAACAGCTTCATCCAATTTTTCATACTTCTTTGACCTCACGATCCATCGGTACCGGAAGTGTGTCGAGCCAATTATGGATAAGTTGCTCAGCGGTCTTTCCTTTATAACGCGCCTCTGCCGTCAACAAGATACGATGGCCGAGCACACTCCCGGCAAGCGCTTTTACGTCATCTGGCAGAACGAAGTCGCGATGATGGATATACGCCCAAGCTTGCGCTGCTTTCATCAAAGCAAGTGTCGCGCGAGGACTACCTCCGAGATACGTATTCGGATCATTGCGCGTCTCGTGAATTAAACGAACGATATATTGTTTGACCGCACTTGAGACGTGAACGTCACGCACTTCCTGTTGCATCAGTTCAACTTCATGCTTCGTGATCACACTTTGCAATGCCTCGAGCGGCTCGTCTTTTTCGAACCGCGTCAGCAAAGCGACCTCTTCGTTGAACGAGGGATACCCCATTTCGACTTTAAGGAGGAATCGGTCCAACTGAGCTTCTGGGAGCGGGTATGTCCCTTCATGTTCAATCGGGTTTTGCGTCGCCATGACGAAAAACGGAGACGGTAAAATTTTGACTTCTCCATCAACGGTCACACTACGTTCAGCCATCGCCTCAAGCAGAGCCGATTGGGTTTTCGGAGAAGTTCGGTTAATTTCATCAGCAAGAACGATATTACCCATTAACGGACCCGGTCGATATTCAAACTCTTTCGTCTTTTGATTGTACATGGAAATCCCAGTTAAATCAGACGGCAACATATCCGGCGTAAACTGGACTCGCTTAAACTCCAAATCGATGGCACGGCTAAACGTACGAACGAGCATCGTTTTCCCGACACCCGGTACATCTTCTAACAAGACGTGCCCTCCGGCAAGTAAAGCAGTCAAACTTTTTGCGATAACATCTTCTTTTCCGACAATCACCGTCTCGATAGCATTGATGATTGATTGAATGGATGGACGAAAGGACATAGCCGACTCCCCTTTTTTCTCTGATCGCTCACGCGTTAGAAATTAGAATGTTCTGACTTTATTGTGACACATTCGAGCGCTCGTGTGAAAGAAAACCATCGTGCTAATGGGCTTTCGGTTCTTTACCCGAAAAAAGGCGCCTTGTCTCGGATTTGAGCAGGCGCCAGTGTATTTATTTCGGTCGTTCGATTTCAAAAGAATCTCCGAGCTTCGCATAGAAATTCCCGGCGAGGCGACTGACGGGTGCTAGTTCCGTGGCATCGATACGGCCTAGATGATAAATAGCAGGGTCGATATGGAACCGAACAACACGAGCAATCAATAAATCTGCTGTTACTTTCCCGGCGTATTCAATCGGGACGTGATGGTGAAGTTTACACTCTAACCGAACTTTCGCCTCGTTCACACCAGCTGTTTCAATAATTTCGCTCGGGGCAATCGAGAAAGTCGTCCGGTCTAGTTCACTTTCATTCGGCCCTAGATTGGCCGCAGTCTCATTCACCATGGTTACGTTCCTTTCGTCAACGATGTGGATGACGAGTTCTTCTGTCATTATAGCGTTGCGTGCGGTGTCTTTCATAATGCCTTCTTTTCGTTGAATCGATAGCGAGAGGAGTGGTGGCTCGGAAGCCACAATATTGAAATAACTGAATGGTGCGGCGTTAAGTGTCTCTCCGTTTCGAGTCGTCACAAATGCGATCGGACGTGGAACGACACTTCCAATCAAAAATTTGTACGTGTCCCGTTCAGTTAGTGCGGTCGGATCAATCGATAGCATGTGAACACCTCTCCCTTTTTCATTTCCTCACTCTTAAGCTATCTTGTTCATTTCCTCCGTGTCAATCGGAAGCACAGATTAATGTGTAAGATGATGAAAACTCGGGTATATCCGTCTAGATATGATAATTAGAAATAGGTATTATTTGATAACACATCGGATGAGCAGTTTGGTGTTCATATGATTTCTCTTTTTGTATATTTCGGTTATGACGATTGAATTAGCGTTTGTTTTAGTTAAGGAAGGAAGTAGAATGCATTATGGGCAAGTGGATTGAACAATTGAACAGTCGTCAAATCCTCCGCATCCTGTATGGGGTCTGTCTCGTCAGCCTCTTTTTAACGGCAATCGGTGCTTGGTTCGTCCGGGACGATACCGTCTCACCGACCGAACTTTTGACGCTGCGTTGGATTTGGATGATCGGGTTAGTCATGTTTATCACTGCTATTTTATTGATTGGCCGTCCACTGATTAAACGCATTATCGCACAAAACAAAAAGATGCATGCGAAGCAACAAGAAATGCAATCAGTGCTTGAGGCATCTAAACAAAATGAGACAAAATTGCAGTATCGCAATGAATTGATTGAAGTACTTGCTTCTAAAGAATCGTTGCTAGATTACTCTGCCGTCATCGAAAAAATCGTTTGGCTGACCGGAGCTGAATTCGGTGCAGTCCTTCTCATCAAGGACGATGAAATCATCTCCGTCGTACCGAAAGGGATGACAAAAGAGCAACAGGAGGACTTGAAGGTACAGTCCCTTCTGTTAAAGCGTGTCATGATTTCTAAATCGCTAGAAGCGACTTCAAAAAAAGTGGCTGATCAGATTCATAGCTATCCGTATTACATCCATGAAACAGTCATCCCAGTGAAAGACCCATCGGACGGAACGATGATTGGTTGCTTGTATTTAGCATGTTACGATGAACCGTTTGATGCGAGCGAAACATCAGAGTTGAACGCATTTGCGAACCAGTTGGCAATTTCGCTCTTACGGACACGGCTTTATCGTCAGATGCAACAAGACCGGAAAGAAACAGCGCAATTGATTAACTCAGTGCGTGAAGCCATTCTTTATTTTAATTACGAAGAAGATACGATTGTCGGGAACCGCACCTTTATCCGCATGTTCGACGAACTCCAATTCGAATACGCGGGATATGAAGAACTTACATCGCTATCCATTGATATCGAACAGTTCGCCGAACGTGTCGACCAGCAAGGCCACTTCATCAATTATATCGAGCGCGTCTTTGACCAAGACCCGCCAGAAGATGGGTTGTCAATTTCATTGGACCAAGGCGATTGCTTCCTCCAAGTCTATGCCGAGAGCATTTACCGCGACGGTAAGATCCATGGCACGATGCTTGTCTTGCGTGATGTGACGGCTGAGACAGAAATTGACCGGATGAAATCTGAACTCGTTTCGACAGTATCGCACGAATTGAGAACCCCACTCTCATCAATTTACGGATTTACTGAGTTGATGCTAGAACGTGATTTGAAAGAGAATCGTCGTGAATTGTATTTGAAAACAATTCACGATGAAGCAAAACGATTATCGTACTTGGTAAACGATTTTCTCGATCTTCAAAAAATGGAGGCGGGAAAGCAGACGTTTGAATGGGAGACGGTCGATTTGCTTGAACTCGCTCGTGACAGTATCAGGTTTTATCAGGAAACGACCGATTTGCATCACTTGCATCTCGATGCCGATGTGGGACAAGATTACAAAATTGAAGCCGACTTGGAAGGAATGCGGCAGTTGCTTGGTAACTTACTCAGTAACGCCATCAAGTATTCCCCTGAAGGTGGCAACGTGCTCGTATCACTGGAACGATTGGAAGGTCAAGTCGTTATGAAAGTCCGGGATAACGGGATGGGGATTCCTTCGTCCGCCTTACCCAACTTGTTCGGAAAGTTTTATCGAGTCGATAATTCAGACCGCCGAAAAATCGGAGGGACGGGTCTCGGGCTCGCCATTTGCAAAGAAATCGCGAAAGCGCACGACGGACATTTACATGTTGAATCGATTTACGGGGAAGGTAGCACATTTATTTGTGAACTTCCGACATCAAAAGAAGCGATTCATCAATGAACATGACCGGATTTGTTCCGGTCATGTTTTTTACATGGTATCTCTATTTTTAGCAGGAATGTTTTGGCATAATCCAGAAAAAAAGTATGACTGCATATGTGAGTTAAAACTGACATACCTTTTCCGTTTTTCTTGCAGGTTAATTCTAGAAAAAGAGCTATACTAATAAGGAAGAGACAGACAGGATTGGAGGTCATGAAGTTGGATCACCGCGACCCACCGTTTTCAGAACTAGGCGATTTTAAACAATGGGGACGTTTTGACATTAACGTCCCACTTCAAGGCGAGCAAGCTGAACTTCAGACTGCCGTATCGATGGTTAGAAATCATATTCCTTTGAGATTGGGTGGTTTTTATATCATTGCCAGTGAAGATGGCATTTTACGAAGCGGCTCTCACGATGCCAATCTGCAAAAACACATCATTCATCTCCTCCAACAAGTGCATACCGGCCACGTGGACGACGAAGCATTGATGAATGAACCGATTTGGACCATTCATTATTTCACCACCCCATAAGCGAAAAGAGACGATTCGGGCGTCTCTTTTTTGTGTAAAAAAATAACGCCTGAGGAGGCGTTAATCAATATGAGACATGATATCAATGACTTTTTCATAATACTCAGTGGCCAATTTATACTTCCCATTACTTCGAAGTTCTCTAGCTAACCATAAAGAGTATTTTTGCATATACACATAATCGTTATTCATCTCGAAATAATGAACTGCTTCTTTCAACGATTTAATCAACTCAAGTTTATCTGGGACTTGATAACAATTTTTATAAATTTCAAAATGATGATCGAATTCCTCTAATCCATTACGATCGCCTTTTATCTCGTATCCTTTGGCTAACCAATTTAAAATCTCTTCTATATTGTTATAGTTTGTATATCCTTCTATCAAGGACACGACACTATACAATTTACTTTTCACTTCTACTTTATAATCGAAGCTTTGCATAAAATATTCAAGTGCTCTTTCTTGATCACCCAGTGAGGAATAGATCTCACCCATATTATTGTAGAGCATCCCGTAATAGTTATTTAGGCTTGTCGCACTTATTACTTTGACCGCTCTATGATAATGTGCCAAAGCCTCCGTAAAACGTCTTCGACGCTTAAAGGCTAGCCCAATAATAATATGACATTCAACAATTCTCTCTAAGAAGAAATGTTCCTGGAAATAATCAAGTGCAAATTTCACATTTTCGATTGCTTGAAGGTAGTCTGTGAATTTGTAATACAATCCTCCCATGATATATCTCATATCTGCCAATTCCCAAGTAGGCAGATTTGAATGCGGAAGTTGCTCGTTTAACTCTTCAAGTAGTTCCAAGGATTTTTCTTTCTCGTTTTGGTTAATTAATCTTATGCTTTTTATCAAAGTATATCTAAGTCTATCTTCACGGTTTAATTGCTCTTCAATCCAACTAATCTCGGTGAAATACTTTCCCTCACCATCAGGCATTATTTCAAATCTAGCCAATACTATTAATAATTTTATATATAACTCTTTAGATTGATTGACCACAGGATTAGATAAGTATTTATTAATTTCAATTCTCTTATCTCGATCTTTCCTTGTTAAAATAGCATCTTTTAATATTTCTTCAATTTCAGTCTTTACTTTCTCAACTTGTTCACTGAAGTCATAGTAAAGAGGAACTTCAATTTCAAGCCTTCTAAAAATCATTTCTAGTACTTCTTCACTAGGAGATGTTTGGTTATTCTCTATTTTACTTAAGTAAGATATCGAACAAATTCCTCTAGCTAAGACAGACTGCTTCATATTCCTACGCATTCTCTCAATTTTTATTAGGTTTCCGTAGTTGTACTCCATCCCAATAAATAGCCCCTTCGCCCTAATTATTAGCGTTTTTTAAAATAAATATAGTCTGGAAACTTGCGATTCAGGAAACTTTTAACGTAAAAATGATATTTATGATGTTTTCCTGCAATGATTTTCCCAACCGACTGCCGTCCATAAGACTCTTTAATCATGATAGAATTTAACTAGTAAATAGAAAGTTTTATTTTTTTATAGGTAAAACGATTCACTTAAAATAACTTGTAGGATTTATGTTTCGGAGGTGAATACATCAGATGGGAAAACTAAGTTTTTTACTTGCTGAAGACTATATTAAACCTAAAATCTATTTCCAATCGAAACAAGCCCCGGTATTCAATACGTCCTATTCGTATACCGATTGCAATCAGTTTGATGGATTAGAACATTTAACCCAATTGTTGCGTTCTCCTGAGGGCTTTATCGTAAACGCTTTTCAAATCGATTATTATCAAACTTTGCCACAACTAATTACAAGAACCCTTAAAGAAAATCGTTCATATAAAAAACTATACATTCTTGGACCTGAACTGTCTCTCTCTATTCTAAAACGCAGTTCGAAAACCGTCTACGAGAAACACTTTCAAGAATATGGATATATCAATGTCGAACGAGATTTTCAATCTGTTGTCCGCCAGTGTCTGGCTTTGTTGCAGGAAGGACATATTTTATATATTCTTCCGGAAGCATCGATTTGCTGGCGACCAGAATCTTTTCAATCACTAGAAAATCAACTCACTCCATTATGCAGCACATTACTCAGTCAAGAAGCTCACGTTCCAATCTTACCGTCTTCTACTAAAGAAGGTTCAGACAAAGTTGTATTACATGAACCTAATTTACCACAACAATATGTGGGGGATTTGGAATCGCGTGTTTACCAACAGTCAGAATCGGTATATAATTTACTAGAATCTCCAGTTTCCGATTCTTGAATACTTTCACAACAAACTAGGGATTGCAACTTTATTCATAAGACTTTATCAAACGGAGGGATTCACGATGAAAAAGATTACAGGACTATTATTCATCGCTGCAGCAGTTTTATTACTGGGAAGCTCGATTAAACCAATGGGCGAAGATTTACCGCGTCTGACGAAATTTAATCCACCAATTCAAACTTTTGGTGAGGACCTCCCACGTTTGACGAAATTTGAACCAATTATCAAACCTTTAGGTGAAGACCTTCCGCGTTTGACAAAAATTGAATCAACGATTAAACCCATGGGCGAAGATTTACCACGCCTTACTTAATCGCTAAAAGAGACGCCCTCGTGCGTCTCTTTTTTATTTCCGAAACTCTAAAAATGAATTTATTGAAAAAAAGCCAAACAATTTACATATTAACCTCCATTTTTTTCTTGTTTACTTATATAATAACGAAGACATGATGACGATCTCATCTCACGACTACTTTACACTATCCCTGAACAAAGGAGCGGATCTCGATTGAACCAAACGAAATCATCTTGGAACTTGAAACTGTTGCTTAGCTCTTCCCTCGTCATTGGTGGCATGGCCGTAGCCCCATTCGACTTGACGCCGACCGGTTTCGAATCGAGCCGAGTCGAAGCCACCTCTACATACACGACAACAGCGAACTTGAACCTTCGCTTAAGTGCCGCTACATGGAGTCCCGTCCTCTTGACGATTCCAAACGGAGCGACCGTCAAATATGTCAGCACGTACGGATCTTGGTACAAGGTCAGCTACGGTGGCAAGACCGGCTATGTCGCTTCGCAATATGTGAAAGTTTCGACTGCCTCGACAATGACGCCGAGCTCAGCCTCGTACTATAAAACGACGGTCAACTTGAACATGCGCTTGACGGCTGCCTCATGGAGCACGGTTTTGACCACCATCCCGAACGGCGCCACTGTGAAATACGTCAGTCATTACGGTTCTTGGTATAAAGTCAGTTACAACGGGAAAACGGGTTACGTCGCTTCCCAGTACTTATCGGCAACAGGTGCCCCGACCACAACGACTTCTACCACGTCGTATCAAACGACAGTCAATTTGAATATGCGGTTGTCAGCAGCCTCGTGGAGTACAGTTTTAATGACTATTCCGAACGGCGCGACTGTCAAATATATAAGTAAGTATGGCTCTTGGTATAAGGTCAGTTACGGCGGAAAGACTGGCTATGTCGCTTCTGAATACTTGAAACCAGCTACGACGACAACGCCAACGACGTCAACGGGCACGGGACGTACGATTGTCATTGATGCCGGACACGGCGGGAATGACCCTGGAGCCGTCTACGGCTCGTCTTACGAAAAAGTCATCGCGTTCGATATTGCCGCACGTCTCGCCAGCACGCTTTCAAATTCATACGGTTACAACGCACGTATGACACGCTCAAATGATGTGTATTTGTCGCTCGCACAACGCGTTGAGTTGACAAAGTCTTACCGTGGGAGCGCCTTTGTCAGTATCCATAACAACTCGTCGACGAATGCGTCTTACCATGGCCACGAAGTCCTCGTCCCGACCGGAGAAAGTTACACGACAAATCCATACATCTCGGCCAGCCGCAGCTTAGGCGCGGCCATCAACCGTGAACTCGGTGTCCGCATCCCGACGATTCGTAACCGCGGTGTGAAATATCAAAACGTTTATGTCGTCGGCAAGAACAGCGTCCCATCGACGCTTATCGAATATGGCTTCATCAGCAACTCGAACGACCGCTCGCACTTGACGAGCACCACCTACCGCCAACGGATGGCAGATGCCACCGCTTCTGGGATTCATCAATTCATGAGCACTTATAAATAAGCAAGAGACCTGATCGCGTGCGATCAGGTCTCTTTTTCAATGGCGGAGCAACGCCAAATTTTATGATGCGCCCCCGGCCCCCAATAATGTTCGATGGTCATCATCGGCGGCCCAAGCCGTTTTTCCCAATAGGTTTGTGATGTCGGAAAGCCGGCATCCAAATAAAACGCCGATTGCCCGTTTGCCATAAGCTGCTGACGAATGTTCGCTATCAAAAAATGACCGACGCCTTGACGCTGTGAGGCAGGCGCCACATACATACATCCGACTTCAGGGACACCCGTCTCGATATCGATGTGAGCGGTAATGATGTCGTTCGGTGGCAAAATTGCTGCCGTCCCCACAATATGGTCGTCTGATACGACAACGAAAATTTGAACGGTCCTGTCTTCGAAACTGTCTTGAACGGTCGTATTCAACCGCTCTACTTCTTCATCTAACAAATCAGCATCTTCAAATTGTTCTCGATGAATCAAGTCACTTAGACTCTCCATGAACAGCCGTTGGAGCGGTTTTACATCTTCCTGTTCAAGCGGTCGAAAGTTCAATTTCTCCACTTCCTTCTGTACCGTAATGATGCGTGCTAGTCTTTACCCGCGTCTTGTTCTGCCATGACGTTCGATTGATGCGACCCCTCGACTGCTTCGAGTTGCTCAAGATGATCATAGCCGAGATTTCCATGGGACTGCCAGACGAGAACAATCGCGCTCGTGATGAGTAACAATGTCAGGTGAAGAAAACCGATCGGGAATGTTTCCAACCCTGTCAATGGAATGAGTGCAAAGCAGACATTGAACATCGTGTGGAGCAAAAACACGGACCACAAGTTCATCGTCGTGACGTTATAAAGCCAAGATATAACGAAAGTGAACGCGAGAATTGCCATGCCGTATGCCCAGAACGGAATCAAGGATTGCCCGGTCCCGTCCATGAAAAAAAGTGGGGTATGCCAAATAGCCCAAGTGACACCTACGAACAGACTCGCCTTAATCGGCGTCGTCTTCAATTGGCAAGCGTCGAGCAAGTACCCGCGCCAACCATACTCTTCTTGAATCGTTCCTCCGACGAACAACATATATAAGAACGTGGGGACGACGAGCCATGGACGTTCTAAGAACAGCGCTTCTTCCCCATCAGACCACCAGTAGGCGATTAAAAATAGAGCAGGCAGGAAGAAGAGACCAAACATATAAGATTTACCGGTCATCCGCCACTCGAACCCACGTTTCCACAACGTCGTGAGACCCTTCCATCCATTCTCTCGGAACGACATATAACTCCCGGCAAGACTCGGACCGAATGCTCCGATCAGCACGATGATTTGAATCGACAACCCGGTTCCTACATATAATCCCCACCACGTCAGCCAGGAAAATCCGAACGCGATGAGAAGAAACCATACAATTTCTTTCTTTGTCGGGATCAATTGTCTCTCCTCCTTCTATACGTAGTTTACCCACTTTCCAAACGGCTTTTCTATTTCATATAAAAAATATTTTCCACAAGTGAAGCTAAATGATAGATGGACTTTTGTTTTGCGAGGTATAATTAAACTTATATCAAAATTACATTTTAGCGAGGTACACATGGAACCAGTAGTCGAACACTCGATGAATCATAATTATTTTCTCGTGATTCTGTCTTATATGATCGCCGCCGTTTCCGCTTATGCCGCTATCGAACTAGCACGACGTGTCAATTCAGCCATCCGTTCCGTCCAAAACGTATGGATTTTGGCCGGTGGAGCGACACTCGGTCTTGGAATTTGGTCGATGCATTTCATCGCCATGTTGGCACATGAAGCGTTACGACCGGTCACTTATTCTGTCCCGCTTGTCCTGTTGTCTGTCATTATCGCTATCGCCGGCTGTATTTTCGGATTTTTGATTGTCTCACGTCGGACGACGCGTCCTGCTTTGATTGGTGCAGGGCTGTTAATGGGGACGAGTATCGCAAGTATGCATTATGTAGGAATGGCCGCGCTTCAAGGCGTCGTCACTTCATATAATTCGTGGCTGGCGATGCTGTCGATGTTAATTGCAATTGGTGCATCGCTCGCCGCCCTGTGGATTGGTTTCTTTTCGAAGTACGCCCGACAAAAGATTAATCTCGAATTAAAAGTGTTGTTCTCCCTGTTGATGGGTGTCGCCATCTTTGGGATGCATTTTGTCGGCATGATGGCCGCATCTTTTACGTTCGTTGAAGCAGATAGACCTTTCGCCAATGCGATTGAACCTTCTCTGCTCGCTTGGCTCGTGACGGCAATCACCATCCTGTTGTTCGCGATTTTCTTCTTGTCGCTCACGCTCGATCGTCATCTTCGCAGACGAGAGTTCATTCAAGCGACGATTCTTGATTCGACGACGGATGCGGTCGTCACGACGACGAAGGACGGAATGATTCAATATGCCAACACAGCGTTCTATCGCTTGTTCGATGAAGTCGAAACGGATGCATTCTTCCAAGACTACCATCCGTCGCTCACGATTAATCAACCGTTTCATGAACCAAGACGCGTCGACATCGACGACCGCACGATTGAAGTGACGAGTTATCCACTTAAAGGAGAGACGATGGATCAGATGCTTTGGTTCTTACGTGACGTTTCAGAAACGATCGCCTCCCAGCGTCTCATCGAACATATGGCGTATCATGACACGCTCACCAATTTGCCAAATCGACATAAGCTCGAACGGATTTTAGCCGAGCATATTCAGATTGAAGACCCGGTCGCTTGTCTTTACATCGATATCGACCGTTGGCGTTTCTTGAGCGATATGCTCGGGCGTCATGGCTCGGACGAACTGACGATGCAAATCGCCGAGCGCCTGCAAGTGACCATTCACCCGGATGACATTTTGACACGTGTCGGCTCATCCGAGTTCATCATCTTGTTGTTCGATAAGCGGAGCACGCTCGCTAAACAGAAAGCTGAGAAGTGTATCAAAGCAATCTCGCAACCGTTCGATATCGACGGGACGACCGTCGAACTGACGATGAGCGCCGGGATCAGCCATTATCCGAAAGATACGAAGTCGGCCGAGGAGCTCGTGCAATATGCCCGCCTCGCCGTCCACGAATCGAAACGAACCGGAAAGAATCAAATCAAAGAATTCGAAGACGAGTCAAAGCACCAAATCCTTCGTACCGTCGAAATCGAGAAAGCACTCACTCATGCACTTGACCGGGACGAGTTCACACTTGTGTACCAACCGAAAGTATCCCTCACTCAAAACCGGCTCGAAGGTGTCGAGGCGCTTCTCCGTTGGAACAACTGCGAACTCGGCCATGTGGCGCCGACCGACTTCATTCCGATTGCAGAAAACACGGGACTTATCCATCCCATCGGCAATTGGGTCATGCGTGAGTCATGCCGAGCCTGGGTCCGGTGGAACAAGTCTGGCGTAAAGCCGTTCACCCTCTCGGTCAACGTCTCCCCGCTCCAGTTTGCGCGGGAAGATTTCGTCGAGTCGCTTCAGGCCATCTTAGAAGAGACTGGGATGGACCCGATGTTCCTCGAACTCGAAGTGACGGAGTCGTCGATGCTATCATATGAAGCGTCGACGCGGGAAAAACTCACCCAGCTCCATCAGTTCGGCATCTTGATTTCGCTCGATGATTTCGGAACCGGCTACTCGTCGTTCCGTCAATTGCGTGAACTCCCGGTCCAAGTGTTGAAAATCGACCGGTCGTTCATCGTCAATTTGTTCACGGATCGAAACCAGGAAGCCATCGTCCGCTCGATGATTCAACTTGGCCACAACTTGGGTATGAAAGTACTCATGGAAGGCGTCGAGACATCGGACCAGCTCGAATGGTTACTGAACGAACAGTGTGATTACGTGCAGGGCTATTACTTCAGCCGTCCACTTCGTGAGAAAGACGTCGTAAAGCACATCAAATCCGTTACTACTTATATCGAGTTCGGGAAGACCCGAACTTAATGAGACTGCAGCCCTGCGCTGCAGTTTTTTACACTCGTCTGATTTAGGTGATTGACGCACTTGTCCATCCATGTTGCATCAGGCATGATAAAGGGACCTATCAGATGAAGTGGAGGATTGGTCATGAATATCGTCTTTCTCGTCATCGGTATCATCTTCTCGACCGCATCGAAATGGCTACAAATTGAAGGGAAAAGTGAGATTGGAGATTCCCTCGTGTTTCCGGCCGCCTTTTTCTTGGCGCTCGCTCTCTTGTTCAGCTTCCCATTCTTTCATGGATGGTGGGACGACCCGTCTCTCCGTCCAAAATCGTATCGCTTTGCCGGACTTGTTGCCGGTGGCGTGTTGTCCTTTCAACTCTTCGCCTGGCTTCTGTTCGGACAAGGGGAATGGCTCGGAGCGCTTTTCCTCATCCCGTTCCTCATCTGTCTCTACTTCGTCATCCATACGTTTAAATGAAAAAAGGGAGCGCCTAGGCGTTCCTCTTTTTTAAAAGATGTCGAGGTCAAGTAACACCCCATAATGATCACTCGGTAACACACCGCCCTCCGTGACGGACGTCTTTCCAAACACGTCCACTTTCGAGATAAAGGGGACGCTCCCTTCGTTGTGACGCAATAACATCCAATCATAGCGTGCCGGTTGTTTCTGCAAAGAATCCTGCTTCAAGTACGGGTTATGTACATAGTCCAGCGTCGGTTCGTCCCCACCACGACCACGCATGGCGACATCGATCCAACGATGTGCGGTCAAGTCACGATAGATTTCCGACTGTGGATTGTCATTGAAGTCCCCGCATAACAGCTCGTAACGTTCTCCCGCACCGATCCATTCGCGGACCGCTTGCACTTGCGCTTCTCGGATGTCCGGCGACCGCCAATTCAAATGGACGTTCGTCAGCCCGAACGTGTGACCTGCTGCTCGGAACGTCACCCGCATCGCACAGTAATTCGCCTCTTCCATCTTGTGGTGCCAAATCGCATCGCTCGTATCGAGCGGAATGTGACTTAAGACAGCGAGCCCTTCATCGGGTGAGTCCGGATAGGCGAGAAACACATAAAATCGATAGCCCGTTTCGTTGGCGATCTGCTCGGCTACACGGATGCCTTGCTCCCCTTCCACATACGTTCTAACTTCTTGAAGCGCCAGCACATCGGCGTTAATCCTCTTCACCGTGGCACAGATCGATGCGATCCGCTCCGGCCAACATGTCGGATTGTTCCAGAGGTTGAACGTCGCAATCCTCATGTACTGGCTCCGCTTTGATGCACATCTGTCAGCACGAATTGTTCACTTTCTTGAAGCTGTTGAATCGTCTCGCTCAACTCACTTTCCGTGTTGTCCAAGTAGTAGCGGTCCGGTGCACCCGAACTTAGAAACTCGTTCCGCAATATGAGGACCCGTTCCCCCATCTGCACATCGCTCGGCCGGTGTTGATCACGTCGGACGTGAACGTCTTGCTCCGCCCACAGGATGACGTAGCGCACTTCGAGGGCCTGCTCGATCCAGTGGGCCGTGTAACGCTTCACGTCATGCCAAAAGGCGACCCAGTCGACGACGACGTCATAACCTGCCTCAAGAAAATTTTCGGTCAACGCTACGATGTTCTTCCACACGAGGTCGTTCGCCCGCTCAGACTCCCAAGGTCTTTCACGCCCGGATACCGTCATATGGAGAAAAAGAGAAGCGCGGCAAACACCGCTGACAAGAATACTTGTGTGGAATGCTTTCTCTGATCGAACGCCGTCAATTCACGCATTTGGCTCCGTTTATCCATGACCTTGCTCCTTTTCGATGTCGCGGGCTTCGCGAATCAGTTTTAAATCCTCTCCCGTCAAATAATGACCGTCATGCTTTTGGATGATGCGGTCGAGCCATCTGCCGAAAAAGGCAGCTCCCCAGAAAAAGGCTTGCGACAACAAGAACGCCTGGAACGTCTGCGGTTGTGGCGTCTCATAAAACACGACGATCCCGTAATATCCGATCGCACTAAACCCAATCAAATAAACCGTGTACCGCAGCGTGAGCAGCTTTCGTGCTGTTTCGTTTTTCACGAACCGAAGCCACATGAGGAATCGAGTCGTTTCGATGCTGAGCAACATAGCGAAAACCACCAATAAGAGCACAAGGATAAATGAATCGGGCATGTCCCAGTACGATGCGTAAACGAGCATCCCCACGATTGCAGAGACAACGAAGACACCAAAGCCCCAAGCGGTCCACTTTTCAAATCGAAGGATCGTATCAATTTGTTGTTTCGATTGTGGTGACAGTTCCATTCAACTCATCCTTTCGATGACTTCATCATATGTCGGTATATCGGGATCATACTGTTTCAATTGACGCGCAATGATGCGGGAACGATATTTTTCAGTCAAACCCCAAATCCCAAATAGAAATCCAATTCTAAATCCAAGCGACTCCGTTGTGAGTAAGGTCGTCATGAACGTACCCATCAGTATTGCGCTAATCCACGTGTCCGCGTATTCGACTTGCAACCACCGTAAGCTTTTCGGATGCGTCGAGAAGTGCCGAAAGAGGCGGTATTGTGTATGCCCCATGAAAATCAGAAACAGCGCCACGGACCACATTAAAGGAATCAACAACATCTTTTCGAATAGAAGGGCCACAATCATAGATAGGATATAGAGGACTAGTACTGGTACACCGATTCGTCGGATTCGCTTCACCCATCGGACTTCTTGTTGAATCTGATTCTCCATCCGCTCACCCCCTCAGCTGTTCATATGTAGGACGCCACACATCCTCTTCTTTCATCCGCTTCTCGATTCGTATCGTCAGCCACCCGGCCACGCCCAAAATCAGAACCCCACCGATATATGCTGCATTCGACTCAAACAACTCTCCGCCATTGATGGCGATAAAGAAGGCAATCGTATTGAAGCAGTCACTCCAGAGTTGTTGACGATAGCGATGCGCCAATGGCGGATTCAATGTCCGCCGCATCCTATACCGTCGCATGTACATGACATTGACGGGGACGAGCGCTAGTCCGGTATAGAGAATCCCCCAAAACAGATGATTCGTCCATGATATAACTGGAAAGACGACGGTCAACAAGACACCGACGATTCCAAAGATGAGTTGTTGGAACGAACGAAGCCACGCCCGTTCCTGATCGATTCGTTCATTCATCGTGCTTCCTCCAGCTCGAGGGCGCGCAACATCGGGTCATGCGCTTGTAGCACCCGGTTCAAACGACGTGAGACGACTTCGGCAATGGTTCCCCAGATGACGACCGCGAACGCCCAATAGATGTTGTCGCGACTAAAAATCAATAAACCACCGACCATGACGACAAGCACGCTCGTATTGACGATGTCGTACACCAACTGCCAGTGGAGTAGCTTTTGGGCAGCTGACTCAATCAAAAACGACCGTCTCATCCGATATTTCGCCACGTCTGAAACGAGCAGGGCGACGCCGACCAGGCCGAGCGGGACGGTAATCCACGTTGCCCGTCCAAAAAACATGAAAGCGAACGTCAGGATGACCACCACCAATAAGACGTACCCGATGCGTGTATGCCGTTGCTCCATTCTCGTTCCCGTTCCATTCGAACTGATTGTGCCATATCCTTCTCCTCCTCAACTCTTCTCCTTTTCTATACGAAACCCTTTCAAATTCGTTTCGCCATTTTCAAGGATTCTCTTCACAATCGTTCGACGTTTTTCAACAAATGCCGAAGGATTGTCGTACATCAATCTATAATTTCTGATATACTGATAGCGTATTCATACCTACAAATTTTGTTGCGAAAGGTGCAGAAAATCATGGGTCCAAAGTATAAGCAAGTCGCTGAACAGATTGAGACGGATATTATGAATCACGTCTATCAACATACGAACAAACTCCTCACCGAGGAAGAATACGCCACGAAATACGGCGTCAGCCGCAACACGATCCGAAAAGCGATCGAGATTCTTGTCAATAAAGGCTACGTCTATCAAGTGCAAGGGAGCGGTGTCTTCGTCCGTGACCATTATATGAGCGATTATGTGAACCTCGAGAAGTTGCAAGGTCTCACGAGTGACTTCAGTGGACGGAAAGTCGAGACGTGCGTCCTAGATTTCGAATCGACGACAGCGAACGATGAAGTGGCCGAGCGGATGAAGTGTGATATCGGCACACCCGTCTATTACGTCAAACGCCTTCGTCTCGTCGATGACCATCCGTTCTCGGTCGAGGATTCGTATTTCCGGAAAGACCTTGTCGTCTATCTCGATCGGAACATCACCGAGAAGTCGATTTACAACTACTTCCGCAACGACCAAAAACTCGCCATTGGTTTCGCCGATCGTGTCATTTACGCCGACTTTTTGAACGCAGAAGATGCCAAACTACTCGGGTTGAACGAAAACGATCCGGCCCTCCTCGTCGACAACACCGTCTATTTGACAAACGGTCAAATCTTCGACGTATCGCGCTCGACACATCATTTCCGTCATGTGAAGATGCTCAAAGTCTCAAACGTCAAGTCCTAAACGCGCTCGAGAGATTGTTCTCGTGTGCGTTTTTTATGTTCGCATTTCGGGCAAAAAGAAAGGGTTTACATGTAAGTGGTATCGTGCACTATCATCTTTTTACAATTTATACCTATGAATTTTGGTTATCCATACAAAAAAGAGAGATAATATGGTTTCTGAAACAATTGAAATTACTCCCAAAGATATCTTCGATTTAATCGCCCTTTCAGGCGACGCGAAAGCAAGCTATCATCATGCGATGCTGTTGATGCAAGAAGGCAAAGCAGAAGAAGCGGCTGAAGCGGTCAAAGCTGGTGACGCGACATTAAAAGAAGCACACGCCATCCAGACGAAATTCGTCACACTCGAGGCACAAGGGAAAACGGCTACAGTCGGAGTCCTCATGGTGCACGCGCAAGACCACTTAATGAACACGATTCTCGTCAAAGAGATGCTCGGCTATATGATGAACATGCAAAACGAAATCAACCAATTGAAAGGAATGGATCAAAAATGATGAAAATCGGACTCTTCTGCGCAGCAGGTATGTCAACAAGTATGTTAGTCGAAAAGATGAAAGCGGTTGCCGAGCGTACGTTCATAGATGTCGTCTATGACGTGCTTCAAGCACCACTTCAAAACTTGACAGACACACTTGCCGGAGCCGTCATCATCGTGGTGCTCATGTCAGTCATGTGGTGGTGTGGAATTCACGGTGCTGCCATCCTCATGGGGATTAAGGGACCACTCCTTACAGCTAACGCGCTTCAAAACCGAGCACTCCTCGATGCGGGTGAAACACTCCTTGCCGGTGAGAACGCGAAAATCGTTACAATCCAGTTCCTCGACGTGTTCACGAAGCTCGGTGGATCAGGCATCACAATCGGGTTCATTATCGCAACACTCATCGTCGCCCGCTCGGCTCACTTGAAGCAACTCGGTAAGCTCTCGCTTGCAGCAAGTCTCTTCAACATCAACGAGCCGGTCATCTTCGGGATGCCGATTGTGTTCAACCCGATCATGTTCGTACCGTTCGTCATCGTTCCTGCCATCGCATCGTTCATGGTGTACTTCTCAATCCTTTGGGGCTGGGTCGACCCGTTCAACGCGCTTCAAGTGCCATGGACGACACCACCAGTAATCTCCGGTTTCTTAATCGGCGGATGGCGTGCAGCGCTCTTGCAGATTGCAACGATTGCCATGGCCGTAGCCGTCTACCTCCCGTTCGTCCGCATGCAAGACCTCGTGTCGTACGGTGAAGAGTTGAAAGCACAAGAAGACGCAGACAAAGCGTCAGCCTAAGCCCAAGACAACCCTTCTCAGCGATGAGAAGGGCTGTTATATTTAGGAAAATGAGTATGAGAGTTGGTAAATAGATGAAACGAAATTATACGGTCACGTTCTGCTTATTGATGAGCGCCTCGTTCCTTGCCGGCATCGCTCTAGAGTCTGTCGTCCCGTTCGTACTAGGAGTCGTCTTTCTATTCGCAGCTGGCGTTCAAGCCAGGAAAGAAATCATTCATTAACAAGCAGCCAGCCTATTCGTAGCGCTGGCTGCTTTCGATTACAGATCTCGAATCGGATATGCGTCGGCGATTGCCTGTAACCCTTCCAAAAAACGCGTCACATTGCTCACAGACGTCTCAAACGTGAACGCAAGCTCCTCAGATTCCCCTTCAAGCGGATGTTCGACATATCCCTTTACCGTGACCTCATCCCCATCCGTGTCCCTCCTCGTCATCGTCAAGCGGATATACGGTTCTGTCGGTTCGAACTCGACTTCTTGCATGTCACCGGCAACGAACGACTCGAACACCGGTATGTAGTGAGCCACGAGCAGGCTGTCGAGCATGACGTCATCGAATGTGATGCGATGGTCCGGCGTATGAAGCCCGACCCAGTTGCGATGCCAGGCCGCGTCATGGATGTTGTCGGCGTCCGGATAGGCATAGGCGTAGCTTTCAATCGTTACATCACATGACTCATCTCGTGACATCAATTTGGCGATGGGCATCGTTATCCGTCCTTCCTGAGCGAATAACCGTCAATCTCCTGTAGACGCATCCGTTTCTGATCGACGGCCGCATGGATGATAACCGTCACGCCTGGATTGAGTTCCATCATCTTCTTGATTTTCGTCAAGTCGTCGCCTTTGATCTCGACCGGCAAGACGAACTCGCCTTCCTTCAAGTGAATGAACTTGATTTTTCCTTTGTCGTCATAGCCTGTCACTTCGTACGTCGCATATTCACGTTTCATCAACATCTCCCCTTCTTCCGAATCAATCTCCACACCGAGATCACAAATTTCCCGTTCCCGTTCAATCCGTTTGTCCCGTTCCATCAGTCCTCTCACGCCTAAAAAAGAAGAGAACAACACAATAAAGATCATGAGGACATTCGAATAGACAAACCCATAGAGCAAACCGTACATGAACCAGCACAGCAACGACATCATCATAAGCGTGGTCGTCTTACCCTGTTCCCGCTCTTGATCCGTTCTATGGTGTGACGCCATCATCCGTCCTCCTCTCCATACTTCATACGTTCCCCGCTTGAATCGGTTCCACACAAAAAATACCCCTGTAGCGGCAGGGATGGATCCAGCTTACGCCTCGACGCTATCCGCGTGTTTGGCTTTCTGGTCCGCGATGACGCCTGCGTACCATTTCGCGCTGTCTTTCAAGACGCTGTGGAGACCCCATGTCGGAAGGACGTAAGAGAAGACTTGTGTCTCCACTTCTTTGCCGTCTTCTTTCACTTTGATCGGCTTCGAGATCCCTTCGAACCAAGATGGTGACCATTCTGGAGCGAGTGCCATGTATTGTTTCTCACGAAGCTCCTTCGCGTAGTCCATGTAGTTGATCTTGTCTTCTGTCAAGACGAGTTCGTTCTTGTCGTTTACCCATGCTTCTGGGTTCGCGCCTTGTGAGAACCAACGAATCGCGCCTTCGTCCGGGAACATTTTGTAGCCTTTTTGCTTCATCTTCTCTGCAACTTCGAAGACGCCGTCCATCGAGCTCATCATGTTGCCGATTTCAGCCGGATCGTCCGTACCGAGCACTTCTTTCGCTAAGCTACGTTTGTAGTAGACGCCACCTGGTGTCGTTTGCCACGAAAGCGCGCGCACGTTGCCATCTTTATCTTTCCCGAGGTCGAAGACGTAAGGGATGTAATCGTCTGAGATATCGTCGACGTTATAAGGCTCGTCTGAAAGGTTTTCCCAGTATCCTGCGTCAACCCATTGCTTGAGGAACGCGATTTCGCCTGTGAAGACGTCCGGTGCCCCAACGCCGCTTTCAAGTGCCGGCTTAAGTTTTGTCGGATAGTCCGCGATTGGAACGATTGTCAATTCGACCTTGACGCCGTTCTTCTCTTCGTATGTTTTGATTGGTTCTTTGAGTTCATCCGTGAACGACCAAACTTTAAGTACGTCGTCTTTGCCGCCTGTTGCTTCCGAAGATCCTTCGTCGTTCGAGCAAGCACCCAAGACGCCGACTGATAGTGCTCCGATCGAGAGTAAGCTGACTAATTTTTTACGCATGTGTGAACCATCCTTTATTAATAATTTTGAGAAAAAGCTTGCAAGAAGAGGTAAACATTTTTCGAAAGTTCTTTCGAAAATAGTTAAATAAAATATCGAAAGCGGTTTCGATTTGGGGTGAATGATTTTCGAAATCGTTCTTTTCTCTCCATTCCGCTGAAGCGAACAGAGCGACTTCGAAAGATCATCGTGACTTGTTTACTTTTTGACCGGTGCGCATGACGCCCGTTCAATCAATCTGACCGGGATAATGCGACGCTCCGTCCGTCGTTCTTTGGCCGTCATTTGTTCGAGGAGCAGTTCAGCGGCCGCCTCCCCGATTTCGTCTGTATCTTGACGAATCGTTGTCAGCT
The DNA here is from genome assembly GCF_003467445.1 of Exiguobacterium sp. AM39-5BH. Classification (GTDB taxonomy): domain Bacteria; phylum Bacillota; class Bacilli; order Exiguobacteriales; family Exiguobacteriaceae; genus Exiguobacterium. The sequence goes on from NZ_QSGS01000010.1 coordinate 28,793, forward strand.
TTGGCGTAATGTACTTGATCATCTCGATGTCGTCATAGCCGATGATCGAGATGTCTTCCGGGACCCTGAGACCATATTCATGGACGGCTTCGATGGCCCCGATGGCCATTTGATCGCCTGCGACGAAGACTGCGGTCGGCGGTGACTCCAGTTGTAATAACTTCTCCATCGCCTGCTTGCCTTCTTCGACCGAGAAGAACCCGGCGTTGACCAAGTATCCTGGTTGAATCGGTAACTCGAGCGCGTGCATCGCAAGCTCATATCCTTTGATGCGGGCCGCACCGGCATCAATCGACGAATCTCCGGCGATGTGTGCGATGGCGCGGTGGCCCAGCCCGTACAAGTACTCGACGGCAAGGCGAGCTCCAGCCGTGTTGTCCGAGTAGACGACGCTGCAATTGGCGCTGTCCATGTCGACGACGACGATCGGGATGTCGCTTTGCATGAGTTCTTGAACTTGCTCATCCATCCGGTCCGAGCAAATGACGACGATGCCGTCGACTGCTCGATGTTTGAAGTGCTCGAGGTAACTCATGTCACGATTGCGGAGGTTACGTGAGACGAAAATCAAATCGTAGCCGTGTTCCTCGGTGGCGTGACGGAAACTTTCGATGATGCCGTTAAAAAATGGATGCTTCATTCCGACTTCATTCGCTTCTGAGAACATGACCCCGATCGCCCATGATTTTTTGTCGATAACGACTGTGCGTGCGCGTTCGGCAGATAGTCCATCTCTTCCGCGGCTTGTAATATTTTGGCTCTCGTCTTTTTGCTGACGTCCTTATAGTTATTTAACGCCTTGGAGACGGTCGTAATCGAAAAGCCAGTTTTTTTTGCTAAATCATAAATCGTACCCATGTCATTCCCCTCTTCCCGAAAGCGCTTTCGGTAACTTGATTGTAGTGTATGAATTTGTAGGAATCAATTCTTTTTCGTGGAATATTTCGCGATTTATTTTCGTACCGTGTTTCTTCTATATTAACGGATAAAGTCACTCTTTGTCGTCAGTGTGTACAAACCAAAAGAGCAGTCCACTGAAACATAATCTCAGGACTGCTCAGCATAGAGTGACGTTAAATAAGTGACCTACAAGGATGCCTCTTCGAAATAATCTAAGTCAAGTTTTTTTATCACATATTCCGCTTCATGAGACACACCGACGTTATAAGTGAACATCAAGTCAGTAAGTTTATGACCATCTATTAAAATTACTCTCTTATCAATGCCTCGGGCGTATTCCATCGCCTCTTTAGAGAACTTTGAAGTCGTTATAAATATTCCTTTTGAGGCTTTCTTCCCAACGAGGCTTCCGACAAACCCTTGAATATCAGGTCGTGATACTGTCGATTCAAGTCTCCATCGTTTGGCTTGCAAAAAAATCATATCCAAGCCCAGAACGTCCTCTTTGATGATTCCGTCGATTCCCTCATCTCCAGATTTTCCGATTGCTTGCCCCGCGTCTTTCACGGACCCACCATATCCCATCGCAACTACCAAATCGACAATCAGTTGTTCAAAAAAATGAGGCGAGCATAGAAGAATTTTTTCAAGCATCTGATTTTGCAGCGTCTCTTTCAAAATTTGATGGTTCTCTGCAATTAATTCATAGGGCGTTTTCTCTTCATTACGATCTGTCCTAGTTTCTTCATTCTGCTTAGGGGTATTGGCAAATGATTTAAAGCTTGGATATCGCATCAGAAATTTTTTGTCTAATCGTGTGATGGCAGGGTCATTAATCAATTGAAGGCCTCATCTGTAATTTGAAAAACCGCTCTTCTCACGACTCTAATCAAGCCCGCTTTATTCAAATAAGTTCTTGTCCAGCCTATACGATTCACCAATAACGTTTGCTGACCACTTGGCAACTTTTCAGTAATTTCCGACTCTGTAAGTTTGAAATAGTCCGCAAGTGATTCGTACATTTCTTGCAATGTATGTTCTTCCCCATCAGACAATACTACAAGAAAAGGATACATAAATTCTTGATAGCCCGGAACACTCATCCTTCTACCTCCATTCAAAATTGTTCATTTAGTACATATTCCAGGTTTCGTCAATGAGTCCTTGTATATAACCAAACGAGATTCGTGAATTTCTGTACTTCCGTCTCTCCCGTCACACCTTTGAACAAACGTTGAAACGGCTTGAGCAACTGCTCGATGACAATTTTACGAAGGCGGTCTTGATGCAACTCATACGTAATCACCTCAAACAAATCCGCTTGTTCTTCAGTCATCTTGACGTGTGCATGAATCCGTTCCGCCATCTGAATCAACTCGTCTTTCGTGACGAGGTTTTTATCCGTCGTGCCGCGCATCTGGTCGACCGTAACCGGATTTAAAATATGCTCGTTCGTCTCGACCATGCGGGCCGCCATCAGCTCGACGTAAGCGTACAAGTTACGAATCAGTTTCTGGATGGAATAGGCCGTGTTTGTGATACGAAGGGTAAATAAGATATGTTGTAACATCCCATTGAAGAGAACGGTCAATTCGACCGAGTACGGGCGAATCTCCTCGCCGATAATCTCGGTCAGACGCATGGCGAGCCACTCGATCTCATAGACGCGGTGTTGTAGGACGAGCTTTTTCAATTCAGGTTCATTCGCCGACATGATCGATTCGAACAAAGCGTGGAGGTTCCTTTCTTCATTCAATTGAATGAGGATGGAGATCTGCTCAATAAAGACATCCTTGTCACGCTTGTCCCGTCCCATCTGCATTTCGATGCGGCGCTGGCCGGCATCATAGCGCAAGTTCTCGAGAATGTTGGCGACACAGTCCGTCTTCGAGGCGAAGTAATTGTAGAACGTCCCTTTCGAGATGTTCGCCCGTTCAATGATTTCTTGGACCGACGTCTGTTGGACCCCGTTCTCAATGAAGAGGTTCATGGCGACATCGGCGACTTTTCGTTTCTTCTCTTTCATATCATTTCCTGCTCCGTTCTGTTTCATTTATAGATTCAGTATATCATTTTGAACTGATAGTACAAATTGGTTGATTTATTTATACGACGGGTATAAAATCACTACATCGACACTTACTAGTATATAACTATTCAGAACATAAAGGAGCAACTCGTATGAAACCAGAATTCCAAAAGAAACCACCGTATCTCATGCTCGCGGTCCTCTTTGCCGGGGCGTTCATCGCCTTCTTGAACAACTCATTATTGAACGTCGCGCTCCCATCGATCATGGTCGATTTGGAGATTGCCGACTACTCGACGGTCCAGTGGCTCGCGACGGGCTTCATGCTCGTGACAGGTGTCCTCGTCCCAGCATCGGCCTACTTGATCACCCGGTTCTCGAACCGGAGCCTCTTTATCACTTCGATGGCGATTTTCGCTGTCGGGACGGCTATCGCTGCCTTTTCACCGAACTTCGGCCTTTTACTTACAGGTCGGATGATTCAAGCGGTCGGTGCCTCGACGATGGGGCCACTCTTGATGAACGTCATGCTCGTCAGTTTCCCGCGTGAAAAACGTGGAACGGCGATGGGGATTTTCGGTCTCGTCATGATTTCAGCACCAGCGATCGGTCCGACACTTTCAGGTTACATCGTCGAGTATTACGACTGGCGCGTATTGTTTGAGATGATTCTCCCGCTCGCCATCATCGGTCTCGGTCTCGCCATTTGGAAAGCTGAGAACGTCATGGTCCAGAATAAAGATCAATCGCTCGACTATTTGTCACTCGTCTTGTCGACAATCGGATTTGGTGGCGTCTTGTACGGTGTCAGTTCAGCAAGTTCCGATGGTTGGGATAACCCAATCGTCTTGACGACGATGATTGTCGGATTCGTCGCGTTAATCGCCTTCGTCATCCGTCAACTCAACATGGAGAAACCACTGCTCGACTTGCGGGCGTACAAATACCCGATGTTCGCACTCGCATCAATTATCGCAATCGTCAACGCCGTCGCCATGTTCTCTGGAATGATTTTGACACCGGCTTACGTTCAAAGTGTGCGCGGTATCTCGCCGCTCGACTCCGGGCTCATGTTGTTACCGGGTGCGATCATCATGGGGATTATGTCCCCGATCACAGGGAAACTGTTCGATAAGTTCGGACCGAAGTTGCTCGCAATCACAGGTCTCACGATTACCGCGATCTCGACATACATGCTCGCCAACGTCCAACTCGATTCGACGTACACGTACATCGTGACGACGTACACGCTTCGTATGTTCGGGATGTCGATGGTCATGATGCCGATCATGACGAACGGTCTCAACCAGTTGCCGACAAGCCTCAACCCGCACGGAACGGCCATCAATAACACAGCCCAACAAGTATCCGGTGCGATTGGGACAGCTGTTTTGGTGACGATTATGAACTCTGTCACGAAAACAGAAGCCGAATCACTTATGACCGGTGTCGACCCAGCAACACTCACTGAGAGTACGATGGGTGCGTTGACGCAACAAGCGTTACTGTCAGGGATTCAGTACTCGTTCTACGTCGCACTCGGCATGAATATTTTGGCGCTCATCTTAGCGTTCTTTGTGAAGCGGGTTGATGTTAAGAAATTCGACTTTAAAGAAGATGCAGAAGAGCTCAAAAAAGCGAATTAACACAACAAGCCGTCCTATTTGATTAGGACGGCTTGTTTCTGTCTTATTTCATTCGCTTCACTGTCACATACTCTTGTAACAGGAAATTGATTTTATTGACTTGATACGGTTGTACATCCTTTGACGCTTCCACATACTCCTCGTGTTGCGGATGAGCCGGGTCGTTCAAGATGTCTTGAATCATCTGATTCCCAGCCATTCCTCCGACATCTTCAAACGGCGTCTCTCCTTCCCACTCTGTCACCATCGGATATGGATACGGGTAGTTGTCGACGACTTGTTCGAGCGTTAGTTGATGTTGCCACTCCTCGCCATAGTCGTACGTATAGTAGAGTGTTTGATGAGACTCGATAACATTCGGAAGCTTCACGTTTTTCATATCCCGAACCGTCACTTGTTTGAAGCGTTCTAATAGGCCCTTTTCAAAATCACTCAGTTTTGACTGTTCCTTCAAATGTGCGAGGCGACTTTTGTGTTCATACACTTCCTCAGGGTTTAACACGAACCGGAGCATCGGCTTTCGTAAATCATCTTCGAACTTCGCCAAGTGTGAGTCGTCCCACCACATCACGATTTGAATGGCATCATGAAGTCGTTTGAAGTTCGTCTCGGCCGGGATGATAAAGCGGCGCCATACGGGGGTCGGGCTGTCCAATAGTTTTATTTGAAATTGATATGCTTTAAACATAGATTATGATCCTCCTAGTTTCGTTTTGGCCGTTTCACTTGAACGTGACAAGCCGACAACCGATTCGCCCATTCTTTGTTCATGTAAATTGGATTTTATTCCCTCTTCCTGAAAATGAAGCAACCAATCTGATTATTATATGGTATTATTTGTATAGTTTGTTGAATCGAATCGGAGGCCTCTTGATGAAAAACATACTTGTCTGCTGTATCACCTGTCTCATGATTATAACTTCGTCCTTCCCATTTACAATATCAGTTGAAGCCGCAACAAAGAAAGAGAATCGTGCTATTATGGGAACGTCGGCATTAAAACCGCAACAAATGGCAGATTACGTGAAAACGAAAAACCCTAAGAATGTGCGTCTTCATGGCACGACGGTTGAAGAACTCGCCAAACTGTTCATCATTCTAGGTGCCAAAGAAGGCGTCCGCGGAGACGTCGCGTTTGCACAAGCTTTGAAAGAAACTGGCTACTTTCGCTACGGCGGAGACGTGCTTCCGAAGCAGCATAACTATTCAGGGATCGGCACGACCGGTAAAGGTGTCAAAGGTCATTTCTTCCGTTCCCCGCATCAAGGAGTGCTGGCTCAGATTCAACACCTGAAAGCCTATGCCTCAAAAGATAACTTAAATTCGACGCGCGTCGACCCGCGTTTTCATTACGTAAAACGGGGATCGGCGACGACTTGGCCTGCCCTTCATCGCAAGTGGGCGATGCAACCTCAGGCAATTACGGCAACGAGATTCTCTTTATTTATAAAGAGATGGGACAGACAAAACTCCGCGTCGCCAAAAAATGAACGAACTATAATGACTTACAGGGGTGAAAGATAGTGACTTGCCATCAAGTACGGATGTATAGCGGGCTCGCGCTTCTCGTTGCGGGCATCGCTTTACTCCTTAAACGCTAATAAGCATCCGAGCAAATGCTCGGATGCTTATTTTAGTCTCACTTGATGAAAAAACATGCTTCAAAACAAATCCGGCCTTCTCCTGAAGCATACGCTGTCAACGTGCCGTCGTGTAAAATCATGATTTGACGGGCAATCGACAGCCCGAGCCCGTCCCCTGGTGTCTCGCCACGTGATGCGTCCACCCGATACGTCCGGTCAAACAAATGGTCAATCGATGCAATCGTCCGGGGTGTCGTCTCATTACACAGTCGCCATAAGACATGTTCGTCTCGTTCAACGAGTGTCAGTTCAATCAGTCCATCCGGTGCCGCATATTTCAATGCGTTCGACATCAAGTTCTGAAAGACCCGAATCAGTTGGTCTTGATCAGCTTCGACGTATAAGTCAGGCTGCACATTGACCGACACACGATAGCCCGCCTCTTCAAACAATGGACCCATCTCGTGGACGAGCTGTATCGTCAACAGACTGATGTTCATTCGCTGTTTCAAGAGCGTCACTTGTGACGAATACAACCGGTTCACGTCCATCAACTGATCGAGCAATCGTTCGAGTTGTGCCGTTTTCTCATTCAACACGTTGAAATGACTCCGTTCGACGCCCGTCATGACGCGTTCGCTTTCAAGCAATTGCAGATAGCCGCGAATACTCGTCAGCGGTGTCCGTAAGTCGTGGGACAGGTTCGAGAACAGCTGGTTTCGTTCCTCTTCATGGGCCCGTTCCCGCTCGAACAATTCTTTTAACTGAATCGACATTTGCGTGACATTCTTCGCGAGGGACGCAAGTTCGTCCTGGCCTTTCAAATCCACGGTTCGATCAAGATCCCCGTTCGCAATCTGTTTAATCTCATCTGATAAATACGTAATCTTACGTAACGTTTTGCGCATCATCAATGAGAAGCCGATCACAAAAATGATAATCGTAATAAACGTCACGCTCAGAAATGCCAGATTGGACGTCAAAGGGTCAGGCGTGGTCTCGTTCCGAATGTAGTACATACTGATGGAGTAGCCCATGATTAAAAACGCGATCGTCGCGATGAGTGCATTGATTAAGATGATTCCAATCAACTTGACGAGTAATCGGTCCCACTGTCGCTGTCTCATAACCGGTAACCCGCGCCCCAAACCGTCTTGATATACGACGGTTTTCGTGGTGTGTCTTCAATCTTTTCTCGAATTTTAGTGATATGCACCATCACCGTATTATCGACCTCGAACGCATCTTCGCCCCACACGGCCTCATAAATCTGTTCGACCGTTAGCACTTGATTCGGATGTCGCATGAAATAGGCAAGAATATCAAATTCTTTCGGCGTGAGACGAATCAGTGTCTCGCCTTTTTGACATTGTCTCGTCTGCACATCGAGCGTCAACTCTTGAAACATGAGTTTTCCAGATTGGGTCGCTTGATCGGCCCCGTAGTCACGATAACGTCGGAGCAACGACTTGACCCGAAGCGTCACTTCGAGCGGATTGAACGGCTTTTTCATATAGTCATCCGCTCCAACAGAAATCCCTTGCATCAAATCAAGATCACTCGTTTTAGCCGTTAGCATCAAAATCGGCATAAACTGTGTCTTCCGAATTTCGATACATGCGGAAATGCCGTCCATGATGGGCATCATCCAGTCTAAAACGAGCAAGTCAATCGGTTCATGCGCGACGACGTCGAGCACCTCTTGACCTGTCTTCGCAAACCGAAGTACATACCCTTCGTTCTTTAAATAAATTGTGAGCAACTCGCGAATGGCCTCATCGTCATCCGCAATCAAAATGGTTGGTTGTGACCGCATGTTCTTCCTCCTTGCCAGGATACGCGTTACACGTATGTTTATGAACGACCTCATCAGTCGTCTATGTTAAACCTAGCGTAGCATCTTTTTTCTACTCCTGTTTAGTCAACCTGTCTATTGATAATGAGTATAGCGCGGGGATGACAACGATTTCTGTTGGACTTCTTAAGATTTCTTAAGATGACGCTAAAAACTCCTTACGTTTGTCAGGGGATACTAGACAAAGGTAAGGAGTGAACGAATATGGAATTATTGACGCAATACGTGATGCTCGCCGTCGGCATCATGTTTACCCCACTATCAGACGACGTATTAATGATTACCCATCTGACCGTCGCACCTTCTGGTTGGGCGCTCTTCTTCACGACGTGGGTCGTCTTCACGCTCGCGTTCAGCTGGTTTTATCTTGTCGGTCGCGGCCTGCATCACGTGATTCCATCTTCTACGCGTGATTCCCGTTATTTGAATCGGGCGCAGTCACTCTATGAGAAATATGGGTCACGGATTGTCCTCATCTCTTATTTCATTCCCGGCTTGCGCCATCCCCTCCATTACGTGGCCGGTTTCACATCGCTCAAGTTTCGGACGTATGCACTCTGTAACGCCATCTCGGCTTTTCTTTACACCGGGGCCTGGTTCATCGTAATTCGCTTGGCCGGACAGATACCAGCATTTAAACAGTTCCAAGATTGGGTGCTCGCTTTATGACTCAATGCCCCCGATACTTCCCGAGCGCTCGCATGTTGAGCAAGTAGAGCACACCGGCGTAAACGACCAAACCGAGCACGTAGCCCCAAATGCCGGCGAACCCGCTACCGTACACCATCACTTCTTTGATCGCGGTCGCCCCGTAAAAGATCGGCATGATGTAGCTCAAGTTGCCGAGCCCGTACGGAATCAAGTCGAGCGGGATTAACCCTGAGAAGAACACTTGCGGGATGATCGTGAACGGGATCATCTGGACGACTTGAAGCTCAGAACGGGCGAACACCGAGATCGTCGCGCCGAACAAGACAGCCGTCCCCGCCATTAAAATCATCACGAGAAATACCCAGCCAATATTACCGAGCGAGGTCAGACCGAGCACGTAAATCGTATACAGAACGATAAAGACGGACTGAATGACCGCAAACACGCCGTAGCCGAGCGTATACCCTAGAATGACCTGTCCGCGTTTGATCGGTGTCATCAGGAGCCGTTCGAGCGTTCCGCCGCTCCGCTCTTTGACGAGCGCCATCGCCGACAGGATGAACACGAAGAAGAACGAGAACAGCGACAAGAACACATAGCCGAACGAGTCGAACGTAGATTGGCCTTCTTCCCCGTACACATAGTTCATCTCGATATCAGCCGCCGGATTCAACGCCGACAGCGCCGCTTGAATCTCCCGTACCGCTTTTGAAGATTTCGTCGACGGTTCCCGGAGCGTGATGGTCGTCCCTTCCTGCGTCGCTTCAAAGATTGCATCGACGTCCTTATTGTCTTCCAAGTATCCGAACGGGTCGTCGACCGTGTCCAACCGGACGTCGAGCGTCTCGGCTTCGAACGCCTCGACGAGTTGCGTTGGCGCGTTCTCATCGAGCACGACGACCGGCACGTAATCCGAGTTACCGAGGAGAAAGTAAACGAGCGTCAAAATGAGGAGCGGTGCGATCAAAATCAAGACGACACTCCGCTTATCGTTGAGCGTCTGAAAAATGACGCGCTTCGCCAAGTTACGCATGATCCGTACCTCCTTCACGACCAGCGATGAGGAACAGTTCCTCGACGCGACCGTTCTCTGTTTGGTCTAACAGATGCGGCACAGTGTCGTAAGCGATCAAGCGTCCGTTATAGATGAGCGCGGCCCGATCACACTCGAGCACCTCATCCATGACGTGCGTCGAGACGATGATGGTCGTCCCATTCGCCCGAATCGCTTGAAACTGATCCCAAATCTGACGGCGCAAAATCGGGTCAATCCCGACCGTCGGCTCGTCTAAAAACAAGACGTCCGGTTGATGGAGGATGGCGTTCGCGAGCGACAGCCGTTTTTTCATCCCGCCCGAGAAATTTCGGACGAGTTTTTTGCGGTCGGCCGTCAAATCGACGAGCGTGAGCACTTCCGTGATGCGTTGCTGCAATGTCGTCTTGCCGAGCTTATAAATCGAGCCAAAAAACTCCAAGTTCGCCTCGGCCGATAAGTCATCGTACAGCCCGTCGTTTTGCGGCATGAAGCCGATGTTGTGGAGCATGTGCATGTTCGGCATGACCGTCTCCCCGATTCGAACCGAACCTTTATCTGCGGCTAAAGCGCCGATCATCAGCCGGATGAGCGTCGTCTTCCCCGAACCGGACGGACCGAGCAGGCAACAGATGTCCCCTGAGTTGATGGTAAAGCCGACGTGGTCGATGGCCAATTGGTCACCGAACGATTTACTGATGTCGTTCAGTTGAATATCCATAACGATTCTCCTTTTCGATGCTCGATTCATGTACACTTGACTAATAGACACCGTGTTGGTTTATAGACTCAGTATAGGCCCCCGTCGACAGCCCAACAATCGGCAAGATCGGCCAGCGTGTCGGTTATCAGACAGTTTCCAATCATGTGTTGGATAAAGGAGAAAATTTCAGATGGGACATTTTGATTTGCGCATCATACGAACGAAACAATTGATCAAGACGGCTTTTTTAGACTTGATTGACGAGCATGGGTTCGAGTCCGTCACGGTGAAAGCCATCACCGAACGGGCCGGCATCAATCGCGGGACGTTTTATAGTCATTATGTGGATAAATTCGACTTGATGGAGAAGTTGATTGAAGTGATTTTTCACGAGGCCGAACGCAAACTGGTCAAACAGATTCCGCGCGTCTTCGGTGACCAGCGCGGACCGGCCGCTCATGAGCTGCTCGTCCCGTTCATCCGTTTCATCGAAGACAATAAGATTTTGATGAAACCACTCCTTGGACCAAACGGCGACCCTCAGTTTCAAGCCCGGCTCCGGTCGTACATGCATGCGGCGCTGTTCCATCGTTCCCCGACGGTCTTATTCGACGCGACGAAGGCGCTCGTGCCGGCCGATTATTTAGTGTCTTACATCTCATCGGCCCATATGGGTGTCATTTACGAATGGCTCTATAGCGACCGTCCCGACACGGCCGAGGACATTGCCCGCATCATCTATACGATCACGTTCGAAGGGCCGCTCGTCGCGGGTGGTCTCCGTGCACATTGAAACTTTTACCGTTCCCTCCTGTACGTTAATATTTGGATAAAATACTTCTCAAATGGGTATGTATACGGAGAAGAATGTCTTTGGTTCATAAAAATTAACTGGCGAAAGAAGGGCGGCTCGTCTATGCAAAACGTGAACAAGTCTGTGATTGTGATTGGTGGAGGACTCGGCGGGATTTCCGCGGCCATCTCGCTCGCACAAAAAGGATACGACGTCTCCTTATATGAAAAGAACGACCATATGGGTGGGAAAGTGAATCGGCTCGAACAGGACGGCTTCGGCTTTGACCTCGGCCCGTCGATTTTAACGATGCCACAGATTTTTGAGAAGCTGTTCGCAGGTAGTGGCAAACGGATGGAAGACTATGTGCCAATCAAACGGCTCGATCTCGAGTGGCGCTCGTTCTTCCCTGACGGCACAGTTCTCGATTTGTACCATGATTTGAACAAGATGGAGCGGGCCAACCCGACGCTGTCCCGAAAGGACATGTACGAGTATCGTGAGCTGTTGAAATATGCCGAGCGCATTTACAACACGACGGAGAAGGCGTACTTGAAAGAAGGATTCGAGTCACCGCGCGAAGCGGTCGCGCAGACCGGTCTCTTCTCGACGCTGTTCGGCTTCGACTTGACGTCGACGATGTACGACGGCATCGCCAAACGGATCAGCAACCCGCATTTACGGACGATGCTGTCGTATTACGTGAAATACGTCGGATCGTCCCCGTACAGTGCGCCGGCCGTCCTCAACATGATGATTTACATGCAGCACGCACAAGGCTGCTGGTACGTCGAAGGTGGCACTCATAAACTAGCGGAAGGACTGACAAAACTCGCAGAAGAGATTGGTGTGAAACTTCATACCGGTCAAGGCGTCGTCCGGGCGCACACGCTGAACGGCCAACTGACGGCCATTGAGCTCGAGGATGGACGGCTACGCTCTGCTGACTATTTCGTCTCCAATATGGAAGTCATTCCGTTCTATCAGAAGATGGTCGAGGCCGACAAACAGTTCGTCGACAAGCTCGTCGAGAAGTATGAACCGGCCAGTTCCGGCTTCGTGCTTCATCTCGGCGTGAACAAAGAGTATCCGGCGCTCGGCCACCACAACTTCTTCTTCTCGGAGAACTTGCATGAGCAAATGGACAAGATTTTCGAGCAGCACGAACTGCCGGACGACCCGACCATTTATTTGGTGAACGTCAATAAGACCGACCCGACACAGGCACCGCCCGGGCATGAGAACATTAAAATCTTGCCGCATATCCCGTACATTCAAGACAACCCGTTCACGCCAGAGGACTACGCCGCATTCGAAGAGCGTGTCCTCGATAAGCTCGAGCGGATGGGCTTGGACGGATTGCGCGAACATACGGTGACACGCGACGTCTGGACGCCGCATGACATCGAGCGCACGTACGGTTCGGACCGGGGCGCGATTTATGGGACCGTCGCCGATAAAAAACGGAACGGCGGCTTCAAGCATAAGAAACAGAGCGAGCTGTACGACAACCTCTACTTCGTCGGAGGTACGGTCAATCCCGGCGGCGGCATGCCGATGGTGACATTGAGCGGCCAACAAGTGAGCGACAAGATTGCGAAGCGCGACGGAGTCACGAATCGATGACCGATTCATTTTGGGAACGACACCGCTTCAAATTCTATACGATTGGCATGGTCATCTGCGGGATATTGGTGGGCATGTTTTCATAAGAAAAAGCATCTGACACGACGTCAGATGCTTCTTTTAGTTGCCTGAACTCGATTTTCCGATAATCAGCTTCAATACAAGAATGACTCCGCCTAACATGACAGCAAAGGTACCAAGCGACCAGAGCATGTCAAACACTCGTAGATCCATCGTCTTCCTCCTTATTTGAGCTGACGTTTCGCTTCATCGCGATGCGCCGTCCGCAGCTCATGATTCGTCACGTGCTCCGGGTCAATCAACTCGATTTTCCGGTTCACCCATACCGATAAGAAGATGAATGGGATAAACAAGGCGAGCAGCATAATGGCAAAGATGACGAGTGACCCTTCAATCGCCCAAGCGATGGCGATGAAGACCCCAAGCAAGATGACGTTCGCGAGCACGATGCCAAACTCGAGTCGCACGAACTTTTGATAGCGCGCCTCACCATTAAACGTAAGCAATAAGTTCATGCGATGCCACGCCCGATAGAGGCTCGGCAATTGCGTCGCCATGATGATGACGGCGAACGTCGCGAGGGTGATGTCTTGCGTAAAGATGAAGTAAAAGGCGATCCCTAAAATCGCGAACGTGAGCAGGAGCGCCGTCCGGTTCACCTTTCGGTCGTTCTCGACCATTTGTTTCAGCCGTTCATTTTTATTAACCATAGTTAGTACTCCCATCATGATGTCTTTCGTTTTTCACGCTCGAGTTGCGCCTTGCCGAGCTCCGTCGCGGTCACGTGCTCCGGGTCAATCGTTTTCAACTCACGGTCGATGCGAATCCCAAGCGCCAAGAACGTGATCAGACCGACGATAACGACGATGACGAGCGTGAGTAGCGTGATCCATCCGAGCATCGAGCTCGCAATCAACAATAAAAGAAACACGATGTTCCCGACGGCCAAGCCGAACTCGGACCGTACTTTCTGTTGGTAGCGAGCATCGTCGTTGAAGGTGAGCAGCAACTTCATCCGATGCCACCCTTTATACAGCACGGGCAGCTGTCCGACCAAGATGATCGGCAACAGTAAGAGGACGTCCGTCGCCCAAAAATAGATGATGAACAGTGCGATGATTCCTATCGTCGGGTACAGCATTTGTTTTTGTCGCTTTCGATCGTTCTCCATCATGCGTTCAAGTCTTATGTTATGGTCAACCATCCAATCCCCCTAATCAAATCTCGTTACCTTCTTTTACGAGAGGAAACGGCAAATCGTTTCACTCGACTCGAATATCGTTATCGAGAATGTACATCGTCTCTTCGTAGCGTTGTTTACTATAGGCGTCGTCTTGCCTGTGGAGCGTCTCAAAAAATGCTTCGAACAGTTGTTGATCTAAAGGCTTCCGTCGAATAATGACTTCTTGAATGACGCTGGTTGCCGTCTCTCGCAACGTCTCGTCGTCCATCCATGTCAATAGCTCACGAACGAGTTCGTCCGCTTCAAGTGAATCCAAGCTATTGAACCAAATAACCGCACCAATCCTTTTGTCTTCTAGATGATCGCTATAGAGTAGGCGTCGCGCATCTTTCAGGAGCGTCTCCCCTTGTTTCATTTCAGTACCTGATTCTGGAGTCATTTCTTCATATACTCCCATATCCACCGTCGTGAGCGCTTCCGTGAATTGACGGAATGAGTCGAACAAGACATCAATCTCTTCCGTATCCGTATCGATATAGGCAATCTTCGGCGTCGCGCCTGCACGGTAGTCGAATGCGAGGAAAAAGTGTCCGTCACCGGCGAACGCAATCAATTGTTCATCCTCGACACCCCACTCCGTCAACAATGCCTTCGATTCAATCAGCCCTTTATTTAAACCAACTCCAGCAATTGAATCGACGAGGGCGATGTCATCTTGCCCATTCCATGTAATCGGTAAGTCGCGCTGTTCGACATATCCCCCGTTTTGGATACGAAGTGCCTCGAGATAATCGTCCGGCAGTTTCACCCCGAGGCGCCCTTCCACTTCAGTTAATACGTCGTCCGTTAATGCGGGCAACCGATTCGGATCGTCCGGTATGTCATTCCAAATGATCATTGTTCCCCTGCTTCCTTCAATCGTCTGTATTGGCGAATGTCTTGATTCGTCACATGCTCTGGGTCAATCTTTTTGAGTCGCTCATTCACCCACCATTCGAAATATAGGAAAGGTACAACGATGAGCGTACCAAGCAATGAATACGTGACGTGTTGAAAATTTTGAATGACTGTACCCCAAATAAATATAGCGAGCCCGATGACCGTCATAAAGATGAATAAAAAGTTGATTCGAACATATCGGCGATACAACTCATCCGAACTAAAACGGAGCAATAGCTTCATCCGCAACCAACCCCATAAAATCAGTGATGCGTAAATGACTAAAAAGGCTGCGAACACCTGCATGTTCGTTAAGGTGTAACGACTATGGAGATAAAACGAGGTCAAGATGATGATGGCGACCAGTAGACCAAATAAACGAATCGAGACTTGTTCAAACCGCATCAATTGAAGCAAGCGATCTTTATGCTCGACCATCATTCCTTCTCCCATTTCCGTTTCATCCGTTCCCGTTTCGTAAAGCCAATCAAGCTATCCGTGACATGCTCGTGATCGATCCGAAGCAAGCGGGTATCGAGCCATGTCTCAACCACCAACATGCCTGCAATCAACATCGCTGACAGTCCACTGAATACCGGCAATGCGAAGTATCCTGATACATACCCGCCCATCAAACCGAGCATGACCCATAACATCGCAATCGCGATGACGCCTTTCGCCCGGATCAATCGTTGGTAGGAGCGATTTTCATTGAACGTCACGGATACACGCGTCTTCTGCCACGCTACGCGACTGAGCGGGACAGCCGTCATCATCAAAAAGACGAACATCGCAAGCATTGGCAATGATGCATTGGTGTAAATCCACCATCCCATTCCTACTCCAGCTGCGGCGGCCCATAACAAGTTAAAGGCACCTTTTTTCGGACGTATCTGTAATTGCTCGATTCGTTCTTCTCGCGTCATCATCATTTGTTCCTCCTTGAAACCAATTCGGACCATTTACCGTACATAGGAGTAGCATACCAATAATTAGGAGGCATTTCGATGGATATTCTCATTTTAGTCGTCCTGCTCGGTATCGTCGGCTTCATCGTAACCCGATCTTATACCATCTATCCGTCATCGTTCGGCGACCGCTCCCCCGTTCAGGCCCAGACCTCGCTCACAATAAAATGCCCGCATTGCCAAACCATCGTCAAACGGCAGGAACACGGGCAAACTTGTTCAACTTGTCGAAAATCCTTTTAGACGACTTGCTTTGCTTTTTGGTGGGCCGTCTCTTTCTTCCCACTCAACTGAAACAACAGTACCCCGCCGACGATCAACACGATGCCAAGCGCTGTCTTCCACGTGAGCGGGATCGCTTCGAGACCGAACCAGCCGAGCGTGTCCCATAGGAGCGCGAACAAGATTTGCGACACCATGACGATCGAGATGGCGTGGCTCGGCCCGAGCTGTTGGACGCCTTGCGTCACGCTCATGACGACACCGACCCCGATGATGCCGCTGAACCAGTACCACGTCTCCATCCCTGTGACCCCGAACAGACCCATTCCTTCACTAATCAGTCCGACGAGCAGTGACGCCAAGAAGCCGAGGGCGAGCACGAGCGTCGTCGTCGCCCACGCTCCGACCCGTTCTTTCACTTTGGCGTTGAATGTGTTTTGCACACAGACGAGCATGCCGCCCATGACCGCGAGCATCATTCCTAGTGCCATGACGTGTCCTCCTCATTCATAAATACTCTCCCCAGCAACAGCAATCAACCCGGCGCGATCCATGATAGCAATCGACCGACGATCCCGTTCAATCAATCCTTGTTCCACGAACCGCTTGAGCGTCCGGTTGACGTGGCGATAGCTCGTCCCAATCAAGTCGGCGATGTCGGTCAACTCATCGACGGTCGACCCGAGCGTCGTCTCTTCCGGTGTCATCGACAATAGATAGCTCGCGAGTCGCACATCGACCGGATAGAACAAGTTGAAACTCATCGACTGCGACTTCATCTCGAACTTCTTCGTGATTCCTTCAAGCAGATAATGCAGCCACGTCACGTCGTCTTGGGCGTGACGCGCGACATCTTCGAAACGAACGACGAGCATCTCGACCGGCGTGACCGCCTCGACCGTGTTCAAGAACGGCGTGCGGCGAACGTATTCGATGTCGCCAATCAAGTCGAGCGGATGTTTGAACGACAAGACGAGCCGTTTCCCGGCCGCCGACGTGTGGGCCACCCGAATCTTTCCACTGACTAGAAAGTGGAGCTGCTCGGCCTCAGCGCCTTGGATACAAATCGCCTCTCCCGGTGCGTAACGGACGAGTTTGAGATGGGGACGGACGGCTAAAGGGAGCACCTCATTTAGTCCATATTGCTTCATGTAACGGTCAATCTGTTCCATCGTACGTCATCCTTTCAATACGAGAATCCCGACAATCATCATCACGACCCCGAGCAGTTGCGTCCGGTTCAAGTCCCGGCGCAACATCCCGAACCAACCGCGCCAGTCGATGACGAGCGCGAGGGCAAGCTGGGCAATCAAGAACAATGAGATGGTGAGGGTAACGCCGAGCTCATGCACGGCCGTCATATTGCTGAACAAGATGAACGCGGCGAACGCACCGCCTGACAAATAGAGCGGCTCGACGCGACGCATGTGGACATATGTTCGGTCGCGGACGAGAAGCATGATCACGAGCGCGACAAGAAAGCCCGTTAATTGCGTCAACGTCGCAGCTTGCCACGTCCCGATACTTGAACTGATGCGAGCGTTGGCAACGCTCTGCAGCGTCAAAAAGAAACCGCCAATGATGGCGAACACTACTCCGCGCATGATGTCTCTCCTTCCTTACGATAAACGAATCAGCATGATCCCGATGACCATGACGAGTAAACTGACGAGTTGAATCCCAGTGACCGGGTTCTTGGCGGCCCCGAACCAACCGAAGCGGTCGATGAGCAGACTCCCGCATAACAAGCCGACAATGACGATGACGACGGCGATGCCAGTGCCGACCATCGGCACGATTAAGACGTTCCCGCCGATGAACAGTGCCCCGATGATACCGCCGAGCCAAATCCACCACGGCTGACCGCGTAGCCCGCGCCATTCGACGTTCGGCCGCAAGACGACCAAGATGAGCAGTAACGTGACCGTCCCGACAACGAACGAAACGAGCGCCCCTTTCAAGGCCGATTCGAGCACTGTTCCTAAATAGCCGTTGATGGCAGTCTGTGTCGCGCTCATCATCCCGGTCGCAATCCCGACGAGGCGCCAAGCGTTCAAATTTTTGCTTCCTGTCTGTGACGAGACGACGAGTTTGCCGCGACGACGGTTAATCCAGTCCGTGAGCGCGACCGTCCCGACGACCCCAAGCAACACGAACAAAGCCCCGAGTACACGCCACGGCGTGAGGACGTTGACGGTTGAATTGAACCAGCCGAAGTGGTCAATCAAGAGTCCCATCAAAATCTGTCCGAAAATCGGCATGATGACGGTCTGGACGCTGCCGAGCCTCGGGAACAAGAGGATGTTCCCCGTTAAAAAGATGACCCCAAACAAACCGCCCGACCAGATCCAGAGCGGTTCGGTACGAAAAAGCGATGAGTCGATACCGAATGACTGACCGGTGAGGAGTAACGTAATTGATAAAAATGTTAGCCCCACGGCGAACGACAGAAACGATGCGACGAACGGTGACCCGAGAATCGAACGCAGCCGGGAGTTCGCGCTCGTCTGTACCGGCAACAAAATGCCGATGACGAGTCCAATCACAATGGCTAACATAGTCTCTTCCTCGATTCTCTCTATATACTGAGTACGTCTCAAGCTTACGCCTCAAGCGCTCGAGCATAAAGGACCGATGTCTTGAAACTATAAATGATTCTTTTAAAAAGTATGGAAATCGAATTGTAACATCTTCGTTTTTAAATTTATAATTTATAGGATAGTTTATTATAGAAAGGGAAGAAAAAAATTGGGTATTTTCGGAAAAGATTCAGCATTTAAAATCACAGAGAACGAGATTACATGGAAACAAAACTCAATTAAAATTGAGAATGGATATATCGTCAGTGCTGGACTGATTAACATTGTAAGAATTCCTTTGCGTCATGTAGAAACAGTGTCCATCTCCTCTTCAGGAATCAAAGATGCCATTTTACCTGAATTGAATATCATCGGAAAAGGGACCGTTCTGGGTACTTTAAAAGTTGGAATCGATATCAAAGACGAGATTCAAGATTGGCTTTTGGGGAAAATTGAAACACAATGACAAAAGTAAGGATCGGATATGACTAGCCGCTCCTAAAGTCTTTTAACGGGAAGAGTGCAATATATCAGTAACAAAATTTCAAGTACAAATCCAGTCAGAATCGCTAACATACTCGCTTCTTCAATTTTCTATGTACGTTAGTAAGCCTCGAGCCTATTTTTTAGTGGTCGAAGATAAAAGATACATGACTTGAAGCATACAAAAGACGAGTTCCGACTATCAGGAACTCGTCTTATGGTGTGTACGGCGCTCCGTTTTCGCTTCGTCGAACATCCGATTCGTGACGTGATGTTGATCAAATGTCAGAACGATTCGGTTGACCATGTATGAAAACAGTAACCCGCCAATCGTCCCAGTCCCCAACATGACCAGGAGTGGCCAAACCGTGAGAAGGTCGGTGTGATGGGCAGCGAGCAGACAGATAAACAGCAAAAAAATGAACCATTCGACGATGAAATCACTGTAAATCCAACGTCGATAGCGAGAATCCGAATTAAATGTCAGCAACACTTTCGTCTTGCACCATGCGACACACAATTGCGGCAAATACACTGCAAATAGGATGAGCGGTAAGTAAATCGATGTCTGATACGAGATGAATGCGACAGCGACCAGGCTGAAGAAAAGTCCCCAGTAGCGCCAGTGCCACGTCGCATCCTCATGCGCGAGTAATCGCTCGATGCGTTCTTGTTTCGTCAACACGTTCATAGCAATCCACTCGCCGTCGCCAATTCAGAGCGGACCGGTTGGGCTGCATCTGCGCTTTGGACAGTTTCATTGAAGCGTTTATTCAGAAACGGCAACAGCACCGCCATCCCTAGGACGAGAACCCATGTCCACCAAGGGACCGCCAGTTTATAACTTGCCACGCTACCGACGATCAAGACGTACCACCCGCTTAAAATCCGATAGATGTTCCGCGTCGCCATTCGAGCCCCTCTTTCATCCGATAGATGAGCGAACGCCTCTCCTTCTTTCAGCAAATACACGATTGAACCGCTGGCGAACAAACCCATCAACCCTAAGCCAACCCACCAAATATGATCTGCGAGCAACGTGACAAATAATAGTCCAGGGACAGGAGCGAACAGCATGTCTCGTCGCCGCTTCCTTTGCTCACGGTATCGGTTCATTTCGTCAATCCGTTGTTGTTTCGTCATACGATTCCATTCCTTTTCTAATCATTGATTCCGTCAAGACGACGTTTTAACTTCTCGCGATTGGCTTTAGCCAGCATGTTTGACGTGACGTGTTCCGGGTCGAGTTTGAGCAGTTTTCGATCGATCCACAGCGGTAACAAGACTGAAGGTGGTGCCCCGATGACCACCGCCCACATCAACACGTCCGGATGGATCTGTCCCGTTAAAAACAGGGCAATCAGACTGAACAATAAGATGAACGTGAAAACGAGTGAGGAAAACTGTAGTTTAATGAGACGTCGATACGTCCAGTCGTCATTGAACTGCAAATAGAGCGTCGTCTGTTTCCATTCAAAAAACAACGTCGGGATGAGACTGACCACCGCAATCACGCCAGAATAAGTCGTATGCATCATGAAATAGAGCGCACTCACAAAGATGACGACACTGCTTCCAATCATAAAACGACGATACCTCGTATTGATTTGTAACAATGCTTCAGTCCGGGTTTCCCTGTTCATCTCGTACCTCCTCAGTCTCTGACGTTGTCGAGTCGAATCTCACGCAACATCGGATGCTCCGGGTCGATGTCGCTCAATCGCTCGTCTTGTTTTCGAATCAAGCGGTAGCCACCGTATAGTACACCAACTGCCACAGCTAATATCCAGGCGTACATCCAACCGAGGTTAAGGGTCAGCGCAAACGATAAAACGAATACGACGAACAGCGCAAAGACAAATCCGTTCCGACGGGCGATGATGGTTTTGGCATCCTCTCGCTCGGTCAACTCGGTCTCGACTCGGTTCGCTTTGAAGAAGATCCCTCCCAGTAGCAAAAGACAAACGAGTACGCCGGCCACGTACCAACCGTTCCATGAATCCGACTGAATCAATCCGACGAGACAAAACACCATCGGAAACGTGAGCAGAATTTGAAGAACGGCCGTCTTTACATTGGTTTTATAAATCAGATTGATGCGTTCTTGTTTGTTCATCGAATCTCTCCTTAAAAGCTCTCCCGTTTGACGTCTCGACGTGTCGGTTGCTCCGGGTCAATCCGTTTTACTTTCTCATCGAGCAGGCGTTCGACGAGCAAGAAGCCAAGAGCCGTCAGAGAGAAGACTAAAAATGGAACCCAGCTGACGGATTCTAGCTTCATGAGCAATGGGAACACGAAACAGAGAAAAACAATCATCATATAGTCGAACGCATATTGGATGTGAATGACCTGCTTCGCTCGGACACGGTCCGTAAAATCGCTCATGAATCGACTTTCCCGCATAATCATCACTCCGTATGCTAATAACGATGCCACTAGCAAACTTCCGTATACGATTGATCGTGTCTCAGTCTGTAAAAAAAAGAAAACGAGTACGGCAATCGGAATCGCAAAACCGAGCCTGACGAGAAGCCATTTCCGGTTTCCGGTAACCATTTGCTTCAAACGCTGATGTTTATTCATCTTCTTCACCTCTTATCTCACTATACGATTCCACCAGAAAAAAGTTCCGTTTTTTTACAATTTTCTTATAGTAGCCTACTCGCTTGACGGGAAAGAAAATTTGCCCTATAGTTTAGTTAACTTAACTATATTAAAGATAGAAAGACTGAGGTTTTCTCTATGAATTTGCTACAAAATCCACGCTTCGTATTCACGTGGTTATCCGGCATGACGCTCACGCTCGGTTTCTCGATTTTCTTCTTGAGCGTGTCGTGGCTCACGATTGATGTGCTGAAGCAACCGGCCCTTCTCGGGATTATCATGACCGCCGTCTCGTTACCGCGTGTCGTGATGATGATATTCGGCGGTGTGTTCGCCGACCGATTCCAAAAGAGTCGGCTCTTGTTTTTGACGAACCTCGGGCAAGGTCTTCTCATGGTCGCGGTCGTGGCGCTCCATCTCGCGGACGCGTATTCAGTGTTCGCCTTGATTATGATTTCCATCGTGTTCGGTCTACTCGACGGCATGTCCTATCCAGCGTTGTCTTCTTTGATTCCGTCGCTCGTCAAACAAGAAGAGCTGCAGCGTGCCAACTCGCTCTTCCAAGGGACGCTCGAGCTCATGTTCGTGTTCGGACCGCTCCTCGCCGGTGCCTTACTCACATGGGGCGGCTTCGGCCTTAGCTTTGGGACGGCGGCCGCCTTGATTTTCATCGCCGCTATCTTGATCATGCCGCGCTTGATTCGTGACTCGATCCCTCTCGCCCGTGCCATGTCGCTCGGTCATGTCATCTTTGACTTGAAAGAGGGCATCCGTTACGTCTCGAGCACACCGATTTTACGGAGTGGAACGCTGTCGATCGCCATCGTCAACTTGTTCGTCATGGGACCGCTCATCATGAGCATCCCGATTCTCGTCGGCGAACGGGGCGGCAATGCGTTTGACTTGAGTCTGATTGAAGGTGGGCTTGCTGTGGGGACGTTCGCCGCAAGTTTTCTCGTCCTGTTGTTCCGCTCGGTCCACCGTGGACGCTTCGTCTTCCGCGTCCTGTTTTTGACGCTTGGGGCCTTCTTCCTCTATACGCAGGCACAATCCATCACGCTTCTCGCTTTGGCTGCGGCCGCGAGCGGATTCATGTTGATGCTCGTCTACTTGCCGACGGTCACACTCATGCAAGAACATAGCGACCATGACAAGATCGGACGGGTCATGAGCATCATGGCGCTCGCCGCATCCGGACTAGAACCGATCGCGTTCGCTGTCCTGTCGATTCTGGTCGCCCTGGCCGTACCGATTCAAACGCTCCTCATCTCGTTTGGTATAATCGGATTAGTATTCAGTATCGTGTTATACGTGCGGAGCCAGACGTTCCGTGACACGCGATGAAAGGAGAACGACGATTGAATGATACACGCAAACAACAAGTCATCGAGATGTACCGTCAAATTGACGAGCTCGACTTGTTGTTCACCAAATATTTTACCGAGTTGAACGAATTCGAACTCAGTTACCAGCAAGAACAGATGCTGCTCCTGTTCAAACGACAAGACACATGGACGACGACCGAGATTGCGACGAAGATGAATATCTCGAAAAGTGCGGTCAGCCAAGTGCTCAAAGTGCTCGAACAACGTGAGTTCGTCCAAAAAGAGAAGAACCCGGACAACTTACGTGAGAGTTTCATCCGTCTCGGCCCAATCGGTATGGCATATTCGAAACAAATCGATGCGATTGAAGAACGGCTCGCTGAAGAGATGTTCTCCGTGCTCGAAGACGACGAGATGACGATGATCAATCGTTCGCTCGCGCTGATGATTAAAAAGTTCAAATGAAAAATGCGTATCGTCCCCACTCGGGAGGATACGCATTTTTGGTTAGAGTTGCTCGACGACACGTTCCGCTGCCCGGAGCGCGCCTTCGATATGACCGCCGAACAAGGAGTCCGTCTCCGTCCCGGCGAGTGAGAGCCGTCCTTCCCATGCTGTATCGAGTGCGATCGGCTCATAGACAGGGAAGTCGGTCAACGGCACCCCATCTTGAACCGTGGCCGTATGCCGATCACTCGACCAATCGACGTATATAACTTCACGCGGCTGCCGCGCCTCTTCCCCGAATAGGCGCACGAGTTGATCGACGACGCGACGATTCAGTTCGTCTTGGTCGAATACCAAGCGTTCGGCAGCAGACAACCGGAAGAAGCCGAACAACGCCGCAAGTCCACCCGGCTGCGAAGCATCATGGATCTCCTGCAACACCCCGGCCCAGCTCATGCCTTGACCGGATTGACCACTGTCTCGCCAAAACGGGCGGTCATACACGGCGAGTACTTTCGCCTGTCCAGCCATCCAGGGCGGAGTGTCTGCCAGCTTCGACTTCGTCGTTTCAGACAGTTCCGGGTGAAACGAGATGCGTGAGACGAGTCGTGGCGGGATGGCCATAATGACGTGTGTGAAAGCTTGGGACCATCCTGTTTCGAGTTCAATCGTTACCTCATCTTCGGTCTGTTTGATCGAGGTGACCGTCGACTCGAGTTGAATTGTCCCTGCCGGTAGTGTCGAAGCGAGCGCGTGACTCGAACACGGTGACATCATAGCCCTTCTCGATGAGGAGCAAAGCAGCATACAAGCCGCTCGCGCCCGCTCCGATGATGGCGATTGATTTGGTCATATAAATACTCCTTCTCTATACGTGGTGCTCCCATTATACTGAAAAAGACGAATATACATAATTTGGGCGCACCGCTCAGGAAAGGGCGTTACGAGGTGAAGCGTTTCTTCTATTACATCTTATTTCCTTACATCTGGGTGATGCGAGGGTTACATCGATTTATCAAAACAGAAAGTACAATGTCTTATGCATTCATGTTGTTCTTTGTCCCTATCCATATCCTCATAATCGGCTATAGCCTTCCAGTGTCGCTATTACTAGAAACCTTTTATATGATTTATCTTTCGGCAGGATTGTTTACGCCGATGTATTACTTCGAATCTGATGTGAAGCGACGACGCACAAAACCGGGATACGTTCCGATTGATGAAACCAAATAGCGTATTAAAACGTATTCAATTAGAAAGGATACGTTTTTTTGTTTCTTATATCGATTAAAAAGCAGAATCCGTAAATTACATAAAGGGGAGGAAGACAGAATGAACATAGCATTCGTCTCGTTATTCGGCTTATTGGTGACATTCATGCCGATTATTCTAGCCATCACCGTCATCGTGATGGTCATGAAATTTATGAACCGTTATGAACAGCGTGCTGATGAACGGCTTGAGCTTGAGCGTCAAGTAGCCGCTCGTCAACAAGAGCAATTCAACGTGTTAGTAGAACGACTCGATCAAATTGAAGAGAAGATGGAGACTCGCCCATAAGTCAAAAGGAGTGTTTAAATGAATTGGACCACGATCATGTTGACTGCCTCATTGATTTTGAACGCCTTCTTGCTCAATATCATTGCGCAACAAGCAAAAGAGATGAGTGCATTGAAACGAAAACAACTCCATACAGAACCAATCGTGCAAGATGCTGAGTTTCATGCGTCAATTAAAGAAAAGATCGATACGATTGGAATGATTCCGACCGTGAAATTCTTGCGTGAGACATATGACCTGTCGTTGCTTGAAGCGAAACAATTGGTCGATCGGGTAAACGAAAGGGAGTAGCGCGCGCTACTCCCTTTTTCCAGCTTTTATGAGTTGAAGTAACCGACTTTTCCTCTGGCGTACACTTTGTGCGTCACGTGCTCAGGGTCAACTTTGCCGAGTCTTTGATCGAGCCGAGACGACGCAATGATTCCGATTCCATAAGTACCGGTTGCGACAACCGTCACACTGATTAGTTCCGGATTGAGCAGTAGCGTCAAGATCAATACAACATATGCTCCAATCAGTCCAAATGCTGTCCACCATTCGAGACGCACAAGCCGCTTATACTCGGCGGACTGGTTGAAGCGCAGCAATGTGTTCGTCCGAGCCCCTATTTTCACGAGACCGACAGATGGAAACACTAGAAGGAACCAGATGAATTCAGCGAGACGACGTTCGCCAATCATCATCAAGATCACACTGATTCCTGTAATCAGTGCAAACAGAATGATTGCCTGACGGGTCGAGCGCTTGCCGCTTTCATACAAATGATTGAACCGTTCGCGCTGCGTCATGGAACCAGACTCCTTTTGTTCAACTAATTTCTTTCAACCCAGTTTGGTCTCGCCACTGGAACGGTATCGATTTCTTCGAACCAAGTCGATAGCCGAGACGCCATCCCAATCCTCGAATCCGGTCCACCCAACTGTCACTCAAGTCTTGAAACGGCATGACGGCCCGGACGTGATGCAGCTCGATGCGATGAATCACGTATTGATAGCTAGGTGCCGCTATCGACCGATCAACTGCCATCTTTTCGCACCACTTCTGGTCAAAGAGTTTCTCCCAAGACTTTCGCGTATACGCTGGAATGGGTTCTTCCTCGGTGTCGAATGCTTCGGCTGTATCAAATAAAGTAGAGTTGTGTAGAACAAAATCCCAAAATGAAATTTCCGAAGCCAACACTTGATCATCCGGTAATTCAACCGTCAACACCACACCTTTATTCCCCGATCCGATCCGTTTGCCGGTACCTAGGTCAGGAAACTCGTCCCGACACCAAACCGGATAGTTTCCGTTTAGCGGAATTCCAATTCGTTGCTCATATTGTTCGACCATCCAGTCATAAGCCGGTTTGAAAAATTCGAATCCTTCGTCATTGAACATGGCGTAGTGAGGATCACCTTGTAGATACCCTCGCTCCAATGCTACTTTCCAAGCGTCTTCATGCTGATACGTGTAATAGATGCCCATATTCATTAACCCTTTCCACATTTGTTCTTTCACCACTTTATCCGATTTCATATCAAAACGTAGTGAAAATAATGGTCAGGGTTAATCGGTCGATTGCAACTTAGGCGTTCGGACTCGGATACTTCACCGCATTTTTCTCGAGCTTCTCTTCAATCGCCTGCGACACATCGATCCCTGCCGCATGAGCAAACGTAAGCGCGTAGATGAGGACATCCGCGAGCTCTTCTTTCATCTCGACGTGTTTCGTCTCGAGCGCTTCTTCGCTCGACACCCATTGGAACAACTCCAACAGTTCGCTCGCCTCGAGCGATAACGATAACGCCAAGTCTTTCGGATTATGGTGAAACGCCCAATCGCGCTCATCTCGGAATTCAATCACTTTGTCCATCAGTCGTTGTACTTCGTTCATCTCCACGTTCGCTCCCTTTGAATGCGTTATTATCATTTTCAAATTATCTCCAGTTTAACATAGCCCTATTCCAATTCGTTACTCAAGTCTTTCCTGAATCAATGGTATACTCCAACTAAAAAGGGAGGGATTCGGTGCTTACGTTCGACAACGTCTCTGTTCGCCAACAGGACACGCTCATCCTTGAAAATATCTCGTTCACCATCAATCAGGGTGAAGTCGCAGCCATCCACTGCGGCGTCACTTCCCGGGAAATATTGTTCGCTTTATTGACGGACTCGTACGCAAACTACTCGGGGACCATCGATACAGCGAATCGTACGCTCTCGGTCTTCTCTATCCGTGATGGCTTATATGACCGGTTGACGGTTGAGGAATATTTGCGTTTCACGCACACGCTCTACGAATCGACGGAATCGCTGGATGCCATCTTGCAAACCGTTCAACTCACCCCATATCGGAACAAACGATTGAACCGGCTCAACTTGTCGCTCGTCCGGCGCGTCCAATACGCGGCCCTGCTCTTACATAATCGGGACATCTATGTGCTTGAAGAACCGGATCAAAACGTCGACCAAGAGACACGGCACTTGTTCGCGACCGTCTTGCTGCAACTGAAGCAACAACAAAAAGCCATCCTGCTTCTGACGAGCAACATGGAAAGCGCCCTGTTCGTCACGTCGACCGTCTATCGGATCGACCACCGACACTTGCGCCTACTCGACGTGGACCCGGATGAACCGGATACGAACGAAGACGTCACGCCAGAGGTGATACACGTCCGCTTCGAGAAGATTCCAACGAAAGTGAACGAGAAGATCGTCTTACTCGATCCTCCGGAAATTGACTATATCGAGAGTCGGGACGGACAATCCATATTGCACAGTCAATCGGAACAGTTCCCGAGCGTCTTTACGATGAACGAGCTCGAGGCGCGTCTGACGCCGTACGGCTTCTTCCGCTGTCACCGATCCTACATCGTCAACCTTCAACGGGTGCGAGAAGTCATCACGTACACGAAGAACAGTTTCAGCCTCGTGCTCGATGATGCGGCGAAGACGACAATCCCGCTCTCTAAGACGAAAATGGCCGAATTGAAGACGATGATTGGGCTGAAATAGGCTCCATTCACTGTCCGATTTGCTCCACTCAGTCCTCAAGAAGCGCCATTTATGGCCATTCTAATGCGCCCCACTCTTCCTCTCGATACGATGTAAGCAGGAAATACGACATCACCAAGGAGGAACGAGCGATGCAGGATATTATCACCGTGAATCAATTGAAAAAGCTGTTCGGGAACGAAGAAGCGTTACGCGACGTGACGTTTTCTGTTAAAAAAGGAGAGGTGTTCGGGTTCCTTGGACCGAGCGGATCCGGGAAGACGACGACCATCAAAATCTTGACGTCCCAACTCGCGCAGACGTCAGGTGACGCCACCGTGTTCGGCGTCCCGGTCTCGGAATTGAAACAAGAACAGTATCGGAAGCGGATCGGTGTGTTGACCGATAACAGCGGCCTATACACGCGCCTTTCGATCGAAGAGAATCTACAGCTCTACTGCGACCTATACGACGAGCCACGCACACGAATCGACGATGTGCTCCAGACAGTGAACTTGGCCGGGGAACGCAAAAAACGCATCTCCGCCTTATCACGCGGGATGCTGCAACGAGTGACACTGGCCCGGGCGTTGTTACATGAACCGGAACTGTTGTTTTTAGATGAACCGACGTCCGCGCTCGACCCGGTCAACTCGCGCCACATCTATAAAGGCATCGAACGGTTGAAGGCAAAAGGGACGACCATCTTTTTGACGACGCACGACATGAACGAGGCCGAGGAACTGTGCGACCGCGTCGCGTTCTTGCATCAAGGGGAGATTCAATTGCTCGACGCCCCAAAACAATTGCGCCGGAAATATGCGAACGGCTCGATGCGCGTCGAACTGCATGACGGGGAAACGGTGGACTTGAAACAAGGAAAAGACGGGGCCGACTGGCTCCATGCACAAATGCGCGACCAAAATATCGCGGCCATTCATTCAAACGAGCCGACGCTCGGGGATATCTTTATCGAAGTGACGGGGAGGAAATTATCATGACATTTTCAATGAAACGGGCACTCGCCATTTTCCAGAAAGACTATAAAGACTTGTCGCGGAACTTATTCGTCTCGTCGACGTTGATTATGCCGCTGTTCTTCGCTGTCTTCTATTCACAGCTCGGCGGCGAAGGCATCGACGTAACGTACTTCGTCATCAATATCACGTTCAGCCTCGTTGCGACGTTCGTCCAGTGTGCTTTGATCGCCGAAGAGAAAGAAAAGAACACGCTCCGTGGACTGATGTTGTCGCCAGCGAGCACGCTCGACATCTTACTCGGAAAGAGCGCGCTCACGTTCGTGACGACGCTCATCCTCATCGCGGCGTGTGCCTTTATCATGGGATACAGCCCGGCGAACCTTTTCGTCATCTCACTCGCACTCATCGTCTCGACGTTCTTTTATATCGGGATTGGAACGATTCTCGGATTGATGACGAAGACGGTCATGGAAGCCTCACTCATCGTCATGCCGGCGTTTTTCTTCTTCTCGTTCTCACCGATGCTGTTGGTATACGAGGACCGCTTCTCCATCATCGGTCTCCTCGAGTACTTGCCGAACATCGTCTTGATCGACCTCGCGCATCAAATCGAGGCGGGAGCAGGACTTGGCTCTACATGGGTGGAGCTTGCGGTTCTGTCGGCTTGGGCACTTGTCGTGTTCGTTGGCAGTATTGTGATGTATAACCGGAAACAGACAGACTAAAAAGCGACGATATTACTCGTCGCTTTTTTTCTATGTTCAATTCAAAATCTGATGGATTTTATGCGTCAACCACACCTTATGGTGATGAGCCGATTTGAATTAATAAACACTTAGGTTTCAATATAGTTGTAGAATAAGTATAATTAAAGAGATTGTTCAAAAAGAATTCTTAACACTTCAATTTATTCATCAATTGAAAACTATCTATTTTTGCCATGTTTTCTTTATTTCTTTGTTATATGAAATCCATTTCGTTTGTTTTGTTTAAAATATATGTACTTACTGTATATTTATACTTTGTTTTTGACGTCTAAAGAATAATCGCACCAAAAGACGAGTGGAGAGATAAGTATGGAAAGAATTAAAAAATTCCTTTTATTATTGTTTCTGATGGTGTTTACTTGTTTGACAGTTGCTCCAACTGTTAATTTTGCAGTTCATGGTAATGAGATAACAGCAAAAAATGGAGTACTTGATTTACGTGATATAAACTTTGAAGAGCACAATTATATAGAGATGAGTGGGGAGTGGGGTTTATATTGGAACAAATTCCTCAAACCAGAAAAAGTACCGGATAATCCCTCAACTTTTGTTTCATTTCCTCATATGTGGATGGGTTCTGAAATGAACAATGAGACATTACCAGGTGAGGGACATGCCACATATACACTTAAAATAAAAGTAAATGAAGAGAGCTTATCAACTCATAAGGGCCTTTATGTACCGCTTATTTCAAATGCATCGAAACTATGGATCAATGGGAAATTAGTGAGTCAAATTGGTGAAATTGGTATGAGCTCGAAAGATGAACGTCCAACCTATAATCCACAAGTCATCACTCTTGATTTAGATAAGCCAGAATTTGATCTAGTTTTACAGGTTTCCAATTACTCTGCACGAAACGGTGGAATTTGGGGAGAGTTTTTATTCGGAAATGCAGAAGAATTAATAAGTATGGCTGAGAAACGAATGCTTAAAGAAATGTTTATTATTGGTGGTTTAACTGTTTTCGGATTTTACCATTTTGTTATTTATATTCTACGTAGAACAGATCGAGCTGCTCTCTATTTTGGGATTCTTTGTTTACTAATTGCTCTTCGCTCGCTGATAGTCGGCGAGGTAGTTTTAACCGATCTACTCCCTAATTTCTCTTGGGAATGGCACAGTAAAATCGAATATTGGACGATTTCAATCGCGTTTCCAGTATTTTTATTGTTTCTTAATGCAATGTTTCTTAACTATATAAAAAAATCCATTTTACAAATGTCCTTTTTTATAAGTTTACTTTATTCTTTATTTGTCTTATTTACACCTGCTAAAGTTTTTTCGTATACGATTAACTTTTATCAACTGATCATGACAGCGATGATGTTGTATGTACTTTTTGAATTGACCAAAGCGTGGAAGCGAAATGTTCCAGGTGTAAAGGTTTTATTGATCTCAACCGTCATTTTTACTGGTACAGCCTTAAATGATATCCTTTATTACAATGGATGGATTCATACAGGTGATTTTACAAGTGTTGGATTATATATCTTTGTCTTTGCTCAGTCCATCGTTCTTGCTATTAAATATGCATCTACCTTTCAAAAAGTTGAAACCTTGTCTATTCGTTTAGGAGAACTAAATAACACCCTTGAGGAAAAAGTGCAAATAAGAACTTCTCAACTGGAGCGATCACAAAATGAACTAAAACAACTGAATCAGAAGCTCGAAATTCTTTCAAACATTGATACTCTAACAAATGTTCCGAATAGACGGTCACTCAACCAAAATTATGAAGAGGTTTGGGAGATGAACAAGGATTTATTGAAACCAATTACGGTATTTATGATCGATATAGATTGTTTTAAGCTTTTTAATGATACATATGGTCATCAAAAAGGTGATGAGGTACTAAAATTAGTCGCTCAATCATTGAAAAATAGATTGGATATGGTTGGAGGATTCTTTGCAAGGTATGGCGGAGAAGAATTCTTTGCTTTATTAGATGGGAAATCCGTTGAAGAAGCCGTTGATATAGCTAAAGATATGAATGATGTCATTCATAAATTAAAAATCCAACATAAAACTTCAACGGTTGCAGATACAATAACAATTAGTATCGGAATTGCCCATTCTACTTCTGCAAATCTAGTAGAAAAAGAGCAACTAATCAGTAAGGCTGACGAAGCTCTTTATCGTTCAAAACAAATTGGCAGAGATTCCATATCATTGTTTTATCAGAATGAAATTAAACATCTGTAAGTATCTCGATATTGTGGAGAAAATCTAACATAACAGACTAAATTATATTGGAATTCACAAATATATCCCATAATATCTCGCTTGAAAAAGCATAGAGTTTATGGATCTGAGCTTTTCCAAATCTCTATCCTAATCTTTATATGGTTTACTTTAACGGAATTAAGTGGAAATTAAACCTATTATGAACTTTACTGTTTGGATTAGATAAACTTATGTAAAAACTATAGGAGTATTTTTAAAACCGCATTTCGTATGCTCTAATATCTTCAATCTTCGCTATATCATCTGAATGCGGTAATGTATTACTATTAAGTACTTTTAAAGAAAGAATAAGCTTACTTTTTTGGTTCGGAGAACTCCATACGAGGAGTATCCCTGTTCTCTTTTTAAGATGTAATGTACTGACATATTCATTTAAATTTCATGATTATTATCGTTAACTATTTCTAGCATGTATTGTTATTATCGTTAACTATTTCTAGCATGTATTGTTCATTATCATTATAATTGATTATTTCTATTTCACTTACAATAGCATGTACACATAAACTCACTTTAAGATTCTTTAATGGAATTTGAATATTGGGTAGTACTTTCTAAGTAGTGCTGATTCGTAAATGAAGAGCCTAACCCATTTTGATTAAGATTTAGGCTCTTTCTAGAATTGTTCTGTTAAATTATACGATGGCGTGCTAGTTCCTATGCATCATGTTCACTCAGTATTAACTATATTTCTATCCCCATCTAATTTAAATTCACTACATACCTGATATAATAATAATTTTAATGACCGACGGTTTGTCAAATTAAGCGCAACACTTCCTCGGTGAAGGCCTCGTGTGCGGTTTTCCAGTCCAGGCACTTTCTCGGTCGCCCGTTGATCTTGGGCAGCGCATCCGCGAGTTCACCGTCACCGACCTGCGCGAAGTCCGTTCCTTTCGGGAAGAACTCGCGGAGGAGCCCGTTGGCGTTCTCGTTGCTCCCCCGTTGCCGCGATGAGTACGGGTCGGCGAAATACATCGGCACGCCGAGCGACGCCTGGATGCGCTCGTGACCGCTGAACTCCTTGCCCCGGTCCGTCGTCGCCGTCCTGAACGTGCCCTCCGGGAAGGCGGCGTGGACCGTGTGGATTGCCCCCTCCATCGAGGCAGCGCTACGGTCCGCGATCGGCAGGGCGAGGTAGAACCGGCTCTTGCGCTCGACGAACGTCGCGACGCAGGCCTTCGACTTCCCTCGTCCGGAGACGACGGTGTCGAGCT
>NZ_QSGS01000011.1 GCF_003467445.1 Exiguobacterium sp. AM39-5BH
AAGCGGCGTGCCGGACAGGGCGGCTGAAGGACGATGAAAACAGAGGAGCGCCATCCCTCCCGGGACGACGCTCCTCTGTTAAAATCATTTGAAGTTTTTCAGTGCCCTCGCAGGAAGCGACAGGTTTTTTTGTGAATTGGTATGATTCAACGACGCAAAGAAAAGGTCGTGCCACAGTTTCGTGGCACGACCCTTTCTAGCTCATTATGCTTCGCGCTCAGCTCGTATATCGGCTGGGACGCGTCCTCGTTTTGAAACGATTTGCGCAATCACAAGCGCTACGACGAACGTGGCGAGTGCCGCGAAGAATCCAATCCACAAAGAAGCTGAAATTCCGAGCACTAAATATCCGACTGCAGCCACACCAGCCGCCAACAAAGCGTATGGAAGTTGGGTCATGACGTGGTCGATATGATGCGATCCGGCCCCTGTTGAACTGAGGATTGTGGTATCTGAGATAGGTGAACAGTGGTCCCCGAACACCGCTCCGGCGAGAACCGCCGCGAGTGTCGGGAGCAAGAGTTCCGGCTCGACCGCCATAATCAAATCGGCTCCGATTGGAAGCATGAGACCGAACGTCCCCCAACTTGTTCCTGTCGAGAACGCCATGAGCCCGGCAATCATGAACAAGAGGAACGGCAAGTATGATGGCGAAATCGAATCCGTGACGAAACTTGCTAAGTAGTCACCCGTCTTCATATCACCGATAACAGCGATAATCGTCCATGCGAACAATAGAATCAACACAGCTGGCCACATGGCCCGAATCCCGCCCCATGTCGCTTGTCCATAATCTTTTGCTGGAATTTTACGACCGATTAACAAGATGAACGTCACGATCAGGCTGACGATGGCACCCGCTACAAGAGAACGCGTCACGTCGGTCGATTCGAAAGCAGCAATCAACGAGAAGCTCTGACCGTCGGCAGCGAGTGCCTGACCGCCCGTGTAGAGCATAGCTGACACGGTAGCGATAATCAAGACGATAATCGGCACGATCAAGTCACGAACTTTTCCGCCTTCATGCTCATTCAAATCTTCGCTCATCCCCATCGGTGCACCTTTCGATACATCATACAGTTCTCCTTGGAGGGCACGAAGTTCGTGCGTGCGCATCGGTCCGATTGCGAGACCCGTATATGCGACATAGGCAGTCAAAAGAAGTGCGAATACCGCATAGAAGTTCATTGGAATGATTTGAATGAACGCTGAGAACGATGAATAGCTATCAATCGAATATTTCGCGAGAATGCCTGAAAGAATCGCAATAATATAGGCACCCCAGCTCGACAAAGGACTGATGACACAGACAGGCGCAGCCGTCGAGTCGATCATGTAGGCAAGTTTCGCCCGTGAGACTTTTTTCCGGTCCGTGAGCGGTCGGCTGATGTTCCCGACGGCCAAACTATTAAAGTAATCGTCGATGAAAATCAGCATTCCGAGTCCGAACGAGACGAGACGAGCACCGCGGGCCGTCTTGACGTTTGAAGCGGCCCATTCTCCGAACGCGCGCGCCCCGCCCGACGTCTGGATGATGGATGACAAGATTCCGAGTAAGAGCAAGAACGCAATCAAGAGCACGTTCCACTCGTTAATGGCGCCGTCCGTCCAGAATAAAGCGATGACGTTCGACCATAAATATTGAATCGATTCGAGCGGATTGAAGTTGTGGAGCAGTAATACCCCTGCAATAATCCCGACACCGAGTGACGGAATGACTTTCCGTGTTGTGATGGCCATAATAATGGCGAGTAAAGCCGGTACGAGTGATAGTACCGAAGTTGAATAATCTACCATGCTGATTTCCTCCTCTTCTATTTGAGATGAGGCCCCCCAATGCTTAAAAAACGCAAAGCGAGGGCATCGGCAACAAAGCCGACACCCTCGCTGGATGTTCCGTCTTTCTTAGCCGACTTGGAGCGCTCCATACGTAAATATGTATGGCAGTCTGACGAGTATTTCCCGTCAGCCCAGCATAAAGTCAGAGACATGACTTTACACTTCGGCGATCTTGCCTTTCTGTAGTCTTCCCCGTTGTCATCCTCGGACTACTTACTCATCAGCATCGCACCTCTACCTCATCGATAGCACGAATATTCATTTAAAGTTACGTCTAAATTATCACAGGTCATAGTGACGAATCAACAGTTTTTTTCATCTCGGATGATTTGTTTTAATACCGCGAGTGCAACTTGGTCGTTTATCTCGACCGCTTTAAAGAAGTCACTAAAGAAATGATACAAGACAAAACGCTCGGCATGGGACGTCGTATGTTCTTTAATCGTTAAGAAAATAAGATGACGCAACCGTCGTTTCGTTCGTGTCTCGTCAGGCAATTCTTGACATCGGTCTTGAAAGGCACGATATACAGAATTGATCAAATCCTCATGTTCATCATACGACCGGTTGTAAGCAACTTGTTCCATCTGTGATATCCCCCCTTTCCATATTTACCGATGAAACTTGTCGTAACTATACCAACTTAACCCGAAGCATTCAATCGTTTCGGGTTGTTCTTAACAAAAATCATACGTTAGACTGACTTACGACTCGATGAATGAGAACGTCGTCACGTCGAATAGTCCCATATCGGTCAATTTCAAATCCGGGATGACCGGAAGCGCCAGGAACGACATCGTCAAATACGGGTTGAAGTGACGATGGGCACCGACCACATCGAGCGCATCGTTCAATTGTTCGAGCACGTCCGCGACTTCTCTGTATGGTCGCTTCGTCATCAGTCCCCCAATCTCAAGCGGTAAGACGGCTAGCACTTTGCCCTCTGACACCGCGACGACGCCGCCACCCACTTTCTCAAGCGTCTTGGCTGCGAGCAACATATCGTCCGGGCTCACTCCGGCGATGACGAGATTATGGCTATCATGGGCGACCGTCGCAGCAAGCGCACCTCGTTTCAACCCGAAGCCCGTCACCGATGCAAGCGCCATGTGACCCGTTCCATGATGGCGTTCAATCACGGCGAGCGTAGCAATATCTTGAGCCAAGTCGGCACCCGACGTATCAGGTGTGAAGACGAGTCGCTCTCGCTTCGTCAATAGACTGTTCGGTAAGACTTGAATCACATCGACCGCTTCTTCTTTCACAGCTATACGGAACGAGTCCACTGTCAAGTCCGGTAGTTTGAGCTCACCCTTCATCGGTTTCGGTACTTCAATCCCACTGGCCTCGAACGTTGCCTCACCTTTCGTAGCGACAATTTCCCCGTTTACGTAGACGGATTCGATGTTCACCGATTGGACGTCTGACAAGATTACAAAGTTCGCTCGTTTACCCGGGGCAATGGCACCCACGTCTTTTAAACCATATGCCTCGGCCGCATGAAGGCTGGCGATAGCATAGGCCGTTTCCGGTTTGACGCCTTGTTTGATGGCCATACGAATGTTGTAATCGATCCCACCCTCGGCTACGAGGTCGTCCAAGTGCTTATCATCCGTACAGAACAAGAACCGGTGGGCGTTACTCTCCGTGATGGCCCGGCTGACTTTTTCCACGTTCCGGGCGACCGACCCTTCGCGAATTTGCACGTAGAAGCCGCGACGGACCCGTTCAATCGCTTCTTCAGCCGTCGTACATTCATGATCCGTCATAATCCCTGCTGTCCGATAGACGTTCAGTTGGTCTGGACTAAGCCCCGAAGCGTGACCGTCGACAACTTTTCCCGCGAGTTCCGTCTGAGCGATTTTTTGAAGCATATCCATGCTGCCAGACTCGACGGACGGATAGTCCATCACTTCGCCTAGACCGTGGACGCCTGGATCTCCTAAAAATGGCGCCAAGTCTTCAGCGTATAGTTTTGCTCCTGCGTGTTCGAACGGCGTGGCCGGCACACAGCTCGGAAGCATCATTCGCACATCGAGCGGCAAGCCCTTGGCATCCGCCAACATATACTCAATCCCGAGCGTCCCGTTGACGTTCGCAATTTCATGGGGATCGGCGATGACCGTCGTCACACCGAGCGGAAGGACCGCCTTAGCGAACTCATGGGGTGGTACCATTGACGACTCGATATGAACGTGCGAATCAATGAATGATGGTGCAAGCGTCCAGGAAGGATCATGATATTCTGTTTGCCCTTCGTAATCATCTCCAATGGCCACGATATATCCGGCGTCGATGGCGACATCGGCACGAATCGTCTCACGGCTGTAAACGTCGATGACAGCCACATCTTTAAAGACGACCGCTGCTTTCTTTTTCTTTGCCGCGATGTCCATCAAATGTTGTTTCTCCATCTGTGTGTCTCCTTTTTTTCTACGTATTTTTACTATCTTAACAAGAATAATCTTTCAGGCGCAATTTCTTTTTCAACTTGTGCGACAATGAAAGCACATCTATTTGAAAGGGGTTACATATATGCAGTATAAATTAGGCAAACTGATTCCGCGTGTAGAGGAGTCAGTGTTCATCGCACCCGGGGCTCATGTCATCGGAGACGTCACGATCGGCGCCCATTCCGGTGTCTGGTTTAACACGGTCATCCGTGGCGATGAAGGACCGATTCACATCGGTTCTTATGTGAACATTCAGGACGGGTCGATGGTCCATCAATATGAAGGGTCCCCGACCATCATCCATGACCGTGTGTCAATCGGCCACATGGCAATGATTCACGGCTGTGAGATCGAAGAAGGTTGTCTCATCGGGATGCATGCGACCGTCCTCGACGGGGCAAAAATTGGAAAGGGCTCGTTCATCGCGGCCGGGGCTCTCGTCACACCGAACATGCAAATCCCAGAAGGCGTCATGGTCATGGGTGTCCCTGCTAAAGTCGTCCGCCCGCTTAACGATGAGGATCGTTTCATCATGGAACGGACCGTCAACAAGTACGCGAAGCGGGCCGAACAGTATAAACAGACGTGTGAACCGCTGACCTCCACACAAAGTTTGTGAAAGCGTTTACAAAATTCATAAATTGTTAACGATTCCCCTCATTTTTCTTCATGTTTCCTTTGTATACTAAGGATGTAGCCAAGCCGACGTGTTGAAAGGGGCCAATTGTATGTATCCAAACCATGCCGAACTCATGTTAGACTTGTACGCTTCGTCCGTTAACCCCAGCTATTGCCTGCATATCGAGGATTCGTTCGATGATACGTTGCAAGGCACACATCGAGAGGTTTGGGAACGGTTGCAATCGGATAATACTAAAGAGGAAGAAAATCAAACTTAAGGGAACGTGCACACAATGATTCCAACGAATGTCATTCAAAACTGGCTTGCAAATAAATTGAAGAAATAAAGTCGTATACCTCAAAAGCTCGAGCGGAGATAATTGACCCGCTCGAGCTTTTTCATTTGTGTCTTTATAGAATCTTTATATTGGTGTTCCTTATATTCTGTTTCGACCTCAATAATATAAAGTCTTTTTAGGTTTTCGTTTAGGGTTTTTGACTACCTTTGCTTTAGCAATCCCCTTTTTAAACTTTACATTATTTAGCCAATCGGCAATTGCATGAGCATCGTAATTCAGGCAATCTTTTTCTCCATTTTCATACGCCCAGTATTCTTTATTCTTTTCGTCATCGGAAATCCAGTCGAAAAAATCATTTTGCGTTTTATAAATTTTTCTTCCTACTTTAGAAGAACAGGAAATGTATTGAATATAGTCATCACCAAACTCAAATTTTATTATCACAAGAAGTTCTCTTTCTTTCTACTAATCTAGGTTAGACAAGACCCCTGTATGTTGACTCTCCAATTCAGTTAATATGGTTTTATTCAAAAATCGTAAGACAACTGTCAATCGATTGACGTCGTTTTGTCGGTGGCACGTCCTCGAACCGTCCGAGTTGGAGCAACCCGACGAACGTCTCCCCTTCCGCCCCAATCATGTCCTGCAGACGCGCGTCCTCAAAAATGCCCCCGGTCCGCCAGACGAGACCGATGTCCCGCTCGCTACAGAGCAAGTGAAAGTTTTGAATGAATGTCGCTGTCGCAAGTAACGCATCCTTCCGATCTTTCTCCGTTTCGAATGCCTTCGTCGTCACATAGACACATGCGGCCGCGTTACGAATCCGTCCCACAACCTTCTCACGTTTTGACTCTGGGCCATCTTGAAACGCCGGTTCGAGCGCCTGAATCAAGACGTTCTTCCCGTCCCCGTTGAACAAATAGAGATTCCACGGCTCGACTTTATTATGAAACGGCGCTTGGTGCGCCGAGGTAAGTAACGTATATAGTTCTGACGTGTCGAGCGCACCTTCCGTGAACATGCGAATCGTCCGCCGCGATTCAATCAATTGTTGTCCTGCTGTCTTTTCCATTGAAGTCCCTTCCCCCTCTATTCTCTCTCTCATCATAATTGAAAACATTTCTCATTTGAAGAAGAACGACTTTCATACAAAAAAACGCATCCCTGTTTCAGGAATGCGTTGCTTGCATCATGTCGATTGTCCGACAATCTCACAGGCGACCAAATCTTCGAGCGTCTGTCTGCGGACGACGAGACGATGTGTCCCGTCCTTCACGAAGACGACGGCTGGACGGAGCATCTGGTTATAGTTGCTCGCCATCGAGAAATTATACGCCCCCGTCGCTTTGACGAGCAAGAGATCCCCGGCTTCGACCGGCGGGATGAGCGAACGGTTCGAGATGATATCTCCCGACTCACAGCACGCCCCGACGATTTTCGCTTCGAGAGTCTTCGCCTCATCCATCCGCGTCGCCGCGATGACGTCATACTCGGCGTCATAGAGGGCGGGACGAATGTTATCCGTCATGCCTCCGTCGACCGACACGTACGTGCGGACACCACTCACTTCTTTCACCGTCCCGACTTCATACAGCGTCGCACCGGCGTTGGCGACGAGCCAACGTCCCGGCTCGATGCCGATTTTCGGGAGCGGGAGACCGAAGCGTTCCACTTCCGCGACGAGCGTGTCCATCACTTGCGTCATCGTATCGGCGAAGTCGAGCGGGTCGTCCGACTCGAGATAGGCGACACCGAAGCCGCCACCGATATTCAAGACGTCGGCCGTATAGCCTGTCTCCTGACGAATCGTCTCGATGAAGTTGACCATCGTCTTGACCGTGTTGATGAACAGCGTCGGCTCTTGAATCTGCGAACCGACGTGACAGTGGATGCCTCGCAGTTGCAGTCGTTCTGCCGCGAGCGTTGCCTTGATCGCTTCAAGGTACGTGTCGTCATGAGTCGGGAATCCGAACTTCGTATCGACCCCGCCCGTCTGAATCGCCTCATGAGCGCCTCCGACGACTTGTGGGACGATGCGGAGCAACACATCGACGTCTACCCCTTGCGCAGCGGCTAGACCCGACAACAACCCGATTTCACGCATGTTGTCGATGGTGAAGTGGGTGATTCCGTTCTCGAGTGCGAACGTGATGTCCTGCACCGTCTTGTTCGAGCCGTGGACGTGAATCCGGTCGGCCGGGACACCGGCGTGAAGCGCGACGAACATCTCGCCGCGCGAGACGACGTCGATGCTCAGACCCGCTGCCATCACTTTATCGTACACGGCCGCAATCGACATCGCTTTCGATGCGTACAGCGCGTACGTGTTCGGATACTTGTCGAGGAACGCGTTACGGACGAGGCCGAGGCGACGCTCAAGTTCAGGCTCGCTCATGATATAGAGCGGTGTCCCGTACGTCGCTTGAAGTTCACGGACGGACACGCCTTCGATCATACAAACTGATTGGTTGGTGGTGTACATACATTGCCTCCTTCAAAGCGATGCGGGACACGCCATGAGCGTGCGCATAATTGTTCTGAATTGTTGGCGTGCCCGGTGCGGGTCACGTCA
Organism: Exiguobacterium sp. AM39-5BH; assembly: GCF_003467445.1. Classification (GTDB taxonomy): domain Bacteria; phylum Bacillota; class Bacilli; order Exiguobacteriales; family Exiguobacteriaceae; genus Exiguobacterium. The sequence continues at coordinate 7,785 of NZ_QSGS01000011.1, forward strand.
TCGATTTTCGTGAGATGGCCGTACAGCTCCACACGGTCTCCGACTTGAATCGTGTCATCGACGCGTAAAAAACTGTGGCTCATGAAGATGTTGCTGATGAACGGATAGGCCCGTCCTTCGATGTGGGCCGGTAAGAAGCGCCGGGCCCGCATAAGTCCGTCGCCATAACCGACCGAGAGCACAGCGATGCGTTCATTCGTCTCGGCCGTGTAGCCCGTACCGTAACCGACGTGGGCACCGGCCTCGATGTCATGGACGGCGACGACTTCCGCATCCCAGTGAAACGCCGGGATGAGCCAATCGACCGGTTCGACCGAAGAGTAGCCATAAAGGAAGATTCCCACGCGCACATGGGTGCAATGCCCGAGGCGCGGATCCGCTTGTAGTGTCGCGGCGCTATTGGCCGCATGCACGATGTCGAACGAATGCCGTTCGATGAGACGATTCGACCAGTCGGCGAACCGTTCCACGTGCACACTGTGTTCGATTTCTGCGTTGTCGGCGTCAGCGAGCGGGAAATGAGTACATAACCCGACGAGGTCGAGCCCCTCGTCTTGGCAAAACGCGACGATGGCCAGCGCTTCTTTGAACGTCTTGGCACCGAATCGGTTCATCCCGACGTCAAGCTTTAAATGAAGGCGGACACCGTCCAACTGATCCCGTTGCGAGACGAGCCAGTCATAGGAACCGATGGCGACGTCAAGATGGTCACGATGGACGGCTGTCCATTCGTATACCGGGTTCATGACGAGGACGCGCGCTTCCGGGGCTGATGCCCGGACCTCGCTCGCCTCGTCAAGCGTCGTCACCATGAAGTGACGCACCCCTTCTTCGTACAGTGTCGTCACAACTGGCTCCATCCCTAAGTTATAGGCGTTGTTTTTCACGACGGCGAACACCGGTCGGCCAAGCGCTTCAATCCGACGTTTGTTTTCGCGAATCGCATTCAAGTCAATTGTGACTCCCATACAAAAAACTCCTTTATTCTTTGACTCCAGCTTTGACGAACGTGATCCAATCGCGGTGTGTCGGAATTTGACCCGTCACAGCCTCACGGTAACGCGCGAGCATATTCGTCGCGACCGTCTGGACGCCGCCGCCGATCGAGATATTGTCGATTTCGATGACGCTCGTCACTTCAGCCGCCGTCCCCGTTAAGAAGATTTCATCTGCGACATATAGTTCGTCACGTCCGATGTGGCGTTCGATGACCTCGAACCCTTCCTCACGGGCGAGTTCGATCACCGTTTGACGCGTGATGCCGTCGAGCACCGAGCAATCGAGTGACGGTGTGACGATTTTGTTTCCTTTGACGAGGAAGATGTTGGCGACGCTCGCCTCGCTGACGTTTCCGTTCATGTCGAGGGCGATCGCTTCATCATATCCATCGCGCACCGCTTCTCCTTTAAGGAGTTGCGAGTTCATATAGTTCGCCGCCGCTTTCGCTTGCATCGGCATCATCGTCGAAGAGACACGACGATACGAGGCGACTTTCGCGCGGATCCCGACCGTCTTGCTGAAATATTCACCGAGCGGCCAGCATGAGATGGCGACGTGTACTTTCGTTTCCTGCGTTGGCATGAGTGCCTGCCAAGGTGTGCCGAGGAAAACGAATGGGCGGATGTAACAAGCTTCGAAGCCATTGCGTTCAATCAATTCGATTGTCGCTTGTTCGAGTTCATCGACCGTGTACGGCAAGTCGACGTGATAGTATGCACACGAACGAACGAGTCGCTCCAAATGTTCACGGAGTCGGAAGATGGCCGGACCTTCCTCTGTGTGGTATGCCCGAATCCCTTCAAAGAACCCGCTACCGTAGTGAATCGCGTGTGTCATGATACTCGTGTTCGCGTCACTCGGCTCGATCCAAGCCCCGTCTTGCCACATCCATTGTCCATACTGTTCCATTGTTCAACTCTCCCATTCATTTTTGATATTTTCTGTCTATTATACGTTACAGGGAGCGTAAGTCATCAACAAGTTGTGTTTTTTCTGCGGTTTTTTCATCTTTTTGCTTGATGACGCGAGCTGGTGTACCAGCGACCACGACGCCTGGCGGTACGTCTTGTGTGACGACACTACCTGCTGCGACAACGGCATTTTCACCGATGCGGACGCCTTCCAAGATGACGGCGTTCGCACCGACCATGACACCGTCTTCGATGATGACCGGATCTTTTGAAGGTGGCTCAAGGACACCTGCCACGACAGCGCCGGCGCCAAGGTGGACGTTTTTCCCGAGCGTCCCGCGGGCACCGATGACCGCATTCATGTCGACCATCGACCCGTCACCGATGACGGCACCGATATTGATGACGGCACCCATCATTACGACGACGTTGTTCCCGATTTGAACGTGGTCACGAATGAAAGAACCTGGTTCGATGCGGGCGTTCAACTGCGTCGTATCGAGCATCGGCACGGCGCTGTTGCGACGGTCGTACTCGAGGTGTGTGTCCGTGATGACGGCAGCGTTCGCTTCAAGGAAAGCGGCCGCACGTTCAGCCGTCGTGAGGAACAGTTTCGACTCGTCCGTTCCAAAGGCTTTCGCATCATCGATCGTCAAACCGGCCAATTGACCGTTGACGTATAGCTTGACTGGCGTTTCTTTCTTGGCATCTTTAATATATTGCGCGATTTCATAAGCGTTTGTGAGTAACATGAGTGGCCTCCTCGTATAGGTTCGTTAAATTGTATAATCCGGCCGGGCGGTCAAGAATCGTTGCCGCCGCGGCGAGTGCCCCGTTCGCGAAGACGCGTTTGGACAGGGCTGTGTGTTTCAATTCAAGCATTTCATCGTCTCCGGCAAACAGGACGGTATGTTCCCCGAAAATCGTCCCCCCGCGTACCGAATGCATACCGAGTTCATCGGCTGCACGCGCTTCGCGACGCGGTGTCCGGTCATATACCGGTGTCACGTCTCGTTTCGCCTCGATGGCACGGGCGAGTAATTCCGCCGTGCCGCTCGGTGCGTCGACTTTCTTGCGGTGGTGCGCCTCAATCACTTCGATGTCATAACCGAGCGTGAGCGGGACGAGTTGGTCGAGCAGCTGTTTCAGGAGCGCGATTCCATAAGACGTATTATACGACTGGAAAATCGGGATCTCCTGAGACGCCGCTTCAATTTTGGCAAGTTCCGCTTCCGAGAAACCCGTCGTCGCGATGACGAGCGGGATTTGCTTGGCTTTCCCGAAAGCGAGCACATCATCTAACAGTGCCGGGTTCGAGAAGTCGATGACGACATCGACGTCGGCCTCGACGTCTTGCAACGAGACGGGATGCTCCCCTCCGGCCGGTGAGACGATGGCCGCAACGTTCAAGTTTTGTGTCCGGGCGACTTCTTCGACGATCTGTCCCATCGCTCCGTAGCCATGAATGAGTAAGTTCACTGTCTCACCTCATTGAACTGCTCCATTGCTGACAAGAGACGGGCCTCAGCGGTAGCGCTCATCGGGACGAGCGGGAGACGTGGTGCGCCGAATTCAAAACCGCGCGCATTCAGTGCGGCTTTGACCGGAATCGGGTTCACTTCCGCGAACAATTCGTCGATGACCGGGAGCAGTCGGAGCTGCCATGTGCGGGCCGTCTCTAAATCTCCGGCGAGGAGCGCTTCGGCTAAAGCGACCGTCGCGCCCGGATAGACGTTCGAGAGGACCGAGACGACACCTTGCGCGCCCCAAGCCATATAAGGAAGGATTTGATCATCGTTCCCGCAATAGACTGGGAAGCCTTCCGGCACGTGCGCCATCATTTGAGCCATCACCGAGATATCCCCGCTCGCTTCCTTGAGCGCAGCGATGCGTGGGTGATCGGCGAGTTCCCCAACCGTTGCCGGATCAAGGGCGACGCCCGTCCGCGATGGTACGTTGTAGAGCATGAGCGGAATCGGTGACGCGTCGGCGATCGCTGTGAAGTGGGCAATCAGACCCGCTTGCGTCGACTTGTTGTAATAAGGCGTGACGACCATCGCCATCTCGGCTCCGAGTTCGGCGGCCCGTTTCGTCTTTTGGATGCTGAGCGCGGTGTTGTTCGACCCGGTTCCGGCGATGATAACGGCGCGACCGGCCGCGACTTCAATCGCTTTGACGAGAAGCGTCTCGAACTCGTCGTCCGTGATGGTCATGCCTTCACCGGTCGTTCCCCCGATCACGAGACCACTGACACCCTCTTTAATTTGATCTTCAATCAACGCTTCCCACGCTGTGAGATTTAGCTGACCGTCTGCTTGAAACGGTGTAGCGAGTGCGGTTGCGACTCCTGTGAACATATAATCTCCCCCTTATTTTGTAGCAGTCTGTCCAATCATGCATTGGGCGATTTGGACGGCGTTCGCTGCCGCGCCTTTTCGAACGTTATCAGCGACACACCAGAGATGGAACGTGTTCGGTTGTGACTCGTCGACACGGACACGACCGACGTATACGTCGTCTGTCCCGTTCGCATCGAGCGGTGTCGGATAGACGAGTTCGCCCGGGTTGTCCATGAGGACGACACCTTGCGCGTCCGCGAGCACGGTTTTCACTTCTGCCAGCGTCGCCTCGCGGTCGAGCGTGACCGTGATCGAGACGGCGTGGCTATTACGGACCGGGACACGGACGCATGTCGCTGTCACCCCGAGGTTCGGTGCGTTTAAAATTTTACGTGTTTCCTCGATCATCTTCTGTTCTTCTTTCGTATAACCGTTCTCTAAGAACACATCGATGTGCGGCAAGACGTTATCGTAAATCGGATACGGATAGTTTTTCGGTTCCTCGCCGCGCGCACCGCGTTCCAAATCCTCAATCCCTTTTTGGCCCGAGCCAGAAACGGCTTGATACGATGTATAGGCGACACGCGTCAACCCGTATACTTCCGCAAGTGGCGCGAGCGCGACGACCGATTGAATCGTCGAGCAGTTTGGGTTGGCGATCAGCGTCTTGTCCGGGCTCAGTTCGACTCGGTTCACTTCCGGGACGATGAGTGGGATGTCCGCCTGCATCCGGAACGCGCTCGAGTTATCGATGACGATGACCCCTTGTTCACTCAGTCGAGGTGCATATTGTTCACTGAGGCTCCCCCCGGCTGAGAAAAGCGCGATATCGATCGGGTCGGCGTAAATCGCGTCTGACAGTTCCCGAATGACGACATCTTTTCCGTTCACGTTCACGGTCTTCCCGGCTGAACGGGCTGAAGCATAAAGCAATAATTCGTTGATTGGAAACTCGTATTCGGTCAAAACTTCAATCATTTTTTGCCCGACGGCTCCGGTCGCGCCAACGACGGCTACGTTATACATGGTGACTCCCCCTTATAAATGGAAACGTTCGGCGATGGCTGCGACCGCCGCTTCGACGTCTTGTTCGTTAATCGTGTACGAGATGCTGATCTCGGATGTCGTGACTTGATAGAACGGGATTCCGCTTTCACGGAACGTAGCGAACAGTTCGGAGGCGACGCCCGTCGCGTCACGCATCCCGATACCGACAACCGAAATTTTCGCATGTTCGGTATGACGGTCGATTTTGATTTGCGGGAACGTCTCGGTCAATTCCGCGAGCGCTTCTTCAAGGAACGCCTCTTCATCGAGCGGACACGTGAACGATAAGAACACTTCTCCGTCGAACGCCGTCTGACTGATCATATCGATGTTGACGTGACGCTGTGACAACTTCTCGAAAATGTCGGCGACTCCTGCCACCGAGTGTGGAATGTGTTTGATCGAGACACTGAGCACGTTCTTCACGACGCTCACGCTCGTCACCGCTTTTTGTTCCATCGCCTGTGTCATATCCATGATCCATGTTCCTCCTTCGCTCGCAAGCGTCTTCCCTACAAAAATGTTCACATCAAATTTTTTAGCGAGTTCGACGCTGCGCATCTCCATCACTTTCGACCCGAGTGCGCTCATCTCCATCATCTCGTCATACGAGACGGTATCTAATCGGCGTGCCATCGGATGGATGCGCGGGTCAGCTGTGTAGACACCAGCGACGTCCGTATAAATCTCACAGCGTTTGCTGAGGACGGCGGCCAAAGCGACGGCGGTCGTATCCGATCCACCTCGTCCGAGCGTCGTCACATCACCGAACTCGTTAACGCCTTGGAAACCGGCGACGATGACGACGTCATATGTCCGGAGCTTCTCTTCGAGCACTTCTTTGCGAATCGCTTTGATTTTACTTTTCGTGTGAATGCCCATCGTGTCGATTCCGGCTTGTTGGCCGGTGAGCGAGATGGCCGCCACGCCTCGAGAGTTCAAAGCGATGCTGAGCAGGCTGATCGTCTGTTCCTCACCGACCGCGAGTAAGCGGTCGAGTTCACGGATCATCGGGCGTTCCGTGATTTGCTTGGCGAGTGACAACAGTGAGTCAGTCGTTTTCCCCATCGCGGAGACAACGACGACAAGTTTTTCTCCGGTCGCGGCCCGTGTCTGTAAATATTCGGAAATGGCCTGGAGTTGTTCAATCGTGGCAACGGAGCTGCCTCCAAATTTCAATACGGTTGTCATCAAGTTCCCCACTTTCATGATGTCCACCAACAGAAAAAGCGGCAGACCGGTAGGAAGCACTCTCCCTACGGTCTGCCGCTTGTACGCGCAGTTGAAAAACGATTAAAGAATCGTTCCGTAGATAGCGCTCCATGGCATTTCATCCATGGCAGTGTAGGCGTTATTCACGACTACCCCAGCCTTCGTTCGTACGCATGCGAACGTCGACTTCGGCGAAATTCCCCTTTCGGCTCGATCCGGAATGCGTCCGTGTCAATCAAGCGTACTCATGTCATTCGCAACCTCTATCTGTCAGTTGTTAGTATTAGTTATAACAAATGCATATCGGCTTGCCAACCTTTTTTTAGAAAAAAGGAAAATTTCTAAAAACGGTCACCATGATTTTTTCATCATTCGATGCGGGATGTCAGCATCTAAAAATTCGTCTCCGTATGCCTCGTATCCAAGACGCTCATAAAACGGGAGCGCCGTCAATTGGGCGCCAAGTTTGAGCTCGCGCAACGCGCTTGCCCGGGCGACGGACTCGATGGCAAGCATGATTTCTTTCGCATATCCGTTGCCGCGTGCCGTGGCAAGCGTGGCGACGCGTTCCACTTTTCCGACCCCTTCGCCGATCGGACGCAGTCGTGCCGTCGTCACCGGCTCACTTTCCACCAATCCGACGAAATGGATGCAGTCCGGGTCGAGATCGTCATACTCGAGTTCGGGTGCGATACCTTGTTCGCCAATAAACACCGTTTGCCGCACAGACCGGGCCAGTTCAATCAGTTTCGAGTCGTTCCCGTGTTCAATCTTCAACATGATACCATTCCTTCCTGTAGCCGCTTCACAATCTCCGCTGTCGCTCGTTCTAACTCGACGATTGATTCGAAGCGGGCTTGGGCTTGTTTATGACTGCCGCCACCGCGACCGACGCTAAGGTCGTCGAGTGTCCGTTTTAAGAATTTTCCGATGGCGATGTCATGCGTCCCATCGTGCATGAGCCATAGCTTTTGACTCGTATGATTGGCTCCGACGGCGATTCGGCCAGTCGCGGCGATTCGTTCGACGATCGTCGTCGTCAACGTCTCCGCTTCCGTCTTGCCAATGTGCGTGATCACATAATTGTCTTCTTGCAAGAAGGCAGCGACTTTCGCTTTCGCGACGCGGGCCTCGAGCGCCTTCACTTCCTTCTCCCGTTCAAGTCGGATATTTCGTTCCTCAATGACGCGAGCGGCGACCGTCTCGTTTGTTGTCGATAACGTTTGATGGATCGTTCGGAGGGCATTTCGGGATGAGTGAATGCTAGCCAAGGCTCGAAGTCCCGCCACATAAGTCAGGCGAACATGGCCACGAACTTTCTTCATCGAAGTCACGTGGACGACTCCGAGCTGTCCCGTCGTCTCCACATGTGTCCCGCCACAGCATTGTAGTCGAGGCCGTCGATTTCAACAATCCGAACGGTCCCGGTGCGCTCAGTCGCTTTTCGCAAGCGGTCTGATTCGACTTCTTCAGACGGGAGTTCATGCGTGAGCACAGGACGGTTTTCAAAGATGATGCGTTGCACGTCTCGTTCTAACGATTCAATTTGAGTCCAATCAAACGCATCCGTCTCAATCTCAAGCGACGACTCCTCCGGTCCAATACCAAAACTGAGCGTCCGAATGCCGTACTCATCTTCTAATAAGGCCGTCAACACATGTTGGGCCGTGTGTTGAATCGAGTGGTCGCGGCGCATCGCCTCTTCGACGACACCCGTCACGACCATTCCGGGTTCGAGAGCTTGCTCAAGCAAATGCCAAACGACGTCGTCAACCCGTTGTACGTCAAGCACTAGTAAATCGGCCAGTGTCCCCGTGTCAGGCGGCTGTCCTCCACCTTCCGCATAAAATTGTGTCGTCTCAAGCGCGACCCATGTGCCGCGCTTGTCGGTGCGCGCATCGGTCACCTTCGTTTCAAATTGCCATCCATTCATCATTGCCGCCGCCTTTTCTATAAGATATGTTCAGACAACTAGTCTAATTTGGTTTATAATAAGAAACACTTACTTTTGAAGTCAGGAGCGATATGCATGTTACAGATTGATAAACAATCACCGCTACCTATTTATTATCAAATCGAAGCTTATTTAAAGCAACAAATAGATGCCGGCGAACTCCAACCGGGGGAATCGATTCCTTCCGAACGGGAGTTTTCCGAACGCTATAACGTCAGTCGGATGACAGTTCGGCAAGCCATCACGAATCTAGTAAATGCGGGTTATTTGAGCCGTCAAAAAGGCCGGGGGACATTCGTCGCCAACAAGAAAATCACGATGGAGCTGTCGGGGCTGACGAGTTTTTCTGAAGAGATCAAACATCGGGGCATGCGTCCGTTCAGTCGCCTGCTATCGTTCCAGACGATTCCGGCCCCAGCGAAAATCGCTCAAAAACTAAGCATTTCTCTCGATACGCCCGTCTATGAGATGCGACGACTGCGTCTCGCTGACGAGAACGTCCTCGCCCTCGAGACGGCATATATTCCGGTCATCCTATTGCCGAATTTGACGGAAGAGAATGGCGTCGGTTCGATTTACGAGTTCGCCGAACAATCGGGACTCCGGTTGAAAAATGCCACCCAGACGCTCGAGGCTCGGAGTGCGGGACCGGAGGAAGCGAAGTTGCTAACGATTTCCCCGAACGCCCCCGTGCTCTTGATTGACCAACGGACGTATCTCGAGAACGGGGACATGTTCGAATATAGTCGCTCCTTGTTCCGCGGTGATTCCTACTCGTTCACCGTCGCCATGGACCGCACATAAAAAATGGTTTGCCGCGGACGGCAAACCATTTTTCTATTGAGCTTCATACGTGATCCCAGCCGGGTCATTCATATACGTCTCGAGCTCTGTATCGGTCATCGGCTCAACTTCGTTCCCTGCATCGGCCTGTTGGACGCGATAACGGACTTCCTCGAGCAACGGCTCATTCAAGAAGTAATAGAAATGACCGTCGACACCGCGTGCCCCTTCACCGGTCAACTGATATTGGACCATGTTGTTGAGGGCGCCGACGTCCTCAATTAAACGCATGTAATCGTTCGGACCAAGCGTCGTCTGCATGTTGTCACCAACTGCCTTCAACACTTTGTCATAGTTGTTGATGAGCGATGTACCAAGTGCCTGGTCGAGAACCGCGTTGATCACTTCCATTTGGCGCTGACCGCGTCCGATGTCACCACGTGGATCGTCATAACGGTTCCGAACGTAAGCGAGCGCTTCTTCACCTGATAATTGTTGCAGTCCTTCTTCAAGTTGCACGATTTCACGTGAGGCATCATAGCTCTTCTGCTCCGACGAGAACGGGACATCGATTTCGACGCCGCCGACAGCATCGATAAAGTCGACGAAGCCTTGGAAGTTGAGCGAGACGACGTGATCGATATCAATCCCGACCAAGTCTTCAATCGTATTCGTCGCCATCCGCATCCCGTTGTTCGGATTTGATTCATCCATTGACCCGAAGTAGTACGCGTGCGTGATTTTATCTTGATCGAGACCGGTCTTACCGTAAGGGATGTTGAAGCCGGTATAGTCGATGTTGACGTACGAGTCTCGCGGGATACTAAGCATCGTCGTCTGCTTGTTTTTCTTGTTCAGAATGACGACGATCATGACGTCAGACCGTCCGAACTCACCACGCGCTTTCTTCTGTGGGGACAAGTCTGTTCCGAGCACGAGGAAGCTCTCGGTATCCTCTTTATCAAATCGAGTCGGTTCGATGGACGGATCATCCTCAAGTGTCACTTGAGTACCGGATAGCATGTTGTGAGCTTTATAAAAAGCTGTCCCATACATGCTTGATCCCACGATGACAGCAATCAAAACAAGGGCACTGAACAGCTTATAAAACGCAGACGGGCCTTTGCGCCGTCTACGAGCTTGGGTTCTTGAATTCATGAGTTTCTCCTTCGCGATCGAATGATATGAGCTTCACCTATTATAGAGGAAACCTCGACTTTTGTCGAAAACGTTTTGATTACAAATCCATTTCCATACAATTTCCCACAGTTAACGAGAAAAAAAACCTAGAGACATGTGTCTCCAGGTCGTTAAGCTCGAATCGAAAAGAAACGTTCAGCCGCCTCGCTGCCTCGCGCTTGTAACACATCGCTACAAGCTGACGCCGCCTCGGCGTCGAGCACGATGGTCACACTCGGATGGGCCTGTAAAATCGAGGCCGGCCAGTCGATCGTCGGCACGCTCTCAATCATGTGATGCACCGCTTCGGCTTTACGGACACCGGTCGCGACGAGGACGATCTCGCGGGCGTTCATGATCGTATCGAGGCCCATGGTGATCGCATGCGTCGGCACTTCCTCGATCGTCTCGAAGAAACGACGGTTCGCTTCACGCGTCGATTCGGTCAGTTCAGTCACATGCGTCTTCGCGTCGAGCGCCGTTCCCGGTTCATTGAACGCGATATGTCCGTTCTCCCCGATGCCGAGCAATTGCAGGTCTACACCGATCGACCGGACGAGCTGTTCATAGCGGGCCGCTTCCGCTTCCGGGTCGGCTGCGTCACCATGAGGCAGATGGCTCTGTTTGAACGGGATGTCATTGAACAGCTTCTCTTCCATGAAGTGATGATAGCTTTGCGGATGACTCGGTGCGAGCCCGATATACTCATCTAAATTGACGCTCGTCACATGACTGCAGTCGAGCCGGTCTCGTTTGAACATCTGATACATCCCGACAGGTGTACTGCCGGTCGCGAGTCCGAGCACGAAATCTCGTTTCCCAGCGATTCGCTCTTTGATGAGTGTATATGCGATTTCTTCTGCGTCCGTCGGTGTGTTCGCCACTAATATGTTCATTGCATGTCCTCCTTCGAATAACTGACCTTTCCTCGATGAATCGTCGTCGCAATTGTCATCGCGTCATCCCAAATGACGAGATCGGCGTCAAAGCCCGCCGCGATGGATCCTTTGTTCGTCAAGCCGAACTCACGCGCCTGGTTTGCCGACGTCATCTTCACCGCTTCTTTTACCGTGCATCCTGTGAAGGCGATCATATTTCGAAACGCCGCGTCCATCGTCAAGACACTACCGGCCAAGTTCCCGGCTTCGAGTCGGGCTGCCCACCCTCGACGATGACCGGTTGACCCCCGAGCTCATAACGGCCGTCCGGAAGACCTTTGGCGCGCATCGCATCCGTGATGACCACGAGACCGTCCGCTCCTTTTAAACGATAGGCGAAATCGACCATCTCGCGTCGGCTATGAATCCCGTCTGGAATGATTTCGACCATGACGTCCCGCTCCAAGAGACAATAGCCGACCGTTCCCGGCTCACGATGATGAATTCCTCGCATCTGATTGTATAAATGCGTGCCGTGTTTGACGTTCGCTTCCTTGTTCTCGGCAAACGTGGCGTTCGTATGTCCGGTCGATCCAATGGCCCCGGTCTCGAGCATCGCTTGTTCGAGCTCACGTGCCCCCGGACGTTCCGGCGCATACGTGACGAGACGAATATGCCCCCCCGCTTCCTCTTGCCACGCACGGAATTGATGTGCGTCGGGATCGATAATGTACTCGGCCGGTTGTGCGCCCGCATTGTCGACGTTAACGAACGGTCCTTCCAAATGAATGCCGACGAGTGATGTATTTCCCACCTCGATGACGGTCCGGGCAGCTTGCAGCGCCTTCGTGATGGCGGCCGGTGACTGCGTGATCGTCGTCGCGAAATAAGACGTCACGCCTTCTGCGAGCATCGCGCGGCTGAGGTGACGCAATCGGTCCACGTCCGCATCCATCGTATCGACGTCATAACCACCGTGGATATGGACGTCAATCATTCCTGGCGTCACGAGTGCCCCGCGCACGTCGTACTCTGAATCTGTTCCTGCCTCATAGTCTTCCATCGCACCGACGCTCTCAATCGTCATGCCATCGAACCGGATATAGCCTCGTTCCCACGTGTTGTCCCCCGAAACGATATGTGCATTGATGATCACCATGATCGGTCATCCACCTTTCTTCAAATAGCTTCACCGTCATCATACCAAAAATCAGTATAGTTGTATAGACCAATTTTACTAACTGACAAACTCCATTTTCCCAGTTCTTTGCCCATCCTGTTTCCGCCTCAAACAACAAACAGGCTGACGCCGCAGCGTCAACCTGTCTCAGTTAAGATGTTTCGTTCGTAATCGGTTGAGCCTCATACCGTTTGATAATATGGATGAGACGCATGACCAGCAACACGGCTCCGGCCGCTAGACCCGCAATCAAACCGATCCAATAGCCGTCCGGTCCAAAACCGAACTGTTCGGCAAGCGCATAGCCGAGCGGGAGGCCGATGACCCAATAGGCGATGAGCGACAAGATGAGCGTCACGTTGACGTCCTTGAACCCACGCAAAATCCCTTGAATCGGGGCGGCTACCGCATCCGACAATTGGAAGAAGACCGCGAAGATCATGAAGTGGGCCGCGAGTTCCACGACGGCCGCGTCGTTCGTATAGATGGCGGCGACCCGTTCATTCTGCCAAAACAAGAGCCCACCGGAAAAGAGCGACACAGCCAGGCAGAGCACGATGCCGATTTTGGCGTAGCGCACGGCGTCTTGAAGCCGCCGGGCCCCGAGCTCATAGCCGACGACAATCGTGAGCGCGCTCGACGCGGACAACGGCAACATATAGACGAACGAAGCGAAGTTGATGGCCGCTTGGTGGGCCGCGACGATATTGTCTCCATATGCACTCAACAGCAACGTCACCGCCGCAAAGATGCTCACTTCCGCAAAAATGGCGAGACCAATCGGTGTCCCGAGTTTGAGCAATTCTTTTTGTCTCGGCCAGAAGATACGCTCCACTGAGCGCAAGAAACGATATTCGAGGAACGGCTTTCCGTTCCGGACGAACGCGAATGCCATCAAGAAAAGTAACCAATACGTGATGGCTGATGCGATTCCTGCCCCGACACCCCCGTAAGCCGGGACCCCAAATTTTCCAAAGATGAAGATGTAGTTTAACCCGACATTAATGGGTAACCCTAATAATATAAGCAACATCGAGATTCGGGTCTTGCCGAGCGAATCCATGAGCGTGCGCAAGACGTTGAATAAGAACATCGGAAGCACCCCGAATCCGAGCGCGAGCAAGTATCCTTTTGCAATCCGTTTCCCTTCATCGCTCAATCCCATGCCGTCGACAGCAGGCGGAACGAGAAAGAATCCGAGGATGAGCGTCGCGATGCTCAGTCCAATTGCTAAGTACACACCTTGGTACAGCGTCCGTTGAATTTGCTGAATGTTGCGGGCTCCGAGCGCTTGGGCGACAATCGGTGCGACGGCGAGTAAAATCCCGCTTAACCCCGTATAGACTGGCATCCATAAACTCGATCCGACACCTACGCCTGCCAAGTCGACGGCACCGGCCCGGCCAGACATGACCGTGTCAAAAAAGCTGATTAAGTAAAACGACACTTGTGTCACCAAAATCGGGAAGAAGATGGTGAAGAACAGTTTGATCTTTTCGTTAAGTGAATGCGTTTGATACATGGACAACCTCATCTCATTTCAGAAAGGAAAAATTAGAATGAATCAGCGTAATGCAGAAAAATTAAAATATGAGCTTTTGGAGACGTGGAACACGTTCAATCATTATATGACCGAAGCGCTCACGTTCCAAAACAGCGAGGACATTCATCAGGCGAGGGTTCATCTTCGCAAGCTATTGACGTTCATGCAATTGTACGATACGAAACCTTCCACGTATCGTCAATTGAAGCAATTGATGGAAGCACTCGGTGCGGTGCGGGACGAGGACGTTTTGCTTGAAGGACTCACTGTTGAGACCGATCTTGACCAGGCTTTTTCCGACCACATCGAAGCGCTCCGGGCCAAGGACCGAACGTTATTGACGTCACGCGTGACCGAAAAGATGACCCCCTCGCTCGATCAGCAAGTTCGCCGTTTTATCGGTGGACAACTATTCCGTGCCTTTAGAAAACATGACGCGGCGTCCTTTCTTGAGAAAGCTAACATCGAGCGCAAACGCCGCATCAAAGCTCATCAAGAAGCGACGAACATGTCCGCTCGACTCGAGACGCTTCACAAAGTCAGACTTGCCGTGAAACGCGAACGTTATTTGAATGAGTACTTATTGAACTATGAAGCGAAAGCTCGAAAGATCAAATTCAAAAATTGAAACGACTCCAAACAGAACTCGGCGATATGAACGATCGGCATCAGCTATTGCTAAGATGGATGGACTTTACTCCGCCGGCCGGACTGAACGATGATTATGAACAAGTCGTGCATGAACTACAATCTCGGCTTGACGAATCGGTCAACGCTATTAAGCTTTAGCGGGACGTATAGCGCTCGACAAGGAGTTCGAGCAATTTCATCCCAGCAATCGAGTTCCCTTTCGAGTCAAGTGCTGGTCCGAAAATTCCGAAGCCAACGTCGCTCAATCCGAGTTCGTGCTTGCCGGTCGCGAGAATCGCCCCTGATACGCCGCTCTTTCCTGGCAATCCGACGCGGACAGCAAATTCACCCGACGCATCGTACATGCCGCACGTCGTCATGATTGCTTTGACGATCCGGACGACCCGGCGCGGAATCAATTCTTCTCCTGTCACGGGGTCTTCCCCATTGCCTGACAAAATCCGGCCGATACGAGCCAAGTCAAAACAGTCGATTTCAATGGCACATTGCTTCGTATACACATCGATAATCTCATCGACATCACCCTCGACGATTCCATGGTGTCGCATGAAATAAAGCAAGGCCCGGTTTAAGTCGGTCGTCTCGTATTCAGAGCGGGCGACTTTTTCATTGTACGTGATTTCCTCGATTGGAATGTTGAGCAATGTCGCCAAAAATTGACGGAACTGATAGATTTTCAGTTCCGCCGTGTCTCCTAAAATCATGCTTGTGACGGCAAGAGCCCCGGCATTGATCATCGGATTGAGCGGCTTTGAAGGTACCGTTTCTTCTAGCTTGGCAATCGAATTGAACGCATCGCCGGTAGGCTCCATTCCGACTTTCGAGAACACATAGTCTTCTCCAAACTCCATCAAGACATAACAGAGTGTCAGCGCCTTCGACACACTTTGAATCGTGAATTTATGATGGACGTCCCCCGCATAAATATAAGAACCGTCAGGCAGACAAATTGCCACGCCAAGCAAATCGTCCTGGACATGCGCAAGTTCGGGAATATAATCGGCGACTTTCCCTTGAGCTGTGTACGGACGACACTCGTCGACCAGATGCTCCAATTGTTGCTCCAATACATTCATCCAATCACCTCCTGTCCAATCGATTTCAACCGGGTTATCTTACCATATTCCGAGATTGTTAACCATCAAGTGGCCCGTCTTCTTTTTCTGGTTTATACCACTTCTCATCGGCCCATCGTACTGGTGGGGTGTCTTCATCCCCTTCAAGCTTCTCGCCGTAGCGACTCATCGAGACGATAAAGCAAGAATGCCAACTACAACAATCACCGCCGTTATGCCGAACCATATCATGCGGAGCCTCTCCTTCCATTCGTGACGAATTTGTCTAGAACCATGTGAGACTTATCCTATGTCTACGTCAATATTCTCGGTACCGTTAAGAAGAACACTACATAAGAAATGGGTGAATAGATTGAACAAGATTGCAATTATCGGTGGAGGAATCACAGGCATGGCCGCCGCCTATTATGCCAAACAGGCCGGAGCGCACGTCACCATGTACGAAGCGAGCGACCGAATCGGTGGGAAAATCAAGACCGTCTATCGAGACGGCTTCGTCTTAGAATGCGGCCCTGACGGATACATGGCCCGAAAACCGACACTGACCGAACTGATCACTGAGCTAGGGCTCGCCGACGATCTCGTCCGATCGATAACGGGGACATCGTACATTTATGTCCGCCATCAACTTCGTCAAATGCCTGACGGATCAGTCATGGGCATCCCTACCAAGTTTTGGCCGATGGTCAAAACCGACCTCTTCACATGGCGGGGCAAGATTCGCGCCGGAATGGACCTCGTGCTTCCACGCGCCTATGCGGGAACAGATATCTCGCTCGACAAATTCTTCCGGACCCGGCTCGGATCAGAAGTCGTCGATGCGATGATTGAACCGCTTCTCTCGGGCATTTACAACGGAACGCTCGATGATATGAGCATCGAGTCTACTTTTCCTCAGTTTATCACGATTGAAAAGAAAACACGTAGCCTGATTCTCGGTATGAAAGCATTGACACCACCTGTCCAAGCCGGTGTCAAACCGCGCGAAGCCGGGAAGTTTCTATCACTCAAGCAAGGTCTCGGCGTCCTCATCGAGGCGCTTCGACCATCGATTGATCGTCTCTACACCGAAACAAAAGTCGAGTCGGTGCGACCCCATGAAGTCACCCTCACGGACGGTACGGTCGAATCGTTTGACGGCATCATTTTAGCCACCTCGCCGAACGCGCTCGGCCCGCTTCTCGGTATCCCGGAAGCGGAACGGTTATCGGCATTAAAACGCACGTCTTCCATCACTGTGCTCGCAGCGTTTAAAGAAGCAGACGTCGCGGCACTAGACGGGACCGGTTATGTCATCGCCAAAAGTGAAGGCAACGCCTTGACCGCCTGTAGTTGGATGCATAAGAAATGGCCGCATATGGCGCCCGAAAACAAAGCGCTATTACGCGTCTACATCGGTTCGACGTTCGTGCCTGAACTGTTGATGCAACCAGACGACGTGATCGCCGACTTCGCGCTGCGTGAACTGCGGAAGATTCAACACGTCGGTACCCCGATTTTCACAAAAGTCGAACGGCACGTCGATACGATGCCGCAATATGAGGTCGGTCACAAACAATACGTGCGCGCTTTCGAAGAGCAGCTGTCCACACTCGACGGGATTGAGGCATGCGGCGCCATCTTGCATGGCGTCGGTCTCCCCGACTGCGTCGACTCAGCCAAACAAGCCGTCTCCCGCATCATGACAAAACAGGCGGTATCCGTATGAAACGAATCGACTACAACGAGAACCCGTTCATCGTCATCTGGGAAGTGACACGTGCCTGTGCGCTGTCGTGCGTCCATTGTCGGGCCGAGGCCCAGTTTCATCGATATCCGGATGAACTCGATACCGCACAAGCCAAAGCTCTAATCCGCGACATACATGCGATGGACAATCCGATTCTCGTCTTTACCGGGGGCGACCCGCTCATGCGCGAAGACTTGTTCGAGTTGACGGCATACGCCGCTTCGCTCGGCATGCGCGTATCGATGACCCCATCGGCGACGCCACGCGTGACCCATGACGCCGTCAAACGGGCGAAAGATGCCGGATTGACGCGTTGGGCATTCTCGCTCGACGGTCCGGACGCCAAGTCACACGACTATTTCCGGGGTACCCGCGGCAGTTTCGAACGGACGTTGCGCGGTATCTCTTACTTCCGGGAAGAAGGCATGTCATTCCAAATCAATACGACGGTCACGGAATATAACGTCGATCACCTCCCGGAAATCGCCAAACTCGTCGGTGAGCTCGGCGTCTCGGTTTGGACGCTGTTCTTCCTCGTACCGACAGGTCGTGGCTCGCTCTTGCAACCGATATCGCCCGAACGACATGAAGAAGTACTCCGCTGGGCGTTCGCCTTGCAAGAACACGTCCCATTCATCATCTCGACGACCGAAGCCCAATTTTATCGGCGTATCGCCCGGCAAGAGAACTTGAAACGAAAACAAGTTGGATTGTCGCCCATCGGCCATCCGCATGACGATCTCGCCAAGGCACCCCGCGGCACGAATGACGGGAACGGTTTCGTGTTCATCTCGCATACGGGCGACGTGCAGCCGTCCGGTTTCTTACCGATTACGTGCGGCAACGTGAAACAAACACCGCTCGCCGAGATTTACCGGCACCACCCGGTTTTTAAATCACTACGCGATCCCGATACCCACCACGGAAAATGCGGCTACTGCGAGTATCGTTACGTATGCGGCGGCTCGCGGGCTCGCGCTTATGCCGTCACCGGCGACTATAAGGCCGAAGAACCGTACTGCATCTATCAACCTACACCTATCTCATAAACAAAGAGCGCCGGCATCAGCCAGCGCTCTTTCAATGTTTAATGCGTCACCGTCGCGGGACGAAGCGTCAACTCGTCGTTCTCGACATCGATGACGACCGTCTGGCCGTCCTCGATATCTCCGGCGAGAATACTACGGGCAAGTTTCGTCTCAATCGTCCGTTGTACGTACCGGTTGATCGGACGGGCCCCGAACTGTGGCTCATACGCCTCGTCGGCGATGAACACTTTCGCTGCATTCGTGATCTCGATTTGAATCGAGCGCGCCGTCAAGCGACTACCCATGCGCGCGACCGCTTTCTCGACGATTTGGCCGATTTGAGCCCGCGTGAGCGGATGGAACAAAATCGTCTCATCGACCCGGTTCAAAAACTCGGGACGGAAGTGGCGGCGGAGCCGCTCGATGACTTGGCGTTCTTCCGCCTCATCGATAACACCATCCTTCGCTGCCTCAAGCAAGATGTCGGCCCCGATGTTCGATGTCATGATGACGATTGTGTTTTTGAAGTCGACGACACGTCCGTGCGAATCGGTCAAGCGACCATCATCGAGCAGTTGCAGCAAGATGTTGAACACATCGGCGTGCGCTTTCTCGACCTCATCGAGCAGGAGCACCGAGTACGGGTTGCGGCGGACTGCTTCCGTCAACTGGCCGCCCTCTTCATAGCCGATATAACCTGGAGGCGCCCCGACGAGACGCGACACGGCGTGTTTCTCCATATACTCGCTCATGTCGAGACGTACGATATGGTCTTCCGAGTCGAACATCGCCTCGGCGAGCGCTTTCCCGAGTTCGGTCTTCCCGACACCGGTCGGCCCGAGGAAGAGAAACGACCCAATCGGACGGTTCGGGTCCTTAATGCCGGCTCGAGCCCGAATGACGGCATCACTGACGAGGCGAATCGCATCGTCTTGTCCAAAGACACGTTGATGGAGCACCGTCTCGAGGTTGAGCAACTTATCTCGTTCTCCTTCGGTCAATTTCGTCACGGGAATGCCCGTCCATTTCGAGACGACCTCGGCGATCTCTTCCTCGGTCACTTCTTCGCGGACGAGTTCACGTGTCACCGAACCGGCGAGCCGTTCTGCTTCCGCGAGTTCACGCTCGAGTTCCGGGATACGGCCATATTTGAGCTCGGAGGCCCGGTTCAAATCGTAGCGGCTCTCAGCTTCTTGCAGTTCGAGCTTCACTTTTTCTAAATCGCCACGGATGTGTTGCACGCGATGCGTCGACTCTTTCTCGTTCTCCCAACGGAGTCGGAGCGCGTCCGACTGTTCGCGAATCGAGGCGAGTTCTTGTTGCAGCGCATCGAGTCGTTTCTTCGAGGCGTCATCACTTTCTTTCTTCAAGGCCGCCTCCTCAATCTCGAGTTGCATGACGCGGCGTACGAGTTCATCGAGTTCGGCCGGCATCGATTCCATCTCCGTCCGAATCATCGCACACGACTCGTCGACGAGGTCGATCGCCTTGTCCGGCATGAACCGGTCGGTGATGTAGCGGTTCGATAAGACGGCCGCTGCGACGAGCGCGTTGTCATGAATGCGGACACCGTGGTGAATCTCGAAGCGTTCTTTCAAACCGCGCAAAATCGACACCGTGTCTTCGACGTCCGGTTCGTCGACGAGCACTTGTTGGAAACGGCGCTCAAGTGCCGGGTCCTTCTCGATATATTGGCGATACTCATCGAGTGTCGTCGCGCCGATGCAGTGGAGTTCGCCGCGGGCGAGCATCGGTTTGAGCATGTTTCCGGCATCCATCGCCCCTTCGGACTTACCGGCCCCGACAATCGTATGCAGTTCATCGATGAAGAGAATAATTTTCCCTTCCGCTTCTTTCACTTCGTTCAAGACGGCCTGGAGTCGCTCTTCGAACTCGCCGCGATATTTGGCCCCAGCGACGAGCGAACTCATATCGAGGCTGAAAATCGTCTTATCTTTCAAGCTCTCCGGGACGTCACCGCGAACGATGCGTTGGGCGAGCCCTTCGACGATTGCCGTCTTCCCGACACCCGGTTCTCCGATCAAGACCGGATTGTTTTTCGTCTTCCGGCTCAAGATGCGGATGACGCGCCGAATCTCGCTATCACGCCCGATGACGGGATCGATTTTGCCGGTCTTCACTTCTTGAATCAAGTCGCGACCATACTTCGTCAAGACGTCATACGTCGCTTCCGGCGACTTCGACGTGATGCGCCGATTTCCACGAACGGCGACGAGCGCCTCGCGTAGTTTCTCTTCGGTCACACCTTTGCGCTCGAGCATGCTTTGCGCTTGGCTCTTATTCATAATGATGCCGAGCAGGACGTGCTCGACCGAAACGTACTCGTCGCTCATCCCAGTCGCTTCCCGCTCCGCCGTCGTCAATACGTTCAACAGTGATGCCGAAATCATTGGCGTCGTCGGTGTCTGAAGTTTCGGCGCTTTTTTGAGTGCCATCGCGACCTCGGCCTCGATGTCGGAGACGCTCAACTCCATTTTTTGCAGTAGGAGCGGCGCGATCCCGTCCGTTTGTGAAATCATCGATGCCAAGACGTGCCATTCGTTCATCTCGCTATGGTGGTACTGTTTCGCAAGTGCTTGCGAGCTGACGATGCCTTCATGTGCTTTATCGGTAAATCGATTGAAATCCATGCTGTTTCCTCCTTAGACTCAGCGTTCGAGTTGTTCGTAAACAGATCGGTGGGCGGCGTCTAGCGGTAAATCGACTTCGAGTTGCACGAAGAGATCCGACCGGACTTTCGAGGCGGTCATGAACCCGCGGCCCGGTATGCGCATCCGTTGACCTGGGCGTGCCCCCGGTTTCACTTTCAGTTTGACCCGGCCGCCATCGAGTGTCGCCACAACGACTTCGGTGCCGTCAAGGAAAGCGAGCGGACGTAACCGTTTGACGGTGATGACGTTCGCTCCTTCCCGACGATACGTCTCATCATCGGTGAAATGGAGCTCGACGTACACGTCACCGCGGTCTCCCGCTTGTCCGACTTTGCTGCTCTTGCCTTTAAGCCGTAGCTTTTGCCCTTCATGGGCACCTTGTGGAATTTTCACGTTGACCGTTCCCGTCTGGAGACGCAGGCTTACTTTCGAATCAGACGTCAATTGACTGAGGGGGACGTTGACACGGACCGTCTCATCGAGGTCCTCTTCGACCGCTTGGTTGAAGAAGCTGCCGAACATGTCTTCGAACCCGACGTCCGCGACGTCGTCCGTGACCCGCCGCCAAACTGGCGAAACAAGTCTTCGAACTGGGCCGATCCTTCCCCGTAGCCATCGCCGCTGTAAGATCCCCCGCCATACGTCGGTCCTTCTGGACTGCCGTAGCGGTCATAGTTCGCTTTCTTATCGGGGTCGCTCAGCACGTCGAACGCTTCTTGGATTGCCTTGAACTTGTCATGTGCATCTGGATCCTTATTTACGTCCGGATGGTATTGTTTTGCCAGTTTTCGATATGCTCGTTTAATGTCTTGGTCGGATGCCTGTTTCGACACGCCCAGCATGTCATAATAGTTTTTTGCCATCTCGTTTCACCTCACCTATCCCTTTCCCGATTCTGTTAAGTCTATTCTACCGATTTGGTCAAAGAAGGTCAAAGAATTTCCTCGTTACTTCTCATACGAAAAAAAGAAGGCAATCGTTTCATCACGATGCTTCTTACGATTAAAAGTATACTTTCGGGCTGTCCATACCTTCTTCGAACACGATGGTCACTTCTTGCTCCCCACCAAGCGAGGTGACGTTGATGCGAACCGGTACGTTCCGGTTGTACTCCCATCGGTTCTCGAGCAGGCCGACGACATGCTGGGTGAAGCCTACGAGCTCCGCCCGGCTATAAAACTGGATCGGAATGTCAATCTCGATGCGTGACAAGTCCCCGTTCTGGTAAAATCCTTTTCCGATCATCCCACTGAAGTCTGGGAACACATCGGCGATTCGATCGCTGAAAAGCGAGAACTTTTGAGCATCATCTCGCACTTCTGTCGTCGCTTCGACGGATGGGAAGTAATAATACGTCTCGTCGATATTTTTCCAGTCCTTCGCCGTCACTTCGTTGGCTGTGCCGACAAATGCCGATTTGATATAATTCCCCGGTGTCGGTGAACCTTGCGGCGCTTTCATGTACAACGCGACGTTGATTTCGAGATCTTTAAAGTCCTCACGCTTGCGCAGTTGGGCGACGAGTTCATTCGCCATGCGTTCTCCTTCGGCGATGACTTTCTTTTCGTCCAACTTTTCCGTATATGTCGGACCGAAGTTCGGCGCTTGGAACACGTACTCTTGATTTAAAATCAAGGCGAACGACACACCGCCGAGTTGATAGCCGCTCTCCTTCTTCGTCATATAATTCTGTTCGACGAGCGACGCCAAATAGAGCGGAGATTTTTTATTCGCCTCGACGAATTGCTCTTCGGCCACCTCTGCCTTCCCGTTCGCATAAGCTGGATTGAGCGGGACAAGTCCTTCCGTCGACTTGTCTTTACGGCCAAGTAGACGTGAAACGTCTTCACTCGTCAATAGCTGTCCTTCTTGATAGGCATAACTGTCCGGGTCGAATGCGCCGGTCGAATGGCGCATGAGTCCGAGTTCCACTTCTTCGAGTTCGAGCGATGAGCTGACTTGACGTTGGGCTAGACCCCGGGCTGCAGCCGGTTTAAACGGAATGACCATCTGGTAATACGAATCACGCGCTTGAATCGCTTGAGTGACACCTTCAGTTGTCGTCTCTTCGCCTATCGGTGTGATTTTTTCCTCCCCCATCGGGATTTTCATAGAGCATCCGCCGAGAAAAACCGTCGCGGCGAGAGCTGGGATGAGCATCTGTTTCCATTTCATCTATGTCTGAACTCCTTTAATGATTCGTTTCGTTACACTTCGTCCATTATAACAAAATCATCCGGTGAAAAAAGTGTCGAAGCGGAATCAGTGCCAATTCACAGCAAAACACCCTTCAACGCCCGGTTGAAGGGTGCCCGCGTCACGCTTTCGTGGATGGGCGTCGTCGATGCGTCAAGAACAAGAGACCGAGTACGATCAAGACGAGACCGAACACCGTTCCCCACGTTTTTGTCGTGCCGGTCATCGGGAGCGTCTCCTGGTTTGGCGTCACCGGGGTCGTCGGTTCCGGTACATAGACCGATTCCTCTTGGTCATCCCGGTCATCGTTGCCCGGTTCCGGGATACTTTGTTTCACATGCACGGTCGCCTCGACGGTCCGCGACACGCGCGCTTCACGATTGACTTCGAACGTGAATGTCGTCCGGTTCGTGAGCACCGCACCGGCCCGCACATCATAAGATGGCAAGAGCACTTTCTCCATCTCGAGCACGACTTCTTCACCAGGGACTAGTCCGTTCTCGACTTCGGCAAGGCCACGCATGCCGTCTCGGAGCGTCTCGGTCGTCTCGCGTTGTTCTTTCGTCGTCAATGCCCCGCTCGTCCATTCATCTATGACGTCGACGAAGTACAAGGTGACGTTCGACGTGTTCGTGATTGTATACGTATAGCGAATCGCTTCGCCAGGATGCACCGTCTCGGGACGTGCCGTCTTCGTGACGGTGAAGTCGTCTTGATTCAATAAGACGATTTGTTGGCTTTCCGCATCGATGACCCGACCGTACGCATCGGTCGCCGCGACGCGGAATACGTTCCCGATTTCAGGGGCGTTCATCCGATCGTAATCGCTTGGAATCGATAAGTTGACGGTCGTCTCGACTCGTTCCCCAGCGAGCAGCCCGTCCTCGCCGACGAGTGCCAATAAGCGCTCACGGACGTTCGCATTGAATGTGTCGACCGCCTTCGCGTCGATATCGCCGCTAAAGAACTGATCCTCGATGGATGTGATGGTGAGCGCCGTCTCACCTGTGTTCTCGATGACGAACGTATACGGGATCATCCCACCGACGACGGCTTGGTCGATGTTGGCCTCTTTCCCGACCTCAAGGCCGATCGTCTCGTTCGGTACGACCGTAACGTTCGCCTCCGAACAGGCTGGCGAAACGGTCTCGTCTTCGACGCCGGTACAGAACGTATTCGTCACAACGGTCTCACTCGCAACGTCTGGTGCAAACGTGTCGAACTGAATCGTCGTCGTCCCGACCGGTATCGTCGGGAACGTCCAATTGAAAGCTTGTGGTCCGCTCACGGTCGTCGGGGCGACCGCGCCTTCTGGACCGAGCACTTCGACCGAATCCGCGACGACGGTCAACGCTTCCGGCACCGTGTTGGACACGGACAAGTTTTCAATCGATGTGCCCGTCACATCGATGACGAGCCGATACGTCACCAAATCTCCACTCAACACACGCTCGATCGGCCCGTCGGCCCCGAGCACCAATTGATCGATAGCAACCGCTGGGGTAGCGGAAGGTGCGGTCACTTCTTCGGTGACAGGTTCCTCTGGTGCTGGCTCCGGCTCCACGAGTGGAGGCTCGACGGGTGTGTCGACGTCCGGCACCGGCTCCGTTCCGTCATCACCCGGTTCGCTCGACTCGCCTGTCAGTTCCTCTAGCTGAAACGCATAGACGGCGCCCGGAAATGAATAAGGGACA
The DNA here is from genome assembly GCF_003467445.1 of Exiguobacterium sp. AM39-5BH. Taxonomy (GTDB): domain Bacteria; phylum Bacillota; class Bacilli; order Exiguobacteriales; family Exiguobacteriaceae; genus Exiguobacterium. Next base: position 32,856 of record NZ_QSGS01000011.1, read on the forward strand.
CCGGCTTCATCATACAAGGTGACTTGGTCGATTGTCGTCACGTCGACCTCGGTCGCGTCAATCATGAACCGCCAGATTGTTGATGCTTCACGCGCCCCGTAATACGTGACGTCCGCATAAATCAAGCTCGCGTCATCGTACGCTTCGATTTCTTCGGTGCTCAACTCGATTTGGGCGTAAAGCGTCGTCGGTGCCAGTGTCGTGTCCGCATTTGCGGCATTCGGTGCCCACATGCTGATCAATAGGAGAACGAAAGTGATTAGGGCGATAAAACGATGGGCGGTGTTTCGCATGGTGGTCCCCTCCTCTAAGGTGTCTGAACGTCTGCGATGACACGCTCCGGCACAGGAAAGGGATGGAGGATGAGTGTGCGCGAGTCGTGGTGTAAGGTCTTGATGTCAAAAAAGTATTTATAGATACTAATCATTACCCGTCCCGTGAGGACCCGAACCTGCTCGCGAACCGAAACGTTTGAAAATCAGGTCAATGAAAAAAAGCCCTCCTTAAGGAGGACCTTGTTCAAGCTTGATCGGCTAAGAAGGCGAGCAATGCCGCCTCATCCCACACTTCGATGCCGAGTGACTCCGCTTTCGTCAGTTTCGATCCCGCCTTCTCGCCCGCCACGAGGAGATCGGTGTTCTTGCTGACGCTTCCCGTGACGCTTGCACCGAGTAACTCAAGCTGTTTTCCAGCCTCGCCACGTGTCATCTCATGCAGTTTCCCTGTCAAGACGACCGTCTTCCCAGCGAGCGGTGCATCGGCGTCGACCGGTCGTTTTGCGCCTTTAAATGTCAAATTGACACCAGCCTCTCCGAGTTCACGGACGAGTTCACGTGCTTCCGGCTTCTCGAAGTATAAAACAATCGACTCCGCCATCTTCATACCGATGCCATCGATTGACGTCAACTCATCGATTGACGCTTCCATGATGGCTTCCATCGTCTCGAACCGCTCCGCGATCAACACGGCTGCTTTCTGACCGACGAGGCGAATCCCAAGTGCGAACAAGACACGCTCGAGCGAGTTCTGTTTCGATTGCTCGATTGCCGCGAGCAGGTTCGTCACCGACGTCTCACCCATCCGGTCAAGTGCCAGTAGCGCCTCCCGGTCGAGGCGATACAGGTCGGCCACGTTATGGACGAGGTCAGACGCATGAAGTTGCGTAATCACTTTCTCGCCGAGCCCATCGATATTCATCGCCGGGCGTGATACGAAATGAATCAGCCCTTCGAGTAGTTGGGCCGGACATTCTGGATTGACGCAGCGATGGTCCGCCTCGCCCTCTAACCGGACGAGTTCAGATTCACAGGCCGGGCAATGCGTCGGGAAGACGATTTCCGTCTCCTCCCCGGTCCGCTCACTGACGAGCGCCGAGACGACGGCCGGGATAACGTCCCCCGCTTTCTTGATGACGACACGGTCTCCGATGTGAAGGTCCTTCTCTACAATGAAGTCCTCGTTGTGGAGCGTCGCATACGTCACGGTCGACCCGGCGACCGTGACCGGTGCGAACCGGGCGCGTGGCGTGACTTTCCCGGTCCGTCCGACACTGAAGTCGACGTCTTCAATCGTCGTCACGACTTCCTCGGCCGGGAACTTATAGGCGACGGCCCAACGCGGACTCTTCGCCGTGAAGCCGAGCTGTTCTTGCTCTTCGTAGGCTGCGACTTTGATAACGATGCCGTCAATCTCATACGGCAGTTCGGACCGCTTCGTCACATACGTTTCAATATAGTCCCATAACTCATCGGCCGTATGACACGTCGTGTATTCTTGGCTGACGGCAATGCCGAGACGGCGCAAATATTCGAGCGACTCGTCATGCGAGGCGACGAGATCGTCTGTCGAGACGAGTCCGTAGGCAAAGAACGCCAAGTTCCGCGACGCCGCGATTTTCGAGTCGAGCTGCCGGAGCGAACCTGCCGCAGCATTGCGTGGGTTGGCGAATAGTGGTTCGCCGAGGCGTTCTCGCTCGTCGTTCAACTGTTCGAACGAACGTTTCGGCATGTACGCCTCACCGCGCACCTCGAACGTGACGTCCTCGTTCAACCGGAGCGGAATCGAGCGGATCGTCTTCAAGTTTTGCGTGATATCTTCCCCGGTCGTCCCGTCCCCGCGCGTCGCACCGCGGACGAGCCGACCGTCTTCGTATTTCAGCGACACAGCGAGCCCGTCAAACTTGAGCTCGGCGACGAACAGCGGATTGTAGCCGAGATCTTTCTCAATCCGTTCGACCCATTCGACGAGTTCTTCTTTAGAAAAGACGTTCCCGAGCGACAGCATCGGCGTGTCATGCGTTACTTTGACGAACGCGTCAAGTGGAGCACCGCCGACACGTTGTGTCGGTGAATCTGGAGTCCGGAGCTCTGGATAATCCGTCTCGATTTCAATCAATTCGTTCATAAGACGGTCGTATTCCGAATCCGGGACGCTCGGCCGGTCGAGCACATAATATTCATAGCCATATTGATTTAACTTTTGACGAATCGCTTCAACGCGTTCTGCCATCTCCATATGATCACCTCACGCTTTTTCGATTGGGGCAAACTTGGCGAGCAGGCGCTTGATGCCGACTGACGGAAAAGCGATATCAAGTTCGAGCTGATCGCCTTCGCCACGCGTCTGAACGACCGTTCCTTGCCCCCATTTTTTATGATTGGCCTTGTCCCCGACATTCCAACCGATTGATTCGGCGCCGGATGACTGAGCGAGTTTTGGTTTCGGTTTCGAGCTGAAACCGTTCACTGGAAGTTTTCCAGGCGACTCGACCGGATTCCATGGCATCGCCTTCTTCGCTTTACCCGAACGCTCCAAGAGCGTCTCTGGCAATTCATGCAAGAAGCGCGACTCTGGGTTGTTTTGGAAACGCCCGTATAACATGCGGGACTGGGCCCGTGTCAAATAGAGCCGCTTCTCAGCACGCGTGATCCCGACGTACGCGAGACGGCGCTCTTCTTCCATCTCTTCCGGGTCGTTCAAGGCGCGGCTATGCGGGAACAACCCTTCTTCCATGCCGATCAAGAAGACGACCGGGAATTCGAGTCCTTTGGCCGAGTGGAGCGTCATGAGCGTGACTTGGTGCAACTCGTCGACTTCTTCGAGCGTGTCGAGGTCTGAAACGAGTGTTAAATCCGTAAGGAACGCGACGAGCGTCTGCTCGTCACTCTCTTTCTCGAAGTTTTGGGCGACCGACAGGAATTCTTGCAAGTTCTCGAGGCGGCTCTCGGCTTCGAGTGTCTTCTCGATTTTGAGCATCTCTTCGTAACCTGACTTCTTCAACACTTCTTCAATCAATTCAGAGATGGACAAATAGTCGGCCATTTGACGCAAGTCGACCATCAATTGTCGGAACTCGGCGAGCTTCGTCGCCGTGCGCGGGGCAATGCCCGACAGCTCGATGTCACGAATCGCTTCCATGAGCGACACGCCTTGCATCCCGGCAAAGTCGCCGAGCTTGTCGACCGTCGCGGCACCGATGCCACGTTTCGGTTCGTTGACGACACGAACGAACGAGATATCCTCGTCTGGGTTGGCGATCAAACGCAAATACGCCAAAATATCCTTGATTTCTTTCCGTTCATAGAACTTCGTCCCACCGACCATTTTATACGGGATGTTCGACTTGAGGAGCATTTCCTCGAGTCCGCGCGATTGGGCGTTCGTCCGATATAAGACGGCCATCTCGCCGTAATCGATGCCTTCTTGGCGGAGTTCTTTCATCTGATTGATGATGAAGAACGCTTCATCCCGGTCATCCGAGGCGACATGCAAGAGGAGTTTCTCGCCTTCGACGTTCTCCGTCCACAACTTTTTATCTTTTCGGCTCGAGTTGTTTTGAATGACGCCGTTCGCCGCTTCTAAAATCCGCTTCGTCGACCGATAGTTTTGCTCGAGTAAGATGACGTGTGCGCTCGGGTAATCCTTCTCGAACGTCAAGATGTTCGCAATATCGGCCCCGCGCCAACGATAAATCGACTGATCCGAGTCACCGACGACACACAAGTTCTCGTGAGCCGCCGCGAGCAATTTGACGAGCATGTACTGAGCCCGGTTCGTATCTTGATACTCGTCGACGTGGATGTATTGGAACTTCTTCTGATAAAACGCGAGCACGTCCGGCGCTTCTTGAAACAAGTGAATCGTCTTCATGATTAAGTCATCAAAATCGAGCACGTTGTTCTGCTTCAATTTTTTCTCATACGCCGTGTAGACGTCCGAGATGACTTTCTCATACGGATTGGTACCCACGAGCCCCGCCGCTTCCTGCGGCGTGCGGAGTTCGTTCTTATGGTTCGAAATCATGCCGAGGAGCGTCCGCGGCTCATATTTTTTCGGGTCAAGGTTCAGTTCTTTGAGCACTTGCTTGATTGCCGTCAACTGATCGGACGAGTCGAGAATCGAGAAGTTCCGATCATATTGGATGCGATCGATATCACGGCGTAAAATTCGGACACACATCGAGTGGAACGTCGAAATCCAAATATCGTCCGCAACGCCCCCGACGAGGCGGGCGATCCGGTCTTTCATCTCACGGGCAGCCTTGTTCGTGAACGTAATAGCGAGAATGTTCCACGGCGCGATTTGTTTCGAAGCCATCAAGTAAGCGACGCGATGCGTCAAGACACGCGTCTTCCCAGATCCCGCTCCGGCCATGATAAGGAGGGGGCCGTCCGTATATTTGACAGCCTCCGCTTGTGGCGGGTTCATGCCTTTGACTAATTCTTCACTCAAGTTATACATAATCGTTTCCTTTCCCTAAGCAAACATTTGTTCTTATTTTATCGGAGTGCCGCGACAGTCGCAAGCGCTCCTTCGAAATTATCATAAATCACGTTGCCGACGACGATTGTATCCACGTGCTCAGCCATCACCCGTGCCGACTCGTATCCGGTGATACCGCCCCCGTAAAATAAATGGGCGTCCGGTACCGCCAACCGCACTTCTTGGATGAGCTCGACCGATCCAAACGTGCCGCTATACTCCACGTACAAGGATGGGAGACGGAACAAGCGATGTCCCGCTTCCGCGTAGGCGATGGCTGCCTCGATGGACAAGTCGGTCTTCGCCTCGGTCACGTGGGCCACTTTCGCATCTGGATTCAAAACGATATACCCTTGTCCGGTCACATCCGCATGAAACAAGTGTCCGTATCGTTCGAACGCCTTCATTTGATGACCGATGACCCAATCCACGGTTCCCGCGTTCAAGACGGTCGGAATGAAATAGTGGTCGAAGCCTCGAATCACTTGCTCGGGATGGCTCATCTCGAGCGCGAGCGGGATGCCGCACCCTTCGAGACGAGTATAGAGTGCGAACGTGTTCTCCGCATCGACCCCGTCCGTCCCACCGATCAGGAAAGCGTCCGTGCCCGAACGGATGAGCGCTACGAGCGCCGAATCATCCAGTGGTTTATTCGGATCAAGTTTAAACACGTGGCGCCACGATTGAAAATCCATTCGACTCCCCTCCCATTCGATACCTTCTCTAGTGTAGCGATTTTTCCCGTCGCTTGCATCTGTTGAACAAAAAAAGACTTGCCGTGGCAAGTCTCAAGCACGTCTCGCGTGCGATTTCTGTTCGCGGGCCGTCATCCATTTGGCGACGAAGAGTGCGAACAACCCGTAAACCGGGATGAACCAGAGCGGATTGGCTAAAAAGAAGCCGAGCACTGGGATGTCGAGTAACGGTGAATCTGGCGAACAGAGCGCCGTTCCGTTCACGACCGCGATGAACGGCAAGACCGGGACGGCGAACACGTAACCAAAATTGATCCAAAAAGCTTTCATGGTGTGAGCTCCTTAGCCTAAGATGATTGATTCTTTCGGATAATTGTACATCCGCTTCGGCTGTCTTCGCTGTAAAATCAAAATAAATGCGATGACGCCAATTCGACCGATAAACATTAAGATTGTGAGCACCCACTTGCCGATGTTACTAAATTCTGCCGACAGACCGACCGATAAGCCGGTCGTCCCGAATGCCGAGCACGCCTCGAACAAGATGCGAGTGAGTGATGCGTCTTCAAAGAAGGCGAGCACCATGACCCCCGTGAGCAGGACAGCGAGTGACACCGTGATGATGACGAACGCTTTCCAAATATCCTCGAGCACAATTTCGCGTCCGAAAATTTTGATGGACGAGTCCCCGCGAATGAACGCGATGACCCCGAGCACGGCGACGGCGAACGTCGTCGTTCGAATCCCCCCGCCGACCGAAGAGGGTGACGCTCCAATAAACATTAAAATCGACAGCAACAACATACTGCCTTCGGAGAACAAATTGACATCGACCGTTGTCAATCCCCCATTTCGTGTCGTCACGGACTGGAACAACGAATCTGAAAGCGCGAGCCAAAGCGGTAAACCTTTGAACGCATTGTCGTATTCAAACAAGAACAAACCGACAGTCCCGACGGCAATCAATCCGAAAAATGTCGTTACCGTTAATTTGGTGAACAACGAGAATCGCCGCGGGAAATTCTCACGTTTACGCATAATCCGGTTCGTCAAATACGTCCGAATTTCAACGAGAACCGGGAAGCCGATAGCCCCACCGGTCATGAGCGCAATTTGCGTAAAGATGACGAACGGGTCTTCCCGGAACGGTGCGAGCGAACTGCCGGTAATATCGAACCCCGCGTTCGTCGTCGCACTGATTGAGCCAAACAGCCCTTGGAGGAACGCTTCTCTGGCCGTATCGAAATAATTTAAATAGTGGACACCGAGCATGATCGCCCCAATCGCTTCAATCGTAATAACCGTGATGACGATTTCCGCAATATACTTCACGATTCCTGACATCGACGTCTGGTTTTGGTCACGTAAAATCAGCTGACGTTCACGAAATCCGATGCGTTTCCCGAGCAAAATCCACATGATGACATGCAGACTAATGAGACCGACCCCGCTCACCTGAACGATGAACAAGATAATGAACAGCCCGAACGTCGAGAACGTCTCAGTCACGACAATCGGGGTCAATCCGGTGACACTGACGCAGCTGACCGCGAAAAAAACGAGATCGGTAAACGAAATCGTGACACCCGGCTGCCGTGCGATTGGCAAGGCGAGTAAAATCACTGACAAGATAACGGCCGCGCTATAGATGAGTACGAGTGTCTGTACCGGTGTCAGCTTCCGAAAGAACAGCTGTACATTTCGCTTCATAAATTTATCTTGCATCTCGCCCCTCCTCTCCATCAAAAACAAGATGACTCTTACGAGTCACCTTCTGATTGTTGTAGACGTTCAAGGGCAAGATCATAGCCGCCTGATCCGTAGTTCAAGCAACGCTTGACGCGGGAAATCGTAGCGGTCGAAGCACCTGTCGCTTCTTCAATTTTATGGTACGTGCTTCCTTCACGAATTTGGCGGGCCACTTCTAACCGCTGGGCGAGCGCCTGCACTTCGTTCACGGTCGCTAAATCTTCAAATAGTTGATAACAGTCCTCGAGTGTATCGAGCTTCAAAATCGCCTCAAACAGCTGATCGAGCTCTCGTCCTCGTAATTTATCGAGTTGCATCCGCAAGCATCCTCTCTCCATCGTACTTCTTTATCATTCTAAAGCACGACCGGCTCGGACTCAACTGTTCATCGTAAAATTGCCGGAAATAGTATTTGTTTCTTCATCACTTCGTAAATTCCGAGTGGTGTGGCCCGGACGTATGGCAAGTGCGTCGACGCCAAGAATAAGAGTGTATAAATCGGGTCTTCGAACTTGTACCCGCGTGCGAGTAGCTCAACCCGCAACACTTCTTCTTGTACAATCAGTTGTTCGACCGGTTCCTTCGACGTCATCCCACAGAGCGGGAGCGGGATTTCTGCGACGATTTCACCGCGGTCGACGAGGACGATGCCACCGCCAAGTTCTTTCATCCGCTCGAACGCCGTCATCATGTCGCGTTTACATTTTCCGAGAATTAAATAGTCGCCGCTAATCGAATACGAGCTGACAAGCCCACCGAAGTCGTTGGCGAATCCTTTCAATACCGTATTGAGGCGCCATTTCCCTTCTTTGTCGAGCAGCATGAGGAACGACTCGTTCCCATCGCGCGGCAACTCATCTTGGCCGGTATCGTGCGAGATTTTGAACAGTTTCATGATGACCGAGTTGACCATATCGAGCCCGACCGGCATGCTGAATGATAAGTCGTTCGGCGTCAGTTCGATGTCGACGTCCGTCGATGGCATCAAGGCAAGCGCTGCATCGACTAGCTCGTTCGGAAATTCGGACGTCCCGTCCCGATAAATCCATTGTCCTTTGGCGATGACGGCGCTCGGACGTGGCTCATCAATCGCATCAAGAATATTGAGATGGGCGATGCGTCCGGGCGCAATCGAACCGAGGACATGATCGAGTCCGAAATGTCGTGCCACGTTCAACGAGACGATGCGGTACGCTTCAATCGGAGACAATCCGGCCTCAATCATGATTTTTACGAGTGCGTCTTGGAGCCCGTCTTGATAAAAGCCTGGCGTCGATCCATCCGTCGTGACCATGAGATGGTCGAACGCCTCGAGTCCGGCGTCGAGCAGACCACGGATGATGCCCGGGAGGTCGGGACGGATTGAGGAGTGACGGAGCGTCGTCGTGTAGCCGTGTTCGAGCCGGCAGAGCACTTCTTCGGCCGTCATCGCTTCATGGTCGCTGTGAACACCCATCAGCGCCATCTTCGTCAACGTCTTCGCCGAGGCACCTGGGAAGTGGCCTTCGACCGGGAGCCCGCACGTCTCCGCATCAAGCATCCACTGCAGCATCTCGTCATCGCCTTTCAACGTCCGCGGCCAGGCCGTCAATTCTCCGGCCATGATGACGTCTGGGTGATTGAACCAGGCGTGAATCCGCTCAGAGTCGACGAGGACACTATCGCGGTCGAGTTCGGTCTGCGTATCGAGACGCGCCCACCAGTATGTGCTCGTCGGAAGTTGTTGCATCGCTTCTAGTTGCGCAAACGCTTGCTCCTTATTTTGTAAAAAAAGAAGCATGTTGTCATTCACGAGCGTTGTCGTCCCCCGCTCGCCTGCATACTTCGACAGCGTCGCCGGATTATAAAGTTGGAATGGATGCGCGTGCGGCTCGATGTAGCCCGGCACGATGTATTTCCCTGACAGATCCACCGTTTCGACGGCGGCTTTCGGTACATCTGGCCCGACATAGACGATTCGGTCATGCTCGATCCATATGTTTGCTTGTTTCCACTGCTTCACGTACATGTTTAAGTATGTGGCATTCGTCAATACGAGCGAAGGTGGTCTGACTTGGCTCACGACTTCTAATTGTGACCGAATCATCGCTTTAGACCACGGTGCCCGCGCCGATCGTTTTGGTGGCATCGAACCCAATCCTCCCTTTATCGCCTCGCCATTATTATAAAACAATAATTTTGTAAGCGTTTTCTTTCGTCTGGTTCAAGTTTACCTTTTCTCTGAAAGGCTCGCAAGCTATGTTGCCAATTGTAACGAAATTCACATGAATTTCACACAAAAAAGACGTCTCCCGAGGAGACGTCTTCACCAATCGTACATCGTGACCGTCTTTTTCAAATAATGTTCGAGTTGAGCGAGCGGAACGGGCTTGCTGTAATGATAGCCTTGAATGAGGGAGCTGCTATGTTCGAGCACAAATGCCAGTTGTTCCGGACGTTCGACCCCTTCGGTGACAATGTCGATTCCGAGCGTCTGGAACGTCTGATATAGCCCTTCGAGCAACGCCCGGTCGAACGTGTTCTCCGGAATCCCTTTGACGAAGTTTTGGTCGATTTTAATCAAGTCGAGTTGGAGCGACTGTAAAAACGACAGCGACGACGTGCCGACTCCGAAGTCATCGAGCGAGATTTTGACACCGATGGCTTTGAGCGATTGAATGAACTGTTGTAGTTCATATAAATTGCCGCCGACTTCGCTCTCGGTGATCTCGACATGGAGACAGTGGGGATCAAATCCCGAACTCGTCAACACGCGTTCCAATGAAGCTAAAAACGACCCGTCGGCGATTTGGCGCTTCGACACGTTGATCGAGAGGAACAAGTGATGGTGCGTCACTTGATCTTTCATCTCGCGGACGGCCTGTTCGAGTACCCACCGGCCCAAATCGGAGATTAGCCCAAGCTGTTCGGCGACCGGGATGAACAGACCTGGTGAGATTTGACCTTTGATAGGATGGTTCCAGCGAACGAGCGCCTCGACTCCCCGTACCGCAAACGGACGCGGGGATACAATTGGCTGATAGTATAGCTCGAACTCATCGTGCTCAAGGGCGTGTCGCAAATCGCGCTCCATCTCAAGCGTCTGTAAGTAGTGGCTCCCATCCTCGATTTCTTGGAACGTGAGTACTCGGTTCTTTCCAGACAGTTTCGCTTCATGGATGACAACATCGAGACGACCCATCATGATCTCGTACGTATGGTGCGGTTCGGCGCAAGTGAACACGTCGATTCCGATTGTCACAGCCATCCCTTTTACCCCGTTGACGTCAGCCCAATCTTTCAAGTCTTTTGTCAAGCGTCGAGCGACCGGTCGCAATTGATCGAACGTCCAACCTGGATGCACAAGCATGAATTCATCGGCACCGATTCGGGCGACGAATCCGTTTTCTTTATAGAAGCTAAGCCGGGAAGCGATATAGATCAAGACGGCGTCGCCTGTCCGGTGTCCATATTGGTCGTTAATGCGCCGGAAATCGTCCAAGTCCAAACCGAGGACGCCGATTTGGTCTTGTTTGCCGCGCACGTTCGAGAAATAGTCCTCGAGCGCTAGCCGGTTCGGGAGCAACGTCAACGCGTCACGGAACGCCCGATCAATTACTTCGGCGCGTGTGTCTTCGAGTGCCGCGAGCACTTCATTTATGCTCGTCGCCATCTGTTCAATATCATCGTGGCTGTTCGCGTCACGACTGAGCCGGAGTCGGCTGTCCCGTTCGAGCGTGATCACTTTCAGCTCGCTGACGATTTCCATGAGACGCCGAATCACGACACGGTGAATCGTCCATAGCAACGAAAAGAAGAGACCGAGCCCGAGGACGACGAGGGCAATCATTCCGAGCCGCAACATCGCCACCGTATTTTGATAATGCGTTTGTTCGACCGTAAACGTTACTTCGAAATCGGACTGTTGAAACACAGTGCCAAGCGGAATCACGACATCAGTCCCGGCGTCGCCATCCATGATGACCGTCTGATTTTGACGTGCGGGTTGAATCCTTAACGGAATTTTCGTCTGAGCGCTCATATCCGCTACGAACGCCGCGTCGACGAACTCGAGCATGACGAGCGTACCTTGACTCGGACCGCTCCCGTCACTCCGTAAAATCGGGTGACTGACATACAGCGTCGGACCAAAGTCACTCGCATAGACGCCGTTTTGCGTATCTTGCTGATTGCTCAAGCGGGAAGTGACCGCCTTGATGATCGCTTGTTGGTCGGCTTTCGACAAAGACATGTCTGTCGAACGAAACGCCGAGTAGAAAGCTTCCCCCTCGCTGTCCAAATAGACGATAGCGTTGACGCTCAAGTTCTCGAGCGACTGTTCACTGATGTTACTTTGGATATAAGCGGCATTTCGTCGCTGCACGAACGTGTACGTATCATTCCAGACAGCCCAGTCGATGAGTGTGCGTTCGAGTGTGCTCTTCCGATTGGCGAGCGTCTCAGATACGCTCGCGATTTGACTCTCGACCGTTTGACGATCTTGCTCCATGCTTTTCTCGATGAAATATGGTCGTACCCCAAAAAAGATGACACCGACAAATACAATTATATTCACGGCCACCGCAATCATGAGCTTCGTCCGAATGCGCACGTCGACCACCTTCTTCCTTCAATCTACTCCATTATTGTAGAGCAGGAAGTACGGATTCCCTTCTTTTCGCATGAAAAAAAGGACGGGTTGACCCATCCTTTAAAAAATCTGAGCCAACGCCCGCCCTCCGATATCACGCCGGTAAAACGTCTGTGGCAAATCAAGTTGTTCGAGTGCCGTATAGACGGCCGTCTTCGCTTCAAGCAACGTCGGTTTCGTCGACGTGAGGACGAACAATCGCCCTCCGTTACCGATGATGTGGGTCCCGTCCCGGGTCGTCCCCGCATGAAACACGAGCACATCGTCTGGCAAGTCGCCGAAGCCTGACAGTACCTGACCGGTCGTCGCTCGATCAGGATAGCCTTCTGCCGCGACGACGACTCCAATCGTATAGCCTTCTACCCATTCAATCGGATACGGTTTTTGGTCCACGACCGCCTCAATGACGCCGAGGAGAGGAGATGCCAAGTTCGGGAGAATGACCTCGGTCTCGGGATCGCCAAATCGAGCGTTGAACTCGATCACTTTCGGACCATCCGCCGTCAAGATGAGGCCCGCATACAAGAACCCTTCGAACGGTGTGCCCCGCTCGACCATCGTCCGCGCCAGCGGGAAGAGGACGCGTTCGACGGCTTCCTTATACACAACGTCATCCAAGTGAGGCATCGGACTGTAGGCGCCCATGCCGCCCGTGTTCGGTCCTGCGTCTCCGTCATAGGCACGCTTATGATCTTGTGACGTGATCATCGGGATAACGTGCTCCCCAGAGACGAACGCCATGAGCGAAAACTCTTCTCCATCCAAAAACTCTTCGATGACGACACGTGATTGGTCCCCGAACTTATCGGTATCGAAAATATCATGGATGGCTGCTCTCGCCTCTTCAAGTGTGAACGCGACGGTCACCCCTTTACCGGCGGCAAGTCCGTCCGCTTTGACGACGAGCGGTGCTTCGAGTTGATCGATATGTCGGAGCGCTGACTCGGCGTCGGTGAACGTGTCGTACCCTGCGGTCGGGATATTGGCTTCGCGCATCACTTCTTTCGCGAACGCTTTACTGCCTTCAAGCAACGCCGCCGCCTTCGTCGGTCCGAAGATTTTTTGTCCTTGAGCTTGAAACACATCGACGACACCGGCCATGAGGGCCGACTCTGGACCAACGATCGTCCAGTCAACCGCCTCGCGTTTCGCAAACTCGACGAGGTCAGAGACATCTGTCTCTTCGATTGGTACACACGTCACGTCGCCCATATTAAGATTACCCGGAGCGACGAACACCTCATGTCCGTCTTGTCTCAACTTCCAAGCGAGCGCGTGCTCACGCCCGCCGCGTCCAATGACGAGTACGTTCATCTTATCGCTCCTCTCAATGTTTGAAGTGTCGAACTGACGTGAACACCATCGTGATGCCGTGACGGTTCGCCGCTTCAATCGACTCCTCGTCACGAATTGATCCGCCTGGTTGAATGATGGCCGTGATCCCGGCTGCGGCTGCGGCTTCGACCGTGTCCCCCATCGGGAAGAATGCATCGCTACCGAGCGCGGCACCCGTAGCACGTTCACCTGCTTGTTCGAAAGCGATTTTCGCCGCGCCGACGCGGTTCATCTGTCCCGCTCCGATGCCGATTGTCGTCTCGTCTTTGGCGACGACGATGGCGTTTGATTTCACGTGTTTAACGACACGCCACGCAAGTTTCAAGTCTTCCCATTCAGACGCCGTCGGGCGACGGTCGGTCACGATTTGGCATGACGCATCATCGAGTGTGACGTCGTCCCCATCTTGTACGAGCAGACCGCCCGCGACGGCTGTCAAGCGCATCCCTGTCATCTGGCCCATATCAAGCGTCAATAACCGAAGATTCTTTTTCTCTTTCAATCGGTCAAGTGCTGCCTCACTAAAGGATGGCGCGATGATGATTTCTAGGAAGATGTTACGGAGGGCCTCTGCCGTCTCCACATCGACTTCACGGTTCAAGGCGACGATGCCACCGAAAATCGAGACCGGATCGGCCGCATGGGCTCTTGAGAACGCTTGGCTGATTGTCTGTCCGACAGCGACACCACATGGGTTCATATGTTTGACGACGACCGCTGCCGGCTCCGTCAATTCGCTGAGCGCCTCGAGCGCCGCATTCGTATCTTGGATATTGTTATATGAGAGTTCTTTGCCATGGAGCTGCTCCGCGTTCGCGAGCGTCATCCCGTGATAGAGCGGCGTCTTATAAAACGCTGCCTGCTGGTGCGGGTTTTCCCCGTAACGGAGGTCTTGTACTTTCTCATACGTGACCGTGAGCTGTTCCGGGAACGTCTCGCCGATCTGCTGCCCTAAATAGTCGGCAATCAAGGCGTCATACGCCGCCGTGTGACGGAACGCTTTTGTGGCAAGACGTTGACGTGTTTCGAACGTCGTCCCGCCGGCACGAACCGCTTCGGCCACATGACCGTAGTCGGCCGGGTCGACGACGACCGTCACGCTGGCATGGTTTTTCGCGGCCGAACGGAGCATGCTTGGTCCGCCGATATCAATATTCTCAATCGCTTCATCATACGTCGCGTTCTCTTTCGCAATCGTTTCTTTGAACGGGTACAAGTTGACGACGACATAGTCGATTGGCTCGATGTCGTGGTCTTTCATCTGTTCGACGTGCGAATCTAAATCGCGGCGTCCGAGAAGTCCGCCATGTACGAGCGGATGGAGCGTCTTCACGCGACCGTCGAGCATCTCTGGGAACGATGTCACTTCCGAGATATTTTTTACGGGAAGACCGGCCGCGATGAGCGCCGCTTCCGTCCCGCCTGTCGAAATGAGTTCGATGCCCGCTTCATGCAACGCCTGCGCGAGCTCGACGATTCCTGTTTTATCTGACACACTCAGTAATGCTCTCACTTGAAAACCTCCTGTTGGATAAACACTTGTTGTAGTACGTGCGGATAGAGCTGATGCTCGACCGCTTGGATGCGTCTTGCCGCTTCGGCCGCATCACAGCCTGCGATGGCGACGTCTTGTTGGGCGATGATTGGTCCCGTATCCATCCCGGCATCGACGTAATGAACGGTGACACCGCTCGTCGGCACGTTCGCCGCGAGCGCCTGACCGATGGCGTCTTTTCCAGGGAACGCCGGTAAGAGCGACGGATGGATGTTGATAATACGGTTCGGATATGCTGACAGCAATACGTCCCCAATCAACCGCATATACCCGGCCAAGACGATATAGTCGGCGCCGAGCGTCTGTAACAAGACGAGAATCTCTTGTTCGAATTCCGCTTTTGACGCATATGCCTTCGGTTCGAACGAGAAGCTCGCGATGTTGAACCGATCCGCCCGCTCGAGTACTTTCGCTTCTGGTTTGTCCGTGACGAGCAGGACACATTCCCCTGACAAGTCGCCTCGGTCGATGGCTTGCCAAATCGCTTCGGCGTTGCTACCGGACCCGGAGGCGAAGATGGCAAACTTTTTCACTGGTCGACCCCCATGATGCGGACGCCCGGTTTGGCTTCAACTTTCCCGATACGGTGCGACGTCTCTCCGGCGCGTTCGAGTGCGGCTTCGACGACTTCGACATCTTCAGGCCGGACCGTGATCATGAAGCCGATGCCCATATTGAATACGTTGAACATCTCTTGTTTCGAGACGTGCCCGACTTGCTCGAGCCAGTCGAACACGGGCAGGCTCGGCCAATTCGAGGCATCGAATGTGACACCGAGGCCTTCCGGCAGCATGCGTGGCACATTCTCGTAAAAACCGCCGCCCGTGATGTGGGCCATGCCTTGGACACGCCCCGTCGCGATGGCCGCTTTCGCAGCTTCGGAATAGATGCGTGTCGGCAACAAAAGGGCGTTCCCGAGCGTCGTATCGAGCATGGCGATCTCATCAGTGTAGGCGAGCCCTTGCGACTCGACGATATGGCGGACGAGCGAGAATCCGTTCGAATGGACACCTGATGATGCTAAACCTAGGACGATGTCCCCCGCTTCGATTGTCCGTCCATCGATCAGTGCTTCCTTCTCGACGACACCGACGGCGAATCCAGCGATATCGTACTCGCCGTCCGGATACATACCCGGCATCTCGGCCGTCTCGCCTCCGACGAGGGCACAGCCCGCTTGGACGCAACCTTCGGCGACCCCTGCGACGATGCGCTCAAGTTTGGCCGGTTCTGCCTTGCCGGTCGCGATATAGTCTAAGAAATAAAGCGGTTCGGCCCCGTGGACGAGACAGTCGTTGACACACATCGCCACACAGTCAATTCCAATCGTATCATGTTGGTCGAGCGCGAACGCGAGTTTGAGTTTCGTGCCGACCCCATCCGTTCCGCTGACGAGAATCGGATGTTTCAACTGCATCGAGCCGAGGTCGATCATCGCCCCAAAACTGCCGAGCCCGGTCATCACTTCTGGACGCATCGTCCGTGCAACGTGACGCTTCATGCGTGATACTGCTTCATAGCCTGCTTCTAAATTCACACCCGCTTGTTCATATCTTAAACTCATCGTCAGTCCCCCTCAAGCTTTTGTCTCTGTTACAAGTTCCGCCAGTTCAGTTGGATAAAGTCCGGTGAAGCAAGCGGCACACTGCCCGCGCAAGTTCCCTTCGAACGGTCGGTCGATCGCTTCGACCGTTCCGTCCAATGTGAGGAACGCCAGTGAATCGGCCCCAATCTCTTCTTTAATCTCTTCGATGGATTTGGTGGCCGCAATCAACTCTTCCTTTGATGATGTATCGATGCCGTAATAGCACGGATGCTTGATTGGTGGTGACGTGATGCGAACATGCACCTCGGTCGCCCCGGCTTCACGGAGCAACTTGACGATGCGTCTGCTCGTCGTACCGCGGACGATCGAATCGTCGACCATGATGACCCGTTTTCCGTTCACGACGCCTCGAAGCGCCGACAGCTTCATCTTGACACCGCGCTCCCGTAGTTCTTGCGACGGCTGAATGAACGTCCGGCCAACATAGCGGTTTTTAATGAGTCCCATCTCGTACGGAATCCCGCTCGCCTCAGCGTAACCGATGGCCGCCGAAATGCTCGAGTCCGGGACGCCGGTGACGACGTCCGCTTCGACCGGTGCCTCGTCGAACATCTTCTTCCCCATCGCCTTACGGGCCGTATGCACGTTGACGCCATCGATGATCGAGTCCGGCCGCGAGAAGTAGATGTATTCCATTGAACACATCGCGCGGACCGATGCCTCGCTGTACCGCTCCGACACGATCCCGTCTTGCGTGATCATGAGGAGTTCCCCTGGCTCGACATCGCGTACGTACGTCGCCCCCACGACGTCAAACGCACATGTCTCTGAGGCGAATACGTAGGCTCCGTCCTCGGTCTGGCCGAGCGAGAGCGGGCGCAAGCCGTGAACGTCGACGCCGACGTAGAGCGCGTCTTCCGTCAAGAAGAGGAAGGCGAATGCTCCGACGAGACGGGCCAAGCTATCTGCAATCCGCTCTTTCATCGAGTTGCCGCGGCTTCGTTTAATCAAGTGGGCGACGACTTCCGTATCGGACGTCGTATGAAAAATCGCACCTTCCGCTTCGAGCATATGTTTCAACTCGTTGGCGTTGACGAGGTTACCGTTATGCGCCATCGCCAAGTCGCCCGTAAGCGACTTGAAGTGGAGCGGTTGGACGTTCTCGAGCGTGTTGCCGCCTGCCGTCGAATAACGGACATGACCGATGGCGTGATGCCCGGTCAATGCGTCGAGCGACGGTTCGTCGAACACTTCAGCGACGAGGCCAAGCCCGCGTTTGGCGTGCAAGCGCTCGCCGTCAGCCGTGACGATGCCTGTCCCTTCTTGTCCCCGGTGTTGCAGGCTGTGGAGGCCGTAGTAGGCGAGGTGTGACGCTTCGTGGTGATTAAAAACCCCGAATACCCCGCACTCCTCGTTCATGCCTCGGATGTCATATAACATGGAATAGCTCCTTCCCATACCCGTTCAAGTTCCGTGACATCCATTTCGATGAGGCGGTCGCTCGCACGGACCGTCAATTGTGGCGTGTCTGTCACCTGTCCGATGCGTGTCGCCTTCGTCAACTTCGCGAACGCATCAGCCTGATGTGGCGCGACTGTGACGAGGAACCGTGACTGTGATTCGCTGAAAAGTGTCGTCACGAGATCTGCGTCGACTGTGACATCTGCGCCGAAGCCCGTGCCGAACACGAGCTCAGGGAGTGCCGCGGCGAGTCCGCCTTCCGATACGTCGTGGGCCGCTGTGACAAGACCTTCCCGAATCGCCGTAAGCAATACTTGTTGCTGACGGCTCTCTGTCTCGAGGTCAAGCATCGGCGCCTGTCCGCTCACTTTACCGTCTTGCAGCATTTGGAGCGCACTACCGCCGAATTCTGGTTTCGTCTCCCCGAGTAGGAAGATGATGTCGCCTGCTGCTTTCGCGAACGACGTCGTGATATGTTCCGGCTTGTCGATCAAGCCGACCATGCCGACGACCGGCGTCGGATAAATCGCCGTCCCGTTCGACTCATTGTAAAGCGAGACGTTCCCACCGATGACCGGTGTGTCGAGGGCACGGCACGCTTCTGCCATCCCTTCGACAGCTTGGTCGAGCTGCCAGAACCCTTCTGGCTTGTCCGGGCTACCGAAGTTCAAGCAGTCCGTGAGCGCGAGTGGTGTGGCGCCGCTGGCAACGATGTTGCGCGCTGCCTCTGCGACCGCAATCGCACCACCGACACGTGGGTCGAGGTACACGTATTTGGCGTTGCAGTCCGTCGTCATCGCGAGCGCTTTGTCTGTGTCGCGAATCCGGATAACGGCCGCATCACTTCCTGGCGCAACGACGGTTGATGTTTGAACCATATGGTCGTATTGCTCATACACCCAACGTTTCGAGGCAATCGTCGGCATGGCGAGCACGTCTTTCCATGTCGTGAGTACGTCCGTGACGACCGGTTGGACCGGTGCCATCGTTTGGAACGTTTCATAATATGCCGGTACTTTCGACGGCTTATGGTAGACCGGTGCGTCTTCTGCGAGCGCGTCGACCGGTACTTCGGCTGCGACTTCCCCGTGATGAAGAAGACGTAGCACTTTTTCTTCGATGACGACACCGACTTTGAGCGCATGAAGTCCCCACTTCGTGACGATCGCTTCGATTTCATCTTCATGCCCTGCCTTGACGACGAGAAGCATCCGCTCTTGTGACTCGGACAACATCATCTCGTATGGCGTCATGTCAGCCTCGCGTTGTGGGACGAGGTCGAGGTTCATCTCGATGCCCATGCCTGCCTTCGATGCCATCTCGGCCGAAGACGACGTGAGACCGGCTGCGCCCATATCTTGAATCCCGACGAGGGCCGGGTGCTTAATGACTTCCAAACACGCTTCAATCAACAGCTTCTCCATGAACGGGTCACCGACTTGGACGGCCGGGCGTTTCTCGTCCGCATCCTCACCGAGTTCTTCCGAGGCGAACGTCGCCCCGTGAATGCCGTCGCGTCCTGTCGTCGCGCCGACGTACATGACCGAGTTGCCGACACCTTCGGCAATCCCTTTTTGAATGTCTTCATGGCGAATGAGTCCGACGCACATCGCGTTGACGAGCGGGTTGCCGGCATAGGCCGGGTCGAACGCGACTTCCCCACCGACCGTCGGGATGCCGACACAGTTGCCGTAACCGGCGATGCCGGAGACGACGTGGCCGAAAAGATGTTTCACACGTGATTCGTTCAAATCTCCGAAGCGGAGCGAGTTGAGGAGTGCGACCGGTCGCGCGCCCATCGAGAAGATGTCGCGGATAATCCCGCCGACACCTGTGGCCGCACCTTGGTACGGCTCAATCGCCGACGGATGGTTATGGCTCTCGATTTTGAATGCGACGGCCTGACCATCGCCGATGTCGACGATGCCGGCACCTTCCCCGGGTCCTTGAAGGACGTGTTTCCCAGTGGTCGGGAATTTCCGGAGGACAGGCTTCGAGTTTTTGTACGAACAGTGTTCAGACCACATGACCGAGAATAACCCGATCTCGGTGTAGTTCGGCTCACGACCGAGCAGTGAGACGACGAGCGCGTATTCCTCATCGGTCAAGCCCATCGTGGCGTAAAGTCGCTCTTCACGGATGTGTGTTGCTGTCGGTTCAGTTGTAAGTAGCATGTCGAGTCCCCCATTTCACCATCGAAGTGAATAATCGTTTGCCATCTTCCCCGCCTAAGAGTGCTTCGACCGCTCGTTCCGGGTGTGGCATCATTCCGAGTACGTTGCCTTGTACGTTCGTGATCCCTGCGATATTCGCGACCGATCCATTCGGATTGTCGGTATACGTGAAGGCGATTTGCCCATTGCTACGAAGCGTCTCAAGCGTCGCCTCGTCACAGTAGTAGTTGCCTTCCCCGTGCGCGATCGGGACTTGAATCGTCTCCCCGAGCTCATAATCGTTCGTGAACATCGTCTCGTTCGTCTCGACTTTCAATTCGACCGTCTTGCACATGAACTTCAAGTCACGGTTGCGCATCAACACACCCGGTAGGAGTCCCGCTTCGACGAGCACTTGGAATCCGTTACAGACGCCGAGCACCGGACGCCCTTCTTCGGCGAATCGTTTCACTTCGTTCATAATCGGTGAGAACTGGGCGATGGCACCACAGCGCAAGTAGTCCCCGTATGAGAAACCGCCTGGTAGGAGCACACCGTCGTACCCATCAAGCGACGTTTCCGTATGGAACACATAGTCCGCTTCTTCGCCGAGGACATCTTTTACGGCATGATACATGTCGAGGTCACAGTTCGATCCCGGGAAGACGATGACAGCGAATTTCATGCGAGTACCCCCATCTCGATTCGATAGTTCTCGATAACCGTGTTGACGAGCAACTTCTCACACATGTCACGCACCATCGCTTCGGTCGTCTCATCTGCCACTTGAAGCTCGATGACTTTCCCGATGCGTACCGACTCTACCCCTGTAAAACCGAGATGTTCGAGTCCACCTTTTACGGCGACGCCTTGTGGATCCAGTACACTTTCACGTAATGTCACGTACACGTTTACTTTTTTCATCGGTCCATTCCCCCTATGCGTGTTAACAGTTGGCTGTATGTGTCTGTCAGAGATCCAAGGTCTCTGCGGAAAACGTCTTTATCGAGCTTTTGTTTCGTCTCTTTGTCCCAAAGCCGGCACGTGTCTGGTGAGATTTCATCGGCAAGGATGATCGTGCCATCGACTTTACCGAACTCAAGTTTGAAATCGATTAAATCGATGCCATGTTCATTGAAGAAATCGAGCAACACATCGTTGACCCACAGACCAAGTTGTCGCAATGTTTCGACTTCTTTGTGTGTGGCAACTTGCAGTAAACGGATATGGTCCTCTGTTAGGAGCGGATCTCCGAGTGCGTCATCTTTATAGTAAAACTCGACGATTGGTGACAGGAGTGGTGTCCCTTCTTCCCAACCAAGTCGTTTGGCAAGGCTTCCGGCGGCGACGTTGCGAACGACGACCTCGAGCGGAATGATATCGACACGGCGCACGAGCTGCTCGCGATCCGATAGTCGCTTAATGAAATGCGTCGGAATCTTGTTATCGTGCATGAGTTCGAACAAGCGCGTCGTGATGGCATTGTTCAACACGCCTTTGCCGGCGATTGATTCTTTCTTCTCCCCGTTAAATGCTGTCGCGTCGTCTTTATAATAAACGCGGAGCACACCCTGTTCTTCAGTCTCAAATAACGCTTTCGCTTTACCTTCGTAGATTGCTTCCATCTGTATCGTCCCCCTTAAAAGTGAGAGGGGCATGAAGCCCCTCAACGATCACAAACCACAGCGTTCAAAAATGACATCGACACGGCGCACGTGATGGCTCGGGTCGAATAGGTCGTCGAGCTCGTCACTCGTGAAGAGTGCGCCCATCTCGGCGTCTTGTTCAATCAAGGTGCGGAACATCGTCTCTTCTTCCCACGCTTGCATCGCCTTCGGTTGAACGGCATCATAAGCGGCTTCGCGCGACCACCCTTTTTCAATCAACGCGAGCAAGATGCGTTGCGAGAAGATGATGCCAAACGTCCGGTCCATATTGCGCCGCATGTTGTCCGGGAAGACCGTCAAGTTCTTCACGATATTGCCAAAGCGGTTCAACATGTAGTTGAGAAGGCTCGTCGCATCCGGAAGAATGATCCGTTCTGCTGATGAGTGTGAGATGTCACGTTCATGCCAGAGCGGGACGTTCTCATACGCCGTCACCATATGACCGCGAATGACACGGGCCAGGCCGGTCATGTTCTCTGAACCGATTGGGTTGCGTTTATGCGGCATCGCTGACGACCCTTTTTGTCCTTTGGCGAAGAATTCTTCGACCTCACGTGTCTCTGTCTTTTGGAGGCCGCGAATCTCTGTCGCCATCTTCTCGATTGATGTGGCAATCAATGCGAGTGTCGACATGTATTCGGCGTGACGGTCACGTTGTAACGTCTGTGTCGAAATCGGTGCCGCTTGAATCCCTAATTTGTCACATACATACGACTCGATGAACGGATCGATGTTTGCGAACGTGCCGACCGCACCACTCATCTTGCCGAACTCAATCGTCTCACGGGCTGCCATGAACCGCTTCTTGTTGCGCTTCATTTCTTCGTACCAAAGGGCGAGTTTTAATCCGAACGTCGTCGGTTCTGCGTGAACACCGTGTGTACGGCCCATCATGATGTCATACTTATGTGCTTTCGCTTTCTCAGCGAGGATCTCGATGAAGCGGTCGATGTCAGCTTCTAAAATATCGTTTGCTTGCTTAATCAAGTACGATAAGGCCGTATCGACGACGTCTGTCGAAGTCAGTCCGTAATGCACCCACTTCTTCTCTTCTCCAAGCGTCTCTGAGACGGCACGCGTGAAGGCGATAACGTCATGGCGCGTCTCTTGCTCGATCTCCAAGATGCGTTCGACATCAAACGATGCTTTGTCCCACAGGACCGCGACATCTTCTTTTGGAATGACGCCTAGCTCGCTCCACGCCTCACATGCGTAAAGTTCTACTTGAAGCCATGCCTCAAATTTGTTTTGGTCTGTCCAAATCGCCGCCATCTCGGGACGGGTATAACGTGAAATCATAAAACGGTCTCCTTCCAGATTGCCAATTGTTCGATGGTCTGAAGCGCTTCTTCGACGGAATCGGCGAGCACGTTCAAGTGCCCCATCTTCCGACCAGTCTTCGCTTCCTCTTTTCCATACAAATGTAGTTTAACATTCGACGGTAACGTTTGCGGATTCAGCTCATCCATATGTTCGCCTAACAGGTTAACCATCACGACCGGGGTGTGGAGTGTCGTATGACCGAGCTTCATACCAGTGATTGCCCGTACATGTTGCTCGAACTGGGACGTCTCACAGGCGTCAATCGTGTAATGCCCTGAATTGTGGGGACGGGGAGCAAGTTCATTCACATACAAGGAACCATCCTCCATGATGAACAGTTCAACCGCAAGCGTTCCAATCAATCCGATGTGGTCAGCGAGTTGAAGCGCCAAATGCCGAGCCTCTTCCAAAATGTCTTGTTCCACTCGTGCTGGCACTATCGATAAGTGTAAAATATTTTGATGATGAATATTCTCGCTGATCGGGAACGTTGTCGTCGCGTGAGCCCCTCTCGTTACGATGACCGAAATTTCTTTTTTAAAAGGCAGCCAAGCTTCGGCCACGTACTCCGTCTCTTCGAACTGATCCGTAAATGTGCGAACATCTTGCTCCGTCCGCAAGACCGTTTGGCCTTTTCCGTCATATCCGAATCGGCACGTCTTAATGACGAATGGGAGGCCTAACACGTCTCTCGCTCGAGTGACGTCTCGGAGGGAACGAACTGGAACATATGGAGCGACGTGAAGGCCCGCACCTTCAATCATTTGCTTCTCATAGAGCCGATGCTGTGTCGCCTTTAAGACATCCATCCCTTGCGGACACTTGTCAGCGATAGCTTCAATCATCGCTGTATCGATGTTTTCAAATTCATATGTGATGACGTCTGAACGCTGAGCGAGTTCACGAGCTGCTGTTACGTCGTCAAATGTAGCCACGATGCTTGGCGCGACTTGAGCGGCCGGTGCGTTTGGGTTTGGATCAAGACTTAGCGTTTCGTATCCCATAGCACTCGCGCTGAGTGACATCATCCGACCTAGCTGGCCTCCACCTAAAATTCCGATTCTCATCAAATCAGCTCCTCTGTCGCTTTGAGTGCCATATCTCGTTTCACTTGGCGGTAAACCTCGAGACGGTCAATCAATTCAGAAGATTGGAGCTCAAGATTTGCGCCGCGAGAAGACCTGCGTTCGTCGCCCCAGCTCGACCGATGGCGACGGTTGCGACCGGTACACCTGCAGGCATTTGAACAATCGAGAGCAATGAATCAAGTCCGTTTAACGCCTTCGATTGTACTGGTACCCCGATGACGGGTAATGTGGTCTTTGCAGCGACCATACCTGGTAAGTGAGCTGCGCCTCCCGCTCCTGCGATAATGACCTGTATGCCCCTTGCCCGAGCTCCCTCAGCGTAGTCGAACATTAAGTCCGGCGTCCGATGCGCCGAGACAACTTGTTTTTCATATGGAATACTCAACTCTTCAAGGATCTCACAAGCATGGCTCATTGTTTCCCAATCGGAAGAACTACCCATGATCACACCTACTGTTGCCTTCACTTAAATGTCCCCCTTAAAAAAAGAAATCCCTAAACCGAATAACCAGTTTAGGGTATAGACCACGACAAAAAAATGTCGACTATACCCATAGTCTGATCAGAGTCGGCGATCAGGTAGAAACTTGCGAGCCATTTCCTCGCGATTATATGGAGCACTATTTAATTTGTTCTTAACTCACACGCCTATCGTACCTTGTTCATTCAAAACATGTCAACAAACGGCGAACAATTTAATTGTCTGAATATTTATCGTTCGTCTTTAGGTTCATTAAAACACAAAAAAACCGCCACTCATTCGTGACGGTTTGGCATTATGGTTTGAGAGCAACGCACTCAAACAAAATCGATTGATGGGAATGTACAGGTTCGTCTTTGGTTCCCGTTTGTTCAAAGACAGGCTTTTCAATCCTACGTACCGGGCGATACCCCATTTGAGCAATTCGATTTAAACAGTCATCGATTGTCTCGTTTGGCTCGACGTATACTTTGATTTTTTTGGCCATCTGTTCTTCCTCTCTTTCATTTGAATCACGATATAAATAAAAAAAGCGGCGGCCCTTGAGCGAATGCTCCAGAACCACCGTTTGCCTGGCGACGTCCTATCCTCACAGGGGGAGACCCCCAACTACTTTCGGCGCTGAAGTGCTTAACTTCCGTGTTCGGCATGGGAACGGGTGTGACCACTTCGCCATCGCCACCAGACATAGAGAGATCGTTCTCTCAAAACTGAAGACTCATCAATTCACACGAACCATTAGACTAGATCAAAGCCTCGACCGATTAGTATCATTCAGCTCCACACGTCGCCGTGCTTCCACCCATGACCTATCTACCTCATCGTCTCTGAGGGGTCTTTCTTGATT
>NZ_QSGS01000012.1 GCF_003467445.1 Exiguobacterium sp. AM39-5BH
AAAAATCACCCGCGTGGGTGATTTTTTATTTAAGGTTGTTCTTGTTTTGTTTTTTCTTACGTAGCGCATAAATCGCACCGGCGAGTCCTCCGGCGACCGCGAGTCCTGCCATAACCGGAACGAGCACTTTTTTCGTCGGGATCATTTCTTTTACCCGCTCATACGGAGTAGGTACCGATAGTTCAAGCTGAACCGCCGACTCCCCATGTCCGTGCGCACGTGCCTGCCGGGCCGCATCAGTAATGACGACACGTCCTGTCGTGTAACGGCGAACGCCATGCTCATCAATGTACGGGCGACGGACGCGTTTGACACCGCGAACTGTCTTTCCCCGGGCCGCATCCGGACGCAAGACGCGTTCGCTCGTCCACGCTCGGCCCCCTGTCGCACTGTAAGCCGGGCGAATCTTCCGGCGATTTAACCATGTGTATGAATCATTCATCGTTGATTCCCTCCAATATTGTGAAGTCCTTCTCTTATTATACCCATAGAGCATCTCACAAAAACATGCCTTCCATCGACATCTAGACAACTGACATGAAAAAAGACCGGCACGATTGGCCGGTCCTTGTCTTACTCTGTAAACGGTTTATCCCGGTGGCGACGTTTCGCCAAAATCAAATAGTAGGCCGGAACGAGCACGAGCGTCAAGATGGTCGAGAACAAAATTCCTGACACGATACAGATGGCGAGCGGTTTGAAAAGTGGGTCTTGTCCGAACGCAACCGGCAAAAGTGCCACGACGGCAGTCAATGCTGTCAATAGGATTGGACGAATCCGGGCACGTCCTGCCTCATAGACGGCAGTAGTGACCGCCATCCCGTCTCGAATTCCTTGTTCGATGAACTCGAACAAGACGACTGCGTTACGCACGACAATCCCTGCGAGTGAAACGATTCCCATGGATGCCATGAAACTGAACGGCGTCTGCGTGATGAACAATCCGACGACCGCCCCAGCAATCGCCAAGTAAATCGTGAACAAGACGAGAAGCGGGAGTGATAAGGAATTGAACTGGAACGCGATAATCAAGAAAATCAAGAATAAGACGACAACGAACAAAGTAGCGAGTTCAAGGAAGAACTCATTTTGTGTGTCGCTTGCCCCCGATTGATCGAACGCAATCCCCTCATCCGTCAATGACGCTTCGGCATCAGAGAGAACGCGATCGACGTCTTCTTTAAACGCGTCTTCATCCATGCCTTCGCTCGCGAAGATTTGAAGGGTGACGGTGCGTTCGCCGTTCTCACGCGGAATCTGTTGAATCTGTTCCGTCTTCGTCTCGGTGACGAACGTACTGAGCGGTGCGACCGGCGGACCCGCCTCTGTCTGCACAGGGACGAGAATCTCGTCTAATGCGAGTGCCTCGCGGTTCGCCTCGGCATCAACGACGATTTTTACATCGCGCTGTTCGACCCCATCGTCGAACGTACCGATGGGGATTCCGTCCGTGACGAGACGAATTTGGTCACTGACCGTCTTCGCGGTCACTCCAGCAGCCGCCATCGCATCACGGTCGAGTTTGTATGTGAGTGTCTGGAACGGTTCTTTAATGTTATCGAGGACGAGTGCACCCTCGATTTCTTCAAGATTTGCTTTTACGACATCTCGTGCCGCAACAAGCTGCTCAATTGTTTCACCGCGCATCGTGAACTCGACAGGAGCTGACGTCGGCGGACCTTGTTGTTGCGTATCCAAGAAAATCTCGGCGTCCGGGTTACTCTCCCGAATTTGCGTCGTATAGTCATCGATCAATTGAATCGCATCAATCGTCTCGTTGTCGACACGAACAACGATTTGACCCGTATTTTCCCCAGTTTGATCAAGTCCTCCCGTGAATATGCTTGGGAGACCACTACCTGCAAAAATCGATGTCTCAGTGACACCATCGATACTTTGGAACTCTGCCTCAATCTCTCGAAGTCTTCGTTCCGTCTCTTCAAGGTCCGTCTGGACGGGGAACGTGACACTCGTGACGACTTCAGGTCGATTCGCAGCCGGGAAGAATTCAAATGGCGTCAAAACAATCAAACCGTATAAGGCTGTCGTTACGACGAAACCGACAAGACCGAACGTCCATGGACGTTTTGCGACAACCGGTAATAGCTTGTCCGCATAGAAGTTACTAAGACGATTTAGCGGACCACCTAACCATCCTGGCTCTCGTTTTGACACTTTCACTTGTTTGCGATTCAGCCAATACTGAGCTATCGGGACGAGCGTCAAACTAATAATCATCGAGGCGAGTACCGACAAGGCGAGTACAGTCGGTAAAGCACGGATAAAGTTCCCGTTCGCACCCGAGAGAAGAGTCAATGGCAAGAATGCGAAAACGACCGCAAGCGTCGAGGTGACGATTGAGCCCCATACTTCTTTCGTCCCGCGGACGGCGCCGCCCATCGCCGTGTCTCCTTTTCGGTAGCGACGGAGAATGTTGTCGTTGACGACGATTGCGTCGTCGACGAGAATTCCGAGCGCAATAATTGCTCCGATAATCGAGATTTGGTTCAAGTCGACTCCGGTGAATCGAAGTGGAATCAATGCTAGCAAGAAAGACAACGGAATGGCCAAACTGACAATGAGTGACCCTGAGAAGGTCAACCCGATGGTCGTGACGACGATGACCGCGATCATGGCCACGATGAATTCCTTCGTCAAGGCCGAGAAGATATCATCGACCGCTTTTGCCTGCTCATAATAAGAGACGAGTTCAACGCCAGATACGTCTCCAACTTCAGCGGCGACGACTTCATCAACGCGCTCTTGAAGCGTCGGGATGTCTTGACCCGACTCGATCGTGACCGTCAAGGAAATGGCCGGTTGGCCATCAAGTGAGACGAGATCAGTGACCGCTTTTGGCGTCTCTTCGACCGTACCGACGTCTTCGAGCAAGACGGGCGTCCCGTTCACTGAACCAACGACGACTTGGCCCATGTCATTGACGTTCGTCAAACTGTCAATCGCTAACTGATAGATGCCTTCTTCGGTCGACTGACGACCGAGCGGCGTCGTACGATATTCTTCATTAATAGCCGTCAAGACGTCCGGGAAAGCGAGTTGACGTTCCCCAAGCTCGGCCGAATCGAGTGAGACAACAAATTCGGTTTCTGGTAAACCTTTAATCGTCACTCCAGTCACACCATCAGTCCGTAGCAACCGTTCCTCCAACCGTTCGACGTCTTCTCGAACCGTCTGAAGCGTTTCTCGGTCCGTTGAAGTTAACAAGTACGAGGCGACCGGCAATTGACCGATGGAATCATTCACAGTCGGGGCGAGCGCATTATCAGGCAAGCGAGGCGCAGCGTCTGAAATGGCTTGGCGTACATTCGACTGAAGCTCGCTCTTGTCGAAACCGTCTTCATATTCGACTGTGATATTTGAGAACTCGGACGCAGATAATGAGGACACTTTCTCGATTCCATCGAGTCCTCTCAATTCGGTTTCGAGAATATTTGTCACGTTCCGTTCGACCGTCTCTGCGGTCGCACCCGGATATGGTGTTTGAATCAAGATGATATTGACACTCGTCTCTGGAATTTCACGCTTCGGAAGCTGGAAAAACGTGAGTACCCCGACAACGACTGCAACGAGTAAAAACACAATCACCAGTTTTCCTCGTTCAATCATTTTTTGAAAAACCATGTTGCCCCCTCCTTTTCACGTAATGTGCATATACACATATAAACTATTCTTCTTTATCATAGAGGGGTTTATTATCGATTTCAATCTTTAAACTATAATGAATGTGCTTTAGTGAAAACGTTTTTGAAACGAGTAGGATAATTCAATCGAACGCTGTTTCTGACGGCATACAGTATGATTTGATACGGGGACCTCGACCGTCTCACCGGAATGGAATAGAATCCGGCTCCCTTTGCCACTTTTTTCAGCATCATATACATGAGAGAAGTTGATCCAGGCACAGTCTGGACTTTCTTTAGCGATGGTCGGGAAAAAGACGGCGTTTGCATACCAATCCATGATGACAGGCGTCTTCCGGTGCGGGCCAAGGACGTTCCGGGCCGCTTCAATCCTTCCTTGAATACTTGAACCGTAATACAGACAGGCGGATTCGAGTAAGTGAAGGGGCGATCCTTTCAAACGTTGGACACCGTCGGATTGATAGACGAGCGTCTCTGCCTCACCATACTCATTAAACACTGGAATCAAAGCTCTTGTTTCATTCGTCAACTGAGTCATGTGTTTTGCCTCCATCATGGATATATTGGCTTACCACTTATTCATACCAAGGCTTAATCATTTGCACAAATCGCTTCTTGTTATTTCCTACTAAAAAATCAGCCGGATTTCGGCTGATTTTTAATTTCGAAACTCTAATTTTTGTTTCGGATTCCCGTTAGACAGTGGAAAGTGAAAATGAACAGAAACTCCATCATTTATATTTCCCAACGCCACCGTCCCTCCATGTAACGTCACGATGCGCTGAACGATGAATAGTCCGAGTCCGAATTTCCCTTGCTTGCCTCGCGAGAATTGATGGAACAAATCGAGATCCTCATCGACAGGGGGACCATCATTTTCAATGAAGATATCGATGCCCGTCTCGGATCGCGACAGTTCAATCCTAATGTTAGACTCGGCATAACGCAGAGCGTTATCGAGCACATTCTCGAAAGCTACACGGATTTGCTCTCCATCGCCAAGCATTTCGCCGGCATGACCCTCGACCGTCCAGTGCACGTTACCCCGCAACTTGAAGCGACTGACGAGTAGCTCTATTAGTTTATCGAGATTGATCGGCTCAAGCCGCATCTCTTGGCCTTTAAAATATTCCAGTTTTGTGACGTACAACAAGTCGACGACTTTCTTCTCGAGCCGTGAGGCCTCTTCGTCAATGACTTCGGCCGACCCTTTCAAATCTCCCGTTGGATAGATGCTGTCCCCGATGGACTGGGCGTACCCTCGGATGACCATAATCGGTGTCTTCAAGTCATGGGAGATGTTTTGGAGCAGCGCCTGTTGGGCCACATCTTGCTCTTGCAACTCTTGCCGCATCGCGTCAATCGATCGGGCCAATTGCCCGAGCTCGTCTTGACGGGCGAGCGGAAGCACCGTCTCCCATTGGCGGTTCGAAATCTTTTCGACCGCCCGTTCCATTTCGACAATCGGCTTTGTCAGTTCACGCGACATCCATAAAGCCGGAATCAACGACAGTAGACTGATGATACCGATCAAAATCGAGATGCGCCAGTAGAGTGTCGAGACAAGTTCACGACGATAGGCATCCCAGACGTAAGAAGCTTGATAAATGAGCTCCCCGTCATATTCATTTTGACGAATGATATAGTAGACATCCTCACCGTCGATTGTCGTTTGATATTTTACAATCTCGCTCGTCTGTTGGAGTGCCTCCTGATACATTCGATTCGTCAACTCTAGAGGGGCCGACCCATAAATGATTCGTCCGTTCGGCAGGAAGATGAGTTGGTTGACCGAGCGAGACTCTTGTTGCCGCCGATCATACTCGATCGGGTTTTGTGGGATGTTTTCCAACTCGTTCGTATTTCCCAGATAATAGTCAACGTCCTGCAACGTCTCATACACTTGTTCATCAATGAATTGCGTAATTGATGAACGGACGGTCAATAAAATCATCAAGGCGAGCGTCACGATGATCAGGAGAATTAACACCCAGATTTTCCACATGAGACGCTTCGGCTGAAGGTGATTGAGTTTCATGGCTTAACGAGTCGATAACCGACGCCATAAAGCGTCTCGAGCTCCAAGCGATGCAATTTCTTCCGCAGGCGCCGCACTAAATCATCGACGACGCGATCCGAGCCGAAATAGTCATGACCCCAGACGCCTTCAAGAATTTGTTCACGCGACAACGCCGAACCTGGGTGTTCGAGGAACAAAAGCAACAAGTCGAACTCTTTCGACGTCAAATCGATTTCATCCTGTTCGTGACGGATGAGACGTTTCTCTGGATAAATCGTATATTCCCCATACTCGATATGTTCGTTCGATTTTGAGCCGTACACCCGGTCAATCAACTTTTTCACCCGGATGACAAGTTCACGCGGCAAAAACGGTTTGGCAACGTAATCGTCAGACCCCATTTCGAGACCGATGATTTTATCGATATCTTCGTCACGTGCCGAAATAAAGATGGTCGGCGTGAAGGCGTTGGTCGCTTTGATTTGTTTCAACAGTTGGAATCCATCTAAGTCGGGGAGCATGATATCGAGCACCCATAGGTCCGGCTCGTCTTTAATGGCGGCTTGGGCAGAAACCCCATCAGTGAATGACCGTACAATATACCCCTCTTGCTCCAAATACGTGACAAGCATCTTATTCAAATTGACTTCATCATCGACTAAATAGATTGTGTACATTCTAGTCACCTCTGCAACGTTTTTTCATATCATATCAAACAATTATGGACAAATGATGGGAATCGAGTCGATTCAGTGACGTTAAATGTGCTTGTCACCCGTCACTGAATCGACAAAAAAAGAAGGGTCTCCCCTTCCTTACCGTGTCGGCCGTGTGCGCATCTGTTGCGCCAGGAATACTGTGCCTCCACTGAGTAAGGCCAGTACGCCGCTAATCATCATGAGTTCCATCTTGCCCCACCTTCCCCGTTGATATCGATTCTCATTATCACCTATAATATAGCACGTTTCGATTCGGTTGAACATCACAAAAAAACTCCCGCCGTGACAGGCGAGAGTTACATGTTATGCGTTGACGTCGTAGCCTTGTTCTTCGATGGCTTCGACCATTTTTTGTATAGAGATTTTGTCAGTATGGATGACGTCGACCCGATGGTCCTGCAATGAGACGATGGCCGATTCGACCCCTTCTAATTCCGTCAGCGCGCCCTCGACCGCCGCTTTGCAATGGTTACATGTCATTCCTTCTACTTTTAATGTCGTTTCATTCATTTTGATGTTCCTCCTTGTGTTTTCAATCGTAACGCGTTCAAGACGACCGAGACCGAACTGAACGCCATCGCCGCCCCGGCAATCCAAGGGGCGAGCAGACCCGCTGCCGCCACCGGGATACCGAGACTGTTATACGCTAGCGCCCAGAACAGGTTTTGCCGAATGTTGCGCATCGTCAATGAACTCATCTCGATGGCGCGGTTCACGCCCTCGATATCTTGCCCCATCACCGTGACGTCAGCCGCTTCTAAGGCGACATCCGTCCCACTTCCGAACGCGATCCCGACATCCGCGACGGCGAGAGCCGGCGCATCATTCATGCCGTCCCCGACCATGGCGACACGTCCTTGGCGTTTCAATACTTCGACGTGATCCGCTTTCTCGACCGGTAACACCTCGGCGATGACGTTCGTTTCGGGAATCCCGAGCTGACGGGCGATATCGTATGCGACTTCTTTCCGGTCTCCCGTCAAGACGTATACTTGTCTCGTCTTGGCAAGTTGTTGGACGACGGATTGGCTCCGCTCTTTCAATCGATCTTTCAGACCGAACGCCGCGACGATTCCAGACTCTTCCGCCACATAGACAGGCGTCATCGCCTGCAGGTCCCAATCGGGTAATACGAATCCGGCTTCTCGCATCATGCGGACCGAACCGATAAGGAGAGGTTTCCCATCCACGACCGCTTTCAATCCTCGACCAGCCAACTCTTCGACGCGCTCGACCTGGCCGCTCCCTTCACCACGACCGATTGCCTCAGCGAGCGGGTGCGTCGACTGACGTTCGGCCATAGTAGCCATCTTCAAAAGTTCCGGATCTCCGAACGTCGCCACGACTTCCGGCTTCCCTTTCGTGAGTGTCCCGGTTTTATCAAAGACGACGATGTCGACACCGTTCAACGACTCGAGTTGGCCGCCGCCTTTGAATAAGACGCCTTGTTCGGCGGCCCGTCCTGTCCCTACCATAATCGATGTCGGGGTCGCCAAACCAAGCGCACACGGACAGGCGATGACGAGGACGGCAATCGCTGCCCGAATCGCCATATCCAAATCGTTGAATCCGAACGTCCAGACTGCAAACGTCAAGGCACTGATGGCCACCACGATCGGCACGAATACACCCGAAATCCGGTCAGCCTGTCGTTGAATCGGAGCCTTATCCGTCTGGGCCTGTTCGACGACACGGACAATTTGAGCGAGCATCGTCTCACTGCCGACACGTTCGGCGACCATCAACACACGATGCGAACGGTTAATCGTTCCGCCGACGACGTCGGCACCGACACCTTTTTCCGAGGGGATCGACTCCCCGGTCAGCATCGACTCATCGATGACCGTCTCGCCTTCGACGATCTTCCCGTCGACCGGCACTTTCTCACCAGGTCGTACGACAATGATGTCTCCAACTTTGACCAAATCGATCGCGACCGAACGTTCGACGCCATCGACGAGTAAAATCGCCTCTTTCGCCTGTAACGACAGGAGCGACTTGAGCGCGTCCGTCGTCTTCTCTTTCGCCCGTGCCTCTAACCATTTCCCGAGTAATACGAGCGTGATGAGGATGGCACTCGTCTCAAAATAGAGCGACGGATGCATCGGATGAACGAGCATCTCGAAGACGGAATAAAAATAAGCTGCCGACGTCCCCGTGGCCACGAGCACATCCATATTGGCCGCGCCACTCTTCAAACTCTTATACGCGCCTGATAAAACTGGGCCCCGATCCAAAACTGGACCGGCGTGGCGAGCGCGAATTGCCACCACGGACTCATCAGCCAATCGGCATGGAACGTCACGCCCGGGATATGCGTAATCATGACGAGTAAAAGCGGTGCCGACAACAGCGCCGAGATGAGCACTTTTCGCTCGAGCGGGCGCAGGTCGTGTTTAGGCGTCAGTTCCACCTTCCGTTCTGCACCGTAGCCGATTTTCTCGATGCGGGCAATCAGTTCGTCTTCAGTGATGCCGTCGTCGACGCGAATTGTCGCCGTCTCGAGCGGTAAGTTGACAGTCGCTTCGACACCATCCATTTTGTTCAACACTTTCTCGATTCGAGCCGAGCATGCGGCGCATGTCATCCCTTGAATCGACAGTTCGACGGTTTTCATACATCCACCTCCTTACTTTTTGATGCGGTTGACGATTGTCATCAATTCGTCAATGTATGGGTCCATGTTTTCCGTTTCACTCGCATGGACTAGACATTTACGCATATGGCGTTCGAGCAATTGCATCTCGACTTGTTTGAGCGCTGCTTGAATCGCTGCCGTCTGGGTCAAAATATCGACGCAGTAGCGGTCACTTTCGACCATCTTTTGAATCCCTCGTACTTGCCCTTCAATCCGGCGCAGTCGTTTACTGAGCGCTTTACGTTCCTCGTCTTCACGTGGCACGAGCGGTTGGTCATGCATGAATTCTTCCATGATTATCACCTCATCATTAATATACCCCTACCCCGTAAAGGTGTCAAATATTCTAATCAAAAAAGGCGACCAGTTTGTGTCGCCCTTCCTCTAGTCAATTACGTTGGAATGCTTCGCTCTTTAAGACGGTCCGTAAAATTTTCCCCGTCGTGTTCCGCGGTAACTCCTCGATGATCTCGATGTGCGTCGGCTGTTTATACTTCGCCAGTTTCGTCGCCGCGAACGCTCGAATCTCGTCGAGCGTCACTTGTTCGTCTCGCGTGACAATGAACGCTTTGACCGCTTCTCCTTGCTCAGCGTCCGGCACCCCGATGACGGCCGCTTCGACGATGCCCGGATGTTGATACAGCACTTCTTCGACTTCGCGCGGATAGACGTTGTAGCCACCGACGATGACCATGTCCTTCTTGCGGTCGACGATATAAAAGTAACCGTCCTTGTCACGTTTCGCCAAGTCGCCCGTATAGAGCCAGCCGTCACGAAGTGTCATCGACGTCTCTTCCGGCAGTTTGTAATAGCCTTTCATCACGTTCGGTCCACGGACAATCAGTTCACCGACCTCATCGACCCCGACCTCTTCCCCGAGCTCATCGACGACCTTGTTCTCGACGTGAACGATGGACGGCCCGATCGATCCGGCTTTCCGCTCACCGTGGAGCGGATTGAAACACGTGACCGGTGACGCTTCGGATAAGCCGTATCCTTCGAGGATCTTACATTCGAATTTCTGCTCGAACGATTCGAGCAGCTGGACCGGCAGACTCGCCCCACCGGATACGAAGACGCGGACGTGC
Source organism: Exiguobacterium sp. AM39-5BH (assembly GCF_003467445.1). Lineage (GTDB taxonomy): Bacteria > Bacillota > Bacilli > Exiguobacteriales > Exiguobacteriaceae > Exiguobacterium. The sequence continues at coordinate 10,128 of NZ_QSGS01000012.1, forward strand.
CTGAGCGCCGAGCGTACGCCGGAACTTTCATCGCCGTCTGCAACAGGAAGTTGTACATCGTCGGGACGCCGGCAAAAATGCTGACGCGATGTTTCGGGACGAGGTCGAACACGTCCTGCGGTGAGAATTTCGGCAAGATGACGATGGTCGCCCCGCGCAGGAGCGGTGCGTTGACGATGACCGTCAAACAGAAGACGTGGAACATCGGCAAGGCGGCGAGCGCTTTGTCTTCCGGCGTGATTTCCAAATATTCCCCGATGGACTGGGCGTTCGAGAACAAGTTGAGATGCGTCAACAAGGCGCCTTTTGGTTTCCCGGTCGTCCCGCTCGTATAGAGGATGACGGCGACTTCGTCCTCGCCGACTTCGATCACTTCAGCTTTCGTCGTCGCGAACGCCTCATTGAACGGTAGGAACTCGATATCCCCATCCCGCTTCAACGCCGGTACGTCCGCATACGGGACCGAGATGACGAGTCGGAGTTGCGGTAATTTCGTGAGTGCGGCTTCCGCTTGCGCGACGAGCGGCGACAAGGCGACAATCGCCTTCACGTCGCCATCGAGCAAGATGTAGGCCATCTCGTCCGGCGTGTATGTAGGGTTGATCGGAATGACGACCCCACCTCGGGCGAGCACCGCGAAATACGAAATCAAGAACGCGGGGCTGTTGCCGAGGACGAGCGCGACGTGATCGCCTTGAGCGATCCCTTTTTGCTCGAGCGTCGCCGCCATCGCCTCGACTTGTCCATAGAACTGTCCGTAGGTGACCGTGTCTTCCCCAAATACGTAAGCCGCCTTGTTTGGATATGTGGCCACAACGCCTTGTAGTGCCGTGACTAAGTTTGCCATGATAATCCCCCTTTTAAATGAATGACCATTCACTTTTAAGCCGTAAAAAAGAGCACGGTAGCCGCGCTCTTTTTCAGTTATCTTCATTGTACATGAAATGTTTCAATAAGAAAACGCTTTCAAATCCATCGTCTGCAAATGATATAAACCAGTCCGACTCTGTACGTGGACAATCGCCTGTAGCGTCTCGTCATCCATAAGCAGGTCATCCATCAATTTGTGGAGCGTCGATTGATTAGCCTCAGTCGTAGCCGTAATGAAGAAAATAGCTTCAGCACGAATAGTTTCACCCGTAATCGTCTGCATGAGAAACGGCTGATTGAGGTGTAACAACGTGATTCCATCTTGCTTCGAGACACGAATCGGGACGTCGACAACGGCGACCGGAATGGCAACATCACTTACTCCTGAGGGAATCGTCCGCTCTTGGTCGATAATGACGCGCGCGAACGAATCGTCAACGATGCCTCTTCCTTCTAATTCAAGACCGATCGCGCGGACAGCGAGATCAAACGTCGGTTGCTCGGTTACCCACATCATATTCGTATCCATCCACTCTGTGATAAATCGGTACATATCTTTTCCTCCCATTGGTTGACTCCATCTCACGAAAGCGCTTGCACTAATTATGATACGCCTCGCTAAAACAACGCGCAACAATCCTGACCAGTTGTCACTAAAACGCCAAAAAGAAGGACCTCTTCGGAGAGGCCCTTCCTGGTAAAAAACGCTTTAGCTAATGAGATCGACAAGCTCTTCAAGCTCGACGTTGCCAAAGTAATGTTTGATGTCAAGCTGTGACAATTGTTCCCGAATCGCGCCGCGTTCGAACCGTGTCCCAACGAGTGCTTGTTCGACGTCTTGAATATCGCCGACCCCGAAAAAGTCGCCGTAGATTTTCGCTTCCGTGATCGTGCCTTTGGCGACGTTCAAGCGCACGTCGATCGTGCCGATCGGAAATCGACGTTTCGACTCGACATCAAACTTCGGCGATTTCCCGAAGTTCCAGTCCCAGTTCGCATAGCGTTCTTTCGAGATATCTTGGACGATTTCCCAGTCCTCGTCGCGAAGGACGTAACGTTCCGGTTCCTGTCCGTCGTAAATTGAATGAAGTAGCGCCTCGACGAAGTCCTCCATCGCCATCTCTTCTTCTAAGAACTCCGTGATGTTGGCGACGCGGCTACGGACCGATTTGATCCCTTTTGATCGCATTTTCTCTTCTGAGACGTTTAGTGAGTTGACGACTTCCTCGATGTTCGAGTTGAACATGAGCGTCCCGTGGCTGAACATGCGGCCGCGCGTCGTAAACTGGGCATTCCCGCTGATTTTCCGTTCGCCGACTTGGATATCGTTACGTCCCGTCAATTCTGCCTCGACTCCTAGTTGTTTCAAGGCATCCACAATCGGTTGCGTGAACTTCTTATAGTTATTGAACGAGTTGCCGTCATCTTTTGTGATGAAGCTGAAGTTCAAGTTGCCCTCGTCATGGTAGACGGCACCGCCACCCGACAAACGACGGACGACGTCAATCCCGTTCTCTTCGATATACTTCAAGTTGATTTCTTCTGACGTGTTTTGGTTTTTGCCGATGATGATCGACGGGCCATTAATATAGAACAAGAAATAGTCCTCATGCTCGACATTTAAATGCTTGAGGATATACTCTTCGACCGCCAAGTTGAGTTTCGGGTCCCGGATGTCCGGGTTGAAAATAAATTTCACAGTAGGTTCCTCCTAAGGATCATCGTTACTTGCATTATACGAGACGGCAGCCCGGCGCTACAACTCGTTTACTTCCATTCTCCGTTCATGACGCGCTTTAATGCGTTCGCGACGCCGTACTCGTCATGACGCTCTGTCACATGGTGACTAATCGCAATCAAATCTTCGTGACTATTTTCCATCGCAATCGCTTTGCCGGCGACTTTAAACATCGGGACGTCATTCAAGTTGTCCCCGATGACGACGACTTCTGATAAATCGATGCCCAAATGTTCGGCTAGTTTTTTCACGCCGTGACCTTTATCGGCCCCGTTCGCCATGACTTCGATGTTATCTTTGCCTGACGACGTGACGTATACCCCTTCGACGCGCTCATCGATTTCTGCCCATAGAGATGACATCTTCTCGAAGTGGCTCGAGAAGGCGATGAATTTATAAACGCGACCGGCCTCGTTCTTGATGAAATCCTCGATATCTTCGACGAGACGGACGTCCTCGTTGACATAATAACGTTTCTGGAAAAATTCATACATCTCGAGTGACCGCTCGTCCCCGCTTTGCTTCAAGTTCTCCATTGTAGCGTCTATCAAGTCGAGTCGGCTCGCAACGAGTCCTGCCTCTGAATACATTTCATAGAAAACGTCCGAGTATTTATGGTCTTGATGCAACACCGACACGACCTCGAGCGCTTCTTCAATCGTCAAATCGATTTCATGCAAGACGTCACCTGTTTCCGTCAACACCCGTCCCCCGTTCGAAGAGACGATGGGACAAGTGAGTCCGACTTCATCCAGAATTTCTTTCGCATTAAAGTAATTGCGTCCTGTCGCAATCGCAAAGCGAATCCCTTGTGCTTCTGCCGCGCGAATGATTTCTGCCGTCTCGGGCGCGATTTTCGTGTGGTTGTGCAGGATCGTGCCATCCATATCGGATACGAACAATTTGTACGTTGTCATCAACATCCACTCCTCTTTTTCTGTTTCGCTTATAACTATAACAAAAAGAGAGGCCATCGGAATAATCCGACACCTCTCGTCACGAATCTTTATCCTTCTTCCGCAAGCGCCTTGATCTGTTCACGGACGCTCTTGATGCAGTCTGGCATGCCGATGCCGTCATAGGCGATGCCCGCGAGCAGGATGCCTGGATAGACGCGACCCATCTCGGCGCGTAGCGCGCGGACCCGGTCGGAATGGAAAACGGCGTAGGGCGGCAACCCGTCCCGGAGCCGGCTGACAATCGTCTCGATCGGCGCCGCTTTGATCGTCATCAAGCCACCGAGGTCACGTAACGCCGTCGCGACAATCTCCTCATCGGACGCATCGACGATCTCATCGGCGCCCGGACGTCCGAGAAAGACGCGCAGGACGTGATACCCTTCCGGCACGGCGTGCGGCCATTTTTGGTCGATGAACGTGCACGCCGTGATCAATACATCCGCCTCCTGGCTCGTGACGAATCCCGTCCCGACGAACGGCAACTCGATATCGTCTTCTTTGAACACGAGCGAACACGTCGCCGTCGCGTGCGGTTTCATTTCGGCTAAGAAATCGCTCTCGACTTTTGGTAAGAACTGACGGATGAGCCGGGGCGGGACCGTCAAGATGAGGTGATCGGACTCGATATTGCCCCGGTTCGTCAGCAGGCGATAGCCGTCCTCCATCTCCTCGACTTGTTCGACCGAACAGTTCAAGATGATCTCGGTGCGCTCTAACCGCTCGGCAAGACGATCGATGAGCGACTTCAACCCTCGTTTGAGTGAAGCGAACTGTCCGACTTTCTTGGCGCCGACTTCCGCGACTCGTTGTTCGGGGCGCAAGTGACGCATCCCTTCATACAAGTTCCCGTACTTCTTCTCACCCTCGATGAACTGTGGAAACGTCGACAAGGCGCTCATCTGATCGATGTCTCCCGCGTAAATCCCGGAAAGAAGCGGTTCGATTAACCGGTCGACGATCGGGTCCCCTACCCGTTCCCGCAAGTACAGACCGAGCGAGACGTCCGTTTCCGGTGTGTCGACGTCCGGTGGCGATAGGAGCATCGTCCGGAGCGCGGCATGTTCTTCATCCGATAGGAGCGTCGTGTCTTTGAACGCATCGACATCGAGTGGGATGCCCATGACCGTCTGCTTCGGAATTGGATGCAATCCGTCATGATGGAGCACGTATGCTTGGCCGACCCCATTCCGGACGAGTTCATCTCCGAGCCCGACCTCATGAATCAAGTCGGTCATCGCCGTCTTCCGGAACACGTAGGAGTCCGGCCCACGTTCGACCGCAAATTCCCCAGTCTCGAACGTATCGATTTTCCCGCCTAACCGTCCACTCGCTTCAACGAGCTTGATCGTGACGCCTTCCGGCAAATAACGCTCGGCATAAAAAGCGGCGGTGAGACCTGTGATCCCACCACCGACAATCGTTACATTACGCATGATGTACAATCACGCTTTCCATGCGATCGGCGATGGCTTCAATGAAACTCCGCTCCGCGTTTGGCATGTTCGGACGTGCGTAGTGAACGCCAAGACGGTCACAGACGACTTTACATTCCACGTCGTTATCGAAGAGCACTTCGAGGTGATCCGCGACGAATCCGACCGGCGTGTAGACGAACGCCTCATAGCCATGCTTTTCATAAAGTTCAGCCGTCAAATCTTGAACGTCCGGTCCGATCCACGGGTCAGGCGTGTTGCCTTTCGACTGCCAACCGACTTCATAGTTCGGTACGCCCGCCGCTTGGGCGATTTTGTCAGCCGTCTCTTTCAATTGATCCGGATACGGGTCGCCGCCTGCCAAAATCTTCTCTGGGAGACTGTGCGCCGAAACGATCAAGCAAGCCTTCTCGGCCGGTACCGGCAAGTTCGCGAACGTCGCTTTGATGGCTTCCGCCCACCAGTTGATGAATTTCGGCTCATCGTACCACGATTCGACCGAACGGATCTCGATGCCATACTTCGCGGCTTCTTCATGCGCTCGTCCGTTGTACGACTTGACGCTGTATGACGAGTAGTGCGGGGCCAATACGACCGATACTGCTTCTTTGATGCCGTCGTTCGCCATTTGCGCGACCGCGTCTTCCACGAACGGTTCGATGTGCTTGAGTCCGATATAAAGTTTGAACTCGATTTCGCCGACGTGGCGCTCGTTCAAAATGTCGCGGAGCGTCTCTGCTTGATCGATCGTGATTTTCGCGAGCGGCGACACGCCACCGATGGCCTCATAGCGCTCCGTCAAATCTTGGAGTGCTTCCGGTGAAGGTTTTCGGCCATAACGAATATGCGTGTAGTAGCGCTCGATGTCTTCAGGTTTGTACGGTGTCCCATAAGCCATTACGAGTAATCCGACGGTTTTCATACTAATTTGCCTCCCATTTTTTCACGTGAGTAGTCATGGATAAATGCTGTCAATTTGACGAGCACAGACGGATCGACTTCCGGGAACACCCCATGTCCCAAGTTGAAGACGTATCCAGGTTGTTTCATCCCCTCATCGAGGATTTCTTTCACTTTCGCTTCGATGATCGGCCACGGAGCTAGCAAGAATGAAGGGTCAAGGTTCCCTTGGACCGCTTTCGTGATACCACGGTCGCGCGCCTCTTGAATCGATAGGCGCCAATCGAGCCCGACGACGTCGAGCGGCTGGTCTTGCCACTCTTCGACGAGATGGCTCGCACCGACACCGTGCATGATGAGCGGGATGTCGAGTTTGCGCAACTCAGTGAAAATCCGTTCAGTCGTCGGTTTGATATACCGAACATAATCTTTGCGGCTGAGCGTCCCGACCCATGAGTCGAACAATTGGAACGCTTGGATGCCGGCCTCGGCCTGCGCCGTCGCATATGTGATGACCATGTCGCCAAGTTTGTCCATAAGTGCGTTCCAGATGTCCGGCTCGGCGTACATAAGCGCTTTCGTGCGGTGGTAGCTCTTCGATGGGCCGCCTTCAATCATATAACTCGCGAGTGTGAACGGTGCCCCTGAGAATCCGATGAGCGGGACTTCCAAACGTTCCCGAAGCAAGCGAATCGTCTCGAACACGTACGAGATGTCGTCCGTGTTGAGTGGTTTTAGGCGTTCCACGTCTTCCATCGTCCGGTACGGGTTATCAATAACCGGCCCGATGCCGCTCTTGATTTCCACATCGACACCCATCGACGGAAGTGGCGTCATAATATCTTTATACAGAATGGCCGCGTCGACTCCTAGTTGTTTGACCGGGAGCTCTGTCACGTAGGCACACAATTCGGCATCATGGGTGATTTCGAATAATGTCCTCGTTTTTTTGATCTCACGATATTCTGGTTGGTAGCGTCCGGCTTGGCGCATGTACCAGACGGGCACATAGTCTGTCGCCTCTCCTTTAAACGCCTTCAAAATAGTATCGTTCATACGTCGCGTCATTCCCCTCTATAATTCTCCTACACGCTTCTTCTATAGGTATGTGAACTCAAAAACATTATACAGAAATTAATTAGAATAATGCTAATGTGAAGCATTTTCATTGTGTTTTCTTTGTGTCATTTCTTTGGCGGGTACGTGCGGAAGGCCGAATTAAGCTGACCACGAATCAAATCGTCACGCTGTTTCGTCGACAAGCGCTTCTCGCGCTCTTTGATATCTTGAATCCGCCAGCCGTCTTCAAGCTTCGAGGCCACATCAATCAATCGTTCCACGTCATGGAAAGAATATTTACGTGAACCCCCTGTTGTCCGTTCCGGAAAAACGAGCCCTTTTGATTCATAATAGCGGATTTGCCGCTCCGAAAGTCCTGTCAGTTCAGTGATGACGCCCATCCCGATCACTTTCTTCGATTTATAGTCCATCGCCCGTCCTCCTCTTCATAAAAAAACTATGTCAGATAATCTGACAATTTGCAATCCAAGTTGATTTTTTCGTCTTACACTGAAAACAACTTTTGAATCATCAATCGGAAAAAAGGAGGAATCGAAACATGGAAGACATCTTATATTATATGGACACGCTGTTCGTACTCATCGCCGCCTTGCTCGTTTTGACGATGCAACTCGGGTTCGGGTTGCTCGAGACGGGGACGCTCCGGGCTAAAAACGCCGGACACGTCGCCGTCAAACAAATCATCAGCCTCTCTGTGGCAGCACTCGCCTTTTGGGCCGTCGGCTTCGGCCTCTCATTCGGGGACGGGACCCGCTGGTTCGGGACGGAAGGTTTCTTCATGAACGGTTCGTTCACGAGCCTCGATTGGGCCAACGTCTCGATCGACATCAAATTCTTGTTCCAGTTGTCATTCGTCGCCGTCGCACTCGCCATCGCTTGGGGTGGCTTCGCAGAGCGGGCTAAACTGTCTGCTTACGTCTTGTTCGGCATCTTCTTCGTCGCCATCCTGTATCCAATCGTCGCCCGCTCGGTATGGGCCGGTGGACTTCTTGGGACGATGGGCATGCAAGACTTCGCCGGTTCGGCTGTCGTCCACCTTCAAGGCGGGATGGCCGCACTCATGGCAACCATCATCTTGAAACCACGTCGTAAAACGGAATCACTCGCCGGTCATAACCACGTCTTGACGGTCGTCGGTGGACTCGTGCTCTGGCTCTGCTGGTTCGGTTTCAACGCCGGATCGACGATGTCGGTCGCGGACGGCTTCTTCGGTTACGTCGCACTTACGACGATGCTCGCCACGGCTGCCGGTGCGCTCGGCGCTCTCGCCATCGTCATGGTTCACAAGAAAACGGCCGACATCCCGACAATCGTCAATGGGGTCCTCGGGGCACTCGTCGCCATCACCGCTGCTTGCGCCTTCGTCGAACCTTGGGCCGCCATCGTCATCGGCGCGCTCGCTTCGATCGCCACGTACGGTACAAGCATCCTCATGGCAAAATATATCGACGACCCGCTCTGCGCTTTCTCGGTGCACGGTGTCGCCGGTATCATCGGGACGCTCGCCCTCGGATTCTTCGCCTCACCTCGTTTGGTCGAGATCACTGGCATCGGTTCGGCCGGCCTCTTCTACGGCGGCGGCTTGACTCAACTCGGTGTCCAAGCACTCGGTGTCTTGATCGCGATGGTCATCGCCGGTGGCGGTAGCTACGCCTTCTTGAAACTCCTTGACGTCACGATCGGTCTTCGTGTCACAGAAGAACAAGAAGATATCGGCCTCGACATCGCCGAGCACGGTGTATCTGCTTACGGTGAAGTCGAGACAGAACCAGAAGCACCGGCACGTCTCCCGAAAATCCTCGGGTCGAGCGTATCAGTCATGTCACCAAAGAAATAACGACAACAGTCAGGGACACCCAATCCGGGTGTCCCTGTTTCATGTCAATCGATTCAAATAATAACGGACGACCAAATACGCGAGGCCGAGACCGACGAGCGCGTCCCACGTCGCCCCGAACAAGAGCGAGGCGGCGCCAAGGACGAGCAGTTGCGCGAACAACAACCGCGTCGCCCACCATTTATAGGCGACGAGCCTTTCGGTACGTGTGATCGGCAACCACGACGCCATCGATACCGTGTCGAGCCGTTTAAATAATGGGACGAGTTGGAGCGCCGTCAATCCGACGAAGAGCGGGACGACCAGCCCGACGTACCATCCGCCCGAGAGCCACATGACGACGAGCGCGACGGCGGAAAGCCGCATTACGAGGTCGAGTGAATCGTTCGACCGCATGACCCGGAGTCCGTACACGTAACGGGCGGCATCGGCGCGTTTCAACACCGACCGCTCGAGCAGGCTCACGATGAACGACCGCTCCCGAACGTCTTCCCGCAGCGCCGGCACATCGACGAACCAACTGACGACCCGGTTGAACTGGGCTTTACTCTTCTCTTCGAGCACTAGCCAGTCGAGCAGCGGGATGCGCCGGTTCCGTCGCACGTGGAGCAGGACGAACGGGACGAGCGCGGGCACCGGGGTCAATAGCGGTACGCCGAACACCATGAGGAAGCCACTCGCGAGCGCGCTCGGCACGACGACGTATTTCACGCCTTCCAACTTGGCGAGACGACCCGCGGCTGAAATGAGCACACTCGTCGCGAGGATGGCCCCGACTTCGACCGACGTGAGCGCTTGCGTCCGAACGAGCAGCGGCAACACGACGAGCATGACGAGGATTGCGCGGACGGCAGCGAAGACGACGTTGAACAGGCGAACGCCTGTCATGAACGCTCGAATCTCACCGAGTCGCGGCAATAAGAAGACTTGGTCCGCTTCTTGAATCAACGTCCGGGGACGATGCCCGAGCGGCAGCAGCAACCAAATCAGCGCCACGATCCATTCACTCGGAAAAGTCGGGTCCAAATCCGTCAAAAACTGGTTATACACGAACGCCCCGTAGATGAGCGTGAAATAAAGTGTGAACAACAACCCGCCGTTCGCGACGTAGCGGCTGTATTTCACGACGTCTTCCACCCAGACGCCAAATCGTTGTTTGAATACGTTCATCGTTTCCGCTCCTCGGCCTCGATTGCTTCGACATAGATGTCATCGAGCGTGGCGTCCGGACGCAGACCGTATGTCTCGCGCAGCTGCGCGGCCGTGCCGGTCGCGATGACCGATCCTTGGTGCAAGAAGACGAAACGATCGCAGTGGCGCTCGGCCGTCTCTAAAATGTGTGTCGACATCAAGATGGCGCAATCTTCCTTATACTCGTCAAACAATTGCAATAGTTGACGAATCGCGAGCGGGTCGAGTCCGACGAACGGTTCGTCGACGATGAGGAGCGGTGACTTCGTCACGAGCGCACAGAGAATCATCGCTTTTTGACGCATCCCTTTCGAAAAGACGGACGGGAACCAGTCAAGTTGCTTCTCCATCCGCATATCTCGTGCCAATCGCTCGGTGCGACTCGTCAAATCTGCCGCGTCAATGTCATACGCTTTCCCAATCAACGTCAAATGTTCACGCAACGTCAACGTGTCATACAAGATAGGGGTCTCGGGTATATAACTTATTTTCTTGCGATAATTCTTTTCTGAAGAAATGAGGGTTTGGCTATCGACCTCGATTGAACCCGAAATCGGCTCAAGCAAGCCTAAAATATGTTTGATCGTTGTCGACTTTCCGGCTCCGTTTAGCCCTATCAGCCCTACAAGCTCACCTTTTCTCACATCAAACGAAATGTCATGTAACACTTGTTTACCTATATAACCGCCATTCAAATGGTCGACTTGCAACATGAAACTTCCACCTCTTATTTTCAACTTTTTTTTGTGATATACGTTTTAAAAGCTGTCACATGGGAATAATCTGAACTGTAAGGCATTTTAAAACTTATTCATTACATCCATTGTTCCATAAAATTGCTAGTGAGAACAATGGACAAAACAGAAAGGAGAATGTTTTTATGGGTTGGATTATCACTTTAATCGTCGGGGGTATTATCGGTTGGTTAGCAGGTCTTATTTTAGGTAAGGATGTACCAGGTGGCGTCATCGGTAACATCATTGCTGGTATCATCGGTGCTTGGCTCGGTGGCCTCATCTTCGGAGACTTCGGTCCTTCAGTGGGTGACATCGCGATTATCCCGGCACTTCTCGGTGCGATTATCTTGATCTTGATCGTATCGTTCGTAATGAAATCAATGAACCGTAAGCGTTAAGCTGCGGCTCACGAAAACGGGGCCCTCATCGAGGGTCCCGTTTTTTCATGTCAACATAAGATACATGGCCCCATCCCGCTCAATGAACCGTTTCTCGCTTTGTAAGCGCAAGAACGTGAAAATCGACTCGAGCAACGTCCGGTCGTAGCGCCATTCGAGGCCGAGGTCCGTGTCGACTTTTTCATTTGGCTCACCCAATAGCGCGAGCAGGTCGTCCGGTCGCTTCTGTAAGTCGATATCAATGCGATCAACTCGACCGTCGCCAAACCGGAGTTCCATTCCCTCATAGCGCCAGACGTCGCCTCGTTCCATCGGTTCGCCAATCTCATCGAGTATCGCCCGTTCTCGCTTGTTCATCAAGCCTTCAATCGTTTCAATCGAGTGACCGGTTTGCGCCTCGACCTCGATTTCAATCAATTCGGCCCGTTCGAGGCCGAACTGTCCAGCGACCGTCTCGTCTTGGTCAGGGAGCAAGCCAAACGCCAGTTGCGCATCTTCCGTCAACGTCACGGTCTTGGTGTCGGTCACCGTTTCCCCATCGACGACAACGACGGCTTTGACATCGTAGCGGCCGGGCATGCGAACTACCTTAACTGCTGACCCCGTTTCATCGATCCGTCCTGCCTGCACCCCGTCGATCCAAATATTTGTCAGTGGGACGTCCGCCGAAGCGCGCAACGTCTTCGGCAACAACTCAATCCGATAATCCGCAAAACCGAACCGTCCTTCTCCTGTATCGACGAGCCGGAACAAGCCGTCCGTTTCCATGCCTTGTGCCCGATCGGATCGGTCCTGAGCCACTTCCGCGATAGCCTCACCGCGAATCGACTTCTCATCATTCAACCAGTCCATGAAACGGAGTGCATCGGCACGCGTGAGCAATTCCGATTCATATTCGACGTTCTCCTCGAAGAAGCTGACGTCTTCAGTCAACAAGGCATCCTTGAAGCGGACATGAATCTTGTCGTGGGCGGCAGCCGGCTTATATCCCCATTGATAGAACGCACCGACCGCGAGGCCGATCCCGAGCGTCACGAGGAGCCAGAGGTAGACGTTCCTTCGCTTTGATGGTTTTTTTGATCGTACATACGCCATCCGTTTTTCTTCCTCTCTCGTTTGCTGTTGCTACTAGTGTAGTCTGAACCGGTTGCCCAGACAATCGTTCTTCCGCCTGACTTTCCGTGTTATGATGAGATGAATCAGACATTTGATGAATGGAGGAGTCAGTATGCACACCGAGGACAACTGTATTTTTTGTAAAATTGTCAACAACGACATCCCTTCCTACAAGGTATATGAGGACGACGCTGTCGTCGCGTTCCTCGATATATCACAGGTTACGAAAGGACATACCCTTGTCATCCCGAAACATCACGCCCGTAACATTTATGAATTGCCGACTGACGTCGCTCGTGACGTGTTCCAAGCCGTGCCCGCAATTGCGAACGCTATTCAAAGGGAAACAGGCGCCATTGGGATGAACGTGTTGTCCAACGCTGAAGCCATCGCGGGGCAGACCGTCTACCATTTCCATATCCATCTATTGCCACGCTATGGCGCAGACGACGGATTCAGCGCCAAGTGGAAAACGCATCAAGACGATTACTCGTCTGAAGACATGCAAACGATCGCTACCGGCATCAAAGCAGAGCTATCATAAAAAATGGACCGCCGCTCTTTTGAGCGACCGGTCCATTTTTCGTCTTGCACCCTCATGACGAATTGATCGAATCGAGATGACGTTTCCGTTCTTCATCGATTTGAGCACGTTCGACTTGAAGTTTTATCGCCTGTTCATATAACTGTTGCCGCGATTTAACAGATTCCGCTTGTTCGAATTCTTTTCTTAACAAATTTAGACGGGCGTCTATTTCAACGAGTCGCTTTTCGAGCAAAGTTTGTTTGCGTGTCTGTTCATTCTGTTCAGACGCCTCATATCCCGCCTCGAGTGCTGTCAGTATCGTCTGTGCCCAAGGGTCGTCTCTCAGTCGCTTGGCCGCGTTATATAGGTCTAACATGTCATCAACCCAACGCTTCTGCATATTCACTGGAGGTCACCTTCCTTTACCTATAGTTTAAAATAAAATGATTTTTCGGTCAAAATTGAATGTTCTGAAAAATTTTATTTAAGATATAGGTTTTTAATCTCTCTTTTTTGGTAAAATAATATGAAAAGAATGTATTCTAGTAGCAGTGTGCTCGAGGAGGGGAATGTAATGTCGAATCACCATCGTCGTGAATGGGTTGCTTTCGGCTTTGTCGTAGCATTTTTAGGAGTTGCGACTGTTAAAAAAATCGCCCGGGGAACGGCAAATGACGCCGCGGCCAATCAGCATCGGGCTTCCACAATCACTACGTTGAAAGAACAATTCCAAAAAGTCGCCAAAAACGCGTCGCAAGTCGCAGCGGCTGGTAAACTACAAGGGAAAGAATTAACAGATCAAGTGAAAGCCGAAGTCGAACGCTATCAACAAGACATTCAGCCTTCAATCGAGCGAATCCAAGGAAACTTAAACGAGCTTTCGAACATACAGTCAGATGCGACTAAAGCGAAAGCTGAAAAGTCTAATTGACCAGTCTGTCGTCATCGCCCGTCGTCATTAGTCACATTGTATCGGAAAGGATGGATCGACATGGAACACGAAAAAGAATTTACTGGCCCTGAGGCCATGCTCTATAGTCATAAAATCATTCAGCTTAGTAAGGCATTGTGGAAGACGGTCGAGAAAGACTGGCAAAATTGGATCAAACCGTTTGATTTGAACATAAACGAGCACCATATTTTATGGATCGCTCACGCCCTTGGCGGTGCCTCGATTTCGGAGATTGCCAAATACGGGGTCATGCATGTATCGACGGCGTTCAACTTCTCAAAGAAGCTTGAAGACCGTGGCTTGCTTACGTTCTCGAAAAAAGAAACGGACAAACGAAATACTTACGTCCAGTTGACTCCAGCAGGGGAAACCCTCTTGCTCGAGACGATTCACGCGTTCGATCCTGAAGAGAACGGTGTGTTCCGGGCTTCGCTCCCACTCCAAGAATTGTACGGGAAGTTCCCGGATTTGACGGACATCACAGCGATTGTGCGCCGTTTATATGGGGATAACTTCATGGACATCTTCGCGGAAACATCAAAAATGATTACGGAAGAAGCTGGCCGTCGTCCTGAAGATGATGAGCTCACTAAAGAAGCTTAACTTGCCGATACAACGGTACCGTGACGTCTAATGCCATCTTTTGATGCACACACGCCTCTAAAATCGCCTTGGCATCTAATTTTGGATGAAGCATGCCAACAAAGTGGACGAGCAATGGTTCAACGGACGATAGTCCGTATCGCTGTTGCTCGTTTTGTCGTTCCCTTATATCGTCAAGTAGCAAGAAGAATTCTTCGACTTCTCGTTTCGTCAGATTAGCCTTGATGATTTCATGCTCGAACGGACGAGCCGACCAATCGATCGCCCCGAGCAACAGTTCCATCTGATACGATAATTGATTGATTTTCTCTTCTAACGACACGTTCTCCACCCCATCATTTCACATTCTCTTTCATCATTATACGATACGTTTCTATGCTATGATACTACACAGGTAAGAGAACAGCTGTTATCATTAACAAAATGTGGTATAGTCGGATTTAGAAACTTATAGATTTATAGGGGTGGAATATATGTCAAACGGAATGACAAATGAACCGAACAAACAAAATAAGAAGTTTTCTACAGGCGCCCTCGTCGGCGCATCGGCAATTGCACTTCTCATCGGTGTCGGTGGCACGTACGCGGCCACGAACGGCGGGTCTTCAGACAATTCTGCAGTCGTTTCCTTTGAAGGTGGCGAAGTGACGCGCGGCGAAATCACCGAAATGAGCTACGACCGCATGGTTCCTCAACTTGCTTTCCAAGAAACGATGAACGAATTGCTTGAAAAAGAGTATGGCGACAAAGTCAAGCAAGAAAAAGTCGATGAGGAGTTCAGCAAGACTGAAGAGCAGTTCAATTCGAAAGAAGAGTTCGAACAAGCGATTCAACAAGCCGGTATGACGAATACGGATGAATTCAAAGAAGCACTCCGCGGGCAAATGCTCGTCGATGCGGCGAAGTCGGAACTTGTCGAAGTGACAGACAAAGACATCGAAGCACAATTCGCGAAAGAAAACGTCGAGGTCAAGGCGAGCCATATCCTCGTCGAGACGGAAGAAGAAGCACAAGCGATCATTAAAGAATTGAACGATGGCGGAGACTTCGCAAAAATCGCGAAAGAAAAGTCGACAGACACAGGCTCTGGTGAAAAAGGTGGCGACCTCGGTTATTTCTCAGCCGGCGCATGGTACCTGAGTTTGAAGCGTATGCGTTCCAAGAAGATGTCGTCGGTAAAGTCTCAGAGCCGGTCCAATCACAATACGGATTCCATGTCATCAAAGTCATGGACCGTAAAGAGAAAGACCTCAAGCTAGAAGACGAGAAAGATCGCATCCGTGAAGAATTGGCGAAAGAAAAAGCTGCTTCTGTCGATGCGAACAAGATTTACGCCGAGTTAATCAAGAAATATAACGTCGATGTGAAAGATGCGAAAGCATCGACACAGTTCGACGCTGTGAAAGACGCTCTCAAGGCGGAAAAAGAAAATACAGAAGAAACACCGGCCGAAGAATCGACCGAGCAATAATAAATAAAAAGACGTCCTGCGGGACGTCTTTTTATAAGCCTTCATAACTTCGGTTTATAGAATGCCCGATTATCGAGCGCCATGATCCGCTCCGTGAACGTACCGGGTTCGATTCCTTCAAACGCTTTATTGAACATGTTCATGCGGGCATCGATGTTGTCAATGAAGAAGAGCATCTCGGCTTCCGGGAGCTGTGGCGTATTCGCCGACCCCCACTCCGGCTTCCCATGATGGCTAAGAACGAGATGTTGGAGCAACGTCACCACTTCACGGTCGGTACCGAGCTCTCGTGCAACGACCTCTACTTCGGACGCCATGAGCGACAAATGACCGAGCAGCTTGCCTTCGAGCGTATACTCCGGTGTGATCGCATCTGATAACTCGATCACTTTTGCCAAGTCGTGGAGCACGACGCCCGCGACGAGCAAGTCCCGATTCAATTGCGGGTAAAGGTCGCATATCGTGTCAGCAAGTTTCAACATCGATAAGACGTGGTACGCGAGACCTGAATAGACCGCATGATGATGCCGGACCGCCGCTGGATACGTGAAATAGGCTGCTTCATTCCGGTCGACAAGTGCCGTCACGAGTTGTTTTATCCCATCGTGTTCAATCGCCTCGATGTAACCGCGAATCCCAGCCTCGAGCTCGGACTTCGGTATCGGGGCCGAACGCACGTAAGGCGCAATGTCCGTCTCCCCTTCGATAATGGAGATTTGTTTCAGTTTCAACTGGGTTCGACCGCGATAGTCCATCACTTCCCCGGAAGCATGGACGATTTTTTTCGTCGCATATTTATCCGTATCGGCACTGTCCCATACTTTCGTCTCAATCTCCCCGCTCTCGTCGCAAAGAATGAGCGTCAAGTATGGTTTGCCGTTCCCGGCGAGCCCCCGATACGATTGTTTGATCATCACATATTGGTTTAACATGTCGCCCACTTTGAGCTGACCGATTTTAGTCGTCGTCAAAAAAAGCACCTCTCTTCTCGTCAGTACCTCCATCTTAACGAAAGTTCATCTCAGATGCCAACTTTCTAGGAAAAGTGGGAATACTTGAAGGAGAAGCACATTGGAGGAATGAGAAATGAAGTGGGATTGGTATACACGACCAGAAGAGAATGTCCATATCGACAAACGTTACGAAGATGCGTACACCTATTGGCTTGAGCAATTAACGACTTCCAAAGTAACAAAAATCATCGTTGAACGGGATTTTATGTACGGTTCCCTCACACTCGACTATGAACAACTTGAGCGCGAACCGCAAAAGATGGGACACTATTTCGTGACCCGGGATTTCTTGTGGACTATCGGGTTTGATGAATTATATTGTGAGACAGTGGCTACGAAACAGTACGACACCCCGATCGAGGCGTTTTATGATTTGCTCGCCGAAAAGATGGACTTTTATTTCCATGGTATTGATGAATACGAAGAAAGATTAATGATGACGCAGCGGGAGATGAGTGGACAAGTTCCTCCCGAGTTCATGAATGAAATTTTTGGCCTCCGGAACGAAATTGAACGTTGGTCCGATACGGTCGTCCCGTACCGAGAATTGCTCATGGCTGGACGTGAGGCATTTCTCAATATAAATCTCGATGATTTAAACGCTTATCGTCTCGCTACATATCGAGTCAATCGCCTATTGACGCTGATCGAGCATTACCAAGAAGATGTCATCGCGTTAACCGATCTTGCCTCAACCCTATCGAACTTCCGAGGCAATGAAATCATGAGGCGTTGACTGTCTTCACAGCCTTGACGACTCCAGTCGTCGCCTTTGGGGCCATTTGGGGAATGAACTTCAAAGAGATGCCCGAACTGAAGTGGCCACTCGGCTATCTGTTTGCTTGGGTGATGATTGTGCTCTTCACAGGTCTAATCTACACATGGTTGAAACGTAAAAAATGGATCGGGCCGCTCTTACAATTCCCGAATCAAGCTCCTAATCAAAAACGATTAGAGAAACAACGTAAAAAAAGAAAAAAGTGAAAACAATAAAAAAACGAACAAAAGTTCGGTATACTGAAAGGAGTAGTTGCTATAGAAAGGTGATGAACATGGAACGATTGATTATCCACGTCGATATGGACGCGTTTTATGCCTCGGTCGAACAGCGGGACCGTCCTGATTTACGTGATAAGCCTGTCATCGTCGGTGGCGCCCCCCACAGCCGTGGTGTGGTCGCCACCTGTTCGTATGAGGCGAGAAAATACGGAGTGCATAGCGCCATGTCGTCAAGGCGCGCGTTCGCGCTCTGTCCCCAGGCGACGTTCGTCAAACCGCGCTTTCACGTCTATCGGCACGTCAGCCAACAAGTGATGGCGATCTTCAAGTCGATCACGCCGCTCGTCGAACCGCTCTCGCTCGATGAGGCCTATTTGGACGTGACCGAGAACACACTTATGAGCACGTCCGGCCCTTATATCGCGCGCTATATTCTCGGGGAAATCAAGCGCCGGACGGGGCTGACGGCCTCGGCAGGAGTCGCCACGTCGAAGTTCGTTGCCAAAATCGCCTCCGGGTTCAATAAACCGAACGGATTGACGGTCGTCGAAGCTGCCGATGTCGAGTCGTTCCTCGCACCGCTCCCGATTACGACGATGCACGGCGTCGGTAAAGTGACGGCCCAAACACTGTTCAAGCACGACTACCATACGATTGCCGATTTGCAGCGCGCGCAACCCGAGCAATTGAAGGCCATTTTCGGATTCGACCGTGGGAACCAACTGTATGAACTCGCATCCGGTCGCGATAGCCGCCCCGTCGTACCGACCCGGGAACGTAAATCCATCGGCTCTGAGACGACGTTCGCATTCGACCTCGATGATCCGGAAGAAGTATATGAACGCGTCGTCCCGGAAATCGAAGACGTGCTCCATCAACTGGATCGGCGTGAACTCAGCTGCCAGACGGTGACGATAAAAATCAAGACGAGCGAGTTTCAGGCCCGGAGCCACCAAATCAAACTAAACCATCCGACACACGACCACGACGAGATTAAACGGCTCGCCCGCCGCCTGTTTGACGAGATGGCGATTACTGAACCGGTCCGCTTAATCGGGATGACGGTGTCCGATTTGATCCCCCGTACTGAGACGGCACGCCAACTCACGTTCGAAGAGCTGACAAACCCTCCGCTTGAATAATGAATGACCATTCAGTACAATGAAAGAAAAGGGGGCAGACGGATGGAACAGTATACAATCACGGCATTCGAGAATGATGGGACGATTGTTTTGAACGATTCCTTTCCCGCGGCAAGCGATGACGAGGCGAAAGCGAAAGGGCTCGCATTGCTCGACGAAGCTGGGCACCTTCATAAAGGCGCTCGCATTGTACGACGCGGTCAACTCATCTACTTCGAGCGCTGCAAGTTGCCAGGCAAACTGAAAGGCACGGCCTCATAACAGCAGCGCCTCGGGAATCCCGAGGCGCTTGTTCATTCACTATATTTGGCTTCCCACTCATTGCGCCAGTCCATGTAATCGGGATGTAGCTCTTCCACCGTCTTGCCGTCTAACGAGTATGCATTTCCGACGAGCGGCTCGGCCGAATCCGGATACGACGTCCCCCCGATGACTTCGCCGTCCACCATCATCACGAAGACATTCGCCTGACCGAGCGGATGGTCACGGACGATAAAAATCTCTTGCCGAATATCACGTCCGATGTATTCATCTGGCGGTGTCGTCTGCACTTCCCACGTACTGCGCGTCAGCAATTCAAGCAAATCCTCCCGATGTTCGATTCCCTTTATAAGAGACGATGTCATAGCCTCGCTCTACTAAATACGCTTCAGCCACTTTCGCGTCCGCCCCAAGCGTCGGTGTCGTCTGTTCGCTCTCATTCGAGCAGGCCGCAAGCAAGAGAGTACATACAATGATTCCGATTCGTCTCCACATTGTCTCCCCACCTCATCATTTAGCATTTTTGTACATGTTCGGCAGATGGGTCAACATATCTTTCAAAACGGAAAGATGAGTAAAATCGAGATGATTGCAACAATCGCTGTCACAACTTGGAGCGGTAAACCGACTTTGACAAAATCGAAGAAACGGTAGCCCCCGATGCCGAACACCATCGCATTCGTCGGCGAACCGAACGGGGTCATGAATGCGAGCGATGCCGCAATCGCAACGGCGACAACGAGCGGGACCGGGCTGACTTCGATAGCTGAAGCGAGCGAGACAGAGAGCGGTGCGAACAAGATGGCCGTCGCCGTGTTCGAGATGATTTGACTAAGTGCCATCGTCGCAATGAAGATGGCGATGAGAACCCAGACCGGTCCCGCTTGACCGAACGAGTCGCTGATGAATGTGACGAGCCAGGCCATGACCCCGGCGTTATCGAGTGCTTGACCGACGGGAACCATTGCAGCAATCAATAACAGCGAGGACCATTGAATCGAAGCATAGGCGACGTCCATATGCCGCACGGCTCCGGTGAGCACCATGGCCAGCGCTGCGAGCCATACCGCCACGGTCGGGTCGACCCACTCGAAGACGAGGAGCGTGACCATCATGAGCATGATGAGACCCGCGGCCAGCTGATGACGCTCGGACACGGCCCTGTTCGCGACATCGGTCACCCGCTCATTGGCGAGCAACAGGGACGTCTCGTCCCCAGCTCGCTCTAAATCGCTCCACTCCCCTTGCGTAACGAGCATATCTCCGCGCTCGAGCGGGACGTCTTTCAATCGCATGATCGCAATCTCTTCGTACGGACGGATGACTTGAAGCACATTCAACCGGTAGTCGTTACGCAAGTGACTATCCGATAAACAGCGACCGACGAGTGGACTGTCCGTTGGGATGGTGAAGACGGCGACACCGCCCGCTTTCCCGTAGACCGCCTTCACGTCGACAGGTTTGACCTTTATCCCTTCCCTTTCGGCAATCCGCCGAACATCCGCCTCCGCTCCGCTGACATACACTTGACCTTCGATGAGTCGCGTCTCTGCGCGAGCCGTGACGATCGATGCGTCACGCTTTTTTCTTGTTCGCCGACGACGATTAGACCGTCTCGCGACCAGTTGACGTCGCGGATCGTCCGTCCGATTAACGAATGCCCTTTCGAGAGGGTAAAGGCAAACAGGCTTATGTGCGGCACGGCCGACCGATTCATCGCCGAGGCTCGCACCTCGTTCGTACCGAGCAATCGATTGCCGAGGACATAGAAATAGACAAGGCCGACGACTGCCATGACAAGCCCGATCGGCAAGAGTGCGAAGAAACCGAGCGCGCCGGAGGACGTGTTCCGCAGCGTCTCGGCTGCCACCAAGTTCGGTGGCGTCCCGATCAACGTCATCGTCCCACCGATACTCGAGAAGAACGCGAGTGGCATCAACAGTTTGGTCGGGCTTGCCCCCATCTGTCTCGACATGGCTAGGACGACCGGAATCAATAAGGCGACCGTTCCTGTGTTCGACATAAGGCTCGACAATGAAGTGACCGTGACCATCAAGACAAGAAAGAGGCGTACCTCATTCCCTTTCGCGTACGGGATGAGCGCAGCACCTAACCGTTCGGCCAGTCCCGTATGAAATAGACCGGCCCCGACGATGAACAGTCCAGCAATCATGAGCACGACCGAATTCGAAAAACCGGCCATCGCTTCAACCGGCGTCAACTGATTCGTTAAGACGAGCAGTAAGAGACCAAGAAGCGCGACCAAATCGGCGCGAAGCCAGCCCCCGATAAACCCGATCATCATGACTGCTAAAATCATCAAGGTGACCATGACGTCCACCCTTTCTTGTGAAATATTCTACAATCTCACTATACCATGCAACATGTAAGCGTTATCATTGGCGAGGTGACAATCTCGGCAACAAAAAAACGGATGGCTCGATTGCCATCCGCATCAACACTTACTGAATTTCGTTATCACTGACCATCGGAGCGTAAAGCTCTTCAAGCGGCTTCATGATAATTTTCGTCACTTCTGTGACGAGTTGATGCATGCGTTGCTCTTCTTGCATGAGCTCCATGATCAATTCGTTCTGTTGAACGCCCATCATTTTCGTTTGTGCGTCCATCATCTCTTGCTCCGAAATTTCTTCACCTTGCATCTGCTTCTGCTGAAGCGTCATTTGGATGTCACGGAAGTCAGCAAATAACTGGTTCGCTTCTGCATCCGCATTGACACGATCGTATAATGAAGAGAGTTTCGTGAACTCCTCAGAATCGCGAAGTGCTTTTTCCAATTGGTAAGCATGGTCGTACAAGTTTGTTTGTGACATGTGACGTCCTCCTAGATACTATTAGAGTGTGCCCTTTAAATGATGGCAATCAACCCTTGAATCAAACCAATCATACCACCTAACAAGGCACCAAGCCATGTTATTGCCCGGAACTCCCGTTTTGAAATCGAGAGTACAATCTCTTCTAGATAAGATGTATCGAGCGAACTGACTTGTTCTTGCACAATTTGATCAATTTTCAAACGGTCCATGACCGTCTCCATTTGATCCGTGAAGCGCGTGATGACGAGACGCACCCCAGCCGGGACGAGCTCATCGACGACACGGTCTTCGATGTCTCGCGTATACGAGTGGACGGTCCGATCGAGCAATTCCCCGACCGGCAAGCGCGAGACGACTTCCGTCGTTACACCGTCAATCAACCGTTCCTCAAGACGATCGTCTAGCAACGTATCGATCGACCGTTCGCTGAACCGTTCGAACTCGCGCGTAATCATTTCTGCCATCCCCGATCGCGTCGAGCTGCCACGGAGGATGTTGATCATCTCAGGACGGATCATTTCGACGAAATTCAAATTTTGAATGAAGCCCGCGATAAAGCCGAGCCGACGCTGAACGAACGAGTCGACCATGTGTCGCAGTTGCGCTTCACCCTCGACGGAATAGAAATATTCCTCCGACTTGACGAGCAAGGCGTCGACGATTTCGGGAATGATGCCCCGAATGCGATCCATGCCGTCCTCACCGAGAATCTCATAAAGTTTACGCGTCTTCACATCCGTCAGGACGAGCCGAAGCTCTTGGCGGAGCTTCGTGTCCGCTTCCGTTAATACGCGCGTCTCTGCGTCCGGATAGAGGGGTTCGATGAGTGAACGGATCGTCTTATCCGAACGCAACATCGTCCGTACCTCACCTTGCACATATGACGTGATATGGCCACCGACTTGTTCGTCGAGCAGGCGCTTACGCATCCCTTCAGGTGTCAACAAGTGCTTGACGACGGTCTTACCGAGACTCGTCGCCAACTCATCGCGCCGTTTCGGGATCAAGCCTGGCGTGAAGGGGATGCGCATCTTCCCAATATATTTAGGATGATGAGGACGGAATAACATTTTGATGGCGAGGTAGTTGGTCACTCCCCCGATTGTCGCACCAATGGCGATCATAATAAATACTTTGACTAGACTATCCAAACTGTCTGCCTCCGATCTGAAGTATGATACATTTGTGGAAGAGGTGATTGTGTTGACTATGTTCGAACGAATTAAATCAGTTTTCCCGACGGCTATCCATCGATCAGAAGAAGCTTCCAGTGACGTTCACTGGTATCAAGCCCCGGACGGCACGGTCTTCGGGATACCTAAAACGGAGCTGACGGAGCGTGAGCGACAGTTGCTCGAGTGGTCCGCGACCCCGTTGCTAACGAGACTCGACCCACGACAAGCCAAATGGCAAAATCGACTACTTACCGACACGTACCGGTTCGACCGGCCGTTTCGTCTCATGTCGCTCGCCCTACACTATCAAGATTCTGAGGCGCTCGAACAATTTTTAGGCGTGTTAGCTGACTTTATGCCTGAAGCTGAAATCGTTCTCATGACGCGGTCTCATGTTGAAATCATTGAGACCGATCAATTCGTCGAGCTGATCGAGTTCGAGGACGTTTTGCGGGCGATTGCGAGCGATTGTTACGTCGAGGCACATGTCGTCTATAGCGCACGTCCGCTCGGTGACCTGGGGCCACTTTATCATCAACATCAGGCACTACTCCCACTCGCCAAGCTCTCTACTAAAGCTTACCCTGCTAGTCAATTATTATACCATTATTTGCTACAACGCCATGAGACTTTTGATGTACGTCCCCATCTGACGGCCACTGTCGTCGAGTCACTCGATAAGACGACGATTGATGTATTGGAGACGCTGTTTACCCACTCGTTGAACGTCTCGCATACAGCCAAGGCGCTATTCATGCATCGAAATACACTCAACTATCGGCTCGACCGGCTCTATGAAGCGACCGGTTATGACATTAGGCAGTTCTACGATGCCAGTCTGCTCCAATTGATTGTCACGTTGCACAAATCTGAGTAATCGTTTTTGTGCAACGTGTACATATTCGATGCAAGCGGTTTCATCGTATAATCAGTCTTGTAAGCGCTATTATACAAGAACAGATTCTCAGGAGGCTAACGACATGGCAGAAATTCAATTGAATCATATCGATAAAATCTACGCTGGTGGCGAATCGAAGGCAGTCAGCGATTTCAACCTACACATCAAGGACCGCGAGTTCATCGTCTTCGTCGGACCGTCTGGTTGCGGTAAATCGACAACGCTTCGTATGATCGCAGGACTCGAAGAAATCTCGAGCGGTGACTTCATTATCGACGGCAAGCGCATGAACGACGTCGCACCGAAAGACCGCGACATCGCGATGGTCTTCCAAAACTACGCACTTTACCCACACATGAGTGTGTATGACAACATGGCGTTCGGTTTGAAGCTTCGCAAGTTCCCGAAAGATGAAATCGACCGTCGCGTCCAAGATGCGGCCCGTATCCTCGGACTTGAAGAATACCTTCAGCGGAAGCCGAAAGCACTCTCGGGTGGTCAGCGTCAACGTGTCGCCATCGGCCGTGCCATCGTTCGTGATGCCAAAGTCTTCTTGATGGATGAGCCGCTCTCAAACTTGGATGCCAAGCTTCGCGTACAAATGCGTAAGGAAATCATCCAATTGCACAACCGTCTCGACACGACGACGATTTACGTTACCCATGACCAAACGGAAGCGATGACACTCGCGACTCGCATCGTCATCATGAAAGACGGAATCATCCAACAAGTCGGTTCGCCGAAAGAAGTATATGAAAACCCGGACAACATCTTCGTAGCAGGCTTCATCGGATCACCATCGATGAACTTCTTCCGCGGAAAATTGGCTGATGGGAAGTTCCTCGTCGGCGGTGAAGAAATCAACGTCCCTGAAGGCAAAATGAAAGGTCTTCGTGACCGCGGTTACGTCGGCAAAGAGCTCGTGCTCGGAATCCGTCCAGAATCGATTCACGATGAACCAATCTACATCGACTCGCCAACGACGCACACGTTCCGCACGCACATCGATGTCGCCGAGCTCATGGGCGCTGAGTCGTACTTGTACGCTGAACTCGGTGGTCACCAGTTCACGGCACGGATTGATGGTCGTTCGAATATCCACATGGGTGACGACGTCACACTCGCGCTCGATATGACGAAAGCTCACTTCTTCGACACGGAGACAGAACAAGTCATCCGTTAAAGAGTACAATAGGCTGAAGTGAACCGTATAAACACGGTTCACTTCTTTTTTATTTCATACTATTCAATAGGCGTTTACATTGTTTAAATCATTCATTTATATTTTTTATAAGGAATCTGTATTGGCTTAGAAAGGAAAAGGGTTATGAATTTTTTAAAAGATCGAGATGTTCTGTTAGTGACAATACATCAAAAAGAAAAAGTTATAAAGCCTCTCCTGGAAGGGCAATTTGGATGCCACATGCATGTGAGTCCACTCGATACTGACCAATTCGGGACGTTTACGCGAGAAGTAAGTCGACAACAATCCCAATTCGACACAGCACGAAGAAAAGTCACTATGGGTTTGAAGCTAACCAATCATCGTGTTGGTGTAGCAAGTGAAGGCATGTTCGGATTCCATCCCCTCGCGCCCATTCCGTGGAATACTGAACTGGTATTACTGAAAGATGATGAGTTAGAGCTTGAATTATATGGTTATTATGAAGGACTCAATACAAACTTCAGTCATACAATTGTACAAGACTATCCTGCAGCACTGCAGTTTGCGAATCAAGTTGGTTTTCCAGACCATCATGTGATTCTCCGAGCAGATGATGAGCACTCATCCGTCATTTTAAAAGACATAATGAATGAATCACTACTACAGGAAGCTTTTAAGTACTGCTTTTATAAGTCAACGAATCGACAAGTCTTTATCGAGACAGACATGCGGGCATACGCTAACCCGACTCGCATGAAAAATATTGAGATTGCGACGAGACAACTAATTGAACAGGCAAACTCTTTATGTCCATCTTGTGGCACACCGGGTTTCCGTATCGTCCAGAAAGTACCTGGTCGATTATGCGAGCAATGTCATACTCCTACAAAACAAATAGTGCAACACGTCTATGCCTGCTCGACTTGTCAGTGTCAACAAACAAAAGATCTTGAAGATATATATGCATCTCCAAGATATTGTGATTTGTGCAATCCCTAATATAAAAAAGCAGCCGTGTATCTCCACTTACGGAGAAATCATGGCTGCTTTTTTATTAACGGATTGCATATCGACGTTCGAGCCGATGCTGCCCCGCTTGGATAAGCGTCGACAAGATCCAATAGATCGAAGCCGAGAACAAGAGGAGCGGCATGACGAGATACGTCGTCGCAGCGATTTGATCCGACACATACGTCAACTCTTGGACGGCGATGACCGAACCGAGTGACGTCGATTTGATAATATCGATGACCGAGTTGGACACCGGTGGGATCGCACGCGATAACGCTTGTGGGAAGATGATGTCCTTGAAGCGCTTCGCACGCGGAATCCCGAGGGCGACACTCGCCTCGACCTGCCCGCGATCGACCGAATTGATGGCCGCGCGGAATGCTTCCGAGATATAGGCCGCAAAGTGAAGACCTAACCCGAAGATGAGCGCCTGCATCCCGCTCAACTGGACGAAACCGGTTAGACCGACGTACAGGATGAGGAGTTGCAAGAGGAGCGGTGTGCCCCGGAAGAACGAAATATACGTACGGGTGAACAACCGAACGACCTTGACAGGACTGCTGTGCAGGACAGCGATGATCAGACCGAGCACCAAGGCGAGGAGAATCGACAGGATACTGGCGATCAACGTCAATTGTACGGCTTCCAAATAGGCCGAACGGTTCTCGATGACGGTCGTGATCAGTTCATTCATTGGCTGATGTCCTCACCGAAGTACTTCTCACCGATTTCAGCCATTGTGCCGTCTTCTTTCATCTCAGCCAAAGCATCGTCCAACTTGTCGAGCACGTCTGAGTCTTGACGCGTCATATAGCCTGCTTCACTCTTATTGAAGACGTCACCGACCGCTTTCACGTCGTAACCTGTCTTCTCAAGCTCTGTCAAGATGAAGAGACGGTCATTGAGCGCCGCATCGAGACGTCCAACTTGAAGGTCTTGGAGCACTTGGTTCGCCCCTTTATAAAACTTCACTTCAGCCCCGGCTTCCTCAGCGAGCTGCGCGTAGACGGAACCTTGTGTCGAGCCGACTACTTTGCCTTTGAGATCATCGATGCCTTGAATGTCCTTGTTGTCTGAAGCGACGATGACTTGCGCCCCTGATACCGCATACGGAGTTGAGAACGCATACTTCTCTTCACGTTCTGGCGTAATGCTCATTTGGTTCGCAATCATGTCGATTCGTTCTGCGTCAAGCGCTGGCACGAGTCCTTTAAAGTCCATCGGTTCGTATTCGACCTTGTAGCCGGCACGCTTGGCCGCTTCGTTCAACACGTCGATGTCGTATCCTGTGATTTCACCTTTGTCTTTATACGTGAATGGAGGGTATGTCGCTTCTGTCCCGACTGTAATGACGGCTTCTTTCGAGCCGCTATCTGTCTCTGATCCGCAAGCCGCGAGCACCCCAAATGATGCACTGATCGCGAGTACTGCTGTTAATGATTTTTTCATGGTAAATTCCGCCTTCCTGATAATCCTTATATGATTACATGGTTATGAACAATACACTCATCATACTGACGGGGGCATCCGTTGTCAAACAAAAACCACCACCTTCGTCAGGGCAGTGGTCATCCATTAATCGATTGCTTTCGCTTGCTTCATGACATCGCGTTCAATCGCCTCCCGTTTCAATGTCGTTTTCTCCGCGCTATCGGCGTGGACACTAAAATAGAATTTAATTTTCGGCTCTGTCCCCGACGGACGTAAGCAGAACCATGAGCCGTCCTCGAAGATGAATTTGAGCACGTTCGACGACGGCAAGTCGATCGCTTCCGTCTCACCTTGTCGCAAGTTCTTCGCGACTTGTCGCTTATAGTCCTCGAAGCGGACGACTTCATAGCCGCCGACTTCTTGCGGCGGATTGGCGCGGAACGCCTCCATCATTCGACCGATTTGCTCGAGTCCTGCTTTGCCTTTGAGCGTCATCGATTGGAGCGACTCTTCATAGAAGCCATACTTCTCATAGACGGCTTGGAGGGCATCGTATAATGTGCGCCCGTGCTGTTTATGGAAAGCCGCCATCTCGGCGCCGAGCAAGCACGCCTGGACGGCATCTTTGTCACGGCAGAAATCTCCAATCAAATAACCGTAGCTCTCTTCATAGCCGAATAAGAACTTGTACTGCCCTGACTCTTCATACTGCTTGATTTTCTCGCCGATGAATTTGAAACCGGTGAGCGTGTTCTCGAGATGGACCCCATACGCCTTGGCGATGGCTGCCCCAAGTTCCGATGTGACGATCGTCTTCGCGACGAAACCGTTCGTCGGAAGCGTCCCCGTCTCCACTTTTTGAGACAAAATGTAATCCATGAGGAGCGCCCCGGTCTGGTTCCCCGTCAAGACGAACCATTCCCCGTTACGGTCACGGACCGTGAAACCGACGCGGTCGGCGTCCGGATCCGTCGCCATGAGCAAGTCGGCCCCGACGCGGTCGCCGTACTGCATCGCGAGCTCGAAGGCGGCCCGTTCTTCCGGGTTCGGATAACTGACCGTCGGGAATGCCCCGTCCGGCTCGGCCTGTTCGTCGACGATGGTGACGTGTTCGAAGCCGTACGCTTTCAATCCTTCCATGACCGGACGACGTCCCGTCCCATGAAGCGGTGAATAGACGATTTTGAGCGGATCGCCTTGGACGTCCGTATGAATCCGAATTGATTGGAGGGCTTCCATATAAGCCGCGTCGACCGACGCATCGACCGTGACGAGTGTGCCCTCGGCTCGAAGCGGTGCCTCATCGTTAACTTCAATCGTCAATTCATCCTCGATTGCATTGACGTACGAGACGAGCTCATCAGCTTCTGCCGGTGGCAATTGTCCACCGTCGGCGCCATATACTTTAAAGCCGTTATATTCCGGCGGATTGTGGCTCGCCGTGATGACGATGCCGCCGAAGGCGTTTAAATGACGGACGGCGAATGACAACTCTGGCGTCGCCCGCAAACTCGAGAACAAGTAGGTCTTAATCCCATTCGAAGCGAGTGTGCGTGCCGCCTCGAGCGCGAACTCTGGCGAGAAGTGGCGTGAGTCGTGGGCGATGACGACGCCGTGACGCTTTGCTTCTTCTCCTGATGCGGCGATAAAGTCGGCAAAGCCTTGCGATGCCTTTCGAATCGTATAGATGTTCATTCGGTTCGCGCCTGGTCCGATTTCTCCACGCATACCGCCCGTCCCGAATTCGAGGGTCTTATAAAAGGCATCCTCGAGTGATGTCTCGTCTTGCTCGAGCGCCTCGAGTTCGGCGCGTAAATGTGGTTCGAGTGCCTCGTGTTGTTTCCATCGGTCAAACGTCTGTTGCCATGTCATGGTCAGTTCCCCTTTCGACATTCAAAAATTCAATCGAAGTACTCGCCAATTTGTTCCATCTTGTATACGATGGGAGTAACGAAACTTCGAGGTGATACTATGTTTCCAACTATGCGTGCCCAAGAACTGAAACACATCGTCCATACGGACTCGATTCGCTTTATTGATTGCCGCTATTCATTAAACGACGCCTCATACGGAAAGTATGTGTATCGACAAGGGCATCTCCCGAACGCAGTCTTTCTCGATTTGGTGGAAGACTTGTCCGGGCCGGTCTCCGAGCACGGCGGCCGTCATCCGCTACCGTCAAAAGAAGCGTGGACCGAGACACTTCGCCGCATCGGAATCCAAAAAGATGACTTGGTTGTCATTTACGATGATGGGTTCCCATTCGCTGCCCGTGCGTGGTGGCTATTCAAATGGGCTGGTCATGAGCGCGTCATCGTACTCGAAGGTGGCATCCAATCTGGAATCACTTATTGCGGCGAGACGACGACAGAGATCCCGTCCTACCCCGCCTCAGATTATGTTCCAACGTTCCAAGACGATATGATCGCGACACTTGAAGACGTTCGGGCCGCCACGGTCACAGGTGGACTGTATGATTCGAGAACGGCCGATCGTTACGAGGGCAGCCATGAACCAATTGACCGCAAGCCTGGGCATATCCCGAATGCCGTGCTCTGCTCATATACCGAGGCCGTCACCGACCTCGGTACGCTTCAAGACTTTCATGATTTGAAAGAGCATTACGCCGACGTCCTCGATGTCCCGAACCCCATCTTCTATTGCGGGAGCGGCGTCACCGCATGCGTGAACATTTTGGCGTTACACGCCCTCGGTAGAGACGATGTTCGACTGTACCCCGGCTCTTACTCTGATTGGATCAGTTATCCAGAAAACAAGGTCCACCCATAACGGGTGGATTTTTTTATTTGACGCTTGTCGGTTTGATGTTCCAGACGGCGTTTGCGTATTCAGTGATCGTCCGGTCACTCGAGAAGATCCCTGATTTGGCCGTATTGACGATTGAACTCTCGGCCCAGCGTGCTTTGTCGGCGAATACTTCATCGACACGACGTTGCGCCTGCATATATGACGCAAAGTCCTTCAACACGAGGAAATCATCGTTATAGACAAGAAGTGAATCGAAGATGGCTTGGAATTGATATTCCCCGACTTTGTCGAACGTCCCGTTGACGAGCCCGTCGACGACATTGCGCACTTCTGTATTCGCATGATAGATATCGGCCGCATTGTAACCGCCGAACTTCTTATAGTTCATGACTTCTTGCGGCGTCAACCCAAAGATAAAGATGTGATCATCGCCGACCGCATCGCGAATCTCGATATTCGCTCCATCGAGCGTCCCGATTGTGAGCGCACCGTTCATCATGAACTTCATGTTGCCGGTACCTGACGCCTCATAGCTCGCTGTCGAGATTTGTTCACTTAAGTCCGAACCTGGGAAGATGCGCTCGGCCATCGAGACGCGATAGTTCTCAAGGAAGACGATCTTGATGAAGTGGCTCGCCCGTTTGTCGTTGTTGATCATCGAAGCGAGAGCGTTGATATAACGAATGACTTCTTTCGCGTAATAGTAACCCGGTGCCGCCTTCGCCCCGAAGATGAACGTCCGTGGGACCATCGTGAACGTCGGATCGGCTTGAATCTTTTGATAGAGCGCATGAATGTGCATCGCGTTCATCAATTGACGCTTATAGGCGTGCAGACGCTTGACTTGTACGTCAAAAATCGAGTCTGGGTCGACGGCGATACCCGTCTCGGCTTGGATATAGCCGGCTAAATCCAATTTGTTTTGTTGCTTCACGTTCATGACCTGCTCTTGGAAGCTCGCGTCTTTCGAGACATCCATCAACTTCTCGAGGTCGTTCGGGTGTTCAATCCATGAAGGACCAATCGCATCCGTGATTAAATTCGAGAGACGCGGGTTTGACTTGAGAAGCCAGCGCCGATGTGTGATCCCGTTCGTCTTGTTGTTGAAGCGGAGCGGGAACATCTCATACAAATGACGCATTTCGCGTTGCTTCAAGATGTCCGTATGGATCCGGGCGACTCCGTTCGTCGAGTGAGAACCGACGACGGCAAGGTTCGCCATGTTAATGTGTTCGTTCGACACGATCGCGATTTCGCCCATATGCGGTTCGAGATGCGGATAGTTGACGAGGACGTCTTTACAAAAGCGGCGATTGATTTCCGTGATGATTTGATAGATGCGCGGCAATAGCCGTTCATACATCTCGACCGGCCACTTTTCGAGCGCCTCGGCGAGGAGCGTATGGTTCGTGAACGACATGACACTCTTCGTCACGCGCCATGCCTCGTCCCAACCGTAACCGTGATCGTCCATCAAGATGCGCATCAGTTCCGGGATGGCCACGACCGGATGCGTATCATTGATATGGACCGCATAATGGTCGCCCAAGTGCTTCAAGGATTTATTATGACGTAAGTAAGAAGCAATCATCGACTGGACTCCCGCTGATACGAAGAAGTACTGCTGCTTCAAGCGCAATACTTTCCCTTCGTATGTCGTGTCGTCCGGATACAGGAATTCAGAGATGGTCGCAATCGATTGCTTATACTTCAGCAAGTCTTTATACGAGCCTTTCGTCCGCTCCATATACTCCTCGTCATCAAACGGCGACTCGGCGTTCCACAGTCGTAGCGTGTTGACGACGTCGTTCTTATACCCGATGATTGGCATGTCATACGGGACGGCCCGGACGACTTCGTCCGGGTGATGGACGATCCGGAGCCGGTCACCGATTTGTCGCATTTCAATCCAACCGCCAAAGTTGACGTCGACGGCTCGGTCGGCGCGTCGCGTTTCCCACATGTTTCCATCACGAAGCCAATTGTCTGGCAACTCGACTTGATAGCCGTCGACGATTTTCTGTTTGAATAGGCCGTAACGGTAGCGAATCCCATTCCCGTGCCCCGGAAGGCTGAGCGCTGCAAGCGAGTCGAGGAAGCAAGCGGCCAGGCGACCAAGACCGCCGTTGCCTAGGCCTGGTTCCGGCTCATATTCGGTGATGTCGGTGAAGTTGAACCCGAGCTCGTCGAGTCCTTCTTGCACGACTTCAAGGACATCCATACTGAGTAGATTGTTATATAGAAAACGTCCGAGCAAAAATTCAAGTGAGAAATAAATGACTTGTTTACTCTGCTTTTCTTCTTGCTTGTCGCGCGTGTTGATCCATTTCGGAATTGCCTGTTCGCGCACCATCGTTGCCAACGTTTGATACACTTCCTGCTCGGTCCCTTCATCAAACGACTTCCCGTTTAATGCGACAAATCTTTCTTGGAATGAAGTGACGAAGCTTTGTTTATCTGTAAACATATGTGTGTAAAACTCCTTCCGGTCATGCGAATAGGTGATACAACTCACGATATTGCTTCGCCGACTGTTTCCAACTGAAGTCCGCAGTCATCGCTTGATGGACGAGGGCGTTCCAACTGTTGTCATCGTAGAAGACACGAATCGATTTCTCAATCGTTGCCAGCATCTCGTGAGCGTTATAGTTCAAGAAGCCAAATCCTGTACCTTCTTGGGTGTATTCGTTATACGGCTTGACTGTATCACGAAGCCCCCCCGTCTCTCGTACGATTGGAAGCGTCCCGTAACGCATCGAGATGAGCTGACTGAGACCACACGGCTCGAAGCGGGACGGCATGAGGAATGCATCCGATCCGGCATAAATTAAGTGGGCGAGTTCAATGTCGAAGCCGATATATGACCCGACCTTACCCGGATGAGACGCCGTCATATGATGGACGATGCCTTCGTATTCCGGTTGGCCTGATCCGAGGAACACGAACTGGCAGTCTAAGTTTCCGAGCTCTTCGCTCACCGCTTCAATCAAATCAAGACCTTTTTGTTCGACGAGTCGACTGACGAAACCGATCAGCATGACATCGTCACGTACCTCGAGATTGAACCGTTCTTGGAGCACGCGCTTGTTAGCGAGTTTCCCTTCTTTGACCGTATCGAGGTTATACGTCTGGGCGATGCGCTTGTCCGTACTCGGATCATTCGTCGACAAATCAAGGCCGTTCAAGATGCCTCGGACGTCGACAGACCGGTAACGGAGCGTCGCGTCGAGTCCTTCCCCGTAATATGGTTCCATGATTTCATCACGATACGACGGGCTGACCGTTGTGATTTGGTCCGAGTGGACGATGCCTGCCTTCATGTAGTTGACGAGCCCGTTATGTTGAATTCCTTCGGCCGTAAAGTGTTCCGGACCGAACTGTAATAGCTCGCCGAGGACCGTTTCCGGGAAAACGCCCTGATATTGCAGGTTATGGATTGTAAAGACGGTACGAATGCGTCGGTACGCCTCAATGTGTTGATAATGAATCCGTAAAAAGGCAGGGACGACACCGGTCTGCCAGTCATGACAATGTAGCACGTCAGGAACTTGCTCTGCTTCAAGTTTCCCAATCATCTCAAGAACAGCGCGAGAGAAAAATGCGAAGCGTTCGGCATCGTCATAGTGACCGTAGAGCACGCCTTCCCGCTTGAAGTAATATTCGTTGTCGATAAAGTAGTAGGTGATTCCATCACGTTCGAGTTTGAGCACGGCACCGAACTGCTTGCGCCACCCGACCGGGACGATCAGGTCAAACATGTACTCCATCTCATTGACGTACTCTTGAGCGATCGTGCCATATTTCGGCATGATGACACTTACTTGTTCACCGAGGCTAGACACCGCTTGAGGGAGCGAGCCAATGACATCGGCAAGCCCCCCCGTTTTCATGAACGGTGCCGCTTCTGAAGCGACATACCATATTTTCATAATATCCCCCTTTAAACCGTTGTCCGTTTTCCGATGACGATCGGTTCGTCAACCGTACCTCGAATAACTTGTCCTCGTTTGACGACCACTTCTTTATCTAAAATGGCGTTCTCGACGACAGCGCCTTCTTCGATGATCGACTTGGATAAAATGATTGAGTTTTTGACACGGGCGTGTTCACTGACGACGACACCGCGGAAAAGAATACTATTTTGAACTTCCCCGCTAATTTTACAACCGTTTGCAACGAGCGCTTCCTTCACTTTCGACCCTTTTAAATAGCGCGTCGGCGGTTCATGTTTAATCTTCGTATAAATATGCGGGAAATCATAGATGATTCCTTCATGACGAAGTAAGCGCATACTCTCATTATAGTATGAAAGGACAGAGTGAATCACCTGCATTTTGCCAGTATAGTGATAACCATGAACATGTAAACGATGGAGTTGAGGACGGATTACGCCGTCAAGCAAATCATACTCGCCTTTTGACGTCGCTTCATCGACGAGACGAAGGAACAAGTTCTTCGACATGATGATGGTCTCCGTGTACGTATACTCGTCGCTCGGGCTATATCCACGCTCACCGATACCAACGACCCGATCGTTTTCTCCAAGACGAATCGGACGGCAATAGCCACATTTTTGCTCGTGCCCAGTATAAGCGAGTGTGATGTCTGCGCCCATCGATTTATGGTGCTCGAGCATGTCTTGGAAATCGATCGTCGTCAACACGTTTGAACCGGTGATGACCACGTACGGTTGTTTGCTGCGCACAAAGTGTTCCCGGTGCATAGAAAAGTTCGCTAAATCACCGAGATATGCTTCTCCGTCAGGCTTGAGTGCCGGTGGGAAGATATGCAGACCACCTTGTGAACGGTCTAAATCCCATTCTTTCCCTGACCCTAAGTGATCCATCAACGAGCGGTACTTATCGAGCGTGAAAATACCAACTTGGTTGATGCCCTGGGTGATCATATTCGTCAATGTAAAGTCAATCAAGCGATAACGTCCTGAGAACGGGACAGCCGCTAAATTGCGATGCCCCGTTAATTCAGGAAATAGTCCCTCTTCGGTTCCTAAGTTGATGACCCCTAACAAATCATTCGTCAACAGTAACGCCTCCTTGCGTCGGTCTTTTTTTAAATCAAGCACGTTGTTTGAAAACTGTGCCTCTCTCGATATTTTCATGTGGTTCAATGACAACAATGTCACCACCCGGCTCGCCAACCGTCGCTCCGTCTTCAATGACGGCACAGCTAGCGACGATGGCTCTATGAATTGTTACATCTTTTCCGATCCGTGCTCCCGGCATAATGACCGAATCTTTGACGAGCGATCCCTCGCCGACACGTACGTCATAGAACAATACCGAGTGTTGAACCTCACCCTCGATTTGGCAGCCTTCATTAATGACCGACTGTTCGACACATGCATCCTTACCAATGAATTGAGGCGTCTGGTTCGGGTTGACTGAGTAAATTTTCCAGTTCGGATCGTATAAATCGAACGGAGGATCTTCCTCGAGCAAATCCATATTGGCTTCCCATAACGATTGAATCGTCCCGACATCTTTCCAATAGCCTTTAAATTTATAGGCGAACACGTCTAAGCCATCGAGAAGCGTGTTCGGAATGATGTTTTTCCCGAAGTCAAAGCTTGATGTTTCGTCTTCTGCGTCTTGAATCAAGTGCTCCCGAAGCACTTTCCAGTTAAAGATATAAATCCCCATCGAGGCCAAGTTGCTCTTCGGCTTCTCTGGTTTCTCATCGAACTCATTGATTCGTAGGTCGTCGTTTGTATTCAAAATCCCGAATCGTGGTGCCTCGTCCCATGGTACTTCCATGACCGAAATCGTGACATCGGCTTGTTTTTCTTTATGGAAATCAAGCATCTTTTCATAATCCATTTTGTAAATGTGATCTCCCGATAGGATCAACACATACTCTGGATCGTAGTCGTCGATATAGCTCAAGTTCCGATAAATCGCATTGGCCGTACCTTCGTACCAATTTTTCCCCGACTGCGCTTGGTAGGGCGGTAAAATGGCCAAACCTCCGTTGCGGCGATCTAAGTCCCAGGCTGACCCGATGCCTAGGTAACGGTTCAATTCAAGTGGTTCATACTGCGTTAACACACCCACCGTCGTCACTCCCGAATTGGTACAGTTCGATAATGGAAAATCGATGATCCGGTATTTCCCTCCAAAGTTGACAGCAGGCTTCGCTGTCTTCCGGGTGAGAGGCCCGAGTCGTTTCCCTTCTCCTCCAGCGAGGAGCATGGCAACCATTTCTTGCTTCATAGTACAGCCTCCTAAAATTCATAATATAATCATCTATTACCCTTTTTCTCTACTTCCTAATGTATTCCTGCTCAAATTATTATATGATAACGTTTACATTTTGAATTTTTATGAAAGATTGACGATATAATGGATGGAGAGAGAGGTGAGACGATGCGAGCATGGCTTGGGACAGTATTTTTTGTCGGTTTATTAGCAGTGGGCGGAACAATTAGTGGGGCGTTGAAAGAAGAGATTGAACAAGCGCAACAGATTCTGACTTGGGGTGAAAACAAGGTCGAGGCCACCCCGCTCGCGTCGAAACATGCGGTCACGTTGACGTACAAAGGTGGGAGCGAACGGCTTTATTTGAGCGGTCGGCGCGATGACGTCTCTGTCGCGCGCTTGCCTGCCCACCTCCGCGAAGCCATCATGACCATCGAAGATCGCAAGTTCAACGCCCATCCAGGATACGACCTCGGCGGAATTGCGCGGGCTTTCATCAACAACGCCAATGAATCATCGCGTCAAGGTGGGAGCACGATCACCCAACAGCTCGCCCGAAACGTCTATTTGACGCACGAGCGTACGTACGAGCGCAAAGTAAAGGAATTATTGCTCGCCCGGGCGCTTGAAAAACAATATAGTAAAAAAGAAATCATAACAGCCTATAGCAATGTCATCTTCTTCGGACATAACGTTTACGGCATCCAAGCGGCGGCCGAGACGTATTTCGCTCGTCCGCTCGAAGATTTGAACTGGAATCAAATCGCGTTCCTATTGACCGTTCCGAACAATCCGTCATTATATGACCCGCTCGACCCTTCAGAATCATTCTATGCGCGCAAAGATCGAATCCTCACCCAGCTCCGCGATGCCGGTGTCATATCGAGACAAGCATATGACACGCATCACGGGGTGAAACTGACGGCGACGTATCGTCAGCACGTCGTCCGATATCCCGATTATATGGATACGGTCATAAAAGAGGCGATCCGACTCGTCCGCTCGCGTTACGACCTCGACGAAGAAGCTGCCAGAGACTACTTGGCGACCAATCAAGCGACCATCGAGACGCATTTGTCTGTCGCCCGGCAACAACGGGCGAAACAAGTCATGACGAAACTGCCGAACGGTTTGAACGGCGGCTACGCCGAGTTGACGCCAAACGGACGCATCATTGCTCTCGTCGACTCGGACATGATCCAATCGGGTGAATTCAATCGAGCCACGCAAGCGTTCCGCCAACCTGGGTCGGCCATCAAACCTGTCCTCGTGTTCGCACCTTATATCGAAGAGACCGGAGCAAAACTCGATACGATCCTCGACGGTCGGCCGGTCTGTTACGGGACGTATTGCCCGACGAACAGCGGAAACCGTGTCCTCGGTGATGTATCGTTCCGCGACACGGTCGCGTATTCCTACAATACGCCGGCGCTTGCCGCTTTCACCGCCATCGATCAAGAGGCAGCGTATGCGACGGCGGACATGATGTTCAGCCAATGGGACTCCAAAACGGATAACAGCTTGGCCAGCGCGCTCGGCGGTTTGACGCAAGGTGTGTCGCCCAAAGAGCTTGCCGCCGCCTATACCCCGTTTCTCAATCAAGGCGTCTACGTGTCCGGTCAGACGATTAAACAGATTCGGTTCGAGTCGGGCGCAGCTACGATCACGCCAAGCATGACGAAGCAAACCGTCTGGTCGAAAGCGACCGTCGCGACGATGCGAGAGGCGCTGTCCGCCGTCACCACATACGGGACAGGACGTTACGCCAACCAAATCAAAGCGTCTTACATCGGCGGGAAAACCGGTACGACAAACTCACATAAAGACATGTGGTACGTCGGCTTGACCGATGAGACGATCACGGCCATCTGGCTCGGTGCCGACACGCCAAGGCCGTTCCCGGAGCTCGCCAACCGGGCCTATCCTGCCATCGTCTGGACCGAGGCACATCGCTAAAAGCCAGGGACGTCGTTGTCCCTGGCTTTTTATGGTCGGCGATACGTCTGGCACGTGTAGTCTCCCCATGCCTCAAACAGTTCATGTTGTTGAATCAGTTTCCACGGATTGAACAGCGTCTGTCCGTTCTTGTTGAAGAAGAGCCCGGCGCCGATGCAGTACGTCGCGTGTTGGACCCGCCCTGCCTCATCGATGAACGTGAGCACGTCCTCTCGTTCTGTCGTTTCCGACTCGATTCTAATGTAGCCGGCCTGACCGAGCGTCTGGAGGAACGTGCCGGGATGGACCCATTGCGTGGCCATCCATTCGGCACCGGTCACCGCGAACAGCGTGGCCGCGAGGCAATTGCTGCCTGACGTGAGCGGGAAGGTGTTGGCAAGGCGTCGCACATGGTCAGGGCAAGTAGCGGGGATGCAACTCGCCGTCCACTCCTCCCAAACTTCGGCGTACTCGAACGTCAGTTGACGACGAATCTCGTCTGGCATCATTTGAAAGACCGATTGATGTAAGATGAGATATGACTCGTCACCTACCGTCACAATTATGTATAGGCGTTGGTCATCCGGACGTCACGATAAGACGGATGCGCGTCGAATTTCTCTCGCGGGATGATCAAGACGTTCGCATCCGTGCCAAGTCTCGTCGCGAGTCTCGTGTCTGCCATGAATAAGTCCATCGGTGGCATCAGTGATGCCATCCACGCTTGAACGACTTCTTCGGTCGGCATAAGGTGAATCGTCGTGTGCACCGTCATAGGATGACATCCCCGACCGAGTTAAACAAGCGAAGCATCGCCCACGCCAATCCGCTCAACAGGATGGCCCACATCATCGCTTGAATCAACAGCAGACCGATTGCCCGAAATGTCGACATCAACTGGCTCACTTGCCAGATATAATAGAATAAATATAAAACGAACGTACTGACTAGCACTGCGATGACCGCGAGGAACGAGTTCAAGAACAAAAAGCTGAATCCTGACCCAATCAAAAAAATTGTTGCCCCGGGCTTCAATCGATGCAATGAACTACCGTTTGTTTCGCGGGCGAAGAAAGCAAAACCAAGTTGGTTGAACGTATCCGCGACGAGTTTAAATGCGCTAAACAGCATGAAATAGATGGTAAAAAATACGACGAGCACGAGCACTTTTGATTCCTGGACGGACAACAGGGCGATGATTTCGCTGTACACGCCGACACGGGTCAGCCATTGAATCACATACTCGCTTGTAGCGATGGCGAGCGACATCGAAAATAAAACAATCCCGATTAACGGGGCATAGCTTAACAAGTATACGTTTGTTTTCATATCGGCTCCAATTTCACAAGAATTTCTCATATTCAGTGCAAATCTATTATCAAGTATATTATAATATTCATAGTCACGGAGAACAAAAGGGGGATTTTCAGATGGGTTTGTTACTAATGGTCGGAATTAGCGTCGTCTTCCTCGCAGCTATTTTTACAGCTGGATACAACAGAAAACCTGAAGGTAATCAATAAGAGCCGAGATTCTCAGAATCCGGCTCTTTTTTATTTCAGTCCTGCATATCCTTGTTGGCGGAGCGCCTCGTAGACGATGATCGCTGCCGTGTTCGAGACGTTGAGCGACCGCACGAGGTTCGATTGCGGCAAACGGATGCAGCGGTCGAGGTTATTCTCAATCACTTCCATCGGCAACCCTTTCGTCTCGCGTCCGAAGACGAAGAAATAGTCCTTGTCGACCTCAGATACGTCGAGGTCACTCGGGTACTGTTCCCCATACTTGGTAATGTAGAAGAACTCTCCATCCGGGTGTTTGGCCCATAGTTCATCAAGCGAATCGTGATACCGCACGTCGACGAACTGCCAATAATCAAGCCCGGCCCGTTTGAGCATTTTATCGTCTGTTGAAAAACCTAACGGACGAATCAAATGAAGTACGGAATTGGTCGCGGCACATGTGCGCGAGACGTTACCTGTATTCGCCGGGATTTCTGGTTGAAACATGACTACATGGATTGCCATAATCTACTCCTCACTTCACTTGTTCGAGATAAAGTAATCGTTGTTTTTGATGAATACCACCTGCGAAACCGGTCAACTGTCCTCCGCTGCCGACGACCCGATGGCATGGGAAAATGACAGGTAACGGATTCCGGTTCAGTGCCTGACCGACCGCACGAACCGCTTTCGGTCGTCCGATCTGTTCGGCGATTTGTTTGTACGTCCGCGTCTCCCCAAACGGGATCGTTAAGAGCGCATCCCATACTTCTTGCTGAAAGACGGTCCCGTTCATCTCGATCCACTCGCGATCAGACGGTTGAAGCCCGTCTTGTTCGACACGTTGAATCAGGTCGGTCAGCCAAGCCGGTGCCGAACCATCATTTGCTTTTGTCTCCGCAAAGTCTAACGCACATAGCTTTCCATTCGCGTTCAATTCATAGGCTAACGTTCCCCATTTAGATGACACGGTCTTCACGGTCCCACTCCTCTCGGAATAATCGAATCTCTTCATGTACGAGCTCCGACGTCTCCGTCGACTCGATCTGTTGATAAATCGTCTCGGCTTCGGTTCCGAGAATCGCCCCGATCGCCCAGACGGCCGTCGCCCGCATGTCTTCTCGCTCGTCTTGTCGAATGAAGTCTTCGAGCACCGGCACGGCTGACGGTTCCCGGTAATGGGCCAAAGCGAGAATCGCATTTCGCTGAATCGGTTTTTTCCCGCGCCATGCGCCAGACAGATGACCGAATTTCGCTTTGAACTCGCGATTGCTCATATTCAAGAGCGGGACGAGCAACGGTTTGACGATTTCCGCTTCCGGAAGCAGTTCCTCATGATGACGCCAGTCCTTCTTCCGATTATATGGACAGACTTGTTGGCACGTGTCACAGCCGTATAGCCGTCCGCCGAGCTTCGAACGGAACTCACGTGGCATGAGTGTCTTCATTTGCGTCAAATAGGCGATGCAACGTTTCGCATCGAGCACACCCGGTTCGATGAGCGCCGTCGTCGGACATGCCGTCATGCATTTCGTACATTCCCCACATCCGTCCTCGACCATCTCGTCCGGTGGTAAGTATATGTCTAGAATCATCTCGCCTAGATAGAGGTACGATCCCTTCTCTGGCGAAATGATGGAACAGTTCTTGCCGCTGAAGCCGATTCCGGCCCGTTCGGCCACCGCCCGGTCGACCAGTTCTCCCGTATCGACCATCGAGCGGGTCCGGACACCCGGGACGAGCTGTTCAATATACGCTTGCAGCTGTTCGAGTCTCGAGCCGACGGCGCGATGATAATCGAGCCCCCATGATGCCCGGGCGAATAAACCGCGGCGCTCATCGGCCACACTACGCGGCGCATCCTTCAATTTGCTCGGATATAAGATGGCGATTGCAATAATCGACTGCGCCTCTTCAAGTAGCAGCGTCGGTGTCGTCCGTTTGTCCAAGTCAGGCTCTTCGAACCCGGAAGCGAACCCCTTCTCTTGTTGTTTCACGAGACGTTGCTTCATGACGATGAACGGATCGGCCGTCGTTACTTTCAATTCGTCAATCCCAATCGTCGTCGCATACGCCACAATCTTCTGTTTAAGTGTTTCCGGGCTCATCCCGTTCATCGAATCACCTCTTTCATGCCTATTTTCGCATACAAAAAATCTCTCCGCCAGTCGGCAGAGAGATGATGAAGCGGGTGAAGAGAATCGAACTCTCGTCATCAGCTTGGAAGGCTGAGGTTTTACCATTAAACTACACCCGCATGGTTCAAATAAGTCGTCTGTAACAGCGACTACAATCAATATACATCTATACCTTTAGGAAGTCAATACTTTTAAAAAAAATTCTTTGATGGCTTATGAAATCCATATTTGTGGTGTGTGAATACATATAATTCCCTTGTTCCTCTTCTTCAAACCATATCTTAATATAAAATAAACGTAACTATATAAAAATATCCTACCGACTGTGTCGGCAGGAATATCTATTACATTGACGATGTCTTTGGTTCCCGAAGCAAACGTTTAATATCGCGGAAAGTGACGAACGTCTTGTTCTTGGCGTCATACAGTTTATAACGCAACGACTTTAAACTAGAAATTAGTCCGATTGTCGTCGCCTTTTGTAACGGTGGAGTCGATGTATGGGCTTGTTCGAGGTTGTAGTTCGGTACACGCGGGCTCAAGTGATGGACATGGTGGAAACCGATATTCCCTGTTACCCACTGCAACACTTTCGGCAACTCGTAATATGAGCTTCCCTCGATGGCAGCTTTCACATAGTCCCATTCGCTCTCGTCTTCGAAATACGAATCTTCGAACGTATGCTGTACGTAAAACAACCAGATTCCAAGGACACCGGCTGTGAACATCGTTGTACCTTGAACGATCAAGAATGCTTTCCAACCGACGAGCGCGATAACGAACGCATAGAGTAAGACGAGCGACAGGTTGATGAGATACGTGTTGTTCCGTTCTTTTTTACGTGCGTCTTTCCGATTGAAACGGCTCGTGATAAGAATCAAGAACAACGGACCTAGACCGAACATGACGAGCGGGTTACGGTATAGACGATATTGCAATCGAGTCAATCTCGATGCCTCGACATATTCTTCAATCGTCATGACCCAAATGTCACCGACACCACGCTTATCCAAGTTCCCACTCGAGGCATGGTGAATCGAATGCTCTCGTTTCCATTTCTCATATGGGAACAACGTAAGAATCCCCATAATCGTCCCGACAATTGCGTTCGCTTTCTTATTCTTGAAAAACGAACCGTGCGTACAGTCGTGGAAAATGATGAACATCCGGACGACGAAACCAGCCGCGACGATGGCGAGCGGAATCGTCAAGAAGACCGAGATTTGGAGCGCCTGATAGGCAAGAATCCAGGTGGCAAGAAACGGCAAAATCGTATTAATCATTTGCCGGACGCTCTTCTTCACGTCGGCCTTTTCAAACGGCGAGACGTGCTTTCGGAGCTGGGCGATTTTTTCTTTACTCATGTACAACTTCCTCCTCAATTGCAGACAGCGATGACGACAACAAAAATGAAATATGAAACCAAATATAATATGAGATTGACGAGCCACGTGACCGTCACTGTAATTTATTCATCACAAATTATTATCACCAGGTAATTATATCACATCACAGATGGAAAAACGTTCATTCAAAATGAGTTATCAAATCAATTTTTTGTTTCTTTTCTCTATATTCTCCAATCAATTATGCCTCTTAAATATTTCGGAACCTTTAATTAAACACAAAAAAGACCCTAGCCTCAGCTAGGATCTACGGATACCGGTGGTCGGAGTCGAACCGACACTCCAGAGGAACACGATTTTGAGTCGTGCGCGTCTACCAATTCCGCCACACCGGCATATTATGTTGGAGGCGCCAGTCGGAATCGAACCGACGATAGAGGAGTTGCAGTCCTCTGCTTACCACTTGGCTATGGCGCCAAATTGAATGGAGCGGAAGACGGGATTCGAACCCGCGACCCCGACCTTGGCAAGGTCGTATTCTACCACTGAACTACTTCCGCATAGTTGGCTGGGCTGGAAGGGATCGAACCTTCGCATGTCGGAATCAAAATCCGATGCCTTACCACTTGGCTACAGCCCAATAAAATGGGGCGACTGAAGGGAATTGAACCCTCGAATGCCGGAATCACAATCCGGTGCGTTAACCACTTCGCCACAATCGCCGTAATTAAATTAAGAAGCAGGGGCAGCAGGAATCGAACCCGCGCTGACGGTTTTGGAGACCGTAGTTCTACCGCTAAACTATGCCCCTAAGTGGTGGGGGGGGCGGATCGAACCGCCGAACCCGAGGGAGCGGA
>NZ_QSGS01000013.1 GCF_003467445.1 Exiguobacterium sp. AM39-5BH
CGGTATTAGCCCCGATTTCTCGTGGTTATCCCAGACCTGAGGGCAGGTTCTTTACGTGTTACTCACCCGTCCGCCGCTCATTCCGTCGACTTCCCCCCGAAGGGTTCCGCCGGTTTCCTGCGCTCGACTTGCATGTATTAGGCACGCCGCCAGCGTTCGTCCTGAGCCAGGATCAAACTCTCCAAAGAATTTGATATAGCTCTTTAAAAAATGACGAAGCTTGCGCTTCATTCAAAATGGTAAATCATTTTTTGCCTCATCGTTCAGTTTTCAAAGACCAAATGTTGTC
Organism: Exiguobacterium sp. AM39-5BH; assembly: GCF_003467445.1. GTDB lineage: Bacteria > Bacillota > Bacilli > Exiguobacteriales > Exiguobacteriaceae > Exiguobacterium. The sequence goes on from NZ_QSGS01000013.1 coordinate 290, forward strand.
GTGTTAGCGACTTTTTAATAATAGCGATTTGACTTTTTAAAGTCAACCGCTTTTTATTATTTTTTTCATTCGCTTTCTGTTGTTCGTGTGTGAACAGCAGCGACGTTTATTAATATATCAGCGCCCCCCATTTTCGTCAACCGTTTTTCTAAAAAAACTTTATTTTTTGTTTTACGCTCTGTTACTGAACGAAAGAACGTTTCAAACAAACAAGCCCAGACGAATGTCTGGGCTTGTACGAGTACGCTGTTATGATGATTTTGATGACACACGTTTCTTCGTTTTGGTCTTGCCCGCTGTCGACGGTTTAACGCTCTCTGCTTGAGCAGGCACTTGGAAGCGATGCAGCATCAAGACTTGATACGCGTTGGCAAATACGAGCGTCGCTAACGCCGGCCACAAGAGCGCGATTTCATCCGTCGCCTGAAGGGCTGGAATCCATTCAATCAATGTGATGACGATCATCAAGAAGAGCGTCGGAATGAACGCACTCGCATTCGTCTGTTTCGCCTTACTCGTCGCGATCATCCAAGACACCATCACCAACACGACCATTTCACCGATATAGCGCCACATATGATTGTTGCCGAACGCGAGCATGCGAAGATATACCGCATCAAATAACGCAAAAGCGATCAATAGCACTTGCACACGATTCCATAACTTTGGTCCTCGGAACAAGTCCAATCCAACCCGGTGGACAATCAAATAAGCAAAGAATCCCATCATGCTAATTCCCGTCCACGTGCTCGAGTAGCTAAGCGCCGTGACGATTGCTTCCCATGACTGACTCACTAAATAACCTGGATTGGCTAGTAAGTTCATCACAAACCCAAACAACGTCCCGAAGACGAGTGTCGTCCAAAACAACCTTAAAAATCCTTGTACCTTCATTTGTGAACCATTACCCTTCTATCTGTTGAATGACCGCTTGTGCCAATCCATCGTATGTTTTCTCAAACGGATGCCCGTCTCGGTAAACCGATGGGGCGAAGTCTTCTTCGTTTTCGTAAGGCTGACCGAGTGGAATTTGCGCGAGCAACTTGCTCTTCAATGCCTCAGACAACTTTTCGCCTCCGCCGTAACCGAAGACGTACTCTTTCTCTCCAGTCACTTTACTTTCAAAGTATGCCATGTTCTCGATGATACCAAGCACTTTATGGTTCGTCTTAATCGCCATTGCTCCAGCTCGTGCTGCAACGAACGCAGCCGTCGCATGCGGCGTCGTGACAATCAACTCTTGGCATGCCGGGAGCATCGAATGGATATCGAGCGCGACATCACCTGTTCCTGGCGGCAAATCGAGCAGCAAGTAGTCTAAGTCGCCCCACTCGACGTCATTGAAGAAGTTATTGAGCATCTTCCCGAGCATCGGTCCACGCCAAATGACCGGCGCGTTATCTTCGACGAAGAAGCCCATCGAGATCACTTTTACACCGAACCGCTCGACCGGGATGATTTTCTCGCCACGCACGACTGGTCGTTCTTCAATGCCGAGCATATCCGGCACACTAAAGCCATAAATGTCGGCATCAATCAATCCGACTTTCTTCCCGGCCCGTGCGAGCGCGACGGCTAAGTTGACTGACACTGTCGATTTCCCTACACCGCCTTTCCCTGATGCGATGGCGATGAACGTTGTACCTGCGTTCTCACGAAGGATTGCCGGCTTGGTCGCTTCTTTCAGGCTATCGTCATTGAGCGCCTCGAAACGGAGGCCGACCGTCTTGAAGCCTTTCCCTTTCAATAGCGTGACGATTTCTTGTTGAAGTTGAAGTTGTTCCCCACTCCCGGTCTGACCGAGCGCGACCTTCACACTGACATAATCTTCTTTAATGCGAATATCCTTCACGCCAGCTGTATCTCCAAGCGTGCGGTTGATCGTTGGATCAATCAACCCCGCTAATTCTTCACGAACTTGTTCTACTGTAAGCATGTGGTTTCCCCCTAATTTCTGTCTCGATAACAGTATATCAAAAAAAGCGTTTTCTTGAGGGAATGGAATACAACAATTTGGGGAGTAATAAAAAAAACTCTCCGCCCCAATGGACAGAGAGTTTGAACCAAATTGTTCGAAGATTAACGCTTCGAGAATTGTGGTGCGCGACGTGCAGCTTTAAGACCGTATTTTTTACGTTCTTTCATGCGAGCGTCACGAGTCAAGAAGCCTTTTTCTTTGAGGCTTGGACGGAATTCTGGGTCCGCTTGAAGAAGCGCACGTGATACGCCGTGACGAATCGCTCCAGCTTGTCCAGTGTATCCACCACCGTTAACGTTAACGATTACATCGTATTTACCTTCTGTTTCAGTCAATACGAGTGGTGATTTTGCCATCATGATCAAAGTCTCATGACCGAAGTATTCTGAAATATCACGGCCATTTACAACAACTTTACCGTCACCTGCAACGAGGTGAACGCGAGCCACCGAGTGTTTGCGGCGGCCTGTTCCGTAGTAACGTACATCTGCCATCGTTTAGTTCCTCCCTGTGTCCCGATTAACCGCGAAGTTCGTAAACTTCTGGTTTTTGTGCTGCGTGGTTGTGCTCAGCTCCAGCGTAAACGTGGAGTTTGTTGAATGATTGACGACCAAGTGATCCTTTTGGAAGCATCCCTTTGATTGCGAGTTCAAGCATACGCTCTGGACGTTTTGCGAGAAGCTCTTTTGCAGTTTGTGATTTCAAACCGCCTGGATGACCTGAATGACGGTAGTAAATCTTGTCGTTCAATTTGTTACCAGTCAAGTGGATTTTCTCAGCGTTGATGATGATGACGTGGTCTCCGCAATCAACGTGTGGTGTGAAAGTCGGCTTGTGCTTACCGCGAAGAAGTGATGCTACTTCACTAGTCAAACGACCAAGTGTTTTGCCTTCTGCGTCGATAAGGAGCCATTTGCGTTCTACTTCAGATGCTTTTGCCATGAATGTCGTGCGCATGTGGAATACCTCCTAAAATGTCTGTTCACTTAATTTTTTTAGTGCCTGGTTGATGCTTTATCATAATCCTAGTTTACGGGGCTAAGATTGTGGTTCATCTCTCAATGTGAAAATGAAATGCCAATGAATATAATACGATTTTGTAGGGGGAATGTCAATCTACTTTTTCATAATTCACATTCCACAAATATAGACCGTGTGGTGGGGCTGTAATCCCAGCACTACGCCGGTCTTTAGAAGCAAGCATTCGACTCACATCGGCCGGCTCATATTTCCCTCGTCCGACCTCGAGCAAGGTGCCTACCATAATCCGGACTTGGTTATAGAGAAAACCGGAGCCGACGAATCGGAAGTACATCTCATCGCCTGCTTCAACGAGCTCCGCTTCATAAATTGTTCGAACGCGGTCCTCCACTTCCGCCTTCGTCACCGAGAAGGACGTGAAGTCGTGGGTCCCGACCAATAGACAAAGCGCCTGGCGCATCCGCTCATGATCGAGCGTATACGTGACCGTCACGGCATGGTGGCGTCGGAACGGATCGGCGTCGCCTCGGAAGAAATAGCGATACTCTTTCCGTTTCGCCCCGTACCGTGCGTGAAACGAAGCATCGACTTCTTCGGCCGCTTGGACGAGAATATCGTCCGGTAACATCGCATTCAACGCTTTGACGAACCGATCGGCCGGCATCGAGAGATGCGTATCGAAATGCAAGACTTGCCCTCTCGCGTGGACCCGAGCATCCGTACGACCCGAGGCCACGACTTTCACGGCTCGGCTATGCATCCGCGCCAAGACGGCTTCCACTTCGGCTTGAATCGTGTTTCCATTCGGTTGTACTTGATAGCCCGCATAGTTCGTCCCGTCATACGCTACCGTCAGTTTGATTCGCTTCATCCAATCCCTCGCAATCCGATTAGAATGAGTGTCACGATGACAAAGATGAGGAGTAACGCCGTATCACGACGATGCCACGTCATCTCACGCAATCGTGTCCGTCCTTCACCCCCACGGTACCCTCGAGCCTCCATCGCCGTAGCGAGGTCCTCAGCGCGTTTAAACGCAGATACGAATAAGGGGATCATAAGCGGTACGACTGCTTTGAGACGATCCATGATCGGACCGCTCTTCAAATCGACCCCTCGCGCCTGTTGGGCTTTCATAATGCGATCCGTCTCGTCGGCCAACGTCGGCAAGAACCGGAGCGAGATGGACAACATGAGGGCGATCTCATGGGCTGGTACCCGGAACCGCTCTAACGGACGGAGCCCGGCCTCAATCGAATCGGTCAATTCCATCGGCGTCGTCGTCAGCGTCACGAGCGTCGTCAGCATGACGAGATAGAAGAAACGGAGCGAGACAATTAAGCCCATGCGGACACCTTCCGAATAAATCGCGAACGGTCCGAATGAAATCAACTCGGTTCCCTCGCGATTGAAGAACAATTGCAACACCAGCGTAAATAGGATGAGGAATAGAATCATCTTCAGCCCGTTCCATAAATACCGCCACGACAGTTGAGACAATCGCACGGCGAACAACGTGAAACCGAGCAAAAATACGTTCGTCCAAAAGTTATCCGCCAAAAAAACGATGGGAATGAACGCAAGGATAAACAACGTCTTGGCTCGCGCGTCGAGTGTGTGGAGCCACGAGTGTCCGGGAATGTACTGTCCGATAATCAAGTCGTTCTCCCCCTTCCTAACTCGAGCGCGATCCAATCCGCCAATTCGTTCTCCGTTCGGAGCGACGGGGTGGCGACCCCGAACACAGGAGCGAGTTCATTGGCGAAACGGAGCACGTGTGGAATCTCGAGCTGAAGCGACTCGACGAGTGCCTCGTCTTTGAATAAGTCGAAGGGATCTCCGTCAAAGGCGACCTGTCCGCGTTCCATGACAACGACACGTTCCGCATAGGCCAACACGTCATCCATATCGTGCGAGACGAGGATGAGTGTCAAATCGAGTTCTTGTTTTAATCGTTTGAATAACGCCAGCATCTCGCGACGTCCGAGCGGATCGAGCCCTGCCGTCGGTTCATCACGACGAGAACGTCGGGACGGCTGGCGAGTACTCCGGCGATGGCGACACGGCGCATCTGTCCGCCTGAGAGGTCGAACGGCGAACGGCTCCACAGCGCTTCATCGAGCCCGACAAGGCGCAAGGCGACGTGGGCCCGTTCTTTCGCTTCGTCTTCAGACGCCCCGAAATTACGGGGACCAAACATGACGTCGCGTTCGACCGTCTCTTCAAATAATTGATGTTCCGGATATTGAAAGACGAGCCCAACGCGGCGCCGAAGCGGGAGTAAGCTTTGTTTTTTATCGCGACGCTTCGTAATCGCACGGACTTCGATGTCATCGACGACGACACGCCCTTTTGTCGGTCGCAACAGGCCGTTCATGTGTTGAACGAGCGTTGATTTCCCAGAGCCCGTATGGCCAAGAAACGCAACAAGCGCCCCCGACGGAATCATCACATTCACATCGCGTAGCGCGGTTCGTTCAAACGGAGTATTCAATTGATATTGGTAAGTCACTTCTTCAATGCTAATCGGCATAGATGGTTCACCAACTCCGAATGTTGTAGCATCAGACGATCAAGTGGTATGCCTCGTTCCTTCAGTTCGAGTTGCATCCGGACAATAAACGGCACGTCGAGCTGAATGGCTCGTAACGTCTCCGGATTTTGAAACACGTCTTCAGGTGTGCCGGTCATTGCAATCTTCCCTTTCGACAATGCAATGATACGGTCGGCAAACAACACTTCGTCGAGCTCGTGGGTAATGGCGACAACGGTCATCCCTTCTGAGACGAGCTGTTGCACCGTTTCAATCACCTCTTTACGCCCAATCGGGTCAAGCATCGAGGTAGCTTCATCGAGCACGAGGACATGCGGGCGCATTGCGAGAGCCGAAGCAATCGCAACACGCTGCTTTTGTCCACCGGATAACTGATGCGGTTCACGGTCCGCTAGTTCCGATAATCCAACGCGCGCTAGACTGTCATCAATTCGACGAACCATTTCTTGACGTGGAAGTCCCATGTTTTCGAGAGAGAATGCCACATCATCGCGCACGGTCGCCCCGACAAACTGGTTGTCGGGATTTTGGAAGACGACACCGATCCGTTTCCGAACGTCCCACACGTCTGTGGCGTCCGTTGGATCGAGTGCTTCAACCCGGACTTCTCCTTCTTGAGGAAGCAAAAGCCCATTCCACAACTTCGTCAACGTCGACTTGCCAGAACCGTTATGGCCAACGATTGCGAGCCATTCCCCTTTGTATACGTCGAGTGACAACCCATTGAGGGCTGGCTCGGTCTGTCCCGGGTAACGAAACACGATATCGCGTACCATAATTTGAGATTCCATCTGCCGACTCCTTTCCGATGTGGAAACAGGGCAATACGTCACCGCATGCCCTGTTGACTGCCTAATGAATTAGACGAGTTCAATGATTACGACTTCCGCACCGTCACCGCGGCGTGGGCCGACTTTCATGATGCGTGTGTATCCACCTTGACGTTCAGCGTAGCGTGGTGCCACGTCTTCGAACAATTTTTGGATTGCGTCTTTTTCTCCAGCGTTCTCTTTGCGAACGAATGAAGCTACTTGACGACGGGCATGAAGATCGCCACGTTTCCCAAGAGTGATCAATTTTTCAACGACTGGGCGAAGTTCTTTCGCTTTTTGTTCAGTTGTTTGAATGCGCTCGTTGATAATAAGGTCTGTTGCAAGATCACGTAAAAGAGCCTTACGTTGCGAGCTTGTACGGCCGAGTTTCGAATAAGCCATTACATTTCCCTCCTTCGGTTGAACTTAATCTTCTTTACGCAAGCCCAAACCGAGCTCGTCCAACTTAAGTTGAACTTCTTCGAGTGATTTACGTCCGAGGTTACGGACTTTCATCATCTCTTCCTCTGATTTGTTTGCGAGTTCTTGAACAGTGTTGATACCAGCGCGCTTCAAGCAGTTGTACGAACGAACTGAGAGGTCGAGTTCTTCAATCGTCATTTCGAGTACTTTTTCTTTTTGGTCTTCTTCTTTCTCGACCATAATTTCTGCATTGAGAGCTTCGTCAGTCAAACCAACAAAGATGTTCAAGTGTTCTGTCAAAATTTTCGCTCCGAGCGATACCGCTTCTTCCGGACGGATTGAACCATCTGTCCACACGTCTAATAGAAGCTTATCGAAGCTAGCATCTTGACCGACACGTGTTTTATCTACTTCGTAGTTTACACGTTGAATTGGTGTGTAGATCGAATCGATTGGAATAACGCCAATCGGCATATCATCACGTTTGTTATCTTCTGCCTGGACGTAACCACGACCACGGCGAGCAGTCAAACGCATGCGAAGCGTCGCGTTGTCAGCGAGAGTCGCGATGTGGAGCTCAGGATTCAAGATTTCAACGTCGCTATCATGGGTAATGTCTGCCGCAGTGACAGCACCGGCACTTGAAACGTTAATCTCAAGCGTTTTCTCTTCGTCCGAGTACACTTTGAGAGCCAACTTCTTGAGGTTAAGTACGATTTGCGTGACGTCTTCGACGACTCCGTCAATCGTAGAGAACTCATGAAGTACGCCATCGATTTGAACCGCTGTTACCGCTGCACCAGGGAGCGATGACAAAAGAATTCGACGTAGTGAGTTGCCGAGAGTCGTGCCATATCCACGTTCAAGCGGTTCCACCACGAATTTACCAAACGTAGCATCCTCGCTGATTTCGACCGTTTCGATCTTTGGTTTTTCAATCTCGATCATCTGAACCCCTCCTTGAGTGTATCCTGCCATGCAGCCTGAACTGCATTGTATATGCTGTTTGTGCTAGGTGAGCCCTTCACACGCACAAGCGATTATACGCGGCGACGTTTTGGAGGGCGGCAACCGTTGTGCGGAACTGGTGTTACGTCACGGATTGCAGTTACTTCAAGGCCAGTAGCTTGGAGGGCACGGATAGCCGCTTCACGTCCAGCACCAGGACCTTTAACGTTAACTTCTACTGTACGCATACCGTTGTCCATTGCAACTTTTGCTGCAGTTTCAGCAGCCAATTGAGCTGCGAACGGAGTCGATTTACGTGATCCTTTAAATCCAAGGTTACCAGAAGTAGCCCATGAGATCGCGTTACCTTGCGTGTCAGTGATTGTGATAATTGTGTTGTTGAATGTAGAACGGATGTGTACCACACCGGCTTCAACATGTTTTTTAACTTTACGTTTTGAACGTACATTTTGCTTACGTTTCGCCATTGTTCAATTCCCTCCTTTACTTCTTCTTGTTCGCTACTGTACGGCGTGGGCCTTTACGAGTACGCGAGTTGTTCTTCGTGTTTTGTCCGCGAACAGGGAGACTACGACGGTGACGGACACCGCGATATGCGCCGATCTCGATCAAACGTTTAATGTTGAGTGAAACTTCACGGCGAAGGTCACCTTCAACTTTGATTCCGTCAATTGCTTCACGGATGCGGTTGATTTCATCTTCTGTCAAATCACGTGTGCGTGAATCTTCAGATACGTTTGCAGCCTTCAAAATTTCTTGTGCTTTTGTTTTACCAATACCATAGATGTATGTGAGCGAAATTACGATACGTTTTTCGCGTGGAATATCTACACCAGCAATACGTGCCATGTGTGCACCTCCTCTTAAATTAGCCTTGTTTTTGTTTGTGTTTCGGGTTTTCGCAAATTACCATTACTTTACCCTTACGACGAATAACTTTACATTTTTCGCAGATCGGTTTTACCGACGGTCTTACTTTCATGATTATACCCTCCTCCTGGAAAAATCGGAGTTACTTGTAACGGTACGTAATCCGCCCGCGAGTCAAGTCGTACGGAGACAACTCGACAGTTACGCGGTCACCTGGAAGGATTCGAATGTAGTGCATCCGAATTTTCCCTGAGACGTGCGCGAGCACCGTGTGGCCGTTTTCTAACTCCACTTTAAACATTGCGTTTGGAAGTGGTTCGACAACAGTGCCTTCCACTTCAATGACATCTTGTTTCGCCATCATTTATTCCCCTTTCCATATGAAGATATTTAGGAGCACAGACGATCTATCGCATTGTACTGTGAGAGAAGGATCCATAACGGATCAGCACGAAGCAATAGAGCCTCATTCACCGGAATCGAGTTTCGTGAGAATCTCGTATCCATCGTCTGTGATGGCGATGGTGTGCTCAAAGTGGGCGCACATGCTACCGTCCACTGTCACAACTGTCCAGTTGTCAGCCAGTGTCCGAACATAGCGTTGACCAGCGTTCACCATTGGTTCAATGGCTAACGTCATTCCAGTCTTCAGGCGCGGCCCTTTACCCGGTGGGCCATAGTGTGGAATTTGCGGTTCTTCATGCAAATTTTGTCCAACACCATGACCGACGTATTCGCGGACGACAGAGAAATTATGAGATTCCACATACGCTTGAATTGCATGCGAAATGTCTGTCAATCGCTGTCCAGCCTTGGCGTGCTCCAATCCTTTATACAGACTTTCTTCAGTTACGTCAAGTAACTGCTGTGTCTCTGCTGAGATTGTTCCCACTGGATACGTCCAAGCAGAATCTCCATGGTATCCGTTATAGTAGGCACCAATGTCAATCGAGATAATATCCCCATCGTTCAATACCCGTTTTCCCGGAATTCCATGAACAAGCTCTTCGTTCACTGAAGCACAAACGCTACCGGTAAACCCGTTATAGCCTTTGAACGACGGTGTCGCACCTTGGCTGCGAATATATTCTTCCGCGATCCGGTCGAGTTCAAGCGTCGTAATACCTGGTTTGATGTGCTCTTTGAGCATCTGGTGTGTTCGAGCAACAATTTGCCCAGCCTCACGCATAATCGCTATTTCACGAGGCGTCTTCGTGATGATCATTCAGTACCACCGAGTAACGCTTTGACATCGGCGTATACAACATCGATTGGACGATCTCCATCCAATGTACGAAGATACCCTTTTTCAGCGTAAAAGTCAATGAGTGGTTTCGATTGCTCAATGTTGACGTCAAGGCGACGGCGGACCGTTTCCTCTTTATCGTCTTCACGTTGCATGAGAGTCGACCCATCCACATCACAGATGCCTTCCACTTTAGGTGGGTTGAAGATCACATGATATGTCGCACCACACGTCGGGCAGATCCAACGACCTGTCAAACGCGGGACGAGAATTTCCGCATCCACATCGATATTCACGACATGGTCAATCTGTTTTCCCAAATCTTTAAGCAAACTTTCGAGTGCCTCTGCTTGAGCAACAGTACGCGGGAATCCATCGAGTAGGAAGCCATTTTTCGTATCATCTTGACTTAAACGCTCACGTACGATTCCGATTGTTACCTCATCCGGTACGAGTTCGCCTTTATCCATGAACGATTTTGCTTCTTTGCCGAGTGGCGTTCCGCCTTTGATTGCCGCACGAAACATGTCGCCTGTCGAAATGTGTGGGATTTGGTACTCTTCAACGATTTTAGCCGCTTGAGTCCCTTTCCCTGCACCCGGTAAGCCCATGAGTACTAGATTCATCTCAGTTAGCCTCCAGTTTTGATTTTCACAACACGTCGTAAACACGACAGGAAGGAAGGGTGTACCCTTCCTTCCGCTTTAACGGATAAAGCCTTTGTAGTGTCGTTTTACGAGTTGACTCTCGATTTGTTTCATCGTTTCGAGGGCTACCCCGATGACGATCAACAAGCTCGTCCCTCCGATTTGCACCGAAGTTGGGAGACCGGCAAGCTTAATGAAAAGTGTCGGCATGATCGCGACGAGCGATAGGAAAATCGCTCCGAAGAATGTCAAACGATAGAGCAACTTCGTGATGTACTGTTCTGTTTGCGCCCCAGGACGAATCCCAGGAATATAGCCACCTTGCTTCTGCAGGTTTTCTGCCATCTGTTCAGGGTTAACCTGAATGAATGTATAGAAGTAAGCGAACGCGATGATGAGCGCTACGTAGATGGACATTCCGATTGGAGCTGTCGTATCGAAGTAAGTCTGCAACTTCTGCGTCGTTTCCGGAGAAGCAATGAAGCTTGCAACAGTTGGTGGTGTCACCATGAAGGAAATCGCGAAGATTACCGGGATGACACCGGCAGCGTTTAATTTGATTGGCAAGTGCGTCGACTGTCCGCCCACAGGGGTACGGTTTGCCGTGCGTTTCGCGTATTGAATCGGAATTTTGCGAGCGGCCTGTTGAACATAAATGATCCCCATGGTCACTGCAAGAATAACGAGCAATAACACAACCAAATAAACGATGTTAATGAATAACGCGTCTCCAGCATTTTGGAGCTTCGTTTCGTAAATCTGCGTAAAGATTCTTGGGAACCCTGCGACGATACCTGCGAAGATAATGATGGAAATACCATTTCCAACCCCTTTCTCCGTCGTCATCTCACCAAGGAACATCAAGAACGCCGTACCTGCAGTCAGTACGATCGCGATCACGAAATAGGTTGCCGTGCCCCACGTCTCATTGACGAGACCTGGATAGAGGCGGTTAAATCCAAACGACAATGAAGTCGCTTGAATAAACCCTAAGATGATCGTCCCATAGCGCGTGACCGTCGCTAGCTTTTTACGTCCAGATTCGCCTTGTTTTGCCCATTCAGCAAACTTCGGAACGACGTCCATTTGTAAGAGCTGCACAACGATCGATGCCGTAATGTACGGCATGATCCCCATAGCGAACAGGGAGAAGTTCTGTAAAGCATTTCCTCCAAACAAGTTCAAGAAGTCGAGTAGACCTCCTGAGTCAAAACGCAACACATCCGTATTCACCATCGGCACCGGGATATGGGCCCCGATGCGGAAAATGATGATGATTGCGAGTGTGAAGAGAATACGCTGTCGAATATCTTTCACGCGCCACATATTGGAGATCGTCTGAAACATCAGATCACCTCAACTGAACCGCCAGCTGCTTCGATCGCTTCTTTCGCTGCACCCGAGAATTTGTTGGCTTTTACAGTCAATTTTGTTTCAAGCTTGCCGTTAGCAAGTACTTTGATTCCGTCTTTAGCAGAGCTGACAACACCAGTCTCGATTAAGAGTTCTGGAGTAACTTCAGTACCTGCTTCGAAACGGTTAAGCGTGTCTAGGGAAACAACTGCATACTCTTTACGAGTAGGGTTGTTGAAACCGCGTTTTGGAAGACGACGGTAAAGTGGGTTTTGTCCACCTTCAAATCCTGGACGAACGCCACCGCCCGAACGAGCTTTTTGACCTTTATGTCCACGGCCAGAAGTTTTACCGTTACCAGTCGCCATCCCGCGACCGACACGGTTGCGTTCGTGACGCGAACCTGGAGTTGGCTTCAATTCATGGAGTTTCATAGTGGCACCTCCTTATTTAATAAAATCTGGATTATTCGTTGATTTCGTTTACAGTCACAAGGTGCGACACCTTTTTGATCATACCACGCATCGCTACGTTGTCAGGGACAACGACAGTCTGATGCATTTTACGAAGACCGAGTGTACGTACTGTTACACGCTGATCCTCAGGACGACCAATAGTGCTGCGTGTGAGGGTGATTGCGAGTTTCGCCATGTCTAATTCCCTCCCTTATTTAAGAAGTTCTTCTACGCTTTTACCGCGTAGTTTAGCAACTTCCTCTGCTTTTTTGAGCTCTGTCAAGCCTTGTACCGTCGCGCGGACGATGTTGATTGGTGTGTTCGATCCAAGCGATTTCGAAAGGATGTCACCTACACCTGCGAGTTCGAGCACTGCACGAACTGGTCCACCTGCGATAACCCCAGTACCTTCAGAAGCTGGTTTCATGAATACGCGACCTGCTCCGAATACTCCTGTGATTTCGTGTGGAATTGTTGTACCGACCATCGGTACTTGAACCATGTTTTTCTTAGCGGCTTCAATAGCCTTGCGGATCGCTTCTGGCACCTCTTGTGCCTTACCTGTACCGAAACCGACGTGACCATTCTTGTCACCTACGACGACGAGAGCAGCGAAACGGAAGCGACGGCCACCTTTCACGACTTTCGCGACGCGGTTTACGGTAACAACGCGTTCTTCAAGTTGTTCCATGTTAACGTCTAACTGGCGCATCGAGTGTCCCCTCCTTTTTGTTAGAATTTAAGACCTGCTTCACGAGCTGCTTCAGCAACAGCTTTGACGCGGCCATGATAGAGGTATCCACCACGGTCGAACACAACAGTGTCGATACCTTTCTCGAGTGCACGTTCAGCTGCAAGTTTACCAACAGCTTTCGCTGCTTCAACGTTGCCGCCGTTTGTAAGATCGAGAGCTTTATCTTTTGAAGATGCTGACACAAGCGTTGTTTGTGCTGCATCATCGATGAGTTGAACGTAGATGTGCTTGCTCGAGCGGAATACGTTCAAACGTGGACGAGCTGCTGTCCCCGTGATTGTACGACGTACACGAGCATGACGTTTCTTACGAACTGCATTTTTGTCTGCTTTTGTGATCATTTATGCCACTCCTTTCCGTTCATTTCGTGACGAATTACTTACCAGTCTTACCTTCTTTACGGCGAATACGTTCATCAGAGTAACGAACACCTTTACCTTTGTAAGGTTCTGGAGCACGGTACGAGCGGATTTGAGCTGCAACGTGACCGACGCGCTCTTTGTTAATCCCTTTAACGATGATTTGCGTGTTTGAAGGAACTTCAATCTCGATACCTTCTTCAGCAACGTACTCGATTGGGTGCGAGTAACCGAGGCTGAGGACGAGTTTGTTACCTTGCTTAGCTGCACGGTAACCAACCCCTGAGATCTCAAGTGTTTTCTGGAATCCGTTAGACACACCTTCCACCATGTTGGCGATAAGGGCACGTGTCGTACCGTGGATCGTACGGTTCTCTTTCGAGTCATCCGGACGAACGACGTTCAATTCGTTTTCTTCAACTTTGATTTCCAATGCTGGGTTAGCTGAAAGCGAAAGTTCACCTTTAGCACCTTTTACTGTGACCGTGTTGTCTTCTGCAACCGAGACAGTAACGCCAGCTGGAATCGTAACTGGTTTTTTACCAATACGTGACATTGATTACACCTCCGTTCTTGTTAGAAAAGTGACTTACCAGATGTAGGCGAGCACTTCGCCGCCGACTTGTTGTTGGCGAGCTTCTTTATCAGTCATAAGACCTTTTGATGTCGAAAGAACTGCGATACCGAGTCCTCCGAGTACTTTTGGCACTTCATCTGCTTTTGCGTATACACGAAGACCTGGTTTCGAAATGCGTTTGAGACCAGTGATAACACGTTCGTTGCTTGCTCCATATTTAAGGAACAGACGAAGTGTACCTTGCTTAGCGTCCTCGATATATTCAACATCGCGAATGAAACCTTCACGCTTGAGGATCTCTGCAACCTCACGTTTGATATTAGAAGCTGGAAGCTCTAATTTTTCATGGCGAACCATGTTAGCGTTACGGATACGTGTAAGCATATCTGCAATTGGGTCTGTCATTACCATGCGATGTACCTCCTTTCACACTGTTAGTGGATTACCAACTTGCTTTTTTAACACCAGGGATTTGACCTTTGTATGCAAGGTCACGGAACATGATACGGCTGATTCCGAATTTACCCATGTAACCATGTGGACGACCTGTGATACGGCAACGGTTATGAAGACGTACAGGTGAAGAGTTACGTGGCAATTTGCTGAGTCCGATGTAGTCGCCTTCAGCTTTTAATTGTGCACGTTTCTCAGCGTACTGGGCAACTAGTTTCTCGCGTTTTTGCTCGCGATTCACCATTGACTTTTTAGCCATGTTGTCTACCTCCGTTTAGATTATTTTTGGAACGGCATTCCGAGAAGTGTGAGTAATTCACGCGCTTCTTCATCTGTGTTCGCTGTTGTAACAACAACGATATCCATACCGCGTACTTTTGTTACTTTATCGTAATCGATCTCAGGGAAAATAAGTTGCTCTTTCACACCAAGCGTGTAGTTCCCGCGTCCGTCGAATGCTTTCTTCGATACACCGCGGAAGTCACGTACACGTGGAAGTGAAACAGTTACCAATTTGTCGAGGAAATCGTACATACGCTCGCCACGAAGAGTAACCTTCGCACCGATTGGCATGCCTTCACGAAGTTTGAAACCAGCGATTGATTTCTTAGCCTTCGTTACGAGTGGTTTTTGACCAGAAAGAATTGCTAATTCTTCCACTGCCATGTCAAGCGCCTTCGAGTTCGAAACAGCGTCACCTACACCCATGTTGATGACGATCTTGTCGACCTGCGGGACTTGCATAACTGAGTCATAGTTGAATTTATCCATCATCGCTTTCACGATGTCGCTTTTGTACTTCTCTTGCAAACGGTTCATAGTCGAATGGACCTCCTTTCGTCACGTTCTTCTTATTTATCGAGTACTTCGCCCGATTTCGCGACACGAACTTTTTTACCATCGACTACTTTGAAACCAACGCGAGTTGGTTTGCCCGTTTTAGGGTCGAGTGGCATGACGTTCGAGACGTGAATTGGTGCTTCGATTTCAAGGATACCGCCTTGTGGATTCGCTTGTGATGGTTTCGAGTGTTTTTTAATCACGTTGATACCTTCTACGACTACGCGGTTCTTGCTTGGCATCGCTTTGAGGATAACCCCTTGCTTGCCTTTATCTTTACCAGACATTACCTGGACTGTATCACCTTTTTTAACATGCATCGTTTTGCGCACCTCCTTATAGGATTGAAATTGGAAATTAAAGTACTTCCGGTGCCAACGAAACGATCTTCATGAATTCTTTTTCACGAAGTTCACGTGCAACTGGCCCGAAGATCCGAGTGCCGCGTGGGCTCTTGTCATCTTTAATGATGACTGCTGCGTTCTCATCGAAACGGATGTACGAACCATCTTTACGACGAGCGCCACGTTTTGTACGAACGACAACTGCTCTGACAACGTCACCTTTTTTAACAACGCCACCTGGTGTTGCTTGTTTTACCGTCGCGACGATGATGTCACCGATGTTTGCAGTCTTACGACCTGAACCACCGAGGACTTTAATTGTCAACAGTTCACGCGCGCCAGAGTTGTCTGCTACTTTCAAGCGAGATTCTTGTTGAATCATGCGAGTGTACCTCCCTCCGGATGTTTATAGATCCGAACTGTTATTAGATGATTACTGACTCTTCTACCACTGTTACGAGACGGAAACGTTTGTCTTTAGAAAGCGGACGTGTTTCCGCGATGCGTACGATATCGCCGATTTTAGCGACATTGTTCTCATCGTGTGCTTTAAATTTCTTCGTGTAGTTTACACGTTTGCCATAAAGCTTATGACGTACTTTTGTTTCAACTGCAACGACGATCGTTTTGTCCATTTTGTCAGACACGACGCGTCCAGTGAGTACTTTACGCTTATTGCGTTCCATGAGTGTTACCTCCTCTTAAAGAATCCGATTAGATTAGCCGTTGTTGATGCCGAGTTCGCGTTCACGAAGAATCGTTTTAGCACGCGCAATCGACTTGCGTACTTCACGGATACGAGCAGGATTCTCAAGCTGACCTGTAGCCAATTGGAAACGAAGGTTAAAGAGTTCTTCCTTCCACTCGCCTACTTTACCGTTGAGCTCTTCAGTTGTTGATTGACGGAGATCAGTTGCTTTCATTCGTATCACCACCATTTTCTTCACGTTTCACGAACTTACATTTAACTGGAAGTTTGTGTGCAGCAAGACGAAGCGCCTCACGTGCCACTTCCTCAGATACACCCGCGATTTCAAACATAACTTTGCCAGGCTTAACTACAGCTACCCAGCCTTCTGGAGCACCTTTACCCGAACCCATTCGGACTTCGAGAGGCTTTTTCGTGTATGGTTTGTGTGGGAAGATCTTGATCCACACTTTACCACCACGTTTCATATAACGTGTCATTGCGATACGTGCTGATTCGATTTGACGGTTTGTGATCCAGCTCGCTTCGAGCGATTGGAGACCGAATTCACCGAAATGTACTGTTGTGCCGCGTTTTGCATTCCCGCGCATTTTACCACGGTGTACACGACGATATTTCACGCGTTTAGGTAACAACATAGTGTGTTGCCTCCTTCCTGAAAGAGTGTTTATTATTCAGCGTTTTTAGCTGTGTTGTTTTTTGTTGGAAGAACTTCACCATGGTACAACCAGACTTTAACTCCGATTTTACCATAAGTTGTGTCAGCTTCAGCTGTTCCGTAATCGATATCGGCACGGAGTGTGTGAAGTGGAACTGTTCCTTCTGAGTACTTCTCTGAACGAGCGATATCAGCGCCACCAAGACGACCAGAAACTTCTGTTTTGATCCCTTTGATGCCAGTGCGCATCGAACGTTGGATTGATTGCTTCATTGCACGACGGAATGACACACGGCCTTCCAATTGACGAGCGATGTTTTCAGCAACAAGTTTTGCGACAGCATCCGCATTTTTCACTTCAACAACGTTGATGTGAACACGTTTGCCTTCGGCAAGCTTGATGATGTTTTTACGGAGTGATTCGATTTCCGAACCACCTTTACCGATAACCATACCTGGTTTCGCAGTATGAAGTGAAATGTTCACGCGATTTGCAGCGCGTTCGATTTCTACTTTAGAAATACTAGCATCCTTCATTTTGTTTTCGATGTATTCACGAATAACGAAGTCTTCATGAAGGAGATCTGCGTAGTCTTTCTCAGCGTACCAACGCGAATCCCAGTCTTTGATAATACCAACGCGAAGACCGTGCGGATTTACCTTTTGACCCACTACATATCCCTCCTTATTTCTCAGTTACCACGATGTGGATGTGGCTTGTGCGTTTGTTAATACGGCTTGCGCGACCCATCGCACGTGGGCGGAAGCGTTTGAGTGTTGGACCTTCGTTGACGTAGATTTCCGACACCACAAGGTTCTCAATATTCATATCGTAGTTGTGCTCTGCGTTTGCAATCGCTGATTTCAATACTTTTTCAACGATTGGCGACGCTGCCTTGTTCGTGTGAGCAAGGACAGAGAGCGCTTCGCCGACTTGTTTCCCGCGAATTAAGTCTACAACGAGACGTGCTTTGCGAGGAGCAAGACGGACCATATTAGCTGATGCTTTAGCTTGCATGGATTTGACCTCCCCTCAAATTACCGTTTCGTTTTCTTGTCTGATCCGTGACCTTTGTACGTGCGTGTTGGAGCGAATTCACCAAGTTTGTGACCGACCATGTCTTCTGTCACGAATACTGGTACGTGTTTACGACCATCGTGTACACCGAACGTGTGACCCATGAATTCTGGGAAGATTGTCGAGCGACGTGACCAAGTTTTGATGACTTGCTTCTCACCAGATTCGTTAAGTTTGTCAACTTTAGCGAGTAAGTGGTGATCTGCAAATGGACCTTTTTTCAAGCTGCGACCCATGATAGAACCTCCCTTTGGAATGATTCGGGAACGGCCCTTTCGAACCGCCCGAGAATCATGTAGTAATTATTTCTTACGGCGACGAAGGATGTACATGTCGCTCGATTTGTTTTTCTTACGTGTTTTAAGACCAAGAGCTGGTTTACCCCAAGGAGTAAGTGGGCCCGAACGACCGATTGGCGCACGACCTTCACCACCACCGTGTGGGTGATCAACCGGGTTCATGACAGAACCACGTACTGTTGGGCGTTTGCCTAACCAACGTGAACGTCCTGCTTTACCGATGTTTACGAGTTCGTGTTCTTCGTTACCAACTGAACCGACTGTCGCGCGGCAAGTGCCGAGGAACAAGCGTGATTCACCTGATTGAAGACGAACGATGACGTACTTGCCGTCGCGTCCTTGGATTTGTGCCGATGCACCAGCCGCACGAACAAGCTGACCGCCCTTACCAGGCTTAAGCTCGATGTTGTGGATAGTAGTACCGACAGGGATGTTCATAAGTGGAAGAGCGTTCCCCACTTTGATATCCGCTTCTGGGCCAGCCATGATTTCCATGCCTACTTTGATGCCCTTAGGAGCGAGGATGTAACGTTTCTCACCATCTGCATAGTTGATAAGGGCGATGTTTGCTGAACGGTTTGGATCGTATTCGATCGTAGCAACGCGTCCGACGATGCCATCTTTGTTACGTTTGAAATCGATGATACGGTATTTACGTTTGTGTCCGCCACCTTGGTGACGTACAGTCAAACGACCTTGGTTGTTACGACCGCCTTTTTTCGAAAGCTTTTCAGTTAACGATTTTTCAGGGCGATTCGTTGTGATCTCTGCAAAGTCGAGAGATGTCATGTTACGGCGACCGTTAGTGGTCGGCTTAAACTTTTTAATTGCCATCGAGGATTCCCTCCTTTTCTTCTAAGGTAGTAAATTAACCGAGGAAGTCGATTGTGTTGCCTTCAGCAAGGGTTACGATCGCTTTTTTACGACGAGCTGTGTAACCAGAGTGACGACCGACACGTTTCGCTTTCGGTTTCATGTTCATTGTGTTTACCGAAGCAACTTTCACATTGAAGATTGTTTCGATAGCGTACTTCACTTGCGATTTAGTCGCTTTAACGTCGATCTCGAAAACGTATTTGTTAGCTTCCATGAGGCTAACAGAACGCTCAGTGATGATAGGACGTTTGATGATATCGTATGCTTGAGCCATTATGCAAGCACCTCCTCTACCTTCGCAACCGCATCTTTAGTGAAGATGACTTTGTCGTTAGCAACGAGGTCAAGAACGTTAACGCCTGCTGCCTCGATCACAGTCACTCCTGGGATGTTACGAGCTGCGAGAGCGATAGTCTCATTGTAGTCCGCTGTGACTACAAGAGCCTTACGTTCTACTGACAAGCTGTTCAATACAGCTGCCATGTCTTTTGTTTTTGGTGCATCGAAAGCAAGGCCTTCGAGGACGATCATCTCGTTATTTTTCACTTTCGACGAGAGCGCCGAGAGAAGTGCTAAACGACGAACTTTTTTAGGAAGCTTGTAAGAGTATGAACGTGGTGTTGGACCGAAGACTGTACCACCACCAACCCATTGTGGTGAGCGGATAGAACCTTGGCGCGCACGACCAGTTCCCTTTTGTTTCCATGGTTTACGGCCGCCACCGCGTACTTCCGAGCGACCTTTCGTATCGTGAGTACCTTGACGGCGTGATGCTTGTTGCATGACGATCGCGTCATAAAGTACTGAGTCATTTGGCTCGATACCGAAAATGGCTTCTGCCAATTCGATTTCGCCAACTTGTGAACCTGTTTGGTTAAGCAAAGCTACTTTAGGCATTCGTAATTCCTCCTTTCCGTGCAGTTAATTAGTTACCCTTTACCGCTGTTTTGATGATGACGTTCGACTTGCGAGCGCCTGGGATTGCGCCTTTAACGAGTACAAGACCGCGTTCCACGTCAACTTTGACAACTTCAAGGTTTTGAATCGTTTTACGCTCGCCACCCATTTGACCAGGAAGAAGCTTCCCTTTAAATACGCGGTTAGGAGCTACAGGACCCATCGAACCAGGACGACGGTGGTAGCGCGAACCGTGAGCCATTGGTCCACGTGATTGTCCGTGACGCTTAATCGCACCTTGGAATCCTTTACCTTTCGAAGTACCTGTTACGTCTACTAATTCACCTGCAGCGAAAATGTCCGCCTTGATCTCTTGACCGATTTCGTATCCTTCTACTGAAGTACGAATCTCTTTGATGAAGCGCTTAGGTGTCGCACTTGCTTTCGCAGCGTGACCTTTTGCCGGTTTGTTTTGACGTGATTCCTTGATGTCTCCGAAACCAAGTTGAACTGCTTCGTAACCGTCTGTTTCAACTGTTTTAAGTTGAAGCACCACGTTTCCTTCGACAGCAACTACTGTTACTGGTACGACTTCGCCTGCTTCGTTGAAGATTTGAGTCATACCGAGTTTTGTTCCTAAGATTCCTTTAGCCATGAGATACACCTCCTGTTTAATAATTATTGTCTCTTCTGGCTAGTATCTACTATATGAAGAATTAAAGTTTGATTTCGATGTCAACACCTGATGGTAATTCGAGACGCATAAGCGCATCAACCGTTTTTGGTGTTGGGTTTACGATGTCGATCAAGCGTTTGTGTGTACGCATTTCGAACTGCTCACGAGCATCTTTGTACTTGTGAACCGCACGAAGGATCGTGTAGATCGATTTGTCAGTTGGAAGCGGGATTGGTCCCGAAACCTTTGCACCTGAACGCTTCGCAGTTTCCACGATTTTCTCGGCTGATTGATCGAGTACGCGATGGTCGTATGCTTTTAAACGAATACGGATTTTTTCATTTGCCATGTAAGTTTCCCTCCTTTGTCGCCTATTTTTAAAAATAGACAGTTCTCCGCGGAAATTTCCACACCGGCCATGGCAAAGCTGCCTGGCGTGTCATAACCTCCCGCTTCATCGCAGCGTGCTTGTGTCAGCAGAGGTATCCGATCATTGCAAATCAACGATTGGACCCGATTTCTGCTGTAAAGTCTCTCACCACTCGCACAAACACTTAATCATTATATCGAATCTACATGTGAAATGCAAGATTTGATTTTTAATCGTGCCGGATGTCTGATGAGTTGTTCAACGTTCACTAATGTAACAAGATTTGAACCCTTTTGCAAGCTATTTTCCTTCTTTTGTTGAACTATTTCTTTCGAGAACCGCCGTGCCAACTCGACCTAGCGTTTCATATACGTTCCGAAGCGTGAGGTGACGGCTTCAATCACTGAGGCGGGGGCACGTTTAAGGCACGTTTGGACGACCCTTTCATCGAGCTCATGCGTCTCAAAATATTCCGCCAGTCGATGAAGCTTATCTTCCCGACCGATGACCGTATACAGCACAACCCACTCTTCAAGCCGCATCCAACTACCGAGCGGTTCAATGTAGGGATGCGTATAAATCCCATCGGTACACTTCATCCGGAAACTGGCCATCACATCAATATCGCCCCCTTCAAACGTATACTCACTAAAGTACGTCGTCATGTAGTCGGAGTGCGAGGCCGTTTCGACTTTCTCGCCGACTCGGCTCAATATTTCGTCCAATCGTTCGAACTGATCCGGCTCCACGAATACATCCAAGTCATTCGTCGTCTCAACGATTCCATGATGCTTCAATAACGTCGACCCACCGAACCGACACGCAACCCCATTTAAGCGACATAACGTTTCGACTTGCTTTTCCATACTCGTCTTCCCTCCCTGCAACATATGTCCCATCTTACCACGTCTCACCATAAAATAAAAAAGCAGCCCACAAAATGCGGACTGCTTAAAGACATCGATTACTCGATGATTTCAGTTACTGAACCAGCGCCTACTGTACGGCCACCCTCACGGATTGAGAAACGTGTTCCGTCTTCGATCGCGATTGTAGAAATCAATTCGATCGTCAACTCGATGTTGTCTCCTGGCATTACCATTTCAGTACCTTCTGGAAGGTGAACGATACCAGTTACGTCAGTTGTACGGAAGTAGAACTGCGGACGGTAGTTCGCGAAGAATGGCGTGTGACGGCCACCCTCTTCTTTAGAAAGAACGTAGATTGAAGCTTTGAATTTTGAGTGCGGCGTGATTGAACCTGGCTTAGCAAGTACTTGTCCACGCTCGATGTCTTCACGTGATACACCACGGAGAAGAGCACCGATGTTGTCGCCAGCTTCAGCGTAGTCGAGAAGCTTACGGAACATCTCTACACCAGTACATACAGTTTTCTTAGTTTCTTCTGTAAGACCAACGATTTCAACTTCGTCGTTGACGCGGAGAACACCACGCTCAACACGACCAGTCGCTACAGTACCGCGACCAGTGATTGAGAATACGTCCTCAACTGGCATCATGAATTCTTTGTCCGTGTCACGAACTGGCTCAGGGATGTACTCATCAACTGCGTTCATGAGTTCCATGATTTTTTCTTCCCACTGTGGTTCGCCGTTAAGCGCGCCAAGTGCAGAACCTTTGATTACAGGGAGGTCGTCGCCTGGGAAGTCGTACTCAGAAAGAAGTTCACGGATTTCCATTTCAACGAGCTCGAGGAGTTCTTCGTCGTCAACCATGTCAACTTTGTTCATGAATACGACGATGAAAGGAACACCTACTTGACGTGAAAGAAGGATGTGCTCACGTGTTTGTGGCATTGGGCCATCAGTTGCCGAAACAACGAGGATTGCGCCGTCCATTTGTGCAGCACCAGTGATCATGTTTTTAACATAGTCAGCGTGACCTGGGCAGTCAACGTGTGCATAGTGACGTTTGTCAGTTTCGTACTCGATGTGAGCTGTTGCGATTGTGATACCGCGCTCACGCTCTTCTGGAGCACCATCGATTGCGTCAAACTTTGTAGCTGTTTTCCCTTGTGCTTTTGAAAGTACAGCTGAGATCGCTGCAGTCAAAGTTGTTTTACCGTGGTCGACGTGGCCGATTGTACCAACGTTAACGTGCGGTTTAGAACGGTCGAATTTTTCTTTACCCATTCTAGATTCCTCCTCTATTAGACAATTAGTTTTTATTTAACTAGGAAGACGTAAGTTACTTTTAACATACGTCCTCCTTAGCTTACAACAATCATTTAAGCGTTACAACCGTTATTAGCCGTTCGCTTTTTTGATGATTTCTTCTGCGATTGACTTCGGTACTTCTTCGTAGTGATCGAAGTGCATCGAGTACGTTCCACGTCCTTGCGTACGTGAACGAAGCGATGTCGCATATCCAAACATTTCCGAAAGTGGAACCATTGCTTTAACGACTTGAGCGTTACCGCGGGCTTCCATACCTTCTACGCGTCCACGGCGTGACGTGACGTCACCCATGATGTCTCCCAAGTATTCTTCTGGGATGACAACTTCAACACGCATCATCGGCTCAAGGATGACAGCTTTCGCTTGATCCTTAAGTTGTTTAACCGCCATCGAAGCAGCAACTTTAAACGCCATCTCGTTCGAGTCGACATCGTGGTACGATCCGAAGACGAGAGCAGCTTTAACGTCAACTACTGGGTAACCAGCGAGGATACCGTTTTCGAGAGCTTCTTCAATCCCACTTTGAACAGCTGGGACGTATTCACGTGTACAACACCACCGACGATTTTGTTCTCGAATGCGAATCCAGCGCCTTCTTCGTTTGGCTCGAATTCTACGACAACGTGACCGTACTGACCGCGACCACCTGATTGACGTACGAATTTCGAATCGATTTTCGCAGCGCCACGGATTGTCTCACGGTAAGCAACTTGTGGTGCACCTACGTTAGCTTCGACTTTGAATTCGCGACGCATACGGTCAACGAGGATATCAAGGTGAAGCTCACCCATACCAGAGATGATCGTTTGACCAGTCTCTTGGTTTGTTTCAGTGCGGAAAGTTGGATCCTCTTCTGCGAGTTTCGCGAGGGCTTGACCCATCTTATCTTGGTCAGCTTTCGATTTAGGCTCGATTGCGACCGAGATAACTGGTTCTGGGAATGTCATTGACTCGAGAACGACGTTGTCTTTCTCTGAGCAAAGCGTATCACCAGTCGTAGTATCTTTAAGACCAACAGCTGCGGCGATGTCACCAGCATATACCATTGGAATTTCTTCACGGCTGTTCGCGTGCATCTGAAGGATACGACCGAGGCGCTCGCGCTTGCCTTTAGTCGAGTTCTTCACATACGAACCAGCTTGTGCTGTACCAGAGTACACACGGAAGAATGTCAATTTACCGACGTAAGGGTCAGTCATGACTTTAAACGCGAGTGCCGAGAATGGCGCTTCGTCCGAAGGTTCACGCGTGATTTCTTCTTCTGTGTCGAGGTTAACACCTTTGATTGACTCGACGTCAACTGGTGACGGGAGGTAATCAACAACAGCGTCCAACATCAATTGAACACCTTTGTTTTTGAAGGCAGAACCAACGAGTACAGGATAGAATTCTACGCTAAGTGTTGCTTTACGAATACCAGCTTTGAGTTCTTCGATTGAGATCTCTTCGCCTTCGAGGTATTTCATCATCAACTCTTCGTTGTAGTCAGCGACCGCTTCGATCAATTGACCACGAAGTTCTTCAGCTTGGTCAGCCATGTCAGCTGGGAAGCCATCGATTACTTCGATATCAGTACCGAGGTCGTTCGAGTACATGTACGTCTTCATCTCAACGAGGTCAACGATTCCTTTGAATTCATCTTCTGCACCGATTGGAAGTTGGATTGGGTGTGCATTTGCTTGAAGACGCTCATGAAGTGTTTTCACCGAGTACAAGAAGTCCGCACCAATCTTATCCATCTTGTTGACGAATACGACACGTGGAACACCGTAAGTCGTCGCTTGACGCCATACAGTTTCTGTTTGTGGTTCAACACCTGACTGTGCATCAAGTACTGCAACTGCGCCATCGAGTACACGGAGTGAACGTTCAACTTCAACTGTGAAGTCTACGTGTCCAGGTGTATCGATGATGTTTACACGGTGGCCATTCCACTGTGCAGTTGTCGCTGCAGAAGTGATCGTGATTCCACGCTCTTGCTCCTGCTCCATCCAGTCCATTTGTGAAGCTCCTTCATGAGTTTCACCAATCTTGTGGATACGACCTGTGTAATAAAGAATACGTTCAGTTGTTGTCGTCTTACCGGCATCGATGTGAGCCATGATCCCGATGTTACGAGTATTCTTTAGGGAGAATTCTCTTGCCATACTGGGTATTCTCCTTCCGCATGTGTTTTTCGTGTGCTGGCACACGATATGATTATACCCGAAAGCCACTCCATTAAGCCACCGCTTGGTGACGTGGAGTGGTCTTTACGTTTAACTTACCAACGATAGTGAGCAAACGCTTTGTTCGCTTCTGCCATCTTATGCATGTCTTCGCGTTTCTTAACAGACGCACCAGTGTTATTGGCTGCATCCATGATTTCGTTCGCGATACGTTGCTCCATCGTTTTCTCGTTGCGGAGACGAGCGTAGTTCACGAGGTAACGAAGACCAAGTGTCGTACGGCGCTCTGGACGAACTTCAACAGGAACTTGGTAGTTTGCTCCACCAACACGGCGAGCTTTAACTTCAAGTACAGGCATGATGTTGTTCATTGCTTCTTCGAACACTTCCATAGGCTCTTTGCCTGAGCGTTCAGCGATGATGCCAAATGCGTTGTAAATGATAGTTTGAGCTGTACCTTTTTTACCGTCTAACATGACACGGTTAATGAGGCGAGTTACCAATTTCGAGTTGTAGATCGGATCTGCGATAACGTCACGACGTTCTGCACGGTTTTTACGCATCCGAGTACCCTCCTTTCAAAATTTCAGTAGTTTTTAGTTTTGCGAGAATTACTTCTTCGCAGCTTTCGGACGTTTCGTACCGTATTTAGAACGGCCTTGCATACGTCCGTCAACACCTGCAGTGTCAAGCGCACCACGAACGATGTGGTAACGTACCCCTGGTAAGTCTTTTACACGTCCTCCACGGATAAGAACAACGCTGTGCTCTTGAAGGTTGTGGCCAATACCTGGAATGTACGCAGTCACTTCGATTTGGTTAGTCAAACGAACACGAGCATACTTACGTAACGCCGAGTTCGGTTTCTTCGGAGTCATTGTACCAACACGTGTACAAACACCACGTTTCTGTGGCGAGCTCACGTTAGTTTGTGACTTGATGAAACTGTTGTAACCTTTGTTAAGTGCTGGAGAGTCAGATTTCACGACTTTCGATTTACGTCCTTTACGGACTAACTGGTTGATAGTAGGCATCTTTGAAGATCCTCCCTTCCTGAATTATGCTATTTTCTAGACCCACCGACCCGGGTGGTTCATTTAAGGTCATAACGAAACGCTTTTACGAGGCGTAGGCATTCCATGACCTCGCAAAAACGTGAGTTATACCTTGAAAGTGGCAATAATAGCAGCCAAACCTTTCCGGAGAAAGATCGGGTGACGTCCAAGTAGCTTGCCGACTGCTGGACACCGTTGTCATCGACAACAACCGATTGGCGGCACTAAATCATATTAGCACCGCCAACCTATGCTGTCAAGACGTTTTTATTCTACCGTCGTGTCTTCGAGAACGGCTTTCGACTCTTCTTCTTTGAGCTCGACATCGCGGTAAACCGGCATCCCAGTACCAGCAGGAACGAGTTTCCCGATGATGACGTTCTCTTTGAGTCCGAGGAGGTAGTCGCGCTTGCCTTTGATGGCAGCGTCTGTCAATACACGAGTCGTTTCTTGGAACGAAGCGGCCGAGAGGAACGAATCTGTCTCGAGCGACGCTTTCGTGATTCCGAGAAGGACCGGTTTCGCTGTTGCCGGACTCTTGCCATCGCGGAGAGCATCTTTACATGCTTCTTTGAAGACACTGATATCGACGAGCGAACCAGGGAGAAGCGGCGTGTCACCAGACTCGATGACTTTGACGCGACGAAGCATTTGACGAACCATGACTTCGACGTGTTTGTCGCCGATTTCTACCCCTTGCATGCGGTAAACTTTTTGTACTTCTTGGAGAAGATAGTTTTGAACACCAGATACACCACGGACGGCGAGCAATTCTTTCGGATCGATCGAACCTTCCGTGAAGACTTCTCCGGCTTCTACTGTATCTCCGATTTGAACACGAAGACGTGCTCCGAACGGAATCGTGTACGTACGTGTCTCACTGAGTCCTTCGACCGTGAGTTCACGCTTGTCACGCGATTCTGTAAAGTCGATGACCGTACCCGGAATCTCCGAGATGACCGCTTGCCCTTTCGGGTTACGTGCCTCGAACACCTCTTGGATACGTGGAAGACCTTGTGTGATATCATCTCCGGCTACCCCACCTGTGTGGAAGGTACGCATTGTAAGCTGTGTCCCTGGCTCACCGATTGATTGCGCGGCGATGATTCCGACAGCTTCGCCGACTTCAACGTTCGAGCCAGTCGCCAAGTTGCGGCCGTAACATTTCTTACATACGCCGTGTGACGTGTTACATGTAAAGGCAGTACGGATTTCAACTCGTTCGATTCCAGCGTCGACGATGTCGCGAGCGAGATCTTCGGTAATCAGTTGGTTCTTCTCGACCATGACTTCACCCGTTTCTGGATGTGCCACTGTCTCAAACGCTGTACGGCCAACGAGGCGGTCATACAAGTTTTCGATTTCTTCCGTGCCTTCGCGGAGAGCGGCGACGCGGATTCCGCGGTCCGTTCCGCAATCTTCTTCACGGATGATGACATCTTGGGCTACGTCAACGAGACGACGCGTCAAGTAACCTGAGTCAGCCGTCTTCAGGGCTGTATCGGCAAGACCTTTACGCGCACCGTGCGTCGAGATGAAGTACTCTTGTACCGTCAAACCTTCACGGAATGAAGATTTGATTGGAAGTTCGATGATGCGGCCAGATGGAGCGGCCATCAAACCACGCATCCCTGCGAGCTGCGTGAAGTTGGACGCGTTACCACGGGCACCAGAGTCAGACATCATGAAGATCGGGTTCAAGCGATTGAGAGATTTCATTAATCGTGCTTGAATCTCATCCTTCGCTTCGTTCCAAGAGCGTACAACGCGCTCGTAACGCTCATCTTCAGTGATGAGACCGCGACGGAATGACTTCATAATTTGATCGACTTGAGTTTGCGCTTCATCAAGGATCTCTTGTTTGTCCGGAAGAACGATGATATCAGCGATTCCGACCGTCACACCGGCTTTCGTCGAGTGTTTGAAGCCGAGATCTTTCATCCGGTCAAGCATGCGGCTTGTTTCAGTCGTTTCGAACTTCTGGAACACTTCCGCGATAACTTTTCCAAGGAATCCTTTTTTGAACGGCTCGACCAAAGGACGTGAGGCGATTTCTTCCGCAACGTTGGCACCTTTGTCGATGAAGTACTTGTCAGGTGTTGCTTCCTGCAAGTTTTCCATTGTCGGCTCGTTCAAGTATGGGAACGTGTTCGGCAAGATCTCGTTAAAGATCATTTTACCGACCGTTGTGATCAACAATTTCTCGTTTTGCTCATCTGTGAACGTCGGGTTGTTGAGCGTACGTGCTGGAAGAGCGACACGAGTATGCAAATGGACATAGCCATTTTGATACGCGATGAGCGCTTCGTTCACGTTCGACAAAATTTTCCCTTGTCCGACGGCATCGTCGCGTTCAAGCGAGATGTAGTAGTTACCGAGGACCATATCCTGCGATGGGGTAACAACTGGTTTTCCGTCTTTCGGGTTCAAGATGTTTTGCGCTGCGAGCATGAGAAGACGAGCTTCAGCTTGCGCTTCAGCAGAAAGTGGGACGTGAACCGCCATTTGGTCACCATCGAAGTCGGCGTTATAAGCCGTACATACGAGGGGGTGAAGACGAATCGCGCGACCTTCGACAAGAATCGGTTCGAAAGCTTGAATCCCTAGGCGGTGAAGCGTAGGGGCACGGTTCAAGAGAACTGGATGCTCACGAATGACTTCTTCGAGGACGCCCCAGATTTCTGGTTGCATCTTCTCAATCTTACGTTTGGCGTTCTTGATGTTCGACGCGATGCCACGACCGACAAGTTCTTTCATCACGAACGGTTTGAAGAGTTCAAGGGCCATCTCTTTCGGGAGACCACATTGGTACATCTTCAAGTTCGGACCAACGACGATAACCGAACGTCCTGAATAGTCGACCCGTTTACCGAGAAGGTTTTGACGGAAACGACCTTGTTTCCCTTTCAACATGTGTGAAAGCGATTTGAGCGGACGGTTACCTGGTCCTGTCACCGGACGACCACGACGACCGTTGTCGATGAGGGCGTCAACCGCTTCTTGAAGCATACGCTTCTCGTTTTGCACGATGATATTCGGCGCGCGAGATCGAGCAAACGTTTGAGACGGTTGTTCCGGTTGATGACTCGGCGATACAAATCGTTCAAGTCAGATGTCGCAAAGCGCCCACCGTCGAGCTGCACCATCGGGCGAAGCTCTGGTGG
The DNA here is from genome assembly GCF_003467445.1 of Exiguobacterium sp. AM39-5BH. Classification (GTDB taxonomy): domain Bacteria; phylum Bacillota; class Bacilli; order Exiguobacteriales; family Exiguobacteriaceae; genus Exiguobacterium. The sequence goes on from NZ_QSGS01000013.1 coordinate 30,052, forward strand.
AATGACAGGAAGCACTTCAAGAATCATCCAATCTGGATCATTGCCTGACGTGAAGAACGCGTCGAGCACTTCAAGACGCTTAATCGCACGTGTACGACGTTGGCCTTGAACCGTCTTCAATTCTTCGCGGAGTTCTCCGACTTCCTTCTCAAGTTGAACGTCTCGAAGGAGTGTACGGATTGCTTCTGCCCCCATGTCTGCTTTGAAGTCACTACCGTATTTTTCACGGTAGAGACGATATTCTTTTTCCGAAAGAAGTTGTTTCTTCTCAAGCGGAGTGTCACCTGGCTCCGTCACGACGTACGATGCGAAGTAGATTACTTCTTCGAGTGCACGTGGTGACATATCGAGTACAAGCCCCATTCGGCTTGGAATCCCTTTGAAGTACCAGATGTGCGAAACTGGTGCCGCGAGCTCGATATGGCCCATACGCTCGCGACGCACTTTCGCTTTCGTCACTTCAACGCCACAACGGTCACAAATGACTCCTTTATAACGGATCCGTTTGTATTTCCCGCAGTAACATTCCCAGTCTTTCGTAGGACCGAAGATTCGTTCACAGAACAATCCGTCCTTCTCTGGTTTAAGTGTACGATAGTTGATCGTTTCCGGCTTTTTGACTTCCCCGTAAGACCACGAACGGATCTTCTCAGGTGAAGCCAAGCCGATTTTCATATATTCAAATCGATTAACATCTACCAAGGGGCCGACCTCCCTTTTCGCCTTATTCCTCTTCCGTAACAGTCGGTTGAACGACTTGTTCTAACGCCGATGTTGCGTTCGGGATGTTGTCGTCATCTTCATCTTTCATTTCAACTTCTTCATCGTCCGCAGACATCATCTTGACTTCCATACCGAGCGCTTGGAGCTCTTTAATCAAGACGCGGAACGATTCTGGAACGCCCGCTTTCGGAACGCTCTCACCTTTCACGATGGCCTCGTATGCTTTCACACGGCCAACCGTGTCATCCGACTTGATGGTAAGGATCTCTTGGAGCGTGTAGGCTGCGCCGTACGCTTCAAGTGCCCATACTTCCATCTCACCGAAACGCTGTCCACCGAACTGTGCTTTACCACCGAGTGGTTGTTGCGTGACGAGCGAGTATGGTCCTGTCGAACGAGCGTGAAGTTTATCATCAACCATGTGCGCGAGTTTGATCATATACATGACGCCGACTGAGACGCGGTTATCGAACGCTTCACCAGTACGACCGTCGTAGAGACGAGTCTTGGCATCTTTGTCCATTCCGGCTTCTTCAATCGTTGCCCATACGTCTTCCTCACGCGCACCATCGAATACAGGTGTCGCCACTTTGATGCCGAGCTTTTTAGCCGCCATTCCAAGGTGGAGTTCGAGTACCTGACCGATGTTCATCCGTGATGGTACACCTAGTGGGTTAAGCATGATGTCAATCGGTGTGCCGTCCGGCATGTATGGCATGTCTTCTTCAGGGAGGATGCGCGAGATAACACCTTTGTTACCGTGACGTCCCGCCATCTTATCCCCTTCGTGAATCTTACGTTTTTGAACGATGTAGACACGAACCATTTGGTTCACGCCTGGTGAGAGTTCATCACCGTTTTCACGGTCGAACACTTTGACGTCCAAGATGATGCCGTCGCCACCGTTTGGTACACGGAGTGACGTATCGCGGACTTCACGTGCCTTCTCACCGAAGATCGCATGCAAGAGACGCTCTTCCGCCGTCAATTCAGTCACACCTTTAGGCGTAACTTTACCAACGAGGATATCGCCATCCTTGACTTCTGCACCGATACGGATGATTCCACGGTCGTCCAAGTTGCGAAGTGCGTCATCACCGACGTTCGGAATATCACGTGTGATTTCCTCAGGCCCGAGTTTCGTGTCACGTGACTCTGATTCGTACTCTTCGATATGAATCGACGTGTACACATCATCTTTCACGAGACGTTCACTCATGATGATCGCATCCTCATAGTTGTAACCATCCCATGTCATGAAGGCGACGACGACGTTACGACCGAGCGCGAGCTCACCCATATCCATCGACGGACCGTCAGCAAGGATCTCTCCTTTTTCGACACGGTCACCAGCAGCGATGATCGGCTTCTGGTTGTAGCATGTCCCTTGGTTCGAACGGACATACTTTTGAAGTTTGTAGCGGTCAAGGTCACCTGATACCTCAGAACCGTTCACGTCAGACGTGCGGCGGACCAAGATTTCACGCGCTGTGACACGCTCGACGACACCTGGGAATTTCGCGATAATTGCGGCTCCAGAGTCTTTCGCCGACACGTACTCCATCCCAGTCCCGATAATCGGTGAATCTGGTTGAAGAAGTGGTACAGCTTGACGTTGCATGTTCGCTCCCATGAGGGCACGGTTTGAGTCATCGTTCTCAAGGAACGGGATACATGCCGTTGCGGCAGAAACTACCTGTTTCGGCGAAACGTCCATGTAATCGACTCGGCTCGGCTCAACTGACAAGTTTTGTCCGCGGAAACGGCAAAGAACTTGTTCGTCGGCGAATCCGCCTTCTTCTGTGAGCGGCATGTTCGCCTGGGCGACGACGTAGAGATCTTCTTCATCCGCCGTCATATATTGAATCTCGTTCGTGACAAGACCTGTTTCTGGGTCGACGCGACGGTACGGAGCTTCAATGAAACCGTACTCGTTCACTTTCGCATAAGACGAAAGCGAGTTGATGAGACCGATGTTTGGTCCCTCCGGCGTTTCGATTGGACACATTCGACCGTAGTGCGAATAGTGAACGTCTCGTACTTCGAAACCGGCACGTTCACGTGTCAAACCACCCGGTCCAAGTGCAGAGAGACGACGCTTGTGCGTGAGTTCTGCGAGCGGGTTGGTTTGGTCCATGAATTGTGACAACTGCGAACTACCGAAGAACTCTTTAAGCGACGCGATTACCGGGCGAATGTTAATTAGCGCCTGTGGTGTAATTGCGTTTTGATCTTGAATCGACATCCGTTCTTTAACGACACGTTCCATACGAGAAAGCCCGATCCGGAATTGGTTTTGGAGGAGTTCTCCGACTGAACGAAGACGACGGTTTCCTAAGTGGTCGATGTCATCTGTTGTTCCAACTTCGTGTAATAAGTTAAAGAAGTAGTTGATCGATGCGATGATATCAGCCGGCGTGATATGCTTCACGCTACGGTCGATATTGCCGTTACCGATAATGTTCAAGATACGCTCTCCATCTGGGTCATCTGGTGAGATTACTTTGATTGATTGAAGACCGAACGATTCACCTTCAGCGACGCCGCCTGTCGGCTCAGCATCCATATAACCGAGTCCGTTCTCCAAGTATGGAAGAACACGGTCAAGGTTGCGACGATCGAGGATAGTTCCAGCTTCAGCGATGACTTCGCCTGTTTCTGGGTCCACGAGCGTTTCGGCCAATTTTTGACCGAAGAGACGGTTTTAAGATGAAGTTTTTTGTTCATCTTATAGCGACCGACGTTTGCAAGGTCGTAACGTTTTGGGTCGAAGAAACGAGAAACGAGAAGTGACTTCGCATTCTCAACCGTTGGTGGCTCACCAGGGCGGAGACGCTCGTAAATTTCGATTAACGCTTTTTCTGTAGATTCTGTATTATCTTTTTCAAGGGTATTACGAAGATATTCGTCATCCCCGAGAAGATCGATAATTTCTTGGTCCGTACCGAAACCGAGGGCACGCAACAACACCGTTACCGGGATTTTGCGGGTACGGTCAATACGAACGTAAACGATATCTTTGGCGTCTGTCTCAAGTTCGAGCCATGCACCACGGTTCGGAATAACAGTCGCCCCGAAACCACGTTTACCGTTTTTATCGAGTTTCGCGTTGTAATAAACACTTGGTGAACGAACGAGCTGGGAAACGATAACGCGTTCTGCACCGTTAATGATAAACGTTCCCGATTCTGTCATGAGCGGGAAATCCCCCATGAACACTTCTTGTTCTTTGAGCTCACCTGTCTCTTTGTTTTGCAAACGCACTTTTACGCGCAATGGCGCAGAGTAAGTTACGTCTCGCTCCTTCGACTCATCGATCGAATACTTCGGCTCACTGAGCGAATAGTCGATGAACTCGAGCACGAGGTTTCCAGTGAAGTCGGAGATTGGCGAAATGTCCGTAAACATCTCTTTCAATCCTTCACGCAAGAACCAATCGTAAGAAGCAGTTTGAATTTCAATCAAATTCGGAAGCTCTAATACCTCACTGATACGGGCAAAGCTTCTTCTCTGACGGTGACGACCGTACTGAACAAGTTGACCAGTCAACTGATTCACCTCTCAGACCCCCAATTCTCTATCGAATTTTTCGGGCGTAATAATCGAACATTGTCATTGAATGTCGCCTCTTTTCCGCGTCTAAAAAGCGGCAAACGCGGCAGTTCAAAGCGAATTCCATTCCAATGGCATTTTATAATGTTAGCATATACGTTATAGTGAGTCAACAAGACTTCACCGTTTGTCAAGAGCGAATTGCTCGGAAAATAAAATAGCCCTTTTCTTTCGCAACCGTCTCGACTTGACCGAACACGTCTTCAAGTAACTTCTTGGCAGAAGGCGCTCCTTGTTTCTTTTGAATAACGACGTAGAGCGCTCCACCTACGACAAGGTGTGTATACGCGTCGCGTAAAATCGTGTGGACCACTTGCTTCCCGGCACGAATTGGCGGATTGGTCACGATCGCTGCGAACTGTTCATCACCGACTCCGTCATAAGCGTGGCTGAGTCGCGTCTCAATCGTCACTCCGTTCTGGGCGGCGTTTTGCTCTGACAAGGCAAGCGCTCGCTCGTTCACGTCGACGAGGAGTGCTTCACGCCCAGAGGCGTCGGCAAGCGAGATCCCCATCGGACCGTAGCCGCAGCCACATCTAAAATGCGTCCTTCAACATCAGGCACTTCAAATGATTCGATTAAGAGACGTGACCCAAAATCGACCGATCCTTTCGAGAACACGCCGCGGTCCGAGGTGAAGCGATATGTCTTCCCTCTCAACTCAAACGTCCATGTCTCAGGTGCACTTTTTGAACGAGGGTCGTTCGTATAGTAATGATCTCCCATGCATTGAACCTCCTAACCCACTCTTCAAGGAAATAAAAGAAGCTCGCCATAGCGAGCTTCTATAGGTTGTAGAAGTAAAAGTTAGATTACTTAACTTCGACAGTTGCGCCAGCTTCTTCAAGCTTAGCTTTCACTGCGTCTGCGTCTTCTTTAGAAACGCCTTCTTTGACTGGAGCCGGAGTTCCGTCAACGAGTGCTTTCGCTTCTTTAAGACCGAGGCCTGTAAGTTCACGAACAGCTTTGATGACGTTAATTTTACCAGCGCCAGCGTTTGTGAGGATTACGTCGAATTCAGTTTGCTCTTCAGCTACTGCTGCGCCTGCACCTGCAACTGCTACTGGAGCTGCTGCTGATACGCCGAATTCTTCTTCGATTGTTTTTACGAGTTCGTTAAGTTCGAGAACCGTCATTGATTTGAGGTCTTCGATGAATTGCTCTTTGTTGAAAGCCATTATGGTTTTCCTCCTTTGATGTTGTGAAGATTAGTTTTGATTACGCTACGAGACAAAAATTAAGCAGTTTGCTCTTCCTTTTGTTCTGCGATTGCGTTTGTTGCGACTGCGAGCCCGCGGATTGGAGCTTGAAGGACGCTGAGAAGCATCGAGAGAAGACCTTCGCGTGATGGAAGTTCTGCAAGGGCTTTAACTTCTTCAAGTGAAGAAACTTTACCTTCGATGATTCCGCCTTTCAATTCGAGCGCTTTGTGCTCTTTCGAGAAGTCGTTCAAGATCTTCGCTGGAGCTACAACGTCTTCGTTCGAGAACGCGATTGCTGTAGGGCCTGTGAAGACTTCGTCAAGACCTTCGAAGTTCGACTGAGTTGCCGCGCGGCGAAGAAGACCGTTTTTGTATACTTTGAACTCGATTCCAGCGTCACGGAGTGATTTACGGAGTGTAGTCACTTCTTCAACTGTAAGTCCACGGTAGTCAACAACGATTGTTCCAACGCTTGCTTGCATTTTCTCAGCGATTTCATCGACGAGTGCCGATTTCTGAGCTACGATTTTTTCGCTTGCCATGTGTTTGCACCTCCTAGTCAATTCTTATACCGGACGAGAGGCTGCTCTTCAAAAAGAAATCCCTCGTATGAAGACATACGAGGGCGTAATTGTTTGAAAGTAAACCTGTGACAACAGGCTCAAGTTCGAGCAAAGACACCTCGGAAGGGTTTACGGACCGATGTCCACCTTCTGTCTACGGTAATCCAACATATTCGGTTGAACGTGTATTACTTTAACAGCGGTATCACACGTTGTCAACAGTTTATTTCAAGTAGATTACTTGATGAAGTCGGCAGTCGCGACACGGATCCCAGGACCCATTGTCGAAGAAAGCGCGATGTTTTTAAGGTAAGTTCCTTTTGCAGTAGCAGGCTTCACTTTCAAGAGCGTCTCGATGATTGTCTCGATGTTCTCAGAGAGTTTCGTTGCTTCAAACGATTTCTTACCGACTGGTACGTGGATGTTACCAGCTTTATCAACGCGGTACTCCACTTTACCAGCTTTGATGTCCGCGATTGCTTTCGTCACGTCAAACGTAACTGTGCCTGTTTTCGGGTTAGGCATGAGGCCTTTAGGTCCGAGAACACGACCGAGTTTACCAACTTCGCCCATCATGTCAGGTGTCGCAACGATAACATCGAAGTCGAACCATCCTTGTTGGATTTTCGTGATGAACTCAGAGTCACCGACATAGTCAGCGCCAGCTGCTTCAGCTTCTTTAACTTTTTCGCCTTTTGCGAAGACGAGAACTTTTTGTGTTTTACCAGTACCGTGTGGAAGTACGACGGCACCGCGGATTTGTTGGTCAGCTTTCTTCGGATCTACGCCGAGACGGACAGCAACTTCGATTGTTTCATCGAATTTAGCAGTAGCTGTTTTTTGAACGAGTTCAACGGCCTCAGCGAGTTCGTATGACTTCATGCGATCAACAAGCTTAGCTGCTTCTTGGTGTTTTTTACCCATGATTCTTTTCCTCCTTGTGGTTAGCGGAATTTCCTCCCACATAATGAAGGGATTGAAGGTGAGCATAATATTCACCGACAATCCCAGAGACTAATAAATTAGTCTTCGATTACAATACCCATACTACGCGCAGTACCTTCAACCATAAGCATCGCTGTTTCAACAGACGACGCGTTAAGGTCAGGCATTTTAAGTTCAGCGATTTCGCGAACTTTATCACGCTTAACCGTTGCTACTTTCTTACGGTTTGGTTCACCAGAACCGCTCTCGATACCAGCAGCTTTCTTCAAGAGAACTGCAGCTGGTGGAGTTTTCGTAATGAATGTAAACGAACGATCTTCGTATACCGTAATGACTACAGGAATAATCAATCCGGCTTGGTCTTGTGTACGAGCGTTGAACTCTTTACAGAATCCCATGATGTTAACACCTGCTTGACCAAGTGCTGGACCTACTGGTGGTGCTGGGTTAGCTTTACCAGCTGGGATTTGAAGTTTAACGAGTTTAGTAACTTTTTTCGCCACGAGACACACCTCCTTAAGTCTAAAATGTGGTTTCTTGGACGTTGTGCGCCCTCCCACTCAATCTATTAGGTCGAGTTTGTACCGAAATAAAGCACAACATCAAACATTTCCGATTGTACCATTCGTTTCCGTGAATGGCAAGTGGGTTTAGTTGATTTTCTGAACTTGTTCGAAATCAAGTTCGATTTTCGTTTCACGGCCGAACATGTCAACGACAACTTTGAGCTTCTCTTTCTCGGCTTCGATTTCATCAATCGTTCCTTCGAAGTTCTCAAATGCGCCTTCTTTGACACGGACGAGGTCGCCGAGTTCGTAGTTGTAACGATCTTTCTTCTCGATGAGACCCATCTGTGACAAGACGTTCGTCACTTCGTCCGGTTGAAGCGGAATCGGTTTGGCACCGCCGCCCGTCGAACCGAGGAAGCCCGTGACGTTCGGTGTGTTCCGAACAACATACCACGAATCATCTGTCATGATCATTTCGACGAAGACGTAACCTGGGAAGCTTTTCACTTCTTTTTCTTTAATCTTCTTCTCGCCACTCTTAAGTGTGACTTCTTCTTGCGTTGTTTCAGTCGGAACGAGGACGCGGAAAATTTTATCTTCCATGTTCATCGAACCGATTCGACGTTCCAGGTTTTCTTTGACGTTGTTTTCAAATCCAGAGTACGTCTGGACAACAAACCATTGTTTCTCCACGGCTTTCACCTCTTTCCTTAGTTAATCAATAGGTTGACGAGATAACTGACACCAGCATCTACGCCGAACACGAACAGGCCGATCACGACGACCGTCGCGATGACCGTGATGGTATATTTTGTGAGCTCTTTACGAGTCGGCCAACTCGTTTTCTTTAACTCTTTCCATACATCGCGCAAAAAGTTCATGGTAGCTTCCTCCTACGTTGAATGCCAATCTACGTTACTTTGATTCTCGATGTGTCGTATGTGCATTGCAACGACGACAGAACTTTTTCAGTTCGAGCCGCGTCGTCACGTCGTCTTGTTTGACGGTCGAATAACCGTTCGACCCGCAATCCGAACACGCGAGACTTACTTTCTTTGCCATTCATAAGCGCCCCTTTCGACAGCTCTCTTACGAAAAAAAGAGCGAAAAAAACGCCTCCTGTAAATGGCGTCTACGGACAAGGCGCTGCTTTTAAAGTATCACATAGGAGGCGTGCGGTCAATATCGGTTAGCTCGTCAGCGTTTTGACGTCGACATGCCGCTCAAACTTCTTCTTCACGCGCTGTAACGCGTTATCAATCGACTTCACGTGACGGTCGAGGTCGTCTGAGATTTCTTGATACGAACGGCCGTCCAAATAAAGACGTAACACTTTTCGTTCCAAGTCACTCAGGAGCTCTTCCATCTTTTCTTCCATGAACAGTTGCTCTTCACGCGTGACGAGCAAATCTTGCGGGTCCGTCGGATGCGGTGGCAAAATCACGTCAAGTAGCGTCCGATCTGACTCATCGTCAAAAATCGGCTTATCGAGGGAAACGTATGAGTTGAGCGGAATATGTTTTTGACGCGTTGCTGTTTTAATAGCGGTGATCATTTGACGAGTGATGCACATCTCAGCAAAACTTTTAAATGAGGCGAGGCGCTCGTCCCGAAAGTCCCGCACCCCTTTATACAGACCGATCATCCCTTCTTGGACGATATCCTCGTGGTCGGCACCGATTAAAAAATAAGACCGTGCCTTCGCCCGAACAAAATATCGGTAACGTTCAATCAAAAACTCAAGAGCGTCGCTATCCCCTTCGTTACGCGCAAGAAAGACGAGCTCTTCATCGGACATGTTTTCAAACTGCTCGTATGGCCATCCGTTCATGTTTCCTACCCCCCGGCGATTGATGAACTTATGTACGTTTGTGCTCTCATTATAGGCGCCATTTAAAACGACCGTCAAATAAAATTCTAAAAATTCCGTCAATTACAATTCGTGTAACTCATACATGTAATAGTATACAACATTCCTTTCCAAAAAAATGTCAAATTAAAAACAAAGACGAGTCCATTTCATGAACTCGTCCGGGAGTTTCGTCACCGCTTCATTTACGACGACGAATTTCTTCCAATCGGGCCCGCACATCTGGAGTGAGGTCGATTGTTTTTCGGTTGGATCGGTCCTGCTCAAGCGCCGACCGCTCTTGGGCGATTAACTGCTGCGCTCGTTTCCAGTCTTTGAGCAGTTCGGCCGCGGGCACGCGGAGGGCGCCTTGACCGAAGATGACCCATTGCTCGGTGAAATCGTTCGTCGCGACGAATAACGTGACGAGACGATCATCGACGAGTTCATGGGCCCGCCGCTCAATCCATTCGTCCGCGGTCTCGTTCTCTTTCGTGTAGATGACCGCGATCCGACTCTGTTTCGCTTTCGCCTCTCGTCCATAACGCATATGCGCATCGAAGACAATCGTCACTTCACGACCTGTGACCGCCTGATACTCGGCCATCGCTTCAATCAAGTCGGTACGTGCCTTCTCAAAATCGATGTCGCGCAGTTTGCGAAGGTGTGGCCAAGCGCCAATGATGTTATACCCATCCACGAGGAGCAGTTCCCGTTTCTTGATACTCATGACAACGGGTTACGTGAGCGGTACACTTCATACAATAGAAGCGCGGCCGCGACCGAGGCGTTCAGCGAGGTGACATGACCAACCATCGGCATATGGACGAGGAAGTCACACGACTCCCGCACGAGGCGGCTCATCCCTTTGCCCTCACTACCGATGACAACGACGAGCGGCATATTCCCATCGAGGCGGCGATAATCTTGGCTCTCGCTCGCGTCCGTCCCGACGACCCATAGTCCTTTCTCTTTCAACTCTTCAAGCGTCCGCGTCAAGTTCGTGACGCGTGCGACCGGGATGTATTCAATCGCACCCGTCGAGGCTTTCGCCACCGTCTGCGTCAATCCAACCGAGCGGCGCTTCGGAATGATGATTCCGTGGGCTCCGACCGCATCCGCCGTCCGAAGAATCGAACCGAGGTTGTGCGGGTCTTCGAGCTCATCGAGCAAGATGAAGAGCGGGGTTTCCCCTTTCGACTCAGCGAGTGCAAACATGTCTTCCACCGACTTATATTCGTAAGCGGCGACCGCGGCGACGACGCCTTGGTGATGTTCACTGCCGGCCATCTTCTCGAGTTTCGTCTTCGGGACGAACGAGATTTGGACCGACGCCTCGTTGGCCATCCCGATGATTTGGGCGAGCGGCCCTTTCTGTTGGCCTTCCATGATGAAGACCTTGTTCATGTCACGCCCGCTCCGGAGCGCTTCCATGACCGGGTTACGACCGTATAAGAAGTCGATTCCTTCTTCCATCACATCGACTTCCTGATAGTCCGGTCGTTCTAGTTTTTGACGTGGCGGACGGTCGTTCCGTTCTCCGCGTGGACGGTCGAATGAGCGTTGCTCCCTTGCTCCGTCATGTCGTTTCGAACGACTCGGTTTCGAGCCATGTGAACGCTTGTTCGATGAGTTCTTCAAGACGATCCCTTCTTTCCATTAGATATGTGTAACCAATCAATGCTTCGAACGCGGTCGAGTAACGATACGTATGAACGTCGGTCCGTTTCGGGATGGAACCTGATTTCGCGTTCTTCCCGCGGCGGACGATGGCCGTTTCATCTTCGCTCAAGACGCCTGTCTCGAGCCAGTGGGTCACGACGCCGGCCTGGGCGCCCGCGTTCACGTAGCGGATGGCACCGCGATGGAGGTCGTTCGGTTTCGTCATCCCTTGACCGAGCAGGCGTTTGCGTACCGCCATCTCATAGACGGCGTCGCCCATGTAGGCGAGGGCGAGGGCGTTCAGTTGCGGGGCCTGTTGTTTCATAACCGTTTCCACCGCACCCCTTGGGCCGTGTCCTCGAGTTGAATGTTCTGTTCTTTCAACAAGTCACGAATCTCATCGGCACGCGCGAAATTCCGCTCCACACGGGCCGTGTTCCGCTCTTGAATCAATTGATCGATCTCCGCGTCAAGCAATTCCACTTCGTTCGCAATTGTTAAACCGAGGACACTCGTCAACTCTTCGAACAGGGCACGCACATGTTCAAGTGTGATTTTCGAGACGTGGTCCGCTTTGGCGTAAATATTGGCGTCACGGGCCAAGTCGAATAAGACCGTCACCGCGTTCGCCGTGTTGATATCGTCATCCATCGCTTCGATAAACTTGGTTTTAATCGTCGCGAGCTTGCGTTCCATCGCCTCACTCGGCTCTTCAAGGCCGGCTGTGACTGATAGGCGGTACTCGACGTTTTGGTACGCTTCTTTGATGCGGTCCCATCCGTTCGCCGCTTGTTCAATCAACTCACGACTGTAGTTGATTGGGTGGCGATAATGAACCGACAGCATGAAGAAGCGCAGTACCATCGCATCGACTTCTTTCAACGCCTCATGGACGAGTAGGAAGTTGCCGAGCGATTTGGACATCTTCTCGTTCTCGATATTAATGAATCCGTTATGGAGCCAATAGTTGGCGAACTTCGTATGGTTGCACGCCTCCGACTGGGCAATCTCGTTCTCGTGGTGCGGGAACTTGAGGTCATGCCCCCCAGCGTGAATATCAATCGTTGCGCCAAGGTGTTTTTTCGCCATCGCCGAGCACTCGATGTGCCAGCCCGGACGACCTTGTCCCCATGGACTTTCCCATGCCGGCTCACCTGGTTTCGCGGCTTTCCATAAGACGAAATCGAGCGGGTCTTCTTTCTTTTCCCCGACGTCGACGCGTGAACCCGCGCGCAAGTCTTCAATCGACTGCTGGCTCAGTTTTCCGTACGTCTCAAACTTACGTGTCCGGAAATAGACGTCCCCGCCTGCTTCATACGCAAAGTCTTGCGTCTCGAGTTCACGGATGAATGTGATGATCTCTTTCATCGTGTCCGTGACACGCGGGTGGACGTCCGCCGGCAACACGTTCAAGGCACCCGTGTCGGCCAAATAGGCATCGATATACCGATTCGTCAACGTGCCGACATCTTCTCCGAGCTCGTTGGCGGTCCGGATGATTTTATCGTCGACATCTGTGAAGTTGAGGACGTATTTGACGTCATAGCCCCGGTACGTCAGGTAGCGGCGGACCGTATCAAAGGCGATTGCAGGACGAGCGTTGCCGACGTGAATGTAATTGTAGACGGTCGGTCCACAAACATACATCGACACTTTCCCTGGTACGATTGGCACGAACGGTTCTTTCTTATTCGTGAGGCTGTTGTAAAACTGAATCATGTGTGTTCTCCTCCATCCGTTTCTCTAATGAAGCAAGTTTGTCTTCTAACTGAGCGACAGCACGTTCTAGCCGCTCTTGGCACTCGCGGTCCGGGTCAGGGAAGCGATGATCAAGATCGTGCGGTTTGACCCGCTCGCCGTTTCGGATGACGACCCGGCCTGGAATCCCGACGACGGTCGAGTCGGACGGGACGTCTTTTAAGACGACGGAACTCGCCCCGATTTTGGCACAATCACCGATCGTAATATTACCGAGCACTTTCGCACCGGCCGAAATCAGCACGTCGTTCCCAATCGTCGGGTGACGTTTCCCTTTCTCTTTTCCCGTTCCACCGAGCGTCACGCCCTGATAAATGGTGACGTCATTGCCGATAATCGCGGTCTCGCCGATGACAATCCCAAACCCATGGTCGATGAACAGCCGTTCGCCAATGACTGCCCCCGGGTGAATTTCCACCCCAGTTAACCAACGACTCGTCTGCGCAATCAACTTGGCTAACAGTTTCGCATTACGTTTCCATAGGCCATGCGCGAGTCGATGCGCCCACAGAGCATGCAATCCTGGATACGTTAAGACAACTTCCGCCTTTGAGCGAGCAGCCGGGTCAAGTTCGAGCACATTTTGAATGTCGGCCCGTACACTTTTCCAAAATCCCATAATTGTTCTCCTTTTCCATATCAAAAACAAAGACGCCCCTGTGCCAAGGCACAGAGACGCCGTAAGCGCGGTTCCACTCTGTTTGGGAAAGTTCCCCTCTCATGTCTCGTTAACGCCGAGTCGCGGTCCCGACTACGTATCGCCGGAACGGCTCCGAGGTGCACTTCGACGGGGGACGCTTCTAGAACTTCCAGCCTAGGTTCTAGTCTCTGTTAAGTGTCATACCGCTTACTTTCCTCATCGTTGCCTTTAAGCTAATAATGTTGTGAGGCGTGCCAAGACACGCTCTTTGCCAATCAGTGAAATGGCGTTCGGAAGCTCAGGTCCGTGCGTCTGCCCGGTCGTCGCGACCCGGATCGGCATGAACAAGTTCTTTCCTTTTTGGCCAGTCGCCTTTTGTGTCGCTTTCGTCGCTGCTTTGACGGCTTCCGGTGTGAAGTCTTCGATCGCTTCAAGTTGCGCCTTGAATTCGGCGAGGACAGCCGGTACCGTTTCGCCAGCGAGGACCGCATTGGCCTCTTCGTCGTATTCGACCTCATCTTTAAAGAACAGGTCCGTCAACGTCACGATTTCAGCACCGTGTGTCATTTGTTCTTTATAGAGGGCGATCAACGCTGTCGCCCAATCGGCTTGTTCCATCGACAAGGCGTTCGGTAAACGTCCTGCTTCTTGTAAGAATGGTAAACTGAGTGCCACCACTTCGTCAAGCGAAGCCTGTTTCATATAGACGCTGTTGATCCAAGCAAGCTTCTGTTGGTCAAAGACAGCCGGACTCTTCGACAGACGACCCGCATCAAACATCTCGATGAACGCTTCTTTCGTGAAGATTTCCTCTTCTCCGACCGGCGACCAGCCAAGGAGCGAGATGAAGTTAAAGAGTGCCCCCGGAAGGTATCCGAGATCAGCGTATTGCTCGATGAACTGAATAATCGACTCATCACGCTTTGATAACTTCTTATGGCTCTCATTATAAATCAACGTCATATGACCGAACGCTGGGTAGTCCCAACCGAGTGCGTCATAGACCATCATCTGTTTCGGTGTGTTGGCGATATGGTCGTCCCCGCGCAACACGTGGCTGATTTTCATCAAGTGATCGTCGACGACGACGGCGAAGTTATACGTCGGGATACCATCCTGTTTGACGATGACCCAGTCGCCGAAGTCTTTCGACTCGAACGAGACGTCACCTTTGACGACATCGGTCCACTTGTACGTGACCGACTCCGGTACACGAATCCGAATCGACGGTTTCCGTCCTTCGGCTTCGAACGCAGCCCGCTCTTCATCGCTCAAGTTACGGTGGGCACCCGAATACCGTGGTGCTTCACCACGCGCGATTTGAGCCTCACGCTCCGCCTCGAGTTCTTCCGACGTCATGTAGCACTTATACGCGAGTCCATTGTCCATCAACTCGTTCACGTATTTATTGTACAGGTCGAGTCGTTCCATTTGGAAGTAAGGACCGTAGTCGCCGCCGCGGCCTGGACCTTCATCCCAATCGATCCCGAGCCATTCCAAGTACTTCATTTGACTTTCTACACCGTTCTCCACGTTCCGTTTTTGGTCCGTGTCCTCGATTCGGAGAATCATCTTCCCGCCGGCATGGCGAGCATACAAATAGTTAAATAGCGCGGTCCGGGCGTTCCCGATATGAAGGTGACCCGTCGGACTCGGCGCATAGCGTACGCGCACTTCACTCATAATATTTCCACCTTTCTTCTCTTCTGCCCAAATAGTATACCACTTTTGTCAAGTGCGGTTGAGCAGGATGACCGCCTGGGCGGCAATTCCTTCTTCACGTCCGGTGAAGCCTAGTTTTTCAGTCGTCGTCGCTTTGACGTTCACTTGGCTGATGTCCGCCTCGAGCAACTCGGCGATCACCGCTCGCATGTCATCGATATACGTCCGCAGTTTCGGTCGCTCCGCCATCACGGTCGCATCGACGTTGCCGAGCACGTATCCTTCCGCTTTGACGAGCTGCCAAACTTGCTGCAACAACACTTTCGAGTCAGCGTCTTTAAACTCCGGGTCCGTATCCGGGAAATGCTTGCCGATATCCCCCGCCGCAATCGCTCCGAGCGCTGCATCGGCAATCGTATGCAATAAGACGTCCGCATCCGAGTGGCCAAGTAGGCCGCGGTCGTGTGGAATCTCGATTCCCCCTAAAATGAGCGGACGCCCTTCGGCGAACGCGTGTACATCAAATCCTTGTCCGATTCTCATCGATAATCCTCCTTCGTTAAAATCGCTTCTCCAAACAATAAATCTTCTGGGGTTGTCATTTTAATGTTGTGGTAATCCCCCGGGATAATCGTCACCCGTTGCCCGGTCCATTCGAATAGACTGGCATCATCCGTGCCGATAAAACGAGCAGCTTCTGCCCGCTCATGGGCGGCTTGAATGGCGCCTGCCGGAAACGCTTGGGGCGTCTGCGCCAACCATAGTGCCTCACGCGGCACCGTCTGCGTGATGTGTCCGTCCATCACTTGTTTCACCGTATCTTTGACCGGAACAGCGAGAATCGCCCCTGCCGTCTTGGCCGCTTCGGCGATGGCATGAAGTTGGTCAAGGCGCACAAATGGCCGTGCCCCGTCATGAATTAAGACGACATCTTCGGGATTGACGACTTGCAATCCGGCTCGAACGCTCTGTTGTCGTTCTTCCCCACCCGTCACGTATGTAATCGGGGTCTCTAAATGATGCAACTGTCGCTCGAACCACCCTTGTTCCTCAGGGCGCACTGCGAGCACGATGCGCTCACACCATGCATCTTTCGAGAACGCTTCGACCGTCCATACGATAATCGGCTTCCCTTGTAACGTCAGCATCAATTTATTCTCATCGGCTCCCATCCGCTTTCCTTTTCCTGCGGCCGGAATGACAACCGTATACCGTACCATTCCATTCACCTCTCTTCGTGAAAAAAGAGAGCGCCGACGCGTCTCTTTTTCTACTTATTTATTCAGGACGAGCAAAAATCATGCGGCCAGCCGACGTTTGAAGCACGCTCGTGACGACAACAGGTAACGTCTTCGAGATCAGCTTACGCCCACCTTCAACGACGACCATCGTGCCATCTTCGAGATAGGCGACACCTTGATTTTGTTCTTTTCCTTCTTTAATGACCGTCACGACCATCTCTTCTCCTGGAATGACAATCTGTTTGACTGAATTTGCCAAATCATTAATGTTCAGCACAGGGACATTTCGAACTTCGCACACTTTATTCAAGTTGTAGTCGTTCGTGACGACAATCCCTTTTTTCAATTCGGCCAACTTGATCAATTTGATATCCACTTCGGCGACGTCTTCAAAATCCCCATCATAGATTCCACTTCGATCCGATCGTTGTCTTGTAACTCTTTTAAAATATCAAGACCGCGACGGCCCCGGTTACGCTTCAGCGTATCCGACGAGTCCGCAATATATTGAAGCTCACCGATGACGAACTGCGGCACGATGAGTGTCCCTTCGATGAAACCGGTCTTCGAGATATCAGCGATTCGACCATCGATGATGACGCTCGTATCCAAAATTTTATCGTTAGAGCGGCGCAATGGTTCCGCGGCCGGCTTCTCGCGTTCACTTTTGACGAACAGTTTAATCCATTCATTCCGCTTCCGGTAACCGACGGCAAAGCCGAAGTAACCGAACAGAGCGGTCACAAAAATCGGTACAATCTTGCTGAGCAAGAAGATATTCGTCACTTCTAACGAGACGCTAATCAAAAAGGCAATCAACAAACCAATAATCAATCCGATCGACCCGAACAAAATATCACCGACCGGTAAACGGACGAGCCGTTCTTCGATAAAACGGATAAATTTAACGACCCCATCGGTCAAGAACAAACTAAGAATGAAGAAGATAAGTCCACCAATCAAACTAGCCACATAAGGAATCGTCAACCAAGCCGGTACGTTCACACCGAGGTCACCTAATAGCAACATCGCTTCGATAATCCCGAACCAACCAACGACGAGTCCGATCAATATAAATCCGATTCGCACAGCAATCTTCACTCATTCCACCTCCTTTATTATGAATTTAAATTTCAAGAAATTAACACTTTCATTGTAACACGGTTCTTTTGAAAGCGTTCGTTACAAAGCGTTAAAAACTGCCGGAAGCGCCCCGTCAGAATGGGATGGCGAGTTGGAGCGCTTCATCGACAGTGCTGACACCGACGACATCGATGTCAGGCGGGGCCGTCCAGCCCCCGAGATTGTTTTTTGGAATGATGGCCCGCGTGAAACCGAGCTTAGCCGCTTCGGCGACACGTTGCTCAATCCGTGACACACGCCGGACTTCACCCGTCAATCCGACTTCACCGATACACACATCCGTCGGTCGGGTCGGACGGTCACGGAAACTTGACGCAATCGAAATACAGATGGCCAAGTCGATGGCCGGTTCGTCCAATTTGACTCCCCCGGCCGCCTTCAAATAAGCGTCTTGCGTTTGCAGCAACAGACCCGATCGCTTCTCGAGTACGGCCATGAGAAGTGCGACCCGGTTCTGGTCAATCCCGGTCGCCATCCGGCGCGGGTTCCCGAAGGAGGTCGGCGAGATGAGCGCCTGTAACTCGACGAGCACGGTCCGCGTCCCTTCCATCGATGCGACGACGGTGGAGCCCGAGACGCCAGCGGTCCGTTCTTCCAAGAAGATTTCAGACGGATTGAGTACTTCTTCAAGCCCGCCTTCTTTCATTTCAAAGATACCGATCTCATTCGTCGACCCGAACCGGTTTTTCACGGCCCGTAAAATCCGGAACGTATGGTGACGTTCCCCTTCGAAGTAAAGGACGGCATCCACCATGTGCTCGAGCAGACGAGGACCGGCAATCGAACCTTGTTTCGTCACGTGACCGACGATAAAGACGGCCACGCCTCGAGTTTTGGCAATTTTCATGAGCGCCGCCGTACATTCTCGTACTTGGGCGACACTCCCTGGCGCCGATTGAATTTCATCCATATAGACGGTTTGAATCGAATCGATGATGACGAATCCTGGTTGTTCTTCATCGATGACTCGTTCAATCATCAGCATATCCGTCTCGGCGAGGACATATAAGTCTTCGGTCGGTAGACCGAGTCGCTCGGCCCGGAGCTTCGTCTGTTTGAGCGATTCTTCCCCGGAAATATAGAGCACTTTTCGTCCACTATGGGCCAAATGGGCGCTCACTTGAAGCAGAATTGTCGACTTCCCGATACCCGGATCTCCACCGACGAGGACGAGCGAGCCTGGGACAATCCCGCCCCCGAGCACGCGGTCAAACTCTTGGCTGTTCGTATGGACACGCGTCTCTTCTTGCGACACGACGTCCGACAAACGCTCTGGTTTTAATTGACGTGATGAGCTATGGACGAACGCGGCCCCCCGCTTCGCTTTTTTCTCTTCGACAAACTCTTCGACGAGCGTATTCCACTCGTTACAACCTGGGCAACGCCCCATCCATTTTGCGGATTCGTATCCACATGACTGACATACGTACTTCGTTTTAATTTTTGCCATGATGTTCCTTTCCGTCTAAAAAAGGCTCCCTCACACGAGAGAGGGAGCCATGTAATTACTGAACGACACCTTCATTACGGACGACGAATTCGCCGTCTTGTACATCGAGCGCCACTTTGCTACCTTTTGTGATGTTGCCGCTGAGCATCGCCTCCGAGAGTCGATCCTCAACCTCACGCTGGAGCGCACGGCGGAGTGGACGAGCCCCGTATTCCGGGTCGTACCCGACTTCGGCGATTTTCTCGAGCGCCGATTCCGTCAAGCTGAAATCAATCCCTTGTTCCCCGAGACGTTTTGTAAGTGTCTCAGCCATAAGTTTGACGATTTCTTGGATGTGTTCTTTTTGGAGCGAGTGGAAGACGGTGATTTCGTCAATCCGGTTCAAGAACTCAGGACGGAACGCCTTCTTCAATTCTTCCATGACTTTATCTTTCATTTCCGTATATTCACGCTTCACGTCATCTTCAACGGTGAACCCGACGTACTTGTTCCGTTTGAGTGCTGCCGCACCGACGTTTGACGTCATGATGATGACCGTATTCCGGAAGTCGACCGTACGCCCTTTCGAGTCGGTCAAGCGACCGTCATCGAGCACTTGGAGCAAGATGTTGAACACTTCAGGGTGAGCCTTTTCAATCTCATCAAGCAAGATGACCGAATATGGCTTGCGGCGAACCTTCTCTGTCAATTGACCGCCCTCTTCATAACCGACGTAACCTGGAGGCGATCCAACGAGACGACTCGTCGCGTGTTTCTCCATGTACTCCGACATGTCGATTCGGATGATGGCGTCTTCGTCACCGAACAACGCTTCAGCCACAGCCCGAGCCAACTCGGTTTTCCCGACACCAGTTGGTCCGAGGAAGACGAACGAACCGATCGGACGTTTCGGATCTTTCAATCCGGCGCGGGCCCGGCGAATCGCCCGTGAAATCGATTTGACGGCCTCATCTTGACCGATGACCCGATCGTGGAGAATCGATTCAAGTTTGAGGAGACGATCTGTTTCTTCTTCGGCAATCTTCGTCACCGGTACACCTGTCCAGTTGGCGACGACTTGTGCGATGTCTTCTTTCGTTACTTCGAGTTTTTCGTTCCCTTGCTTATTCTGCCATTCCGATTTGAGCTGTTCGAGTTCATCTCGAAGTTTCTGCTCGGTATCGCGTAGTGAGGCAGCCTTCTCGAACTCTTGACTCTGTACAGCCGAATCTTTCTCTTTACGGATTGATTCGAGACGAGCCTCGAGCTCTTTCAAGTTCGGCGGTGCCGTGAATGAGCGAAGTCTTACTTTCGAAGCAGCCTCATCGACGAGGTCAATCGCTTTATCTGGAAGGAAACGGTCCGAGATGTAGCGATCGGAGAGAACGACGGCTTCATGAATCGCCTCATCAGTGATCGTCACGCGATGGTGCGCCTCGTAGCGGTCACGTAACCCGAAGAGAATTTGTTCTGCCTCGTCCGTCGTCGGTTCATTGACTTGAATTGGTTGGAAGCGGCGTTCGAGCGCGGCGTCTTTCTCGATATATTTACGATATTCATCGAGTGTCGTCGCACCGATACATTGAAGTTCGCCACGTGCGAGTGACGGTTTCAAAATATTCGATGCATCGATGGCGCCTTCTGCACCCCCGGCACCGATTAACGTATGCAACTCGTCAATGAAGAGAATGATGTTTCCAGCTTGGCGAATCTCATCCATCACTTTTTTCAAACGATCTTCAAATTCACCGCGGTACTTCGTTCCAGCAACGAGTGTACCCATATCGAGCACCATGACGCGCTTGTTCCGAAGTGTTTCCGGCACTTCATTGTTGATGATCTGTTGAGCGAGTCCTTCGACGACTGCCGTCTTCCCGACCCCTGGTTCCCCGATGAGGACCGGGTTGTTTTTCGTCCGGCGTGATAACACTTCGATGACACGTTGGATTTCGCCTGAGCGACCGATGACCGGATCAAGACGAGATTCTCGCGCTTGCTGTGTCAAGTCACGAGCTAAGCCGTCAAGCGTCGGTGTAGCAGCACTTGTACCTGGTTGTGACGCGTTCGCTGACGACTCAGTGTTTCCTAAGAGCTGGAGCACTTGCTGACGCGCCTTCGTCAAGCTGATTCCAAGGTTATTCAAGACTCGGGCTGCCACCCCTTCACCTTCACGAATGACGCCAAGTAGAATGTGTTCAGTCCCGACATAAGAGTGACCAAGTTTCCGCGCTTCATCCATCGATAGTTCAATCACTTTTTTCGCACGTGGCGTATAGTGAATCGTCGATCCGTTTTCGGAACCTCGTCCGATGAGCGCCTCGACTTCTTGCTGAATTTTTTCCGATGTAAGTCCCAGAGCGAATAACGCCTTAGCGGCAATCCCTTCCCCCTCACGAACAAGTCCGAGTAAAATGTGCTCTGTACCGATATTATGATGGCCAAGCCGTACTGCTTCCTCTTGTGCTAAAGCTAATACGCGCTGAGCTCGTTCTGTAAATCGACCAAACATCATTGACAAAACCTCCTTAAAGTTGGATCAAACTAACCCATGATCTAACGTTCGACGAACGAGCGTCGCACGTTCGCGATCTCGTTCTTTCGTAGATAATGTTTTCCCGAAATGCTTTTGTAGGAAACCTGATTGAAGCTTTACAATCAGTTCATGAACTGAGGCGGACTCCAGTCCGATAAAACACCTAGGTCACTTGCTAAGTGAAGATCGGACAGGCGTTCGACAGCCTCTGTTGACGATAGCAGTTTGGCATACCGTAAAATCCCGTATGAGCGATAAAACTGATCTTCTAACTCGTCCTGGTTGCGAGCCAATAACTCTTCACGGGCTTGTCGCTCTGCCTGAATGACTTGTTCCGTGATTTCCATGAAGTCGGTTAACAGTTGGGCTTCATGGCTCCCTAACGTGCGTTGGTTCGATAGTTGGAACAGTCGTCCCGCCGCGTCACTGCCTTCCCCGTAACGTCCCCGAATCGTGTATCCGAGCTTACGAAGTTCTTTTAGAATAGGAGTTATTCGTCCGGTCAACGTCAATCCTGGCAGATGAAGCATCACTGAGGCGCGTAGACCCGTCCCGATATTACTCGGACATGTTGTCAAATAACCTAGCTGTTCATCAAATGCGTAAGGAAGGGACTCCCCACAGAGAGCATCGACACGTCTTGCCAGTTCGAAAGCCTCTTCTACTTGATAACCTGGAAGTAGCGTTTGAATTCGTAGATGATCTTCTTCATTGATGAGTACGCTGATGGTCTCATCTTCGCTTAAAAAGACGGCACTTTGTTCTTTCCCGGCAATCGTCGGGCTAATCAAATGCTTTTCAACGAGCGCTTGTCGGGTCACTTGATCATAATCACCCATATGCAGGTACTCAAAGCCCTGCAATCCTCCAAGTGACGTTTCAATCCGTTCACAAAGTTGATGCTGTCCTTCTTCCGATAATACGGGAGAAAAGACGGTATCTTTTAAATTGCGCGCCAGACGAATGCGAGTCGAGATGACCAAATCATCTAACTTGGCTCGCTCTCTCATTTTAGGACCAAGTGGATGTTTAAGATAAGATTCCATCACGCCTCACCTCGCCCTTTCAATTGATTAATCTCTTTTTTCAGCCTGGCTGCACGTTCATAATCTTCTTGTTCGACGGCTCGTTCCAACTCCCCTGCTAACTTTGCAAGTCGCTCTTCGATTCGCTCGTCGGGAGTCCGTAACGCATCTGGCATCGAACCTACATGTTCATCATGGCCTTGTTGATACTGACGTGTGATTTTAATCAATTCTTCGCGAAAAACGGTATAACAAGTGGTACAGCCCGCTTTTCGAAGATGAGCTAATTCAGTTTGTGTCAATTGACAGCCTGGGCACCGTTTCACGGCTGGCACGTAACCTGCCATTAGTTCGACTGTACATTGACGACACAGTCGTCTCGTCACCGGTATCCCGTTCTCGACTGCTTGGATCTCATTGATGGCAGGTCGCCGTTTGCATCGTTCGCATAACATCTTTTTATGCCTCCGTCGGTCAATGGTAACTAAGTAACTTCATTAATGCGAGTAACTGTTGTCTTCGAATCAAGTGACGATCGTCAGCGTGCAGCCCTAGCGCTTCATCAGATAATAAATGATAGAGCAACCGCACTTCACGCTCGCTCAACATTCCTTCTTCAAATAAGCGAATCAAGATGTTCTCGACAAGCTGTTCGGAAAGACGAGGATGGTCTTGTAAAATATCCATCAAGCTGACCAATACATCTTGCTTTTCATGTAAAATCACGCGACGAATACGAATATATCCTCCGCCTCCACGCTTACTTTCGACGAGGTAGCCCTTCTCGACCGTAAAGCGCGTATTGATGACGTAGTTGATTTGAGACGGAACACATTCGAAACGCTTGGCAATATCTTGCCGTTTAATCTCGATTGCTTCGGCCTGACTCTCCTGCAGCACTTGCTTTAAATACTGTTCGATTACATCCGATATGTTTCTCATCTCCACCACCCTCTGACCATCTTTGACTTTTGACTATATTTTATCATTGATTCAAAAAAAGGCAAACGAAAAGCGATGCCGCCACTGCGACACCGCTGTAAACAGAAAAAAGACGACCGAGCGGATGCTCGATCGTCTTTCGCGTTGGCCTGGCAACGTCCTATCCTCACAGGGGGAGACCCCCAACTACTTTCGGCGCTGAAGCGCTTAACTTCCGTGTTCGGCATGGGAACGGGTGTGGCCGCTTCGCTATCGCCACCAGACAAAAGAATATTAACATCGCCCCGAGGGCGTGTCAATCCATTTCAGGGTTGTTCCCTGAAAACTGAAGACTCATCCATTCACGCAAACCGTTAGACTAGATCAAAGCCTCGACCGATTAGTATCATTCAGCTCCACACGTCGCCGTGCTTCCACCCATGACCTATCTACCTCATCGTCTCTGAGGGGTCTTTCTTGATT
>NZ_QSGS01000014.1 GCF_003467445.1 Exiguobacterium sp. AM39-5BH
CACTCAGTTTTTGTTCGATTGAATGCCGACTTCTCGCCATAAAAAACACTCCCCAATCAGATAAACAGATTTGTTATTTCATCTGTCTACCTATTGGGGAGCATATCAAAAGTAAGGTGGCACCATTTAATTATATTTTAATTGATGAAGTTCAAGACTTAACGGAACTTCAATTTTATTTTCTATTGCAACAAATAGACTCTACTGAAAATCTATTTGTTTGTGGAGATTTGCATCAAACAATTAATCCAACTTACTTTAACGTAGGCCGAATACAAAGTCTTTATCGATTTGTCAGTGGAAACGATGTGATTGAAAATAAAATCCTGGATTGTAATTATCGATCGAGTGAAAATATTGTTAACTTTGCAAATGAACTTTCTCAATTTCGTAGAGATGTATTTTCTACTAATCACGAGTGGGACTATATTGAAGTACCGCAGCGTGGGTCCACTAAACCTCCATATCTTTTTAAAGGTGAAGTGGATAATCTCTTTAAGCATATAAAAGATAAAGACTATGTATATGTCATTGTGGTTAATGAACAAAACAAAGAAAAATTACTGACTCAATTTCCCGACTTAGAATCTCGTGTCCTAACGGTATCCGAAGCAAAAGGTATTGAAAATAAACATGTAATCACTTATAACGTATTTTCAAGTTATATAGAAGAATGGAGAAATATATTCTTAAAAAAAGATTATAAGCTCAAATTAAATACAGAACTTTATCGTTACTATTTTAATATGGTATATGTAGCAATTACGAGAGCGCGGGATGTTTTAGGAATGGTAGAAGACAATCTGTATCATGATCTAGAAAGATGGCTATCTGAACATATGGAGATTATGACAGAATTTGATGAAGATGCACTAGATCTTGCTAAACAATCATCTTCAAGTGATTTATTAAAGAGTGCAGTCCAGTTGGAAACTAACGAAAACTTTGCTCAAGCAATAGCTACGTATCGTTTAATTCAAAATACCGTACTATCAGTGGAAGCGAGTAGAGGAATAGCGCGTTGTAACATTAAGGAAGAATGTCAAAGAACAAAGGATTATCTAGTATGTGGAAGAACGCTAGTTACGCACGAAGAACATGAGCACGCTATACCTTATTTAAAGCGTGCCAATGACGAATTATTTTTACTGAAAGCAATATTAAGTATGGACCAAGAAAAGAATTTATCGTTAATCAATGAGGAGTTGCGTAGCCTTGTTGGAAACCCTTTGGTCTTTTTGAATGAATTGGGCGAACCCAAATTAATTTCAAGGTATGCTAACCTAATGCTATTACCAACAGAAATGCGCTTCAATAAGTTGTTAAACACATCAGAAAAACTAGTCAAATCAAGTCAAAAAAACAGTAAAATAGTGAGGTTAAAAATATGAGTATCACAACGGATAATAAAGCGATGGATCTATTATTAGAAAGATTTTTAGAGACTTCAGAACAATCTAAAGTGCTTGAAAACACGATTAATAATTTTGCTGAAGTTATGAAAAATTTCCAAGAAACAGTCGCTTCAATTGATGAAACGATTGATGTGAGAAATCTTTCTGAGTTGTCTAAAGATGCGCAAGCTAGATTGCAAGAAGTAAAGAACTTTAATTCTGCTGAAGTTGTTCTACGTCTTGAAGATACCATTGAGCAACATCTATCAAATCACATAAAACAGATTCAAAAAACGTTGCAAACGAATAAAAAAACAGATATGACTAATTTTGAAAATAGAATCGAGAAAATGCTAAGTGAAAGTAATCAAGCAAATGCTGAAGAATTTCGCGTTCGTCAGGACAATCACTATGAAAATCTTCTGCAGCTTTTAAATAATCTCAACACGTCATCTTATAGTAGTCCATCGACTTCAAATTTTGATGAAGTAATTAAGTTAAGACAATTGGTAAGTAGCCTCAATACGAAAGTTAAACGTTTAGAGGAGGATATAAATGAGAGAATGGATGTATTTGAGCAAGCTTATCAAATAAAGATAGATTTATTAGAGAATGAAATTCGATTATTACAAAAATAAAAACTTGAGGATTGAATTGATATGAATAAAATTACTGTTAAAATTGTCGAAGATCCAAATCCTCGAAATCCCAAAACAGATGGAGAAAATTATTTTTTAGAATGCATAAAACATTCTCCAATAGTAGAAGGTTGGACGATTTATGTACAGCCCATATTAAATGGGATCCACCCAGACTTTATATTATCTCATCCTGAAAAAGGAGTGGTGATAGTTGAAGTAAAGGACTGGGATTTGACATTAGAATGTTACAGAGAACCTGGATTTTTAATTACCGAGGCGAATAAAAAAATTTCAAAAAATCCTGTCTTGCAAGTGGAAGGATATAAGAAAGCACTGATTGAAAATGAACTCCTTTCCGTTAATAAAATTCAAAATGACGAAGGGTATGGAGTGATTGAGACACTCTTATATTTTCATAAGTCAAATGAACAGGTTTCATTATCTTTTTTAAAAGACCGAGGACGGACTAAGGTGTGGGGACGAGATTCTATAGAAGTTTTTAAAAACGGAAGTATTAAAGACACTTCAGTCCCTTACGCTTTTATAGTAAAAAATTCAAAATTCAAATCTCAATTGCCAAATATAGTAAAAGAATTGAGCCAATTATTAAGCATCAGTGATTATCATGCCGAGCGTCAAGAACGCGTTCCATTAAATTCTGAACAAACGAAATTGGTAACAATTAAAGAAGGTAGCACTCGCAGGTGGAGTGGTGTGGCTGGTTCTGGAAAAACACTTGTTCTGGCTGAAAAGGCGGCGAATGCAGTTAAAAAAGGGAAAAAAGTATTATTTCTATGTTTCAATATAACCCTTGTAAACTACATTAGGGATCTTTGTCGATCGCAATATGTGGGGGATAATGCTTATCTATTGAGAAGAAACATGAATAATAATTATTTCCATGGATTTCTGACGAATTTGGCCAACGAGTATGAAGTTCCAACAAGAGAATATTATACAAATAGAGAAGTTACCGAGGCGACGAAATGTATTATTGATGAAATCTCAAAGAAGATAGACACCATAGGGAGCATAGAGAATGAGTATCTATTTGATGTGATATTAATCGATGAAGGGCAGGATTTCAGGGCGGAATGGGTGCATTTTCTTAAAAAATTCAGAACGTCTAATAGTGAGTTATTAGTCATGTATGACAAAGACCAGCGAATCTATGAAGACGCCGGATTATGGATTGAAGATAGTAAAGAAATCAAAAATATTGGCTTCTCTGGACAACCTGGGAATTTGAGTTACACACATCGTTTAAGTCCATCGGTTATTCATATAGTTGAAGCGTTACGTAGACAAATGACAATTACAAATTACGAAATTATACAACGAAATCCTATACTTCAATTAAGTTTTTCAGATTTAAAAACTGCATGGCACAATATTCCGAATGAACAAATGATTGATAAAGTAGAAAAGATTGTTAATCATATGAAGGAAGATAGCATATCATTAGAAGATATAACGATTTTGACGATAGAAGACAAAGTTGGAATCGATATAGTCAAACACTTTGAAAAGTTAAAGGTAAGAACATCTCATACGTTTGACCTTACTAATCACAAAAATAGTAAGAGAAAACGTTATGCAAAAAGATCTTTTCAACCGGGAAAAAATCATTTAAAAGTATCTAGCTATGCAAGCTTTAAAGGGTGGGAGGCTTCCCATATTATTCTTGTCTTAAATCCAATCGATAAAATGGATTGGAGAAACGGACTACATAATAAAGATTCTGAAGAATTTAGGATCCTGTACAACTCATTGTTCATTTCACTTACTCGTGTCAGAGAGGGAGCTAGTCTACGGCAAAGTTTTACATGCATAAACGGAATTAGATATGCAAAGAAACTTAAAAATAGTTTTAAAATTTAGGAGTAAAAAACCGATTGATTGAATTGAAGTTATTCATGAAATTTTGTGAAGACTACTATCATGAAGATCGGCCAAATATCTCTACTAATGGGCGATTTCATTTATTGAATGTATTACAAGACGACAAAAAATCTAAAGGGATGATGCTT
Source organism: Exiguobacterium sp. AM39-5BH (assembly GCF_003467445.1). Classification (GTDB taxonomy): domain Bacteria; phylum Bacillota; class Bacilli; order Exiguobacteriales; family Exiguobacteriaceae; genus Exiguobacterium. Next base: position 4,066 of record NZ_QSGS01000014.1, read on the forward strand.
GAGACTCTAGTACTACTAGAAAATTCATGGGATGAAAGCGTATGCGAGTGCATGCGCTTTTTTGCTACACTGTGGATGGAGGGATGTCTCGTGAAAATGGATGTGGAAGCAGTGTTGGGACTGCCGGCGTACGCTGGAGCAACGGTCATCGCCGGTCGGAACGGAATGGGCCGAGACGTGAACAACGTCTCGTTCATGGAAGTGCCGGATATTTTACCGTACGTGTCTAAAGGAAATCTATTGCTGACGACGTTTTATCCGATCGCTGGGAACGAAGAGGCGATGCGGCAATTGGTGCCGCGTTTGGCTGAAAAAGGACTGGCCGGTCTTGCGGTCAAAGTCGGACGATACGTCACGACGATTCCCGACGTGATGATCGAGGCGGCTGACCGAAACGACTTTCCGCTCATCGTCTTGACCGAAGATGCGAATCTGTCGGAACTAAGTAATGCCGTCCTTGAAGTCTTGCTCGAAAAGCAAAACTCGATATTAAAGTTTCGGGATGAGATTCACCAACAGCTCATGCGCTTGTTGTTGAACGGTGCCCACATCAACACGTTTGTCACCGTCCTATCCGGGATGATCCAAATGCCTGTCTTTTTATTCTCAGGACATGGGGAGCTGCTCGCCCAATCGGTCTCAGACGAACCGTTTAAACGGGACGGGGCCGCGGTGACGCTTGGGAAGCGGACGTTTCGTCTCGATGAAGTCATCCGGCAACCGATCCGGGTCGGTGAGGAACAGCTCGGGGAGCTGCTTGCCCTAGACGTCGCCGGAAAACGGAATACGAACATCCATGTCGCGATGGAGCAGGCCTCGATTTTGCTCGCGCTCGATTTTCAACGGGAGCGCGCCATCGTGCAGCAAGAACGCAATTATTTGGATGCTTTTTTACGTGACATCTTGAACGGTAGGTTCCGGAGCGAGGAAGAAGTCGTGCGGCGCGCCAACACGTTCCATTGGGAGTTGACACTACCTCTCGGCATCATCGCCGTCGAGCGGAAGGACCCGTTCGTGTTCACGGAGAACGAGACGATCGAGCGGTTCGAACGCTGGCTGTCGGGCCGGTTTGCGGACCATGAGCTTGTACATAAAGTCATGTACTATGAGGACAGCTTGATTTGTTTCGTGAACAAGCCGACACAGCAAACACTGGATGAAATCGGGCACTATCTCCATGAACAGGCCGGGCGGGCCGGTTACGACGTGATTGTCACCTATTCTCGATGGGTCGAACAATTACGGGACGTGGCGACCGAGTATGAACGATTGCGTCAGGCGCTACGGATCATGCGTTCAATCGAGACCACTCCAGTGCAGTCATACGACGCGCTCGGCGTCTATTCGATTCTATTTGAGCTGCAAGATGAGACATCCTTGCATGAGTTCGTGGAGAGCCGAATCGGTCAAGTGCTCGGGGAAGACGAATTGTTGCGGACGTTGCTCATGCTGATCCGTTGTCAAATGAACGTCCAAAAAGCGTCAGAACGGCTGTTTATTCATTACAATACGCTGCGTTACCGGATCGAGCGATTGAAAGATTTAGGATTACAACTGCATGACGGTGAAAAAATGAGTGAATACTATGTGGCCTATCATGCCCATCACTTATTGAAAAGCCGCCGATGAGGCGAATGATTGGCCATATTTTGGCCGCCATTCGTCTTTTTTGTGTGTACAATATGTGACAACTTATAGACGACTCGACTTGAAAAGAGCGTGGTTGAGCCGTTTGTGGAGTATTTGTCAACAAATGCTAAATTGAAAGCGCTTCATTCGTATTCTATTGACAATGATTGATAAAAGAGTCGGTGTTATCTTATGGGTGTACCAAATATTCGCGAATTTGCAGTCATCCTTTAGAAATGAGGTCACGCCTATGGACTCACCATTTCGAATCAAGTATTGGACAAGGGGAGATGTGGACGGTTATTTCGGACTTTTCACCAACAACTTAACGAATTTACTTGTCATGGCGGGGCTATTACATCTCGCCATCGGTCTGCCGGTGACGCTCGTCTACGGCAAGATCTTGCGGCCGTCGGTTTATCGATTTTCGTCAGCAGTCTATTCTACACGTACATGGCGATCCGTTTGTCGAAAGCGGAACAAAGGACGGATGTCACGGCGCTTCCGACCGGGGTCAGCGTCCCGCACATGTTCCTCATCGTTTTCTTGATCATGGGTCCTGTGTATTGGAAGACGCAAGACCCGTATCTCGCTTGGACGACCGGGCTCGTCTGGTGCTTCGTCAACGGGTTGATCGCGATGAGTGGTTCGCTCATCGGTCCAAAAATCAGAGAATGGCTACCACGCCCGGCGATGCTCGGAACACTGACGGGGGTATCACTCACCTTTATCGCCATGGCACCGGCGATGGACACATGGGACGTCCCGTATATCGGTCTCGTCTCGCTTAGCATCATTCTTCTCGGCTGGTTCGGGAAAGTGAACATGCCATTCCGCCTCCCGGTCGGCCTCGTCGCGATCGTCATCGGGACGTTGATTGGGTGGGTGAGCGGGGTGATGGATGTGCGCGAAGTGAGCGCCTCGCTCGCTGCCGTCGATTTATCGGCCCCGACGTTCTCGGTCACACGGCTCATCGACGGTTGGGCAGTCGCTTTACCGTTCCTCGCATCGGCCGTGCCGCTGGGCATTTATAACTTCATGGAGACGATCGACAATCTAGAGAGTGCGGAAGTCGCCGGCGACAAGTATCCGACGCGACAAGCGCTCGTGTTCGACGCCACGTCGACGCTCGTCGCGAGCTCGTTCGGCAGCCCGTTCCCGATCGCGGTCTATATCGGCCATGCCGGGTGGAAAGAAGCGGGGGCTCGAATTGGTTACTCGTGGATGACTGGCGTGACGATCCTCGTCTTGACCTGGTTCGGCATCATCTTTGTGTTATACGCCATCATCCCGGTCGTCGCCATCTTGCCGATCTTGATTTATATCGGTCTCGTCATCGGTGCCCAAGCGTTCCAGGAGACGAACCCGCGCTATGCTCCCGCCATCATCTTGGCCATCATCCGTGGGTCGCGAACTGGGGGCACAATATCGTCAATACGGCACTCAACGCAGCCGAAACGGATGCGACGAGCGTTGGCTACGGTTCGATTCTCGCGGCCGGTCTCAACTATGAAGGGCTGTCCGCGCTAGGGACAGGCGCGATCCTCGTCAGCGTCCTATGGGCGAGTATTCTCGTCTTCATCATCGATCGTGATTTTACGAAAGCCTCGTTCACAAGCCTCATCGCAGGGGCACTCGCTTTCTTCGGCATCATCCATGAGGAGGCGGTAGGCTTTGCCGTCAACAACGGCATGGCCCTCAGCTATCTCCTCATCAGCATCTTGTTTTATCTCGTCGGAAAACATAAATCAACCCATCAACTAGGAGGACTTAACCATGAACACGACAACCGAAATGACCATGCAAGCTAAACCATATGCATTCACGTTCCGCCCTGAATCGACGGCGCTCGTCTTGATCGATATGCAGCGCGACTTCTGCGCACCGGGTGGATTTGGTGAGAAGCTCGGGAACGATATCACACTCACCCGCTCGATCATCCCGCAGACGCAACGTGTCCTCGAAGCGGCAAGAGCCGCTGGGATGACGGTCATCCACACGCGAGAAGGACATCTGCCGGATTTGTCGGATTGCCCGCCGAGCAAGTTGAACCGTGGCAAGAAGCAAGGCGCCGGGATCGGTGACGAAGGGCCGATGGGACGCATCCTCGTCCGCGGTGAGTACGGCCATGACATCGTCGATGAGTTGAAACCGCTTGAAGGAGAGACGATTATCGATAAGCCGGGGAAAGGGGCATTCTACAATACGAACCTTGACGAAGTCTTGAAACAACAAGGCATCACGCATCTTCTCGTCGGCGGTGTGACAACGCACGTCTGCGTCCAGACGACGATCCGAGAAGCGAACGACCGTGGCTACGACTGCCTCTTGCTCGAAGACTGCTCAGCGGCGTTCGACCCGAAAGACCACGAGGACTCGATTCGCATGATCCATCAACAAGGAGGCATCTTCGGCTGGACGGCACCGTCTAGTGAGTTCTTGAACGCGATTGGAGGAGAAGACCATGAATGACCGACACGTCACCCCGTGGTTCGTCAAAGGGGATTTGAACGGATTCTTCGGCTTATTCAGTAACGTGCTCACAAACTTGTTGGCGGCGATCGGACTGCTCGTCTTCGCCATCAATATGCCAGGCGACATCGTCTACGGGAAAATCGTCCCGGCGACGGCGGTCGCGGTCGGGCTCGGCGGGATCATTCTCGCCATCCAGGCCCGCCGCTTGTCGCAGCGTGAAGGTCGCGACAACGTCACGGCGATGCCGTACGGGATCAGTGTCCCGCACTACTTCGTCGTCGCGTTCGCCGTCATGCTCCCGGTGTACGTCCAGACGAACGACTGGATGATCGCCTGGGCGGTCGGTGTCGCTTGGAACATCGTCCAAGGACTCATCATGACGATCGGTGCGTTCATCGGACCGTTCATCCAAAAATATATCCCGCGTTCGGCGATGCTCGCCTCACTCGCAGGAATCGCACTGACGTATATCGCGATGAACCCGCTCGGACAGGTGTACACGACCCCGTACATCGGACTGCTCACGCTCGTCATCGTGCTTGCCGGTTGGCTCGCCCATAAACGGCTCCCGGGAAATATGCCGGCCGGCCTCATGGCAATCGCGGTCGGTATGGTGCTCGCTTGGGCGACGGGCTACATGGACTTCAATGAAGTACGCACGGCCGCAGCTGGTTTCTCGGTCGCGTTCCCATCGATTTTCGGATTTGACTTGCTCGCTGAAGGATTCGCGTTGCTTGGACCGTTCTTACCGGCGGCAATCCCGCTTGCGATTTATGACTTCTTGGAAAGTCTTGACAACATCGAGAGCGCGTCTGCGGACGGGGACCACTATCCGACGACTGTGACGATGCTCGTACCAGGTCTGCTCACGCTTGTCGGTGCGTTCCTCGGTAGCGTCTACCCGATGATCATTTACATCGGGCACCCAGGTTGGAAGAAGGCAGGAGCTCGTGTCGGTTACTCGCTCGCGACAGGGGTCGGGGTCATCTTCCTCGCCTTCCTCGGGTTGCTTCCCCTCGTCTTGTCGGTCATTCCGCTCGTCGCCTTGCTGCCGATTCTTGTGTATATCGCAATGGTCATCGGAGCACAGGCATTCGGGGAGACGGAGAAACGGCATATCCCGGCGCTCATCATCGCGCTCATGCCATTCGTGGCGAGTTATATCGTCACACAAATCAACAACGCCCTCGGTGCGCTCGGGACGTCGGCACAAGAAGTCGGCTATGCGACGCTTGCGGCGAATGGGATCCCGTATCTCGGTTGGCGGACGCTCGGATCGGCGGACATCCTGGTGTCGATGCTCCTCGCGACGATCGTCATCTATATCATCGACAAGAAGTTCCGGCTCGCCGCCATTTATGCCGGGATCGCCGCACTGCTCTCCTTCTTCGGCATCATCCACAGCGCCGAGATTGGGATCGGTGTCGGCCTAGACGTCGCCATCGGTTACGTTGTCGCCGCGACCGGTTTGATCGCGCTCAGCTTGTACCGGGCGAAAGAAGACGCCGTGACGGAACGGGAGAAGGTGTCATAATGTTTCGGCTCGAGGGAGTACGGAGGGATGCGACGCTCGATGTCGGCTTGTTGAACGGACAGATCGGTTACGTGCACAGCGTCTTTCAAAACGTCTTGAACATCGAGTTGATTGAACAGGATCGTCTGATCGCCGTCTCCACGCCCCGGCGTCCGCTAGCGCCCGACATGGTTCGACTGAAGGAGACGCTCGACTTTCGGTCGGTCGCCCCGGATATCGGGACGCGCGTCGTCATCGGGGAAGGTTTCACGTTCGAGAACGGGTTGACGGTGTCGCTTGATGCGGCACCGGTCGACCTTCGCGTCAAGGCGCGCGTCTTTGACGCCGCCGCGGTCGAGGCGCTGTACACGTTTCTCGTCATACACGGGAAAGAAGGCGGGATGCTTCGGCCTTATCGGAAACGAATCGAGGCGGTGAGTAGCGGCCGCTGGAACACAGAGGAACGGTTTATCGACCAAGTGATGAAAGAAGGGGAGCTGGCCCGGTTGATCGGCCTTGGACCCGGGCTGACGCCAGCTGGTGACGATTATGTGACCGGCCGATTGCTCGCTTGTCATCTGCTCGGGCGTCCGCTCGAGGTGCCGATCGACGTCATCCGGCTCAGCCGCGACAAGACGACACGCGTCAGTTACCATATGCTCCGCCATGCGTACCACGGACGGACGAACGAAGCCGTGCTCGACTTGTTTCAAACGTTGACCGACATCGATGCGCTGAAACGTGTGCTCGCCATCGGCTCGACATCAGGGACAGATTTTTTAGTCGGCGTCCACGCCGGCATTATCGCACAAAGGAGTGGGAATCGTGATCCATCAAACGATCGTGAAGAAGAAGACGTATCATGACTCGGTGACGCTCATGTCGCTCGCCGGGAAGTTGAAAAAACAAGACGGTGTCGAGGAAGTCATCGTCTCGATGGCGACCCCGATGAACAAAGAGTTGCTTGAGAACGTCGGGCTCATGACGGACGAGGCGCGCGAGGCGACCGATGCCGACCTATTGATCGCCTGCCGCGCCAAAGAGACGGTGCTTCCGCGAATCTTGGAAGAAGTCGAGGCTGCACTCGGTGCGAAGAAAGCGGGCGCGAAGCGAGGCGAGAAGACGAGTGTGAAAACGTTCGACGCCGCGCTCGAGATTAGCCCCGAGGCGAACCTCGCCGTCATCTCGGTACCGGGCGAGTTCGCGGCGCGTGAGGCGCGCCGAGCGCTTGAGAACGGACTCCACGTCATGCTGTTCAGTGACAACGTCTCCGTCGAGGACGAGCGTAACTTGAAGACATACGCCGCCGAGAACGGCCTGTTCGTCATGGGACCGGACTGCGGCACGGCGATGATCAACGGGACCGGCCTTTGTTTCGCCAACGATGTGAAACGGGGCGGCATCGGCATGGTCGCCGCTTCCGGGACGGGCCTTCAAGAAGTGATGGTCCAAGTCGACCGGCTCGGCTATGGTGTCTCCCAAGCGATCGGGACAGGGGGACGCGACTTGTCGAGTGACATCGGTGGCATCATGATGCGCCAAGGAATCGACGCGTTGCTCGCGGACGAGACGACAGACGTGCTCGTCCTCATCTCGAAACCACCGGCCAAAGAAGTCGAACAGATGATTCTAGAACGTGTGATGCGTGCCGACAAACCAATCGTCCTCTGTCTTCTTGACGGGAAAGCGCCTGATGACTTGCCACCACACGTGACGTTCACGACGACATTGTTCGAGGCGGCGCTCGCCGCGGTCCGGACGTACGAGCCGAACTTGAACGTCGAGCTCGTCTCGGACGAGGCGAAAACGTGGAGCAACGTCGTGCACCGGACGCAAGGGACGGAGCGGTTCATCCGCGGCTTGTTCTGCGGGGGCACGCTCACGGCCGAGGCGCTGTCGATTTTGCGAGGGCGGGTCAGCCCGCTCACGAGCAACGTCGCCAAACGGAAAGATGAGAAAATGACCGACGTCTTCACGAGCACAGGCCATACGCTCGTCGACCTCGGCGATGACGCGTTCACGGTCGGCAAGCCCCATCCGATGATCGAGCCGGCGCTCCGTAACGAGCGAATTTTAAAAGAAGCGGCCGACCCGACGTGCGGTGTGCTCCTTCTCGACTTCGAACTCGGTTACGGTTCGCACGATGACCCGGTCGGGGAAACGATCGAGACGTTGAAGCAAGCCCAAGCGATTGCCAAGCAGGAAGGACGCATCTTGCCGATTGTGACGTACATCTGCGGGACCGAGACGGATAAACAAGCTACGCCGATCAAAAGCGTCGTCTCGAACAGATCGGGGCGTTCGTCGCGCGAAGTAACGCTGAGGCGGTCGAAATTGCCTGCACCATCGTCAAAAAAGGAGTGGAGATTCATGGCTAACTGGTTCAATTCAACGTTACACGCCATCAATATCGGGGCGTCGACGTTCTCGAAAGATATCGAGCGACAAGGCACTGACGTCGTCCAATACGATTGGTCGCCTCCTGCGGGTGGGGATATCGCTTTGCTCGAAGCGTTGGACCGCTTGAACACGGCTGAGACGGACGAGCGGAACGCGGAAGCGGTGGCAAAGATCAAAGCTGCCCATCCGATGCTCATCGGCATCAATCACGCCCGCTATGAGGTCCCGGGAATGCATTCCGACTCATCTTGCACGCCGGTCCACCGGTTGAGTGGGCGGACATGTGCGGCCCGATGCAAGGCGCCGTCATCGGGGCGCTCCTCTATGAAGGACTCGCGACGACGGAAGCCGAGGCGCGTGAACTTGCGGCGTCCGGTGACATCGAGTTCGCACCATGTCACGAGCACGACGCCGTCGGGCCGATGGCCGGCGTCATCTCGCCGTCGATGCCGGTCCATATCATCGAGAACGTGACGGACGGGAACCGGGCGTATTGCACGGTGAACGAAGGACTTGGGAAAGTGCTCCGCTTCGGGGCGTTCTCAAGTGAAGTGCTCGATCGTTTACGATGGATTGAGAACGTGTATATGCCGGCGCTCCAAAAAGCGCTCGACGTGTCAGGTCCGGTCGACTTGCGCACGTTGATCGCCCAGGCGCTTCATATGGGCGACGAGTGCCATAACCGCAACAAGGCGGCGACGAGCTTGTTCCTCCGGGACATGATGCCGGCGTTCCTCGAAGCTGAGATGTCTGAGAGTATGCGGAAACAAGCGCTCGCCTTCATTCAAAAGAACGAGCATTATTTCCTCAACTTGTCGATGCCAGCGGCGAAGGCGTCGCTTGACGCCGGCCACGGTGTGAACGGCTCGACGATTGTCACGACGATGGCACGGAACGGCGTCGACTTCGGCATCCGGGTGAGCGGACTCGATGGATGGTTCACGGCACCGGCGAACTTTGTCGAAGGGTTGTTGTTCCCTGGATTCGAGCCGACAGACGCGGCACCGGACCTCGGCGACAGCGCCATCACCGAGACGCTCGGTATCGGCGGCTTCGCCATGGGCGGAGCGCCGGCGATTGTGCAATTCGTCGGGGGAGCGGTCGAGGACGCGCTCGACTATTCACGATCGATGTATACAATCACAGAAGACGAGAACAACACGTATTCGATTCCGACGCTCGATTTCCGCGGCACCCCGCTCGGTATCGACATTCGAAAAGTGATCGAGACGGGTATCCTGCCGGTCATCAATACGGGGATGGCGCACCGCGAGGCCGGAGTCGGTCAAGTCGGGGCCGGGATCGTCCATCCCCCGCTCGACTGTTTCACGAAAGCGTTAAAAGCGTATTCAGAGGAGGTCAGCCATGTCTAAGTTACTTATCGCCCTCGGCGGGAACGCTCTCGGCAACAGTCCGACGGAGCAACTCGAACTTGTCCGGGAAGCGTCGCGCTCGATTGTCGATTTAATCGAGGCGGGACACGATGTCATTTTATCGCACGGGAACGGGCCACAAGTCGGCATGATTCATCAAGTGTTCGACGAGACAGATGCGCAACCGGACGTCCCGATGGCGGAGGCCGTCGCGATGAGCCAAGGCTATATCGGCTATCACTTGCAGCAAGCGCTTCGTGAAGAGTTGGGTCGGCGTGGAATCGACAAAGCAGTCGCGTCGGTCGTGACGCAGACGCTTGTCGCGAAAGACGACCCGGCGTTCCAGCATCCGACGAAACCAATCGGTCAGTTTTATACGAAAGATGAGGCGGGTCGATTTGAAAAGAAAGGCATGGTGTTTGTGGAAGACAGTGGACGTGGCTATCGTCGCGTCATCCCGTCGCCGGAACCGATTGAGATCATTGAAGTGGACGTGATTCGTTCACTTGTAGCGGCAGGTCATATCGTCATCGCCGGTGGCGGTGGCGGGATCCCGGTCGTCCGGGAAGACGGACGTCTCGTCGGGGTCGATGCGGTCATCGACAAGGACCGGGCGAGTGAGTTGCTCGCGCGTGAACTTGACGTCGACGTGTTGTTCATCTTGACGGCGGTCGATCAAGTCGCGGTCGATTTTGGGAAGCCGACACAGCGTGGGTTGGCGAAGTTGTCGGTGGACGAAGCACGAGAACATATTCAAGACGGCCAGTTCCCAGCCGGTAGCATGTTGCCCAAAGTCGAGTCGGCACTCTCGTTCGTGACGTCACGGCCAGGGCGTGAGGCGATCATCACGTCGCTCGAGCGAGCCGGTGAGGCGATTGCAGGGAAGACCGGGACGATGTTTGTGGAGGAAGTGGTGGTGAAGTGAGGAGGAGCGGCCCAGTGATGGGTCGTTTTTTCTATTCAAAAGTAAGAAACTACCCGAAATGAGTAACTTTTTTCGAAAAAGACTAAACAGATTTGCGATGACTCCGATATAGAGTATGGAAACGATAAAACGTTCCAACTAATACAAGGTGAGGGGCCGGCCTAAGCCTTGTGTGCTCGGACAAATGGATTTGGAAGAGCGGAAAAAACTTAAACCTATGGAGGGAAATTACAATGATTATTAATCACAACATGAATGCAATGAACGCACACCGCAACATGGGATTCAACACGACACAAACTGGTAAAGCGATGGAGAAATTGTCTTCGGGTCTTCGCATCAACCGTGCTGGCGATGATGCGGCTGGTCTCGCAATCTCTGAGAAAATGCGTGGACAAATTCGCGGTCTCGATCAAGCATCACGTAACGCTCAAGACGGAATCTCGTTGATTCAAACAGCTGAAGGTGCTTTGAATGAAACGCATTCAATTCTTCAACGCATGCGTGAACTTGCTACTCAAGCATCAAACGATACGAACGTTGGCGTAGATCGCAATGAAATTCAAAAAGAAATGAACGCACTAACTTCAGAAATTAATAGAATTGGTAATACAACTGAGTTTAACACTCAAAAAGTTCTTAAAGGTGGAGATGGAGCTGCAACTGTTAAATCAAGTGGCTTAACATTGCCTGCTACTGTTGCAGCTGGAACACCTGGAAGTAATGATACTTTAGTACAAGCTAGTGCAACTTTTACTGGTATTGATGCGAGTGCAGTAGCAAATAATGCATCTCAAACATTTAATATCGGTTCTGAATCAATTACTGTCCGTTTTGACCATTCGGTTACAACCGCTGCTAGTTCAGTTTCAGCAGACGGTAAAACTGTTACATTAGGTGCCTCAGATCGTTCCAGTACGTTAAATACAGCTACATTGACTGGAGATAAACTTTCTGATTTATTGAACACTGCTATTTCAAACAATGATAGTCTTCGTGGGAAATACAAAGTTACTGATGGAGCAAGTGGAGCATTTACTATCAGTGCTGTCTCTGGAAGTGATGCAGACGGAACAAGTGGTCAAGTACTTGCAAGTTCAGCAGGTGTCTTTACATCGGGTACAGGAACATTAGCAAGTGGATCTGTTACACCAGGCGCTAAAGCGAATTCTGGTAACATTTCATTAGCTGGTTTGACTGCACAACCTCAAATCGATGCTTTGGTTGGTAAAGGGTTTACTGTTGGCGATCAAACAATTGAATTCTACGATGGCGCAAACGGAGCATACAGCGGAAACGGGATTGGAGTAGACATTCATAACGCCACTTCTGCTGCTCAAGTAGTTTCTGACATTATTGATCAAGCAGGATCGAAATTAAAAGATGTGGTCATTAAAGCTGGTACGGCTGCGACTGACATTGTGATTGAAGCCAAAGACCGTGGTACCTCTGCCAACGACATCACAATTCGTGATGGAGGAACTAGTAAAACATTCACAGCTTCATTCCAAGTAGGTTCGAACCAAGGACAAAGCATGTCTATTGAAATTAATGATATGCGTTCTAAAGCACTTGGTATTTCAGGCGCTAAAGGAGCTGCTAACTTCACATCGGATAATACAGTTTCTAACGGTACTAATAACTCGAATTCAGAAGCTGCATTGGATGTTTCTTCACATGAGAAAGCTGCTAAAGCGATTACTGTGATTAATGATGCAATTGAGAACGTGTCTGCTCAACGCTCTAACTTAGGTGCATTCCAAAACCGTCTCGAGCATACAATCAATAACCTCGGAACTTCAGCTGAAAACCTTCAAGCTGCGGAATCACGTATCCGCGATGTGGACATGGCGAAAGAAATGATGAACTTCACAAAGAACAATATTCTTAACCAAGCTGCACAAGCAATGCTCAGTCAAGCTAATCAGCAGCCGCAAGCGGTTCTTCAACTTCTTCGTTAAGATTTTTCTTCAACTTTTTAATCAGTACTCACAAGGTACAAACAGCAAGACTAAACCCGTCTCTCGCTTATCGAGGGACGGGTCTTTGGGTTTAGTAAACGTAGATTGTAGCTTCCTCTTTTAAATGATTTTTTTTAATATCCTGCCATTTATAGACGACCGACCAATAAGAACGGTCTAACTCTTTTGCAATATCGGCGTCAGTTATCCCCTGTTGTTTCGCTTGGATAATAAATTCAATCTCCTCTTCCGTGTAATCATGTTTTGCTTTAGAGGAAATGACCGTCATGTCTGGATGATTCTCACACTCTAACCCTAGTCGATATTCCCAATCTAATTTCTTTCGCATCGAAGGAACGGCATATGCGTAAGGTGAGAAGTCATTTAAGAATCGGATCGCTTCTTCTGTCTTTTGTATGCGGAGCGTAAAGAAGTGCCCGTCGGATCGACGACTCAAGACAAAATGATGATTAAACGTCCGAGCAATAAATTCACTCAGGTTCTCTAATTCTTCTGGATAAAATGCTTGTAAGTATAAGTAAATGTGGGGAGTAATGATGACCTGATTTAATTTAGAGCGAGTTGACTTAGTCAGCGACAGACTCCCGTCATCTAAATAAAGTGCGAGTAAGAAGACAGGATGAGTACAGTCTTTTAGCAAGTGAACGGGAATATGTTTTTTGCGATCAATGTAACATTGTTCCCAGAGCCATGTGAACAGTTCGTCTCTTTCTGAATACAGTTCAGCGCTCGTACCGGTAGATCGAACTTTGATACCGCTAAAAATACGTGGTGCGACTTTTAACTTCCATTCCCGATACTCCATTTGTTTCACAGAAAAATGTTCACGGTACTGTAATCCCCTCTTTGGGATTTGTTTTGCTTTGGTACGAGCAATCGTCCCATCCCCAAGTAGCGTGCCTAACAATAAACTCTTTTCAAACACAGTTAAATCATCCCACTTCACAATACTCGCCCCTTTACGATTAATCTCACCAACTTCCTTTTCCCGTTCCTACAATTTTTATCCCGTTGACCGATATAGAAAAAGAGAGAGGATGAAGGTTTATGAATCGAGAAGAAGCCGTTCGATTATTAGAGAAGGTTAAAGACGATCAACGATTGCTTGATCAAAAAGAAGAGATTTTATACGCGATGCGTATGCTTGCGATTGAAGCGCTTGAAGTCGATCAATCAAAACGCCTAACACTTGACCGTTCGTTTCAAGAATTAAAACAACAATTAGTTTATTTGGAGTCGAAGAATGAAGACTCTTTCCATTAAAAACTGAAAAAACGTAAAGATAAACCGATATAGTCCATGAGAACAATTATAAGAGGAGTAGAAGCTTATGAACCCGACCATCTCTGAAGTCCGGCTTCACCTACCTTCTTCCGTCTTGCCGTATGAACAAACGAAAAACGTGTTCGTCGAAGCGAATCAAGCGAAGCTCGCCGACGAAGGCATCGTCATTCTCCCGACGCCTCAACACGTCACAAAGTTAGAGGCGGCCGTCGAGAAGGCGAATCAAGTACTCGAACAACAACGTACGGGCTTGAAGTTCATGAAACATGAGAAATTAAACGACTATTATATTCAGATCGTGGATACGAACAACGAAGTCATCCGCGAGATTCCAAGCAAGAAGTCACTCGACTTTTTCGCGGCGTTCATGGAGTTCAATCAACTGTTCGATGAACGTGTCTAAAGGAGGCTAACTATGACATCACCCATCCGATTTGGCGGACTCGCCAGTGGAATTGATACCGATACAATCATTAAACAATTGATGCAAGTTGAGCGAGCACCGGTCGACAAGCTCGAACAAAAGAAGCAGACGACCGAGTGGAAGCGCGATGCGTACCGCGAAATCAACCGTTCGCTCATGACGCTTCGAAATAGTGCCGTCGATTTGACGTTCAGCCGGAACTTTTACGCGAAGACGTCGAGTTCATCTGATGAGTCAAAAATTAGCGTGACTGCTGGACCATCTAGTGGGAATAGTGCGATTCGGATTGATTCTGTCACAAAGCTGGCCAGCTCTGCAACAAGCATTTTAGACGTTGTCGATCGTAATGGACAGAAGTTGACGAGTGCAACAAAATTATCAGATATAAGTGGGATTGTTGCCGGGCAAAAGCGTGTCATTCAAGAAGCTGATGCAACAGAGTTGACGATTCCGAAAGATTTGAATTTTACGACAGTTGTCTTGAAAGATGCGAAAGGAAAAGTGTTGGACAATACTGATTTCGCATATGATGTAACAACTGGTAAAGTAACCGCTACAAATACAACAAATTATCCTGGCGGAGTCATTCTGAAAGATGTTTCGGCTTCGTACAGTTCTGGGACTAGTTTTGAAATTCAGTACAAATCTAGTACAACTAAAACGTACCAAAAGATTGAATTGGATGCGGACGCAACGGTACAAGACTTGATGACTAAGTTAAATAGTAAAGAGACGGGACTATCTGCTTTCTTTGAATCGTCTACCGGAAAAATTGCCTTATCGACGAAAGATACCGGAGCAACGTCTACCATTCAATTTGATTCGAACTTCAAATCTGCATTTAACATGGGTACCGTTGTTCCGATCGGTCAAAATGCGAAGTTCGAAGTGAATGGGATTGAAGTCGAACGTGCTTCGAATACGACAACGATTGACAACATGACTTTAACATTGAAGTCGACATTTACTACAGGTCCCGTCACACTCTCCGCTGCCACCGACACCAAAAAAATCTTCGATAACATCAAAGGTTTTGTCGATAAATATAATGAGACGATCGACCTGATGAACAAGAAAGTGCGGGAAGAGAAGTTCCGTACGTTCGCGCCACTGACGAAAGCCCAGCGTGATGAATTATCTGAAGACGAAATCAAGAAGTGGGAAGAGAAAGCGATGAGCGGGATGCTCCGCGGCGACACGATCCTCCGCGGGACGATGGACACGCTTCGCAGCAAATGGTCAGCCGCGACATCTTCGACAAATGACAAAGAGATGCAACAGCTGTTCCAAATCGGTCTTTCGACCGGTTCTGACTTCACGAACGGCGGCAAAATCGAGCTGAACGAAGAGAAGCTGAAGGCCGCCATCGAGAAAGACCCGGAACAAGTATATAAACTGTTCACTGATGAAAAGACGGGACTATTGCCACAAATCCGTGACGCGGCGACGAGTTCACGGACATCCATCACTCGGATTGCCGGTGCTGATGGGGCCGGGGCACCGACGTATACGATGGGTCGGGAGATGACGCAAATCGATACACGGATTCAACGACTGAACGATTTACTCGTCGATAAAGAGAACGCCTACTACCGTGCTTCGCGGCGATGGAGACGGCGATGAACCAGGCAAATTCACAAGCCGCCTCACTGCAACAGTTCATGGGCGGCGGGATGTAAGAGGAGGAATTTACATGGTAGCAAATCCATATGCAGCATATCAAAACAACGCGGTCACGACCGCGAACCCACAGGAACTCACGCTCATGTTGTATGACGGGGCGCTCAAGTTCACGCGTCTCGCCAAACTCGCGCTCGAGCAAGGAAATCCGGATTTGAAGAATACGAACATCCAAAAGACACAAGCCATCTTCCAAGAGCTTCGTCTGACGCTCAATAAAGACATCGCCATCTCGGCAAACTTAGACTCGCTCTACGAGTACTTGTGGCGTCGTCTCGTCGATGCGAACGTCAAGAACGATACGACCATCCTCGATGAGGTGCTCGACTTCACGACCGAGCTCCGCGACACGTGGAAGGAAGCGATGAAACTCGCGAAACAAGGATGAGACCGATCGATGAGATCATTCTCAAAACACAACGGCTGAAGGATTTGTTGGCGCAAGTACCGGAAGAGCCGACATACGATACGTGGATGGACCAAATTCACGAATTGCTCGACGACCGTGAGCAATTGCTGTCGGCACACGGTCCCGATTTAGCAGCGACCGATCAGGCTGTCATCCGTCAGCTCGTCGACGACAGTCAACAGATCGCTCGCTTAATCGAGGCCGAGCATCAACGGCTCGGTATGACGCTCGGGACGACACGTCAAGAACGGAAGACGGTCAAGTCGTATGTTGACCCGTATGAAGACGTTGATTCGAACTTCTCGGGGTTATTTGACCAACAGACATGAAACGCTCGAGGGCACGCGCTCTCGGGCGTTTCTGCGTTCACAACGTTTTAACAAGGTAAAGAGAACGACTCCGCGTTGCCATTCCTTTTCTCAATAAAATCAGATGCTTCACTTTTTTGGCAGGGATGCAAAGACGCCTGTTTTCGTATAAAATCGGGTAAATACCACTATACCGTTGCTTCTGTTCTGAAAAGGGGAGGGAAACGAGATGAGTGAGAAAAAAGTGAAACTGAACGCGAAAGATCGTCGTTACTTCGTCTACGGTCCAGAAGGGGCGTACGATGAGTATGTGGAACGTGACCCGAAACTTGAAGCGTACATCGAAGACGATGCGCCAATCGAAGACGGTCCCGATCCGTATGAAGAAGAAGACTTGAAAGCCAGAGGATAAATATCAAACAAAAAAAACATGGCTCTTTCCCTTATCCATTCAGGGAAGAGCCGTGTTTTTTGCGCGCAAGTCTTTATGCGGTTTCATATAAAAGAATAACCACCAAAACGCGCTGAAGAACATGAATCGCTGCAACAGGCCCATGAAGTCCGGCGCCAGCCACATCCCGAGCGATACAACGATGGCGATCCCGGCAAGTGAAAAGCCAACGAGGCGCTGTCTACCACGGGTCATGAAACCGTGCCCTACCGCGAGTAACGTGAACATGAAGCCGGTCGTACTCGCGAAAACAGAATGTAACTGGTCATGGAACACGTCGACCGGGATACCGCCAAGGAGCGGTGCATGACGAAAGACACCCGTCAAAAGGAGACTGATCCCGAAACACACCCCGATGACTTGATGGTACAAAGATTGTGTCTTAGCCAAGACGATGCTAGCCGCGAGACCAAGGGCGATAAATGTTACGTTCATGACCCAGGCGTGAGGTGAACGTTGGGCGCCGAGATGGCTCGTCGTATTCTCGACGATTGAATACCCTTCAAAGCTGAAAAAGGGCAAGACGAGCGAGACGAAGACGAACGCGAGAAACGTCAAGCGAGCCATCGCGAGCACGGGATTCATCGCTGATGCGGTAACGGAATCGTCAACACGTTCCAATTCTCTCCGGCGAACAGCTTCGCGAGATAGACGATCTGTCCGACGTGATAACTATAGTGCGACACTTGCTTCTCGATCGCCCAGATGACGCTCTTCTCTTCGCCGCGGATGAAGACGGTCTTGCCGAGGTTTTCCGGTGTGAGGCTCGCCAAGACGTCGTCCAACAGTTGCCAACGTTCGTCCCGCGTTGCCATCAGTTCAGCGCGTGACTGCTGTTGGTCTTCGAATTCGGCGTCACGGTTCCGATCCGGCTTCTCACCGTCCGTCGTCAAAAAGTCGGTCCAACGCGACAACATATTGTTCGACATGTGTTGCACGATGACCGTGAGCGAGAGCGTGTCTTTCGCGAGCACACGATGCATATCCTCGTCGCTCACTTGGTTCAACGCATCCTCGGCGAGCTGTTTCTGTTCCTGAAAAATCGAGCGTACCGTTTCGATATAGCGGGCTTCAAACATGGAATGACCTCCTTTGGATTCATAAATAGAATACCCTCTTCTAACAACGAGTAAAAAACAATAGTAAAATAACAAAAAACATTTTATACTAAAGATGAACCGTGCAAGACGCCACCGCGCGATCGGTTCTTGGGTGCCCTGTTTAGGTTTTTATGCGAGTCATGTCGTGTATATCTCTTTTCGGTTTGGGGGTTCACTCGTGAAGAGAGCCGACCGCGTTTGTCCGTGAGTGGATGAGTGCGGTTTTTTGTATGCGAAAAGGGAGAGCCGCGGCTCTCCCTTTTACGTGTGCTCGAGTCTAAAATCTTCCCAGTGCGACCGCGCCTGCGTACGGATCCGCTCCGACACTTCCTTGCTGCTGAGCAAGATGCCGTACCAACGTCGCGCTTCTTCATATAAATCGAGTGCGGCCGACAAATCGGCGATCCGCAGCATGAGCTGGTCGTACGGGAGACCGGTCCGGACTTGGTCCGTGTACGCCTCTTGCACCTCGTTGTACTTGTCGAGCGTCCGCTTCATCCATTCCTTCTCGGACGCCTCGTTTCCTGTCAGACGATACATCCAGACGAGTCGCATGCCGAGCATGGCGACGACGGACGGCTTCTGTCCGCTCAGTTGGGCCGTCAGGACAGCGAACTTGTACAAGTGGATGACGTGATCGGGGGAGCGGTCACCTTGGAGCGATTCCGGACTGATCCGTGAGAGATAGTTTGTCTCAAGCGCTTCTCGATTGTTCTTCCGGACCTTGTCGAATGCATCGTGAAAGACGAGGTGACAGTGGCTGCAGACGACCGGCTCATACAAATATGGGTTGTCGCCGTCGTACGTCGTGTAGCCGTCCTTGGCGACTTCCTGCGGCCGAATGTGGCGCGATAAAATGCGTGGCGTGACGCTTTCCTTCAAACAGTACGGGCACTTCACTTTTTTGGAAAATAAATGTTCAGCCATATGTCACCTCACACGTACACGTTGACGAGCAGCCCGCGGATCTCACCGACTTGGTCGAGGAGTGACAAGCGTGACGTCTCACCCGAGATGACCTGGTCCGTCAACGCCAGCAGTTTCTGGTCGACCTGTTCGACAATCTTATAAATCTTGGCGCGGCCGCGGCGGTTGAAGCCGCGTTTGTCCTCGAGGCGGAGCGCCGCGTCGACGGCGTCCTTCATGAAGTCTTTGATGAGTTGCTTATATTCGGCGAGCGACTCGACCGTCTGGCTCTCGGCGAGGAGCTCGCCTTTCTCGTGGATGGCCGCGATTTGGCGCTGGAAGCGCTCGTGCTCGCGGTCCTCACGTTTTTGACCGATGACGTTTTGGAACGAGACGCCAGGTTCTGCGTCAGGGCGTTTCGCTTTGCCCGTACCGTGTAGAGATTGGGTCTCCATAATACGACGAATATCCATCAGGCCTCGTCCTTTCTTTAGGTTAGTTCAATAATTGTAACACGCCTTGCGGCAACGCGTTCGATTGGGCGATCATCGCCATGCCCGACTGGTTCAAGATGTTCAGGCGCGCGAAATCCATCATTTCGCGGGCCATATCGGCGTCACGGATGCGTGACTCGGATGCCGTCAAGTTCTCCGAGCCGATCGTGACGACGCTCACGTTCGCTTCCAACCGATTTTGGACGGCTCCGAGCTTCGAACGTTCGAGCGAGACCTTTTGAATCGCGGCGTCGAACTTGGCGATGGCGTCATTGGCTCCACCTTGCGTCGTCACGTCAAGGCCGTCGATTCCGAGCGCGGTGGCACGCATGTCGTCGACGTTCAAGACGATGCCTTCGCCGCTACCGGCCCCGAGTTGGAAGAAGAGCGTCTCGTTGCCGGCGATATAGTCGCCATTCATGATTTTCTTCGAGTTGAACTCGGTCGTCTCGGCGATTCGGCTCACTTCTTCTGTGAGAGCTGAAATCTCGTCTTGGACCGCCTTGGCGTCGTCAGGGCTGAGCGTCCCGTTCGAGGCTTGGACCGACAGTTCGCGCATCCGCTGAAGGATGGAATGCGTCTCGCTCATGCCGCCTTCGAGTGTCTGGGTGAGCGAGATGCCGTCGAGCGTGTTGCGCTCGGCCATCGACAGCGAGTCGAGACGGATGCGCATCTTCTCGGAGATGGCGAGCCCGGCCGCGTCGTCGGACGCTTTGTTGATGCGGACACCGCTCGAGAGGCGGTCCATCGTCTTCTTCATCGTCGCCTGGTTGACCGTGAGCGACGAGTAGGCTTTCAGTGCCTGTACGTTATTCGTAATTTTCATAACGGTTTCCTCCTGCAGGTACGGGTTGAAGTCGGGCGTTCTCAATCGCCTGGCCCCACGTCTGGTCGAGCTCGGTCGCGAGGCCGTGCAGCTCCTCGATTTTATCCATGTCTTGTTCAATCAACGCCTCGAGCTCGAGTTCGCCATATATAGATAAAGTTCGTCGAGTTGGGCCGAGATGATGCCACCGCCGTCGTGGAGCCCTTGGTGAAGTTTGGCGAGCAGCTCGCGCGCTTGGCGCAAGTGGCGGTTCCGTTCGGCGATCGTTGCCGTCTGGGCTTGTTCATAGTGGTAGACGAGCGCGTGGAGCATCGCCTGGGTCAGCTCTTGCGGGCTCATTTCGTATAATCGGTTCGAATTCATGATGCGTCTCCTTTGATGGTGTCAAGTTCTTCAATGAGTAACAGCACTTCGGCCATGACGTCATACAGCTGGGGCGGGATCGCGTCCCCGAGGTCGAGGTCGAGCAGGTAGCCAAGGAGCGAGTGGTCGTGCTCGATGGCGACGCCGCGCGATCTCGCCTCGTCTAAAATTTTGTCGGCGACGGCGCCCGTTCCGCGGGCGACGATGACCGGGGCCCGGTCGATCGTCTCGTCATAGCGGACGACGGCGGCCGTCTTCCGTTTCGTCAAATCCATACGTTGATACATAACAGCCTCCTAGATGCGGAAATCATAGCCGGTCGTCTCGAGTGTCGGACGCTCGGTCTCCGGTTTATCGGTCTTCGTCAGCGGGCGGAACTGGGTCGTCACGCTCCGGTAGCCGACCGCCTCGAGTGTCGTCTCGATCTTTCCGAGGAGCGGACGCGCGAGCGTCTCGACGGCCGGATCATCGTGTTCGAGCGTGAGCCGGAGATTGCGGTCGATCGCTTCGAGTTTGACGCCG
Source organism: Exiguobacterium sp. AM39-5BH (assembly GCF_003467445.1). Taxonomy (GTDB): domain Bacteria; phylum Bacillota; class Bacilli; order Exiguobacteriales; family Exiguobacteriaceae; genus Exiguobacterium. The sequence goes on from NZ_QSGS01000014.1 coordinate 25,130, forward strand.
ATCTCCCCGAGTCGCGGTGTCTCGAGCCGGATGTACAGCACGCTGTTCTCCCAGTCGACGACGTCTCCGGCCTCACGATTTTGGATATGGACGTGAATGCCGGTATCGATCTCTTGGACTTTCGCCGGCAAGGCGAGGATGAGCTGATGGAGCTGCCCACCGTCGAGCCGGTTCAACGTCTGTTGGACTTGGAAGAAAGAGGCGAGCCGCTGCGCCTCGGGTGTCGCCGCGTCGGCTTTCATCGACAAGGACGAGGCCTGGACGCGCTGCGCCGTCTCTTGGATGACGCGGCCCGATAGATTCGGGTCGACTTTGAACGGCGTGACGCGCGGCAGTTCGCCGGCGCGGGTCGCCTGGTGCGGGATATATTCGAGCCGAACGTGGTTCGGCACGTAGCGGAACTCGTTCAAGCTGGCGCGCACTTCTTTGATGAGCGCGGCGCTCTCGGCAGGTTTCGTCGCTAACCATCCAAGGGCGACGTCGAGCTTCGCTGTCATCGCGACGAGCGTCTTCTCTTGTCGAGCGTCGGTATGTAACAAGGCGTCCGTCTTTTGGATGAGCTGTGTCAGTCGGGTCGACACCGTTTCGAGGGCGGGACGTGCCTGGTGCGGGTTCGTCTCGACGAGGGCGGCGACTTGGCCGAGCTGTTTCGTCACCGTCACTTGTTCGCCTCTAAACGTGTTCGTCACGGTCGCGAGATGCGTCGTCACTTCCTTGACGAGCACCGGGCGTCCGAGGACGGGCGGCAACGCCTCGCGCGGTTCGATGCGCACAGGGCGCGGCTCCGGCAACTCATTGATGAGCCGGTCGACCGTCTCCGGTGTCGGCGTCATGCGCTCGCTGACAGGGCGCGACAGGTTGACGTGCTCGATGAACCGTTCTTTCTGCGGATACGGGGCGTCAGGTGCCGGCGGTTTAATCTGTTGTCTCGCTTCATCTAATGATGCGATCGCGAGGTCGCGTGCGACGTCACGTGGAAGCGTCGGCGTCTCCAGCGTCTTCAGCCAGAGGACCGCATCGCGCAAGTCACCTTTGAAGACGGTCTCGAGCAGTCGCACCGTGTCCTCGTTCATCGGCAGACGGCCAGATTGGAGCAGGCGGCTGACGGCGCTACGGACTTCGGGTGGGAGCGACGCAAGGAGCGTCTGGATTTTCGTATCGAGTTTCACCGGCTGGCCGCTCGGGGCTTCCGAGGTCTCCATCTCAGGTTTGACGACGATCGTCCCGATGAGCTGGCCGTCTTGTTCGGTGAGTGTCAGTTGGAACGGGTTCGTCTTCGGAAGCCCGCCCTCGAACGTGACCTCGACGTGTTCACCGTTGATTTTGACGATCCCGGAGTCGGGGCCGGTCTGTTTGACGAGCTCCGCTTTGTAGATCCGATTCGTTTGGATACCGGCTGTGACCGCGACGGCCGTGGTCATAGGGGATTGAATTTGCATAGTTGTCACCTCGACCAATATATCGACCTCTTTTTCAAAAAGTGAAGCGAAACCGACAGAAAAAAACCTCCCGTCGGACGACGGAAGGGTCATGATTCGAGCAAGGAACTCTGATTCAATTGTTGGAATCGGGCGACGAGCTCGCCTGTGGCTTTCAATTGGTTTTTTAAGACGTACGCTGTGGCATTCGATTGAATGGTTTGGCCCGTCTGGGTGACGATTATACCATGGGGCACATTGTCAAAAACCGCGATGTCTCTTACGTGAGACCAGGCGTACCATTCGCAATCGTCCCGTTTTGGCGATTTCGTAGGGAAAAAGACGAGTCCTGTCATCGGATCGATGAGACCGGCACTTTCCCTTTGCACCCGCGACACGTTTGGCGACAAAAATTCGTTCTTCGATCGAACTGCTGTATTGCCGGCATGAAAGTTGCAACAGCTGATACGGCCTCAAAGGAGTCGTGATTTCGCTGCCGTCTTCGAGAATGATTCGCGATTGCTTCATGACGTCGAAACAGGGCAAAATCGCCACAGTCCGCTTGGTAATGCGATATTTTTCCTCGGAATAGTAGGGGCGCATACGCTGCACCATCCTCCTCGTATTAAATTTTCAGGATCGGGCGGGAAAATTGCACAAACCTAAATCATCTCTTCCATGATATATCACAAAAAATGTAAATTCAACAAAGCAATATGAAAAGTAGGGTAATTTAATTCCAATGTAAGCCAAAAGAGAATTCATTTACAAAAAATTGAGAAAGTGTTTGTCACGCTTCCAAGAAGGTGGTAAGATTACCGATAGAGGGAAAGCCTCTGTATTCTTCAATGGTGAAAGGAATGGATTTACACATGGTAGGTAAAGTAAAATGGTTTAACTCAGAAAAAGGTTTTGGATTCATCGAAGTAGAAGGCGGCAAAGACGTATTCGTACACTTCTCAGCAATCCAAACTGACGGCTACAAATCACTTGACGAAGGTCAAGAAGTAGAATTTGAAATCGTTGATGGCGAGCGTGGCCACAAGCGGCTAACGTTACAAAATTATAATTTCAAACCGGAAGCCGGTTCCCTCGTGGAGCCGGCTTTTTTATTTTTCTCACATAACGTCCTTCCGCCTATAATTGCGTTTAAGAACAGGCAGAACGGGTAGTTTGTTTTTATACTCCCGAAAAATGTTGAGACGGTTACTTCGGAACAAAATTGTCATTATTTTCTGATGATAACGTTTTCAAACGATTCGGATTCGGGGTATACTATAAATGAGCCACCTGGTTCCACTTTCTTCTCAGAAATGAAGCAGGAGATTCGGTCCACATCGACGAATCATTGGGTCAAGCGGTTATTTTAAGGAGGAGTTCAGATGATTTATAACATTCGCGGCGAAAACATTGAAGTCACACCAGCTATTCAAGACTATGTCGAGAAAAAGTTGGACAAATTGACTCGGTATTTCACAACTCCTACGGATGCACAGACGGCTTACGTCAACTTGAAAGTGTACAACGAGAAGCAAAAAGTGGAAGTGACGATCCCGATGCCGAACTTGTTGCTCCGTGCTGAGGAAACAAACCTCGACATGTATGCGGCGATCGACCTCGTCGTCGATAAATTGGAACGTCAAATCCGTAAACACAAAACGAAACTCAACCGTAAATCGCGTGCCAAAGATGGCGGCATCGGCGAGTACTTCAAGTCACTCGAAGGTCCCGAGGACGTGGCCGTCTACGACGAGGACGAGGCGGAACTCGAACTCGTGCGCACGAAGCGTTTCACGCTCAAACCGATGGACACGGAAGAAGCGATTCTTCAGATGGACATGCTCGGTCACAGCTTCTTCGTCTTCTCCGACGCAGAGACGGGCAACACGAACGTCGTGTATCGTCGTAAAGACGGAAAATACGGCTTGATCGAACCAGAATAATTCAACCTTGAACTTACACGGCCCTCCGACTCGGAGGGCCGTTTCGTTTTGCCTTTCCTTGAAAGCGAGGGTCACTTCGGTTAAACTGTACATTAGGGAAAAAACATGCATTTTTCAGTGAATGCAGAGGAGATAAAGCGTATGGCGAACTTTTTAAAGGATTTATTTGCTCCACAGAAACGAATATTGAAAAAAGCAGAAAAAGCGGCCGACCTCATCGAGTCGTTCGCCGAACCGATCAAGGCGTTGTCTGACGAAGCGCTCCAGGCGAAGTCGATCGAGTTTCGTGAGCGCCTAGACAAAGGTGAGACGCTTGATGATATCTTGCCAGAAGCGTTCGCGGTCTGTCGCGAGGCGTCCGAGCGTGTGCTCGGCATGCGCCATTATCGCGTCCAGCTCATCGGGGGCTACGTGCTCCATAACGGTGATATCGCTGAGATGAAGACCGGGGAAGGGAAGACCCTCGTCGCAACGCTCCCGGTGTACTTGAACGCGCTCACGGGCCGTGGTGTCCACGTCGTGACGGTCAACGAATATTTGGCGCGTCGTGACAAAGAACTCATGGAGCCGCTCTATTTCGCACTCGGTCTCTCGGTCGGGCTCAACGTGTCGAACATGGACCGTGTCGAGAAGCAGGCGGCGTATAACTGTGACATCACCTACTCGACGAACAACGAGCTCGGTTTCGACTATCTTCGTGATAACATGGTCCTTTATAAAGAAGACCGTGTTCAACGCGAGCTTTACTTCACCATCGTCGATGAAGTCGACTCGATCCTCGTCGACGAGGCGCGGACCCCGCTCATCATCTCAGGTTCGGCTCAAAAATCGACTGAGCTCTACACACGGGCCGATGCCTTCGTCCGCACGCTCAAAATCGAAGACGACTACACGGTCGACGTCAAGACGAAGTCGGTCTTGTTGACAGACAAAGGGGTCGACCTTGCCGAGAAGTTCTTCGGCATCGACAACTTGTTCGCGATCGATCATGTCTCGGTCAACCACCACGTCGGGCTCGCCCTTCGTGCCAACGCTGTCATGCACCATGACGTCGACTATATGGTCCGTGACGGCCAAGTCATGATCATCGACCAGTTCACGGGGCGGGTCATGGACGGGCGTCGCTACTCGGAAGGGTTGCATCAGGCGATCGAGGCGAAAGAAGGCGTCGAGATCCAGCGTGAATCGATGACGCTCGCGACGATCACGTACCAGAACTACTTCCGCATGTATGAGAAGCTGGCCGGGATGACCGGGACGGCGAAGACAGAGGAAGAAGAGTTCCGTAACATCTACAACATGCAGGTCGTGACGATTCCAACGAACAAACCGATCATTCGTGAAGATCGTTCAGACTTGATCTTCAAATCGATGGAAGGCAAGTTCAAAGCCGTCGTCGAAGAAATCATGGCAGCCCATGCGACGGGACAACCGGTCCTCGTCGGGACGGTCGCGGTCGAGACATCGGAGTATTTGAGCAAGCTTCTCTCAAAGAAGAAAATCAAACACGAAGTCTTGAACGCGAAGAACCACGCCCGTGAGGCCGAGATTGTCGAGAACGCCGGCCAAAAAGGCGCGGTCACCATCGCGACGAACATGGCCGGACGCGGTACGGACATCAAGCTCGGTGAAGGCGTCGTCGAACTCGGCGGCTTGTACATCGTCGGTACCGAACGGCACGAGTCGCGCCGGATCGATAACCAGCTCCGTGGACGGGCCGGACGACAAGGGGACCCGGGTAAATCGCAGTTCTACTTGTCGCTCGAAGATGAGCTCATGCGCCGCTTCGGGACGGACAGTCTCCAGAGCATGATGGAGCGTCTCGGCATGGACGACACGCAACCGATCGAGAGCCGCATGGTCTCGAAAGCGGTCGAGTCGGCCCAAAAACGTGTCGAAGGGAACAACTATGACGCCCGGAAACAGCTTCTCGGTTATGATAACGTCATGGCCGACCAACGGAAAGTCATGTACAAAGACCGGGCCAGCATCCTAGAGAACGAGTCGGTCACGGACATCGTCCGTTCGATGATTCAAGAAACGGTCGAGACGGGCGTCGCGCAATACACGCCGCTCGAGCTCGTGCCGGAAGAGTGGAACATCGATGAGCTCGCGCACTGGGCCAACCAGACGCTCGCTCTCGAGCAACCGGTCGAAGGCAAGGACTTCTATGGCAAAGAACGTGAAGAGATTGTCGAACTGTTGTCGGAGCGCACGAACGCGCAGTATGAGGCGAAACGTCAACTCGCTCCGCCGGAACGCTTCAACGAGTTCGAGAAGATCATCGTCCTCCGCGCCGTCGATTCGCACTGGATGGCGCATATCGACCACATGGACCAGCTCCGTCAAGGGATTCACTTGCGCGCCTACGGACAGAACGACCCGCTCCGCGAGTATCAGGCCGAAGGCGTCAACATGTTCGATGCGATGAACGCGGCCATCTCCGAAGAAGTGACCGGCTTCGTGCTCCGCGCCGAAGTCGGGGACAACCTCCGACGAGAGAAAGTCGTCGAGGAGGAAGTGGCGGTGTCTGGCAAGGACGACACGCCGGTGAAGAAAAAGCCGGTCCGTCGTTCGGAAGACCAACGGCTCGGGCGCAACGACCCGTGCTGGTGTGGTTCAGGCAAGAAGTTCAAAAACTGCCACGGCAAACAACAGGCTTAATTTTGAAAGAGGCGAGCCGCTCGCCTCTTTCCTACGGAAAGGTGACCTACACTATGGAAATTTCAGATATTCGCAATGAACTCGAGGCGATGGCGAAACGCCTCGAGAATTATCGTCAATCGCTCAACCTGACAGAGAAGCAGGCCCGCATCGCCGAGCTCGAGAACGAGATGACGTACCCGGACTTCTGGGACAGCCAAGAGAAGGCACAAAAAGTCATCGACGAGTCGAACGCGCTCAAAGCGATGGTCGACAAATACCAAGAGCTCGCCGACGGGCATGAGGACGGCGAAGTCACGCTCGAACTCATCAAGGAAGAACCGGACGCCGAGATGCAAGACGAGTTGGCCGAGATGGTCACGGCGCTCAAGGCCGACTTCGACGCGTTCGAACTTGAGATCCTTTTGAACGGACCGTACGACGCCAACAACGCCATCCTCGAGCTTCACCCGGGGGCGGGCGGTACCGAGTCGCAAGACTGGGCATCGATGTTGCTTCGCATGTATCAGCGTTTCGCTGACAAGCAAGGCTGGAAAGTCGAGACAGTCGACTATCTGCCTGGCGAAGAAGCCGGCGTCAAATCGGTCACGCTCCGCATCGTCGGGCATAACGCCTACGGCTATCTGAAGGCGGAGAAAGGGATTCACCGCTTGGTCCGCATCTCGCCGTTCGACTCGTCGGGCCGCCGCCATACGTCGTTCGTCTCGTGCGACGTCATGCCGGAGTTCGATGACGACATCGAAGTCGACATCAAGACCGAGGACCTCCGCATCGACACGTACCGCGCGTCAGGCGCCGGCGGTCAGCACATCAACACGACCGATTCGGCCGTCCGCATCACGCACGTGCCGACGGGCGTCGTCGTCTCGTGTCAGACGGAACGTTCGCAAATCAAGAACCGTGAGTCGGCGATGAAAATGCTCAAGGCAAAACTGTATCAACGCGAACTCGACGAGCAGCAACGCAAGCTCGATGAGATCCGCGGCGAGAAGACGGACATCGGCTGGGGCAGTCAAATCCGCTCGTATGTCTTCCACCCGTACGCGATGGTCAAGGACCACCGGACGAGTTATGAAGTCGGGAACACGAGTGGCGTCATGGATGGGGACATCATGGGCTTCATCGACGCTTACCTCCGCAAGACAAATATGTGATGCAAGTGGCTCAAGGACTGACGTCTTTGGGCCACGTTGTATGTAGAGGAGAAAACCTTTAATGAAGCAAATCGTCAAAGACTACATCTATTTACTGACCGGGTCCGTCTTCGTCGCCTCGGCGTTCAGCTTGTTCCTGTTGCCGAACAACCTCGCCTCGGGCGGTGTCAGCGGCATCTCGATCATCACGTACGAGCTCTTCGGAATCTCGCCGGGGGCGTTTCAGCTCGTATCGAACGTATTGCTCCTCCTCGTCGGCTGGATGATTCTCGGGCTTGGTTTTGGCGTGAAGTCGCTCGTCGGGTCGATTTTTTTACCGGGCGTGATCTTGTTCTATGAAGCGATCGACGCGGGCGCGGCCGTCAACGACACGCTACTTGCGGCCATCTTCGGCGGGGCGGGCGTCGGCATCGGTCTCGGTCTCATCTTCCGTGGGCGCGCCTCGACCGGGGGCATGGATCTCTTGGCCCAGATCCTACATAAGTTTACCCACATCCCGCTCTATCTCTGTATCGCTATCCTCGACGGAGCCGTCGTCCTCGTCGCCGCCATCACGTTCTCGTTCACGACGGGACTGTACGCGCTCATCGCACTTTTCATCACGATCAAAATGATCGACTTCGTCCAACTCGGCTTCACACAGGACAAGATGGCGTACGTCATCTCGGAGAAGCGGGACCTCATCACACGCGCTGTCTTCGACGAGCTCGACCGGGGCGCGACAGAGATTCAAGCGATCGGGGCATATTCACGTCTCGAACGCCCGATGCTCCTCGTCGTCGTCCGCCAGAACGAAGTGAGCCGGCTGAAAGAGCTTATCCGCCGCATCGATCCCGACGCGTTCCTCATCTTCAGCGAGGCGCACGAAGTGATGGGGCAAGGTTTTACGTCGGATAAGCGTTATATCAACGTCCCGTAAGTTGTGTAATCTTTGTGTATTTTTCGTGTGTTAGGTTAGAAAGCGGTTCATAACGGCTATAATGGTAAAAGTAGGTTATTTCTACAACTTAGGAGGGGAACCTGATGATGAAGAAATGGATGATGGCGATTGGTCTCGGCGCTATGCTCACGCTCGGTGCGTGTGGCGGTGGTGAGGAAGAAGATACATCAAGCAACGGGGATACCGGATCGAACACGGCGTCGGTCGACGCGGAAGCGGTCTACGCACAAAACTGTGCGGCATGTCACGGCGCAAATCTAGAAGGGATGAGCGGTCCGAAACTCTCGGATGTCGGTTCACGTCTATCGGCCAGTGAAATTGAAGAAGTCATCAAAAACGGGAAAGGCGCTATGCCTGCGAATGTGATTGAAGACGAAGAAGAAATCACAGCGGTCGCGGCTTGGCTCGCTGAGAAGAAATAAGAATTGAAATCACGGACTGACTCGTGACGTTGACGGCATTCGCATACGCGGATGCCGTTTTTGAATGTGCGTTTCATCGACTGTGGCAATCTGGTGAAGCCCATCTTCATTTCGACAATTTCCCACCGAACTCCACCCAACTGAAACACTCCTGTAATGGTTATTTAAAAGGCCGATTGTTATAATTGTAGGCGCTTGAGCTATATGACATGGTGGATCATTGCACAAGTGAATCTAAAGAAGTGGGTCGCTTGACAGGATGTACCGGTATCGTGTAGAACAAAGGCTAGGCGGAAAATATTCACTTAACGAAACAATTCACTAAAACCGATTCAGAATTCGTCATAGATGCATGGAAAATATATAAAAAGGGTAGGGAATACGTTATGATTTCGATGCAAAAAGTCAGCAAAGTATATCCAAACGGTGTCGTCGCCGTCGACGATCTCGAACTAGAGATTCAAGACGGCGAATTCCTGTACGTCGTCGGTCCATCCGGCGCCGGGAAATCGACGTTCATGAAAATGATTTATCGGGAGGAGAAACCGTCAAGCGGGCAGCTCTTGATCGATGGGATCGATGTCGGCAAACTAAAAAATCGCCACGTCCCGAAACTTCGTCGTCAGCTCGGCGTCATCTTCCAAGACTATAAGTTGTTGCCGTCGCTTACCGTCTATGAGAACGTTGCGTTCGCGCTCGAAGTCGTACAGGCCGACACGAACACGATGCGCAAACAGGTCATGGACGTGTTGAACCTCGTCGGATTGAAACATAAGGCGCGCAACTATCCGGATGAATTATCGGGTGGGGAGCAACAGCGTGTGTCGATCGCTCGGGCCATCGTCAACAAGCCAAAGCTCATCATCGCCGATGAGCCGACAGGTAACTTAGACCCGGACACGGCTTGGGGCATCATGGAAGTGTTCCAAGAGATTCACCGCCGCGGGGCGACCATCGTCATGGCGACCCACAACCGTGATATCGTCGACAAGATTCGCCATCGCGTCATCGCGATCGAGAACGGGAAAGTCGTACGCGATGAAGAGAAAGGAGCATATGGCTATGATATTTAAAAGTGGATTCCGTCATCTGCGCGAAGGGTTCAAGGGAACACTACGCAACGGTTGGATGACGTTCGCGGCCATCAGTGCCGTCACTATCACTTTGTTACTCGTCGGGGTATTCGCCCTTGTCATGTTCAACGTCAATGAGATTTCAGAGAACGTCGAGAACGACGTCGAGATCCAAGTGTTCGTCACCCGCACCGCGGAGAAAGCGAACGTCGAGAAGCTCGGCGAGAACTTGGAACAGATTCCGGGCGTCGAGTCGGTCACGTTCAGCTCGAAAGAGAACGAACTTGAAAACTTCCGTAACCAACTCGGAGAAGATGCGAACGCCTACGGCACGGTCGAGAAGGACAACCCGCTCCATGACCGCTATATCGTCAAAGCGTCAGACCCGCTTAACACGGAGACGGTCGCAGACGCTGTTCAATCACTCGCTAACGTCGATAAGGTCACATATGGTCAGGACTATATCGATAAGATGTTCGCCTTCTTTAACGGGATTCGCATCGGCGGACTCGTATTGATCGTCGGTCTCACACTCATGGCGATGTTCCTCATCTCGAACACGATCAAGATGACGATTTTCTCACGCCGTCGCGAAATCGAGATCATGCGTCTCGTCGGAGCAAAAAACAGCTTTATCCGCTGGCCGTTCTTCATCGAGGACTGCTCCTCGGTGTCTTCGGCGCACTCATTCCGATTGCCGTCATTTACTTTGGTTATGACGTCGCATATAGTGCTTTACAACCATCGCTAGATCAACTGAATAGTGATATATTTAAATTGATTGATCCATCGGTTTTGACGACGCAAGTGTCACTCGTCCTCTTAGCGCTCGGTGCTTTCATCGGGATCTGGGGCTCGACGACATCGCTCGGTCGATTCTTGAAAGTCTAATCTATTTTAAATATGAGGAGGAGTTGGCGGATGAAACGTTCGCTTGCGCTTGGATTAAGTTTGACGCTACTTGCCTCGCCGGTCATGGCGACGGAGAAAGATACGCTGAAAGCACGACAAGATCGTCTATCCGATCAATTGAAGGAATCCAAGAAAGCGCAAGATGAGACGGACGCCGAGCTCGAAGTCACCGAGGCGGAACGCGACGCGGTAGCGACAGAGATCCGTGCCGTCAATGAACGTCTCGAAGGCTTAAGTGAACAGATCGCCGTCCAGCAGGAAGAAGCGGACGCGGCGCGCGCTGAGCTCGAGGAAACCCGTGATCAACTCACTGCCCAAGGGCAGTACCTCGAAAGCCAGAAGGCGCTCCTCAGTGAGCGCCTTCGTGTGCTTCAAGTACACGAGGACCGGTCCTATCTCCAAGTCGTCTTTGAGTCCCGTTCATTCGGTGACTTCGTGACGCGATTACTTACCGCGCAGACGATCGCGGAGCAGGACCGGGACCTCATACATAGCTACATGGGTGAAGTCGAGCGGCTCGAAGCGCTCGAGACGCGGCAGCGGACACAACTGTCGTTCTTGAAACAAAAAGAACGAGAACTCGTCGTGACGAAACAAGCGCTCGACGTCGCCGCCGAACAAAAGCGCGATTTGCTGTTGGAATTAAACGAGCAAGTGGAACTGCTCGAGCTGGAAAAGATGAGCCGGGCGGAAGAACAAGCACTCATGAGTGAGCAGAGCCGGATCATCGCCGGTCAACTCGAAGCGATCGCCCAAGCGGAGCGGGAAGCTGAGGCCAAAGCGAAGGCCAAGGCACAAGCGGAAGCGCAGGCGAAAGCCGAGGCAGAGGCGAGAGCACGGGCCGACGCCAAAGCGGACACAGAGGCAAATAAAGAGACCGATGAGAAAACGACGACCGCACCGCCACCTTCTACGGATGCGCCGACGAACACGTCAGGAGCGGCGACCTCGTTCGTGCGGCCCGTCTCCGGTTACGTATCGAGTCCGTTCGGTCCGCGGCAAAACCCGCTCACGGGCGTTTCGGAGTCGCATCGTGGCATCGACCTCGTCAACGCGACCGGTACGCCGATTGTCGCGGCGGCACCGGGCGTCGTCATCAAGGCGGCCTCTGCGACCGGTTACGGCAACGTCGTCTTCGTGTCCCATATCGTCGGAGGGGAAGTGTGGACGACCGTCTATGCGCATCTCAATGCGATCACGGTCACGTCCGGGCAGACGGTCGGCGCAGGTCAGACTGTTGGCACGCTCGGCAGCACAGGCTGGTCGACCGGCCCGCATCTCCACTTCGAACTTCATCGTGGACAATGGGCGCCCGGGCAACCGAACGCGGTCGACCCGGGACCATACATCGGTTACTGATGAGACGGACGTGTTCCAAATTTGTGGAACGCGTCCGTTTTTCTAAACTTTTTGCTATACTGGATGAAAGACTGACAAAGAGAAATGAGGGACTACCCGTGAAAAATACAACCGCAGGATTATTAGCCGGCGCCACGTTCGTCGCCGGAGCCGGTGCTGGGCTCGCGACGATGGCGTTCACCGATGCGCCGTTACCGCTCCAACCGAAAGCAGAAGGTTGGGACAAAGTGGAGCAAGTCCGCCAATTGATTGAGACGCACTCGTTGAAAGATATTTCAGAAGAGGACTTGTTGACCGGTGCCCTCGACGGGATGACGGCAGCGCTTGACGACCCGTACTCGGACTTTCTCGACGCCGAAGAGACGTCACAGTTCACTGACTCAATCGAGTCGAGCTTTGAAGGAATCGGCGCGACTTTGGAGAAGAAAGGAGAAGACATCTTGATCGTCGCTCCAATCAAAGGCGCACCCGCCGAAGCAGCGGGTCTCCGCGCCGGTGATATCATCACGGCGGTCGACGGGGAGTCGATCGAAGGGATGGCCGTCGAAGAGGCGGTCCAGCTCATCCGAGGTGAGAAAGGGACCGTCGTCACGCTCACGATCCGTCGCGGCGGCCAAGAGGCCGACTATGAGATCACACGGGATACGATTCCGATCGAGACCGTCTACTCGGAAGTGAAAGAGCAGGACGGGAAGAAAATCGGCTACATCGAGGTGACCCAGTTCTCTGAGCCGACGGCCGATGAGTTCTTGGAGCAGCTCGAGACGCTCGAGTCAGAAGACATCGACAGCCTCATCATCGACGTGCGCGGAAACCCAGGTGGGTTGCTTCCTGCCGTCATCTCAATGACCGAAGGGTTCGTCCCGACGAATAAACCGGTCGTCCAGATCGAGAACGCGGACGGGGAACGCGAATCACAGAGCGGCCGCGCCCGCGAGGCGAAACCTTATGACTTATTCGTCTTGACGGACGAGGGATCGGCGTCGGCATCAGAGATTTTGGCCGGGGCGCTCAAAGAAGGGGCCGGCGCCACAATCATCGGTAACAAGACGTCGGAAAAGGGGTCGTCCAGACGGCGTCGATTTAGAGGACGGCAGCAACTTGAAGCTGACGACGAGCAAATGGCTCACGCCGGACGGCAACTGGATCAATGAGAAAGGCATCGAGCCGGACGTCGAGGTCGACCAACCCGATTACTTCGGTGTGACCCGCATTCTCGCGGATGCGGATACGCTCAAAGTCGGAGACTTCGGCGAGGCGGTCTCGAACCTGCACACCGTACTGTCAGGCATCGGCTATGAGCCGGGCGGACAGCCGGGGTATTTCGGGGATACGATGGCTCAAGCCGTCCGTGACTTCCAAGCCGACAACAACTTGCCGGAAGACGGAGTCGTCAATGAAACGACGGCGGCGGCGCTCGAGTCACGTCTGCTCGAGGAGATTCAGGACGAGACGAACGATGCCCAATTGAACCGGGCGCTCGAAGAAGCGGCAAAATAAGGATTAGGGAAAGGATTGGACAAGTGTGGACGTTCTACGAATGAGTTTTACTGCTTTGTTGACCTTGATCGGTAGTCCGCTACTCTGGGCGACGCTCGTCGCCCTCGTTTACATATCCATGACGCGCATCAAACGGGAACGGGGCATGTTTCGTTCGCGGCGACGTGCGCCGAAATCGGACTGGCGCCATTTTGTATGGCCGAGCCTGTTGCTCGCCATCATCGGTTCGGCGGCGCTGGTTTTGCTCGGGACGACCGTCAACTGGGAGTGGGTCGTGACGTTCAGCGTGCTGTATGCGCTCATCGTTTTGACGATGCACCCGCGTTTCAGCAGCCCGGCGTTTCCATTCTTCGTCATGCTAGCGGCGATTGCGCTTCGTGACGTCGTCGACTACGGTGCGTTCTCGGGGTGGATGGACCGGTTGGCCGAGGTCGACTGGCCGGTGTACGCGCTCGTGTTTGGCGTGGTCACCCTAGCGGAGGCGATTCTCCTGCGGTGGAACGGTCCGGTCGAGACGTCACCGACGCTCATCTTGTCCAAACGTGGCCAGTTCATTGGCGGTCACGTCGTCAAACGGCTTTGGTTCTTCCCACTTGTCGTCTTCCTTCCACCGTCGTTCGGTCTCGACGTCTCGGTGCCGGTCATCTTGCCGATTCCGATCGGGGTCAGCCTGTTGTCGACCGGGGCGTTACCGGGGACGTTACTCGGACGTTTGAGCCTGTACCGTGGTCTGCTCGCACTCATCGCCCTCGCCTTGTTTGGGACATCATACGTGTTCGACATTCCTTATGCGGTCTATGGGTTGCTTGGCGTCTTCGTCTTGTATGAACTGGCGCTCCAGTTGATCAAACGCGAGAACCGAGGCACGACGCCGGTATTCATCAATGGGAACCGGGGCGCGGTCATCATCGACACGCTTCCTGGATCACCGGGTGAAGCGATGCAACTTATCCCAGGTGAATCCATCTATAAAGTGAACGGGACGGTCATCACTGGAGGGAGCAGCTTTTATGAGGCGCTTCAACGCCATAAGCCGTACATCAAGCTCGAGGTCCTCAACTTGAATGGGGACATCCGTTTCGTGCAACGGGCGATGTATGAGACCGACCCGCACGAGCTCGGCATCTTGTTCGTTGCCGAGCCGGCGAGCCCGCGTTTGCGGTTACGGAAATTGTGAAAGGGAGCATCCATCGCGGATGCCCCCTTTTATGTGTTCCCTTATTGTTCAAGTTTAGATGGTTTGAAGCCCATCGTCGCTTCAACGGCGTGTTGCCAGCCTTTATACAGGTTTTCGCGATGCGACTCGTCCATGTTCGGTTCGAACTGATGGTCAAGTTTCCACTGCTGTTTAATCTCGTTTTGGTCTTTCCAGAACCCGACGGCGAGTCCAGCGAGATAGGCGGCACCGAGAGCTGTCGTCTCACTCACTTCCGGCCGTTCAACTGGTACGTCTAAGATGTCCGCTTGGAACTGCATGAGGAAGTTGTTGTTGACCGCACCACCATCGACACGGAGCGTTTTCAATTCGATGCCAGAGTCTTGTTCCATCGCCGTCAAGACGTCGCGCGTCTGATAGGCGAGTGACTCGAGCGTCGCCCGGACGAAGTGTTCTTTTTCGGTTCCGCGCGTGAGACCGAAGATGGCGCCGCGGACGTCCGAGTTCCAGTAAGGGGCACCGAGACCGACGAAGGCCGGGACGACATAGACACCGTCCGTCGTTTCGACACGGTTAGCGTATTGTTCCGTGTCTTTCGCCGACTTGAGCATACGGAGTCCATCACGGAGCCATTGGATGGCCGAACCTGCGACGAAGATCGATCCTTCGAGCGCGTATTC
Organism: Exiguobacterium sp. AM39-5BH; assembly: GCF_003467445.1. Taxonomy (GTDB): domain Bacteria; phylum Bacillota; class Bacilli; order Exiguobacteriales; family Exiguobacteriaceae; genus Exiguobacterium. The sequence continues at coordinate 40,351 of NZ_QSGS01000014.1, forward strand.
GACTTTACCGTTGTAGCCCCAAGCAATCGTCGTAAGCAGGCCATGGCTCGATTTGACGGCTTCCTCACCCGTGTTCATGAGCATGAAGCAACCTGTCCCATACGTGTTCTTGCCTTCCCCTGACTCGAAGCAGGCTTGCCCGAAGAGGGCCGCCTGCTGGTCACCGGCCGCGCCGGCGATCGGCACTTCGAAACCGAAGAAGTGGTACGGGATGGTATTGGCGTATACTTCACTCGATGGTTTGACTTCTGGGAGCATTGATTTTGGTACCGTCAAAATTTCGAGAAGTTCATCATCCCACTTTTGCTCATAAATGTTATACATGAGTGTCCGTGAGGCGTTCGTGTAATCTGTGACATGGGCGTGGCCGCCAGACAGTTTCCAAATGAGCCACGTGTCGATTGTACCGAAGAGGAGGTCACCGGCTTCCGCTTTCTCGCGGGCACCTTCGACGTTGTCGAGAATCCATTTGACTTTCGTGCCTGAGAAATAGGCGTCGATCAAGAGACCTGTCTTATCGCGGAACAAATCCCCGTGTCCGGCCGCATTGAGCTCGTCACAAATACCTGCCGTTTGACGTGATTGCCAAACGATCGCGTTATAGACCGGACGACCTGACTCTTTGTCCCAGACGACAGCTGTTTCCCGTTGGTTCGTGATTCCGATCGCGGCAATCTCTTTTGGATCGATGTCTGCCGAGCCGAACGCTTCGGCCATGACGGCGAGGACCGAACCCCAAATTTCATTGGCGTTATGTTCGACCCAGCCTGGCTTAGGGAAGTACTGCTTGAATTCACGTTGGGCGACCGTGATGATTTTCCCGTCATGGTCGAAAATGATGGCCCGTGAGCTCGTCGTTCCTTGGTCCAGTGCTAAAATATACCGTTTTTCTTTCTCCATATGAGAGAGCCTCCTTAGAAGTTAAATGAATTAGGGCACAAGAATGCCGTAGAGCAATGCGGCGATGACCGCCCCGATGATTGGTCCGACGACCGGAATCCATGAGTAGCCCCAGTCGGACGTACCTTTGTTCTTGATGGGAAGGATCGCATGCGCAATCCGCGGCCCGAGGTCACGTGCCGGGTTGATCGCGTAACCGGTAGGTCCCCCGAGCGACATCCCGATTGACACGACGAGGAATGCTACGATCAGCGGATTCAAGCCATCCGTGAAATCGTTGGCTCCGAACGATAAAATCCCGAAGACGAGTACAAACGTACCGATAATCTCAGAAATCAAGTTGAACGGTGTGTTACGAATGGCTGGTGCGGTCGAGAACGTGGCCAATTTGGCGCCTGCGTCGTCAGTCACATCATAGTGCGGCTTGTAGTGCAAGAACACAAGAACAGCCCCGATGAACGCCCCGATGAATTGTGCCAAAATGTAACCGGGCACATCTTCCCAAGGGAATGAGCCTGCTGTCGCGAGCCCGACCGTGACGGCAGGGTTCAAGTGCGCCCCTCCGTAGATTCCGGCTGCGTATACCCCGATCATGACGGCGAAGCCCCAACCGAACGTGATGACGACCCAACCTGCGTTCTCCGCTTTCGAATGACGGAGGACGACGCCGGCGACGACACCGTTACCGAGCAAGATGAGTAGCATTGTACCAATAATTTCGCTGACGAATGCTGACATGTGATACTCCCTTCCTTCCATATTAAATTTGGCTTACCACTTCATTATATGCCCCAAATGTAAGCGTTTCAAAACCGAACATGCAAAAAAACCACTTTTCTTATGAAAAGTGGTTTTGATTGACAATACGCCGTTTGAAGTCGAGTCCAATCCCGACAAGAAAAGCGAACAGGACCGCCAAACTGACATACGCGAGCGGCGCATAGATAGCGGCACCGAGATCGAGGGCGATCGAGGTGATGACGGCTATATACAACCAGGCGAGTCGGTTAGAGATCTCTTTATCGTGATAGCGATTCATGAGCGTGGCGCCGAACGGGGCCCCGATGAACGCACCGATGATCAGGGCGAGCGGCGTCACGTAGTCGAGCGACAACGAGGGCAGATAGCCGATGATTCCACCGAGCGAGATGAACAAGACAGCGGCGAGACTCGTCCCGATTCCACGATGTGTCGAAAAACCTAGCCAACTGATGAGGAGCGGGACGATGATGAAGCCCCCGCCGATCCCGAGCAGGGCCGATAAAAGTCCAGCCATCATCCCGATGATGAAAGCGGAGAGAAGCGATGATTTTTTTGGCTTCTTAGGTTTCGATGTTTTCTTTAATAGCGTAACGGCAAAATAAGATAGGATAGCCAGATAAAATAGATTGAGCAACCAATCGTACGTCCCGGAGATGGACAGGACGAGCCGGCTCGATACCTGTGCCGTGACAGCGCCGGCCAGACCGACCGTGACGCCGGTCGACCAGGACACGTTGCCGAGCGACGTATGTTTCTTTGCGCCGGATAGGCTCGTCCCCACGACGAACAGGAGTGATGTGGCGACGGCTTCGGCCGCCGAATATCCACTAAAGAGAAGCATCGGGACGATGATGACCCCACCGCCGATCCCGAAGAAACCGGACAAGACGCCGACGATGGCACCGAGCGGGATGAAGAGAAGTGACCACATGACGACCAACTCGTTTCTGATTAGATTCATTCTTCATGATAACGAAATAGGCAATGATTTGGGAAGCATGTCAGAAGCGAATATTTGTTCGTGTATGTGCTATAATCAAGCCAATATGCCAGGTACAGAAAGCGAGGAATATACATGGATAAGATTAGTGTTCCGTTCGACTTACAATCAGAATATAAACCGGGAGGCGACCAGCCGGAGGCCATCCGACAGCTCGTCGAGGGCGTCAAGCGCGGCGACCGCTATCAGACGTTGCTCGGGGCGACAGGTACCGGGAAGACGTTCACCGTGTCTAACGTCATCCAAGAAGTGAAGAAGCCGACGCTCGTCTTGGCCCACAACAAGACGCTCGCCGGGCAGCTCTATTCCGAGTTCAAAGAGTTCTTCCCGAACAATGCCGTCGAATACTTCGTCAGCTACTATGACTATTATCAACCCGAGGCGTACGTGCCATCGACCGACACGTTCATCGAGAAAGACGCATCGATTAACGATGAGATTGATAAACTCCGCCACTCGGCGACGTCGGCCTTGTTCGAGCGGGATGACGTCATCATCGTCGCCTCCGTATCATGTATCTACGGTCTCGGTAACCCGGAAGAGTACAACAGTCTCGTCTTGAGTCTCCGCGTCGGCAAAGAGATGGGGCGCGATCAGATGCTCCGTAAACTGATCGACATCCAATATGAACGAAACGACATCGACTTCCAGCGCGGGCGGTTCCGTGTCCGCGGTGACGTCGTCGAGATCTTCCCAGCCTCCCGCGACGAGCAGTGTTTGCGCGTCGAATTCTTCGGAGATGAAATCGACCGCATTCGCGAGATGGATCCGCTCACAGGCGAGATTATCGCTGATCGCGAGCACGTCTCGATTTTCCCGGCATCCCACTTCGTCACCCGCGATGAGAAGCTGCAAAAGGCAATCGTCAACATCGAGGCAGAGCTCGAACAACAGCTCGAGAAGTTCCGAGAGGAAGGGAAGCTACTCGAAGCGCAACGTCTTGAACAGCGGACGAACTATGACCTTGAGATGATGCGTGAGATGGGCTACTGCTCAGGCATCGAGAACTATTCGCGTCATTTGAACTTGACAGAGGCAGGAGCGACACCTTACACGCTCCTCGACTATTTCCCGAAAGACTTCCTGCTCGTCGCCGACGAGTCACACGTGACGCTTCCACAAGTACGTGGGATGTACAACGGGGACCAGGCCCGAAAACAAGTACTCGTCGATCATGGCTTCCGCCTCCCATCGGCCAAGGACAACCGACCGCTCAAGTTTGAAGAATTTGAGAAGAAGCTATCACAGGCCATCTTCATCTCGGCGACACCGGGTCCATATGAACTCGAACATACACCGCATATGGTCGAACAAATCATCCGACCGACGGGTCTCTTAGACCCGACGATCGAGATCCATCCGATCAAAGGACAGATTGACTACTTGATGGACCAAATCCGCGAACGCATCAAACGGGACGAACGTGTCCTCGTGACGACGCTCACGAAAAAAATGGCTGAGGACTTATCGGACTATTTGCGTGAAGCAGGGATCAAGGTCAACTATATGCACTCGGAAATCAAGACGCTCGAACGGATCGAGATCATCCGCGACTTGCGCCTCGGAAAATATGACGTTCTCGTCGGGATCAACTTGTTGCGGGAAGGACTCGATATCCCCGAAGTGAGTCTCGTCACGATTCTCGACGCCGACAAGGAAGGATTCCTTCGTTCGGACCGCTCACTCATCCAAACAATCGGACGGGCGGCGCGTAACGCGAACGGGCACGTCATTTTGTTCGCCGATAAAATGACCGATTCGATGAAACGGGCGATCGAAGAGACTGACCGCCGTCGCTCGATTCAACAGGCGTACAACGAGGAACACGGCATCGTCCCACAGACGATTCGCAAAGAAGTGCGCGGTGTCATTCGGGCGACAGTCGATGCCGAGGAAGATGTGCTCGAGTCGCTTAGCTCGATGAAACCGGCCGAGCGCGAAGTGGCCATCGCCAAGCTAGAAGAAGAAATGAAACAAGCGGCTCGCGACCTTCAGTTCGAACGGGCGGCCGAATTGCGTGACTTAATCTTGGAGTTGAAGGTAGGGAATTAAATGGCTGAAAAGAAAAATGCAATCGTCATCAAAGGGGCGCGCGTCAACAACTTGAAAAACATTGATATTGAGATTCCCCGCGACCAGCTCGTCGTCTTGACGGGCTTGTCCGGATCGGGGAAATCGTCACTCGCGTTCGACACAATCTACGCGGAAGGACAACGGCGCTATGTCGAGAGCTTATCGGCCTATGCCCGCCAGTTCCTCGGACAGATGGATAAGCCGGACGTCGATACGATTGAAGGTCTCAGCCCGGCCATCTCGATCGATCAGAAGACGACGAGCCGCAACCCGCGCTCGACCGTCGGGACGGTGACGGAAATCTATGATTACTTACGCCTCTTGTTCGCTCGCATTGGGAAACCGGTCTGTCCGCGTCACGGCATCGAAATCTCAAGCCAGACGATTTCGCAGATGGTCGACCAAGTGATGGAGCTTCCGGAAAAGACGCGCTTACAGATTTTGGCGCCGATCGTCTCGGGGCGCAAAGGGACGCATGTCAAAGTGTTCGATTCGCTCAAAAAGGAAGGATTCGTTCGCGTGAGGGTCAATGGGGAGACGATTGAGCTGACCGATGAGATCGAGCTCGATAAGAATAAAAAACATTCGATTGAAGTCGTCGTCGACCGTCTCGTCGTCCGTGCCGACGTCGAAGGTCGGCTTGCGGATTCACTCGAGACGGCACTTCGCCTCGCCGACGGTCGGGCCATCATTGACAAGATGGACGGCACCGAGCTTTTGTTCAGCGAGCATCACGCCTGTCCAATTTGTGGCTTCTCGATCGGGGAACTCGAACCGCGCATGTTTTCGTTCAACTCGCCGTTCGGTGCTTGTCCGACGTGTGACGGGCTTGGTACGAAACTCGACGTCGACCCGGAACTCGTGATTCCGGACCCGTCGAAGACGCTCAAGGAAGGCGCGGTCATCGCTTGGCAGCCGACGAGCTCGCAGTATTATCCGCAACTGCTCGCCTCGATGTGCAAACACTTCGGCATCGACATGGACGTGCCGTTCGAACGTTTGTCTAAGCGGGACCAAGACCTCGTCTTGCATGGGACGAATGAAGAGTCGTTCTTATTCCGCTATGAAAATGACTTCGGACAAGTGCGGACGAACACGATTTTCTTCGAAGGGGTGCTTCGCAATATCGAGCGTCGTTATAAGGAAACGACATCCGATTATATCCGAGAACAGATGGAATCATACATGGCGACACATGCTTGTCCGACATGTAACGGCTACCGTTTGAAAGAAGAGACGCTGGCCGTTAAAATCACAGGTCACCATATCGGCCAAGTGACGAACTTGTCGGTCGTCAACGCCATCGACTTGTTCGATTCGATCATGACGGAATTGAGCGAGAAAGATATCGCCATCGCCCGTCTCATCTTGCAAGAGATTTGTGAGCGGCTCAGCTTCTTGAACAACGTCGGTCTCGACTATTTGACACTCTCTCGCGCCGCAGGTACGCTCTCGGGCGGGGAAGCACAGCGGATTCGTCTCGCCACACAAATCGGTTCGCGGCTCACGGGCGTGCTATACGTCCTCGATGAACCGTCGATCGGGCTGCACCAACGAGACAACGACCGCTTGATCGCGACGCTCAAACAGATGCGTGATATCGGTAACACGCTCATCGTCGTCGAGCATGACGAGGACACGATGATGGAAGCCGACTATTTGATCGATATCGGTCCAGGCGCCGGAGAACATGGCGGACAAGTGATCGCTGCTGGGACGCCGAAACAACTCATGAAAAACAAAGACTCGTTGACGGGCCAATACTTGTCCGGTAAGAAGTTCATCCCGCTCCCGACCGAGCGCAAAGTGCCGGACGAGCGCTTCTTGAGAATCTTGAAGGCTGAAGAGAACAACTTGAAAGGGGTCGACGTCTCCATCCCGCTCGGTATGTTCATCGCCGTCACCGGTGTCTCCGGATCCGGGAAGTCGACGCTCATCAACGAGATTCTGTATAAGTCGCTCGCCCATCATATCAACCGGGCCAAGGCGAAGCCAGGGAAGCATAAGAAGATTGAAGGGCTCGACCATATCGATAAAGTCATCGACATCGACCAATCCCCGATCGGACGTACGCCGCGATCGAACCCGGCGACGTATACCGGTGTCTTCGATGATATCCGTGACGTCTTCGCCTCGACGAACGAGGCGAAGATGCGCGGCTATAAGAAAGGCCGCTTCAGTTTCAACGTCAAGGGCGGACGCTGCGAGGCGTGCCGCGGGGACGGCATCATCAAAATCGAGATGCACTTCTTGCCGGATGTCTACGTCCCATGTGAAGTGTGTCACGGGAAACGCTATAACCGCGAGACGCTCGAAGTGAAATACAAAGGGAAGACGATTGCTGATGTTCTGGACATGACAATCGAGGAAGGGCTCGACTTCTTTGACAAAATTCCGAAAATTAAGCGGAAGGTCCAGACGATCTTTGATGTCGGTCTCGGGTATATAAAACTTGGCCAACCGGCGACAGAACTGTCGGGTGGGGAAGCGCAGCGCGTCAAGCTCGCCTCCGAGCTCCACAAGCGTTCGACCGGCAAGACGATTTACATCTTGGACGAACCGACGACAGGACTCCACGTCGACGATATCGCCCGTCTGTTGAAAGTGCTCCAACGTCTCGTCGAGAATGGCGACACGGTGCTCGTCATCGAGCATAACCTTGACGTCATCAAATCAGCCGACTACTTGATCGACCTCGGCCCTGAAGGCGGGGACGGGGGCGGGACGATCGTCGCGACCGGGACGCCGGAAGAAGTCGCGGAAGTGGCGGCCTCGTATACCGGCAAGTATTTGAAGCCGGTGTTAGAGCGGGACGCGGCCCGAGCCAAACCGAAAGCAGGAAAACGGAAGTAAGGTATAGAAATGATGAGAAACGGGAACAGGATTGACGTGTAACTAAATCGAAGGGGGAAACGAACAGTGAAACAAGAAATGCGTGAACTGATTCTCCAGCAAGTGAAAGACGGGAAGCTGACAATTGAAGAGGGGATGACCCAACTTGAACGGCTCGAACGTTTAGAGCCGGAACAGGTTCAAGCGCTCGAGAACCGTCAAGAGACGGAAAAAGTCGATGCCTACTCGGTCGAGTCCCTCACGACGAAACTGACGTCTGCGGTTGAAGGGCTCGTCGCGAAACTACGTGACAGCGACTTCACGTTCAGCTCGAATTTCGGACCGGAAGTGACGTATTCGAAATCGTTCCCGTTCACCGGGAAAGACATCTCGCTCGACTTGTTCAACGCCTCGGCGACGATCGTTTCATCCGACCATGAGGAATGCGAGCTGATTGTCACCGGACGTCCGCTCCGTCAACAAGATGCGGACAAGGCGCTCGAACAGCTGCAGTCGGCGGTCAAACATTCGGTCATCGGTGACCGTCTCGTCGTAGCGCTCCGTGACAAGCTCGTTCGGGCCCACGTCGAACTGTACGTCCCGCATCATCATTTCGAACACTTACACGTGCAGACGCTCAACGGCGAAGTCCGGGCTGATAGTCTCGACGTCGAGAACGTGCGCATCCAGACGGCGAACGGCCGAATCGTGCTCCATGACGTGCACGCCTCGGAGCTACTCCTCAATACGGGGAACGGCACGGTCGAAGTCGAAGCCGTCGAAGCTGAACTCGTCCACGTCCGGACCGGGAACGGTGCCGTCATCGTGAACGGGAAATATGACAAGGCATCGCTCAAAACCGGAAATGGAAACATCCGCACCGAACTCGCGACGGCACGTCCGGCCAAGTTCGAGCTCGCCTCGCTCGCCGGAAACATCCGTCTCGTCTTGCCGCACGGCGTTGAGGTCGAAGGGGAGCTCGAGACGAACTTCGGTGGTCTCCACTGTAACTTAGACGAGCTCGAGATCATCCGTGACCGGAAAGACGTCGCCCAGCGCCGTCTCGAATTCCTCTCGGGACGTGGTCAGACGCCACGTATCGAAGTTGAGGCCGGGACGCGTACGGGTACGATCGACCTCGAACACGGCTCGCTCCATACGCCGTCGACGTTCCTCGAGGAGGACAAACACGAACCGGTCGAGCCGATCGATCCGGTCGACCCGGTCAATCCGGGTGACTTGAACAACCCGTTCCATCAGCAATGACCGACAACCCGAGGCCCGTGCCTTCGGGTTTCTTGCAACTTGATAGACGAGGAGGGGCGGGATGAGGCGCTTTGGTTCAGCATACGGATGGATGATGGTCGCGGCGCTGTTGCTCGGTGGGTGTGATGAGCAACAACGCGTCGTCAATGGAAACGAGCCGGCTGACGACGAGGCGATTGCCATCGCCTGGGCGTATGTGACTGCGCGAAACTGGCAGGAGCCTCAATCGATGCGGGAGCGAGTGCCGAGGTACATCGTGTCACGGTCGATGACGAATATAAAATGTTGGACGATGCGCATACGGGGACCGATGTGCTCGCCGTCTCGTTCGAAGCGGTCTCGCACAGTAGTATCGGCGTCCCGACGATTTTAATTGCACCGAAGTCGAATACCGTGGTCGTCTATGTACCGGGCGAATGATGTTTCCATTGAAAAACCCGAAGGCAAGTGCGAGGGCACTGAAAAACTTCAAATGATTTTAACAGAGGAGCGTCGTCCCGGGAGGGATGGCGCTCCTCTGTTTTCATCGTCCTTCAGCCGCCCTGTCCGGCACGCCGCTT
>NZ_QSGS01000015.1 GCF_003467445.1 Exiguobacterium sp. AM39-5BH
CGGTATTAGCCCCGATTTCTCGTGGTTATCCCAGACCTGAGGGCAGGTTCTTTACGTGTTACTCACCCGTCCGCCGCTCATTCCGTCGACTTCCCCCCGAAGGGTTCCGTCGATTTCCTGCGCTCGACTTGCATGTATTAGGCACGCCGCCAGCGTTCGTCCTGAGCCAGGATCAAACTCTCCAAAGAATTTGATATAGCTCTTTAAAAAATGACGAAGCTTGCGCTTCATTCAAAAATGGTAAAACTTTTTTTGCCTCATCGTTCAGTTTTCAAAGTTCGTCTGTCGTTCATTGGCGACTCTTAAAATAATACAAGTCATCGACACAGTTGTCAACCACTTTTTTTATTCTTTTCCGCTGCCATCAGCGGCAACGTTTATTACTTTACCGCATCCCTAAATAGAACGCAAGACTTTTGCAAAAGTTTTTCTGAAAAAATTTTTAGCATCTTTAAACCGGCAACACTCCCCATAGAAAAACCTCTCGCCCTTAAGAGCGAGAGGTTAAAACGAGGCTTTATTGCTGGTGTCTCATCGTCGGGAACAAGAGGACATCGCGAATCGATGGTGCATTCGTCAACAACATGACGAGACGATCGATTCCGATTCCAAGACCGCCCGTTGGCGGCATTCCGTATTCGAGTGCCTCAAGGAAATCGTTGTCCAATTCATGGGCTTCGTCATTGCCGGCTTCTTTCTCAAGAAGTTGAGCTTCGAAACGCTCACGTTGATCAATTGGATCATTCAATTCCGTGAAGGCGTTAGCATGTTCACGACGAACAATGAACAATTCAAATCGATCCGTGAAGCGTGGATCTGTATCGTTCTTTTTCGCCAATGGCGATACTTCGACAGGGTGACCTGTGACAAACGTCGGTTGTAACAATGTTTCTTCGACTTTCTGCTCAAAGAATTCATTGACGATGTGACCGAACGTCATATGGTCTTGAATCTCGACACCGTGCTCTTTTGCAAGCGCACGCGCATCTTCATCAGACATCTGTTGCCAGAAATCGACGCCTGTTTCTTCTTTCACCAAGTCGACCATGTGCGCACGTTTCCAACCGACAGCCAAATGAATCATATCTTCTCCATATTGAACGTCCGTTGTACCAAGTACTTCTTGGGCTACGTGAGCCACGAGTTCTTCTGTCAAATCCATGATGTCATTATAGTCCGCATACGCTTCATACAATTCAATCATCGTGAACTCTGGGTTATGCCGTGTTGAGATCCCCTCATTACGGAAGACACGGCCAATCTCATACACGCGCTCGAGACCACCGACAATCAAGCGCTTCAAGTGAAGCTCGATGGCGATCCGCATATATAATTCCATATCAAGTGCATTATGGTGCGTCAAGAACGGACGGGCCGCCGCTCCACCTGCGATTGTATGCAACATCGGTGTTTCGACTTCCAAGTAACCGCGATGGTTTAAGAAGTTCCGAATTTCCGATATGATCCGGCTACGCAGAATAAACGTTTGACGCGAATCGTTATTCGTAATTAAATCCAAATAACGTTGGCGATAGCGTTGCTCAACATCTTTTAAGCCATGATATTTATCAGGAAGTGGACGAAGTGCTTTTGTTAAGAGTTCGAACTCTTCAACATGAATCGACAATTCGCCGACATTCGTCTTGAACAACTTCCCTTTCACTCCGACGATGTCACCCAGGTCAGATGATTTAAATAAATCAAACGGTCCGTCACCTACGTCATTTTTACGCACGTAGATTTGGATTTGTCCTGTGACGTCTTGGATGTGGGCAAAGAAGACTTTCCCTTTTCCGCGTTTCGTCATGATTCGTCCGGCAAGCGTCACTTCGACGTCTTGTTCGGCCAAGGCTTCTTTTTCAATCGCCTCATATTGTTCATGTAATTCACCCGCGTGGGCAGAACGTTCGAATCGACGTCCGAACGGGTCAAGCCCTTGCTCACGCATCTCAGTCATTTTTTCAAATCGAACCTGCATTTGGTCGTTCATTTCCAACTCGTGACTCACTACTCCATTCACTCCTCTATACGTATTGGGGATGTCTAATAAAAAACTGTCGGCCTCACGGCCAACAGCACAGCCTAAACCGTTTGCTTGTGTGGTTCACTTTTTCGCCAAACAAGCTTACCACAAAACAATTTTTTTCACTAGTTCACACTTCTTGCATTTGTCGCTCGAGCTGTTCCACAAAATGATACAACACGATACCAAAAGCATCTCGTGATTCTGTTTCGTTGATTTGCTTCCGAACCGGGCCGCTGCCTTTTAACCCTTTCAAGTACCACGCCGCATGTTGACGCATCTCGCGAACGGCCGTCACTTCTCCTTTGATCGCAATCAAGCGATCGAGGTGCAACATACAGATGTCGATTTTTTCACGTGCCGCTGGTTCTGGCGGAAGTGCACCCGTCTCCAAATATTGCACCGTTTGATACAACATCCATGGATTACCGAGTGCTGCACGTCCGATCATGACGGCATCGACACCATAGTGATCAATCGCATGCTTCGCTTCTTGGGGCGTCGAGATATCGCCGTTACCGATAATCGGAACCGACGCGATTTTCTTGGCTTCGCCGATCCAGTCCCAGTTTGCAGTGCCTTCATATTGTTGGGACCGCGTGCGACCATGAATCGCAATCGCCGCCGCTCCACCAGATTGAGCCGCCCGAACATTGTCGAGAATATAAATATGGTCTTCGTCCCAACCGAGACGCATTTTGACCGTGACCGGCTTATCGACCGCGTTCGAGACGGCGTTCACCATCTCGTAAACTTTGTCTGGGTCAAGCAACCATTTGGCACCCGCCTCACATTTCGTGACTTTCGGGACCGGGCAACCCATATTGATATCGATGATGTCTGCATTCGTGTTTTGATCCACGTACTGGGCCGCTCTGACGAGTGTGTCTTTCGACCCTCCGAAAATCTGAAGGCTAAGCGGCTTTTCCCGTTCATCGACGTACAGCATCCGGAGCGTTCTTGCATTCTCCACTAAAATCCCTTTATCGCTGACCATTTCCGCACAGACGAGTCCCGCGCCGAATTCTTTCGCGATCAAACGAAACGCAGGGTTTGTCACTCCGGCCATCGGGGCAAGGACGGCGCGGTTCTTTATATCGATGTTACCAATTTTGAACCCTGACACTTCTCCACTTCCTTTGCTAACGTTAAACCGAGCTGACCAATGATTGTAACGGTCCGAGACGGACGACGTCTTGTCGTTCTGACGCAGGAAGGGCTTCTAGCCATGCCCGCACCGTCATTCCCTTTACCTCGACCGACGGAGCAATCTCCGCGAACGGGGCAAGGACAAAAGCGCGTTCATGCATCCGTGGATGCGGAACAGTTAACTGCTTCGATTGTATATCTTCGCTGTTATAGACCAAGATGTCAAGGTCGATTGTACGTGGTCCATTCTTGAATAGTCGTTCTCTCCCTAGGTCCCGTTCAATCTGTTGGAGTTGAAGCAAGGCCGCTTCCGCAGAAAGGGACGGCTCGACTTCGACGACCATATTATAGAAGGATGGCTGATCTGTGTATCCGACCGGTGCCGTCTCATATACAGATGACTCCTTCGTCACACGTAGACCGCTTGCCGCCATCGCTTGAATCGCTTCTGCCAGATAGTTGGCACGCTCCCCAATGTTCGATCCCAGCGCTACATACATCATACGTTTCGTCTCCGTGTCATCTCGATCGCGACCGAGTCGTAGTGGCCCGGGATGGGCGGGTCCGGCTTGATAACTTTGACGGTGACGCTTTGAATCTTGTCGCTGTGGGCCAAGACAGCTGTCGTAATGCGTTCACCCAGCGCCTCGAGCAGATTGACCGGCTCCCCGGTGACGATGTCTTCCGTCAATTGATAGAGACCGGCATAACTGACTCCATCTGATAAATCATCCGATTGACCGGCCGGTGCCAAATCCAACTCACACATCAAGTCGATATTGAACCGTTGACCGAGTCGATTCTCTTCCTCAAACACACCGTGATAGCCATAGAAACGCATCCCATTCACAAACATCTTATCCAATTTGTCCGCCTCCCAGCATCGCGTCCATCATGAGTGACGCTCGTTTATTCTCTCGCACGTCATGGACCCGAATCCACGCACAGCCTTTCATGATGCCTAGACACGTCGTCGCCAATGTCCCTTCCAATCGTTCCTCGGTCGGTAAATCAAGCGCTTGCCCAATAAATGATTTTCGCGACGTTCCGAGTAACACCGGATAACCGAGGTTCGTGATCACGTCGAGTCGATTCATCAACTCCATGTTTTGCGCATAGTCTTTCGCAAAGCCGATTCCCGGGTCTAACCAAATCATCTCATCCGGCACACCGGCCGCTTGGGCGATTTCAATTGACTCATATAAGTCACCGACGACCTCCTCAATGAAATGGCCATAATTTCGATTGTCGCGATTGTGCATCAAGATGATGGGAACGTTAAACGCCTGGGCCACTTGTGCCATCGACTGATCGCCCCACTTCGAGCCCCAGACGTCATTGATGATATCGGCCCCGGCTTCTAATGCCGCCTTTGCCACCACTGGTTTGTACGTATCGATCGAGATGAGCACGTCGAGCTCTTGTTTCAGTTGACGAATGACCGGAACGACCCGCTCGATTTCTTCTTCCGCCGAGACGAACCGGGCTCCCGGTCGTGTCGATTCCCCACCGATATCAATCGCGTCCGCTCCGTCTTGAACGAGTTGTTTGGCGTGAGCGATCGCCTGTTCGAGCGCCGTGTACCGTCCCCCGTCCGAAAACGAATCCGGCGTCACATTTAAAATGCCCATGATTTTTGTCATCGCGTTTCTTCCCTTCCAATCGCATGCAACAAGACCGACCAACATGCTTTAAATTTTCCCCCGTCTTTGCCTGGATAGCTGTTCCCGGCGTAGTCTGTGACCGGAGCAATCTGTTGAACCGAATTCGTCAACCAAATCTCGTCTGCCTGTGTAAGTTCCGCAAACGTCACATCACGTTCCTTCACCTCAAACGTATCCATCACCCAACGTCGTGTGACCCCAGCCAGAGGTCCCGTCGCGAGCGGCGTCGTCCAAAGTTGGTCAGCTTCGACCCAGAAGATGTTCGAGACAAGCCCTTCCACCACATGTCCTGAGTCATCGGCGAACAGTCCTTCCGCCTCCCGATCAACAAGCATGCGCTTCCCTAATATGTTGTTCATATAATGATGGGACTTTAAGCGGAATGCCGCTTCGGGCCGACTTCTTGGAAACGGAATGGCTTCCAGCCGTTTTTCCGTGGGCTGGAACGATTCCGGTAACGGCTTGACAAGTAGCGTCACGTTCGGGCGAGTGTAGCGTCCGTCATAGAGTCCAAGTGGCGCCACGCCCGCGGACACGTTCAAGCGCACATACAGGTTTGGGTTCCCGTTTTGACGAACGACGTCTTGAATCGCCTGCTCTATCTCTTGTTTCGTGTACGGTAAATCAATCCATAGCTCCGCTAAGCTCTTCTCGAGACGTTCCCAGTGAAAATCAAACAAGAACGGGATGCCATTGAACGTTCGAAACGTCTCGAATAAGCCCATCCCATATAAAAATCCGTGGTCTTCCACCGGAATCGTTACTTCAGAGCTGCCCCGAAGTTCGCCGTTATGCCAAAGCCACATGACGATATACCTCGACGAAATTACGAATCATGTCTTTGCCGTGTTCTGTCAAAATCGCTTCCGGATGAAACTGCACCCCTTCAATCGGTAACGTTTCATGTCGGAGTGCCATAATCTCTCCCAAGCTCGTCTCGGCCGTGACTTGCAAGCACGACGGTAACGAATCTCGTTCGACCGTGAGCGAATGGTAGCGTGTCACAATCGTCTGTTGCGGGATACCGTTAAACAACGTGTTGCCGTCATGTTGAATCGCTGACGTCTTGCCATGCATGAGCCGCTCGGCGTGGACGACTTTTCCACCGAACGCTTGAGCAATCGCTTGATGGCCGAGACAGACGCCAAGAATCGGGATACGACCGGCAAACGCTTGAATCGCATCGATGCTGATCCCCGCCTCACTCGGTGTACACGGACCAGGCGAAATGACGAGATAACTTGGGGCGAGTGCTTCAATTTCCTCAATCGTGATGTCATCGTTACGACGGACGACGAGTTGTTGCCCGATCTCCCCAAAGTATTGCACTAAATTGTATGTGAACGAGTCATAGTTATCGATGAATAAAATCATACCGTCGCCTCCGTCATTTCTTTCGCCGTCCATAGCGCTTTCGCCTTGGAAAGTGATTCGGCGTATTCCGCCTCCGGATCAGAATCAATCACAATCCCGGCCCCAGCTTGGACATGGGCGATTCCGTCCTTGACGACCATCGTCCGAATCGTGATATTGAACACGAGGTCATCATCCCAACTGAGCCAGCCGTATGAGCCGGTGTAAATCCCGCGCCGAACCGGTTCAAGTTCCTCGATGATCTCCATCGTCCGGATTTTCGGCGCCCCCGTAATGGTGCCGCCCGGGAACATCGCGCCGAGTGCGTCGGCTCCCGATACGCCGTCCCGCATCAAACCGCGCACATTCGAGACGATATGTTGGACGTGCGAGTATTTCTCGATGACCATCAATTCATCGACATGCACCGTCCCGTAAGCCGCGACTTTGCCCAAGTCGTTTCGTTCAAGGTCGACGAGCATGACGTGTTCGGCCCGCTCTTTCTCATTGTCGAGCAACGTCCGAGCCAGTTCCAAGTCTTCCGCCTCACCCCGGCCTCGCGGTCTCGTTCCGGCGATTGGACGGGTCGAGATGGCGGCGCCATGTTTCTCGAGCAACAGTTCTGGTGAAGCCGACACCATCGTGAGCGATTCGTCAACGAAATAACCCATATACGGTGAAGGGTTCACTTTCCGGAGCGTGTCGTAGATGTGACGTGGATGCGCGAGCAGCGGTTCCGATTGCCGGACGCTCAAGTTCACTTGAAACACATCGCCCTCGACGATATAGTCTTGAATCTTTTGCACCGCCGTCACGAAATTTTCTTGTGACAATGAACGTGAACGTTCGAGCGTTCCGCTCGCGACCTGTGGGAACGCATAATGCGTCTCAGTGTGCCAGAGGGCGACAAAGCGATCGAGTTTCACTTCTAACTGATCGTCCGTCGTAACGAGCATATATAAAAGTGATTCTTCTTCATCGAAGACCGCTACTTCATCGAACAGCAAGAACGAGACGTCCGGTGTCGCCAAATCATCTGCCGCCTTCCGCGGTAAACGTTCGAGCGTTCGGGCCACGTCATAGCTCACATAACCGATCATCCCACCAAAAAACGGGGGAGCGCCAGCTGGCCGCTCGGTGGCGTACCGGGTCCGAATCGTTTCGACGATGTCGAGCGGGTCACCGTAAAGTGTTTCCGTCGCCTCTGTTGTTTCGAACGTTCCGACCCCATCTTTCACGTGAAGCGTAGCGAACGGTCCAATCCCGGCCATCGTATAGCGGCCGACGCGTCCGCTCTCTAACCACGCATAGTGTTTCTTCCCTTCAGTCAATGTCATATAGGTATCGTACATCTTCTCTTTTGTCATGCGCATGGTTTTGAACGCTGTTTGCCTCACGCCACATTCCCCCGTTCCATTGATTCATGCCTTTAATTGTACACAAGAAAAGGCAGTTACCGAAAGAAGTTGTCTCCCGGTAACTGCCGTTTGTTTACGAGCGTACGCTATCTGATTCTTCATCGAATTGATAGAGCGGTGTGCTGAGGTAGCGTTCTCCGTTTGACGGGATAATCGCCAACACGTTTTTTCCTTTGCCGAGACGTTTCGCCGTATCGACAGCCGCTGCGATCGCCGCCCCAGATGAGATGCCTCCGAGCACGCCGTTCGTCTTGGCCGCAAGACGTGCGTATTCGAACGCCTGATCGGTCGTGATTTGAAGGACACCTTCATAAATTTCCGTATCGAGAATCGACGGGATGAACCCGGCCCCGATCCCTTGGATTTTATGCGGGCCTGGCTTACCGCCCGACAAGACCGGTGAATCGACCGGTTCGACCGCTAGGATTTGAACGTTCGGATAGTGGGCTTTCAACACTTTACCCGCTCCCGTAATCGTTCCGCCTGTCCCGACGCCAGCGATGAACGCATCGACTTGAAGGCCTGACGCATCGAACGCGTCGACGATTTCAGGTCCCGTCGTCATCTCGTGCACGTTCGGGTTGGCTTCATTGTTAAACTGCTGCGGGAGGAAATAACCGTTTTGTTCAGCCTCTTCCGTCGCACGGCGAATCGCTCCGCCCATCCCTTCAGGACCTGGCGTCAAAATGAGTTCGGCACCGTAGCCACGAAGCAGGTTGCGGCGTTCCATGCTCATCGTTTCCGGCATGACCAAAATCGCTTTATAGCCTTTGGCCGCACTGACCATGGCGAGACCGATTCCCGTGTTCCCACTGGTCGGTTCGATAATCGTATCTCCTGGTTTCAAGACCCCTTCTCGTTCCGCCGCTTCAATCATCGCGAGTGCAATCCGGTCTTTTACACTAGAGCCCGGGTTCATATACTCCAATTTCAAGTAAACCGTGGCATCTTCAGCGCCAGTTAATCCATTTAACTTCACAATCGGTGTCTTTCCAATCAAGTCTGTTACTGAATCTACGATACGCATTTCATTTCCTCCTCCATAATTCCGACTATTCCGATATTTTAATCATACCCTATCAGATTCAAAATATGCAATTTGGAGTAAAGCGGTCAGCGTGCTTGTTGTTTCATCGTTTCTAACTGTTCCGCCGAGAAGTGGTATTTCTCGCCGCAGAAGTGACAAACCGCTTCGGCGCCACCATCCTCTTCAATCATATTACGAATCTCTTCGGCACCGAGTCCGATAATCGCGCTTTCCATACGGTCGCGGCCACATGTGCAATTGAATTGGACCGGCTTTTGATCCAACACTTCGAGCTGTCGCCAAGGAGCATCTGGAGCATTTCTTCCGGTGTCTTTTCCTCTCCGATGAGGACCGATACCGGCGGGAACGTCTTGAGCGCTTGTTCGAGTGCTTGAATCGTCTCTTCAGATGCATCCGGCATCAATTGAACGATAATCCCACCGGCCGCAAGAATCGATTCATCTTCTGGCAAGACAAGTACACCTGCGCCAACAACTGACGGCACTTGTTCTGACGTCGCGAAGTAGTACGTGAAGTCTTCGCTGATTTCACCCGTTTGAATCTCAGACGAGCCACCGACGTAGTCTTTCAAGCCGAGGTCTTTAATGACCGAAATCGTCCCTTTTCCGACAGCTTCGCCGACTTTCAACTTCGTCAAACCGTGATCGTTCACGAACGTGCCACCTTCGACACGAGGATGTGACACGTAACCGCGCACGTCTCCCGCCGTATCGGCGTCGACGATGATTTTTCCAATCGGTCCATCCCCTTCGACTTTGAGTGTCACGCGGGCGGCGCCTTTTTGCATCGCCCCAATCATCGTTCCAATCGTCATCGTACGACCGAGCGCCGCTGAAGCGACCGGTGTCGTCTGATGCCGAAGTTGCGTTTCAAAAATCGTTTTCGTCGTCCGGACGGCAAACGCTCGGACTTCCCCGTTGAACCCGAGGCACGGACGAGGTAATCGGCTTTCATTTGGTCAAGTAATGCTTGTTGTTCTGGTTGAATCATATTGAGTAACTCCTTTAAGTTTATTTCTGGTTGCGCTCATAGATGAGACGAAGCCCATCGAGCGTCAAAAATGAATCGACGACGTCAATCGTTTCCGCATGCTCGCTAATCAAACGCGCGAGACCGCCCGTGGCAATCACGGTCGCTTCTCCGACTTCCCGCTTCATACGATCGACAATACCGTCGACTTGTGCGACATAGCCGTAATACGTTCCGGACTGCATCGCTTGAATTGTATTTTTACCAACGACAGTAGGCGGTGTCGCGAGCTCGATGCGCGGCAACTTGGCCGCCCGTTGATAGAGCGCCTCGAGCGAAATCATGATCCCTGGTGAAATGATGCCTCCATGATAACGGCGGTTCTCATCAATATAGCAGTACGTCGTCGCCGTTCCGAAATCGACGATGATGAGCGGTCCTTCATATTTGGCAATTCCAGCGACCGCGTTGACGATGCGATCCGCACCGACTTCACGCGGATTATCGACATGAATGTCGAGACCGGTCTTCACGCCGGGGCCGACGACGATGGGCCGGACATTGAAATAGCGTTGCGACATCTGTTCGAGCGGAAAGATGACCGGTGGGACGACTGAAGACAAAATCACACCGTCGATTTGATCGAATGAGACGTTCGAATGGTCGAACAGTGATTTTACGAGCATGCCGTATTCATCGGTCGTTTTCGTGCGGTCTGTCGAGATGCGCCAATGATGGACGAGCGTCTCGCCGTTATACATCCCAAGGACAATATTTGTATTCCCAACATCAATCACTAAAATCATGATAGCGTTCCTCACTTTGTTGTCAATTACAGTTCGCTCGAATTATAACACGAAAAAAGACGAATGCCTTGTTTAGGGCATTCGTCCATTTTGTCTTATCGTAAATCGTTGTTCGGACGCTCCGTCGGTGTCGCTTCTGGCTTATCGCCTTCCGGGACCACATCTGGTTTCGTCTCTTGAACGACTCCTGGTTGGTCGATGACTTGTCCGTGCTTGACGGCCGCCTCATCTTTTTTCGCTTCGTCATTCGAATCATCGATTGATGGTTCAGACGGCTCTTCCGGCTCATGCGGCAAGAATTCGCGCGTCTTAATTAAGTGACGAATCTGTTTCGAGTCGAGTGTTTCCACGTCGAGAAGCGTCTTGGCGACGAGTTCGAGATCATCTCTGCGCTCCGTCAAAATCTGTTTCGCTTTGGCGTAGCAACGGTTGATGATGTCACGAATTTCAAGATCGATATCTTGCGCGATCGCATCCGAGTAGTTCTGTTCCGTTTGGAAATCACGGCCAAGGAAGACTTGTCCACCATGGTTTGATCCAAGTTGGAGCGGTCCGAGCTTGTCGCTCATCCCGTAGTCCATCACCATTTTCCGGGCAATCCCTGTCGCACGTTGGAAGTCATTGCTCGCACCTGTTGACACTTCGCCGAAGATGACGTCTTCCGCGACGCGACCCCCAAGGAGACCGACAATCTTGTCTTCAAGTTCCGGCTTCGTCATGAAGTAACGATCTTCTTTTGGAAGCATGACGACGTAACCGCCGGCGTTTCCGCGAGGAACGATCGTCACTTTATGCACTTCATCCGCATTCTCGAGTTCGAGACCGATAATCGTGTGACCCGCTTCGTGGTACGCAACGATTTGGCGTTCTTTGTCCGAGATGATGCGACTCTTCTTCGAAGGACCAGCGATGACACGGTCAATCGCTTCTTCTACATCGACGACCGAGATGGCCGCACGATCCGCACGGGCTGCAACGAGTGCTGCCTCGTTCAACAAGTTTTCAAGGTCAGCCCCTGAGAAGCCAGGTGTCCGTTGCGCGATCGACTTCAAGTCGACTGTTGAATCAAGCGGTTTGTTGCGCGCATGAACTTTAAGGACTTCTTCCCGACCTTTGACGTCTGGACGATCAACCGTGATTTGACGGTCGAAACGGCCTGGACGAAGCAAGGCTGGATCAAGGATGTCCGGACGGTTCGTCGCGGCAACCATGATGATGCCTTCGTTGTCGCTAAATCCATCCATCTCGACGAGAAGTTGGTTAAGCGTTTGTTCACGTTCGTCATGTCCGCCACCGAGACCAGCGCCACGTTGACGTCCGACCGCATCGATTTCATCGATAAAGATGATACACGGTGCGTTCTTTTTCGCGTTCTCGAACAAGTCACGAACACGTGATGCCCCGACACCGACGAACATCTCAACGAAATCAGAACCTGAAATCGAGAAGAATGGAACACCGGCTTCGCCTGCTACAGCACGGGCAAGGAGCGTCTTACCTGTTCCCGGAGGACCGACGAGCAAGACACCTTTCGGAATCCGCGCCCCAAGTTTCGAGAACTTACGTGGGTCTTTCAAGAATTCAACGACTTCGATGAGCTCTTGTTTCTCTTCGTCTGCTCCGGCGACGTCTTGGAACGTCACACGGCGCTTCTCTTGGTCATATAGTTTTGCCTTCGATTTCCCGAAGTTCATCACACGACCGCCACCGCCGCCACCTTGGGCTTGGTTAAGCAAGAAGAAGAATAAGATGAAGATGATGATGAACGGTAAGATCGCAAACACGATGCTGAACCAGTTCCCACTCGACTCCGCCTCTTCGATTTGGATGTCGGTATCCGCGCGAAGTGATGAAAGCACTTCGGCGTATTCGGCCTCGTTGGCCGGGATGTTCGTTTCAAAACGCTGATCTTCGTCTCCTGTTAGATCTCCTGTGATTGAGATGGCTCCCGGAATTTCTTGTACGGTTGCCGTTTCAATCCGACCTTCTTCCACATATTCCAAGAACTTCGAATACGTAAGCGTCTCGCTCTGGCTATTCGGGTTTTGTAAATATTGAAGGAACAAGATCAAGGCTAGGAAAATCACACCGAAAACTAAGGTGTTTTTCACTGCACGATTCATTCTCTGCCTCCTATTCCGAGAAACGATGTTCTCGCCCATTCAGTATATGTGTATACTTTGGGTATTTCTTTTATCTTAACACGACACATTTTCAAAAGAAAAACGTTAGCCCCCGTAAATGCTCGGCTTGAGCACACCGACGTACGGAAGGTTACGATATTTCTCTTCATAATCGAGACCATAGCCGACAACGAACTCGTGCGGAATCACAAAACCGCTATAATCTGCTGACAATCCGTTCTTGCGACCCGTCGGTTTATCGAGAAGCGTCACAATTTTGACCGATTTGGCTTTACGGTACTTGAGAAGGTCGACGAGATAGCCGAGCGTGAGCCCACTATCAATGATATCTTCTACGATTAAGATGTCGCGTCCTTCTACAGATGTATTTAAATCTTTCTCGATTTTGACTTCCCCAGTCGATGACGTCCCACCATGATACGTCGACACGTCCATGAAATCCATTTCTAAATGAATGTCCATTTCTTTGACGAGGTCTGACATGAACGGCATCGCACCTTTCAGGACGCAGACGAGGAGTGGAAACTCTTCTTTATATTCTTCGCTAAGCGTTGTTGCGAGTTCTTTCACTTTACCTTGAATCTCTTCGCTTGAAATCAGTACTTTCTCCATATCGTTCATTAATGACATCTTGAAATCCTCCTCTTTCTTATCCGACACAATCATCATTTTACCATTAATCTTGGACACATCGCACCCGACTTATCCGGAAAATCAGAAACTCTTACCCCTACTATAGCGATAATCCGTCCCGTTGCGTCAACTATCAATGGGACGAAAGACCGTTTTTCTCGCGGAACCTTCGCATCAATGAAGACACGGGCGACTTTTTTCGTTCCGATAGAGAGCTTTATTGTGTCTCCGGCTCGAACTGAACGAACTGTCAGCGGTAACTCGATGGCATCGAGCGGGATGCCGTTCATACTTTCCACAACGTTTAGCGACAGTAACGTTTCTCCAAACGTTATGCGCGCAGGCAATGTCGTCACGACTTGTTTGTCTGGAACTAAAGGTGGTCCGGCAATTATCTGTAACGATAACACACCGTCTTGTTTCCGCAGTCGCCACGGCCCTTCCAAGTCGAAATAGCCTGAGCCTTGGGAACTTGTTAGCAGGCGGTCCATCGCGGGACCTACCTCTACTCCAAACCGACTCGAGAGTAGGCGGCCGACGGTGTAGCGTTCGAGAGGATGCAAGCACATAAAGTATGCTGTTTTCACGTGAAACGCTTTCATTTCGATTTGTACATGGTTCTCGATCCATGCTTCCATCTTTCGGTAACGTATCCGCCACAACTCGCGTTGATGCCGAGCCGTTTCGCTCACGACTTGAACAAGATCCGGTTGCGACGCGAGGAGCCGGGGCACGATTTGATGCCGCACTTGATTGCGCAAATATTCGGTCGTGGTATTGCTCGCATCTTCTCGCCATTCGAGCCGGTGCCTTTTGGCGTAGGCAATCAGTTCTCGTTTCGATTCCGATAAAAGTGGGCGGATGAGTTCTCCACCCGCGAACGGACGACGGTCGGGAATTCCCGTCACTTCGACGACGTTACGCTGCAGTTGAATGAGGACGGTCTCGAGTTGATCATCCGCGTGATGGGCCGTCATGAGTTGTGTGTAACCAAACTCCTGCATGACTTGTTCAAAAAACGCATATCGTTCCGTCCGGTAACTCGCCTGTGACCCCCCATCTGGAAAGGTGAGTCGCTTCCCGTGAAAGGGAACATCATAGGATGCGGCGAGACGCTGCACGAACCGATATTCCTCGTCTGATTCGGGACGCAATCCATGATGGACATGGGCCACGCCCACTTCTATATCGGTCCGAATGACCCGATCCAATAAAACGATCGAATCGACTCCCCCGGACACGGCAATCAATACTTTCGTCATCCGTCGTCCTCCTTGGTATAACAAAAGAAGCCATCTCGAGTGAGATGGCTTCTTTTCGCTTAGGTAAGTGACCCGTACGGGATTCGAACCCGTGTTACCGCCGTGAAAGGGCGGTGTCTTAACCGCTTGACCAACGGGCCTAAATAAAATGGTAGCGGCGGAGGGAGTCGAACCCACGACCTCACGGGTATGAACCGTACGCTCTAGCCAGCTGAGCTACACCGCCATGTTATTGTTGTGTCCTAAGCACATTTTCTATAATAACCAGTACCCACGTCAGTGTCAATTCTTTTTTAAAAGTTTTTTCACAAAAAAATCGTGTATAGTGTCGTTTTATCCACTATACACGATTTTCAGTTCGTTGTGCATCACGCTTCTGACGTCGTCAGCCGATATTTTTTCTTCCAGGCGATGCGGAAATATCCCCAAAGCAGGAAGAAGCAAGCGGTTGAGACGAACGCCAAATAGACAATCGCTTGTTGCAAGTACTGCCAACCGTCCGCTGACAAAATCTCTTTATAGCCCGAGACGGTATACGTCATCGGCAACCAGGCGTTGAACGGTTGAAGGGCGCTCGGAATCAGTTCGAGCGGGAACGTTCCAGCCGACGTCGTCAGTTGAAGGATCAATAAGACGATGGCGACGAAACGGCCCGGATTTCCGAGCGTCGTGACGAGCAGCTGCACGATCAAGAGGAACGTGATGCTGACGAGCCAACTGAATCCGAAGAACTGAAGCGGTGCCTCGACTTCAAGTCCGAGCAACATGACCATCGCCACATCCAAGACGAGCGCTTGAATCAATCCGACGACGAGCAACACACCCGATTTTGAGACGAGCCACGACAGACTGCGTTTCGGTTTTCCAGCTGGATCGTACAGCGGATAGACGATTGAGAGCAAGAGCGCCCCGACGAATAGTCCGAGTGACATGAAGTATGGTGCAAAACCCGTTCCGTAGTTCGGGACCTTGTGAATCGAGTCATCGACGACCGTGACCGGTCCGGCCATCATGTCGACGTTATCGTCTCGGATGTCGATAGCGGCCGCTTCGGCCCCATCGGCGAGCGCGTCCCGTAACTTGCTGTTACCAGTCGCAAGTTCGGACACTCCGTCTGCGAGTTGGTCGCTACCTGACTGAAGGTCTTTGCCGCCCTCTGCCAAACGGACAGCCCCGTTCGCGAGTGTATTCGTGCCCGCGCCGGCGCTCTTCGCCCCGTCCGCGAGTTTCGAACTACCCTCTGATAAGGCGCCCGTCGCCTCAGTCAACTGCGTACTGCCGGACGCGAGTTCGGCGGTCCCATTTTTCAACGCTCCGACGCCGGCGTTTAAGCGATTGCTTGCCGAAGCCAACTCTTTCGAACTCACGGCTGCCGTTTGCGCCCCTTGTTCCACTTGTGTCGCCCCATCCGCCAACGCCTGTGCCCCATTCGCGAGCTCAGTCTGCCCGTCACGCAACGCCACGAGTCCCGACGCGAGTTCACCTGCACCAGCCTCTGCTTGCGTCAATCCGTCACCGAGCGCGGCCTGCCCTTCTTTCACACGTGTTGCTCCCATAGAGAGTGCATCGAATCCAGCGGCCGTCGCGGTTTGACCTTCCGCCAATTGGGCCACAATCGCCTGTAGCATCTCTGGTGAAGCAGGTTGCCCTGCCTCAGCGAGTGCTGACAGCTGGGCCATCAACTGATTTTGACTGGCCAACATTTCTGTCTTCATCTGACCGATTCCGGCCACGAGTTCCGTCTCTCCTGCCAGCAAGACGGCATTTCCCTCTTTCGCTGCCGTCATCGCGGCCGCCAATTCATTTGAACCGGCACTCAATTGCTCAACGCCTTCGTTCGAACGTTGAATCCCGGCCGCGAGTTGTTGAACGCCTTGATTGAGAGAAGCCGTCCCGCTGTGCAATTCCTCCAACTTCGAGGCGAACGTGCCTGTCCCTTCGACGAGTTGGTTCGTCCCGTCTTGAAGGGCAGATGCCCCGTCATTCACTTGACGTGCCCCGTCTGATAAGGCGGCGCTACCTGCATAAACTTGCTGGCTTCCCTGCGCCAACTTCGTCGTGCCTGTCTCAAGCTCAGCCACGCCTTCATTCAAACGACTCGCCCCGTCGGCCAATTCCTGTTGCTTCGCAGCGAGCAACGCGGTCCCATCGGCCAATTGGGTCGCCCCACGCTCGGCCGCCTGTGAGCCATCTGTCAGTTTCGTCGCACCAGTCGCCGCTTTGTCGAGTCCAGCAGCGGCATCTTGAATCCCGTCACGCATTGCACTGACATACTGTTTCGCGACTTCGGTCGACAGTTCACCTTTCACTTGCTCCATCGCAGAACTACCGATTTGAGCCGCTAAAAAGTTATACGATTCATTGGCGATATATTTGAGTTCAAGCTTCTCAGGCTCGTCACTGAGCGCCGTCGTCGCTTTTTCTGAGAAGTTTGCCGGAATCTCAATCGCCATGTAATAGTCATGATCGTTTAACCCTGACTCGGCTTCTTGTTTCGTCGTCTCGATAAATTCGAATGCCTCCGACGTCTTCAACTTCTCAACGAGTTCGTCCCCGACGGCAAGTTGTTCCCCGTCGAACGTCGCTCCCTGGTCCTCGTTCACGATTGCCACCGGCAACTCTTTCATCTGACCATACGGATCCCAAAACGCCCATAAGAACATCCCGGCATACATGAGAGGTACGAGTGCGACCGCGAGAATCGGGACCCAGACCCGAGGATTCTTCCCGATGCTTCTCCATTCCGCCAGCCATAATTTCCATCCATTCATCATCATTCTCACCTTTCACTTATAAAACATAACTATTTTTTCATGTTCCTTATTGTGCTCGCATCCCCGAAAAAATGCAACCCTTTTTAATTATTTTTTATAACAAAAAAACCACAGACCATAAAAGTCTGTGGTTCGTCGTCTTCTTAAGGAAGACCGTCTATCGTTACGAGTAGAAGCTGATGGTTTACGAAGGGTTACCCGCGCTTGGCTCCACGTCCACCGCGTTTTGAATCGGTTTGACGTTTTAACGTCGTCAAGCGCTCATCGCTGTCTTTCAAGAACTTGCTCATCAACGTATCGAACGTTTCTGGCTCACGGCGTACTTCACGTCGTCCGCCACCACGGGGACCACCGCCACCACGTGGACCGCCACCACGTGGGCCGCCTTGTCCTGGACCACCTGGGCGTGGGCCGCCTTGTCCCGGACCGCCTGGGCGTGGACCACGAGAGAAACGCTCGCCGGCTGGACGTTCTGGACGTTCACTGACAGGGCGGTCAACGGCTTTTTTGATAGACAACCCGATTTTGCCATCTGTTTCGACGTTCAAAATTTTGACCGTCACTTCTTGACCGACCGTTAGTACTTCATTGATGTCTTTGACGTAAGAATCTGCCACTTCACTGATGTGCACCAAACCCGTTTTGCCATTTGGAAGTTCTACGAACGCTCCGAAATGCGTAATCCCTGTAACCTTACCTTGTACCTTGCTTCCTACTTCAATTGACATAAAATAATGTACTCCTTTTTTTGATTGATTCCCTACAATTATACGAGTCGATTCGTCAACGGTCAACGAACCCACTTATTCCTCTGGTGAGAAGTAAAAAATAATCTCGCCATCTTTCGAGAACAACAGCTCGTTGCGCGCTAGATTGGCGATGTATTCTTCGTCTTGTAAACGCTCGACCTGCTCTTTCAGTTCGGATTGTTCGTCCTTCATTTCCCGAAGTTCGACTTGCGCTTCATTTTGTTTCCGTTCTTGCTCGGACACATATCCGACTTTCGAGAAGTAACTCTGACCGATGAAGACAATCATCAACAAAAAGAGAAGTGTCGCCACAGCCAGGCGGCGTCGAAGATGGATACGTCGCCGGTTCTGTTCTTTTTCCAGCTGTTCTCTCCGTTCATCAAGAGCCCGAATTCGCTGTTTGCGTTCCATCGGGTTACGTCCATTCATCGAATCACCTTCCCCCTGTCCTGTTACGTTCAGTATACCTTTTTTTTACGCTTCCGTACCACTGTTCACCTTTTCTTCTTTGAGCAGACGGTACATTTCTTTTGCGTCTTCTTTCCGGGCATGTTCGGCAATCGAGTCGATGACGACCGTGACGAGCTTATTTCCAAATCGAATTTGTAACTCGTCACCGACTTTAACGTCCGTGCTCGCTTTCGCTACCTGTCCGTTCAATTGAATCCTACCTTGATCGGCGACTTCTTTCGCTAACGTGCGCCGTTTAATTAAACGAGATACTTTTAAAAACTTGTCTAATCTCATAATCCCTTCTCCTTCGCTTCATTCCAGAGTCGATTCATCTCTTCAAGCGTCATCTCGCCGAGGGAGCCGTTCGCTTCAATATATTCGAATCGTCTCTTAAATTTTTGATTGGTCCGTTCGAGCGCCTGCTCGGCGTTCAACTTGAAATAGCGCGCGACGTTGACGACCGAGAAGAGGACATCACCAAGTTCTCGCTCATCTTCAAGCTGACTTCTCCATTCGCGGAGTTCTTCTTCCAATTTCTCGAAAGCACCTTGTACGTCGTCCCATTCAAAACCGACTTGCGCAGCTTTCTTCTGCAGCTGCTCGGCTCGCATCAAACCAGGTTGCGTCATAAGGACACCATCTAGCTGCGATTTTCTCTTTTCCCCTTTTTCCACTTGTTTAATCGCATTCCAATTCGTCACGACATCATCGGCGTCCGATACGGTCACATCGCCGAACACGTGCGGGTGACGACGGACCATCTTCTCGCTAATCGAACCGATGACATCCCGAATATCGAAATAGCCTTCGTCCGCTCCGATTTGGGCGTGGAGCATGACTTGGAGCAACACATCGCCGAGCTCTTCGACGATCGCGTCATCATCTTCTGTATCGATTGCTTCAATCAACTCGTACGCTTCTTCAAGTAAGTATTTGCGAAGCGATTCATGCGTCTGCTCCCGATCCCACGGGCAGCCGTCCGGGCCGCGGAGTGTCGCGATGATATGCTTCAACGTCGAAAATTCGCGCGCCAACTGCGTCTCATCCGTCAACGGCGGCACATAGAGCGTCGTCAAATTGTCGACTTCTGCCACGCGATCCATCTCGTAGAGTGGGATTTCACTGACCCGCTCGCGTTTCGTCCCGGCGGCCGTCACGAGTTTGACGACATGTTCATCAGGATAGCGTTCCATCAATTGGACTTTCACGTCCCCGGCTACGAAGCCGTCATATACTTGACCAATCAATACGTGTTGGGTCACTTGAATCCGTTCGACATCGAGCGCCGTCGCATCGAGTAATTGGAAGCCGTTAATCGGATCGATGCGGAGGGCTTGGAACATGGCGTCCAAAAAGCTCTGACCGCCGAGGAATGTGACGTCCGCACCTTGTTCGACGAGTAGCTCCACCGTCCGCTCTGCTACGAACGGATGTCCCGGTACAGCATAGGTAATGGCCAACTCTTCGCTCTTTTCAAGCAACGTCTCAACGATCTGTCGATAGACGTCCTCGAACGTGTCATTCGCTTCGTAAATCGCATCAAAGGATTCGAACGTCACGCCTTCCGCCTCAAGCTCACTGACGACAGGATGTTCTTTCGTGCGCAACCAAACGAGCGGTTGCTGTTTCAAATGACGATAGACGCCGAGCGGTAATTGCTCAAGTTCGCCAGACCCGAGGCCGACGACCGTAATTCCGTAACTCATATCAGTTCTCCTTTTTCTCTAGCAGATTGATGAGACGACCTCCGAACGGAATCATTTCCCACTCGTCCATCGTCAAAATTTGTTCTCTCCATAACCGCCAGACGTAACTGCCGGCCCCGAGCACGAGCATGAAGCCGAGCCAGACAAGGGCATCGAGACGATGCATCAGTCTATCCAACGCGATTAAATTCAAGCCGAGCAAGATGACGCCCATCGGCGCCACCGTCTTGACGAGATGTCCATAATGTCGAAACCGGAGCTTGCCGAGCGGGATGATTTGATCGAGCCGATTGAAATTGAAGGCGGCCATTGCTAAAAAGGCAGTTGAGGTCCCGAGGGCAGCCCCAGCGATGCCATAGGAAGGGACGAGCCACAAGTTGATGCCGAGCTTCACGCCGATGGCTATAACCATGCCGACAGCAGCTGTTCGTTCCCGATCAATCGCCTGTAGACACGTCATACTTGCCACGGCGAGCGACGCGGCGAACGTGCTCGTCGAGAGTAAGACGAGCGCTGTCGTCCCAGCCGCGTTTTCAAATAGCGCGACATTCAACGGAAGCATGACGCCCATCAAGCCGACGGTCGCCGCGGCGGCGACTGTCGTCGTCACGCGAATCATCGAACTGAGCCCGGATGAGGTCGCTTTGATCCGACCGGCTCGATAATGGCGCACCAAGTTCGGCACGTTCGCCATTCCGAGCGCCGTCGTGAAGAGAATCGCAAATTGAACGAGCGGATACCCTCGGTCAAACACACCTTTTCCGACTTTTGCCGCGTAATCCCCGCCCATCAGATTGACAACCGTGAACGAGTCGACGAGTTGCATCCATAATATCCCGAGCGAGGCAAAACCGACGGCAAATCCCGTCGTCACTAAGATTCGAGAAACAGACCGCAACGTCGCGGGTTGGACCGGTACGAGCCGTAGCTGCTTCGCCCATAGCGATAGGATGATAATGGCGATGACACCTCCGACGAGCGTCGCCCCATACGCGTATCGACTGAGCGCATAGGCATCTTGGCCGTAACGCACGCCAATCAATAAAGCGGTGAGTAACACCGTGACGCGAACGAGATTCTCGAGCACTTGCGAAATCGCACTCGGCCGCAAGTCATCGACGGACTGGAACGACCCGCGAAGGACGGCCAAAGCTGGCATGAGTAAATAACTAAAACTGATGATACGCAACGTCGGGGCGAGCTCGCGATCGCCGAGAAGTCCCGCGATGAACGGGGCGAGGAGCCACATGGCGATAACGAGGACGAGCGCCAAACTGAGCAAGATATAAAAACTCCCCCATAGCACTTCGAGCTTTCGCCTCGGTCCTTGGGCCCCGACCCCAATTTTCGCAATCACGACCGGCATCGCGTACATGCCGAGCGAGGCGACGATCGAGGCAAACGGATACACGGTTTGATAAGCATATAACCCGAAGTCTCCGGCGATATTTTGGTAAGGCACTCGGTAAGCGAAACTGATGAACTTTGAAAGGTAGCCCGCGAGCGCAAATAAGACGACGCCGGTCGCAAACTTACTTGGCGACCGCATGCGCCAACCTCTTCACGAGCTCCTCGAGCACCGTATCGGCATCGTTCAACAGTTCGACGACTGGCATCCGGCCACTGAGCGACAATTTGAGGGCGCCGTTGTCTTGTCCGACACCAAGTCTTCGGCCGAGCGGCATCGTCCACTCCATGAATGACGGCACGTCGAGCGCCATCGTCGATTCAAGCGACAATACCATTTCGATGCGTCCCGGCGACTGTTTGATCCGTGCCACTTTCGCCATCTCGCCATAGATGCGCAGACGCGTCAGTTGGATGAGGAGCGCGACCGGTTCCGGGAATTCCCCGAACCGTTCAATCAACTCGTCCTGAAGGGCGAACAACGCCTCAGGCGTATCTACATATTTGAAGCGTTTGTACATCTCGATTTTCAATTCGCTGTCCGATAAATAGTCGTCCGGAATGTACGCATCCGCTTGGAACGAGATTTCTGGTTTGAAGACGACTTGCTTCGCCTGTCCGCGCATCCGATCTTTCCGTTCCTCGATTGCTTCGGACAACATTTGTGAGTATAAATCGAATCCAACCGAGTCGATGAACCCAGACTGTTGGGCCCCGAGCAGATTGCCGGCGCCGCGAATCGATAAGTCGCGCATCGCAATCTTGAACCCGCTCCCGAGCTCCGTGAACTCTTTGATGGCCTGGAGCCGGCTCTCCGCGACCTCGGTCAAGCGCTTGTCTTTCCGATACGTGAAGTAGGCGTAGGCGATTCGGTTGGAACGGCCGACACGACCGCGCAGCTGATACAGCTGGGACAGACCCATCTTGTCCGCATCGTGGACGATGAGCGTGTTCACGTTCGGGATGTCGATGCCGGTCTCGATGATTGTCGTCGAGACGAGCACGTCCGCTTCCCCTTCGAGGAAACTGATGAGCTGGCTCTCGAGTTCGGTCTCGGTCATCCGCCCGTGCGCCGTAGCGATGCGTGCTTCCGGCAACAATGCGCGAATCTCTTCGGCTTTCCGTTCGATGCCTTCGACGCGGTTATAGAGGAAGAATGCTTGTCCGCCTCGAGCGAGTTCGCGCTCCAGTGCCTCACGCAACACGATGCCATCATATTCCATGACGTACGTCTGCACCGGGTAGCGGTTCTCTGGTGGTGTCTCGAGCACTGACAAGTCCCGAATCCCAATCATCGACATATGGAGCGTCCGTGGAATCGGTGTCGCGGTCAGCGTCAAAACATCGATATTTGTCTTCAACTGCTTGAGTCGCTCTTTATGTTTGACCCCGAACCGCTGCTCTTCATCGATGATGACGAGCCCGAGGTCGGCGAACGTCACATCTTTCGACAAGACGCGGTGCGTCCCGACGACGACGTCAATCGTTCCTTCCTTCAAACCTTTCTTCGTCGCCGCCATCTCGCTTTTCGAGCGGAAGCGGCTCATAACGGAGACGTTGATTGGAAATTCACTGAACCGTTCAAGCATCGTCTCGTAATGTTGTTGCGCGAGCACGGTCGTCGGAACGAGGAACGCGACTTGCTTCCCGGCGAGCACGGCTTTGAACGCGGCTCGAATCGCCACTTCCGTCTTGCCATAACCGACATCGCCGCACAGGAGGCGGTCCATTGGCCGTGACCGTTCCATGTCCGCTTTGATTTCGGCGATGGAGCGGACTTGGTCTTCTGTCTCTGCGTACGGGAACGAGCTTTCGAACTGACTCATCTCTTCGTCATCACCTGGGAATGCATAGCCGACGGACGCTTCACGTGCCGCGTATAGCTTAATCAATTCGTCGGCGATATCTTCAACCGATTTGGCGACTTTCGATTTGACTTTCTTCCATTCGGTTCCGCCGAGCTTATAAATCTTTGGCTCTTTGCCTTCGGCCCCGACATACTTTTGAACGAGATCGATTTGATCGACAGGCACGTACAGCGCATCATCACCGGCGTAGACGAGATGTAAGTAATCTTGATGAATCCCACCGACTTCAATCGTTTTGATGCCAAGGTACTTTCCGATTCCGTGATGGATGTGGACGACGTAGTCGTTCGGCTTCAATTCTTGATAGCTTTTAATCCGTTCTGCGTTCGTCAAATTCTTCGTCTGACGTTTCCGTTTTGTGACGCGCTTGAACAGCTCTTCTTCGGAGACGACGACGAGCCGGCTTGTCGAGAGTTCAAAGCCGCCTTCGATTTGTCCGATCATGACATGGACGTGACGTGGCAACAGTTCACCGTCCACATTGGTGAAGGTGGAGGAGATGCCATAATCGTCAAGCAACGCTGCCACTTTATCAGCCCGTGTTTGATCGCCTGCTAAAAAGACGATGCGATGGTCGCCTTGTTGCCAACGTTCGATTTCTTGTTTCAACAAGTGCATTTGACCATGGAATGCCGGGAGTGGACGACAACTGAGGTGGACCGTGTTCGTCTCCGGAATGCCGGACCGTCGTGACGGCAACAGAGAGAACGCGACTTGTTTCAGCGTGCGGAATACTTTATGCATCGGGACGCCGAGTGTGTAATTGCTGACCGACTCCCCGCGTTCGATGAGCGACGAGAACCATTCCGCTTCCTCGCGGTCTTGCACGTCGGCAGCATCTTCAATTCGTGCCACTTCATCTAATATCAAGACGGCTTCCGGCCCGACGTAATCGAGGAGTGTCGAGCTATAGAGGAGCGGTGTGTACTTTCCAATTTTTTCAGGAGCCTCCCCTCGCCCGAACTGTTCGATGTCCCGGGCAATTCCGTCTTCGAGTGCCTGACGAATCGTCTCGGTTTCGATAAGCGAGAGCGTCCGCTCGTATTGACGTCCAAGTGCCTCTCCAGCTTTTTTCAACAGCTCGGGTGAGGCGACGAATTCTGTTGCTGGTGGAATAATCGCCTCGCCAACGACACCTAATGAGCGCTGTGTCTCGGCGTCGAACGTGAATACCGAATCGACTTCGGTGTCGAACAAATCGATTCGATACGGCCGCGCCGCCGTGAGCGGATAGACGTCTAAAATACTACCACGCACAGAAAATTCACCCGGTGCGGTCACGGTGGCCGTCCGTTCATAACCGAGCGTGATAAGCGTCTCGGCAAACGGTTTTAAATCGAGCTCTTGTCCAGGTTTGATGAGATGGTGGCTCGTCTGCCAGTCTGACGGGTTCGGGATATAACGGCGCAAACCACCGAGCGGCACGACAAGGACGCCTCCCGTTTCGTCAAGGAGACGTGTCCGCGCCTCAATCCGAGCGGCAAGTAATTCCGGACTCGATGTGAGGGATAGTTCACCTGCGAGCGTCTCGTCAATCGGATAAAGCAATGTGTTGCTCGGTCCGATGAGCGACTCGAGTTGGTCGTACATTTTTTGTGCTTGATACATATTATGCGTGACGACGACGAGGCGCCTTGGCGAATTTTTTGCCAATCCTGCCAATACAAGCGCCTTGGCACTTGTCGTCAATCCGGTGACGAGTTGACGATCGACTTTTGGCAATCGCTCCCGAATCACGTTCGTCTCTGGTAACGTCACCATGAATTTCTCTAGAGCATTCATTTGTTTTCCTCCACCTCATACGACAAAAAAGGGTACGTTGACCCTTTAGTTATATCGATTCATGAGCGCAATCCATTCCGTGTCCACAAAATCGGTTGCAGCGGACACAGCTTGATCGAGCGTATCATTCAATTCTGGCATGTCTTCTTTACGGTAGTTCATGAGGACCCAATCGACCACTTTAATCGGTTGCGGCGGACGGCCAATCCCCAGTTTCAGACGTTTAAAGTCTTGTGTGCCCAAATGCTGAATCAGTGACTTGATTCCGTTATGGCCGCCGGCACTGCCTTTCGGTCGGAATCGCAGTTTTCCTGGGACCATGTCCAAGTCGTCATAAATGACGAGCAAATCGTCAATCTCAATCTTATAGTAATCTAAAATTGGACGAACCGACTCGCCTGATAGATTCATATACGTGAGCGGTTTGACGAGGACGACACGTTCTCCATTGATTCTTCCCGTTCCAATCAATGCTTTAAACTTAGCTTCATCGAGTTTAATCCCATGTTTGTCGGCAAGGCGATCAATCGCCAAAAATCCGACGTTGTGACGGGTCATCTCATACTTTTTGCCTGGATTCCCGAGGCCGACGATACATTTCATCTTATTCCTCCTGAACAAAAAAGCCCAAAGGCGAACGCCTTCGGGCCTCGTTTTTTTAATCGAACAGCGTGCTCACCGATTTGTGCTCGTGGACGCGCATGATCGCTTCTCCAAGCAAACGGGCAACCGACATCTGCTTGATTTTGCTTGAACATTCGCGACCTTCTAAGTCGATCGTGTTCAAGACAACAAGTTCTTTGATTGACGAGTTGTCGATTCGTTCCATCGCCGGTCCAGACAATACCGGGTGTGTACACGAGGCGTACACTTCTTTTGCACCAGCTTGGACGATGGCATCGGCCGCAAGCGTGATTGTTCCAGCCGTATCGATGATGTCATCAATCAAGATGGCCGTCTTGCCTTCAACGCTGCCGACGATGTTCATGACTTCAGCCACGTTCGCTTCAGGACGACGCTTGTCGATGATGGCGATTGGACCTTCAAGCGTTCGGCAAGCTTACGGGCACGCGTGACGCCACCGTGGTCCGGTGAAACGACGACAATGTCTTTCGCTTTAAATTCATCTGTCTCAAAATACGTCGAGATGAGTGGAACACCTAATAATTGGTCTACTGGGATATTGAAGAAACCTTGGATTTGAGCAGCATGCAAGTCCATCGTGATTAAACGCGTGGCACCTGCAACCGTCAATAAATCAGCGACAAGTTTCGCTGTGATCGGCTCACGTGAGCGCGCCTTGCGGTCTTGGCGGGCATAGCCGTAGTAAGGCATGACCACGTTAATCGTCCGAACTGACGCCCGTTTCAACGCATCGATCATGACGAGTAACTCCATGAGCGTCTCATTCACCGGTGAGCTCGTCGATTGGATGATGTATACATCATCGCCTCGTACACTCTCCTCGATGTTGATGTAAAGTTCTCCGTCGCTAAACCGCTTCACTTGGCAATCGCTAAGTGGGATGCCAATCTCCTTGGCAATTTCTTCGGCGAGTGGGCGGTTTGAGTTTAAGCTAAATAGGCGAATTTCACGTTCGTATACAGTAGACATGTTTAGGATTCTCCTCCATCGTTTTCCAAAATTATAGGCAGCAACTTATCGTTTCGTGTAACCTTCTTTGTTCGTTTGGCGTTCGCGCGCAATCGCAAGCGCTTCTTCAGGAACGTCAGTCGTGATCGTCGAACCGGCTGCGACGATCGAGCCTTTTCCGACTTTTACCGGAGCGATCAAATTCACGTTGCACCCAACGAATGCATCGGCCTCGACGACCGTCTCGAACTTGTTTTTGCCGTCATAGTTGACCGTGATTGATCCACAACCGAGATTGACGCGTTCCCCGATTGAAGCATCTCCGATATAACTGAGATGTGATGCTTTCGCCCCGTCTCCGAACGTTGATTTTTTGATTTCCACGAAGTTACCGACGCGCGTATTCGCGCCGAGGACTGCTTGTTGACGAAGGTGGGCGAACGGCCCGACCTGGGCGAACGTTCCGACACGGCTGTCGCTCACGACCGATTGACGAACCGTCGCGCCGTCTTCGATGACGCTATTACGGATATCTGAATGCGGACCGATCACGCACTCTGAACCGATGACCGTCTTCCCGAGAATGACCGTCCCTGGATAGATGATCGTGTCCGAACCGATGACCGCATCTGGTGAGATATATGTCGAAGCTGCATCCATGAACGTCACACCTTCACGCATGAGGCGTTCGTTCGTACGCTTACGCATAACCGCCTCGGCTTGCGAGAGGGCGACACGGTCGTTGACGCCAATCGTTTCATCGAACGTCGGCGCCGTGTGCGCTGCCACGATTTCGCCTGCTTCTTTCGCAATCGAGATGACGTCCGGCAAGTAGTACTCGCCTTGTGCGTTATTGTTCCCGACTTGCTTCAACGCATCGAACAAGAGCTCGTTATCGAACACGTATGTTCCGGTGTTGATTTCACGGATCTCTAGTTCGGCGTCAGACGCATCTTTATGCTCGACGACTTTCGTGACGTTCCCGTCTTCCCCGCGGATGACGCGGCCGTATCCAGACGCATCATCGGCAATCGCTGTTAACACCGTCACTTTTGCCTGTTGTGTCTCATGATGCAACAATAACGCTTCGAGCGTTTCCGCTGTCAATAACGGCGTATCACCACATACAACGAGCGTCGCGCCAGGTTTGCCTGCAAGTTCAGCTTCTGCCATCTGTACCGCATGACCCGTACCAAGCTGTTGTTCTTGGACCGCATACTCCACGCGTGAACCAAGCGTATCTTTTACCGCTTCAGCCCCATGGCCGACGATGACGATTTGACGACTGACCCCGATTTTGTCGAGTTGATCGACGACGTGTTCGACCATCGGTTTCCCGAGGACCGGATGAAGCACTTTATAAAGCTTCGACTTCATGCGCGTCCCTTTACCTGCTGCCAAAATGACTGCAAAACGATCCATTCTTGATTCGCTCCTATCTCCTCATATCGACTGTAATATACTTAAATGTTCGGTTTCTTCTATATTCAAACCTTATTCACACCGTTTCTACTATATCGAAACCGTGACGCGGTTTCAACCGTTGTACCTATTCGTAACCAATGAAACGTAAAAAGGCAGCGGAAGGATTCTCCCTCCGCTGTCGAACCTTACTCGTTCATGGCATTATACTGGACTGATGTCTCGGCAATGGCTACATCCTCTTGGCTATAAGCCTCTAACACGGCCGCCTCGACTTTTTGACGCATGTCTCCGTTAATCGGGTGAGCAATATCACGGAAAATCCCTTCTGGCGTCCGCTTGCTCGGCATCGCTACGAAAAGACCAGAACTTCCTTCAATGATTCGAGGTCGTGTACCACAAATTCCTGGTCAAGTGTAATGGAGGCCAGTGCCTTCATTCTA
Source organism: Exiguobacterium sp. AM39-5BH (assembly GCF_003467445.1). Classification (GTDB taxonomy): domain Bacteria; phylum Bacillota; class Bacilli; order Exiguobacteriales; family Exiguobacteriaceae; genus Exiguobacterium. Next base: position 28,667 of record NZ_QSGS01000015.1, read on the forward strand.
CCTTCCGTCGCGACTTTGCGAATTTTTACGTCTGTGATCTGCATGTTTCGCATCCCCTTTTCATCGTTGTCTAGACCGTGGTGTGCTTTCTAAAAGGCTGAGATGGTTCCAAGCGAACCAAGTGACTTTGTATGACTCTTATACCCTTTCATCATAAAACGAAATCAATTTTTTGCCAATCACTTTAAGAACTGTTCAACGTTCCCGCGTGAAATCGTGACGAGCCCTTTGTCCGAATCGACATTTGTCAATCTCATTAAACTGACGTATTCGCTCACCATCTTTTTCTCGGCACCTTCTGCTTCCATGAGTACGCCGACACCGGCAAGGTTCGCCTCGAACTCGTTCAAGAGACTCATCATCCCGCGAATCGTTCCCCCAGCTTTCATGAAATCGTCAATTAACAGCACGTTCGCACCGCGGGGCAAACTGCGACGCGCGAGTGCCATCGTACGAATCGCCTTTGACGACCCGGACACGTAGTTGATACTCACCGTCGAACCTTCAGTGACACGGCTATCGGACCGGACGATGACGAACGGTACCCCTAGCTGCTCAGCGACAGCGTAGGCGAGCGGTATACCTTTCGTCGCAATCGTCATGACGACATCGACTTTACGATCAGCGAACACCGAGGCGAACACTTGACCCATCGGTTTCACTTGACGTGGATTGCCGAGTACGTCCGTCAAATAGAGATAACCTCCTGGGAGCAACCGTTCCGGTTTCGACAATTGTTCACATAAACCATCGATCATGGAGAGCGATTTATCTCTACTCCAACCCGGGATGAACATGACGCCACCGGCTGCTCCCGGTACCGTGACCAATTTCCCTGTGCCGTCATAGGCTAACATTTCACTGACGATGACCAAGTCTTCACTAATCGATGATTTGGCTGCTTTATAACGACTCGAAAACATGGATAGCGACACGAGCTGGTGGGGATGATCCAGCAAATAGCGGGTCATATCGACGAGTCGACCACTTCTACGAATTTTCATACGGATTCTCCTTCATAATTTCAATAATAGACGAATGTTCTAAACAGAATATATCAGACTCATTCGTCTTTGTTCAATGTTTTTTGCCGAGAATCCGAACGACGAATACTTCAGGACAAAATCCTTTAAGCCCGTTATAGACACGATGCGCTTTTTGTTCATGCTCTATCAGCGCGAATACAGTCGGACCGCTTCCGCTCATGAGTACCCCATCTGCCCCACAATGGAGCATCGTCTCTTTGATTTGGCGAACTTCCGGATGAAGTCCGAGCGTGACCGCCTCGAGGGCATTACCAAGATTTGCACAGATGCCATCAAAATCACGAGCGCGAATCGCCGTGACCATCGCTTCGGTATTCGGATGCACAATCTTCTCCATCTCCACCGCGCGATAGATGTCGGCCGTCGACACACCGATTTTCGGTTTCGCCAAGACGACGTAACACGGTGGCGGTGACGGAATCGTCTCTAACTGTTCACCGCGTCCACGCGCGATGGCCGTCCCGCCCATGACGCAAAACGATACGTCCGATCCGACCGCGGCACCGAGTTCAGCCAACTCTTCTAATGACAGGCCAAGGTTGAACAGTTCGTTCATCCCACGAAGCGTTGCGGCAGCATCGCTCGATCCGCCGGCTAGTCCGGCCGCGACCGGAATCTGCTTATCCAATACGATTTCGACACCTTGCTTGATGTCGAACCGTTTCCGCAACAATTCAGCCGCACGGTAAGCCAAATTCCGATGGTCGTTCGGCACGTAAGCATGTTCGGATTGAATCCGAATCTCGTTCGTATCGAGTACGGTTAATTCCAACCGATCCGATAAGTCTACTGTCGTCATGACCATTTCTACTTCATGATAGCCATCTGTCCGCTTCCCAAGAACGTCAAGCGTCAAATTGATTTTTGCCGGCGCTTTCACACTGATCGTGCGCATATCGTTCACCCTTCCCATGTATCTCCTGTTCGCCATTGTACCGTAAACGAGCGCACAAAAAAAGAAGCAGCTGCCAATGCATCCGCCCCTCATTTATCGTTCAATTGCTGAATTCAATTTTAACTGTATCCGTTAGGACATCAGCGTAGCTATATGAGACACGTTCCACGTTATGATGATCTTCATCCAATTTGACGACGAACACCGCAGGATACGTCTCAACGAGCGTTCCAAACCGAGTAACGACTTTCTTACGACCGCCGTTTGCTTTCAACGTCAATCGTTCTCCAACATGCGATTCGAGTTTCTGTCTGATTTCTTGTAACGTCTTTGGCATACGCTTCACCTCACTGTTACAAGTATAACACATTCTAAAAAGAAAATAAAGATTAATATTATAGCGACTCCCTAACCGGTCGTCAACTGTTTTTAAGTGGTAAAATTGTGTCAGCTAATCGGGCAAACTCCTCTAGCGAAAGCGTTTCGCCGCGCCGTTTTGGATCGATTCCGGCTTTACCTAACAGATGTTCGATTTCCATTTTTTTATCTTTACCGAAGTGGTTCGTCAAGTTATTCAAGATCGTTTTCCGACGTTGCGCAAAACTGGCCCGGGCAATTTCGAAGAAGAAGGCCTCATCTTTAACGTCGACCGCCGGTTTGGGGCGCATCTTCAACGTGATGACCGCTGAATCGACGTTCGGAGCCGGCATGAACACACTTTTTGGGACGATAAAGCTCACGTTCGCCTCTGCGTAGTACTGAATTGCGATCGAGAGAGAGCCGTATGCTTTCGTCCCAGGCTTCGCTCCGATGCGCTCGGCAACTTCTTTTTGAATCATCATGACGAGTGAACGGAACTTGATTTGGCTTTCCAGTAAACGCATGATAATCGGTGTCGTCACGTAATATGGCAAGTTGGCCACGACCGAGATGTCATCGATGCCTTGGCTGAAAAACTCCCGCTCGACGATGGCTTGAATATCGAGCTCGAGCGCGTCGCCGTGAATGACGTGCACGTGTGGGTAAGGAGACATCGTATCTTCCAAAATCGGAAGGAGACGTTGGTCAATTTCGAGGGCGACGACCTTTTTCGCTCGCTTGGCAGACTGTTCCGTCAATGACCCGATACCAGGACCGATTTCGAGCACCCCGCTCGCTTCCCCTAGCTCGGCGGCATCCACGATTTTATTCAAAATGTTTAAATCGATTAAAAAGTTTTGTCCGAGCGACTTTTTAAACGAGAAGCCGTGACGTTCTAGAATCGATTTCGTGCGTTGAATTGTTGCGATATCTTTCAATGATTTTCCTCCTCTAACTGAGCCAGCGCCCGTTCCCATTCTTCGATGGTCACACGCAACGCTTCGACTCGTTTCACAAATTGCTTGGCATTTGGCTCACCGATGCGGAGAAGTATGCCAAGTCGTTTGCGGCGGCGAGCTGCGTCTGGTCCACCAATCAAATCGGCGGCGAGCACCATTTGGCGGTTGACGAGCGGCATGTCGGTCTCGACCCGCTGTTCATACACCGCTTCAAGCACGCGACGAATCGTGGCCGGTGACGCATGCTCGACCCCGATTTTACCTCGCTTATCTTTCGCTTCGGCCCGAGGCAGATAAGCGTGTTTACATCCTTTGACCTGTTCCTCGACGATGGCCCGGATTCGGTCGCCCGGATAATCGGGATCCGTCAGAATAATCACCCCGCGCGTTTCTTGCGCGCGTTTGATGCGCTCAATCGTTTGTTTCGAGACGGCCGATCCGTTCGTTTCAATCGTATCGACATCATACACTTCTTGAAGCCGTGTCGTATCATCTCGACCTTCGACGACAATCACTTCTTGTATCTTTTCACGCATCATCAGTTCCTTCTTTCTCTTCTTGCTTCGGGATGACCCAAATCGTGAGCGGTTTCCTCCCAAACGTCACCGCTTCTTCTTTCGTGTCCATCATCAAATCGATTTTATTGCCTTTGATGGCACTGCCTGTATCTAAGGCGATCGCCATCCCAAATCCTTCGACGTACACACGTGTGCCGAGTGGGATGATGGCTGGATCGACCGCGATGATTCGCATGCCTTCATACAGAATCGTGTCCGTCACATCATAACCGCTGCGCGTTAGTACTCTGCCGTCAAACGTGATTGTATCTTCCGCATTGTTCGTATACGCCGTCGCCTCGACGAGAAGCTGTTTCGCAGAGGTGAAATCCAAGACATCCTCGGCGCGAGGCGTCTCTTCGATTTTTATCTCTGCTTCCTCTCGAAACGGGCTCGACGGTTCGGTCGTTGCCGTCGCCTCTTGCTTTTGCTCTGTCTCTTGGTTCGTTTCTGGTTCAGCTACGACCTTTGTTCCAAGTTTGATGATTTGAGGGCGTACGGTTCGCAGCGTTTCCACGCTCGTTTCGGTCCGATTTGTAATTGTACCATTTTCCACTGTCAGTGCATACCGCGTCCGTTCGAGTCCAGGTACACCGACTTGAACGACTTCGGTTTCTCCGCGCGCAAGAGTGTCGTCTTCTTCTGTGATGATTTCAAACGGGATGAGTCGACTTTCATACTGCACGACGTCGCGACTCACGTTGACTGTGATTGTCATCCCGTCTCGTACTGGAGTCGATAACGCCGGTTCGACGGTATCTTTGTCAGACACCGTCACATTCGCCCCCTGTAGCGCCTGCTCGACAGTTTGGGCCATCGTATACACCGTCTTCGCCTCGTCGCCGACAATGACATCGAGGGCGACGACAGGCTGATAGCGGATGGTCATGCCTGATGTGATGGGGGTGCGAATGCCCGGGTACACATCGTCCCCGTCACGGACACTCACCCCGTAACGAAGCAACACGTCCTCGACCGTCCGCTCACGCGTCTCGATCGTCTCGGTTTGTCCGTAACCGATCTGGAGCGAGACGGTGCGGGCCCGCTCGATTTGAATGACTCGGTCGAGCGGGATGTCCGCACTCAAAGCCGGCGTTACAACGTCGGTTTCATCAATGGTAATGCCAGTCTCTTCTAACACTTCTAACACCGATTCACCTCGGCTCTCGTATACCGTCGTCACTCCATCATCAATAATCGTGATAGCTTCAGGCTGCATTGCCATATAGGTGATTACGGATGCAACCACCACACCGAGGCTCAATACAAGTCGTCTGAACATCATGGAAGACGGAACAGACGCTTCGCATTAGCGGTCGTCGCCTCTGCAAGTGCGTCGTAGGACATGTCACGTAGCGATGCAATCTCTTCGGCGACATATGTGACGTAAGCCGGTTCATTCCGCTTACCGCGGAACGGTGTCGGTGTTAAATATGGGCAGTCTGTTTCCACGAGGAGACGATCGAGCGGTACTTGTTGCGCCACTGCTTTCGGTACTTTGGCATTTTTGAACGTCACCGGTCCCCCGAGAGAAATATAGAAGTTCAAACGCAAACAACGCTCCAACAATTCGACGGACATGCTGTAACTATGGAACACGCCACCGACCTCTTCAGCATGTTCTTCTTCTAAAATATCGAGTACGTCAGCGGTTGCTTCTCGGTTATGAATCACGATCGGCATGTTCGTCCGCTTCGCGATGGCGATTTGTTGCCGGAACACGCGTTGTTGAACGTCTTTCTCTGATTTATCCCAATGGTAGTCGAGCCCAATCTCTCCGAGCGCCATCACTTTCGGATGATTCATCAATGTTTCGATTCTTGCTAAATCGGCCTCCGTGCAATCGACGGCGTCGACCGGATGCCAACCGACGATCGCATAAATATCTTCATACGTTTCCGCGAGCTCGATCGCGCGCGTGATGGTCGGATTGTCGAACCCGACGACAAGCATCGGGGATACGCCAGCCGCACGAGCCCGTTCAATCGTCGCTTCGACGTCCTCATTGAACTGTTCGGCATTGATATGGGTATGTGTATCAATCAACATGGTGGTTCCTCCTTATATAGACAAAGAGGGAGACCGAAGTCTCCCCCAAACGATTATTTGACGATGGCCCCGTTCGGCATATTCTCAGATACGGTCGCAAGTTCAAGCTTGCCGTCTTTATCCGCCGCTAGAATCATCCCTTGTGACAATTCGCCACGCAGTTTGACCGGCTTCAAGTTGGCGACGACGATGACCTTCTTGCCGACCAAGTCTTCCGGCGCATACCATTCCGCGATACCCGAGACAATTTGGCGTTTCTCCCCGCCCATGTCGACTTGAAGTTTCAACAACTTCTTCGCCTTCTTGATTTTATCGGCTTCGATGATTTGACCGACACGGAACTCGACTTGATCAAAGACGTCAATCGTAATTTCCGGACGCACGTCCTCATCTTCGACATCGCCCGCTTCCGCTTCTTCGACGCGTGCTTGCGACGCTTGACGCATCATCTCTTGAATCGCATCGACTTCTTCTTTAACATCGCGACGTGGGAAAATCGGTGTCCCGTCTGTGACGACGGCTCCATCGAACGCCGCGAACGTATCGAGCGCTTCCCATGACATATCTTCTCCTTCGAGACCGAGCTGACGGAACATCTCTTTTGGCGCCCGTGTCATGAACGGTTGAATCATGACCGCGACGTGACGGAGCACGCCGGCAAGGTGAGTCATCACCGACGCCAGTTCGTCCCGTTTTGCTTCGTCCTTCGCCAAGACCCACGGTTGCGTCTCGTCGATATATTTGTTGGCACGGCTGACGAGTTGCCAGATGTTTGTGAGCGCGACTGAAAACTCCATGTGTTCCATGGCAGCTTCCGTCTTCTCTGTCGTCTCGTTGACGACTTGAAGCAGCGAGGCATCGAACTCTGTCACATTGCCCGCATAAGCAGGGATCTCCCCATCAAAATACTTCTTAATCATGGCCACGGTCCGGTTAAGCAAGTTCCCTAGGTCGTTCGCGAGGTCAAAGTTCAAGCGATCGACGAACGCTTCCGGTGTGAACGTGCCGTCCGCCCCGAATGGAACTTCACGAAGAAGGTAATAGCGGAGCGAGTCGAGTCCGTAGCGATCGATGAGTGGAATCGGGTCGACGACGTTTCCTTTTGATTTCGACATTTTGCCGTCTTTCATGAGTAACCAACCATGTGCGAATACTTGTTTCGGTAACGGGAGGTCGAGTGCCATGAGCAACGCTGGCCAAATGATTGTATGGAACCGGACGATCTCTTTTCCAACCAAATGGACATCGGCTGGCCAATAGCGGTTGAACAATTCGTCGTTGTCCGACCCGTAGCCGAGGGCAGAGATATAGTTCGTAAGGGCATCGACCCATACGTATACGACATGCTTCGGATTCGATGGGACTTGTACGCCCCAGTCAAACGTCGTCCGTGAGACAGCCAAGTCTTGAAGACCCGGCTTCAAGAAGTTGTTGATCATCTCCGTTTTGCGCGATTCTGGCAAGATGAAGTCAGGGTGCGATTCGAAGTACTCGATCAAACGATCCGCATACTTGCTGAGACGGAAGAAGTAACATTCTTCGCGTACGAGTTCGACTGGGTGACCGCTGTCCGGGCTCTTCCCGTCGATGAGCTGAGACTCCGTATAATACGTCTCATCGGAAATCGAGTACCAACCTTCATACTCTCCGAGATAAATATCATCATTTTTTAGAAGCGTCTCGAACACATGCTCGACGACAGCTTTGTGACGTGCGTCTGTTGTACGGATATAGTCATCGTATGAGATTTCGAGACGGTCCCACAATACTTTGATGTCTTTGACGACTTCATCCACAAATGCTTGTGGAGTCACACCAGCTTCTTTCGCTTTTTCTTGTATCTTTTGACCGTGCTCGTCTGTCCCAGTCAAATAACGAACGTCAAATCCTTTTAGACGCTTATAGCGTGCGATCGCATCACCGGCCACCGTCGTATAGGCGTGACCGATGTGTAGTTTGGCACTTGGATAGTAAATCGGAGTCGTAATATAAAAAGTAGGCTTCGCCATTGTATGTTCTCCATCCTTTCGACATTTGCAACTTCCATTATACACGGTTCGATAAAAGAATTTCCAAACCAATTGTTTGGAATTTTTTTGTTGCTACTCATAAAATATGTTCCAAAAAAATCCTTTCTTTGTTTCGCATTCTAACTTTCGGGGAAATTTAGGTATATATCGATTCCATATCGTCATTTTTCAAAAATGTAGATTTCCAATAGTAAGCAGTTGACTACAATTGGAAAGTTTAGTATGCTTTTTGCTGTAGTAAAATTGTCGAATTTTGACGATTCATGTCACCAAGAGATTTCGACACCATTGGAGGAGGAAACACAAAATGAAATCTACAGGTATCGTACGGAAAGTTGATGAGCTCGGTCGTGTCGTCATTCCAATCGAATTGCGCCGCACACTCGGGATCGCTGAGAAAGATGCTCTTGAAATCTACGTCGACAACGATCAAATCGTGTTGAAAAAATACAAACCGAACATGACTTGTCAAGTAACAGGCGAAGTATCAGATGACAACTTCAAGTTGGCTGACGGTAAATTAATCCTTTCACCAGAAGGCGCACAACGCGTTCTCGTCGAGTTGAAAAACATGCTCGAAAACTACTACAGCGAAGAGTAAGCAAGGAATTCCTTGCTTACTCTTTTTTGTCGACTTGATGATAGGCGTCATAGACCTCCCTTCGCGATAAGCCACGTTCTTTAGCGACTTGTTTGATAGCGGCATTCGGCTTTAATCCGTCCTCAATGTAACGGTCGACGTGCTCGAGGGGCGATAGCGCCTCCCACCAGTCATGCGTCGGTGCCGCTTCTGTCGATCCTTCCACCATGACGACGAATTCGCCGCGTACTTCACCTTCGCACCAGACAAGCGCTTCTTCTACCGTCCCTCGTAAAAACTCTTCAAACGTTTTCGTCAACTCTCGCCCGAGAACGAGTTGCCGATTGCCGAACACATCTTGAATCCCGGTCAGCATCTCTTTCAACCGATGTGGCGCTTCATAGAAAATGATGGTGCCCGGTTCATATTGTAAGGATGACAACACATCGAGCCGCTCTTTCTTTTTGCGTGGCAAGAATCCATAATACAAAAATCGCTCGGTCGCAAGGCAGATGCGACAAGTGCCGTCAACGCTGCGTTCGCTCCAGGGAGCACGACGACGGGGAGCTTCGCTTGTATGGCCAGCCGCACGAGGTCGCTTCCTGGGTCCGAAATCCCTGGCATGCCCGCGTCTGAGACGACGGCGACCGACTTGCCCGCCTCGATATCCTCGATTAAGCGCGGGCCACTCACGTGCTTATTGTGCTCATGGTAGCTGACTAGTTTCGTCTCGATACCGAAATGGCGACAGAGTTTCATCGTTTGGCGCGTGTCTTCAGCCGCAATCAAATCGACTTCTCCTAGAATTCGAACCGCCCGATACGTCATATCTTCTAAATTTCCGATCGGCGTCGGCACAACGTAAAGGGTAGGCCGGTCAGTCTGATAACTTTTTTGTGAGTTCATTACTCGTTCCCTCCATCAATTGCTGTTTTTGAGCCCGCGTGAGTTGTTTGATGGACCATTCGTACTGCATGGCTTCGCGTTTGGTCGCAAACGACCTGACATATCGCAACGTCACCGGGAGACGAGCTCGTGTATATTTCGCACCTTTGCCGTTGTTATGCACTTCCATCCGCTTCTCCACATCCGTCGTATATCCGGTATAGTACGTGCCATCGTTGCACTCGAGAATATAGGCAAAGTACTTACGCATCGAGGATTGTCCGCATGTCGCTCGTATACGTGTCATCTTCCTCATAAACGATGAACGGAGGTAAGATTGTGAGCCCTGCTTTTCCATCTTTCGACCCCTCTATTAACAATGTGTTCGCGTCTCGACCTTGCTTCGGATAAACGAGTTGCATTCGTTTCGGTTCAATCCGATACGCCCGCATGAGCGTCAGAATGTCGAGCAATCGTTCCGGACGATGGACGAAGGCCACCTTCCCACCCGGTTTGACGAGTTGACTGGCGGAACGGATACAGTCTTCTAATGTGCAAAGGACTTCATGCCGTGCAATCGTATGATGTTCATTTTGATTGCGTAGCGAGGTCTCGTTCGCCAAAAAATAAGGGGGGTTGCACGTGACGACATCGTAACGGGCATGTCCGAGCTGCGTCGCTGCCGTTTTTACATCGCCTTCAACGATGTGCAGCCGCTCTTCCAATCCGTTGACAGCAATGCTTCGGTTGGCCATGTCGACGAGGCGAGGCTGGATTTCCACACCAGTGACCGTCCCTTTCGTTCGATATGATAAAAAGAGCGGAATCGCCCCCGTGCCGGCGCACAAATCGACGAGCTTTCCTTTTTGAATCGGCACCCATACAAATTCGGCGAGTAATACGGCATCCAATGAAAATGAAAAAACGTCATCACTTTGAATGATTTTGCCGGGACGCCCTAACAAATCATCAAGACGTTCACCTTGTTTAACAGTCACGCCATTTCCCTCCTACATAACGTACAAAGGCGACGGACGGGAACACCCCCGTCTATCGCCCCTTATTAATGTTTATTTAGCATCGACATGCAGAAGAGACAGTCTCCGTCTTTTCTGACTTGTCCATAGTGCAAATTACAAATGTGAAATCCTTCTTGGTATAACGCCGCCAGATTGTTCTGTCCTTTTCCGGACAACGCAATTTGGGGATCCCCATCAGGCGTCTCGACTTCTGCAAGTTGCTCCACTTTTTCACGCAAATGATGGTTTTCGAGATACATGTGTTGGTTTTCTTCGAGCAAATAGGCGAGTTGCTCTTTGAGCACCCCTAAATGCTCCGTCAACAATTGCATTTGTTGCTCGATCGCATCGACCCGCATCATGACTTCCTTTTTATCCATTCTTTCCACTGCTCAGCACCCCATCACTGTTTCGACGGTTTTCGTTTGACTGCACCGACCTCGACGAGCTCGTCGATTGTATACGTCACAACACGGGTCCGATCGTTCAACTCGACTTGAATCAATTGATCCAAGATATTGAGACCGATAACACGTCCGTCACCTTCTGGAATTTTGATTCGTTTTCCGACGTCTGGTAAATCCCGTTTCAATTCTTCATACGTATCATTCTCGTATTTCAGACAGCACATGAGACGACCACACACACCGGAGATTTTATTCGGATTCAAGGATAAGTTCTGATCCTTGGCCATTTTAATCGATACCGGCTCAAATTCCCCTAAAAACGAGGAGCAGCACAACACACGACCACAAGGCCCGATTCCGCTCAGCAGTTTCGCTTCGTCCCGAACTCCAATTTGACGGAGTTCAATCCGGGTGCGAAACACACTTGCTAAATCTTTGACGAGTTCCCGAAAATCAACGCGCCCCTCTGCCGTGAAATAAAAGATGACTTTATTACGATCAAATGTATACTCAACATCGACTAACTTCATTTCAAGTCGATGTTCACGAATTTTTTCTTCACAGACGGCGTGAGCGTCAAATGCTGCCAATCGATTGTCTTGAACGATTTCGGCATCTTTTTGATCGGCGACACGAAGGATTGTCTTTAACGGCAATACTACTTCGTCTTCACCCAGTTGCTTACCAACTTGGACGACTTCACCGTATTCGATGCCTCGTACCGTCTCTACGATGACATGGTCTCCACGTTCAAGCGTTGCTTCGCCTGGTGAAAAGTAATAGATTTTTCCCGCTTCTTTAAAACGGACTCCGACTACTTCAAGCACGCTCTCCTATCCTTTCTGCAAATCGAACGTTAACCGTTCGAACGTTAATTGAGGATTGACGTTTGCCTCAAGCCGTCGAATCGCCTCATGGACAGATTCAATAGCATGGACGATTTTATGAACCGGACAATCTTTTACAAACGCGGTATATAGCGCTTGTTCTTTCGTGAACAACTCCGGAACATAGTCTGTTCGCACTTTGAAGTGGAGCGCTTGCTCCAACCAATTTCCGAACAGCTCGAGACCGACTCGCAATTCATTCCGTCCTTTAAAATGACCGAGCCATTTTTCTTGGGCGAATAAAAGCAATTCTTGCGGGCGTTTTGTCAATACTTCAACTAATTGTACCACTAGCCCATACGCCTGTACAAACCAGTCGTTGTGAAGCGCCTCACGCGCGTCTTCGAATTTCGGATATGTCTCTAAAGCAAGACGCGCTAAATCGCTCGTACATTGCACGTCTGCGACCAACGTTTCCACGAGGCGTTCTCGATCAATCGGTCGAAACACTAAATGCTGAGCCCGCGAGCGAATGGTTGGTAATAGGAGTTGCGGCTGGGTCGTCACCAAGATGGCCAGTTTCCCAACGCCCGGTTCTTCGAAAAACTTTAAGAGACTGTTGGCCGCCTGAGGTGTCATTTTATGCGCTTGATGGATGACATATATTTGCCGGTCTCCTTCTGCTCCACGTAGCGACAAGTCGCTCAACAATTGTTGAACTTGTTCCTTTTTGATACTGGCCCCATCCGGTTCCACTTCCATATAGTCGACGAGGTTGCCCGAATCCATCCGTCTACAGTTTCGACAACTACCACACGGCTCTATTCCGTCAGGCGACTCGCAAAAAAGGGATTTTGCAAACAGTTGCGCCGTCTCAATTAAATAAGGTTCATAATCTCCTGAGAAAATATAGGCGTGACCCACCTTTTGAGCGACAATCGAATTTTCAATCACTTTGGCGATAACCGTTTGAGATTTCGCTAACTCTTGAAAGCTCATATTCGTGACCGTTCCCATTAAAACTGATGGAATCCTTCAATCGGCAAGACGAACACAGTCGCTCCGCCAACTTGTACTTCTACCGGATACGGAATATATGAATCAGCGTGACCGCCCATCGGTGAAATCGGCGTGATCATTTGATCTCGGCTCGAGCAATTCGATTTGATTAGCGCGAGCAAATCGTCTAACCGTTCTTTTGGTACACCAATCATGAACGTTGTGTTACCTTCTTTCAAAAAGCCTCCCGTTGTGGCTAATTTTGTTGCGCGGAAGTCCTCTTCGATTAAAGCATCTGACAACCGAGCACTGTCCTTATCATGTACAATCGCGATTACCATCTTCATCATTGCGTCACTCCTCTTTCATTTAATCGTTCTAACGTAATATCTAACACTTCATCTTGAATCATTTCAATTGTAGCGTTCGCATCGATACGAACCATCCGATCCGGATGGTGTTCTAATATTTTTTTGAACCCATCGTATACGCGTTGATGGAAAGACTCATCTCGGCTCTCGATACGGTCTAATTGACCTCGTTCTTTCATGCGACGGCTCGCTTGATCAGGGGTCAAATCAAAGAGGAAAGTCAAATCGGGTTTAATCCCGGCCGTTGCCCACTCGTTCAGTGATAGAATTTGATTCAAATCATATTGGAGTCCATATCCTTGATAGGCAATCGAGGCATCGACAAATCGATCACACACAACAATCGCCCCTCGTTTAAGAGCAGGTCGAATCACTTGATCGATGTTTTGGGCACGGGACGCGGCATACAGCATCATCTCGACGCGTGGGGTCATTTCATCATGTTCTGGTGATAATAAGACCTCTCGAATACTGTTTCCGACTTTGGTCCCTCCTGGTTCTCGAGTGACGACTACTTCGTATCCTATTTCAGTCAATGAACGAACTAACAATTGCAACTGCGTGGTTTTCCCCGAACCGTCGGGACCTTCTACAGTAATAAACATACCTTTCACGATTAAAACTCCTCTACGATAACATCAATTTGTTTCATCATAACATGCCTACTCGCTTGCAGGTTCCGTCCTAGTGAAATCCATTCATTCAATACCCTAATTTTCTCGTGTGTGATGACTTCTCCTCTTAGTATCCACGGAATTCCTGGTGGATAAGGGATAACGGTTTCTGCAGCGACGGCTCCTATTGCTTGTTCAAATGATTTGCGAATGATATCTGCATCATCTGAAATAGCATGCAACACCGAAACACGTTCTATCATCGGGTAAGGATAGATTGTTTCATCTTCGACAATGAGCGGGACATGTTGTGATGCATTTTTAATCAGTTTTACCCAATGTTGAATCTCTTGGCTTTTTAATTCCCTTAACGGCAGGCAGAATAACACATGATCTTCTGCAGCTAGTTCCGTATCAATACCGATTGACGCCAAATGTTGACTAAAGATGAGACCATTTTTCGGATATGTCAGCACGGTCATTTTGGTAAAATCATCGCCCACTTTGATTGAAAAGCCAGCTTGTCTCATTTCCATGATGAATGCGAAATGACTCGTTTGAATATGCGTCCAATCCCGGTCACTCAGATTTTCGAGATACTCCCTAGCATAATCAAGTGAGGCCATAATCAAATAGGATGGACTAGACGTTTGGAAAGAAGAGAGCGCATGAAATAAACGCTTCTCATCAATCTCTTCCTTATAATGGACCCATGCGCCCATCGTGAGCGCTGGAAGAGTTTTATGAGCAGACTGGACAACGGCGCTAGCTCCTTCGAAGATAGCGGATCGCTTTGGAAATGTTGGATGAATCAAATGAGCGCCATGTGCTTCATCAACTAAGAGAGGAATATGCAACGGACGCAAATAAGCACTGATTTCCGGGATGTTTGCCATATCTCCGTAATAGGTAGGAGACGTCAGTAGGAGGGCTTTCCCACCTGGGTACTGCGTGACAGCTTCTTGAATTGTTTCTAATGCCACCACCGTCGGTAGACTGTTTCCTCTATCTATTTCAGGCGTAAGTAAGATGGGTTCTAAACCGAGCCACTCAATGGCGTTCCACACGGATTTGTGAGAATTACGTTGTACATATACTCGTTCTCCCCGCTTCACAGTCGCCGCCAACAGACTCCAGTTTCCCGCTGTTGACCCATTGACTAACCATTTACTTTTACTTTGATAAAGAGATCCTAGTGCCCTCTCTCCTTCTAGAATAATACCTTCAGCATGGTGTAAATCATCCAAGTGTCCGAGTTCTGTTAAATCGTACGGCATTATTTTTTGGAATACAGTCGGAAGTTTCTCATCTCTTACTGTTCCATTGTGATGACCAGGTACATGAAAAGAGACACGATCTTCGCGTACATGTTGCTCCAATGTTTCCATAAATGTGAAAGGATTATGTTTAGGTTTTCGAGTCATATAGGCAACCTTCCTATCCGAAATAGATGCGACTTATATACAAAAAGAGACGATCAAGCGGATGCTTGATCGTCTTTCGCGTTGGCCTGGCAACGTCCTATCCTCACAGGGGGAGACCCCCAACTACTTTCGGCGCTGAAGCGCTTAACTTCCGTGTTCGGCATGGGAACGGGTGTGGCCGCTTCGCTATCGCCACCAGACAAAAGAATATTAACATCGCCCCGAGGGCGTGTCAATCCATTTCAGGGTTGTTCCCTGAAAACTGAAGACTCATCCATTCACGCAAACCGTTAGACTAGATCAAAGCCTCGACCGATTAGTATCATTCAGCTCCACACGTCGCCGTGCTTCCACCCATGACCTATCTACCTCATCGTCTCTGAGGGGTCTTTCTTGATT
>NZ_QSGS01000016.1 GCF_003467445.1 Exiguobacterium sp. AM39-5BH
ACCCGCTCCAATTTAACATTTCATATGCGGGTGTAGTTTAATGGTAAAACCTCAGCCTTCCAAGCTGATGACGAGAGTTCGATTCTCTTCACCCGCTCCAATTATCGACATATACGCGAGTATTTGCTCGCACACATAACCGCACGGGACACCGTGCAACCAGCAGAACGTCATACGACGTTTTGCTTTTTTATTTTTCAGCATAATAGTATCGATTTCAACAACGATTACGTAACGCTAATTCGGGAAAAGGATGGAAGACAAGAAGGAGGGATTGCTGTGATTCAAGTACGTCTTCAACCGTTCACCATATACGAGAGCGCTTTGATGCGCACGACGTCGACGCTGATTGAGACGAACGAGAGCTTGATTGTGATTGATCCGACCTGGTTGCCCGAAGAAATCGCTATGATTCGCCGGGACGTCGAATTACGACGCCAGGGGAGAAAGTTATATGTTATCTATACGCATCAGCACTATGACCATATCATCGGGGCTTATGCGTTCCCCGATGCCACCGTCATCGCGTCTCAAGCGTTCGTCGAGACGGATGCGAGTGCTCAGCTCGATGAGATCAAATCGTTTTACGAACAGTATTACATCGATCGTCCAATCGTCAAACCTACTGTCGATATCATGATTTCGGAAGATGGTACCCTCGCCCTCGGCTCAACGCCCATCACATTCCTGTTAACTCCTGGCCACGAGTCGACCCACATGTCGTTAATTATCGAGCCATTGCGTCTGCTCGTATGTGGAGATTACGGGTCAAATATCGAACCTCCGTTCATCGAACATGACGCTGAAGCGTATTTGACATCCCTGCAAAAACTTCAAGCTGCCATTTACGAGTATGAGATTCGGTGGCTCATTCCTGGCCATGGCGACTTGTGTGACGACCGAAGCAAAATGATGGAACGGTTGAGCGCTGCCGAAGAATATATCCTCGCCCTACCGGAGGAACGAGTCTGGTCGCCGATGTGGCCCGAACACGCCTTTTTCGAGCGAGTCCATGAGCGGAATCGCAACTATGTCGAACAGCGGGCGAGAGACCGCGAGTCTCGCCGGCAAGATTTTTGACAATAAAAAATCGCAACGTCTCCCCAAGACGTTGCGATTCCCCCCTATTATGTAGACCTATTTCTTTGTGACGCGTTCTGAACGGACCGTGAACATACGGTCAATCCCGTAAATGGTCACGCCGGTTAAAGCAAGCATTCCAATCATAGCGGATGAAAACATTGACCATACCCCCATTGTTCACAAATTCGTCATAATCACCCCGTGACTTCATTATAGAAGAAACCAAATAAAAAAGAAAGCGTTTTCTTCTAACTTTCTTCACAATTTCGTCACGCTTGAACTTTTACTTTTACGTGTCTAGCCTTGGGGAATTATGTGTAGGTTTTGTGGAATGTGGGAATATACTCTATAAGAATAAAGAGACAGAAAGCTGTTCGTTGAGGAGGAAGAGGCATGATCAAATATGGCACGTTGGTGCGGGTCGAAGGGAAATACGCCGTGTTACGTTGGAACAACGGTTCTAGTTTTATCCCGAGACGATTCTTGCCATCAGAAGCACGTGTTGGCGATACGATTATTCGAGATAATCACCATTATTATCTCGAAGAAGATATGACACCAAATTTTGACGCGCTGATTAAACAACATTATAAAAAGTAGACAAAGACAGACTGGAAAGAAACCGGTCTGTCTTTGTCTATTCATTTCGTTCGGTCATGCAGCCAATCGAAATCGACCGGTCCGACTTGTTTGGCCGATATCACACCGTCTGGTCCAATGACATAGGTGGTTGGGAGAGCGACGACCCGATACGTCTTTTCGACCTCCCCGTCTTGATCCAAGAGGACCGGGAAGCTGACCGGGACTTCTTGCAAGAAGGCGTCCACGTCTTGTTTGCCGCGTCTTTCGTTTTTCATCGCGTTCACCCCGAGCACAGGGATTCCTGTATCTTCGCCGAACTCAATCAACTCAGGCAATTCTTCTCGGCACGGTGGACACCATGTCGCCCAGAAGTTGAGGATGACTTGTTGACCCGCATAGTCAGCGAGCGATAGAGTCTTTCCATCGACCGTCTCCAATGTGAACTCGGGCGCCCGCTGCCCGATCTCAAGACCGCCGAGCACGCCATCGTCCGTGGCCACTTCAATCGGTCGTTCACTCGCTTGACTCGTTTTGTATTCGTCATATCCTTTATAAGCCAATCCTGCGATGAGGCCAACGACGATGAAACCAATGACTAGTTTATGAAATCGCATGATTTACCTCTTGTCCTATATACTATTCACTTCTAAACTTAACATATCATATCATTCAAAGGAGAGTAACTATCTTGCAACTTCACAATGAGAAAGTTAGCGTCACCTTAAAAGCACATGGCGCCGAAATGACGAGTTGGAAAGTCGAAGGAACGGAACTCCTTTGGCAAGGCGACCCGACGTATTGGGGACGCCAAGCCCCAATCCTGTTCCCTTTCGTCGGAAGGTTGCTTGACGATCGCTACTTATATGATGGGCTGACATATACGATGAGCCAGCATGGGTTTGCACGAGACGAACTGTTCGAGATCGCTGAGGCAACGGATACACACGTTCGCTTCGTTCTTCGTGATTCGATCGAGACCCGTAAACACTATCCGTTCTCATTCGAACTGAATGTCATCTATCGCTTGATCGGCGAAGAGTTGAGTGTGACGTACCACGTCGTCAATCGGGACGATGTCGTACTCCCATTCAGCATCGGTGGACATCCTGCCTTCAACATTCCGTTTGCGGGAGGCACGTTCGAAGACTATACGATTGACTTTGGCGAGACACGAACACTCGACCGTCTATTGCTCGAAGGATCTTACTTGACGGGTGCGTATCAACCGCTCGGAGAACGAAAGTACATCCCGTTGACGCATGACTTATTTCATCAAGATGCTCTCATCTTTGAACAAATCGAGTACGCCGCGCTTCGGCATCAGCCGAGCGGACGCGCCATCGTCATGGAGTCCCCGCACTTCACCCATTTTGGCATCTGGTCCCCGCCCCATTCTGACGCTCCGTTCGTCTGTCTGGAGCCTTGGTTCGGACACGCTGATTATACAGGGCACCGGAAAGACATTCTTCAAAAAGAAGACATGCAGCTGCTTGACCCAGGCGAGTCATTCGAAGCGACTTATACGCTATACGTCGAATAACAAAACGTGCTGACCGCATCGGTCAGCACGTTTTGTTAATAGCGATCTTCTTGCTCCGCCTCATATTCTGAAGGCGGTTTTTTCATGACGATGGCGAGGACGATGTAAATCAGGAGTCCGGGACCACCAAACAGGGCAAGCAAGACGAAAATGATTCGTAATAACGTCACATCGACTCCAAGGTAATTCCCGAGTCCTGAACAGACACCGGCAATCATTTGGTCAGACGGATTCTTATAGAGTTTTCGTTCCATTCAGACACCTTCTCCTCCGCTTTTTCGTTAACGCTGTGGTCGACGAAGCGTCGTTCTGCCACCAGTCGCGACTTCTCCTCGACTTTCAAAATCGAGCGCTTCATTGATTGGGGTACTACCTGACTTGACTTCAATCCGACGTCCATATAGACCTCGATTATCAAGCGATGCAGTGATGATGGTCGCGACGTCCGTTTCAGAAATCGTTGCGCCGTCCGCATCACTCAAATCTTCTGATGCTTCAATCGAGCCATTACTTGGACCATCGACAATTGTCACTGGGCAAATGATCGTGTAGTTTAAACCGCTATGTTCAATATATTCGTCAGCCGCATTGTTGGCAGACAAGAAGTTAAAATGTTCTTTCGGTGCAGCGTCCGGCTGATCCGCGCCATACGCACTGAGTAAGACGACGTGACGAACACGTTCTTTTTTAGCAGCATCAACCGCTTTCATAGCGACATTACGGTCAAGAAGTTCAATTTCTTTGCTCGATCCGTCCGCTCCTGCCGTGGCTGCGATGATGACAGCGTCCTGTCCAGAAGTCGCCTCGTGAATTTTTTTATCCAATTCTTTCTCGACGTCGACAGTGAGAACGCGCGCACCCATCTTTTCATACTCTGCCTGTAGTTCAGGATAACGAATCAAAGCGGTCACTTGATGCGATTTCGCTAAACTTTTTAATACACGTCTACCGATCTTTCCTGTTGCTCCAATGACTAAAACTTTCATTCAAATTTCCCTCCTCAAAAGAGTAGTTCATTTGATTAAAATTCCTCTTTATGAACGGAATCAAACCCTTTTCGTGAAATTATCTCACCGTTCCCCACATCGTTAAGTCAAAAGCGTCACGAACGGCTTGAACACTTGTTTCATTCGGTTGATAGTAGTAGACGTTATCGATGTAGGCGTCTTCTCCTTCGATTTGAAGTTTATCCACTTGTGGTTGTAGCGCCATCGTTAGGCCAATCGAAGCCATCTGTAGCGGGTTCATCTCAAGCCCCATCTCATTTTTCATAAAACGATATGTTGACGGGATTTTCGTCCATCCCGCTGGACTAGCCAATTTATCGGCCACAGCCGACATGACTTCGGTCTGTCGATTGGAACGAGCACCGTCTGTATCTGATTTCCGATGACGAGCATAGGCCAGGGCCATATCGCCATCCATCGCATACGATACGCCTTCCGTGTACTCATACGTTTGTTTGAAGCCTTTTTCACTAAACGAATGAGTCGCCGTGACATTGACCCCACCTACCAAATCAATCAATTCCATAAACGTTTCAAACGTGATCACGACTTGACCGTCAATCGAGGCTTCCGTTAGCCCTTCTACCGCCCCTACCGTACAGTCAGCACCCCCATACGCAAACGCATGAGTGATTTTATCGCCTTCCCGTTCCGGTTCACACGGAATCGCTGTATACGTATCCCGAGGAATCGAGACGTTTTGAACGGTGCGTGAACGGGGCACAAACTCCATCAACTGTAAGGAATCTGTCCGTGATCCCGATAACGATTCTCCGACGCGGGCATCGCTGCCCATCACTAAGAACGTGACCGGGCTTGTTGCCATGTAGCCCGCGCCGATCATGAGCAGCAACAGGACGAGAAGCCATTTTCCTTTCCATTTGCGACGGCGGGGTTTATCTTTCGGAGTGGTCGTTTCCTGTTTGGCGTGCGTCCGTTCCGGCTCTCGAGTTTTCTGTTTAGGTTCACGGCGTTCGTCTCGGCGCGGCTTAGGCTTACGCTTGTTACCGAGTGATAATCTCAATCTCGGCTTTTTTAAGGGACGCGACTTCTTATTGCGCTCAGACGGTGATTCATCCAAACGATTTAAAAACGGATGTTCACCTTGTTCCGTTTCTACTCGCCTATGCGTCTCATTTCTTTCCAAATTCTTTTCATTTGATTGACTGTTTATATCTTCGTTCCGCATTTTTTCATCGGATTGAGCCTGTTCCTGTAAACGCTCCAGTTCGAGTTCACGTTTTCTGCGTTCGACACGTGATAAATGCTGATCGTCATTCATGTGCTGTACCTCTATTATGATTAGATTTTCCTACATTATCATCGAGAAACACTATTCTGACAACGGTTAGCACAAAAATCCGTCTCAAGCATGAGATGAAAGGATTGTTTCAAACTGAAAGCGGGAAAGGAATGATAATTGGTGTCTGCCTATCCACGGAAAGGGAGATTGTCCCACGTCCTCTCGAAAGGAGGGAGAGCTAATGCGTATCGGGAAGTTACGAATGTTATTGGAACAATACGGCGAAACCACGCTTCGAGATGTGATTGTCGAGATGTATCGGAACATTCCCAAACATGTGATTGAAGAGAAAGAAATCGATTTTATGGTCAGCCAGTTTACGCGCTATAAAGAGCAAAAATCATCAGACGAACGCCATTCGCTCTCACAAACCATTATTCTCGCCGAACGTTTTGTCGAATTGGCGTATGACCATTTGTACTTGGTACCGAACCAAGTCATGAATGAACGTGACCAAAAAAATTGGTACATTCACGCCAAGAAAATCATTCGAGATTTAACTTATTATGCGGACCAAGAACCAGAGGCCCGGACGATGTATGAAGAAATGTTTTTATTACTGTCATCTTCGGCAGGAGAAGAACCGCTTTTCACAGCGAGCGATCCTTTTCGATTGTTAAAACTTTCGCAGACCACGATGTTGTCCCAGCTGATTCGTTATTATCAACTCGACGCCCCCACTGCCTCTGTTTGGATCGATCGTTCCTTGTATACCGCGCTCCATGTACCAAAAGACGTTGATTCTACCCGAGTCGATTTGCTTTCCACACTTCTCGAACAATCGTTCAGTGTGACAGAAATGAACTTGTTCCATAACCGCCTCACGACTTTATGTGACCGAACTTTAGCAAAAGCCCAGACAGATGACAACGCCCTCGCCGACTACCAAGCTTTAAAAATGCTTGAGTTGGAATTACTAGTAGAACGCGGCCAGTTGACCATAGCCGAACAAAAATTGTTCACCGAATATATCCCTTTCTTCTCTCATCGTTCAGAACCCTTCAAGGTCTATGTTAACATGCTCGAAAGTCATGGCCATGCCAATGAAACGAAACGCTTGCGACGCCTCGCCAAAGAAAAACACATTCACTTTTGACACGTTATCTAAAAAAGGGAGTCAATCGACCACGTCGATTGACTCCAAAACATGATATGAACGAGGGGTGTTCATCTGAAAAGGAGGATGAGAAGTTGGTGCAGAACTTCCTTCCTACATGTTTAGTATAAAATACATTTCAAACCGCTTCCGCTTTAGATATTGCATTTTTGTGAACGTTTTCACGTTATTCGATAGCGTTAATGATTCCGAGACCGATGACAGATAATATTACGATAAAACAAAAATAAACACCATTTCATTCGGAGAACGAAAACCCTCATATAATTCCACTGCTTCGTCGACGATGACATTTTCGTGAACGATGATAGGCTCCGTTTCCGCTTGTGGTGTAAGCGGAGCGCTCATCAGTACTCCTATAACCACCCAAACACACATTACGTATCGCATAGTCTTCTCCTTGACTTGTTGGTTACTGACAAGTATAGCATGTCTTTTTCATTTCCCCCGTACTGTATGTATCCATTTATATGACAAGTCTAACAAATCTCACACCTCGAGTCTTTATGCCACAGCCTAACGTTCTCCTCTAAATTTTCAGAAAGAATCCAGGTGTTAAGCCATTTTCACGTGGCCGTCGAAAGACTTTTAAGAATTTTATCGAGATTAGCCCGTCTTCATTCCCAATAAATGTTCATCAAATTAATACGGGTATTATCATATGGTAACGCTTACAATTTAAGGGTGTCATATTCCTTTTTAGAAAGTAGGATTGCTCTGATGAAGCAGACCTTTATCGTCAAAGAAAGTCGTGAACTTCCAACCGAGATCCGCCCGTTACTCTTTAATCTGTATTCCTTTGACAAAGCCCCAAACCTGTTCAACCTTCCTCCAGATTGTTCCTTATACACGGGATGGCGAGGAAATGAACTCGTGGCAGCCATCCACGTGGATTACCGTGACTTCATTACCGCCCATCAGATTCGTATGACCGATGCGACGTATAAAGACCCCACGTCATTGCGTGGATTGATTGATCACGTCCTCTATCAACTTCTTCCACAGATTCGGCAGAAGACGACGATTTCTTTAAACTTCCAAAAAAATCATCCGTTTCAACGAATTGATTCATTCACTGCCATCGGATTCATGCCTCACCTCGAGACGACCGTATACGAGGTCTCGTTACCGCCGTATCAAAAAGACACCTACGCACAGTGGAAACTATGTCTCGAGTATCCCGAAACGTATGAGTCCTGGTTGGCGAGCCGTAATCAATATGCCGAGCTTTTACCTGAGGCGCTGCCCCTCACGGACCGGGCCATCAACGATTTCCATCAGAAGCAAGGGGCTTTCCATTCATTGAGACGAAATGGAATCATTGTTGGTACGATGTATAGTCGAATCGAATTTTCTCGTTGTTATATCCACGAACTCTGTCTGATGTGCGATCCGCCCATGCTTCAAGAAGGCCTCTCTTTCATCCAGCAATCCTCTTACTTAAAACTTAAGCATATTCAAGACATCATGATTAGCACCACATCACGTCAATCAAATATTCGAGATACGCTTCTAAAGCGAAACGCTACCGAAACTACCTCTACCACTTATACATTTTTAAAAGAATTGCTTCCTCAACCTTATTTGCGCTAATAAAAAACACGAAACGTTCTGGGTCCAGTCATGAGACTCGTTCGTTTCGTGTTTTTATTCGGCAGCGTTTGTCGATTCTATCTGGAGCGGTGGCATCTTTTCAAAGAGATCGGTTCGAAGACCCGTGTCACGTCGGTCCAACGACTCAATCCGGTCAAACTGAATTTCACGATTCGTCACACTGAACCAATACGTGATGTGGGGCTCGTCCGCAAACCGCAACGCATAGTTCGAACCGTTCAAGTGAAAGTCCACTTCTGTGGATAAAAGTTCAGATGGCCCAATTTTTTTATGGGTCGTCAAGCGTTCCAGAACGACTTGCTCTTCATTGATCCGATAATCGACAAACGTCGCAAGTGAGAGTCCAAACACAAATGACACCAGCGCGAACGCGCTGATCAATCCAAGAGTGATCTTTCCGTTCATTTCGCCGTCCCTCCCTCTTTTAGTATATCGGATTCCGTCAAAACGTTGTGAAGTGACAATTTGTTCAAGTTTCGTCAAACTAGAGCGAGAGGAGGAAACAACCATGCACATTGACCATACTGGTATCGCCGTCCGTGACTTAGATGAAGCGATCACATTTTACACGACCGTTCTACAAGGGAAGTTGGTCGACCGTTATACGAACAGGGCCGTCGGTGTCGAGACAGAGATTGCCGTCATCCACGTTGGAGACGACGTGATTGAACTGTTATTGCCGACGAGCCCGACCAGTCCCATCGCTCGCTTTATGAAAGCGCGTGGTAAAGGTGTGCACCATATCGCCTACCGTGTCGAGGATTTGGACGAATCGATCGAGTCGCTCAAACGGGACGGTGTGACTTTTTTAGAGGACACGTTACGGACGACGGCTAAAGGCCGTCGCCTCATCTACATGGATCCCCGCCATTCCGGGGGCGTCATCGTCGAACTATGTGATTATCCGACACAAAAGCAGTGAGGGCTCTGAACATCCCTCACTGCTTTTGTAATGCCTGCTCGATGATATCTCGGTTCTTCGTTTTCAATCGTTCGTTATGGGACGACACCATTGCCGTTTTCGTCGCGTCCGGATCGATGAACGTTTTCGCTCGATTGACCGCATTTGCCGCATCCTGGAAAGCACCGGCAATCAAATGGACTTTCCCTTCATGCGTCAAGATGTCGCCCGCGGCATATAGACCCGGCACCGACGACTCACTGCTCGCATTGCCTTTCACGTAAAAATCATTCACCATCTCGACGTGAAGCTCACATTCTCCAAGAAGCGCCGTATCTTGCTCGTACCCATGATTGATGACGACCTCGTCCACTTCCACGACCTCACGTGCGCCTGTCCCGCAATCGACAAGAGCGACGGCGTGAATCGTCGTCCCGTCCCGAGAAATCAAATCCTCGATTTGGGTGTGCAATCGACAGTCAACGCGACCACAGAGAAGCTTATCGACTTGCGACTCATGGCCTTTGAGCGCCTCTTTCCGATACGTCAAAATGACACGCTCGGCGATCGGTTCAAGTTCGTTGGCCCAATCGATTGCACTATTGCCGCCACCCGAGATCAACACCGTCTTCCCTTTAAACGCCATGAGCGATTTGACCGTATAGTGCAAGTTGGAGACCTCAAAGCGTTCCGCACCGCTAATATCGATTTTCTGCGGTTGCAGAATCCCACTTCCTGTCGCGACAATGACCGTCTTCGATCGATGTTGGCCGTGCGTCGTATCCAACACGAAATGGCCATCGTGATCTTTCGTCATCGATTCGACTTTTTCGCCGAGCACGACGGTTGGATCAAACGTCAAGCCTTGCTCTACCAACTGTTCGATGAGTCGGGCCCCGGTCGTCGGTGTGACACCGCCGACATCCCAAATCATCTTCTCTGGATAGACATGGATCTTACCGCCGAGATGCGGTTGAAATTCAATCAACTTCGTCTTCATGCCTCGCAAGCCGCTGTAAAACGTCGCATATAGCCCGGCCGGTCCGCCTCCAATAATCGTTACATCATATAGGTCTTGTTCGCTCATCGTCTTCACCCTTCCTCAAAAGTCCAGCGCCATTGATTCTCATTCTCATTAACTATACCTTGAATTCGACCGCTCGACAATCTATTTTGACGTCAAACAAACATTGACACGATGTGTCGCACTTGCTATAGTAAATTCGATATTGAGAATCATTATCATGGACATGATCTACTGGAAGGAGGAGTCTATTTGTCGAGGATACAAACGACGGAGATCGAGGTCGGATACGGTGATAAGACGATTGTAAAACAATTGAGCTTGTCGATTCCTGATCATAAAATCACGACGATTATTGGACCGAACGGTTGCGGAAAATCGACACTCTTAAAAGCGATGACACGGATTCTTTCCCCTTCTAGAGGCTCTGTCCACTTAGACGGCGCTGACATCGCGAAGAGTAATACGAAAGAGATCGCCCGTAAAATGGCCATTTTGCCACAAACGCCCGAAGGTGCCGGCGGCTTGACGGTGGGCGAACTCGTATCTTACGGTCGATTCCCGTATCAATCCGGATTTGGACGTCTCTCGAAACACGACCATGAAGTCATCGACTGGGCACTCGATGTGACCGGAACACTCGTTTATAAAGATCGTAACGTCGATGCCCTCTCAGGCGGGCAACGGCAACGCGTATGGATTGCGATGGCACTCGCCCAAGAGACCGACTTAATCTTCTTGGACGAACCGACAACATATCTCGATTTGGCCCATCAGCTCGAAGTGCTCGAACTGCTCGAAACGCTTAATCGGGAGCAAGGGCGGACCATCGTCATGGTGCTCCACGATTTGAACCAGGCCGCTCGCTTTGCCGATCATATCGTTGCGATGAAAGACGGCGAGGTGCTCGCGACCGGTTCGGCTGAGGAAGTCATTTGTCCGCTCGTGCTCAGACAAGTTTTCCATATCGATGCCATCATCGGGCGTGACCCCCGGACCGAAAAACCGATGTGTCTCACTTACCATTTGATTAAAGATGAGCTAAAAGAAGCGCCCCCTGCCCAGCAGGCCGCCGCCACCTTGCTTGCCAATGCCCGTTAATTTCCTTGAACGTCCCGCACATCGCGAGACGTTTTTTCGATTCCTGCACGTTAGTGAGGAGGAAGGCACGGGTAATACATCGAAGGTATTGAAAAAGGAGGCACGTTATGGATTGGCTCGATGGATTATTTGTTCTCACCTCGGTCGCTTGGCTATATGAAATTTGGCGATACCGAAACCGGTCCGAACCGACCGATGGTGCCAGTGAGCACGCTAGTTTTTATATCGTCTCATTGATGATGGTTACCGTATTCGCTATCTCGATCGGACTTTCTGTTTGGACCGATACACGTCAGGCCACACTGCAACGCCTGCTCGGCCTGAGCGGGTTCATCGCCGGTGTCTCACTTCGCTATTGGGGCATCCGACAATTGCGCCATCAGTTCACCCGCCACGTCGTCGTCCGGCCCGCGGATGAGCTCGTCAGTTCGGGACCGTATCGTTATTTACGCCACCCCCTCTACACGGGGCTCTTATTTATCACGTTCGGATTTTCACTCTTTTTCGCGCCTTGGACGATTGCTCTCGTCGGTACATGTTTGATGAGTCTCGCTCTCTTATGGCGCATCCATATCGAGGAGAAAATGTTGACATCTCACTTCGGTGTGACTTATGAGAGGTGGGCCAAATCACGTAAACGTTTGATTCCATTCATTTATTGAGCGTGAACACATCACTACACACAAGCACACCTGTCGCCAAGGGACAAATGTGCTTGTGTGTTTGCATAATACCGATGGACATTCAAAGAAATCACTCGTCCTTGCTTTGAAGCTCGAGCGTCATATAATCAAAGCGACCCCCAGAGATTTCAATCTCTTTCTCTTTTCTGAAGCCAAGACGCTCATAGAGCCGAGCAGCCGCCGGGTTTGTCTGGTCGACGTTGAGCGTGACGTGGGGGATGTTCATGTCCTGCGCGTGAGCAATCGCCTGTTGAATCAATTGCGTTCCGATGCCGCGTCCACCGAACGTCACGTCGACAGCGACCGAGTCGATATACAGGACATCACCTTCCGTTTCAACATCTAAATCGTCGGACTGACCGTGTGTCCGAAGCCATGTTTTAATCGGTTCATCGAGCATTATCGCCTGCTCACCATGATAGGCAATCAAGATGCCTGCAATCGTCGCCTCTGTTTCGGCTACCCATATATTCTCATAGCTCAAGCGGTTGCCAGGCTGGCCAATCCACATCGCTAATCGGTCGAGCACTTGCCGTTGATCAGATGTGCCGGTCAATGAATAGGCGATTTCATGAATCGCCGTATAGACGAGCGGTGCAATCTGCAACTGATCGTCTGGTGTCGCTTTTCGAATATTCATCATTATCGCCTCCATCCATCAGTCTAGCATAAAGCTGTTCATAAGGGGTTTGTCAGTTCGTAAAGTGTGGGATGATACAAACTAAAGGGAGGAATGCATGATGAAAGCGATTTTGACAGGTATGAACGGGACCGTCGCTCCCGTCGTCGCCGAGACGTTAAGGAGACATGGCATCGAGCCTGTCGCCTGGGACCGGACGAAAGTATCGACCACAAACGAAGCCGAGATGCGACGTTTCATCGAATCGGTGCGCCCCAACTACTTTCTTCATATCGGGATGGGTGCAGTCGAATGGGCCGACACGTTAGCACGTCTATGTGGAGAATATAAGATCCCATTTCTCTTCACGAGCACCGTCTCGGTCTTCTCAGACAACGTGACAGGACCAATCACGCCGGAGACCCCGCCTGACGCTTCGGACGAATACGGCGCATATAAACGGGCATGCGAAGAGACCATTGCCCGGACAAATCCCGGTGCCCAAATCGTGCGACTCGGTTGGCAAATTGGGAATGGCGCCGGTTCGAATAACATGATGGATTATTTTGAGAATGAGATGAAGCAACAAGGCGTCATCGTTGCCAGTGCCCACTGGTACCCATCCTGCTCTTTTTTAGAAGATACGGCTGAAGCGTTGTTTGAGATCATGACGAAACGTGGACCCGGACTATACCAATTGAACGGAAATTCAAGCCATTCGCTCTACGACATCGCGCTTGCATTAAAGGAACTACATGATACGTCTTGGCAAATCGAACAAGCGGATGAACCGAAACGAGATAATCGGATGATCGATATGAACATCACGATTCAACCGATTACGAAACGACTTGCACTACACATAAAGTGAGTCGCCCGAAGGCGACTCACTTTTGTTCGTTCCGTTCAATATGGTTCAGAATAAGCCCACTTTTCGGTAAACTCGGCAAATCCACAAAGCTATAGCTTAAATCTTGAGATGGCACCGCATAGCGATAATGATTCAAAAACACGTCAATCGTCTCACGCAAAATCTCAATCGTCACATGTTCCCCAGCACAGCGATGCCCAAAATCGACGTCTCCCCCGCCTTGAGGAATAAAAGCGAACGGACTTTCGGTCCAACTCTTGAACCGCTCCGGATTGAATTGGTCAGGCTCTGACCAGAGCGCAAAATCGTGATTTGTTCCATATAGGTCAAGCAAGACAAGAGTACCTTGCTCGAACGCATAATCATTCCATTCGAAGTTTCGTCTGACCCTCGCTGCCGTCACAGGAAAGAACGGATAAAAACGCCTTACTTCTTGAACAAACCATGTCGGTTCAATCTCACCATGAGCCAACTTGGCACGGGATTCAGGGAATTGATGAAGCGCGAGCACGGTAAATAAGACATAAATCGATACTGCCACGGTCGGTCGTAAAATATTAATGACCTCGACGGCCACAACATCTGCCGGCAACAGTTCCCCTGCCTCATCTCGATGCCAAGTAAATTCATATAACGCTGTCTGCTTGTTCGGGAGAAGGCGGTTCGTTCGTACTTCCTCGACCATCTCACGGATCCACGACTCCGCTGAAGAACGAGCCGTCCGTCCACGGAGATGCTTCAGTCCGAGTGCGGTGCCGGATTCGAACAACAACCTCATTTCGTCCGTACGGCGTTTCACTTCGTTTTCGCGAAGCGGAACACCGGCCCATTCACAAACGGCCCGCATAAGTACTTCTTGCGCTACATCATATAGTACTGTTTCGCTCTCGGCCGCATCGAGCGTTCGTTCCCACCCTCGTCTTACGAGCTTTGTCAACCGCTCGATGTTTGCTGGAAACATAAGTGCCATAAACATCTTTTTACGATGCGTATGAGCCGTTCCATCTAGCGTCTGCACTCCATCTTCACCGAACAGTGTCTTTAATAATCGTTTCGGCGCCGCATCTTGCCGGACAAACTTATCGGCATCATAAAACACAGCTGCCGCTTCAGCACCACCGAGACAGACGACCCGTTCACCAAGCAGACGTGTTTCAAATAAATTCGATTGAAAGCTCTTTCGTCGGTTCGGCACGTAGAGATAGCCTTCTCGCATGAACGCCAAACTATGGTCGAGCCCCTCCTCTTTCGGGATTTGTCGCGTCATGATCAACCATCCTTTCCTTTTTTAACTATAAAGGATGTTCCCCTGTTCGTAGCGAACAAACCTATACGGAAAGGAGGAAAACAGATGCTCTCATTCATCTTGACATTTCGGCGCATGGTTCGCGGGATTTGGCGCGGCTTGAAGGATGCCGAGTTCCAAGTGTTGTTCAGTCTCGCCCTCCTGACGATCGGCTCGGGGACGTTATTTTATGTCAGGTTTGAAGATATGCGTTGGCTCGACGCCTTATACTTTAGTGTCGTCACGCTTACGACAATCGGCTACGGGGATTTTGTCCCGACGACCGACATCGGAAAAGTGTTCACGATCGGCTATGTCATCACCGGAGTCGGCATCATGGTCGGCTTCATCACGAAAGTGTTCGACC
This sequence comes from Exiguobacterium sp. AM39-5BH, assembly GCF_003467445.1. Lineage (GTDB taxonomy): Bacteria > Bacillota > Bacilli > Exiguobacteriales > Exiguobacteriaceae > Exiguobacterium. The sequence continues at coordinate 15,098 of NZ_QSGS01000016.1, forward strand.
ATCTACAACAAGCACGGATTGAAGAAGTTCGCAAACGAAATACGCCACCGTCTCCGTGAGGATGGTGGCGTATTGGTTTAAGAAGCTTTTCGATTACGGTTTTCAAGTTCGAGCTGTTGGTTAAATCGCTTCGTCTCGGCGATGACGACACCCGACAAGAACAGAAGACCAATCAAGTTGGGGATAGCCATCAAACCGTTGAACACGTCGGAAAGAGCCCAAACCAAGTTAAGATTCGTTGTCATCGCGCCGAGCCCCGCGACAAGGACGAAGGCGATGCGATACGGGATAATCGATTTTTGACCAAACAAGTAATGAATCGAACGTTCACCATAATATGACCACCCAAGTACCGTCGAATAGGCGAACATGACGAGTCCAATCGTCACGATATATCCACCCGCCGGTCCGAGGAATTGTTCGAACGTCACCGTCGTCAACTCGACACCTTCAAGACCTGAACCGATTTGACCGCCCATGACGAGCGTGATTCCCGTGACCGAACAAACGACGAGCGTATCAAGGAAAACTTGTGTCATCGACACGAGCGCTTGACGGCCCGGCATATCCGTCTTCGCTGCTGCTGCCGCAATCGGTGCCGATCCGAGTCCTGCCTCGTTCGAGAAGACGCCGCGTGCCACCCCGTATCGAATCGCGGCTCCAATCGCCCCACCACCGATTGCCTCGACGCTGAACGTACTGCTGAAGATAAGCGCGAACGCATCCGGAATGAGGGTATAGTTCATGACCATAATCACCAAGCCACTCCCGAGGTAAAACACAATCATGACCGGTACGAAGTAACTGACAACACGACCGATGGATTTGACCCCACCCAAAATAACCGCCCCTGTGAAAATCATAATCAAGATACCAGATACATATAACGGCACGTCAAACGTCGTTTTGAGCGCCATCGCGACGGAGTTCGTCTGTACCCCGTTCCCAATTCCAAACGCGGCGAGCGAGGCGAAAGCCGCAAATGCGACGGCGAGCCAACGTTGCTTCAAGCCACGTTCTAAATAATACATTGGTCCTCCGGCCATTTGGCCGCGTTCATCGGTCACCCGATATTTAACAGCTAGCACGGCTTCGGCATATTTCGTTGCCATACCGAAGAAACCAGAAACCCACATCCAGACGATCGCTCCCGGCCCACCCAGCACGACCGCGGTCGCAACCCCGACAATATTCCCCGTACCGACGGTTGCCGCAAGCGCCGTCATGAGCGCTTGGAAGTGACTAATATCCCCTTTTGAGGTTGTGTCTTGATTTTTGGAAAACGCCAGTTTCAATGCGTACGGCAACTTCGTGATTTGAAGGCCCCCGAGCCGTACCGTCAAATAGATGCCTGTCCCCACAAGCAAAATTAATAACGGCGGTCCCCACACAAAGTTCGAAATCGTACCGATCAGTTCACTGAACGATTGACTCATCTTCAATTCCCCTTCCCCTTATGTAATCGTACATCTATATTTTTCAGAATAATTAGAAGATTGTCAAAAGTATTGTAATAAAACAAGAAGTGAAATTGTCATCTGTACGTAAAACAGCGAGCCGTCAATTAGACATCTCGCTGAGAAAGGGGTTTTTCACGTTGTAAAGGGGCACGCCAATCAAATTCATCCGGCACGTAATCGAGTCCGCCCGAATGAAACGGCTGACATCGCAATAGACGACGTGTCGTCAAATATCCGCCTTTGAGGGCACCATGTTTCTCAATGGCTTCAATCCCATAATGCGAACATGTCGGATAAAATCGACAGGTCGGCGGTTTCAACGGGGAGATGAAGCGTTGATACCCTTGAATTCCCCGCACTAACACTCGTTTCATATTCCTCGCCTCCAGTTTGATTACTGTCATGATAGCTTGCTTGGTCTAGCTTGTCATCTACGGCGTATGGGACAATTGATTCAGTAGTCCCTTGTTTTTTCCTTTCTTTTACAATTCGAGCACGAAGAGCGCTATTTGTCGCATCATTTGTTATGATAAGCAACATGTATACGACCGAATCTAGATGAAGAGGTGATGAGAATGAATATTTTAATGGTAGGTGCAGGATCCATGAGTGAGTCACTCGTACGCGGATGGCTTGCCTCAGGTATGTCGCCTGAACAGATCACGATGACGAACCGGAGCGACCGGGCCCGGTTGACAGAGCTCCAGGCCGAGCTTGGTGTGCAAATCGTCAACGAAGAGGATGTCAACGCGTATGACATCGTCGTCCTCGCGATGCAACCCGATGGGGTCATTCCTTACGTACAATCGAAAATATGGCACACGCCGCTCCTCGTCTCGGTGGCAGCTCATATCGACCCGAGTGCGATTGAAGATGCGGCAGGTCTCCCTGCCGTCTGCGCGATGCCGAACACACCGGTCGCTTATCGGAGCGGGATGACGGGACTCTGGTTCGGACCCGAGACCGATTCTTCGGTCCGTGAAACGGCGACGGCTTTGTTTGAGCGTGTCGGTCGTACAGCTGTGACAGATGCGTTGACGATGTCGGCCTTTATGGCCGCCGCCGGTTGCAGCCCCGCTTTCTTTTACGAGATCGTCGGGTCGATGACACCGGTCTTGACGGAAGCAGGTTTTGACGAAACGACAGCGCGTCAAATCGTCGCCCAGGCGATGAAAGGATCAGCTGAGCTTCTCCTCCATGAAACACGACCGACGAACGACTTGATTGCGGACGTGGCCGCACCAGACGGCCCGACCGACCGAGGTATCGGTGTCCTCCGCGCGCGCCACTTGGCGGACGTCATGGCGTCGGCCCTTCGTGAAAGTGCGAAAGAAGACCAGGCAGCGATCCACACAACGATTGAGATAACGTGACCCTTGAACCGCCCGCTAGAAGTGAGAACGTAACGTTCGACTTCTAGCGGGCGGTTTTTTGTCTCTCCGTTTATTCTTGATAAGTCATAAAATCCACATATTATAGGAGTTTCCAAAGACAAATAGCATGGTATGCTACTAATTGAGAACAATTATCATTTAATGAATATGGAGAGATTTCAATGACTTCCTTACTTGCCATTCCGGTGCATCAGGCAGTGTTCATATCCGATTTGACGAACATCGATGACCGTTTGCGACGTCGAATGATTGCTTTAGGATTTTATGAAGGCTGTTCCATACGGATCAAACGTCGGGCCATCCTATCTGGACCGCTCACTATCGAACAAATTGAACATAAACAAATGATTGCGATTCGTCGTTGTGACGCTGAACAGATTGGAGTGATTGTCCCGTGAGCCAACGGATTGCCCTCATCGGGAACCCGAATACCGGAAAAACCTCATTGTTCAACCGATTGACAGGTTCTTTCGCCCACGTTGGAAACTGGTCCGGTGTCACCGTCGAGCAGAAAATCGGACAGTTGCATGGAAATAGAGGACAGTTAATCGATTTACCTGGCGTGTATGACTTAGACCCGCTGTCAGCTGATGAAGCGATCGTTTCGCGGTTTCTATTGTACGAACCGTTCGATGGGCTGTTCAACATCATCGACGCCTCACAATTCGAACGCAATTTACAATTGACGCTCCAGCTGCTCGAAATGGGGCGCCCGCTCCAAATCGGATTGAACATGGTCGATGTCGCTGAAGGACGAGGGATCACCATCAACCTAGAACGGTTGCATGAACGGTTGAACGTCGATATTTTCCCCATCACAGCGCGCACCGGAGCCGGTTGTGATGTTCTTTTATCCTCGCTTCAATCGAAACCACGTGACCCGTTCATTCTTGACTACGGGCAAGATACCGAACGAGCAATTCAACAAATTTTGGACGCCACCGGACTCAGTGACCGCTGGGTCGCTATCCAATACTTGGCTGGAAACCACGTCATTTCCGAGCTACTTGAGCCTTCAGCACCAACCGTCCTCGCGATTCGAAAGACGTTGGAAATGAAACTCGGACGCTTCGCTCATGCCCATATCACGGAACGAAGACGCGAGTGGACGAAAGACGTTCGGCAGCACGTCGTCGAGGAAAGGAATAACCGGCGCATCACGCTGACTGATCGCATCGATGCCGTCGTCACACATCCGATTTGGGGCTTACCGATTTTCTTCGCGGTGCTCTATAGCTTATTCCATATCACGTTCAACTGGGTCGGCGCGCCTTTGTCCGATGTATTGGATGGGTTGTTGACCGGTCCCGTCACATCGGGAACGAGCTGGTTGTTACAAACGCTCGGGACCTCGTCCTTCATCCAGGCGTTGATCATCGAAGGTGTGATCGCCGGTGTGGGCGGCGTCCTCGTCTTCGTGCCGCAAATATTTGTGCTCTTTTTCTTCATCTCATTCTTAGAGGACTCAGGGTATATGGCGCGCGTCGCCATCGTCATGGATCGTTTCATGCAATTCGTCGGACTGAACGGGAAAAGCTTCATCCCGATGATCATCGGCTTCGGCTGCAACGTCCCGGGCATCATGGCCGCCCGGACGATCGAGGAGGAGCGGGAACGGCTGGTGACGATATTCATTTCACCGTTCATGTCTTGCTCTGCACGTTTACCGATTTACGCCGTCTTTGCTGCTAGCTTTTTTGCATCGAATCAAGCGCTCGTCGTCCTGTCGCTCTATATGTTAGGAATCATCTTGGCATTGATCATCGCTAAATTTTTTACGTCCCTCTTGGCCGCAGAAGACCGAAATAGCCTCTTTATCGTCGAACAACCTCCTTACCGGGTCCCTCAAGGGTTGACGCTTTGGCGCAGTACGTGGCAAAAAGCAAAAGGGTTCGTCCGAAAAGCCGGTACGTTCATCTTTGGAGGTTCCGTCTTCATTTGGTTGCTCGCTTATTCCGGCCCAAATGGATTCGACGTGCCGATGGACGAGAGTTTTCTCGCCATGGTCGGCGGCGTCATCGCGACGTTATTGGTACCGCTCGGATTTGGGACATGGCAAGCGGGCGCTGCACTCATCACCGGGTTTTTGGCGAAAGAAGTCGTCGTTTCGACGATGGCGATCATCTATGCGGTCAGTGAATCCGATTTGTCGGCTTCATTATTTCCCGTGTTCACCCCTTTGAGCGCGTATAGCTTCATGGCGTTCGTCTTGCTTTATGTGCCGTGCCTGGCGACCGTTGCTGTCATTCGGCGCGAGGTAGGAAGCGCCAAGCTGACATGGGTCGCTAGCCTTTACGGATTAGGCGTGGCGTATGTCGTATCGTTGCTCATCTACCAAATCGGCCGTCTACTCGGATTTTCATGACAAGGAGGAAATGAGATGTCTTTATTTGATCTATTGATTGGCCTTGGCGTCTTCGGATACGCCGTTTATGCGCTTTATCGATACACACGAAAAGCAAAAGGCGGGAAATGTGCCACTTGTGAGATCAAACCGACGTGCACATCATCCTGTGAGGCCGCCGACTGGGATCAACTCATCAACGAGGCTTTACGTTCCAACTCAAAAAAGTCATGACCTATACAAAAATGGACGGGCGCAAAAAACGCGCCCGTCCATTTGTTCATTGAAAGATATGTAACACGGTGACGATGACGGCGACCATCAAAATCCCCGGCAATAGATTCGCGACGCGAATCCGAGTGATGCCGACCAAATTTAAACCGATTGCGACGATCATGACGCCGCCGGTCGCTGTCATTTCTAAAATAAAGTCATCCATGAGCGATTCCGGGATAAACTTCATGATTTGAATGGCGAGCAAGGCGATTGCCCCTTGGTATAAGAGAACCGGGACAGCCGAGAACATGACCCCGATGCCGAGCGTCGAGCTGAGGACGAGTGCCGTGAAGCCATCGATCAGCCCTTTCGTGTACAGGACGTCATGATCCCCGCGCAATCCGCTGTCGAGCGCGCCGATGACAGCCATCGCCCCGATGACGAAGATGAGCGTCGCCGTGATGAACCCTTCGGCGATACTCGACTTGCTCTTGCCCCCGAGGCGACGTTCCAATTGATATCCGACCTCGTTCAACTTCTCATCAAGCTTCCACCATTCACCGAGCGCCGCCCCGATGACGAGACTGCCGATGACGATTAAAAAGTTCTCACTCTTCATCCCCATTTGAATCCCCAGCAAGACGACGGCGAGACCGATGGCTGCGGTGACCGTCTCTTTCATTCGTTCGGGGATGCGGTGAAATAAAAGTCCAAGTAATGTGCCAATCACGATCAACGCCGCGTTGACGATTGTTCCGGTTAAGACCATTGTAATATTCCCCGTTTCTGTATGTATTGAGAGGAATATACCAACTGTTTATGTAGACTGTCAATTGAAAGAAAAACAAAAAAAAAGCCACTTCTCGCAAGAAGTGGCGTCGCGGAAACCCACGTTCCTATGGGTTTCGCATCGGGTTTGGCACCCAAGTGATTCTGACTGGGCTCGAACCAGCGACCTCTACCCTGTCAAGGTAGCGCTCTCCCAGCTGAGCTACAGAATCAGGTCGTATCCTCTCTTAAGGACACTATTAATATATCAAGAAACTAATGCCTTGGCAACTGTTTTTTAAAACTTTTTTACTTTTTTTTAACGCGTCATTTCTTCCCGTTTCATGTGGCGGCATAACCGCTCTAAATCACCGGCATATACCGAGACGAGCATGCCTTGATATTCAGTGTCACGGTCCCAATGCAGTCCGTTCGCTTTCGCCACCCGTTGCGATGGGACGTTATCCGGATGAATCAAGGAAATGATCTCTTTCTCACCTTCTTCGAACGCATGACGCATGAGACGAGCCGCTGCTTCGCGTCCGTATCCCATATGCCAATGCTTCGGCGCCAACCAATATCCGACTTCAAGTTCAATCGTGCCGTCGAGTTCATGGAGCAACGTGCCGGCATGACCAATCGGCTCGTCATTTTCATGCGACATCAATTTGAGCAACCCGGTTTGACGACCCGTCTGATAGCGGGCCAACTGGCGCTCGAACCACTCGATCGTCTGTTCATCCGTATATGGCTTTCCGTCCGGGCTAATAAAACGCATCACGCGCGGATCTTGGAGTAGCGATTTCACGAAATAAAAATCAGCAATCGTGTAAGGTTCGAGTCGTAGACGTTCGGATTGCAGTTTGATATGACTCATCGTCCCCGCCCCTTTCGTTCACAGTCTGAATTATTCAATTCCCGTTTTTATTCGAAGCTAATCCTGATCACGCGACAACTTTTAATCCGATGACACTCCCGATAATAAGCAATAAGAAGAAGATACGCCACCGGTCCCGGGATTCGTTCAAGTACAGCATGCCGAGCACGACCCCTCCGGCCGCACCGATCCCGACCCAAATCGAATAAGCCAGCCCGAGCGGGAGCGTCTCGAGGGAGCGCGATAACAAATAAAAACTTAAGGCAAACGTTCCAACGGATAGTGCAGACCACTTAAAAATTTGATAACCTTTCGATTTTCCCATCCAAAAGACGGCCATCATCTCAGCAAGGCCTGCACCAATCAAAAACACCCAACTCATGCCGCTTCCCCTCCCGTCACTTGTTTCAGTCCAATCACACCGATGAGGAGCGTCGCGATAAAGACGAGTTTCATCCCGGTCAGTGTCTCATCGAACAAGACCGCTCCGACGATGACCGTTCCGACAGCCCCAATCCCGGTGAATACGGCATAGCCGGTCCCAGCCGGCAAGACACGGAACGCCAGCGCCAACAGTCCAAAGCTTATAAGTAACAACACAATGGTGATCACCGTCGGTCCGAGCACCGTGAATCCGTTCGACAGTTTCATCGTCGTCGCCCAGACGATTTCGAGCAACCCGGCGAGAATGAGCCAAACCCAAGCTAGTTGATCTCGTTTCATGTCCATCCGACTCCTTTCTTAAAGATTGTGAAGGCGGCCCGTTGCCGCTTGACCCGATTCGTCTCGAGCGTGAACAGCGAGATGAGCGCGCCGTCGAGAAAACAATAGTAGGCATCGTAGACGTCCTCGAGCGACTGTCCCGGTAACGCCCCTTGCTCCATCGCCAATCGAAATTGTTCTTTCTCAAACACTTGTAAATCCGTTTCGACCGTCCCAAGCGTCTTCTCGATAAACGATCGTAATTCTGGCGGTGGGACGAGCAACATCCGCTTCGTCAGCATCCACGTCTCCTCTTCTTCAAAGAAGCGAATCAACGTCTCGACGATGGCCTCGATCCGTTCTAGCGGTGCCGCACCCTCCGTGGCGTCCCGTGCTTCTCGCCAGACGCAATCGTAACGATTTGCCATGTCCTCGACGACTTGTTTGAACAGCTGTTCTTTTCCTTCGATATGGGCGTATAACGACGCTTTTTTAATGCCGACATCCTCGGCGAGCGCCGCGAGCGACAACCCCTCATAGCCTTCGAGAGCAAACCGGCGCCGCGCTGCCAGCTCGATTCGTTGTTTTGTATTCATCCGTCATCATCCCCTTTCGTCCTCACCACTTTAACTAACGAACGGTAGGTAGTCAAGTGTCTTGATTGCATTCTTCTGCCACACCCGGCAAACTAAAACCAGTTGACTGTGAAAGGAGCTCCTTACATGCTTGAGCAATTCAGTTTCACCTTACCGACGGAGACGACACGGGGCCGAAAGCGGATCGTGAGTGTCTTTCGTCCCGACTTCGTGTCGACTGACGAACGGATCCCCGTCCTCTATATGCACGACGGCCAAAACGTATTCGACGGCAAAAGCGGCACGAGCGGAGAAGGCTGGTCGATCAACCGCCACATCGAGGACTTCCAACTCCCGCTTATGGTCGTCGCCATCGCGAGCTCCCCGGACTGGCTCGACCGTTATGACGAATACTCGTTTTATGAGGACGAGATGCTGTATCGTCGAATCGGACCGGAACTGGCCAGGACACGGCCTACGCTTGGCGGAAGAGGTCGGGCTTACGCCGACTGGATCATGCGCGAGCTAAAGCCGTGGATTGATGAGCGCTATGCGACCGACAAGGACGACGTCGGCGTGATGGGCAGTTCGATGGGCGGTGTCATCTCGCTCTATATGATGACGGCCTATCCGTCCATCCGGCGCGTCGGCGCGCTCTCGACGGCCGCCTGGGCCAATCTTGACTCACTCATTCGTGAAGTGAAGCAGACCGATATGACGGCCCGCCTCTATATGGACATTGGGACGAACGAGACGAGCGGACCGATCACGCCCGAGGATTACTTATATACGAACGCGAAGCTCGTCGAGACGATCGCTCAGAAAGGCCTCGCTTTCCGCTACGAGGTCGAGCCTGATGCCGTCCATAATGAGATCGCGTGGCGGCGACGGTTGCCGAACGCCCTCGCTTTCCTCTATGAATTGACATAATAAAAGAGACGAATTCCGCGATGGAATTCGTCTCTTGCTTGTTTAAATGACCCAGTTCCCGTCACGCATGATGGCTTCGCGTGAACCGTCTTCGTGTTCGCCGTCGATGTTCATCTCGGCCGAGCCGATCATAAAGTCGACGTGTGTCATCGAATCGTTCGCGCCGTTCTCGGCGAGCTCTTCGGCCGTCATTTGTGGTCCGCCCTCGAGACAAGTCGAGTAGGCACGTCCGAGCGCCAAATGGCACGATGCGTTCTCATCGAACAACGTGTTATAGAAGAGGAGACCCGAGTTCGAGATTGGCGAATCGTCCGGCACGAGCGCGACTTCACCGATGCGGCGCGCCCCTTCATCGAGGTTCAACAGCTCATCGAGTGCCTGTTGGCCTTGTTTCGCTTCCGCCTTCACGACTTTCCCGCCTTCGAACCAAAGCGTGAATCCATCGATCAAGTTGCCGCTATAGCTGAGCGGTTTCGTGCTCGACACGTGTCCTTCGACCGAATCTTTATCGGCGAGCGTGAACACTTCTTCGGTCGGCATGTTGGCGATGAAATCGACACCGTCGATGTTCGGACCGCCGCCGCCAAGGAAGACGTGTTTTTTCGGCAAGCCGATCGTCAATTCCGTGCCCGGTGCTTTGTAATGGAGCTTCGTGTACTTCTTGTTCGTGAGTAACGTCGCGCGTTCACGGAGCGATGCGTCATGCGTATCCCACGCTGCCACCACATCCGGTTGGTCCATGCGCGTCGCTTCGAAAATCGCTTTCCAAAGGGCGGGCACAGCGTCTTCACGGTCTGGGAAGACTTTTTTCGCCCACGCTTCTGAAGCGCCAGCCACGATAGACCAACTGACGTTATCGCTCATGACGTACTTGCGCCACTTGGCGAGCGCCACGCCGGCAGCACGGTTCGAGTCCGCGATGCGCGACGACTCGACGCCATTCAGTGCGTCCGGGTCGTCGCTGACGATCGATAGGAACGCCGTCTTCTCTTCGGCCAGTTGTTCAAAGCGGGCTTTGAGCCATTCTGGATACTCTTTAAAGGCATCGGCCGGGGCGTTGAAGTAACGGATTTTCGTCGTCTCTTCGTCGCTCCAGTTGACATATACTTGTTTCGCGCCAGCCGCGTAAGCTGCTTTCACGATTTGACGGACGAGCGGTGCTTGACTTAAATCAGCGCGAACTTCGAGCTGTTGGCCCGGCTGAATGTTGACGCCTTTTTTGACGGCAAGCTCAGCGTAGCGGGCAAATTCTGCCTCGGTCGGCATGGTTACAGTAGACATATGTACAATTCCTCCTTTTCACTTATTTCTATTTTCTTAAATTTTCGGAAAAGTTGCAACCAAATCGCAAAAACGGGCATATTAGTAGGGGAAGACAGAAGGAGGAATATACATGTCAGATTGGAAAAACACGTACACACACTTTTTGACGAGCGCCACCGAGGACTATCGCGACAAAGAAAAATTAGGGGATCTCTTGGTCCATGGCGAACTCGCTTTAGCGAAAGTGACGGTCGACGTCGCGTCAAGCGAGATTAGCAACATCGAACGGGAAGAAGAACTCACGCTCTACTTTCAAATGAAACAGTTACTCAACATGTTGAGAGCCGTCTATAACGACCAGTTCGAAATGCAGCCGGACAAACGGCATGCCCTCGTTGCGGCCGTCTTATACTTCGTATCCCCATTCGATGCGATTCCGGACGACGCCCCACTCGGCTTATTCGATGACGCTCAAGTGATTGATTATGTCCACGAACAACTCGCGAGCGATATCGACCGCTTCCATAACGAATTGTAATCAATCGTCCCTTGAAATTCCGACATCGTCGGAGTACGCTTGAATGAGTTCACTTCAAAGGGGGCGTATGGCGCCTAGCCATGATCTATGTACGCAAAAACTAGAAAACGGATCGCCGTCGAGACGACCTTGTTCATCATCGCCGGAACGATTTTACAATCGATTTTTGTCGGACTACTGCTCAAACCAAATGAAATCGGGACAGGGGGCATCGTCGGGATCACGTTGATCGTCAATGAATTGTTCAACACGCCGATTGGATTCACGCAACTCGTCTTGAACATCCCACTCTTCATCATCGGGATTAAATATCTCGGAAAACGGTTTATCCTTATGACCGGGATTGTCGTCGTCTTGTCATCCATCTTGATCGACACGCTACCCGTGCTCATCCCACCGACCCCGCTCGATGACCCGCTCGTCGCCTCGGTGTTCGGCGGAATCGTCTCTGGGCTCGGACTCGCCTTGCTATTGTTCGCCGGCGCTTCGACCGGAGGATTAGATATTCTTGGGAAAGTGATTTATACGAAAAATCGAAACTTGTCCCTTCCGAAAATCTTTTTGACACAAGATATTATCGTCTATGTTCTCGTATTCATCACGTTCGGCATTAAAGCAGTCATGTACGCACTCGTCCTCAGTTTTGTCCGATCGCGGACACTGTTGACGATTCATCGGTTTTTCTCGGCACAAAAACAGTGCTTTATTATCTGTAAAAAAGCTGATGAGATTAACCTCGTTATCAAGCAGAATCTCAAACGCGGCGTCACGATTATGGACGCGACCGGCGGTTACTCGAACGACTCGAAGAAGATGTTGTATGTCGTCGTCCAGAATAACGAGATTCCAAAACTGCGTCAAATCGTCTCCGAGATTGATTCAGAAGCGTTCATCACCGTCTCTGAAATCGACTCGGTCGTCGGGAATTTCAAAGAACATTCGTATACACTTTAATCGACAACAGGTTGTTGTCGATTTTTTGTGTAACGAATGTACCAACAATCCGATAATAATGGTGAATCTCTTAGACATATACAGAAGGAGGTGCATGAGTTGTCAAATCACTCCTTGCGCCAAACAGTCCCCGCATTGCTCGTCGGGACCTTTTTTCTCGGACTTTTATTGATTCTGTTCACCCCTTATCCATTAAGGGAGACAAGTTTGTTCGTCTACTTCATAGCGGTCACACTCATCGCGACCATCTTCAGCGCGACGGCCGTGTTTCAAAATCGCGGAATGCGTCGCTACATTCATGTATTGATCAGTGCCGGCAACATCTGTTTCATCGCCTATTTGGTTACTCAAAGCTTCGCCCTGGCAGGGATCGACCACGTGCCGGTCATACAAAATTTCTTTTATTTGATCATGTCGCTCATCATCATCACACAATCGATCGAGATTCGAACGTTGAAACTGCGCACATTCGATATTTTCGCTTTGTTCAGTTTTCTGTTGATTGGCGCGTTGCATCTGTTCATTTATTTGAACGGGGGTAGAACCTATACGAACAACTTGAATGGGTTTGAAGAACAGATGGTTTGATCAGCCTCTATATGATGCTTGGTTTCCTGTATTTGAACCGCATTACTTCGGCAGGTCAGAGCTTTCGTTTGCTGTTATTGATGGGTGTACTTGGTTTCACGACCACATCAATCGTAAACCAACTGTTCGTTTTCAACGGAATTGGACATGATTTGGTGAACTTGTTTCAAGTGAGTAGCATTTTTGTTATTTCCATCAGCTATGTGTTCGATGAATCGACCGAGGAAGCGCTTGTCCATGACTCCGTGCTCGATTATGTCATTTATAGCACAATCGTCATGCTGTTCATGCTCGCTTCGGACCGTTTGCTCGGCACTTCGGTGCTCGATTCGATGACAGCGAACGCCGTCCTGTTGCTTCTCATTCGCCAGTTTGTCGTCTCCAAACAGAACGCTTTGATTAGCCACCGCTTACATACTGTTAATACTGACCTTGAAGTCGCGGTGACCACAAAAGCACATGAATTGGAACTCCGAGAGCAACAGTACCGCTCCTTGTTCGCCTATCATGCCGAGCCGATCTTCTTGTTCGACCTCCATGGCGAAGTATTGTCCGTCAACGAAGCCGGCAGCTCGGTCCTCGGTCATGATACGGAGACGCTCATCGGATCGAATATTTTAGATATCATCGAACAAAAAGATCGGACTGCTTATGCGACCGTTCTGCATGATTTGACCAACGGACGGCCGCGAACAATCGACGTCGATGTCGTGACCGAAGATGGCTCAAAACGGGTCTGGCAATTAATGAATATTCCGATGATCATCGATGGCGAAGTTGAAGGAATTTATGCAATCGTCAAAGACATCACTCAAATGATTGTCCAGCAAGAACAAATTTACTATCAAGCCAACCATGACAGCTTGACCGGGCTTCATAATCGCTATGCGCTGCAAGAACAGATTGAACGACTTATTTTCGACGGTCGCCCGTTCTCGCTCATGTTCTCCGACCTCGACGGTTTCAAGGAAATCAATGACCAGTTTGGGCATCACATGGGTGACGAGTTGCTTCAGCACATCGGTAAACGTCTACGGGGCGCCTTGTTGCCCAACGAGTATGCGGGACGTCTCGGCGGTGACGAATTCATCGTTGTCGCTGAACATGGTGACGATGAAATCCTGGTCGAACGGTTACGACGCTTCGTCTACCGCCCACCGTACTTTATGGGCGGGACGCTCGTCGAGATTCATGCGTCTATCGGCATCGTCCGCTATCCCGAACACGGATCGACGCTTAAACATCTGCTGTCAAACGCCGACCTTGCCATGTACAAGGCGAAGGAAAAGGGACGCAATGAGACCATCATGTTCGCGCCTGAATTACGGACGCATAAAGAAGAACGCAAACTGTTGATGGAAGGGCTCGATACCGCCCTTGAAAAAGGCGAGATCTCGCTTTATCTTCAGCCTCAAGTTGACGCTTCGATGAAAGCCATCATCGGGGCCGAGGCGCTCATGCGTTGGCAACGGGACGGCGTCTTCATCCCGCCAAGCCAGTTCATTCCGATTGCCGAAGAGACGGGGCATATCCATGATCTCGGCCGCTGGATGATTCATGAGACATTCCAATTGATGTACGCGTTCGAGCAAGGCGACATCGATCTACCAAAATTGTCGGTCAATCTATCCGTCCGCCAACTGTTCGATGAGCACTTAATCGAGTATTTGACGAGTTTATTCGAACGTTTCCCAATCGAGCCCGCTCGTCTCAACTTTGAGTTGACCGAGACGGTTGCGGCCCATCAATCCGACCGCGTGTTGACCCGGATTCTCGAGTTAAAGGCACTTGGCATCAAACTGTCGATCGATGACTTCGGGACCGGCTATAGTTCACTCGCCTACCTCGTCCGTTACCCGATCGATGAGTTGAAAATCCCACGTGAGTTCACGATGCAACTTGAGGAAAATCGTGAGTATCAGACGGTTACCGCAACCATCGTCGCGATGGCTCGTCAACTGGGAATGGCACTTGTCGCTGAAGGTGTCGAAACCGAGTATCAGGAAAACTTCTTACGAAAAATCGGCTGTGATTCGATGCAAGGTTATCGCTATGCGAAGCCGATGCCGCTCGATGAATTTGTCATCTACTACATGAAGCAGACGATGTGACAAACATGCCCCGAACCGGTGACCGGTTCGGGGCATTTGATTATTTCATCTCATAAATTTTCACTTCTCCCGGTTTTAAATCAACCCAAAGATCCCAATTCTCATCGAACGAATGCTCGGCATACGGCCATGAGTTCGGTGAGTATACCATTTCGGCGAAGCGACTCGCGTTCCAGTTACGGCGACGAATCCCATCGAGCGGGACCTTCCCTTGCAACGGGTGTTGCATATCCGTATTGGCCACGACGAGAAGCGTCTCGTTCGTATCCGGACGCAACCAAGCGAGGCCGATGAACGGGGCATCCATATGTGCCATGGTGAGCGGTTCGAAGTGACTTGGGTTGACGAGGACGTCCAACCAGCGACGACGCACCTCGGCCACTTGATGCATCAGTTCGATCATCTCGTCTCGCGCTGGGTGATCCCAGTGGAACTGATACGCATCGAAGAAGGCGAGCTTCCCGAAGTATGGGTCGGTCGGGAAAAGTTGATACGCCTCTTCTGGCCGACAATCGAGCCCTGTGTTCATCGGTTGTGTCTCATACAGTTCGAGTCCCGAGTTCGTCATCGGCACACCGTTCGGCATAAACCCGTTCAAGACAGTAAGCAAACGACTCGCTTGTCGTCCCCCGTCTCGTGTCGCCACACGGCGCGTGTCTGCCGTCTCTCCGGCCGCGAAGACCGGTAACGGCAAGAAGCGTGAGTCGTATACGAATTGGTGCGTCTCATGTGTATCAAAGCGTGGCTCTTTATAGAACCCGTACCCGATAATCATGTTATAGCCCGCTTCTTTCGCCGCCCACGCACCGATTTCAATCAATTCTTCAGCGATGAAGCTAAAGTTGGCATCAAGCGCGCGTGGGTGTTGGAGAATCTGCTGCGCCAAATCGACAGGCAAGGCGTGCCCCATGTCGATGCGAGCCCCATCAATTCCATATTCACGCTGATAGTGCGGAATGATATCGGCGAGCATCGCCCACAGCGGCTCATTGATTTGATCGCCTCGAAATTGATTTGATTTAATCGAGTCAAACAAGATATACGGTGCCAAGTCGCTTCGCTCACGTAAGGAGCGGCAGCCGTCGGATGGTCCAAGAAGAGACGGAAATACGTCACATCTGACCACGGTGGCTGCGGGTCATTGATACAATCAGAGAAGGCTGGTGCGGTCGTCAAGCCGAATTCGCGCTCAATGACGACGAGTAAATTCTCTTCCGGATGCTCGAACAAGTACGCCTTCACCTTCTCCCACTTGTCCGCATCGACAAGGTTCGGTGCCATCGAGAAACGACGTAAGTGTGCCCAGACGTCTTCCGAGCCGTAAATCATCGGCAAGAAAGCGTGTTCAGGCTTCACATTCTCTCCAATCCCGGGCACGTGAGGCGGATGGTAGTAGTCGAGTTCGGACACTGGGATCCAATAAAACCATTCCGGATTTTCAAGGATGAGACGGTTGTCGCGGGCGCACGTTCGCGGGATGACATCGATGACGACGCGAATCCCCACCATGTGACAGGCCTCAACGAACGCGGCAAATTCTTCTTCGACCGTCAGTCCTTCTCCGGTCAACGTCTCTTTCAATTCTTCATCGATTCCAAAGAAGTCTTGTACGGCATAAGGAGAGCCAAATTCGCCTTTTTTATTTTTATGGCTGTGTTGTGAAATCGGTAATAAAAACAATGTATCGATTCCCATGTAAAGGAGATGTGGAATCAACGCGAGCGTTTTGACGAACGTTCCTGTATCTTTCATGCCGATCGAGTTCTCCATCTCCACATACCCGGATCCGTCATGATCCCACGATGTCGAAGTTCGCACTTGCATCGAATAAACCGAAGCTCGCTTAATCCAATCGCCACCGGTCTGAAGATAACCGTCTGCCTGGGCGATGGATTGGCTATACTCTCGTCCATCGACCGCATGCGGAAGAATCGCTTTTTCAATCGTTTCAATCAAGAAATCATATGGATTGACCCGTTCCACACCATCACGTACAGGTTCTGACGAGAATTGCAGTCGGTTCCACAAGGTCGGGATCTCATACTGTATGTTCGTTCGTTTTTCTTTCAAGACGTGGTACAGCTTGATTAACGAAGAGTAGTCTGGCATGTATATTCTCCTTATAAATAAAATCGTTCCTTTATCATTGTAAACGATATCAAGAAACGCATTACTATATATTTTATACCTTTACCCGATTTTTTCCTTTTCCAAAAAAATATTTTGCGATGAAATCATGAAGTATTGTACGATGGTTTATATATAGAGGGAGGGATCACCATGTCCCAACGAAAATGGCTGACCTTACTGATCTCGTTATCCGTCTTATCCATCCTCGTTGTCGCTAGTTTCGCTTTCCAACTTAGTGACACGACGCGACAAGTCGAATCGATTCATAATCAACGTCTCGACTCGTATGACGCGATTGAGGAGATTATGTATTTCAATATCGAACGAGCCAACGCCATCCGTGGTCTTCTCGCTTATGAAGATCGGCGTTTTTTAGAATCGTATTATAGTATGTCCCAACGAGCAAAAGAGTTAAAGATGTCAATTATCGATAACCCTTCAACTCCGAGTTCGCTTATCGATTTACTCCACCGTGATGGGATTTGGGAAACAGGGGCCGAGCAGGTGCTTGTCCTGTATAAACGAGGCGATGTCGAAGCCGCGACCGACCTCGCTGAAACGATGACTGATCAACGTCAAACGATTCTCGAAGATTTGCGTGCCTTAAAAAAGATGCAGTATGACGACATCCGCAAACAATTGATTGCGACGGAGAATCAAATCGATGAGCTGATGCAAGCGCTCACGTCCATCGCCATCCTCCTTAGCGCTGCGATTATCGTCATTTTATTTTTGATTTTCAAAACACGCAAAAAGAACCGACCCCAGTGAGTCGGTTCCCAGCCTCGAGCATGCTCGAGGTTTTTTATTTGGCGTGAATCAATCGGGCGGCATTTCCGATAGCGAGTAAGGCGACCCCGACATCGGCAAACACGGCTTCCCACATCGAGGCGAGTCCGAATACGCCGAGTAAGAGGAAGAGCGCCTTCATCCCGAACGCGAACGTAATGTTTTGCCAGACAATCCGTCGTGTCTTTTTGCTCAAATCAATCGCCGCCACAACATCGTGTGGGGCATCATTCATGAGAACAAGATCAGCTGCTGCGACCGCAGTATCACTACCGACACCACCCATCACGAGTCCGACATCAGCACGCGCAAGCGCCGCCGCATCGTTCAAGCCATCACCGACAAAAGCGACCTTGCCGGTTGTTGCCAACCGCTCGACTTCCGTTACTTTTTGATGTGGAAGCAACTCGCTGTACACTTCATCGATGCCAATCGCTGAACCGACGGCATTCGCGACCTCTTGCCGATCACCCGTCAGCATGACTGTCCGATATCCGTATTGTTTCAACGCACGAATCGTCTGTTCCGCATCCGCCTTCACTTCGTCCCTCAACTCGATTCGTCCGAGCCAGCGATCATTTTTCACGACATGCACAATTGTCCCCGACGTCTCCTTCGGGATCGAGTAGCCCAATTTTTTCATATAGCGGGCACTACCGACGTAAATGCGGTGTTCACCGTCTATAGCCATCAGTCCGTAACCCGCCTCTTCTTGGATTGTTGCGAACGGCGCGACCGGACCGGCCTGCTCGACGATTGCTTTTGCAAGCGGATGCGTCGAAGCCATCTCGACTCGGGACGCAAGTTGGAGCAACTCGTCCTTCGTCAATTCTCCGTTCGTCGCGATATCCGTCACTTCAAAACGTCCCGTCGTGAGCGTTCCGGTCTTATCAAAGATAACCGTCTCAACTTCGGCGAGGACGTCCAAATACTCGCCGCCTTTCACTAAAATGCCACGCCGCGAGCCAGCACCAATTCCACCGAAATAACCGAGCGGAATTGAAATCACTAAGGCACACGGACAACTAATGACGAGGAAGATTAAAGCCCGGTACACCCACTCCTCCAAATTTCCGACAAACAATGGCGGGACAAACGCGACCACAGCCGCTAAAACGACGACGATCGGCGTGTACACTTTGGCTAATCGTGTGATCATCTGTTCCGTCTTCGCCTTGTTCATGCTCGCCTGTTCAACGAGGACAATCATTTTTTGAAGACTCGACTCCGCGGCCGGTCGCTCGACCCAAACTTCGAGCCGTCCCTCGAGGTTGATCATGCCGGCCAATACGTCTTCACCAGGCCCGACTTGGCGCGGCAACGACTCTCCTGTCAGAGAAGCCGTATCCAGTGAGCTGTCCCCTTGTAACACCTGACCATCCATCGGCACTTGTTCACCAGCCCGCACAATGATGACGGAGCCGACCGTTACGTCCTCAGGTCGTTGCTCAACTTCTCGCCCCTCAACAAAAACGCGTGCGCGTGTCGGTTTCAAATTCAATAGCGATTGAATCGACCGGCGTGAGGCGTGGACCGCTTTTGCTTGGAAATACTCGCCGAGTTGATAAAACAGCATGACGGCGACCGCTTCCGGATACTCCGAAATCGCAATCGCACCAACCGTCGCAATCGTCATTAAAAATTTCTCGTCAAACCATTCCCGATGCCAGACATTCCGAACTGCAGCGTACAAGACGTCATAGCCTGCTAACGCGTAAGCAATCCCGTAAATCACGAGCAAATCGGTATAAAGGCCAGCGAGCAAGAGTATAAACGCTACTCCAAAGCGCCATAATAAACGATTCGACATCGGCTTTTCCGCCTCATCTCTCACAAAATGGGCGCCTGGCTCGATTCGTCCCATCGTTTCCTCAATCGAACGCAGCGTCGCCGTGTGATCACCCGACTCGTTCCAGTCAATCATCATTCGACTCGTCGCAAAGTCGATTTTACAAGCGGCGACAGCCTCTTCTTCTCCGACACGCTTCTCGATTTTGGCAGCACAGTTCGTACATGTAATCCCTTCGACGGGCAATACATCTCGTTTCATCTTAATTTCGCCCCTTTTATATTCAAACATTCATTTGAATATATCGTAACGCGGTCGCCTCACAATTACAACCGGAAAAAAAGCCGACTGGAATCCCAGTCAGCCTCACGTGTCTGATTCACTCTCATCTTGCTCGGCGCTATGGGCCATCGCAATCTCGACGAGCAACCGGACGTGGTCATCGTCGAGCGAATAATAAACGACTTTTCCATCCTTTCGATATTTGACGAGTCCTTGCTCGAGCAATGTCCGTAAGTGATGGGACGCCGTGGCATTCGAATGTTTAATCACGGCCGCCACGTCACAGACGCACAGTTCCGCTTCGAGCGTGAGCACGTAGAGCACTTTAAGTCGGGTCGGATCGGCGAACGCTTTGAATAATCGACTGACCCGCGTCGCGTCCAAATCGGTCAACGCTTGTTGTAATACCCCGACATCCTCATTCTGAATGGCAATCGTTTCGCATTGGGGTGCTTTCATCCATCTCACCTCATTTTCTATACTCTCATTCTAACAAAATCCGATTTATAAATCTGTTATATATTATTGTTGACTTATCACCCTCTGTTATAATACAATCAAAATAACATAACAGCTATGTTACTTAAATAAAGGGGGCAGTTACAATGAATGAATGGGCAAGCCGACTTGAATCTTCCGTCGAATTTTATCGGAAGTTACCGGACAAGACGTGTCAAGAGTGCGGGAAACAGATGGATGAGCAGTGCGAGTCTTACGAGAATACGTGCCCATCTTGTGCTGAAAAACTACAACTTAGCGAATAAAACAATCCCTCGGAAACGTGTTCCGAGGGATTTGTCATGGCAGATGATAACCGAGATAGGCCGCCAGCAGACCAAGTACATAGGTCGCAAGCAAATACATCCCGAAACGAAGCCAGTCTTTGGCGACGAACCGCATCACTTCGAGCTTGAACGTCGAGAACGTCGTGAACGAACCGAGAAAGCCGACACCGAGTCCGAGCATGAGCGACGGGCCGGCACTCGACGCATATAAATAGCCGAGACAAAACGACCCACTCACATTGACGAACAGCGTCGCCCACGGGAACATAGATGTCGTCCATGTTTTGACGAGCTGACCAATGCCAAACCGTGCCATCGCTCCAAAGAACGCCCCCAGCGTAATGATGGCGATCGTCATCGCGCCACCTCTTCTCGCCTGAACTGTTTGAACCGACGCCGTCCGAACCAAAACCCAAGCCACGAGCTGAGCAGACCGAGAACAAGACTGAGCGTCACATACAGTAAGGCCATGCTGAGTGCGCCAGACTCTAGCAACTCGATGGTCTCCACACTGAATGTCGAGAACGTCGTGAACGAGCCAATGAACCCCGTCCCGACCACGGTAACGACGACTGGGGATAGACGGCCGGACCGAAACAGGAAGTGGGTCAGCCAACCGAGCGCGAAACTACCCGATAAATTGATGAGTAGCGTTCCGAGCGGAAACATGCCGACCCAAAACGTCTCAATCCCTGTCCCAACCCCATACCGCACCAAGGCACCTAACGCTCCTGCTAAACCGACATATACATATAGCATCGCCATGCCTCCCTTTAAAAAAACACCTGCCGCGAGATGTCGCGAGACAGGTGTTCAGTCTGTAGTCATTATACCAGGCGGTGTCTGATCACGAAATAGCTGCCGGGGCGAATACGGCCGTGATGGCCTCGAACGCCTCATCGAGCTCCTCTTTCGTGATGACGAGCGGTGGTGCCAACCGGATCACCGTCTCATGCGTCTCTTTACATAGCAGCCCGCGTTCTTTGAGCGCCTCACAATAAGGACGGGCTGCTTCCGTCAATTCAATCCCAATGAACAGACCGCGTCCACGCACGTCTTGGATGAGCGGATTGTCAATCGATTTTAAACGTTCCATGAAATATGTCCCGAGTTCGAGTGAACGAGCTGGCAATTGTTCTTCTTCAAGCACTTCAAGCGATGCAATCGATACGGCTGCCGCGAGCGGATTTCCCCCGAACGTCGACCCGTGTGAGCCTGGATTGAATACGCTCAGCACATCTTCATTGGCTGCGACGCATGAAACCGGGAATACGCCGCCCCCGAGCGCTTTTCCGAGAATATACATATCCGGTTCGACATCTTCCCACTCGATGGCGAACCACTTGCCCGAACGACCAAGACCCGATTGAATCTCGTCTGCTACGAATAAAACGTTATGCTGACGGCATAGCTCACTCGCCCGTTTTAAATAACCCGTCGGTGGAATGATGATCCCAGCTTCGCCTTGAATCGGTTCGACAATAAACGCTGCTGTATTTTCAGTAATGGCCGCCTCAAAGGCTTCAATGTCACCGTATGGCACGACTTTGAATCCTGGAAGGAGCGGTCCAAATCCGCGCTGATATTCCGCTTCTGTCGACATCGACACCGCTGCCATCGTTCGTCCATGGAAGTTGCCAGAGCAAACGATGATTTCCGCCTGTCCTGGAATTTGTTTTACTTCATACGCCCAACGCCGTGATGCTTTTACCGCCGTTTCCACAGCTTCTGCACCCGTGTTCATCGGTAGCACCATGTCTTTGTTTGTAAGCGCTGCCACTTTTTTGTAGAAAAGACCGAGCTGATCATTGTAAAACGCGCGTGACGTCAGCGTAATTTTATCTGCTTGGTCTTTTAGCGCTTGGATGATTTTCGGATGACAATGGCCCTGGTTAACAGCCGAATATGCACTCAACATGTCCATGTAGCGGTTTCCCTCTGGGTCCGTCACCCAAATTCCTTTCGCTTCCGAGATAACGATTGGAAGTGGATGGTAGTTGTGCGCCCCGAATTTCTCTGTCAATTCAATGACTTCTTGTGTCTTTGACATTTGATTTCCCCCTTATCAAAAAACTATCTTACACTTTCAGTATATGATGAGCGTGTTTCTTTTGACAACGACCAACTTGCCCATTTCTCGGTTTGGGAAAATAAGGTACACTGAACGTAGAATATGATTCACTTGAGTTAGATTGGAGGAAATGATGTGGCTTCATTGCGTGATTTGCCGATTGACGAGTTTATCGATGCTCTATCTGTCCCATGCTGTTACATCAATCTCGATGGCCACGTCCTGCTTTGGAACGAATATGCGGAAACGCTGTTCGGATGGGAACGAGATGAGGTACTTCACCATCCGCTCCCTGTTGTCCAACACTTAAAGGATGCGCTTGAATCCTGGTCACCGATGCTCCTTCAATATCCGTTCTCGACGACGGCGATGACCCCGTTCAAACATAAAAACGGATCAGTCGTTTATGCGACGGCCTATCTGCAGTCTTTTTCCATCAACGACTATACGGGCTATTTCCTGGCGTTTCTTCCAAAAGGTTTCGGGCCACTCATCAGCACGGAACAATTCAATTTACTTCATCATTTTCAAGCGATGATTGAACAGTCGACGTATTATTTGGCTACAAATGCGTATGGAGAAATCACGGAAATCAATCCGTTGTTGTGCGGTTTGATTGGTGCACCCAATCATCGATTCATTGGTCGTAATTGGTTCGAGCTCATCCATCCGTCATTCGAGAATAACCCGCTTGCCGAGGACGTGCTTCAAGCACTTACGACTGACCGTATCTGGAATGGGGAGATGCCCGTTCATTCGGATCGCCATGCCCAGGACGTGTGCTGGCTCAACTTGACGGTCGTTCCGATTTTGAGCGAAGAAGGCGACGTCGTGCAGTATACCGCCTTCGGCTTCGACGTCTCGGATAAAAAACGGCTCGAGCAAGAGGTCAATTACCTCGCGTACCATAACGATTTGACCGGACTCTTGAACAAGAAAGGCTGGCTCCGTCAGTACGCCCATGTGTTGACAGACATCGATCAAGGCGATGGCTTGGTGCATGTCGCTTTATTTGACATCGACCGGTTCAAAATTATTAATGAATCGTTCGGCTCCCGCGTCGGCAATGAGTTGCTCCTTCAAATCAAGAAGCGGGCCGTGCAGTTCATGCCAGAGACGAGTGTCATGTTCCATCCGTCTGGCGGTTTGTTCGGATTGATTTTCTTTGAAGAATCGAAAGAAGAAGTGTTCCAGCTGTTGCGTCAACTTCAGCACGAACTTCAACGCCCGTTCCGGATTTATCATCACTCCATCATGGTATCGATTTCTATCGGGTGCGTCTTTTATCCATCTGCCACATCTTCATTAGAAGAACTATATACGCGTGCCGAGAGCGCTCTATTCAAGGGCAAACGTATCGGCGTCGGGACAATTCAATTTATCACGAAAGATATGGACAATGCGTTCTCCCGGCAAATCCATATCGAAAAAGCGCTCTATCAAGCGCTCGAGGAAAAACATTTTTATTTAGAGTATCAACCGAAGTTTGAATTGAAGACAGATGCCCTCATCGGTTTTGAGGCCCTACTTCGTTGGCATCATGATGAGCTTGGGCAAATTCCACCTTCAGAGTTCATCCCGCTTGCCGAGGAGATGGCACTCATCGTTCCGATCAACAACTGGGTTATCCTTGAGGCCGCCAAACAGTTGAAGGCTTGGCAACAACTCGTCGATTATCCGCTGTCGATGGCCGTCAACATTTCACCGAACCAATTCCGGAGCGACAGCTTCATTAATACGCTCCGCAATATTAAGCAGCAGCTCAACTTAAATCCGTCTGATATCATTCTTGAGATTACGGAGAGTCTCGTCATGCAACAGACTGACGAGATTATCGCCCGAATGGATCAAATTAAGCGCCTCGACTATCGTCTATCCATCGATGACTTCGGGACAGGCTTCTCTTCACTCCAATATTTGAAGTCATTTCCGGTGGACGAATTAAAAATTGACAAAGTCTTTCTCGATGATTGGTTGACGTCGAAGTCTCATTTGCTCGATGTCATCGTTCACCTCGGTAAGAGTCTGCATCTTCATGTGGTGGCAGAAGGCGTCGAGGACCAGGAGATGCTCGATCACTTGAAACAAACCGATTGTGATTCATTCCAAGGTTTCTTATATGCCAAGCCGCTCCCTCCAATTGAAGTCGTTCGCTTATTGACGGACAACCATTAAAAAAAGTCATCGCGTCTCACGACATGCGATGACTTTTCATTATAGGCTGACCGTTGACGTCCATAATCCATAGACGCCGTACATGGCCGCCAAAAGAATCACGAGGGCAATCATATATTGCACGCGACTTAAAAACGGACGTCCCTGCTCGCGTTCGACCAACATAAAGACGAATACACCTGGAGCGTAAAGAATCATGGCAATGAGCATATATTCGACACCCGACGCATAAAGGAGCCAGGTGGCGTACACCGTGGCAATCCCAGACACGACGAGCATCGAACGTGCCCCCGTCCGTCGTGCCTCTTTCCAACCGAATAAGGCGGAAAACAAGTACGGTACGAGCGCTGCGATACCGGCGATGCTTGAGAGCACCAAATACGTCTGCTCTGAGAAAAGCGCAACAATCGTGACAAGCTGCGTGAACGCTTGCGTGATGAACAGAGCGCTCACCGGTGTGTCGTTTCGATTGAGTCGATTAAAGAGCTTCGGGAACACGCCGTCACGACTTGCGACGTACGAAATTTCCGTTGCGAGAATCGTCCACCCGAGCAAGGCACCTGAGAGCGAGACGAGGAGACCGATGTTAATAATAGTCGCACCGACCGGACCGACGACCGTCTCGAGCACGTATGCCATCGATGGCTCCGAGAGGGAAGCGAGTTGTTCTTGGGTCATCACTCCGAACGACAAAATCGAAATCAGCATGTAAATGACGAGCGTTCCAACGAGACCGATCACGGTTGCCCGTCCGACATCCCGTTTATGACGGGCCCGGGACGACAAGACGACCGCTCCTTCAATCCCGACAAACGCCCAAAGTGTCACGAGCATCGTCGACTTTACCTGTGGGAAGACATGTGACCAACTGAAACCAGATTCACCCCAAAAGTCGATTTGAAACGTATCGATTCGGAAAGCGAACAAAATGAGGACAATGAATAAAAAGATGGGAACGAGCTTGGCAATCGTCGTGACGATATTGAGCAATGTCGCTTCTCTCATCCCTCGAGAAATAATCCAGAACAGCCCCCAAATGACGACCGCACTCATGATTAATCGGAACGACCGATGTTCCGATGAAAAGATTGGAAAGAAATAACTGAGCGTGCTGAAGATTAGAGTAATGTTCGCCACCGTCCCAATCCAAGCCGACATCCAGTACCCCCAACCACTGTTAAATCCGACAAACTTTCCAAACCCTTCTTTCGCATAGGCATAAATCCCGCCTTCGAGTTCGGGCCGCGCGTTTGCTAAAAATTGAAACACAAACGCGAGCATGATCATGCCGATTCCTGTAATCGTCCATCCGATTAACACCGAACCGACCCCGGCACCTTGCGCCATCGCTCCCGGTAAATTAAATGCGCCTCCGCCAATCATCGTTCCGACGACCATGGCAGCAAGCCCAAAAAAGCCAATTCCGGCTGATTGTGTCCTCATTAAAACCCTCCGTAAAAATGTATTTGCACGAATAACTATACATATATAATGTATAGTTATTCGTTGATTTCCTTATTTTACTGAAACTAAGGGTGTTTAGATAGGGATTTTATCATTGTTTATATTTTCGAATAATTTAAAAAATTTTATTGCGCATTCATATGGTTTGTAGTTTAATTGCAATATATTCGAAACAATCAGAATTTTCGGGAGGTTACACAATGCGCAATAAAAAATGGTTAGCTTTATCGGGTATCGCTTTGCTTGCGACAGCAGCGTGTGGCAGCGGAGAAGAAACGACAGACTCTTCTAAAGGGGCTTCTTCAAGTGATGCTAAAAAGGAAATCACACTCGTCTCAGCGACAGACTTGCCACAGCTCGATCCGACGCTCACGACGGACTCGACATCGATCATCGTGACGAATAACGTCTTCGAAGGTCTGTATCGTCTAGATGAGAACAACCAACCGGTACCGGGAATTGCTGAAGACGTAGAAATTTCAGAAGATGGGCTTACATACACCTTCAAGTTGCGTGACGCAAAATGGTCAGACGGTTCACCGGTCACAGCCGAAGATTTCGTCTACTCCTGGAAACGCGCCCTCAATCCTGAAACAGGGGCGGAATATGCGTACATCCTCCAAGACTTGAAAAATGCCAATAAAATCCTTGCTGGTGAAGAAGACCTCGATTCGCTCGGTGTAAAAGCAGTCGATGAGAAGACACTCGAGGTTCAATTGGAAGCACCTGCCCCTTATTTCCTTAGCTTGACAGGGTTCCCAACGTACATGCCGCAAAAACAAGAGTTTGTCGAAGAACAAGGCGAGTCGTTCGCAACAGCCGTCGACAAGACGCTTTACAACGGTCCTTATGTATTAGATAGCTGGCAAGATAACACAGGCTGGGTGTATAAGAAGAACCCCGAGTATTGGGATGCTGAAAACGTCAAGATGGAGACGATCAACGTCAAGGTCGTCAAAGAAGTCGCGACCGGCGTCAACTTGTTCGAATCGGGCGAAGTTGATTACACGCTCTTGTCTTCCGAATTTGTTCCACAATTCCAAGACACGGAAGAGTTTAAAACTCGTGCCGACGCACGAATCAACTTCCTTCGCTTCAACCAAAAGAATGAAGCACTCCAAAATGTGAATATTCGTGAGGCCCTTGCAAAAGGCTTCGATAAGCAAGGCGTGACGGATGTCATCTTGACGGATGGCTCGCAACCAGCGAACTATATCGTCGCCAAAGACTTCACATTCACAGAAGACGGTGCTGACTTCCGTGAGAAATACCCAGATCTTCAAAACTATAACGTCGACGAGGCAAAAGCCGCATGGGAGAAAGGTCTTTCTGAACTTGGTGTCAAAACGGTCGAACTGGAGTTCCTCTCACGTGACGAAGAGGCATTCAAGAAAGTCAACGAGTACATCAAAGGTGAGCTCGAGAAGAACCTTCCTGGTCTCACGCTTAACATTAAGCAACAACCGTTCAAAAACTTCCTTGAACTCGAAGGTAAAGGCGAGTATGATATTTCGGCTGCCGGCTGGGGCCCTGACTATCAAGACCCGATGACTTACCTCGATATGTGGGTAACAGACGGTCCGTTCAACCGGATGGCTTACTCGAACGAAGAGTATGATAAATTGATTCAAGGCGCAAAACAAGAAGCCGATCAAATGAAACGTTGGGAAGCGATGCAAGAAGCAGAACGCATCTTGCTCGAGGATGACTTCGCCATCGCCCCAATCTACCAAAAAGGTGAGGCTTACCTAGAGCGTTCTAACATTCAAAACATGTACCGCCATCCGTTCGGAGCTGACGCTAGCTTCAAGTGGTTGGACGTCAACTAATTCAAAAAACCTGTCGCAGGAAGCGAGGGCACTGAAAAACCCCCGCTCTATCGAGCGTGAGAACGTGAAAAAGGCGATTGGCCCGACTTGTGTCGGGACGATCGCCTTTTTTCCTTGCCTTTAATCTGTTT
>NZ_QSGS01000017.1 GCF_003467445.1 Exiguobacterium sp. AM39-5BH
AATATCTAATACTAATGGAGGAAATGAAGAATGATAAAAAGATTAGAATACGTGGAAGAAATTATGAAAAGATTATCGTTACTTCAATATTATATTAAATTCAGTTCGAATAAATTGGGTCTACATAACATCAACAAAGCATGTGAACCTTTTTTTAATGGACTATTTAATATAATATGCGATTCGAATTTTAAACGCTCAGAGCATGTGGATAAAAAAAATGCCGCAGCTATTGATTTACAGGATGATAAACTTCGGAAATCTGTACAAATAACTACTACCGGAAGTAAGAGTAAGTTATGGTATACCATAAGGAAATTTGAAGAAGAAAAATTATACAAAAAATATGACGTTTTATATCACTTTATCGTCGGCGAAAAACACTACAAACCTTATAAAACTGATCCCTACGCTTTCTCAAAAGGAGATTTTAACATCTACTTTTCAGACCAAAAAATCAAGGGAAATGAATATCAAATAATTATCTTAGATTTGCTTGATTTGATTCTTATTATAGATGCATTAGATACTGAAAAATTAGTTTTAGTACATGACTATATCGCTAAAGAAATAACTCCGGCGCTACAAGTTTATAAGAATAAGTATGAGAAGTACGAAAGTAGAGATGAGACTCCTTTTACAGCCGAATCTTTTATGAATTATTGCAATGTGGAATTTGATCAAAAAGAAGAAGTTCAGGATGATTTAGAAAAATTAGCTAGTTTACTTAGTAGTCTGGAGAAAGAGCGTACTAGACGTTTTTTAGCTACTGCATTACATACAGTAGAGTATGATGGATTTGCATCCACAAACCTTATATTCAATCCTTTTGTCGTACAAAGCGATCTTAGTTTGAATGATGTTGAATTCGAAAGAGAAATAAAAATATTGGCAGGTAAAAAACTAATTGATTTAGATGGTTTGGTTTATGATGGAGAATATGTGTTAGAGTATTTAGATTCCGCACAGGATAACTTATTAAAACAGATATATCAATTTTGTATAACAAATAGTAGACCACTAGATAAATTAATACTTGATGTAGATTTTTCTGTCTTAAATTAAACTCGTCATATCACTCCTGGTTGTTAACCTTCAAACAAAAAAAGTAAAGCAGTCCACTGTTATATTTATACAGGGAGCTGCTTTACTTTTATTTTTTCTGTTTCATCATCAAAACATCTCGAATCAACTCATACTCTTTTCTTTCATTAGATGAAAAGAGCTCAAGGTACTCGTCAATCATTGCGGAAATAATCGCATCTGCCGAATCAGCTTTGCCCATTGTCACTAACGCTGACAATTTATTTTTTGTAAGGTTTGATACACGAACAGTGCTTGAACCCATATTGACGGAGTTCTTAGCTGATCGTTTGTTTGAGGTTTCTTTCTGAGCAGTAGATTTCGATTCCACTGTTTTGTCTTCAGACACTTCTGCTTTATATGTTTGTTGTGGCGCCACTGCACCTTTACGGTCCAGCAACCGCTTTTTCGCTGGTTTTTGAATCAAATCTGACATATTATTCACCCCTGTTCCACGTAATTCATTTCTGCTTCGAGACGGTGTAAGAACTCCTCTGCGACTTTCGCATATGTCTCCATGACACGTTTGTCATGCATATCTTCCTCGACAATCCCAGTGATGTCATAGCGTTTCAACCGCTCCATGTTTTTGATCACGCCTTCAAAAAGGTTATGAGAACCAAATACGTTCTTGGCATTCTCAAGCGTTGCTATATCTACTGCCGCACCATTTTTAAGAAGAACCGGCAGGATTCCGAGAATATCAAAATCAGCATGATAGTCATCCAGCAATGTCTGCAGGTACTGTGTGAATACCTCGGCGCCCTGCAAGCTTCGTTCCTGTGTCTGAAGTACGACAACTACGAAATCAGAGGCATAGAGAGCGGAGTCAGTATAGATGGAGATAGTGGGAGGAACGTCCACAAAAATGAAATCGAACTCACTCTTCAGAGGTTCAAGCAAAGTAGACAGATACGTTACGCGATCCACTTCTTTCTCAAACTTCTTCTCAAGAAACTTCGGGTACTGTGCGAAATCACTGAAAGAGGGTAGTAGGAACAGATTGTCCGTGACTTCTGTTACGATGCTACTTAAATCGCCTTCTTGCATTGCTGCCATCAATGTTTTCTCGAGGTTATGTAATCATCTTCTCGTGCAGCTTTCGTCTTCAAGAACAAGGTAGTCGCATTCGCCTGCGGATCTTGGTCACAGAGCAACACACGATAGCCTTTTTTGGCCAACGCGTAAGCGAGCATCGTGCTATTGGTCGTCTTTCCCGTGCCTCCTTTAAAGTTTCCAAACGTCACAACAATCGCTTCTTGCTGTGAGAGATCAAGCTGATTGTTCATTTTGGTGCCTCCTTCTTCTATTTGTGATTTCAACGTAACAAATTTTACTGCGTTTGTATACATGTATACAAATAGAAAAAGTTTGATCTGTTATACTTTGAGTTAGATAGAGGATTATATAAACATTTGAGGAGGCGTAACATGGAAAAACGATTGTTTTATATCGATTCATTGAGTCAGGAGTTTGAAGGTTATTGGACTAAGAGAAAGTGGAATGGATGGGAAGTTCCTCTATTCGAGATTGATGAAGTGAAAAAAGTCATGGATGCACTAAGGCTTTCAGGCATCAATGCTTATTATGATGGGACATCTGATTCATTTATTGTCGAAGACGAGGATGATATCTCTGATAAAACAATTATCCAGGGAACAAAACAAGAAGTTAATGGGAAAGAGTTAACTCTCTATGAAGTAGGTAACGGATGGACTTGGGAGCTTGGCACCCCTTGATTATATGCAAGCAAAAAGAAGTAATGAGAATGGACATTCTCTTTACTTCTTTTTGCTATCGAACTTTCATACTCGGCACGAATGAAGTCAGCCCATTTTATTTTTTACTAAGCAATGCTATTTAGTAATTCACCTCTAAGATATCAAACTTGTGCTCAACCTATTTCCCCTTCTCATCTTCGATTTCTATAGGAAGGGATAGCGAATCAATAATTTTTTACTTAATTAAACTTATCTGAGTTGAAAAAATCGTTTAAAGATACCTCTAACCCGTTACAAAATTTTTGTATTGTACTCACTTTTGGATGCTTTGTGCGTCCACTCATCAATTCTGAAATTGTTGCTTGATTCAACCCACCTTTTTGAATAACTTGATGGATGGTCATATTCCGTTCCGCCGCGAGCTCCTTCATCCGCTCGATGATTGCCTCGTTCAATTCCACTTGCTCACCCCACGATCAAAGTACTCTCTTCATCATTATTCTTTACGAATCCTTCTATTCCTCTACCCTACCACAATCTCTTGAAATCAAAATAATTATCATTATTTTCTATACTTAAAGCATTATTTTTTTACAATTGTGCGACAAAACCAAAAATATTGAGTTACTGTTGCTCTTTATCCCTTGTATAGAGCGGATTCGACAAGAATCGTCAACTGTAAAATTTCTGACATATCAGAAAACTGATGATTTTTAGGTTTAACCCTGTTATATTGGAACCAACAAAAGGAAACATCTGTTTGGTCGCCGCTCTGGTTTACAGAAAGGGGAAGGCTTATGTATCGATTTGGAGAGTGGTTGAAGGAGAACCGCCGGCTCTCGGGCTGGTCACAGGTCGAACTATCAGAGAAGACATTCGGAGAGATCTCACAGCCCGCTATCAGCCAATATGAACAGAATCGTTCAGTGCCGTCGATCGCGGACATCGATCACCTGGCCCGTGCGTTCGGACACACGCTCGCGACGGTCCCGTGGGACGCCATCGACTTCGGATACGGGGCGAAGCGTTCCGTCACCAAGCTCGAGCGACGCCGGTTCGACCTGAAGGAGTTGCCACAGGCCGACTCGGTCCGTACGTTCGATGGGAAGACGTATGAACTGCACGGTTTCATCGGGATTGAAAAGGCGAGCGGCGAGGCGGTCCAGCTGACGCAACTCTACTATCGAATCCGAACGGTCGTCTGTGACGCCCACGTGCTCGCCAAGCGCAAGAACCCGGATGACGAGCTCATCCATGTCAAGAAGCGGAAAAGAATCCGCCAGTAGCCGACATCGACGCAGCAGCACATCCTTAAGGATGGTCTCCTCCAATCACATACCGGCGTGTCCCTCACCAGTGACCGGGTGGGCGGGATCTACGCACAGATGGTTCGGCGAGAGTCGCCTAAAACTCGCCACAAGGTCACCACAGCGTTCCGGGTCATCGAAAAACCCTGTACAGCTCCTTCGATTCCACGAGGAGCGGAGTTCGTGGGTGAACGGCTAGAAACCCACCGCACCGAATCCGACTGTCCTTAATGATGTGCTGCTGCACATCACGAGATCAAGGGAAGGAAGTGTGTACGGTGGCATCAAAAGAACAGAAACAGAATCGTAGCTTCGCCGAGAAACTCTTACGCATCCGTGGGAAGGACTACGAGGAATGGCTCGACGAGCAACATCAACAGGTCATCCAGGACAACCAGGAACTCATTTTGGAGGCGCTCGAGGCGAAGCTCAGCTTCAAGTCACCGGCGCACCAGGACTAAGGAGGGGAACGACATGGGACTCAATGAGACAGGGCTCAGCTTGCTTCAGTTCTTCCAGGGACTCGCCGTCATCGCCGCGGCCATCGCCTTCGCCATCGGGGGCTTCTATTTCATATTCGGTGGGGATCGTGGCCGCTCGAAGGCGGTCGGTTGGCTCGTCGGGGGCGCCGTCGGCCTGATCATCGTCATGGGCGCGTTCACGCTCGCCGAGATGGTCGACCAGAACATCAAATTCTAATGCACACGCGCGCAGCGTTCCAATCGGAAGGCTTTTTTTGTTGCTTGAAATGAGAGGAGGAACGAGATGCTGTTTGTACGATTTACCGACTTGCCGGACACACGGATCCCGAACTATGAGCGGTTCACCTTCGCCGAGGCGGTCGTCGCGACCCATGACCTGCATCAGGCCCTTAGCGAGGAAGGGACGAGCTGTTCCGGTGACTTCCGGCTCTTCGACCAGAAAGACGAACTGCTCTATCGGGGGGCGTTCACGTTCGGAACTGAAGGCACCTATCCGAACCTGTACCATCAGGTCAAGGACCGGGTACAACGGATCCGGACAAATAAGGAGGATAACGCGAAGAAGATGTGGCTCCTCGACGAGATCGAAACAGAGACACCGGATGACTATAAGCTCCAGTCCGCCAAATCGAACCCGATCGTGTCGTCGACCTATCAGTCACGCCTGACCCGGCTGCAACGCCGCCTCATCTACGGGGCGGCCACGGTCGGAATCCTATTTACCTCCCTGTTCACTGCCGCGCAATGGTTCATCGACAAGGAGGCACACGCCGAACAGGTGACCGGTGTAGAACAGACATGGCTGGATGCTTACGAACAGGCGCTCCAAGGTGAGGAATCTTCGCTCATCAATTTACTGGAACGGAAAGACCGGTCCGAGGAAGAGGATGCCCTGCTTATCGATCTCTATCTCGCAGAAGGCGCAGACCAGAAGGCGCTCGAGCTCACGGATGACCCCATCCTGATTGAAACGAAACTGGCCGGGCTCGAGTTATCCGATAAGGAAAAATTGGAACGGCTCCAGAAGTTCCAAGCGTCACATCCGACCGATGAAGGGGCGTTCGATATCGCCACACTGGAACGGGATCATGAGACCGTGGCCAAGACGGATGACGTGGAGTGGACCGCTCCCCGCGTCTCCTCGAAAGTGACCGCCTATCTCTACCTCGGGGACATCGAGTCCGCGAATGAGTGGGCGTCCAAAACAAACGACCCTGCTGTACAAGTAAAGATTGATAAATACCAAGACATTACGGCCACTATCGACGAACTGAACGAAAAATTGAAGAAGACCTCTAGCAAGGACACTTCGGCCCGTGAGAAGATTCAAGCCGCTATCGCTACTGAAGAAGTTAACCTGGAAACGATTCTTTATTCAAATTAAGGTAGGTGAAATAATTGAGAACTCCGTCCCGATCACTACGATTCCCGATACGTCTAGTTTTCCCCGTCCTGTTCTGCCTGTTGGTGTTGCCGGTCGGGATTTTTTATCTACTGAACGGGGTCTACAACATCATTCGACAAATCATGACCCCAATCGTACAAGACGGACTGTTGGCCGGGGCGACGATTCCGACGCTCTCCCCCTCCCTGTTCTTGGAGGTGAGTCTTCCTTCTTCGACCGTCTTGATCGGACTGATCGCGTTCAGTCTGTTCATCGGATTGGTCGTGTTCGGCAAGGTATGGCTGAACTTCCGGGACCTGCGGAAAGATCAGAAAGGGAGCGCCCGCTTCACCTCATTCGATGAACTGAAGCAACAGTACCGTCGCGTCCCGGACCGAAAGAAGCGCTATGACGGATTGGGCGGTGTCCCCGTCGGACGGGTCAAGAACGAGCTGTTCATCGATGACTCGCCCGTCAACAACCTGGTCATCGGCACAACCCGATCCGGGAAGGGCGAGACGTTCGTCTTCTCGACAATCGACCTGTACAGCCGGGCGCGTGAGCAGGCGAGCCTGATCATCAACGACCCGAAAGGTGAGCTCTTCGCCGCCTCGAAGGAGACGCTCGAGCAACGCGGCTATCAGGTCGAGGTGTTGAACCTGATGAACCCGCTCCAATCAATGTCGTACAATCTGTTGCAACTGACGATTGACGCATTCCTCGAGGAGAACTATTCGCTTGCCCAACAATATGCGCGCTCGGTCGCGTTCATGTTGTACCATGACCCGAAGGCACGGGACCCATTCTGGGCCAACTCGTCGATTGACCTGTGTACGGCGCTCATCCTTGGGCTCTGTGAGGAGGCGAAAGACACGCCGGAGAAGATCAACATGTATAACGTCGCGCTCATGCTCTCGGACTTAGGGTCACGAACGGTCGTGACGCGACAAGGGCAGGAGATCTCCGCACTCGACGAGTTCTTTCAGCAGTTCCCGGAGAACCACCCGGCCCGCCTCCAGTTCGCGACGCTCCACTTCTCCGGTGGCCAGACACGGGCAAGTATCCTGGCGAATACGAACGCAAAACTCGGTATCTTCACGTTGAACGGGACCGGGAAGCTGACGTCGATGAACTCACTCGATATGCGACGCATCGGATTCAACCGCTGGATCAGCGGGCGGAGCGAGCCATTGACACGTCTCACGTTCATGTTCCCTGATGGGACGACCCATGCGCTCACGACCGATGACGATGGCAGCTTCATCGTGTACCACGCGTCGTCACTTAGAACCGGAGACGCCGTTCAAATCTCGACTGACTCAAGCACCTCGAAGATTCAGTTGGAAGCACACGACTCGGGAAGCGGACGGTTCCACTACTTCATCGACGGGACGATCCAGATTCGCGAGGTGATGCACCAGATGCGTCCCGTGGCGGTGTTCCTCATCGTCCCGGACTATGACCCGACGTTCAATGTCATCGCGTCGCTCTACATCAAACAGGTATACACGGCGCTCGCACGGGTCGCCTCGCAGACGAAAAAAGGAAAATGCGAGCGGCAGGTCGTCTTTTTACTCGATGAGTTCGGGAACATGCCACCAATCGAGGGTATGGCCAACATCATCACGGTCTGTCTCGGGCGCAACATGCGCTTCAACCTCGTGATCCAGGCCTACTCTCAGCTCGAGAACCTATACGGTGAGGATTGGAAGACGATTGACGGCAACTGCGGGAACACA
Organism: Exiguobacterium sp. AM39-5BH; assembly: GCF_003467445.1. Classification (GTDB taxonomy): domain Bacteria; phylum Bacillota; class Bacilli; order Exiguobacteriales; family Exiguobacteriaceae; genus Exiguobacterium. The sequence goes on from NZ_QSGS01000017.1 coordinate 7,717, forward strand.
CACTATCTGTTGACCGCGGACGAGTCGACCGCCGAACTAATCTCGAAGAAGCTCGGTGAGGCGACCATCGTCACGAAATCGCGGTCCGGTCAGACGTTCTCGCTCAAAAAATCGAAGACGGAGAATGTGGACGGCCGCCGGCTCATGACAGCGACCGAGGTCATGGGGCTTAAGGAAGGCGAGATGCTCATCATCCGTGTCATCAAGCGTCAGGACACGAAGAAGCGGCGTATCCAGTCGTATCCCATCTTTTTGAGCGGCAAGACGGCGATGAAGTACCGTTATGAATACCTGACGGACGACTTCGACACGGACCGCTCCCTGCATGACATCGACATCCCATGCCGTCACGCCGGTCTCGACTTCGAACAGATTCGTATCCGTTTTGCGAAGAAAGAGGACGAGACGGAAATCAACGCTCCATCGAATCAGGAAGATAAGTCTAAGTCCTTGACGGTACGAGATGTGCTGCAGGACAGCATCCTCCGCTCGATGTTCGAAGGACATGACATCGGTGGGATGTCCCTCCCTGAGTTCGAGACGAACCTGAACCTAGGAGTTTACGACGTTACCGACAGCCAGAAGAGCTTTTTGAGCACGATGATTGCGAAGCGACTCGAGAAACTGAAGCAAGGTACACCGTAGAGAGGAGGCCGAACCCATGGCCGAGAGTGCGAGAGAGAAGCGAATCCAGAACGAATTGCGTGTCGTCGCGAGGATCATCGAGACGCAGCGCGTCCGCCTCGAACGGGGCGACGTGCTCAACATTCAGACGACCGACGGCTTTCTGACCATCTATCAGGACGACACCTCAGACACCCCGAAAACTGTTACACTAATAGATAAGTTCGACTTCCGCGTCAATTTAAAAGTCGCGGATCTATTGAAGGGGAAAATCGTCTGACGGAGGGGTAAACGTTATGAGGAAACTACTTGCGGGTACTTTAGGAATCAGCTTGTTTTTACTTGGAGCTTGCTCAAATTCCAATGAGTCTTTAGTTCAACGTGATATTGAACACGTTGAGAAGGTCATGACAGCCGAAGAGGATGATTATTTGCTGATTGTAAAAGAAGAAGATGGTGAATTCGAAGAGTTCGTCGAATTCGTAAAAGAGGTAGCAAACGAAAAGAGCCAACAAGTCACGCTCTATAATACTTTTCAGCCAGATGGCGAGACACTTGTCGATCGTGGTAACTTTGAATACACTGACGAACTAAAAGGTGCCGTTCTATACTCCATTCAAGATGGAAACGTCACAGATGAAATCAATGTTGGAATGTTGACGGCGGACACTTACGAACAACAATTAGCGGACTTCTTTACTAGGACTCAGTAGATTGGGGGCCTTTCAATGGCTGATTCCGATTTAATCACCAAATTACAGGAATACGAAGACGTACTCCAAATAAGTAGTATGGTCAATGACGCACTACGCTCAATGGGATGGATTCTTGTCAGAGGACTATCAGTCTTGATTGACGGCCTTGAATCAATCACGAATCAAATCCTATTAACCAATACATTCTTCAATAATGACCAAGTGGTTGAATTCGTTCTTACGATTCAGCCTTTTTTGTATGTTCTTTTAGCAGGAAGCTTCTTGTTCACTGGGTACTTGTTGATTTTCCAAAAGAAATTTGAACGTGAGAGTTTTTTGATCAACCTGTTCATCACACTATTGATCTTAGGTTTACTTTCACCAACTATGAGCCGAATTCAGGAGTTCTCTGATGAAGCAATCGCAGAAATCGGAACAGATTCGCTTTATGACGGAGAAGCCTCATTATCTGAGAGTATCTTAAAACGAAATGTACATGATTTGATTGAGCACGATTCGAAGAATTTTGATGCTGCTACCGGTGAATCATTAAATGCCATTCCGACTGAGTTGATTGATAATATCCGAATCAATGAAATTTTCGACAAGAACAACTATGACTTATCGGCAACCGGAAACAAATTGGCCGATTCCTATATTCTATGGAACGGAAAAGAGACAAGCTCGGTAAACTCGATCAAGGTGGCGTCGAGTGGAACAACCAGTATTACTACCGCTATCAGCCGAACTGGTTAACCATCTTCGTGACGCTCGGAATCATGGGCTTCACGCTGTTCTCAATCGCCTACAAACTGGCGCGCCTGTCGTTCGAGCTCGCCTTCAACTATGTCTTGGCGATCCTCGTCGCACCGGCCGACCTGCACAGTGGTCAAAAGACGAAGAAGGTCATCCAGAGCATTTTGAACACGTTCCTCGTGATCATCCTGATTTTCGTCTCCATCAAGCTGTACACGATCGGGACCGCCTATCTCGCGGAGACGTTGGACGGGTTCGCCTATCTGATCGCCCTCATCGCCTTCTCGGTCGCGTTGATTGATGGGCCGAATATGGTCGAGCGGCTATTCGGAATCGATGCGGGGCTCAAACGGGGCTGGGGTGTCGCCCTCGGCGCCTATGCCTCCGGGAAAGGCGTGACCTCGGCTGGTGCCCACGCGGTCTCGAAGGTCGCGCATTCCACACAAGGAGCACAGAAGATGCCATCGCTCCATGAGGCTGCGACGGCTCGAATGGATTCGAATGCCATGCCACAAAATGATTCGCCGCTTAGTGTGGCGACCCAAGCTTCACAACGGATGGACGCCGAGAGACAAACCGATCCAGATGATGTTGCTCAGACGAATCAAACCGCAAGTCGTACTCAACATGACCAAGACAAACCGGCAATTCCGAAGGACGTTGTGCAACCAAATAACGGTCAAAAATCAGAGCGTGAAGTGAACGGTTCTCCACACGTGAACGAAGCGTCGGGCCGCACGTCTCCCGAATCGATTCATGCGACGAACCCTGAATCAAATACCGAACGTGGCTCCGACCATCAAACAACATTATCGGAGACGCAAAGACCGGAGTCGATTCACGACCATTTAAGTTTTGGTCAATCTCCAATCCCTACTTCGTCGACTATCGAACCGGTTACCGGGTCCATTGATGCCGCATCTGGACCAGACCACCGTCACAATGAATCGGTAGGCCGAAACGACGCGACGTCACCGTCACCTCATGAGGCACCACATTCAAACGATTCATCCTCGTCTTCGTCATCTGCGATGGACTCGAGTGATACGGCAACAGAGAAACGCCAAGGACGCGCCCGACGGACCATCCATCAGGACGACGTGCTCGACGTCGAGACCGAGGTCATCGAACAGGTGCGTGAGAATCAGACGTACCGTCATAGCCAGCACCATGAAGAGTCACGACGGATTTATCCGACTTCGTCGCCTAAACCTGACAACATCAAGAAGAAGGAGTGATGACCCATGCGCAAATACCGGATCCCGAACGAGGTCACGACCGAACTGAAGATCAACAAGATGCTCTATCTGCATGACTTCCTGTTCCTCGTCGGGCTCATCGTGCTCCGCCTCGTGACGCTCCCGTTCATCCCGTCGGCACTGCACATCCCGTTCACGGTCTTCCTCGTCGTCTTCGGGCTGTTCATGGTGCTCCGTCCGGCGACGAACCCGCAGAAGCGGATGGTCCACGCGCTCTATTACGCGCTCATCAAACGAAAAGACACCTATCTCGCGCTCGACGCGCAGACGAAAGGACGTGATTGAGATGGCTTTCATTGAAGATACGCTACAGGGACCTAGACGCACGGGCACCTGGCTCGACGAACAGGACGTGGTCGAGAAACGGAAGGTCAAGGACAAGGTCGTCGTCAAACCGACGGTCGCCGAACTGATGCCGGTCGTCGACGTCACCGGGACCGAGGCGTTCGAGATGCGCGACGGGACCTATCTCGACATGGTCCAACTCACCTCAAAGGACATCTACTCCTTGAACGAGGAGGAAAAGGACCATGATGTGTTCTCGCTCGCCTATCTACTCCAGGCGTACGCACATCCGCTCAAGGTCGTGCCGCTGAACACGCCGCTCAATCTCGAACGGCAGAAGATCAGCATCGAACGACAGATTCGACAAAATCAGACACCGGCCTACCTGCCCTTCCTACTGAAAAAGAAGCAGGAGCTAGAGTATCTCGAGGAGCATCGCACCAATCGCGATTATCTCCTCTTTTTTTATGCCGACGACGAGCGGACGCTACGGGAGCGAAAGACGCACCTCTATAAACTGCTCCGGCGCTCGAACCCGATGCGCGAGCTGACGCTCGACCAGAAGGTCCATGTGCTCTATCAGCTGAACAACCCGAACACGAAACCGCAACTCGACACCTAAAGAAAGGAGTGACGCGCATGTGGCAGCGCCTGCGTGACAAGTTATCCAAACAACAGGACCCGGAGATCGTCAAAATCAAGAAAGGCTATAACCCCGACGTCATCGCCAAAATCCAGCCGCAGGGTGGTATTAAGTTCGACGCCAACTTCGTCCGGCTCGGGGACGGTTACCTGTCCTGTCTTCATGTCTATAAATATCAGTCGCTCGTCTATGACTACTGGCTCGAACCGATCTTGAACATGCCAGGCGTTCTGACGACGCTCGACATCGGGACGGCCGACAAGCGTGAGATCATCCAGACCATCAACAAGTCGATGGCCGAACAAAATACACGCTTCGAGAACGCGAAGGACAACATCGACCGCATCGACGCCCGGGAGACGTATAAGGAGCTGAACGAGCTCTACGAACAGATCACCCAGGGCGAGACGATGAAATATCTGCACCTACGCCTCTATGTAAAGGCGAAGACACTCGACACGCTCGAGGTGAAGGTGCAGGAAGTGATGGAAGAGCTCGAGGCCCGAAACTTCCGTTCGACAATTTTCCTGAACGAACAGGAATGGGAGTGGCAGAGCCTGTTCACGAGCTATGACCAACAACAAAAGCTCCCGAACCGACGCCGTGGGAAAGAGATCCCTTCCCTCTCCATCGCCGGTGGTTATCCGTTCCATTTCACGTCGCTCCAGGACGCGACCGGGACGTATTACGGGACGACCGACACAAACGGCAGCATCATCTTCGACCTGTTCCACAAGGACAAACAGCGCAAGTTCTATAACGCGCTCATGATCGGCAAGATGGGGTCCGGCAAGTCGACGCTCCTCAAGAAGACGGTGCTCGACCAGGCAATCAAGGGCAACAAAATCCGCATCCTCGACGTCACGGGCGAGTTCTCCGACCTCGTGCGTCAGCTCGGCGGGAAAGAGATCGCGCTCGACGGGTCAGCCGGGCTCATCAATCCGCTCCATGTCTATAAGACGGTGACGAATAACGACGGCAGTGCCAACGAGGCACTCTCGTTCATGCAGCACCTGTCAAAGATGGCCGTGTTCTATCACTACATCAACCCGGCGGCGACGCAGGAAGAGACGAACGAGTTCGAAATCCTGCTCCGGGATCTTTACGTCCGGCACGGACTCTGGGACGAACAGGGCGTGCTTCCCATCACGACACACCCGGCGAACCGGTACCCGGCGTTCTCCGACTTCTTAAAACTCGTGCGTCGCGAGCTCTACACGGACGACACACGCACCTCGATCAAAGAAGCGATCAGTCCGAACCGGGTGCGGCGTCTCGAAAACATCGAGCTCGCCGTCACGAACCTCGTCCACAACTATGGAAACATCTTCGACGGACACTCCTCGATCGACCGGTTCGACGAGGAACTCATCGTCTCGTTCCCGCTAAGAAACCTGACGAGCCTCAGGGACGAGGTATTCCAGGCGCAGGTGTTCTCGCTCATGAACATGCTGTGGGACGGGATGATTGCCAACGGCTCGAGTCAACTGAAAGCCTATAACCAGGGTGTGCTCCGGACCGAGGAGGCATGCAAGTACCTCATCGTCATCGACGAGGCGCACCACTTGATCAACACGCGCGACATCGCCCAACCGGCCATCCTGTATCTGCAACGTTGTATGCGCGAGGCGCGCAAGTATTTCGGCGGCATCTTCTTCGTGTCGCACTTGATCACCGACTTCGTGCCGGCCGGATCGAAGTCCGAGAACGCCGAGAACGTCAAGTCGCTCTTCCAATTGACGCAATACAAGATTATCGGCGAGCAGGACGCGGAGAGCATCCCGATCATCCAGACGGTGTTTGATGGCCAACTCTCAAATTCCGAGATGCGCATCATCCCCTCGCTCGAGACCGGACGCGTCGTCCTCAGCATCTCGGGCGTGCAGAACCTCATCTTTGACGTCGACGTCGCACCCGAGGAGCTCGCCTTGTTCGGTGGAGGTGCCTGATGTGGGAGGCCGCGAAACGGACGGCGCGCTTCGCCATCACAGCGAAATGGCAGCTCGCGACGCTCAAGTGGCGACTCATCCTGCTCGGCATCGCGGCACTCGTCTTGTTCCTTGTCATCCTCGTCGTCGGCATCCTCGACACGCTCACAGGTGTCCAGAACGAACTACCGACCGACGTCACGTTCGACACGGCGGGCGGTCTTCAAGTGAGCGACCAGGTGCTCCAATATCGAGCCTTGGTCGAATCGGAACTGTCGAAGCACGGACTGGCCGAACAAACGAACCTCGTACTCGCGCTCATGATGCAGGAGAGCGGCGGACGCGGGAACGACCCGATGCAGGCGAGCGAATCGAAGTGTGGACGCATTGGATGCATCACCTCCCCCGAGGAGAGCATCGTCTACGGCGTCGAACATTTCGCCTCCGTCTTCGAACGGGCGAACCGTGACGTGCAGCTCACGCTACAGAGTTACAACTTCGGCGGCGGCTTTATTGACTATGTGCAACAGAACGGAGGACGGTACTCGAAAGAGCTCGCCATCTCGTTCTCCCAAATGATGTACCAACGCGTGAAACACACCGGTATCTATCGTTGTCATCGCCCGAGTGCGGTCCAGCACGGCGCCTGTTACGGGGACATCGAATACGTCGACGCGGTGTTGAAATACCTCGCGCCGGTCGCCGTCGCCGATGGGATTATCACGAAAGAACTGTTGTCGGGGTTACGTTCTCCGCTCGCCATCCCGCTCAACGTGACATCGCGTTTCGGGTGGCGCGTCGTCTTCGGACAACGGGACAACCACACCGGTATCGACTTCAGTTGCACCCCGTCCGACACGATCCACGCGGTCAAGAGCGGCACCGTCATCTATAGCGGGAACCGCGGACCATACGGCAATCTCGTCCAGGTCCAGCACGACAATTACATTACGGCGTATGCGCACCTGAGTCGTCTTGGCGTCCAAACGGGTCAACAGATCGACGCTGGGCAAGCGCTCGGGTACTGCGGCACGACCGGCCGATCGAGCGGGAACCATCTGCACTTCGAGATCAAGACGGCTGAATGGTCCGGTCATATCGATCCCGCCCCGGTCTTCGGATTATAAGTCATGCATGTATGAAAAGGAGGAGGAAGAATGAACTTCACCGCACGTCACCTCGCGTATCTGTTCGGGGTACTGCTCCTGATTTCGATCGCAGCGAACGTCTTTTTCTATCAACAAGTGATGGCTGTCACGAGTACTTCAGCCGCGAGTGAGACAGAAAATGAGAGCGTCACTCACTCTGAATCGGCAGCCTCCGGAGAGTCGTCGTCAGACACTGAACCAGTCGTCACATCGACAGAGACGGAACGAATGGAGGAGCTGACGACACGCGCGACGCGCTTCGTCGAGTACGCCTTCACCGTCACGAAAGACAGTTACACCACCCAGAAACGACAGGCGAAGGACGTCATGTCGGAAGAACTCGCGGCCACGCTCTTTGCCGCTGACGGCAGCGACGTCGGCACGTTCGAGACGACCGTCCGCGACATCGAGGTGTTCCCTTCTGTCTCCGGAGAAGATTGCCTCGTACGATTCGAACAAGACATGTTGATCACCGAGACGGGTTATGAAGAGACGACGCAAGAACTGTTGGCCCTGACGTTCGAGTCTATCGAAGGACGTTTGGTCGTCACCGAAATGGAAGATCTGACACCGGAAGGAGGGATCTAGATGCGACGACAAACGCGACGGCGTCTCACCCAGAACGTCTCCCGGTTCTACCTCGGACTCGGCGTATTCTTTGTCATCGGCTTCCTCTTTTTCGGTACTTCGTCGTTCTTCTTTGCTGAAGAGGCACCGGTCAATGAGACGCCGATCAACGAGGCAATCCGACTCCCGAACGGGGAGACCGTGACGCTCCACGCGTCTAGTTACGATACGAAGACGAAGACAATGCGCGTTCGACTCTCACTCGATGAAGCACCAGGTAACACGAACGATCATCTCTTCCGCTACGTCTATAAGGCACGTCCTGATTCCGAGAAGGAAGTCACATCGCTGTATGAACGGAACAATCAGTACGTGCTCGAATTGAAGGACGTGCCGAACGACTTCGACCAGCTCGCCGTCCGAATCTACGGATTGGATGAGTCACAATCAATCGACGCACTCACACCCGAGGAACGAGAGAACAGTCTTTTGACATCCCTCTATGCCGACCGCCGGACCATCGAACAGGCGAACCATACCTCATCTGACGAGACAACTTTCACGAGACTATTCGTCGAGGATGAGCTCGCGGAGACCGAACGACAGGTGGAAACGGCGCAACAATCGGTCGAGGCGCAGCGGCAACAGATCAAGCGACTCGACCGTGACAAAGAGGAGCTCGAAGGAGAACTCCCCTACCTCTCGCTCGACGAACAGGTCGAACAGGAGAACGAGATCTTCGACCTCGGCCGGAAGCGTGACGAGCTCACACTAGAACTTGAAAAGCTCGAACAGTCGGTCCAAGCGCTCGAAGAAAAGCACGACAAATTGCGCGTCCGGCTCCGGGAACTATCGATTTAAGTGGCACATTTCGTGCCAAATCGCTGGTTTCACTGGCACATTTCGTGCCGTTTTCGGACTTTTGGTGATATCACGGAAACCCCAGGCTCTGCCTGGGCTATCACGACAAGTGATAGCAGTTTCCCCTTATGCTCTTTGAATCAGTTTTTAAGACGTCGGCAAAATATAGCCTCTAGAAAGGTGGTCAGGCAGATGGATCTGTTACTCCGCGACATCGACCCCGTCATCGTGAAGCAGATCGATGAGTGGGCGAAGGAACACAATCGCTCCCGGCAACAATATTTGAAAGAACTGCTCGCCTCCTGGTGCGCGAACGGCATCAAATCGACGCAGGTCGAACGGCTCGAACGACAGCTCGAGGCGAACACGCTCCATTTGAAACGGAGTGCGGACGAGCTCGCCGAGGTGACCCGGTTGTTGAACGAGGTGATGCAGGATGCGTGACACGCCGGGCGTCGTTATCAAGTCGAAATTTAAGGTGCCGGGTACGAAAAAGAAGTCGCGTCGTTATACGACATACCTCGACTACATCAATCGGCCGGACGCGAAAGATAGCCGCGAACAGTTCGAAACATATCACGACTATATGGAAGACGAGACGAAATCGAGCGGTCTGTTCACACGTGAGGACGACCGATTGAATGACGAAAAACGTCGCACCGTCCGCGACATCTTCAAGCATGCACAAGAGAACGGGAGTATCCTCTGGCAAGACGTTATCTCGTTCGACAACACCTGGCTACTAGAGACCGGTGTGCTCCACGACGACCTCGTCGACGAGAAACGGTTGATCCAGGCGACGCGGAACGCGGTCGAGGCGATGCTCCAAAAAGAGAAGATGGTCCATGCCTACTGGACCGGTGCCGTGCATTACAACACCGACAACATTCACGTGCATGTCGCCATCGTCGAGACGAGTCACATGCGCGAGCGCGGCAAACGCAAACCGAAATCGATCGAGCTGATGAAGTCGAAGGTCATCCATTCCCTCGCCGACCGGACGAAAGAACAGGAGAAACTGAACGCCTTCATCCGCGACGAGTTGGTCGCCCATAAACGGAACCGGAAGATTCAAACGCTCCCGAACCGTGTCCTGCATCCCGACCTCGTCCGTCAGTTCAAGGACATCTATGAACGGTTGCCGGAAGACAAACGACAGTGGCGCTACAACATGAACGGGATGCAGCCGCTCCGGGAATCACTCGACCGTCTGACCGACCGCTATATCGACATTCACTTCAAATCAGAGTTTCAAGCCTTCAACGAGCGGCTTGAACAGGAAGTATTGTTCCATCGTCGCAGCTATGGCGACACGGAGAAGGCCGAGCGTTATCGGACGACGAAACGACAGGACCTCTACACCCGGATGGGGAACGCCATCCTCTCTGAGATGCGCGACTTGTCGAAAAAACAGGCGCCATTCAAGAAAAGTGAAACCCCTAAACATCCGGTCCGACGCGCGTTCAACCAGCAAAAGATATTCAACGAATCACTCTACCGGATCGAACGGCACATGAATGACGAGTTCGAACATTTGAAGAACCAACGCGCTTTCGAACAGCTGGAGCGGGACATCGAATATGGAAAGTGAGGGAGGACGATGGAAGAGTTGAGACAGATCCGCCTTCGATTAAAGCCGGAGACGGTCGCGTATTTGGAGGAGTTCGCCGACGACAAACGCTTCGGCCATCTCGGTCAGGTCATCGACCATATCGCAGACGAGCATAAAGAACTGACTGACGAGCAGTGGGACATGCAGTTCCTCACCCGCTCGATCAGTACACAGGTCTCTCGTCATATCGAAGAGTTGGTGAACGAGCAGATATCGACGGAACTCGAGCGCATCCGGCTCGCCGCAAACCGCTCTGATCGTCATGGGCAAATCCTGACAGAGCTCCTGCAGGCACTGATGCAGACCGAGGGCATCGAGGACATCATGACGACGGACCAGTTCAAGCCGACGTTCCTCGCGACGGCGGAACGTATCGTCCAGGAACGCATCGAGCACCAAAAACAGAAGAAGGACACTTTAACTTTTGAGAGAGGATGAACCTTATGCGACCACTTGACCGTCCCTTTACGATGGGACAACTGCTGACGCTTCAATCCGATACTGTCACGGTCCTCATCTATGGAAAACGGTACGACATCCCGGTGTCCGTTTCCGAGCACCAACTTTTGACCGCCATCGCGCAAGACGAGATTGTCTTGCTTCCCGTCAATTTCGAGCGGACACGGCTGTTACTCGACATCCCGGAAACGTCGCCACACCTCGAGCGTGAACTGAACGATTTTGCGGATAGTGATGAATCTGTCACCGACTTGTTGAAGGAAGGAGTCTGACACGATGGCCAAGATGAAGACGAACGAAGAGCGGAAGGCCGAGCTCGAAGCCTTGACGGAACAAATGGGAAAACAGATCGACAGCTACTTCGAGAGCCCGGAAAAAATCCGGGAACATCTACAGTTCCTCGGCAAGTTCCATCAATACTCGATGCGGAACGCGGTCTTGATCGAATCCCAGTTCCCCGGCGCAGTCGCAGTCGGCTCTTATCCGTTCTGGGAGAAGCAAGGCGCACAGGTTCAAAAAGGTGAACGTGGCATCAAGGTGTTCGTCCCGAACCCGGTGACGTACGCCTTACACAAAGATGATTGGGTACCGCTCAGCAAGGCACCGAAGTCGATCAAGGACGGCGTGAAACAAGGGCGAGTCCCGTCACGCAAGATGATGTATTTCAAGATTGGTCACGTGTTCGAGTACACACAGACCGACGCGCGCGAGAAAGGGATCGAGGTCTCGGACATCTTCAAACGGTATCATCGGGACGGCGGGTTGGAGAACGAACAAGACATCCGTGACGCCTTGACGACGCTCGCGGATGCCCGGAATGTGACGCTGTTGGAGGAACCGCTCGACGAGATCGGGACGGCGAAGGGCTGTTATTACCCAGAGCTACATGCGATCGCCTTGAACCCGCGGAACACATCGATTGAGGACATCAGCGTCCTGATCCACGAGCTCGCCCACGCGGAGCTGCACAACCAGGAGCGGAACTTCGAACGAGACCAACCGCTCACCGCACCCGAGAAAGAGTTCCAGGCCGAGATGGTCGCCTATGTCGTCTCGCATCAGCTCGGCTTCCCGACGGATGACTTCTCACTCTCTTACTTGGCCGGTTGGACGAAAGATAAGGAACTCCTCGACAAGGAGCAGCTGTTGCAGGAAGTCCATCAAACGTCCGCAGGCTTCCTCGACCACATCGAGTCACACTTAGAAAAAGTACACACCTTGGAGCAAGAGAAAGAACAGACGCCACTCGAATATCTTGAGCAACTGAACCGGCGCATGGGATGGAAAGACGCCGACCTCAGTCTCTATGAACAAGTACATGCCGTAAAAAGTGTTTTCCCAGAGGAGGTGGAGCCTTATCTGAACGCAAAAGCGGCCCTCGAGACGAACCTGAAGGTGGATCGCGTCGATGAGCCGCTCATGTATATTCATGGCATGGGTCTCGGGTTTCAACCGTTCGGTATCGCCAATAATCATGACTTCAGTGAAGATCAGGTTGTCGCTTATACAATCGCCTTACCGAATCAGCCATTAATCAGCGGTCACTTTGATCCCGAAAGAACCGTGCATCCATTGCACGATTTAGAAAAGAACAATAAGGTTGAAAAGCCACTTCTGAAATCGCTTGAAAACTATTGGCATGGCGTGTTGATAGAGGAAGAACAAAAGTTCCTTTCAAGAATTTCATTGTTGAACATCGAAAGACTCTGATGACATTCTTGGGGTATGATGATTTAAAAAATCATACCCCTTTCACCTTCAGAGCGCTACTATTGCTTTTACCTCATACATTTTGTGCAAGCATGTAAGCAGCTGTTTCACGCATATCTTGTAGGTCAGATATCTCTGCGAATTCTGCTACAGTTATTGCGCTGGTTGTTAACAACTCAATTATATGCTCGTCCATTCTTGACCATGTTCTTCCGCCTGCATTGTCGTAAGCATCGAGTACCTTTGTCAAACCATCTTTACCAAACAGTAATAGATGTGATAGAAAATCCACAGATGTGTCCGCAATACTAATCTCTGTCCAATCTATCAAACCAGAGATCTCAAAATTCTTATTTATTAGTATGTGGCCAGGGTGTAAATCCCCGTGGCTTACACCTACATGCGATGGCCATAGCGAATCATTCGCCAACCATTCTTGCCAACGCTCCCATAGCTCTGAATTCACATGATACTTCTGTCTCACCTTCTCCATCCGTATCTTCATCGAACTGTTTAAATCTTTAGCATGAAGAGTTTTGATACCGATTTCTTTGAAGTGTCCATGTGGTAATGTGTGTAGTTCTGCCAACACTTTACCTAATGACTGATAGTAAGATTGTGGTGTGTTCTCTTTGTCAAAACTCCAGACGTAATCTTGTTGCTCTACATCAATTGTTGCAACTGGAACACCATCTAATTGCTTATACGCAATTAGTTCATCATCAAAAATTGACCAATTTGGAACTTGAAAACTCACATGTTCTTCCATAATTTCTAGTGCTCTCTTTTCTTTCAAGGCGCTCCTCATCGAATCTAATCTTCGAGGAATTCTTAGTATCCACTTTCTACCAAGCGTATCTTTTGCATAAGCAACCTGAAAATCAACACCTGATTCATTTACCACAATGCTATTCTCTAACACATCTAATCCTTTATTTTTTGCAAGCCGTTTAAGTTCGTTCATGAGTTGTACCTCCAATTTTTATGTTGTGCGATAAACAAGTGAAATGTATGCATTTTTAATACTTTTTTCATTTCACTCTTTTCTAATTAGATTTAACTAAATGAAGTCATAAAAAAATCACAGACAAAATGGTGTCTGTGATCAAGAGTAAATGAGTTACAACTAAGAAGCGTCCATTATCAAAAATAGAAGGACACGACGAAAAAAGTTGTAAATCTGCTATGTTTGTAAGTGTGTTGTTTCTTCGTCAAAGATTGATAAAAATGTGCAGACTACTCCCATTTACTCTGTTTTATGAAAACAGAGCCTTTGAACATATTTAATTAGCCATTGTTCAAAGTGTGGTGGCGTAATCTCCCGGCGTGCATCATTCTTAACAATCCTCCTAGTGAATATTATGCTGTTGACTTTATATCAGTTTTTATTCAATGTCAATCGAGCTTTATATTTAGAAAAAAATTATTTGCCGATTTGTCTTTATTAAATACTGATTTGTAATTTTTAAAAATATAATCGTGAATAATTGATACTCGTTTTTAATCTTCCCAAAGTTCATTCATCAATTCATCGATTTCTTTCGATAATCGTTGCTTTTCCCCAACGTCTACTTCGACTCTCCCATCTTCGTAAAACCAAAGTACATCTCCCGATTGAATGGACTTCGGAAGTCGTGACTTTGGAATGTCTTCCATTACTTCTCCGAATTCGACGACGGCTAAATCCCCTTCAAATCGGTCGACAATCCCTCTCCGTCGCTTCATTTTGATTTCTTCACGGCATAACTTGAACCGTTCCCCGTGATGATGACCGTGCCGTTCTTGTCGGTGCGAAGCATATTCACCTTCTGGCGTTTCAAGTTCGTCACCACTTCGGACGTCGGGTGTCCGTAGCTATTCTTCCCGACACTGATGATGGCATGCTTCGGTTTGACCGTGTTCAGGAACGTGCTGCTTGTCGAGGTCTTCGCACCGTGATGACCCACCTTCAAGACATCCGCTCGGAGCGTCTGTTTCTTCGCCATCATGTCCTTCTCAGAAACGTGTTCCGCGTCCCCTGTGAACAAGAACGTGTTCTTCTTGTACGTGACATGAAGGACTGCACTCCAGTTGTTCAAGTCACTGTTCGAGTAGGCTTTGACCGGACCCACAAACTTCGCACTGACACCTTTGATCGGTAGTTTCACGCCGGCTTGTGCCGTTTTGATGGTCTTCCCTTCCCGTTTAACGGCTTGAAGGAAGTCTTTGTAGGCCTGGGTCGTGTGCTTCACTTTTGGCGCGTAGACGTTCTCGACACGGTAGGCATCCAAAATTTCATCCAATCCACCGATATGATCTGCGTCCGGATGCGTCGAGATCAATACTTCGATGTCATCCACTTTTTGTTTCTTGAGATAGGCGACAATCGCATCGCCCTTTCCTTTGTTCCCCCCGTCGATGATGACGTCCTCACCGCTCGGCATCTTGATGTAGATAGCATCTCCTTGCCCGACATCGATGTAATGGACTTTGATGCTCGCAGCGGCAGATGCCTCTCCGTATGGCGACACCAATAGCGCTCCACTAAATAGAACGGCACTCCCAATCTTAATCAATTTATTCATCTTCTATCACTCCACTTTAAAATTATTGTAAAATTATCCAACACACCTTTATTATAATCCGCTATTTGTTAAATAGCTTCTAATTCCTGCGGTTGACCACATACATAAATAGGTAAGGTGTGATGATAGGAGGAGTAAGAGAAATGGATTTACGAAAACCAATCGCAATAAACAAGACGTACAAACCGGTCCTGATTTTTAAAGACGGGGTAGAAGTAAAGGAGTGTGTCTCCATTCAGGAAGCTGCACACTATCTGAAGGGATACACGTTATGCACCGCCATGCCGTATCGCCACATTATGAATGGCATCATCCTTGATGAGACCTGGATCCATGAGGGAAGCAGCTATCGGTTCACCACTGATCCTGATGTGAAAAAGGCAAAGCTGGCAGAGATGGAGGCTCAGAACAAAGTCCGTTTTTAAGGAAGGACAGAATATGAAATCGAACAGGTCTCATGTGCTGCACCTTACACACGCTGTACACGACTTCGTCACTGTTTGTTACAACCCTACGAGGTACACTTGAACTAAAAAGGGGTTCTCCTTATGCGACTTCAAGAATGGATCCAGCAATATCACGGTACAGAGATACTACGCTTTGATCACCTTTGCGAGTACTTGGATGCGACACCGTTTGAAATCAAACACCACCTTGATGGAATCAGTCCTGAGATAACCGGCGTACTGAAGTCAGAAGAGGGTATTGGTGACGACGCGTTCATCACGAAGCTGGAACATCATTTGCTGAATCGATTCAACAAACGAAGAAAAAAAGTGAAAGTCACGATTGAGGTCGAACTGCCATTACCGGAAGAAGCCTACAACTTTTGTCAGCGCGAACGATTTAGAATGATCGAACGCGTCACTCAACATATGGACGAACAAAACGTGAAGGATTGGCGCATCGTAAACATGCGGAGGATATAATTGAACATAGATCGTATTGACTCATCTACATATATACATGCTATAAGGAGAACAAAATGAAATTTACCTACTTAGCCTTGCCTTTGGCCATCCTGCTGATGGCCGGTTGTACCAGTGAAAACACCCCTTCTACAAATGAGAAAGCAGAGGAGCCTGCTACTCAAACAGAAGAAGTCGTCGAGACGACCGAAACGAGCACAGACGACTCAAATACGGAGACGACTGCAGAAGAACCTGCAACAGCCGAAGAAACGGTCACAAATTCGGATAACAATCAATTCTCCGGCTATAAACTGATCAATGTTGATGGTGGGGACTTGTCCGGGTACCGTGAGGCGAACGTCGTCGTCGATATCGGATATGGAGATCGCGAGTATTGGGCGTTCACGAACGAACATGGTCAATTGATTCGTGTCATCGCCGATCAGATCATCTTGCAGGATGATGATTCGGAGGATGTGACCTCGGATGGCCGCTACTATCATGACGAGGCGAAGGTCTCAGGCGTCGAACACAGTGAGCTTGACGAGGGTCATGTCATCGCCGACTCACTCGGGGGCGTCTCGAACGCCTACAACATCACACCACAAGATAGCACGCTCAACCGCTACGGGGACCAGGCCTATATGGAGGATGTAATCCGTAAGGCCGGCGGCGCGACCGACTTCGAGGCGATCATCACATATCCCGATACGAAAACTCATATTCCGTCACACTATGAGTACACCTATACGGTCAAAGGAAATGTCGTCACCGATTCCTTCGACAACGTTAACCCGGATGAAGTGAACGCAGCACTCGGCCTCACAGAAAGTGAACCGGAACCCGCAGCTACACCTGAGGCCACAGGCGATGTCTCGAGCGTAGATACGAATGGAAACGGTCAGGTGACAATCCAGGAAGCGAAAGACGCCGGTTTCACGATGCCGATCATGAGCGACCATTGGCTCTACCCCTATATGCGTGATAACGACAACGACGGAATGGTCGGGGAATGATTTCAACCAAAAATTAAAACAATGATGATTGTATAAAAAGACATTCTCTATTTTTAAGGGAATGTCTTTTTTTATGTTCATTTACGTTTTCGATTCACTTTATCAAGCCGAATTTTCTCAATCAACGCGTGGATGATCTGTTCATCTCTTCCCACGAAATCTTTGTTGAAGGGAATCCGCTCTCCTTCGAACATGAAGTAATCGAGCAGGTACGGGACTCGAGGTGTCGCGTGACCCCACGTGTGCTTCGAGCAACGTTCCCACACCTCGGCTTCAAACTCTTTTGAATAGCGCATATGCTCGACGGCAGCCTTGACCTCTGATTTCTTCAGGACGAAGTAGTCCTCGAAGACGAATTTGCCGAGAAGCTCGTACCACATCTCCTCACGGGCCCGCTCTTTAATCGCTTCTACATCGACTTCGACGTGATACGAGGCCTCTTCTTCATTCTTGACGACATTCCGAGCTTCCCCTGTCACCGACTCCGGATATAGCTCCCATCCTTCCGGCATCCGTTCTTTGATGAACTGTTCGAGCGCCTCCTCACTGATCCGATAGCCTTTTTTACGCGACTCGAGCGGTTCTGCCTGGATCACGCCTTTTCGTACCCAGTTGCGGACCGTCTCCTTATGGCTTGTGAGCTTGTTCTTCGATAAGATTTCAAATGCCTCGTCAATTGTATACATGGTAAGCCTCCTTTTAATACAGTGATTATTTTATTAAATAATACCATAATCATTGTGTTAAAAAATATAGAAACAAACTCTACTTTTTAGAAGGGATATCAATCAAAATTAAGCGAATTATTTATGGTAGAAGTTTAATTTGGAATCAAAAAATAAAATCCCATTTTTAAACATTGAATTTTTTTGTATTTAAAGGGATATTTAAGGTTAAGCTGTATATCTTTAATTTCATTTGTATAAGAGGAGGGTTTATGCAGAAAAGAAAGATGTATTTCTTCATCATATCGACCTTAATCATCGTCGCTTTATTTAAAATCGGAGGCACTTCTCTTTATGGAATGATTGTAGATCGTCCCACCCAACAAGACATGTCGGGAAATCCAAGGTATATCGACGGTGAGTTGGCAACCTTTAAAGACAAAACAGAGAATCTAGAGGATACGAATGATATACCGAAGTGGTATGATCTTTTGTCAAAAGAACGGTTTGAAAAGAAGACGTCTGGCGAAGATCAAGGGGATACTTCAGACGTCCTGAAATGGGCCGTTATAGCTTTCTTGCTCATTTTATTTCTCAAGTACTACAAGCGCGTACGGAACTGGTGGGATAAGCGGCGACGCAAAGCGACACCGTCTTCAGCCGACGAGAGACCATTATCATCTCGAGCCAACATGAACACGGTGACCAATACCACACCAATCTTTCTCTATGCCTCTGATACTGAGCTTGGGAAACTACTCGTGGAGTTGAATGACATCTTGAGCGAAACTCAAAAACGAAAACCTCACGAGACCGTCTCAGAGTGGTTTGCACGCATTCGATTCGAACAATCTGTGAAACCTTATGCCGATGTACGATATGGAGAACTGGACGTGATCGACGAGCGCTCACTTCATGATTTCAAAGTATCTGTCAGACAATACATCCAACACTACAAAGGAGAGAAATCTTGATGAACATTCGTACGATGATTGAGGAAATCAACCAAGTCTATTTGGGAAACCCAACAGTAGTAGAGTTGTGTGTGACATCGCTTTTGGCAAACGGACATGTGCTCTTAGAAGATGTACCTGGCACCGGAAAGACGATGTTGGCCAAGACATTGGCGACGAGTTTCCACGGCGACTTTTCAAGAATTCAGTTCACAGCCGACTTATTACCGTCAGATATTGTCGGTTCAGATTTTTTCAATCTAAAGACGCAAGAGTTTGAAAACAAGCAAGGCCCGATCTTCGCCAACATCGTGCTCATCGATGAAATCAACCGGGCCGTCCCACGTACCCAGTCCGCATTGCTCGAAGCGATGGAAGAACGACAGGTGACGGTCGGGGGCAAGACATATCACCTTCCTACCCCATTCTTCGTCATCGCGACGCAAAACCCGATTGAATCATCTGGTACCTTTTCTTTGCCTGATGCGCAGCTTGATCGGTTCATGATGTGTTTACATACAGGGTACCCAACCGAAGAATTCGAACTTCAATTGTTGGAGGAATCCGTCACCGAGACCCGTAAGGCGGTACTGGCGAATGTCGATTTCGAGCAACTCCTACAATATCGAGCTGATGCCATGAAAATCTACATCTCGAAAGATGTGTTACGTTATATCGTCTCGATCGCGACCGCGTCACGTAGTCACCGGAATGTTCAGACGGGGATCAGTCCACGTGCGACGATTGCGCTCTCGAAAGCCGCTCAAAGTTATGCCTATATCCAAAATCGTGACTATGTCACACCAGAGGACATCAAGTTCTTGGCCCCATACGTTTTCGCACATCGATTGACACTGACGCTCGAGGGCGAGATCAAGTCCTCGAAGGCCATGGTCATGGAAGAACTCTTGGCGACCGTCCCGGTCCCGGTCGAGATGGGCATGTGACTCCGATGAACATCACGACCAATGTATTTTTCTTGCTTGAAAAACGAATCCAAATCGTCTTATTTTCAGTGATGGTCATCTTGTTGTTCGTGCCATACCTCTCGATCTTTTCATTCGTTCTTGCTGTTTTTTTGGCAGCAAGTCTTTATATCGAGCGTTACACGAAACGACTGACTGCACAAATGGACGTCACGTGGAGACAGTTCGACTCGATTCTGTTCAAAGACGAAAGTTGTAAGTTCACCCTTGAACTGACGAACGTTCACCTCTTAAACGAAATGAGCACGAAAACGTATATACGTACGCCAAAGGATGGACCTTACGTCGTGAACTTAGAGGGGCATACGGAAACCATCATCGAATTGGACGAGCTGCCGTCTGATTTCGTCTTCGAACTTACAGGTAATCGAAGGGGGCCCATCGAAATAGCTGAAATCTCCATCACGATTAGCTTGCCTCTATCGTTAGGGACGTTGACACTCTATTTGGCTCCCCCTTTAAGTTGGACGGTCTATCCATCGATTTCAAGTACTCATGCGCAGCGTATCCGATCACACCTGAAGCTTGGTGAGCGCGTCTCTAAATATTCTCCAATTAAGGATCGGTTACTACAAATCTCCTCGAAGCCCTATGAGGATGAACCTTCTAGACAAATCGACTGGTATGCGACGGCGAAGAAATCCACTTTGCAAACGAAACTGTACCAGCCGGTCAATCAAGACATGTTCACGGTGTACCTCGATTTGTCAGCTTCGAACGGGATCGGCCTTCATCATCAGTTCGAAGAATTGATAGAGGATACGGCATTGGTCAGTCGGGAATTGATTGAAAGCGGCGGGAAGGTCGAGCTATTTGTGAACCGATTAGATCAAAAGGGACATGTCAATCACTTGAGCATCCAAGAAGGGGCGAAGCAGCTTAAAAACATCCTCGCTTTACTCTCTAGTCTATCGGAGCAAGATCACTATATGGGTTCAACCCGTTTCTCGCCTTACGTGACGAAAATAAAAAACAAGCAAGCTCAGCTCATAAAAATCGCATCAAGCTAACTGACTTTTTAAAAGCCAAGTTAGCTGATGTCTTTTTTATTTATAGACAGTACACTAGATGAGGATGATCCATGTACATGAAAAAACACCATCGCCGATGGTGTTCCTCGCGTGGCGTGAGACGCGCCCACGCTCTTGGTTTTGACGTTGTCCTTACGCCCCGTGCCTCCCGTCAGAAAGGGCCAGGAACATAGAGATGCGGCGTTGAGCCAGCAGCTCTTGTTATCGGACCGTCAGGGGGGCAGCGGTGCGATGAGCGACTTCGCCTGCTGGCGCTAGACGCTCACGCATGAGCCCGAATCACCATTCCTTCTCCCATGCCCCGTCTTCCGACACGCCCCAATCCTCAAAGCGATACTTGATGAGCCAATGGACATGCATCACTTCATATTCGAATACACCCTTGGATAATTCCGAGACGACGAAGCTGACGTCTCCATCCGCCACCACCCATGTCCCGTAGAGATACACGATCTTGATCGGACGCTCTTCCGTATCCAAGTAGATCACCACCCGGAAGTAAGGCGAATTCCGTCCTTCATCGAACCGGACGACCTTCTCGACGCAATGTTCCCTGTCGACGACACGCATCCACTCGGGATGTTCCATCAGTTCCGAGAACACGGTCCGGACGAACGGATCCAATCCGTCGAACGCATAGTCATCAAGCAGCCCCTCGTCCATCACGTCTCACCCCTTCCGGTTCTCTATAGACCGATTCCCCGTAAAAAGACAGTTCAGTCCTTGTTCATGAACCTACAAAAATGAAGACTTTTAAAAATTGTATACACATATACAAATCTACATGTATACATGTATACGTGTATACAATCATCCCTTTTTCTTATGTACGACGATTCCGTCGAATCATATTCGTATTGAAAAAGACGGTGAGGTGGGTCAAGCGCTCTCCTTCCTTCACATCACAAAGAAGATCCATGCTCACAAGTTTTAAGTCATCAAAATCTTCTTGAAGCCGGTCAGGAAGGCGTCGAAGCAATACCTCTGTCATCTCGTCCATCGTCTGTTGATCTAGTTGGTAGCTGTCCATCTGAATCATCCTCTCCTGTTGATAGCCTCATGATACCTCGCATCTAAGCAGGCAACATCTCGCCTAATTTCACGTAAGCCCTGGTGTTGTTTCAAACAAGCCCTAGGGCTTGTTTCGAAAACATGCTCATTTTCAATAAACAAACCGTGTTTTCACTCCTGACATTTCATCAAACAATCTTCTTACGAGACAGACCAAAACAATGTCCAATCTTCACACACGAACCATCTCGTTTTCGTTATGCGAAAACGGACCTTTCCCGGATCCCGTACTATGGATCCAGGCGAGAGCAACGCGAGTCGCCCATCTCGTCAAAGAAAAACGCACGTTTTTCGTCCTTGCCCTTCCCGGACGGACCGGGACCGGTCCCCCGGCCCCACTCCATTCCATTCAACCCATGTAACCTCGCTGTTTCATGCTGACGTATGACTCGTCCGCCCCGAGGATAAGATGGTCGAGCACCGGGATACCGATGAGGTCCCCCGCTTCATATAACCGTTCGGAGACGAGGATGTCCTCCCGGCTCGGTGTCGGGTCCCCACTCGGATGTTGGTGGCAGACGATAAGACACGAGGCGTTGTTCAGGATGGCGCATTTAAAGACTTCTCGTGGGTGGACAACGCTCGAGTTTACGCTCCCAACATGCGCTCGGTGGACGCCAATGACCCGGTTTTTGGTATTCAACATGATGACGAGGAAGACCTCACGGTCGTCGTCCCCGATGAACGATGACCCGATTTTTCGGGCGCTGTCCGGCGAATGGATGATGGCGTGCTCGAGGGCGACCATTTCCTCGCGAACCTCTTGCTTGATACGGATGACCTCGATGATGGCTGATAGTTCCATGATGGTTTGTCCCCTTTCGGATAAGCTGACCTCAGAACGAACACCGTTGTGCGTCCTGTTGACGGAAACGAAGCGAGCGTCGGGAGACGGTGCAAGGGCGACCGCAGGGAGAGCCTCAAAAAAATGCGTAGAGCGCACGCAGAACCAGGCTTCCGTAGCCAACGAGCGAAAAGCCTTGCTTTGAGCCTAAAGCGAAGGAAGACGGGCCGGAGGGCGCGTCATTTTTTTGACGTCCCTTGCACCGACGACCAGCGAGCTAGAGTACGGAAACAGGACGCACGGATCACGAATCACGAAAAAGGCTGTTCAAACGAGACAAATCGGGTATAAAATAAGAACAAGCGTTCGTTTTAATGGGAGGATGATTTTTTATGACGATGTATCGCGATCGGGGTGAGCTGAAGTGGATTCCGTTCCTGATGCCCGAGCACAAGGCGTTATTGACGAAGTATTATAAGGAAATTCAAAAGATTGAGATGCCAGATATCGACGAACAAGTCCTATCGGTCTATGAGAATGTGCTGAATGACGCAATCTTCAGCGGGGATATGGTCGAGGTGAGGTATGTAGAGGAGCGGGAGATGAAACGATTCAAGGGTTTCGTGCACCGGACGAATTACATGGAGCGGACCATTGAACTGGGCAATCAAAGAGAGGGTACGATTTATGTACATTTCGAAAAAATTGTTCAAGTAACATTGTCTTTGGAATAAGTTTAGAAATTTTAAGTTCAATAAAAATAAGACAACGGCCCTGGGAGCGTTGTCTTATTAGAGTATTAATATTTCTATATTTATACTTCAAACATATGATATAACAGAGACATCTCCACGTCACCTTGTGACGCCACAAGATTGATCCACTGACGAAGCCTCTCATCACCCTCATATATGTACTCTTCCTCCCAATGTTCTCTCAACTCTTCATGGTCGGCCTGGAGGATTAATTCTTTGACAAGATTTTTCTTGCAGTTCAGTATATATAACACTTTTGGTTTTCCTTGGTATTCGACACCGTTTATAGTGAAGTCTTTTCTACCACCACCCGAGTACTTATCTCTGAGCGCATGGTTGATAACCCCATGATTAGTGACTAGCCAAAACACCATACGCGTATACTTAGTCCGGCTGTCACCAGCGATAAGCTCAGGAAATAAAGCGAAACCTTTAGCTGTGTAATATTCTTCAGCGTCTTTCTCCAGAGCATTCCACATCGTCAAAACCGGAGGTGTCGCAACTTCATCATTACCCATCCACCAAAGCGTTTGTCCTTCAGACAATAATGGCCGGTAATACGACTTGAGTACTTCCACCGGTTCTGGATGATTTCTGAAATCATCGTAGGAGATTTCCATTTTTTCGAAAATGGTTTCATCTTCTCTTAAACACATGTCGATATCATAGCGAGGGGAATGAGTAACCCCTATATCACTCAAGCATGCTTCATAAGGTTTGACTTGGAATTCGACGTCCCCCGGACCCATTTTCCCGAAAACATTGCGATATGTTCGACTCCCGGGATACGGGTGGACTCCATTATACTGCTTCCTAAGCTTTTCCATCCGGACTTAGAAGTTTTCACCTCAACGCCGAATTTACCACCTATGATAATATCTGGAAAGCTACGAGTTGAAGGGACTAAACTCACCTGCTGCTCAAAAATTGTTTCTCTTGCTTGATCAGCAAACTCTTCCCAAACGACACTCTCCATCATTTTACCGTCATTAGAACGATAAAATGATGGGTTGTGTTGCGCCTTCTGATTCATGACATCACAAGTTCTTTCAACTAAATCCACAAATTGTTCAAACTCTTCCTGACTGATCAACTTTCTCCATCTCCGTTTCGAAGTAGAGGCTCCAATTTTCCTCGAGTCTCTTCGCAATATGATATGCGAGTAAAGGAGGTACCGCATTACCTATGATTTTATATGCGCTAGAAGCAGACAATCCAGGGTCTTCCCCTTTTTTAGGCCAAACGAATTCATAGTCATCAGGGAATGTCTGAATACGAGCGCATTCACGAACGGTCAGCCTTCTTTCCTCAAGACCTTTTTCTAGTTCATCCAGGCGTTTTCCTCCTTTTTCCAAACTAAGTCGGCGGAATTCAATGTTTCCGTGGTGTTCAGATCTAATGGTTGGTCCGATACCATCCAGATTAACTTCCGTCTGACCCTGACAATGTTTTCCCATGTATTTGGCTTTAGAATATTTTTGTTGAGACAAGTCAGAACTTTTCTCAGGTTCAGCCAAATCATCCAAAGCACTTCTAACCGAAACATGTGGAAGAAGGTTTTCTGTTGGAACTTTAGTCGGCAGACAGTGAGTCTTAGCCGGATACGGATCATACTTTGCAGAAATATTTTCATTCTGTAGCTCTCTAATTGCTTCTTCCTTCAAAGCGCCTTTTTGGAAACCGTAGAATATGACACGTTCTCGGGACTGTGGAACACCAAATTCGGCAGCGTGAAGCACCTTAGCTGGAACGACAATATACCCATCTCCGATATTCGAGAAATCATTCTCGATAATTTTTTTTACGTCGCCAAGATTAACTAAACCTTTAACATTTTCAGCCACGAACACTTTAGGCTTCACAATCTCGACAACTTCACGCATCCACATGTACAGTTGGCCACGATTTTCAACATTTGGCTTGTCAATCTCGGCCTCATCTATCTCAACCAATTTCCCATCATGCGATTTATCAGATGCGAACCCTTTGCGTTTTCCCGCCACAGAAAAATCTTGGCACGGGAACCCACCTGTTACAATTTCAATGTCATCAGGGAAGGGATTAATCTTTGTCTCACGATAAGCTTTTACGACATCGACGATGCTTTCAAGATGATAGACTTCAGATTGAATACCTTTGTTACCAAAATAACGAGTCCACGCTCGTTGAGCATCAGGTCTGATATCGTTAGCAAAAACCGTTTTAAAGCGAGTTTCTGGAAGTTTGACCCACTTCTCGTTCACTTTTTTTATATTCCAATGCTTATTAACATTTAAATTAATCGATTCTTCTAAAACTTCGAATCCGCCCTCAAAACCTAAATCCATTCCACCACAACCAGAAAACAGGGATAGCACATTTCTGTTTTTTGTAGCGAGTACTGTCTTAGGTTCATTTTGGACTTTTGAGACAGTTTTAACTGTCATAGTAAACACCTCATTTCTATACAACATATATTCTAACTAAAATATCAGTGATATGGGTAATGAATTGATTATTATTTCCTGAAGTTCGTGCACGTTGGCCTAATGATCGAACCTATTACTCACAAGGATCGTCCGCGTCTAGTAGCTCCTGACGATTTTCATCTCGATCATGTTCTTCATTTAATTGGTCGTAAGTTGTCACAATATCATTTATTACCCGTTCAAAATTTGATGTTATTTCATGCTCCCAAAATCGAAGTATGGTCCACCCCTGGCAAACATAATGCTCGGTTTGTTCCTCGTCACGTTCTTGATTTCTTTTGATTTTCTCGCTCCAAAACTCTTGATTAGACCTAGGTTCTCTAAAATGAAGCGGGCATCCATGCCAAAAACAAGAATCCAAAAAGATAACCAATTTTTGATTCGGAAACGCTATGTCAGGTGTACCTAGCAGCTCTTTGTAATTTTTTCTATAACGTAATCCTCTATGCCAAAGCGCTTTTCTAACTTTCAGTTCCATTTTAGTGTCTTTGCTTCGCACTTTTTGGATACCTTTATTGGTAGCCGACATTTCACTCGCCTCCTAAGCCTATAACCTCAAAGCGTTCGATGTCCTCTAATATTCCCTTAATTTGAATAGTGAGTCACCGTGCAGCACATCCTTTTTTTTTGAGAGCTATAGCGATGCCAGTCACAAGTAAAAAACATCCCCGGTGACCGACGCTGATCACGGGGGACTAGAAATGCTACTTTTGTAGATTAGGATTAATAGCGGTAATGAACGACGAACTCGGGATCGATTTGGTAATAGAACGACACTAGGTGACGGTTCGTGTTGGTGATAGGAGCTACGACCTCAGTGATTTCCAGTCCGTTTTCGTCCACGCCTTTAGTGATAGCCGTATCGATTTGCGCTCCTATCGGAGTAAGAACGTTCACTTGAACCTTCCCTCCGTTCGGTGCCACTTGAAGTCCATCAAACGGGACTCGGATTGAGAAAGCGTATTCGTTGGCATCACCAATCGGATAAAGCTTGTAGTCGTAGGACAGTAGGTAGGCGTTTGTGGCACCCGCTACAGGTGTTAAGGATGATTTCTTCAAAATTGCGCGAAGCATCAGACGAGCGGCGTCTTCCATAACTCCAGGTAAGTTTTCGGCTTCAGCCTGATCTCGAATATCTTCAGTCCCTTCTAAAAGTGTCGATGCTTTTTTAGGGTTCATCTCAATGTTAGAGATTTTAAAGAATTCGAGAACCTCCGGTGGCACGGCACTGCCATTGGGAACATACCACGTTTCTTCCGAAGGTATCGGTTCGTCGGTAACCAACAAGGTTTCGACACGTACTGTGTCGAAAGCGTTATTATTATATCGTGAGGTTCCGGTAATAATGGCACTCACATCTTGCAAACGAATATTCAGCGTAATCACGTCCTTATTTGATGTAGTGTGATTGCTGGAGATATGTTATTATTGTTACCAGCGAAAACATATTCCAGCGTTAACAGAGCACGATTGCAGTCGTGCTTTTTTTGCGTCGTTAACAATAACATTTCTTAATAAAACAATAACATCCGTTATTTATTTTGTCAATCCAAGTTCACATATGTTATTTTTTACATAACGTAAATTAAATGAAACGGGTGTTATTTATATGTCTATAGATAAAAGAATAATTGATAGAAGAAAAGAACTTAATCTGAACCAAGCAGCTTTAGCGAAAAAGGCTGGTCTCACGGCCCCCTCAATCAGTCAATACGAGTCAGGAAATCGAAATCCGTCTTATGAAGCGTTGGTGAAGCTTTCCGCCGCATTAAACGTTTCCGTGGATTATCTAGTGTCAGGTCATGAAAGCGAGGAAGATGTAAGCGATCCTGAGTCGCTTCTCATCTTAAAAATTATCCAATCCTTGGATGGAACAAAAAAGCGTGATCTGATGAACTTCTTACGCTTGATGACGGGACAAAACATAATTCTCAACCTTAATTCGACTAACCCAAAAAAATATGCGGACCATCTCTTTCAAAACATCTTGAAGGAGGCTTTCCCCATCCGTATCGAGGAAGTCGCCTCGTTATTAAGCATTCAAATTTTCGACGCTTCTTTGGGAAACGGAACCGAGGCCATGTTATTGAAGCAAAGTGGAACTATCATCATCGATAAAAGTATCGGAAACCAAGCACGACAAAAACTCACTCTCGCCACGCTTGTCGGTCACTTCATTTTACCTTGGCACACTAAAGAAACTTACTATCACAGAAAACATGGAGCTTCCACAACGACTTCCGAAGATGTGGAGTCCCAAGAAGCGATGATGTTCGCAAAGTCATTGCTCACGCCGTCAAAAATGCTGGAAGAAGATTTCTCTAAGTTACCTTCCGGTGAAATCAATATTGAGCATTTAGAGAATCTTGCGATCAATAAATACGATGTTTCAGTGACAATGTTTTGCAACAGATTAGTAGAATTCGATAAAGCAAGATTCAACGTGATCACTTCTAAAAACGGAATAATCGAAAACGTTCATAGCAGCAACGTATCTTTTGTAAAAAATGATCCTTTACCGCCACAGAGTCTAGCATTCGAATTAAACAATGAAGGTGGGAACGAAAAAAGAATACGCAGTAAAAAAATCGCATCCCATATATGGATCAAAGACGCTTCAGAATCTGAATATGTGTTTGAAAGCTCAATCTATAACCCTAAGTATGGAGTTCTGACATTTCTGTCAAAGCTGTGATAAACGTCATTACGATCTTAATATTAAAAAATAGAACGTTCAGTTTTTTCATAAATCTCTTCATAAATGAAAAGCGACTTTTCTCAGTAAGGGAAAAGTCGCTTTTCATTTCACTTCTATTACTAAAGAACGGAATAAGGATTTTTAGTGATTCCAGAATGGAACATTTATTGAACTCGTTGTCGTCGCCCTTGCTCCTTTGGAGGTATTACAAGCCTCACATAGTAACTGAAAATTAGAGGCGTCATTGCTCCCGAAAACATCCAAGGGAACGATGTGGTCGATGTGAACAGTATTTTGTGACCTTATTAGATTTGAGAGGTCACATCGACAAATTGTGCAAGTCCCTTTATCTCGATAGAATACGGCATTAGTTAACCATTTAGGAAAGTAAAACCGATTGATTCTCCCTTTAGAAGTTACACAGTCAGGGTATTTTTTTTGAATATCGCTCATATTATATTTAATGAATTCGGAAAGCGCCAAATGAAAATCATGAAGGAACTTTCTGTCTAAAAAAATAACTTGAAACGCGGAATGAATAATTAAATCGTCTATTTCACCAGCATTATGATTAACATACCTCTCCCATTTGTCGAACATTTCCTTACACTCGCATTCCTCATGCCAATCTTCCGTACAATTATCGAAGTCCGGTACAGGAAGCTTAGGATCTAAGTTTGCTTCCTTTAGGATACGAACGATGAAATCAAGGCAATACTCTAATCGATCCTCGACATCTCTTAAATCATGAATCTGCCTTGAAATATCTTGAAAATGACTTAAATACCAATGTATAGCTGAGGTTTTATTCGGCTTGACTATGGAGTCAATAATTTCATCTTCAAACTCTGCAAAAGCCATTTCTATAGATTCATAAAAATTACTAATAGCGAAGCCAGCTAAACCGATTCCCGAACTTAAGGCTAGATGCTCTTCTTTCAGTTTCCCCAACCCACTCATCCCCTTTCGATACATCTAACTAGTCAACAAAGAAGATACCATAAAGAGTCTCAATAGTTGAAAATACTTTTAATTTACTTTTGAATACCTTAAGTTATTCTAAAGGTATTCCAAAAGTAAAGGGTGGTTTAATTGGCTAAAATATTTTTTCCGAAAATGTTTATTATGGTTCCAGCAAGTAACCCACATCCCCCCAACACAGAGTATAGAGTTTCTATCGGGGAAGAATTGTGGGATGAGAAGAAAAATCATGTCTTAAAAGTTCAAATGGTATACAACGGAGATATCGCTGGTAGAAGAAGCCCTTCTTACCCGGTAGGAAGTGATGATTTTAAGAAAGTCATGGAAGCGGCTAATAAACTTTTGACTAGACTTGAAAATGATGATGAGGAAATACAATTTTTATAAAACGAAGTCTGCAAAAGGAACGTTAAAAAGACATGTTTGTTTATCGATTCACATAAAAATGAAAAGGGCTTTGGATAGCCCTTTTCATTTTGTCTACATTGTCCATTAACTCATCTTTTTATCAATGTACGTTTTCTGTTATGATTAATGAGTAAACAAACAAAAGGAGGTGCTTCATGACGAAAATTGGATATGCCCGAGTCTCAACCCTTGATCAGAACTTGGACTTGCAACTAGATGAACTTAAAAAAAACGGTTGTACTAAAATCTTTCAAGAGAAAGCATCCAGTGTCAAAAAGAGACCGGAATTTGAGAAGTGCTTAGATTATTTGCGAGAAGGTGACACTCTAGTCGTTTGGAAGCTAGATCGGTTAGGGAGAACCACAAAGAAGCTTCTTGAATTAATTGATGATTTGAAGGATCGTGGAATCAATCTTCAAATCATCACACTAGGTGTAGATACTTCAACTGCTGCAGGCAGACTATTCTTCACCATGATGGCTGGGTTAGCAGAAATGGAACGTGAGTTGATTCGTGAACGCACGAACGCTGGGCTTCAGGCTGCAAGATCTCGTGGGAAAATGGGTGGAAGAAAACCAATTGATGAACAAATCATGGCCAGAGCTATGATGATGTATGAAGCCAAGATGACTGTAAATGATATTATCAAAACTCTCAATATTTCTAGAGCTACTTTCTACAAATACAAAAAAATGATGGAAAGCCAATGAACTACAAAAACTGTATTACTCGAGTTAAGGTTTAGAAATCCCATTAGAGTTTATACATGTTACGCGATTCAATAAAGCAAGAAAAGGCAGATTCTTAGCTTGCTGAAGCTATCTTGACTTTAGTATCAGATTATATAAATACCCATATAAGTGGAAAGTGAATTTCAACTTATATGGGTACATTCATGTTAAATACGTATCTTTTTTAAGAAATCACAAGTATTAGTACAATCATTTAAACTCTTTTCTCTTCTTTTTCTCGCCTTTTTTCAGCCTGTTCTAGCTCATATTTTTCAAATCCAATTTCAATAATCCTTTTTGCTTTGCTGAATCCGCTTTTTGAGGTAAGACCTGACAATCTCCCCCCTACTGCCCAATCCTCAGTTTCTAAGGGGCTATTATTAATAACCACGGCGTATTTTCCAAATAAGTCACTATCACCTATCTTTTCAAAGTTGATGTTCTCTTCTAGTATAGAATGAATCGCATTTGTACCCGTAGTTTTTTGGATGTAGTAAGATTTGTTGTATCTTGGTTCTCCTTTAAATAACGTTCCTGTAGATTCAAAACACCCCGTCCATTTCGACTCCACGTGTTCCCATGCTTCCGAAATTATTTGAGCAAGAGTATCGGCGTGGTTATTTAACAATTCAATAATATCGTTAGAATATGTTAAGTCTCCTCTTACATCCCCCCATTGCCCACTAATGTATTTTTTAACCAAAGGTTTTATGGAATTAGTCATGGCAGCAACACCTATTATTCCTTGAACAGGTTGCTCGTGTATATCAAACTGAATTGCACTTTTCCAAACGCTCTTATCATTTTCATTTAAAAAATGGACTGTTCTCACTAATAAATGTTTAATTAAATCATCTTCAGTAGATAATTTTTGTTGTCGAATTAGCTCATAATTATACATAGCTAATAAAGTTAAATCCGTCTTCAACTTTTTAGCTTTAGAATTAATATCCCTAAATAAAACTACTTCTTTGTATCTCTTATCGTCTTCTGTAACAACAATAATCACATTTAAAGGAAAATCTAAGAATTTTTGATTTTCTTTTGAGGCCTCATCTAATCCATAGATTCTGTGTTGACCGTCAACAATCCGAAAAATTTTATCTTTAATCTGTTCAGAATCAAATTCGAATAGATTAGAATTTTCATGTCCGTCAATTGATAAAGATGTTAGATAATTGCTTACTTCATCTTTATTTACGCTCAGAATAATTGATGTAGGTAAAGATTCACCATCTTGCGTTAATGAATTTTTAATCCCCAGATAATGTTTTTGATCTGGCTTTCTTTGATATCCGTATTCAGTCTCTCCATAAACTAGTACTTTAGATATTCTATTCACTTCTTTAAAAGGCATAACAATACTATAAAATTCTTGATTATTTTGAGTGTACTTTTGCGTTATAAATTTCATACATCTACACTTCCTAACAAGGAATTTTGATTGGTAAATTTAATGACTTCCTCTTCTAACTTACTATCTGGCTTAATACTATTATCAGTTTTGATATTGTCATGAACCAGTTTCATAAAATCTAATATTTGTTCATTTTCATCTCTAAAAAAATTTGCTAGATCTTCACTTAAATAATGTGAGAAGTCAGTTTCTCGTTCAAAAACATACAGTGCAAATAGTTTTGTTATCAAATAGTAATTTTCTCTATGACTAATGTCTACAGTCCCTTGCTCTATACCAGGAACCATCATACTTTCCTCAAAAACATCTTCAAATTCCGTATTGTAGGTAGCTTTAAAATTACTATAAAAATCTAAAACTAACTTGTATTTATTGCTTAAAAGCAATACATCTTCAGATTTTGAATTGGCAAAAATAAAATTAAAGATATCATTCAAATAACTTTCTTCTTCATACAATTCGTCAATTGAAAAATCAGAGTACTTTTTCAGCACAATTATTTTAATATTCCTCAAGAAAATCATATAAAATTTGCGCATATATTTTAAAATCATCCTGTTGATCAATAAGAAT
>NZ_QSGS01000018.1 GCF_003467445.1 Exiguobacterium sp. AM39-5BH
GATCGTTTCCAGAAACGACTAAACGGCTTGAGCCCTGTAGAATACAGGTCTCAAGCCGCATAGTCCGGTTTTCATTATTTGCCCTGTCTACTTGACGGGGAGCAGTTCAGATGGAGTGAGAACCTTTTGTATTAAGCGGCCTCTTCGTCGGAAGCGGCCATTTTTTCGGTTTGGCGCGTGATTGGGAAGTTTTTGAACAGCTTACTACCTACGAGTCCGGCCACAATCCCGACACCGAATAAAATGAGTGCCGTCACGGTCACGGTCTGCCAATCATTGAAGCCATACATGACGAGCAGTCCAGGAATTCCGGCAGCAGAGCCTGGGGCATCGTTCACCATACCGGTCATGGCGACGATGAGGCCTGCGATGGCGCCACCGACAAAGTTGACGCTATAAATCGGAATCGGATTCGCGGAGATGAGGTCTGCTTGCGTGAGCGGTTCGATGGCGACCGAAAATTGGTCTTTCTTCGTCCCGATATTCAAACGTTTAAATAGCAAGAAATTCATGGAAATTGATGCCGTTAAAGCAAGGGCGGCGATGGCCATCGGCACACCTGTCAAACCGAGCATGGCCGTGAGCGCCATCGAACTGAGAGGCGACGTGGAGACGACCGTAATGATGCCACCGAGGACAAGTCCCATCACGACCGGGTTCTGTGTCGCAGCAAGTTCGATGACCGCACCGATTTGTGTCAGCGTGTTCGTGACGAGCGGATCGACGCCTGTCGCCACGAGGCGGGCGAGCGGAGCCATGATGATGACGTAAAAGATCATGTCGACCCCAGATGGCAGGTGCCGGTCCAATTTACGACCGGCGAACGAGAGGATATAGCCGGCGAAGAAGCCGGGAAGAATTCCGAATCCGGCGACCGATAGTCCTAGCATGAGCGCATAGACCGGATTGATGCCGAGGGCAATCGCTACGAGTGCGGCTGCGGCCGGACCTGATAATGAACCCGCTGCTTGTCCCACTTCTTCATATAACGGTAGCGGGAGCAGACCGCCGATGGCGTAGGCGTTGAATGCCTCGACTAAGAAACTGGCGATGGCGGCGCCGGCAAGGGCGCCCATCGCTTTCATCCCGAACGGGGCTTTGTAGCTGAATAATGTGAATAAGGCAAGAATCAACAGTAAAAGTGTGATACCTTGAATAATGACCATACGGTGTACCTCTTTCTCTCTGTTCTATATTTCCTCTATAGTTAACCATTCGAACGGTTCTGTAAAGCCATTTCATCCATCTGACACGACTTTTTTTGGTGGTAGCGTTTCCATCTTAGGAATTGGATAATTGTGAACAAAATTAACTGTGAAATTCGCGAAAAAACAAGCTCATATGTGTCAGTCCGGTCCGGAGTGGGAAGAGAAAGGGGAAAGACTTTTCATATAGCAATGACCAAGGAGGAGTAGAGATGCAGATGGAGACAAAAAACTGGCACGCACTCGAACCGGATGCGGTAAAGAGTTCGCTCGAGACGGACACAAACAGTGGTCTGTCGAAAGGGGAAGTGTCAAGTCGGCAAGAGCAGTACGGGAAGAACGTATTGCCCGAGAAAGAGAAGACACCTGAAATCATAAAATTTTTGCGTCAATTCAATGATATTCTTGTCTTCGTCTTACTTGGTGCCGCTGTCGTCACCGGCTTTTTAGGGGAGTACATCGATACGATCGTCATCGTGCTCGTCGTGACAATTATCGCGGTCGTCGGTTACCTCCAAGAGAACAAGGCCGAGCAAGCGTTAGAAGGTATCAAAAAGTTACTCGAAACGAAAGCGAGCGTTATAAGAGACGGCAAACAAATCCAAGTCGACTCAAGTGATCTCGTTGTCGGGGATATCTTGGTCCTCGCGGCCGGGGACAAGGTACCGGCTGACGCTCGTGTCATCCAAGCCGAGAAGTTTAAAGTCGAAGAATCGGCATTGACGGGTGAAGCGACGACGGTCGAGAAGAAAATACAAGTCGTCCCGGAAGACGCGGTCCTCGGTGATCGCAAGAACATGATTTATTCAGGTACGAGCGTGGCGACAGGAAGCGCCAAAGCTATTGTTACGTCTATCGGAGAAGGTACGGAACTCGGAAAAATCAACGCCTCAATTGCGGAAGTCGAGACGGTGAAGACCCCACTCATCCGCCAGACGACGAAGTTTGGCCAGACCGTATCCATTGCCATCCTTATTATCTCGATCATCATTTATGCGTTCGGTTACTTCGTTCGTGATTTTGATCCAATCGAGTTAATGCTGACGACAATCGGGCTTGCCGTCGCGGCGATTCCAGAAGGATTACCGGCCGTCATCTCAATTATCCTCGCGCTCGGCGTTCGAAACATGGCTGAGAAGAAAGCCATCGTTCGAAGTTTACCGTCGGTCGAGACGCTTGGTGCTGTATCAGTCATCTGTACGGATAAGACCGGGACATTGACGAAGAACGAGATGACCGTCAAACAAGTCGTAACGGCCAGACATGACATCGAAGTGTCAGGGAGCGGATATGCCCCGGACGGTGATTTGGAATTGAACGGCCAACCGTTCGATTTAGATGACGACGAGTCAATGGTCGATTTGCTAACAGTCGGGAAAACGTGTAACGACGCCCAGCTTTACGAAGAAGGGGGAGAATGGATTGTCAATGGTGACCCGACGGAAGCGTGCTTGCTCACGCTCGCTGAAAAAGCAGAGCGTCCGATCGAACGCTTGAACGTCATCTCGAAAATCCCGTTCGATTCCGAGTACAAATACATGGCGACACTTGTCGACTATAAAGGTGAACGCATGATTTTCATCAAAGGGGCCCCGGACCGTCTGTTCGATATGGCGGAAGACACAGAGTTCGACCGCGCCTACTGGGATGAGAAACGAAAAGAGATTGCCGACCGCGGGCAACGCGTGCTCGGGGGCGGCTTCAAGCGCGTCGACGCCTCAAAAGAGACGGTCGACCATGAGGACGTTGAGAACGGCATCACGTTCCTCGGTCTATACGGTATCGTCGATCCGCCTCGTCAAGAAGCCATCGAAGCAGTCGCGGCTTGTCGTGACGCAGGAATCCGCATCAAGATGATTACCGGAGACCATAAAGACACGGCCGTCGCCATCGCTCGAGAACTCGGCATGGAAGTCGAAGGTGCCCTCGAAGGAAGAGAATTGACGAATATGTCCGACGAAGAAATCAAAGAGGCGTCAATCCATAATGACGTCTTCGCCCGAACGAGCCCGAACGACAAACTTCGTCTCGTCAAAGGGTTGCAACAGAACGGATTGATCACGTCGATGACCGGAGACGGCGTCAACGACGCACCAGCTTTGAAACGGGCCGACATCGGTGTTGCGATGGGAATCAAAGGAACGGAAGTCGCGAAAGAAGCCTCGCAAATGGTGCTCGTCGACGATAACTTTAAGACGATTTATAACGCCGTCCGTGAAGGACGCCGCGTCTACGATAATTTGAAGAAGACGATTTTGTTCTTGCTTCCGACAAATGGAGGACAAGCACTCCTCGTCGCCATGAGCATCTTGCTCGGCGCTGCGGCTCCACTCAGCCCGGTTCAAATCCTTTGGGTCAACATGGTCGTCGCCATCACACTCTCGCTCGCCATCGCGTTCGAGCCGCTCGAAGAGAGCACAATGAAACGACCGCCGCGTCCGGCAAACGTTCCATTGCTCAGTAAATACTATGTTTTCAGAATCATCTTTGTGTCAATTTTGATAGGTGGAGGAAGTCTGGTCATTAACTACCTGCTCGCCGATTATGACTTCTCGACAGCGAAATTACAGACAATCACGCTCAATACGATTGTCATGGCGCAACTGTTCCACTTATTTAACTGTCGTACAGAACTCGCACCAGCGTTCAATCGTCATTTTTTCGATAATAAAATTGCCTTTATTGTCTCGGCGCTTTTGATAGGGCTCCAATTGTTCATCACGTACGTTCCGTTTATGCATACGCTATTCGGTACGGCAGCGCTTGATATGCAAGATTGGATTTATCCGGTCGTGTTCGGTCTCATCGTCTTTACCGTCGTTGAAATCGAGAAAGCCATTTCGCGTCGGCTAATCGGGAAAAAAGATATCCACTGAGGTTTTACAAAAGTCTAAATGTGGAATTAATCCACTATGCAGAGGAGGGATGCTCAATGAAACGTGATGAATCACAACCAGGGGTTCACCCGGACCCGGCCCCGGACGAAGAATCGAATCCGGCCACAAAACCGGCTCCGACGCAACATCCGGACCCCGCACCTGAAGAAGATAATGAAGGTTCAAAATAAGGATTCTCTTGGATTAAATCGAGATTCCTATAAAAAAGGCTTTCCGATTTGTATTCGGAAAGCCTTTTTGGACGTCATTTTTTCTTAGGGACTGGTGTACGATATTCATTCATTTTATCGAACTCTTTTTCGTTAAAGTATTCGACGATGACAAAGTCACCGACGGGGCACTCCCAACGGTCTTTGGCGACTTGGCACTCTTTCAGTGTCACTTTCTCGTCGTACATATCAAGTTCGAGCGTATCTTTCAAGAACTGGTCGACCTGCTTGTCGTTAATTTTGAAGTATTCGCTCAAGATGATGTCCTCGCCTCTGTCGTTTGTATGCGTCATCACTTTAAAAAATCTCATATGTGTACCTTCTTTCATCTGTGACTGAATTATCAGTATAGAGGAGCACAGTAGTTTTGGGAATCGTTTTCACCCATTCATTTCGAAAGCCCCTATCACGACTCTAGTGAAAGGGACCAAGGTCATACCAATTTGTGTCGACTCGGGGGAGCCTCGTTGAACGGCTGTTTATGACGAATGATCAGCCAAAACAATAGACCAAACAAAGGAATGTAAGGTAGTGGAGACAAGCTCATCTTATAACGTTTAGCGTCACGGTTCATCAAGGAGACTTGGATGAAGGCGAGTAAGAAGAAATCGACCGTCATTGTCCGTACGAACTGGTTCTGTTTAACATAAGACCAATACTCGGTCACGTTCCCGGTCGTCGATGCGGCGATAAACAAGCCGATGGTGACGAGTAAAAGGAGTACACCGAGTAATCGGGTCGGGAGCGGTTTGATTGGTGTCGGATAAGGCGACTGCCGGGCAAACGCCAAATACGGGGCGATGATAAAACCGCCAACAGCGAAACCGGTCGCTGCCGGTAGAAGCGGATTCGGTCGCAACTGATTCACTTCTGACCAAAGGAGCGGAAACAAGGCAAGTGGATAAACTCCTAAAATGCTGAAAAGGGAGAGCGAATACCCTTCGTAAGCATTCGTGTTGTACGTGATGAAGTTGAGCAAAAACCGGCTCGAGAACGGTTCGTTCGGACCGAGGATCGCGATGGCGATTGCCACGACCCAAGGAATAAGTAATAGCTTTCTAGTCATGTCCTACACCTCAAGTCTGTCTCTGTTTCCATTAGTATACCCCGGAATCAAACGAACAAAAAATGAGAAGTGTCAGTCGACACGTTCTCATAAGTTTTCACGTGCATATGCTTTAATCATCGTCACGAGTTGCTGGGTCTCGTCTGAGTCTGATTCGAGTCGAATCCCGTAATCATATAGGCTTCCCATTTGTCCGCGGTGGCGGACGTGACCTGTCAGATCGAGCGGTTGAATCAACGGGACGAGGTCGAGTTTGACTTGGACTTTCAATCCTTCAGAAAGTGGGAATAAGTAGTCGCACCGCATCTTCAGACCGTGGGCACTGATATTGAGCAGTTGTGCTTCCCCGTCATGCAGTTCTTTGTCTTCCCAAATGAGGCGATATGGGATGAAGCGGGGATTCGGTAAAACATAGCGAAACGTTTCTTGTCGTCGATAGCGCATCGGTTCACCTCATTTCTCTACCTAGATTATCGGCTATTTGTGGCGATTCGTGAAGGGGGGAGCCACCAAAATTTAGGAAGCGCGGTTTACAGAATTGCAAACGCTTTCTA
Organism: Exiguobacterium sp. AM39-5BH; assembly: GCF_003467445.1. Taxonomy (GTDB): domain Bacteria; phylum Bacillota; class Bacilli; order Exiguobacteriales; family Exiguobacteriaceae; genus Exiguobacterium. The sequence continues at coordinate 5,932 of NZ_QSGS01000018.1, forward strand.
TAATAGAAAGACAGAGTTGGTGAAGGAGGGATTGTATGAACGTCAAGGACTTACTCCGACGCTATTCGATCGACGAACCAATCATCTACGCGAAAAATCTACACGGGCAGTGGGTCAAAATCGAGCAACTGCCGCCCTACACCATACTAGAGGTCGAGGCGACGGACGAGGCCATCGAGGCGCTCGCCATCGACGCGTACGTGGCGCTCACCATTTGTCGGGAGAAATCGTCGCTTGAAGATGCACGCCCTTATGCGGTGCGGCTTCATATCAAAGGAAAGTAAAAAACCGCGAGCCGATGGGCTCGCGGTTTTGCTTAGGCTGCTTCTTCTTTTTCGTCGTCCTGTGGGACGGTCCGTTTCGCATAATACATGAACGGCGTCGCCATCCAAGCGATGATGAACTTGGCGACATATGTCGTAATGAAGATGTTCCACCAGATGTCCCATTCCATGCCCCAAAAAGCAATTGTACAAAACGTGAGTGTGTCGATGAATTGCGAGATGACGGTCGACCCCGTCGTCCGTAACCACAATTTCTTCTCACCTGTCTTGGCACGAATCTTGGAGTAAATAAACACATCTGCTAATTGCGAGACGAGGTACGCGGCGAGACTACCGAGTGTGATGAGCGGGAGCATCGAGAACAGCGCTTCGAAGCTCTCATGCATGAACAGCGCCTCTTCAAACGGCTCATAAAGCAATGCGAATTGCATGAGCACGGTCGAGACGATTAAGATGAAGAAGCCGAGCCAGACGCCTTTACGGGCGGTGTGACGACCGTATTTCTCGTTCAAGATGTCTGTCGCTAAATAAAGGGAACCGTAGACGATATTCCCGAGAGTAAAGATGAAACCACCGATTACAATCTGCTGCGTCACTTGGATGTTAGCGACGACCGAAGCCATCGCGATCCAGGCGAACAGTCCGGCGCGTCCGAACAGCTTATAGCTGAGGACGAGCAGACCGAGCGTGAGCAAGGCAGAAGGAAACCATAACCATTCATTGAGCATGGGGATCGTACTCCTTCCAAATCATTCATTCTGTCAACTTTACAAGTTTATAGAGGAACGGAAATCGTGTCAAGATAGTTTCCAAAGCCAAAAGAAAAAGCGACCAGTCCTTTAAAGGGACGGTCGCTTCATTTGATGCCTCCGACGAGAATCGAACTCGTGCTGCAGCATTACCATTGCTGAGGTCTGCCACTAACCTACAGAGGCGGTTACATCTAGTATGTTACACAGTCTGTCATGAAATTTCAAGCTTTTTTAGAATAATAAGACCCCCGTCCTCCTCATGGTGAGAAGGGCGGGGGTGCGTTGAATCAAGCTTACTTCGTCCGGACCCAAACAGCTCCAGCCGAGTTGTCTTTCGCTTCGCCGACGACGTCGACGACGAGTCCGTATTGTGGAAGTTTACGGCCCGCATCTGGGATGAGCGAGTTGATGTACGTGTTGGCGTCGTTGAACTGTTTCACGCCTGGTTGAGCTTTGTAGTCATAGATGCCACGGCTCGGTGAATCGATGTACCATGGGAGCGTCTTATCTAAGCTGACGCCGCATCTGCGATCTGGTAGCGCGTGCTGCCAGCGACTGTTTCTTGACCGTTCAAGTTGCCGATAAGGGCCTCAGGATGCGAGTCGACGACACCGAGGAAACCTTCACCCGGGTGAATCCCGACCCAGTTGTCTGAGAACGAATCATCCGCATACCAGACGACGAGACCTGTGTTGTACTTGACGCCACGGCCGTTCAAGAGACCTGTGTCTGCACCTTCATGGTTACGCCATTCAAGGTAGTAGTAGTGCGGTTTCGTGTCATAGCCGTCCGACTTGACGAAACCGTCGAGTGTGACTTTTTCTGCGCCTTCCGCATCGTCTGCGAGAATCGATTGACCGCCTGACGTGATTGACAAGTTGTCGAGTGCGAACCCTTCAAGCGCAAGTCCGCCGTCCGTCACGTATTCGAAGACGATTTGCACGTCTTGACCAGCGAACTGAGACAAATCATACGATTTGTTCACCCAAGCACCGTTCGTGGATTCCGCGCCGTTTCCAGTGTTGTCATCGCCATAGACGTCGAGGACGACTTCTTTGCCGCCACTGAGCGCCTTGACGTACAAGTAGTCGTAGCCGGCCTCAACTTCGAAACGTGTGTCGAATGCGAGCTTCCCGGCCGCGCCGAGTTTGACCGTCGGTGTAGCGAGTTCGGTATGCAAGTTATCACCTTTCGTCGAGTAGTAGTAATACTCGCCGTATGCTGGCTCGATGCCTTTCACTTTTTTATCAGGAAGGTTCACTTTCAACATGCCTGGGTTCGTCGACTTCGTCACCGATTGATCGAGTTTCGAGACGAAACCTTGTTGTGTGATGTCTTCGAGATCAACTTCCGTAATGTTCGCCCAGTTGCCGCCCATCAATTTTTGGAAGTACTCTTTGTTTTGTGGCGAGAAGCTTGTCGGCTCTGTACCTGCCACTTTACCGGCCCAGCTGCCGCCACTCATGATCGACCATGATTGGATCGGCTCGCCTTGACCTGTGTACTGTGTGTCATATTCATCTGGAAGACCGAGGTCGTGACCATATTCATGAGCGAAGACGCCGACTGCGCCGTCTTCTGGTTGAATCGTGTAATCGAATGCCGCCATTTGACCGCCCCAGTACGGAACGTCTGCTGTCGTTCCGGCTACGCGATAAGGGCTGTTCCCGACGACCCAACGGTGTGACCAGACTGCGTCATCACCGAGGACACCGCCCCCAGCTTCTTGACCAGTACCAGCATGGATGATCATCAAGTGGTCGACCAAACCGTCCGGCTCATTGAAGTCGCCGTCACCGTCGAGGTCATATAAATCGTATTCATCGTAATCCGCAAGGTCTAATCCTGACGCGACCGCCGCGTTCAATGTATCTTTGACGAGTTGACGTGGACCTGGTCCGATGTTGTCATTCCCGCCGGCTGGATTGTCACCACCATAGTCTTTGGCTGTACCAGGGACTGTCAACCAGTCAGAGACAGTTCCGTCGACCGTATAGCTGCCGCCAGATTGTTCTTCATAGTACTGTTTGAACGTTTGGACTTTTTCACCGTTGAACAGTTCGAATGACTCGTCGCCGAACATATACTGCTCGTAGTGTTCTTTACTGAAGTTATCACTATACAGGTAGCCTTCTTCTTGAACGACATTGTTATGTTTGAAGTCGCTATACTCGACGAGAAGGACGAGTACTTTGTCTTCGCGGACGGCGCCGTTATAGCCAGCTTGTTTGGCCGGGTCGACTTTGACTTGACCGTTCGGCTTACCTTTCCGATAGTTCGCTTGTCCTTTTTTCGCTTTATCGAGGAGACGCTTCGATTCTTTCTCGAATTGATTATGTATCTTCTCTTTCGCTTTAGCAGCTTTATCGTTCAAGCCATGCTTATGGACGTCTTTCGCATTGCCTTGCTTCTTCTCGATATAGGCGTCGACGGCCTTTTGACGCTCGGTGGCCGAAAGCCCTTTTTTGATGACGCCTCGTTTCTCGAGTGCTTTAGCGAGTCTGTCCTCATCGATGATGTTGTGATCGAATGGTGCATTCAAACTCGGGGTTGGTAACGGTGAAGACGCGAGTGGAGCGGCACCGACGGCCGGGATCGCACTGACGCTCATGACCGATGTCAGCGCGACGGCGAGCGTCGTGCGACGGATGGAACGTTTTTTCATTTGTACTAACCTCCTGTGAAAATAATGGGAAATTGTGTGAGCTTGAATCCAACATTAAACTTGCGTCAGATTAATGTCAATATTCAGAAAATAAGAATCAAAAAAAGAGACTTTCGTCCCAATTGGTCCTAAAGACCTAATGGGTCAAGTCTCTACATTGATGATGCCGTAATGAAATTTGGACGTTTTGCGAACAATCCTTGTAAAACCAAACGTTTCGAACGTCTCACTCTCAAAATGAGCCTTTAGGACAATCCGTCTGGCTGCGACACGAAGGGCCTCCGTCATGAGTTCAACAGACAGTGGATTCGTGTTGGCGAGGGATCGTAATGGGTTCAAATGAACCGATTCTGAAATCGTCTTTTCGAACATTGGATCGAAGTAGACGATGTCGAACGAATCGTCCGGACATGTCTTCAAATAGGTGAGGGCATCTATCCAAACGACCTCGAGTCGACGCATCGCCACATTGATGGCATCATGTTTTTCTTCCCAGACGGTCAGGCCTTCCTTGACGAGCATCGCGGTGACGAACTCGCTCTCGAGACCGACGGCGCGACCGGTCGGACCGACGGCGTGACTGAGGACGATGCTGTCCGAGCCGAGCCCGAGCGTGCAGTCGAGAACGCGGTCACCTGGTTTGATTGCGGCAGCATCGACGAGCGGGTCGTTCCCACCACGTGCAAGTTGCTTGACGCGGAACACCGAGCTCGATGGATGGAAAAAGAACGGTTCATCTCCGGCGAGCGGGGTATATTCGACACGGCGCTTATCGAAGACGAGGACGCCTGTCTGGTGGCGTTGCTTTAACGTGTCGATGGAGTGTTTGCGCCGGGGGATAAAACGGACGTCGTACGTTGCTGCGTGAGCCTCGGCCCGTTCGATGGTTGCCTCGGTCGGCCGTAAACAAGTGGTTACGATATAAGTCATAATATCTCCTTACTGAAAAAATGAGACGCAGAGGCGTCTCATTTTTTCTTGCTGAGTAAATCCGACAGTTCGTCGATGAGCGCCTTGTGCGAGGCGAGTTCTTTTTTCTTCTCATCGTTCGGGTTGATCGGGCGTTTCGAACGACTTTGAAGTGCTTCGAGCGTCTCGTCGATTGACGATTTGAGCGTGTCGCGATCTTCCGGTTTGAGCGTCACTTCCTGTGGGTTTTCCCCGCTTGCGTCGAGTTCACGCAGACGAGCCATCAATTGTTTTGCTTCGCGGTTCAAATCGGCAAGTAATCTGTCAATTTGTTCCAAACGAAGTTTGATTCCATCACGTTCTGTAAACATTCGTTTCACCTCTTTTATTGGGTAACCGTTAGGTAGCTTCTCATTTACTTTACCATAATTATCGAAAGACGAAACTACCGGGAATATATTCCATTTTATTTGAGTGAGGGAAACACTGTTTCTCTATGCCCACACGATATTCGACTGGTATACTGACTTAGCTAATAAGGAGGTGGTCGGATGCAGTCGACAACTCATCCACCAAAAGCGCTCAAAGGCGCCATTTTATCCATCACGACGTATTTGGTCTTATCTATCCTAAAAGTCGTATTCGGTTACATGTATAATTCAGAGGCCGTCCTCGCCGACGGATTCAATAACACGACCGACATCATCGCATCGATCGCCGTCTATATCGGCATTCGTATCGCTGCGTTGCCTCGGGACGCGGAGCATAAATACGGGCACGCCAAGATGGAGACGCTCGCCGCACTCGTCGCCTCACTCATCATGGTCGCCGTTGGGGTGTTCGTTCTATTGAACAGTATCGCCACTCTGATTGGGGGCGAATACGTCGAACCGAATCCGCTCGCGGCCGTCGTCGCGTTCGTGAGCGCGCTCGTCATGTTCGGCGTATACGCGTACAACTCGAGGTTGGCGAAGCAGACGCGCTCGCTCGCCTTGAAGGCGGCCGCGAAAGATAATCTCGCTGACGCCATGATCTCGATCGGGGCGACACTCGGTGTCCTGTTTGCCTATTTTAAATTGCCGTGGATGGATACGGTACTCGCCGTTCTCATCGCCGGGATGATTATCCGGACAGCGATTCAAATCTTCCTCGACGCGACGCATCAGCTCTCGGATGGATTCCCGCCCGATCTTGTCGATTCATATGAAGAGACAATTCAACACTTCGATGCCGTCAAAGAAGTCAGAGAGATCAAAGGCCGTCACCTCGGCAACCACGTCATACTCGATGTGACAATTGCCGTCGAAGGGAACTTAACCGTCGAGGAGGCACACGATTTATGTGATGATATCGAGCGCGAGCTTGACGAACACCATGCCGTCGATTCGGTCCACATCCATATCGAACCGGTCTGATTCCGGTTATCTTTTGCGCTTCACGGCGCCGTTCGTATATAATGAGTGTGGAAAGACAATGAGATCACTGTTAAGGAGGGCACGGGATGGAAATCGTGCGTCAACCTATTCGTCAGATTGATGAGATTGAATATGAACATTTTAATAAATACGGTCAAAGTTCTTACGGCATCTCAGCCGAAGAGTTAAAAGGTATCTTTGTCGAGATGGGTGAAGAGCAAGTATACTCGGCTGACGCGCATAGCTATGGGGAGGACTTTTATTATGACCTCCGTGTCGATGGTCAAGTGGTCGGAAAAGTGTTGCTCTTGAAACTGGCTCGCGTCTATCAACTTGATTTGATGGTGTTCGACCCGTTCAAAGACAAAGGCTATGCGACAGAAGGGCTTCGTCTCGCGCTCGAGCAATCTGATTTGAAAGAAGGACATACTGTTCGTGCCGGTATTCCGCCAATGAGCCCGCATCAGGAAGCGGTACGCCGTGTCCTCGAGAAGAATGGGTTCGAGAAACGAAACGGCCTTTACTATTTAAACTTTAAAAAACGATACGTAATTAACCATTGAACTGACGGCGTCTGACGCGTCAGTTTTTTCGTATGGAGGTTTTTGAGATGAAACAAGTGACAATCAATGACATCGCCAAGCTGGCCGGAGTCGCAAAAAGTACCGTCTCCCGTTTCTTGAACGGGGGTTCGGTCGGACAGGCAACTCGCGAAAAGATTGAGCGGGTCATTCAAGAGACGAACTATGAGCCGAACCAGTTCGCGCAAAGCTTGAAATCGAAACAGACGAAAATGATCGGTGTCATCGTACCGCGGCTCGATTCCTATGCAGCTTCGAGGACGATGATGGGCATCGATGAACGAATGACCGAACGCGGTTATCAAATGCTCGTCGTCAACACGGCCCAGCAGACCGAACGGGAAATCGAGCAGTTGTATAACTTGGCGAAACAAAAAGTGGCCGGTATCATCTGGCTCGGGACGACCGTGACGGAGCGACACTTGCAGGCAATACAAGACATTCAAATCCCCGTCTTATTGATCGGTCAGGAACATGAACACGTCCATAGCCTCGTCTATCCTGACTTTGACGCGGCGTACGCCTCGGAAAGCAGTTCATGGATTGGGGACATCGCGACATCATCTATGTGGGCGTCGAGGAGTACGACATCGCCGTCGGTCAAACGAGACGTGACGGTTTCTTACGCGCTTTCAACGAGGCAGGGGCGGATGTGAAGACGTACACGACGTCATTTAAAATCGATGACGCGATTCCAATTGGGGCTCAGATAGGGCATGAGCTGTCGGCGTCACTCGTCGTCTGTGCAACCGACAACATCGCCCTTGGCGTTTTGAAGGGACTTGCCAACGCCGGCAAAAAGGTTCCAGGCGACATCTCGGTGAGTGGATTTGGAGGCTATGATTTCACCGAAGTGCTCCATCCGTCGATCACGACGGTCCACCTCCCATACCGTCGAACAGGGTCTCGTGCGGCTGACATGATTCTCCAATTGTTAACAGGCGAAACCATCCCGATGAAAACGTTCACAACTTTTGAATTAAAACTGCGAGAAAGCGTTGACATTTTAAATTAAATCGATTACATTTGTGTTGCGGAACCGGTTCCGCAACATTTTTTATTTGTTTTTGGAACCGGTTCGATAAATGACACGAAGCACGACATTCAGACATGGAGGTGGACGGATGAACACCGTACATTGCATTGGTGAACTATTGATTGATTGGGTTTGCGAGGACGCATCGAGCGACCTCGTCAACGGGACGACATTCGTGAAGAAAGCGGGGGGCGCACCGGCAAACGTCGCGGCGGTCGTCAGTAAACACGGCGGAAGCTCGAGTTTCCTCGGACAAGTCGGGGCAGACCCGTTCGGCCGATTTTTAAAACAGACACTCGTCGACAACGGCGTCGGCGTCGAAAACTTGGTGGAGGAAGGTGACACGACGTTCGCATTCGTGTCGATTCAAGAAGACGGGGAGCGAGACTTTACGTTTCGCCGGGGTAGTGACGGCGATTATGCCTTCGAGTCAATCGACTTGTCGGCCTTCAAGCCTGGAGACATCGTCCATTTCGGGTCGGCGACGGCACTCCTCGACGGCGAGTTAAAGAACGCCTACTTCAAACTGCTCCAGTTCGCAAAACGTGATGGCCTCTTTGTCTCGTTCGACCCGAACTACCGTGACGCGCTCGTGACCGAGCTCGAGGCGTTCAAACAAGATTCGCTCCACTTCATCGCCGAAGCGGACTTCGTCAAGTTGAGCGAGGAAGAAGCGCACTTGTTGACCGGGCTAGACGATTTAGATCAAGCGATCGAGTCGCTTCTCGAAACGGGTGCGAAACGGATCGCCATCACGCTCGGCTCGCGCGGGACGCTGATTGCGATGAAAGATGTCAAAGACGTCATCGCTTCAGTGAAAATTGAAAGCGTCGATTCGACGGGAGCAGGTGACGCCTTTGTCGGCGCCTACTTGTATCGCTTAGCGACTCTAGGAATCGATGACGAGCGCTTACTGAAGGATATCGAATATGCGAACGTGACCGGCGCTTTGACGTGCACGGCATACGGCGCGATTCCGGCCATACCAACACAACAACGCGTGCTTGAAACGCTAGGAGGGAAACCAGCATGAACTACAGACAAGAAGCAGAAGCGATTTTAGAGGCAATCGGCGGAAAAGACAACGTCGCCGCCGCGGCCCACTGTGCGACCCGGCTCCGCCTCGTCTTGAACGACGAATCGAAAGTCGATGAGAAGAAACTCGACGCCCTCGACGTCGTCAAAGGAACGTTCTCGACCGGTGGCCAGTACCAAATCATCATCGGACAAGGCACGGTCAACAAAGTGTACGCTGAGTTCGCCCAATTGACAGGGCTCGGCGACATGTCGACAAGCGACGTCAAGTCGGCCGGCGCGAAAAAAGGCAACCCGCTCCAACAGTTCGTCAAGATGTTGTCGGATATCTTCGTCCCAATCATCCCGGCCATCGTCGCCGGTGGTCTCTTGATGGGGATCAACAACTTGCTCACGGCACCTGATTTGTTCTTCGACGGCAGCTCAATCATCGATCAGTACCCAGGCATCGCCGATCTCGCCGCGATGATCAACACGTTCGCCAACGCCGCCTTCGTCTTCCTGCCCGTCTTGATCGGTTTCTCCGCCGCCAAGCGGTTTGGGGGTAATCCGTACCTCGGCGCTGCGCTCGGGATGATCATGGTTCACCCGGATCTCGTCAACGCCTACGCCCAAGCGACGGTCGGCGATATCCCGGTTTGGAACATTCTCGGCTTTGAAATCGAGAAGCTCGGTTACCAAGGACAAGTGTTACCGGTCCTCGTATCTGCTTATATCTTGTCGAAACTTGAAATCAATATCCGTAAATTCATGCCAGCCTCCCTCGATATCTTGCTCACACCGCTCCTCTCGCTCCTCATTACGGCGTTCGTCACGTTCGCCTTCGTCGGGCCGATCACACGTGAAGCGGGTAACTTGATTATCGACGGTCTCGTTTGGACGTACGACTCACTCGGCTTCTTCGGTGGTCTCGTCATGGGTCTCTTGTACGCACCGATCGTTATCACAGGGATGCACCACAGCTTCATCGCCATCGAGACACAACTTCTCGCGGATATCGCGCGCACAGGCGGGTCGTTCATCTTCCCAATCGCCGCCATGTCGAACGTCGCGCAAGGTGCGGCCACACTCGCCGTCTTCTTCTTGACACGTGATCAAAAAATGAAAGGTGTCGCTTCGGCATCTGGTATTTCGGCACTCCTCGGAATCACGGAGCCGGCCATGTTCGGGGTCAACTTGAAGCTTCGTTATCCGTTCATCGCGGCCATCATCGGTTCAGGCGTCGCATCGGCATTCATCGTCGGACGTGAAGTCCTCGCCGTCGCACTCGGTGCGGCAGGTCTTCCAGGAATCATCTCAATCGCACCAGCGTCAATCGTCTCGTACATCATCGGGATGGTCATCGCCTTCGCGGTCGCCTTCGGATTGACGTTCGTGCTCGCGAAACGCCAAGCGAAAAAAGAAGCAGTCAAACAAGCAGCATAAGAAAAAGGAAGTGATGTTATGAGTTGGACGAAGGCAGAGCGTTACCGCTCGTTACGTGACGTGAGTGCCCTCGAGATGGAGACGCTCCGCACAAAGACGGCGGCTTCCCCGTGGCGGTTCGGATACCATATCCAGCCGCCGACGGGACTCCTCAACGACCCGAACGGATTCACGTATTACAACGGGGAATATCACATGTTCTATCAGTGGTTCCCGCTCGGACCGGTACACGGTCTCAAGCATTGGTATCATGTCACATCACCCGATCTCGTCACGTGGACGGACCGCGGGGTGGCGTTAGTCCCGGAGACGACCGAAGATTCACACGGTGCCTATTCAGGCAGCGGGTTCGTGAAGGACGGGGAACTCCACGTCATGTATACCGGTAATCACCGGACGGATGATTGGACGCGTCACGCCTCGCAAGTGATCGGCGTGTTACGGGATGGAAAGATCGAGCGACGTAACGTCGCGATTCCGGACGTGCCGGCCGGGTACACGGAACACTTCCGTGACCCGAAAGTGTGGCTCGAGGATGGCGCCTATTATGCCATCGTCGGTGCACAACGTACAGATGAGACCGGTTGCGTCGTGTTGTATCGCTCGGTCGACTTGGATGAGTGGACGTTCCTCGGTGAGATTCAGACGGGACTCGACCCGTTCGGCTACATGTGGGAATGTCCCGACGTGTTCGAACTGGACGGGCAGCACGTCCTCGTCTTCTCGCCGCAAGGGATTGAACCCGATGGGCATAAGTATCACAACATCTATCAGTCCGGATTCTTGATTGGCAAGCTCGACCTTAAAACGTTGACGTTCACACACGGCACATTCGAGGAACTCGATTTCGGTTTCGATTTCTACGCCCCACAGACGACTGAACAGGACGGACGTCGCGTGCTCGTCGGTTGGATGGGACTCCCTGAAATCGAGTATCCGACGGACCGCTTCGGCTGGGCCCACGCCTTGACGTTACCGCGTATGCTCACAATCGAGGACGGGTCGCTCAAGCAGCGTCCGGTGGCGGAGATGACAACGCTTCGCCAAGACACATTTCTCGACGCGACTGGCACGTCGGTCAGCGTCGCGACACCGGACCGTTACGAGCTGGAGCTGAAAACGGATGGGAGAGACTTCAGCCTCGACTTGCTTCAAGTCGGCGACGAGTCACTCGTCATCCGTTACGACGCAGCGGCAGGTGAATTGACGATTGATCGGACGAATGCCGGTGAGCCGTTCGCAACCGAGTACGGTACGACGCGGACGAAAGCGATTGCCGTGACGTCGCTCAACGTGTTCGTCGACTCGTCGAGTGTCGAATGCTTTGTCAATGACGGTGAAGCGGTCGCCACACTCCGCGTCTTCCCAAGTGAGCTTCAGAAACAGTTGCGCTACGAAGGCGCGACTGCGAGCCTGACTGGTTGGACGTATCAATAAGGAAAAGCTGGGCTTCGGCTCGGCTTTTTTTGTTTACCATTAAATTGGACACTGTATGCTATCCTTGTAATAGGGAATAAATTACATATGATAAAGGGGATGGTTTACGTGTGGATGGTTTTAGGATTACTCGCGATTGGGGCGACATTGGTCAATTTGTATACGTTCAGCGTCGGTAAAGATTACAAGCTGCCGATGGCGATTGCGTTGTCCTTGACCGCATTGACAGTATGCGCGGATTACAGCTATTTATCTGTCTGGGTCGAAGCGGAGGATTGGAGTGCGTTGGCGGATGTCATACCAGGTATGGGACGGGCATTATGGGTTCTCACCAGCATCTCGATTATCTTGAACCTATTGCCGATTTTCTGGGAGCGAATGCGAAAACAGGCATGAGTGATTCGATGTCAAAAATTGTGAAACCTTTCGTCCGGATTTTCGTAAAAGATGACTATCAACATGAATGGGGTGGAGGACGTGAAACTAGATCGGGCAATCTTCACAGGGGCTTCGGCGATGTTCAAAGCATTTATGAACTCAGAGGAGAATGAGTTGAATAGAGAAGAGATGATTCAAGCGAGAGTTGCTCAGTCGTCAGGGATCGGTTCGTTCAATGAGACGGATTTCATCATGTTCAATGGAATCGAGAAACTGAGACCGTTTGCGGACATGTTGCGCAATGCAGATGATGCGCTCGAAGAATCCATTCACGGGGAACCGGACTTTGACTTGGAGCTTCATTGGAAGGGCGGGATGATGGCACAGTATCATCTTTGGCTCGGACAGAAACATCAACCGAGCTTTTTGATGGATGTGACGCATCCGCATCTCATCTATCGCGTGTCGAGAGATATGACGAATCAGTTGATTCAAGTGCTCGGGGTGGATGTATAAGGTGGGGAACGTGAGGGTTATGAAAAATGGATTACATTAATTTGAGTTTTCGCTTCGATAAGGATCTTTCGAACAAAACGTATGGTGAAAAGCTCCTTCAATTTTTTGACAAGTACGATGTGGAAATTGGCTTTCTCGGCTATTTTGAACCCATCAACATACCTTTTTCACGAGAACGATTCATGAATATGTGGGGTGTCGAACAGGATGGTATGTCTGATTTTTTTGCGCGCCTGCATAAACGAAAAAGTTTTCTACTCATCAATCCAAGTTATGACGGAACAGCTAGTGTGTATATCTCGCTCAGTCTATCGAAAACCCATTACAACGACCGGCCAAATCGATGGCTTACTCTATTTAAAGCGATGTGTATCGAACTTAACCCATATCGAGCTGCCATGTGTATGGACCCTAGTTCCAAATCTTCGCTTTATGATTATGACCGGGAAAATTTTTGGTTTCTCAAACCAGAAGAAGTCTCGTGGTTCAATTATTGGAGCGATGATTTGCTGGCCTTTGGGGATGCGTCTGATATTGACGCATTCGAATGGTTTAATCGAGAACGAATCGAAAGCGGATGTTTCTATCAATTGACGGACCAGATAGATGCGTCCGATCTGGAATCGCTTATCGAAGAGGCAAGAATCATGTTTGGCAACGGGTTGCTGTTGAAACGAGAACTCGTTGAAGAGGATGATATCGATTGGGATGAAGATTACTTTGATTGGGAACACAAATGATTTACATAAGTGCTTAGTTATTCATTACAAGAGGCAGAGGTGACTTATGAGGCGAGAACGGATGGGTACTTTAGTCGCTCTAACAGTTTTGACAATTGCTTTGACCGGCTGTGGCTCGAACGATTTTAGGACGGATGGGATTGAAGAAGTCCGCGTTTCGGAATCGGACGGATTCAGCAGTTTCCAAGACCGCGATGTCATCACATATGACGAGCTCGAGGACGTCAAAGTGTTTGCGGACATGATTCGGAATGCGGAACAGCAACCGGGCGTCGTAAATATGGCAACGCCTGAATATGATGTGGAAGTCCAGTATCAAGATGAGACAGTGGATCGCTATTACGTCTGGCTCGGCGACTTAGGCATGCCGACGAGCATCATGGATGTGAATGATACACATACGGTGTATCTCGTCCCGGCAGACGTGACAGATGAGTTGATCAGCCTGCTCGAGCAAGGGTAAACTTTCAAAGCGAGGTGATGGCTGATGAAGCAAGCAATGAGGCAAATCGGGGCAATTACCGTCATGGTTTTTATGTTATCGGGTTGCGGCTCGAACGATTTTCGGACGGATGGGATTGAAGAAGTCCGCGTCTCGGAATCGGACGGATTCAGCAGTTTTCAAGAGCGCGATATCGTCACGTTCGACGAACCGGAATCGATTCGAGTGTTCGAAGACATGCTGCGTGAGGCGGACGAACTTCCCGGTGTCGCCAATGTGGTTGAGCCGGAATACGATATTGAAGTCCGCTTCGAGGACGGGGAGACGGACCGCTATTACCTTTGGCTGAACGATGATCCCAAGTCCGTCAGTAGCCTGTACGACGCGGACGACACAAACATCGGGTACCGCCTCCCGGCTGACGTGACGGAAGAATTGATCAATCTGCTCGAATTGAGTGACTAAAAAAGACACCCGAATCGGCGTCTTACGAGTTGAAGCGGATAAAGCGCTCGATTTGTTGCTCGCTCTTCCGTGCTTGGCGACCGACCCAAATCAAGTGGCCAGGACTGTTCAAGATGGTGAGCTGGGCATGAGGGATGAGTCGCTTCGCATGATACGCGTGACGGACCGGCACTGCCTTGTCATTTTTGGAGTGGACGATATACGTCGGGCACGTCACCCCGAGCAGCGCTTCATCGGTCACTTGTTGACGAAGGTCGAACTGGGCACCGAGACCGAACGCCATTTGACTCGCGACCCGTTTCAATAAGAAGATATCGTACGGGGTCACTTCGTCACGAATGACATCGAGTGCAAGCAGGCTCGTCGATTGAATCATGCGGGCCGTCGCTTCGAACGGCTGTTTTTGAATCGCCCGAAAGACGAACTGTTTCATTGCGAATTGCAGTGCGATGAATACCGGTTGGGCGAGGTTACGGCTGACGTAGTGCCGATACGGGAAATCGACGACGCTCGTCACTGCGGCCGCGAGCGTCAGGCTGAGCGCGTGGTCGTTCTGTGACGCGAGCTCGATCGCTGTCGGACCTCCGGCCGAGATGCCGTACACGTGATATTGATCGATTGCCATGATTTCCATCAAACGACGCAAGCTAGCGGCGAACGCTTGTGGGGAAGCCGAAAATGAGTACGGAGTCTCACCATAACCAGGACGTGATGGGACGATGACCCGAAAACCGGACACGACGAGCCGGTCCACATGATACGGTTCAAGGCTTGACGACTGGGTCCCATGAATCAGGACGATGACCGGACCGTGACCTCGGTCCATATATTCGATTTTCGTGCCGTTGACGTGCGCGTAATGTTTCAAAACGGATGAGCCTCCTTAAGCCGATTGTAATGGAAAATAACTTTATTTCATGGAAATAACATGCTACTGTCTGTTTATACATATTTTACATAGAGAAATGAAAGGGGATTAAACCGTGAACAACCGAGAACGGTTACTCGAGGTGAGACGTTTTTTCGAACGTCACACAGATGACAATCATCCAAAGACGTTAGAAGACTTGCTCGAATATTTATCTACTATCGGGGATACTTCTAAGTTAGCAAAAAAATCAGTGAAAGACGACATCCAAGCATTGACCGATTCGGGGTTCGAGGTGCAGGATGAGCTCGAGAAGAACGGCCTTGCCAAAAAATATTGGCATTCAGCCCGTCTGTTTGAAATTCATGAGCTCCGGATGATGGTCGACGCCATCGTCGCGGCGAAGTTCATCTCGGAGGACGTGACGGAACGCATCGTTGAGAAACTCCAGAAGCTGACGAGCATCCCGGAAGCGGAGACGCTCCAGTCGATTATCAAGACACCGAAGAAGAAACACGGACAGATTCCGTACCATATCGACCGCATCCAGCGCGCGATTCAGGAACAGAAGGCGATCTCGTTCCAATACACGGACGTCGTCGGCTTTGATGCCGCGAAGCGGACGTTCCCGCTCCGCCGTGACGGCGAACGTTACGTCGTCAATCCGATTGACCTCCATTGGAACCATGAGCAGTATTATTTGATCGGCATCGATGAGTCAATCGGGGAAATCCGCAACTATCGTGTCGACCGCATCGTCAACTCAGAAATCGTCGAGGACGACACGCCGCGCATGAAACAACATTTGCCGGACGACTACTTCCAAAAGTCGTTCAACATGTACAACGGGCTCGACGAGGAAATCGTCCTCGCCGTCGACGAGCGGGTCCTTCCGGTCATCTTCGATAAGCTCGGTGAAGACGTCTCGATTGCGCAAGACGGTGACCGCTTCCTGATTCGATTTGACGCGGCCGTATCTGACGGCTTCGTCTTCTGGCTCTTGTCGCTCGGTACGCAAGTCGAGGTGCTCGAACCGGTGACACTCCGCGACCATATGCGCGAGACGATCGAGGCGATGGCCGGACGTTATGCGAAGGCGAGCATTCACTGAAACGGTTGAATTGAAGGTATGATATACTGCTTGCGACACTTGTAGAAAGGGGACAGGCGGATGTTGAATTGGATGCCTTTAATCATTCCGATTGTCGCTGTCATTTTTGTCGCCGTCGTCGCAAGACGCGCCATGAAAATGGACCAAGAGAAATAAGTTAGGACGGACATCCTTCTCGTCATGAGGGGGATGTTTTTTCCATCATCAAAAGGAGGAGACCGTTGGATACGATTACCCATACGCTATTCGGCTTGACGCTCTACGGGGCGGCCGATAAGCGAGACTTACAAACAAACGAAAAAAGGGCCTTGTTCGTCACGACGCTCGTCGGGAGTCAAATCCCAGATAGTGACGTCATCTCGCGACTATGGGATACGGAAGGGATGTATCAGATGTGGCACCGCGGCATCACTCATTCGATTTTCCTCGTCCCATTGTTCGCGCTACTTATTTACATACTCGTACGTCTCTTGTTCAAGGTGACCGATCTCCGCTATTTCTGGTGGGCCCTCTTGTCCGTGTTCATCCATAACACGGCGGACTTGTTCAACGCCTGGGGGACGGGTTACTTCGAACCGTTATCGGATGTCCGGGTCACGTTCGGCGTCATTCCGATTGTTGATTTCGTCTATTGGGGCATCTTCCTCGTCGCCTGGTTGGTCGCACGTCAAACGGACGTCAGGCACACGGTGTATCGCTACGCCTGGGCAGCAATCGTCGTGCACGTCCTGATTCAAAGTGCGCAAGGCGCGTACTTGTACCAGTCGTATGCTGCCGATCACGATGAAGTTGCGCTGTCGGCCTCGTTCATCCCGACCCAGTTCACGGTCGTCACAAAGACCAATGAGTCGGTGTCGATTTACAGTGACTCGATCTATCAAGAAGCTGAAGTCCTTTACGAGTTGACGAGTGCGGACGATGCCGATTTGAATCCGCTCTTCGCCGAGAATAAAGAAGCGATTACGCTCAAACAGTGGTCGCCGTTCGTGGTCGTCGTCGAGGATGACGAGCGGCTCGGTTTATACGACCCGCGCTTCTTTGACGGCGAGTCGTCATTCCTTTACGAATACATCGAATGGTAGGTGATTCCGTGCGACGTCTCCGGTATTTATTCATTTTCGGTTTCGAACAGGCACTCAGTTGTATCTTCCCCGTCGCCATCTTCGGCGCGCTCGCGTTAACGAAATGGCTCGATTTCCCGATTCCGCGCTACGACGTGCTGCTCATCTGGTGTCTGTTCGTCCAAGTCGTGCTCGTCAAGACCGGGCTCGAGACGATGGAAGAAGTAAAGGTCATCAGCTGGTTCCATGTCATTGGGCTCGGCCTCGAGCTGTTCAAAGTCCAAATGGGGTCGTGGAGCTATCCCGACGAGGCGTTGACGAAATGGTTCGGCGTCCCGCTCTATGCGGGATTCATGTATGCGAGCGTCGGTAGCTACGTCGTCCAGTCGTGGCGTCGACTCGATTTGGAATTTCTCAAGATGCCACCGCCGCTCATTGCGTTCGGCCTCGGGATTGCCATTTACTTCAACTTCTTTTGGCACCATGTCTGGCTCGATTTGCGCTGGGTGTTAATCGGCCTCGTTCTTCTCGTCTTCGGTCGGGCCCTCGTCACGTATCGGCTCGACGACCGCCGCTTCACGATGCCCGTCGTCGTTGCTTTCTTTTTAATCGCCTGCTTCATCTGGTTTGCAGAAAATATCGTCACGTTCTATAACGGCTGGGCGTATCCGAACCAGTTGAGCGGCTGGGCGCTCGTCGACCTCGGCAAACTGTCGTCGTGGTTCCT
This sequence comes from Exiguobacterium sp. AM39-5BH, assembly GCF_003467445.1. Lineage (GTDB taxonomy): Bacteria > Bacillota > Bacilli > Exiguobacteriales > Exiguobacteriaceae > Exiguobacterium. Next base: position 23,779 of record NZ_QSGS01000018.1, read on the forward strand.
GCTCGTCATTATCAGCATCTTGCTTGTGGCGTGGCAGAAGCGAAGAGGGAACTCTCATGAAAAACGTGTGCCACCGTCGTTGGCTGCACACGTTTTTTGGTTACGTCGTTCGTTGTTTGGAGCGGGCAATCATATGGACGATAAACACATAGAGTGGGAACGTGAACGTGAGCGCGATAATTACTAGTCCGACGGCCGGACCTGGCCATGCCGCTTCACTAGGAGCAGGGATGACTCGTGTCCAGACATAGGTGAACAGCGCCAAATAGGGGAGCCATAAGACGTACAGGGATAGGTTCCATGGTGAAGGAGTTAGTCGTGTGACGTGTTTGATGATGAGCCGCGTGAACAACCAGAGTGAAGCAAGAGCGATAGAGACGATGACTAGCGTATAAATATTGCCCATGATCAAATAGAGCCGTCCGCTGTTGGCGAGCAGTTGAATGTTCACTAATAGCAGCACCGCGAGCAAAATGGAGATAGATTGTAACTTGAGGAAGTGGACCATATAGGACTCCTTAATCTGATAGGATGATGGAACATTATTCGGCAATGTTCGTATAATGTGAAAGAGGTGATCAGGTTGGCACAATTATTTATGTTTTGGTTTGTCGGATTCATGTGTGTGTTCTCGACGTTTATGTATGCATCACAATGGCGGAATGAGCGCAAACTGATGAAATTGCTGGGAGCCATATTTAGTGTCTTCATAGCTATCGTTTGTTTTATGATTGCCGCACCAGATACATATGATCGCGCGCTTGGCCGTTATGAGACGGAAACTGGGAGTTGCTACGTCGTTGACAATCAGTCGAAACAAGGCGGCGTGACGCTCTGGTTTGAAGAGGATTCTTATGATTTTCCGGACATACCGGAGGACGTCGCACATGGACCGGGCACGTTGTTTGATTGTACCGTCACGTTGACGAAAGTGAATTCGACTGGAGTTGACTATGTGTTGAAGTCGAAAGACGGCGATCCGCTCTTTTCAACATACTAAAGTATTCTTCTGATTAGAAGGATACTTTTTTAATGATTTTTCTGCCATTCATCCTATGAATTCAATTATTATTTGAAATCTACTTTTTCGATAAAGCAATAGGGGAAGTGCAATGGATATCGTTGGGTTGTAAAGAATGCCGATTTCAATGTGGAAGCTGTCGAAGCAAATGACTATTTAAATTACTGAAATTTTCGGAATATTGTTTTATTCATAAATGATTATGATAAAATCATAACAGTGTAAATGGGGAAATTTTACTTTGGGATGAGGGATATGCTTTATTTTGGAATCGGCTCTTTGGAATCAATAGTTTATGATCTACAAGCAAGCTCGAAACGGTTATGAGAATCTACTTATATTTTGAAAGGGGGAGAACGTAATGAACTGGATTGCTCAAAAATCGGCTCAGTTTTTCATCACCATTTTTGTATTGATTGCAATCAGTGCTTTGCCGTCGCTCGTCGTGCAACTCGAGTTCGTACCAACGAACTACTGGAACGGGCTCCAACAACAATTCAGTCAGTTGGCAAAACTCGATGAGATTACATACTATAACGTCACCGCACAACGAGAATTACCTTTACTGCCTGATCTCGCCCCGCTCATGAAAGAGACGGTCATCATCTTTATGACGTCACTCATCGTCTCAGTCGGGTTCGCCCTTTTGTATGCCTATTTCTTTTATCGGAGCGGGAAGCGCGTGCGCACAGTGCTCCAGCAAACGAGCCAGACGCTCGAGATGATTCCAGATTTATTTTGGCTCATTTTTTCACAATATCTTGCGATCACGATTCATAAGACGACCGGATTTGATCGAATTGAAGTCGCTGGCGGATTTGCCGAATACATACGTTTTCTACCGATTTTGACGTTGACGCTAACCATTCTATTCTTCTTCCTCAAATGGTTGACGAAACATATCCTCGAGGAGGATGCGACACCGTTTCTCGAGCTGGCGCGGGCCAAAGGTGTCCGGCCGGCAGGGTTGTTCTGGAAACACTTGCTTCCGAATTTGGTGTATCGCTTCTATCTCTTTTTCCGCTCGAATTTGATCACGGTGCTATCGAGTCTCCTGATCATCGAATATTTGTTCAACGTACAAGGGATTTTCCGTTTTGTCGTCTATAATCCTGTGATGCCAATCCTACTCGTGATCTTGTTGGTCGTCTACATCCCAATCTTCATATTGGATTTACTGGCGGAGTGGCTTATCCCGAAAGCATGGAAAGGGGAGATTTGATGCGTCGTACGCTGCTACGTGACCCAGTTTTCTTAATCGTCTTTACGATATTGATGGGCTTGCTATTGTTAAGCATCGGAAATACGATTTTTCGAGATGGTCAAGTCGATCAATTCCCGAACCGTTACTCCGATGAGGGACGGTTGATTGGCATTCCACCGCTCGAACCGTCCAAAGATCAGTGGCTCGGAACCGACCGCGCCGGGAATGATTTGTTTCAAATGATGATCGAAGGGTTTAAATGGACGGTCGGTATTTGTGCGACCGTGGCGCTCGGACGGATGGCGCTTGGATTAGTAGTCGGGATTCCGCTCGCCTTTCGCGGGGCACGATTGAACCGAATTTTCAAAATGCTGTTAGATGGGTTTTTGATTCTACCGATTTCCCTTCTTGCCATGATGATGCTGTTTTCGTCCCTGTTGTTCGCAGACTCGACGATGGTGCCACCGCTAGTTGATCGCGTGACGCTTCAATTGACGGTCTTCGTGTTTCTCGGTCTACCTGCCGTCACGCTGTACTTGATTACAGAAATCCGGCAGTTGCTCCAACAAGAGTTTATGATTGTCGCCGAGACGTTAGGCGGCAGCGTCTGGCATCGAGTGAGGCGACACCTGTGGCCGCACCTCGTCCCGACGATGGTGATCGTCTTCATGCAACAGTTTGTGCAAACATTGATGTTACTCATTCATCTGTCCTTGTTCGGCGTCTTTTTCGGAGGGACCATTTACTTATTCGAAGGTGTGATGCCGACACTGTTTGAGTGGTCGTCGATGTTCGGCTATTATTTCAAGCAGTTCACGGCGACGACCTGGATGACGAGTCACATGTTCCTCGTCCCTGCGATTGGATTGTCGATGCTCGTATTTCTCAGTAACTTGCTGACAAGCCGCCTCGAGCGGGCGTTCCGGTTACGGCGACAAGAAGCGGTCCTCACGGAAGAGACGATGTCTCAAGCCGAGGCAGCGGCCGCGTCGCTCGCCGAGCCGTTCACACTTGTGCATGCGGATGGCTCATTTCAAAAGATGAATCAAAAGAAAGCGGACGGCATCACACACTGATGTCATCCGCTTTCTTTTAGTACTTGATTATCGTAAAACTAAGGAGGTAAAGATGGTGAACACGAAGTCGTTTATGCTCGTTTTTGTCTCGGTGTACTTGTTAATGAGTCTTCCTTCAATGTTAGGAATCGGTTATGTGATTGATTGGATTCCGGAAGCCGCTTTATTGCAAAAGCTGAAGGGATATGTGATTGATGGTTTTACTCACAACTCTCTTTTTAAAATTGTGTTCTCAGCCATCGCGAGTGGGATTTTTACTTTCTTTTCATCAAGATGGTCAGCCAGTCATAGTGATTGAATTCGCTCAATATTATGAGAAACCCATGATAAATTAATCTTCAGATTGTGGTTCGACTTGATCCATCCGTGAATCAAGTTTGTCATAATCGATTTTTCCTGAATATCAGCGCTTCCTGTATGATTTATTTAAGGTGTTTCTACTTCGTGTCAGTCGTCAATCACATCTTCTCCAGCTTGTTGAAGTTTCTCAAGTGAGTCGAGCATATGCGCGATCACATCGTCAGGGTGGCGTTCCCACGCACCGAGTTCGGCCATGACTTTGAGCGGGGCGTTCGACCGATACGACCGGGTCGGGTTGCCAGGGAAGCGCTTGTCCGTCAAGTTCGGGTCGTTCTCGAAGTCACCCGTCGTTTCGACGAGATAGATGCGCTCACGAGCCTCACCGCTCGCCAGTTCGGCTCCCCACTTGGCGGCGTCGAGAGTGGCCGTGAAATAGATGTAGTTCGACTGCTTGTCTTGATAGTTCGAGCGTCGCTTCGGTTCAAGCAAGTCCCCCAGCTTCAGTTCGGCTTTCGTGCCGTGGAAAAACGGGCCGAGGTCGAGCGGTCTCATGTCATCGGTCATGTTTCATCTCTCCTTCAGTCAGGTTGTCTTCACAGTATAGTGGATGGATTTAGGCGAAGACAGTCTGTTTTTGGTTCGAGAATCGCAATATAATAAAGACGGGAAGAGCGACAGGCTCTTCCTATTTTGTTACATCGAATTCAAAGCTGTTTACGGAACGAATAACTTGTGATGGCGTAGTCCATCTTCTCTTGATAAAAGCGGTGAGCCTCGGTCCGGGCGAGTCCGGACTCGAGGGCGACGTAGTTGGCACCACGGTCGCGTGCGTATTCATGGACGAAGTGAAGCAATATCTCGCCATATCCGTTCGAGCGATGGTTTACGCACGTCACGAGGTCGTAAATGAAGACGTGTTTCTCGAGATATAGATTGACGCGGAGCTCAATCCCCGCTAGCGAGACGATGGCATCGTCGACGTATAGGGCATATAGTTCATACCCTTGTGGTCGCATGGCGGCGACGAGCTCGCGATAGACGTCGAGCGTCAGGTCCGTACGTAGTTGGTTCATGACTGGGAACGATTCATCGAGTTCGCGTGGTGACTCGATTGGTTTGATGGAATAGATGGTCGATGGAATGGGAATCATGCCTCCTTGAGGGGATGTTGTATGTAGATTTCGCTTTCGCAAGTCAGGATTCCTTTCCTTACTTATAAACGGACAGAAGGGACAGATACATCGTGAAACATGCGCTAGTGATTGGCGGCAGCGGGATGCTGGCGGAGGCTGTCCTTTGGTTGGCAGAGGTCGGCTATCACGTATCCATCATCGGACGGGATGCCGAGAAAATGAGTCGATTGACCGAACAAGCACCCGCCCGACTGTCTGAAGTATTGGTCGACAATCGGGACGACTTGCGTCTCAAGGAAGCGCTGCGACGTTCGATTGCGGATTACGGAGATTTCGACTTGGTCGTTGCCTGGATTCATTCGGACGCAGCTGACGCCTTACCGTCTGTGTTGTCAGTGCTGCGGGGGGCACGGACGTGTTCCATGTTCTCGGGAGCCGCTCCAACTCAAGAGATGTGAGAAACGGTCTGACAATCCCTGAAGACGTCCGTTATCACCAAGTGCAACTCGGCTATCAGGTCGTAAAGGGGCAGCGCCGCTGGTTGACGCATGAAGAGATTGCCGGAGGCGTGATCGAGGCGATTCAAGAGAAGAAACCTCACCATTTGGTCGGAAATGTAACGTGATGAAACGATTGACAATAATCAACTGAAGCGATAAAAGGGCGAACGATACATATGAAAATGATCTTCGTGCAATCTAGATGGAGCAGCATCTAGAGCGATTTGATAAGAAACTGAATTGGGTGAACCATATTATGGACTTGATGCTGTATCCAAATTGATATGATGACACAAAAAACCTTGAATGCGCACTTTTATTAAGTGTCGATCATTCAAGGTTTTATTATCAGGTATTTCTCAACTAGTCGACGATGCCTTCGCAACGATTTTATCAACGACCGTGTTACAATTTTCTCGATTCACCTCATAAAACGTATCCTCATACGTCAATGAAACGTGTTTACCGCTTTGAAGCTCATACTGTTCTAACAGCGGACGAATCCGGTCATGGACGACCTGTGCGGCTTTTGGTGACGTGTAGGGGAAGATGATGGCGAACGTATCGACTGCGACCCGATACTTGTGATCGGTTCGTCTTGTTGCCATATGGAGCTCGTCACTGAAATAATTCAAGAACCATTCATATTCAGTTCGTCCGTAATGTTCCTCGAAACGAGCGAAGTCATTCAAGTGAATGAACGAGACTGAGAATGAGCCACCGTGGCGAATGAGACGGTCTCGTTCCGCACTCAAGTCCATCCGAAATCGCTCGGTATTATCAAGCCACGTCTCTGGATCGACCGCGATCAATTGTCGCGCTTGTTCCTCTAACTCGTGCCGGGACAGTTGAACGGTGTTCACGAGTTGATGAACGAGACCGGACAGGATGGATATGACGAGAAGTAGAATTGTAAAACTGATGCCCTTGCCGTTGAAAAATTGAACGTTACCTGCTTCATAAATGGATGAGAACCATCGAAAATAGCTGAATAAAAAGATGAGGAGCGTGACAGACAAGGTCAGCCCAGCGCGCATCCCGAAGATGAGAGAAGATAGGACGATGGCAGGTAAAATCAAGTAGCCGAGAATGCCGACGTTGCTTTCGGACAAAAGGACAGTGTACGCCATCGTGCCGACAATCATACAAGCGATGAGCCCGAATAAATAAATTGATTCATTGGTCCATTGCTTCATTTTCATCCCCCCATCTGTCTCGAATCGGCTCTAGGTGAGCCACCTCATCAATTACCCGCTATCTGTGGTGAATAACCAACCAAAGGTGTCATATACATTCATTATAGAACATTGTATTGAGACGATGGGCTCGTTTTTTGAATCGGGGCGGTAAGACGACTTAACGCACTGTATCATCGAAATGGGCTGTGATAGCCCGAGGCATGTCCTCGAGCGGTCCCGTCAATTGGACGACATGAGGTAGATGATAGAACGTGCTCGTCATCTCAATATCGTCGAAACGATTCGTGGCATCATGGATGAACACCGTCACACCTGCACCGAGAGCCATGCCGAGCTCGAAATGGCTGCTGTTTTGCCGGCCGACAGTAAGACGATGACAAGTCCGACGTCATGATGGCCTCAGACTCACTCGTACCGATGGCTCGCAAGTTTTCAAGTGTCGTGGCGCGATCGTTCGTCGTCCAGTCGTATGTATGCGTGTGACCTTGCGAGAGAAGAGTATCACGCAGCTCCCTTACTCGTTCGATGTTTGCGAAGCGTGAGCCGATATAGAAGTTCATATGAGTCCTCCTAGTATATGTCATGTCGTTTGATTCATATTGGAGGCAACAAACCACCACAACATGAAAAGGAAGACGAATCCATACATCAAGAGTATGCCGATACCAACGAAAATGGACTTCAACAGATGCCAATCTCGATGTTTGGCAAGGTGAACCGTTAATCCGATTGAAGAGATTGTCCATAATATTACCGTTCCAAGTATCCACACGACTCCTGGCCCAATCCAATTCGGAGAGAACAAAACGTAAACGACAGCTATGATGAGACTGAATCCACTAATCGTCAACGCTGGAAAACGATGCGTCACATGACTTCCGTTCATTGTTTGACTCGATCGAATCGTGTCACCGCTACTTCATGAACGATAAGCAACAAAATCGCGATGAAAAAGACAAGCAAAGCAACGTATTCCGGATTGACGTTCAGGAAGTAATTGAGTCCAAACAGCGGTGCCACGAAAAGAATGTAGAGCGGATACTGAATCGCAAACAAGGCGTCCAACACCACGATGTCATACATATATGTTTCGAAGCTATTTAATGTGAAGACAGTGACACTTGCGAACAAAATAGCCATGATGAACAGTTTTGCGGCACGGTTTCGAAGTAAACACGTCCCAAGCATGCAAACGAGCAGTAAGCCGGATGCGAAAGCATGAATTGGGTGAATCTCTGCATCAGGAAACATGAAGGATGGAATTAGGTTCACGATGAACGCGAGTATATAGACCGATGACAAGACGACGAGGCATTTCTTTGAATTAGCCATTTCTGAACCCCTTTCTTGATGAGGGTTATATTTACATTTACTTACAAGTGTAATTTTACACTAAAGGGAGAGTGTGTCAAGATGAACAGGTGGAGTTAGACTAAAAAAAGAAAGGTGGAACAACAATGACAAAAGAGGAATTGAAAGCACTATTGCCGATAGAAGAGGTCGAAATCAAACTCGAAGATGTGGAAGGATTGCCGCGCTTCGCATTCGTTAACGAGCGTGAACGTTTCGAGGAAGTACAGGAGGAGTATCAGGACGACGAGGAGTCATGGCCGGACGGGCTTTATATCATCGGGTATGGGGACTTTTTAGGGACCCCATTTGTGTGAACATCGAGTCGAATTACGTCATCATCGTCAGTCATGAGACGTTCGAAGTGGATGAGATGTTGTCGACTTCCGTCAAGGATTGGTTACGGTAAGGTGGGCAAGCCATTGTTTGAGCAACAAGTCATCATTTCATCCTTAGGTGAGGAGGAAATGGAACTTCAGATGTTCACGATAGTCGGTGCTTCAAAAAAAGCAACGCTGTTAACGAGGGCCGACGCTGCACAACTTCGTGCTTTACAAGAAACCGATTTGCGGTTCATCCGCGTTGGTTACGATAGCGATGGGAATTGGCTAACTATCGATTTAGGCAACGGGGAGCTATTTTTTTGTAACGACGAATAGAGACCGAGTGATGTGATTCGCACACCGATTGAAACGGTTATGAACTGGGCCCCGACTACAGAGCGACTATTGCTCTTGACGCAACGTTTAAAGCGCGGAGAGTTGTCTGAACAAGAACTTCCTCGAAAACGTTATACCCCGACGTTCGAAGAGATGATCAAATGGGTTTTGTATGTGAAGGAGGGCTTAGTGACGCGGGAAGACGTATCCGATTGGGCCGGACGTGTGCTTCAGCAGTCAGATGACGACTTCATTGTGGGCATGACGACTGATTCACTTGTCTGGTTAAACGGGATCGATTTACCCGACGGAGACAGCGGTTACTTACATGATGAATCGGATCTGGATGAATGGGTCTTGCAACTTGAAAGGAAGATTGATGAGCTTTAGTAAGTTGGAGTCGTAAAAAACGTCCAAACCAGCCACACCATATGAATCGTCGCAAGTGCATAAAGGACAGCGAGTAAACCGAATAGGTGCGGGTTGTCACGATTCTTGAAATAGCGAATCGTGTATTCTGAAATGATTGCGCTAGTGAGTGGAATCACGGGGAACATCATGAGGAAGGGCAAATACATGAAAGTCTCGAGTTCGATGAGCGCAATGATGAAATAGTCTTGATTGATTAGGACAGTCTCTATATACAAATACTGACGACTGAGGATATAAATCCATGCCACAAACGATAAAATGCCTAGCAGATAAATGCGCAAATTAAATTCTCCTTCTTGTTATAAATTGGATATTGATTGAAATGATTAGGCTCATCACCATAAGGTGTGGTTGACACATAAAATCCATCAGATTTTGAATTGAACATAGAAAAAAAGCGAAAACCCCGGTATCGTAATTGTTGCCTAGACAAACCACGATTGGAGTTTTCGCTTTGTCCCAACAGTTTATCAAATTACTTCTTCCACTTCCAGACCTTTTTCAGATCCAAATGTCGTCAGACGAAGAACCAAACGTTTTTCCGGTAATCCCGGGTCGACATGACATCCCTTGTCCGCTGTGCCAGAGAAAGACCATCCTGCATTCGAAAAAGCGGCGTCGCTTTCGACATGGTCATGCGTTGAACGTCGGTGTACTCTGGATCGAACTGGATGTCCCACGTCAAAGATGCACCTCTTGTGATTTGACGTTCGTGTATGACTACGGTCTCGGGCTCGTCCGCACTTCCACCGAGGTTTTCCGGAAAGGCATCGCAGAACGTTGCCACGGTAGGACGATCTCAGATGTAGCGCGTGAATACGGATTACCTTACACGACGGTGGAACGATGGTTGGATTGTCAACACTTAACTAGACATTTTTTAAGAGGTCTCTTTTTTTGTATTCTTTCGGTGTCAGGTAACCTAATGTCCCATGGATTCTGATGTTATTGAACCAATGTATGTAATCACGTAATTCACGGTCGAGAACCGTCAGATTCGGGAAAGTCTGCTTCTTGACGAACTCGATTTTGAGAACCTTGTACGTCGCCTCTGAC
>NZ_QSGS01000019.1 GCF_003467445.1 Exiguobacterium sp. AM39-5BH
TATTATTTTAAAATAATTGAAAAATTGTTAGATGTTTAGAGTTGCTTTTGATGTAATGTATGTTCAGTATCCCAAATGTCGTTTAACCTTTAAAAACACTACATTCACAGCAATTTTTGAAAATGGAAACGACAGGAGCCGAACCCGTGCCCAAAGAAGTTGCTAACGCATGCTTCTACTTGTGTAGTTTATCGATTAAGTTTCAATGTGACACTGCCGATAAACCGAAGTTTTCGCATCCAGGTGGATGTCTCGTAATCTGCGGCGGCCAATTCAAAAAAATAAAAAATGAACAGATTCATGCGAATCGGCAAATTCTTCATCGGAGGGCTTTTAATCGCACTCGACTTCTTCATGTTCCAAGACTGAAGTGATGCAATTTTCGCGGATTTGTTTAACTCATGGTGAGAATCAACTCGCATCTAATTAGCAAAAGGAGATACATGAAAAGGGCCACCCATGCATTAAATACGCACGGATGACCCTCTTCTTTTATTTCAACTTCTTATGGCAGAACACCTGAAGTCAGCTAAACAGTCTGATCATTCACCAGATTGCTTCTTCTCATTTTGTTTCTGCAAATATGCTTCTCGAATCTGATTGATCTTATCTTTTTTATTCGAAACAGCTGGTTTTTTCCCATCTTGGTACTTGGCAGCTGCCACTTTACTTTTCGTATCCAATTGATATTTTCCCATTCGGTTCACCTGCTTTCATTTGATTGTGATTGAGTTGTTCCATAAAAATCAAAAGACCTTCTAATCTCAATGAAATTAGAAGGTCTTCATGAATTATCATTGATTGCAGTCGTTGCAGACTGCTTAAAAATGGAGACGGCGGGAGTCGAACCCGCGTCCGAAGGCATCGTAACGCATGCTTCTACGTGTGTAGTTTATCTATTGAATCTCAATGTGACACTGCCGATAAGCAGGCGTTGTCGCATCCAGTCTGATTCATCTCTTCTTCGCGCCCTCAGACGGCGAGGTTGAAGCGTAGCTTGCTTAGTTTGAGACCCTGAAAATCATCCACACAAGCGATGGATGTCAGGATCCGCAGGGCACTTAGGCTGCTGCGAGTTGTGTGTTAGTTTTGCCAGTTATAGGCGTTTGCGTTTTAACGAGGCCGACCCCTCGACACGCCACATACGACCGACCTACCCCCGTCGAATCCATAACGTCCCCGAGGTGGTAATTGGTACTACAACAACTATACCACAATCAGGTCTCGCTGTCAGTATTTTTGCCGGTCCCGGAGTGCCCGGTCGACGTCACGCTTCGCGTCTTTCTTCTTCAAGTCGTCGCGCTTGTCATACTTCTTCTTCCCGCGCCCGATGCCGAGAAGACATTTGGCGAAGCCGTTCTTCAGATACACCTTGAGCGGGATGATCGTATATCCGTCACGCCCTTGCGCGCCGATGAGCTGATTAATTTGCTTCTTATGCAACAATAGCTTTCGGACACGAAGCGGCTCGTGGTTGAAGCGGTTCCCTTGCTCGAACGGGCTGATATGACAGTTATGAAGCGTCGCCTCGCCACCATCAAAGCGGACGTAGGCGTCGGCGATGTTGATCTTTGACTGGCGCACCGATTTAATCTCGGTCCCCGTCAACACCATGCCGGCTTCAATCGTATCTTCGATCGCATAATCGAAGGACGCTTTTCGGTTTTGCGCGAGCGCGTTCGAATCTTTCTTCTTGGCCATAGACATTCAGTCCTTTACTTCAATATAGAGGAGGGGTCGCCCCCTCCCGTCAGCGACGCTTCTTCGCTCCGCGTTTCGCGTCGCCTTTACGTTTTTGACCGTCTTTCTTCTTCAAGTCGAGCGCCGACCGTCCTTGCGACGACTTCGGCTTCTCGCCTGGTTTCGACGGTTTCCCGGCTTGGCCCGGTTTCCCTGGTTTGCCCGGCTTGCCGCGCTTCGGACGTTTGTCGTCACGGCCGCGGCCTTTTTTGTCATCCTTCTTCGGACGACCTTCCGTCGCTTTAATCGTCGTCGGTTGGCGACGGCGCGATTGTTCCCGCTTCGGCATGCCGACGACGGTGAAGTCGATCGTGCGCTCGTCCAAGTTGACGGCGTCGACCTTGACGCGCACCGCGTCGCCGATGCGGAACTGACGTTTCGTCCGCTCACCAATCAAGAGGAGCTGCGATTCGTCGAAGTGGTAGTAGTCATCCATCGACTGGAGACGAACGAGTCCTTCGATCGTGTTCGGAAGCTCGATGAACATCCCAAAGTTCGTGACACCGCTGACGACGCCGTCGAACTCTTCACCGAGACGTGATTCCATGTACTCGGCTTTCTTCAAGGCTTGCGTCTCACGTTCGGCATCGACCGAACGACGCTCGCGTTTCGACGCCTGTTCGGCAATCGAGTCGAGACGGTCCTCGTACTTGGCAATCGTCTTCTCTGACACATCGCCGTTGAAGACGTACGTGCGCATGAGACGGTGGACGATCAAGTCCGGGTATCGACGAATCGGCGACGTGAAGTGCGTATAGAAATCGGTCGCGAGGCCAAAGTGACCGAGCGAGACGTCGTCGTACTTCGCCTGTTGCATCGAGCGGAGCATGATCGTGCTGATGACCGGCTCTTCCGGTTCGCCCGAGATCGCCTTCAAAATTTTCTGCAGCGTCTTCGGTTCGACCGTCTGGCCTTTGAACCGCTCGATGTGCACGCCGAAGTTCGCGACAAAGTCGAAGAAGAAATCGAGCTTGTCCGGTTTCGGGTTATCGTGGACACGATAGATGAACGGCACGTCCATCTTGTGGAAGTGTTCGGCGACCGTCTCGTTGGCCGCGAGCATGAACTCCTCGATCAACTTCTCGGCGACCGAGCGTGGACGTAAGACGATGTCGGCCGGTTTGCCTTCTTCGTCGACGACAACTTTCGCCTCGGCAAAATCGAAGTTGATGGCACCGCGCGAGTTACGGCGCTTACGGAGCACTTCCGCGAGTTCGGCCATCAGGTCGAACAACGGGATATACGGCTCGTACCGTTCGAGCGTCGCTTCATCATCGCGTTCGATGATCTCACGGACGTTCGTATACGTCATCCGTTCTGTCGTCTTGATGACACTCGGGAACAGCTCATGGTGGACGACCTTCCCGTTTTGCGGGGAGATCTCCATGACGCAGCTGAGCGTCAACCGGTTGACGTGCGGGTTGAGTGAACAGATCCCGTTCGAGAGACGGTGCGGCAACATCGGGATTACGCGGTCGACGAGATACACACTCGTCCCCCGTTCGAATGCCTCGACGTCGAGCGGTGACCCTTCCGTCACGTAATGTGACACGTCGGCGATATGGACACCGAGCTCATAGTTGCCATTGTCGAGTTTCTTGACGTGGACGGCATCGTCCAAGTCCTTCGCGTCTTCGCCGTCAATCGTGAAGATCGTCTCGTTGCGAAGGTCGACGCGGCCCATGAAGTCCTTCTCGTCGGCCTCATCCGGCACGGCGTTCGCCTGGTCGATGACATCTTCCGGAAACTCCGTCGGGATGCCATGCTTATAGACGATCGACAAGATGTCGACGCCCGGGTCGTTCTTGTGTCCGATGATGCGGACGACGTCACACGCTCCGGCGAAACGTCCGTCCGGATATTTCGTGATGCGGACGACGACTTTATGGCCATCGACGGCACCGAGCGATTTGTCCGGGTTGACGACCGGCCAGAAGTTGATGCGCTTGTCGTCCGGCTCGATGAAGGCGAACTGGTCGAGGCGTCCGCTCGGAAGCGTATACGTCCCGACGAACTCCGACAAGCCGCGCTTCAAGACTTTGAGGAGCACGCCCTCGGTCTTGCCGCGGTTGTCCTCACGTTTTTTGACGAGGATCGTGTCGCCGTGGTAGACGTCTTTCAATTGGTCGGGCGGAAGGAACACGTCCTCCGTCTCCCCTTCGACCGACAAGAAGCCGAAGCCGCGTTGGTGAATCGAGATGATTCCCGCTGCTTGGCCGAGCACGGCGAGCGTCCCGTAACGGTTCGTCCGCGTGCGGCCGATCAAGCCCTCTTCTTCGAGGGTGTTCAAGGTGCGGATGAGCTCTTTAAAGGCATCCGTCGACTCGAGCGCGAGACGCTCGGTCAATTGGTCCACTGTCAGTGCTTTGTCACTGGCTTGGATGATTTCTAATAGTTGGTCACGTAAATTCAACGTGACACCTCCTTCTTAGACTGACCAGTCTAACGTTTCGAGAAAATCGAGCACGTCCTGGTGCAGTTTCTCTTTTTCTTTGTCGAGCGTGATCACGTGTCCCGACTCCTCGTACATGAGCAGTTCTTTTTGGAACGCGTTGATCGCCTCGTAGATGTCGTGCGCAGATTCAGGGTCGACCATTTGATCTTTTGCCCCTTGGACGACGAGTGCCGGGACGAAAATATCTTCAAGTCTCGTCGTCGTGTCACGGACGAAGGCACGGAGGTCCTTGAGCGTCGGCATCGGTTTGAAGTCCGCCATCTCTTGTTCGATCTGTTCAGGCGATTTGTCCTCTCGAGATTTATATTCTCGGGCGTAGGCTTTGACTCCTTTATATAATCGGTCCTCGGCATCGATTCCGGTCGGGGCACACATCGGGATGACGCCTTTGACGTTTTCCTCCGAAGCGAGACGGAGCGACATGACGCCGCCGAGCGAGAGGCCACAGACGGCAATCTCCTCATAGCCTTTCTCTTTCAACGACTGGTAGGCGTTCAAGACGTCCTCCCACCAATCCGCCGGTCCGTACTGGAGCAATTCTTCCGGCGGGACGGCATGGCCCCGATACTGGGGACCCATACACGTATAGCCTTCTTTTTGCAGGAAACGACCGAGCATGCGGACATCCGCGCTCGATCCGGTAAAGCCATGTAACATCAACACGGCACGTGGCCCGCCTTCAAAGAAGAACGGTTTCGGTGCTGTAATCTTCATTGCTAACGTCATCTCCTCATACACTCCATTATTCCCAAAAATATTTTTACAAAAACAAAAGCCGACCGCCTCACGTAAAAATCGAGAACGATCAGCCTTTCATCATAATGATGCGACTAGTAATCCTAAAATGAAAAACAACGTGCCTAGTACAGCTGCAGTTCGGTTCAAAACAGCGTCAAAGCCGCGCGCTTTCTGGCGGCCGAACAACTGCTCCGCGCCACCTGCAATCGCCCCAAGACCTTGCGACCGACCTGACATGAGCAGTACGACGACAATCAATAAGACAGCCACGACGAGTAGGCTGATTGTAGCGATCGTTTGCATAGTAGTCAGTTCCTCCTTCTTTTTACACGCTTTTTATTATATAGAAGTTGGCGTCAAAACACCAGCGTTCAAATTATCGGGACGGGTAGCTGAACCCTTCCCCGATGACCTCTTTCACTTGGTGGATGACGACGAAGGCGCGCGGGTCTGTCACTTCGACGATTTTCTTGAGCGGACCGACTTGGCGCTTGTCGACGATCATATACAACATGTTCTTATCCTGCTTCGTATAGTAGCCGTGGCCATGGATAATCGTCGCCGAGCGGCCGAGCGTCTCCGTCAACACGACGGCGAGCTCTTCTTGCTTGTCACTGATGATTGTGACGGCCTTGCGGATGTTGAGCCCTTCAGCGACGAGGTCGATGACCCACGAGCCGATGATGATGGCGATCAACGTATAGAGCACGACTTGTTCTCCGAGGATGAAGCCTGACGCCCCGACGACGATGGCATCGATGATGAACATCGACACGGCGACGCTCATATGCAAATAGCGCTCCATGAGCCGGGCGATGATGACCCCGCCCCCGGTCGTCCCGCCGACACGGAGCACCATGCCGATGCCGACACCAATCATGATCCCAGCGTACACGGCCGCGAGCAGTTTGTCCTCGGCCGGGCTGCCCCAGTCATGGGTCAAGCTGAGGAAGAACGACGTCGCGATGACGGCGACGACCGAGTACACCATCGTCCGGCGGTCGAGCAGCTTATAGCCGACGATGAATAAAATCCCATTCCCGATAATCGACGTGACCCCGAGGTCCCAGCCGAACAAGTAGTACAGGATGATGGTGACCCCGAGCAGGCCGCCTTCCGAGAAATCGTTCGGGACGGTGAAGTAGTTCACCCCGAACGCGAGAATAAATGAGCCGGCGACGATCCAGGCGATATCCTTCAAGGAAATCGATTGGAGCTTCTTCCAGACTTGTTGACGCAATAGATGTTGTTGTTGACGTTTCATTGGTTGTCCCCCTTCCATATAAAAAAGACCGCGGCACAAAGCCGCAGTCTAAGTCTTACTGTTGAACTGGCTTTGGCGCACCGTCTTTCATAATCGGCAACTTGCGGTCCACGACGTTCGTGTAGACGTTCAAGAGTGCCTCTTTTTCCAAATCCCAGTTATATTGCTCACGCGCCGTCTTCGTGTTTTCTTTGACACGGGCGTAGAGTGCTTGGTCGTCGAGCAGGCGGTTGACGCCTTCGGCGATCGATTGTGGGTCGTGCGAATCGACGACGACACCGACATCGTTGCCGGCGACGACACGTTCGATTTCCGGGAAGTCACATGAGACGACCGGTACTTCGGCCATCAAATATTCGAACAGCTTGTTCGATGACGCCGAGTAGTGGTTGAAGCAGACGTTATTCAACACTTGGAAACCGAGATACGCGTTCATCGTATAGTACGGTAACGCCTCGACCGGTACTTTGTCAATCATCTTGACGCGGTCGCTGACGCCCTCGTCCTCGATCATCTGTTTGATCACCGGCTTCAGTTTCCCGTCCCCGATCATGACGAGCGTGCCTTCCTTGAAATCCTTGACGGCGAGGATGAGCTGCTCAAGTCCGCGGCCGGCTTGGATGCCACCTTGATACAAGAGGATCTTCTCGTCTTTCGGAAGCTCGAGGAGCGCATGCAAGTCTTTGCGGAGCGAGAAGTCGAGCGGGCGATAGAACGGATAGTTGTGGAGCACGTACGGATAGAAGCCGTAGAGCGTCTCGTTGTGCGCCGCGCGCGTATGGTTCTCGACCATCATCGTATCGACGTACGGCAAGAGCCAGCCCTCTAAGTTACTTTGGATGTAGCCATAACCGGTCCGGTCCGTCTGGACTTCGTGCGAATCGTAGACGATTTTGCCTTTGTTGACGAGTTTTCCCGCGATCAACGCCTGCGGGAGCGTGTTCAAGTCGTTGGCGTGATAGAAATCGTACGACTTCTTCGTCGAAGTGAACACCATCTCGAGCATCGCGCTCGCGTTGACGATGTTTTTACGTACTGGCGGGAACAAAATCGCACCCGCTGCCGCACCGAGTCCGATCATCGTCAATGGTGCGAGGAGGACGAGTCCGGCACCAACGAGTCCGGCACCGAGTTGGCGTGTCTTCTTCGCGCTGACCCATGTGCGGGCTGACTTGAGCGCCTTCATTCCGTTGGCGAGAATCGACGGCTGCCGTTTGACGCGGATGACGCGGAATCCTTCCGGACGCATCTCTTCTTTCGGGAGCGACGGGTTTTTCGGGTCTTGGAGCGCGATCAAATCGACTTCATAGCCCGCCTCGGCGAGTGCCGAGCATTCGCGCAAGACGCGCGCATCATTCGTAAAGTGGTTCCATACAAACATACATACTGACTTCATCGTGTTTCCTCCATCGTTACTTTTTCGATCACGTCTTCGAGGACGTGTATGTTGTTTTCCCAGCAAAGATTGTCTTTCACATAACGGATCCCGTTCACGCCGTACTTCTCACGCAAGTCGGGACGTTCGAGCAGTTTCCGGAGCATGAGTTCGATCTCGTTGATGTCACGCTTCCGTGACACGTAACCGACTTCGGCCGCTTCGATGACATTCGCCGCATGGCCTGACACCGCCGCGACGATCGGTTTGCCGACCGCCATGTAGTCAATTAGTTTCCCAGGGATGACCGTATCGAACACTTCTTGCTCGATCAAACTGACGAAGGCGACGTCCGCGTTCTTGATCGCTTGGAACGCCTCCGTCCGAGGCATCGCCTCGAGGAAGAGGAAGTTCTTGAAGCCGCGGGCTTTGATCATGTCTTTCAACTCGTTCTTCCGGTACCCGTAGCCGATTAATTTGAAATGGACGCGCGGTTCGTCACGGAACCGCTCCGCAAGCTCGAGCAAGAGCGACACGTCCTGGGCGAGGCCCATGTTCCCGGCGTACAAAATCTCCATCCGGTCGTCCTCGGGGACGGTCCGCTCAAGGTTGCGCTCGCTCTCGCGAATCGAGTTCGGCATATAGTGAATCTTGTCGTTGTCGACCCCACGTTGGCGCAAATAGCTGCGGAATCCTTCAGAGTTGATGATGATTTCATCGGCCGCTTTATAGAGACGCTTCTCGAACCAAAACGCCGGGGCGAGCATCCAGTCGTGTTTGAACACGCCGACGCCTTTCACCGACTCTGGCCACAGGTCACGGACGTCCAAGATGAATGGGACGCCGTATTTTCGTTTCGCATACACGCCGACGAACGCCATAAAAAAAGACGGGGTCGTCGCAAAGACGACATCCGGTTTCGAGTCGAGCGCCTGCACGGCGGCGACGCCTTTCATCATCTGTTCCAAAAACAAGGCGAGCCGACTCACCATATTCGACGTATGCTTGCGCTTTTTCGTGATGAGACGCGTGATGAACGGTTGGTTGTTGAGCGCGTAATCATTCCAAAAGCGATCGTCTTTATACAAATTGAAGTTCGGATACGACGGGGAGGCCGTGATGACCTCTACTTCGTATCCACGTTCTTTCATGAGATGCGTGATATTTTGCATCCGGTTACCGGCGCTGCCGATTTCCGGATAATAATTTTGACAGACCATTAGCATTGTTTTCAAAAGTAACACACCTTACTGTTGTTCGAGTTCGTCCACGAAACGATTCAGAAGCATGTGGACGTTAGCTTTTAAATCGGGGGCACAGAGTGCGTGGGCGATCGTCGCTTCAATGAAGCCGATCGGTTCCCCGACATCATAGCGGCGCCCGTCAAATTCATAGGCGAAGACGGTCTCCACCTCGTTCAATCGAGCGATGGCGTCCGTCAATTGAATCTCGCCGCCTGTCCCGACTTCTTGCGCCGACAACGCCTCGAAGACGTCCGGTGTCAAAATGTAACGACCGAGAATGGCGAGGTTCGATGGGGCTTCTCCGATGGGCGGTTTCTCAACGAACGTCCGCACCGGGATCAGCTTCCCTTCGACGGCAAGCGGGTCAATTATACCATATCGATTCGTCATTTCATACGGGACACGCTGTACCCCGATAATCGAGCGCTTATGCTGCTCGTACTGGTCAATCAATTGCTTCGTCGCTGGCACGTCCGCCTCGATGATATCGTCTCCGAGCAGGACGGCGAACGGCTCATCCCCGATGAACTTGCGGGCACACCAAATCGCATGGCCGAGTCCTTTCGGCTCCTGTTGCCGTATGTAGTGGATATTGGCGAGGTTCGACGAGTGACGGACGGACTCAAGGAGCTCGGTCTTGCCTTTTGACTCGAGGTTCTGTTCGAGCTCGATGGCTCGGTCGAAATGGTCTTCGATGGCGCGCTTGTTCTTCCCGGTCACGATGATGATGTCCTCGATGCCGGAAGCGACCGCTTCTTCCACGATGAATTGGATCGTCGGTTTATTGACGATCGGGAGCATCTCTTTTGGCATCGCTTTCGTCGCCGGCAAGAAGCGGGTACCGAGCCCGGCGGCCGGGATGATGGCTTTCCGTACGCGTGTCATGGACGTCTCTCCTTTTTGTGTGCTGTATCTGATTATACCCAATTTTTCATCGTTCACGCATCAAAAAAACGGCCGTGACGTGCGTCAAGACCGCTTCCGGTCGTCCATAACCTTGTACAGGAACCAACCGCCGACACCGAGCGCGATGAGAAGAAGGAGAAAACCGCTGAACATCATGATGAACGCCTCCTTTCACCTACACTCTTCTATTCCCGAAATGAGCACTTGACAAGCGTTCGCCTCAAACCTTTCTTAGAACCACTTCCGTCCATGCACCTCGATGAACCGATACTCTTCTTGATAATGGTCATAGTGCCCTTCATCAATCATGCGTTGGAACGCGACATCCCCTTCCGCCGCTTTCCGTTGCATTAATCGACAGAGCGCATCGATTCGTAACAGTAACATCGGCAGCAACTCCGAAGTCGACCCTTCCCAGCCGTACGCCTCCAAGAAGAGAGTGACGCGTCGATTGTACGTCATATCATCGCGCTCGGCCTCATAGTGGACGACCTTTCCCGACTCGGCTTGATGACGCCGACTGAGCGGAACGAACGTATAGAGCGCGTAGACGATATCCCAGGCACGTGGTCCAGGTGCCGCCAAATCAAAGTCGATGACCCCTTCCATTTTGCCATCATGGAAAATCGTATTGTAGACGGCAAAGTCGTTGTGGCAGATCACGTCAAACGGTTCTGGCGTATCGTCGAGCGGTTGCCAGTCCGATGGCCATGCGACATCCGTCGTCGCGTCATGCAGCCGGCGCATCAGCCGAGCGGCATCCTGAATCGCCTCATCGGACCACATGTACGCTTTCAACGGATAATCAGCCGTCTCGCCTTCGAGGTACGTCAAGACCTCTCGGCCCTGTTCATCTACTCCGACAAATCGCGGCACGCCCGATATCCCCTTCGCCTCTAAGTGCTTTAACAAGCGATGGACATTCGCACTCCCCTCTTTCTGCGTCCGATAGACGTGATTCCCCTTTTTATAGATGATCGATACGTTCCCGCCGCTCAATCTTTCCTCTTGCTCATTTGATCGGTCCATCTAATCCCCCCTACTCTTCATCAGTCACGTTCAGTATACAGCAACAGGGGGTGTCGATGACGAGGAAGCTCGACACAGAGTCTTCACTCCCGTCAAAGCGGCACCGTGACTCTTGCAGGAAAGCAATCTAACGGAGACCCCGCAAGCACGAAGTGCGAGGAGGCTCCATGGATTGCCTGCAGAAAGCATCGGTGCCGCCAAGACGGGTTGACGATCACTCAGTCGTCCCACCGTCTGATAAAGATACTCAAACCCACAAAAAAACAGGCCCGCACGAGGCGGACCTGAAAACAATCAATTATTTTTTGAGGTTGTAGAACGACTTGATGCCGTCGTATTTCGCTACATCGCCGAGCATATCTTCGATGCGGAGAAGTTGGTTGTACTTCGCGATACGGTCTGTACGCGAGAGCGAACCAGTTTTGATTTGACCAGCGTTTGTTGCAACCGCGATGTCCGCGATTGTTGCGTCTTCTGTTTCACCAGAACGGTGTGAGACAACTGCTGTGTAACCAGCTTTTTTAGCCATTTCGATCGCGTCAAATGTTTCTGTGAGCGTACCGATTTGGTTAACTTTGATGAGGATTGAGTTCGCGATACCTTTTTCGATTCCTTCAGCCAATTTCGCTGTGTTCGTTACGAAGAGGTCATCCCCAACGAGTTGAACTTTGTTACCGATTTTCTCAGTAAGCAATTTGTGGCCATCCCAGTCGTTTTCATCGCAACCATCTTCGATTGAGAGGATTGGGTACTTGTCAACGAGTTCTGCGTAGAAGTCTACGAGTTCTGCAGTTGTAAGTGATTTGCCTTCGCCAGCGAGTTCGTACTTGCCAGTCGACTTGTCATAGAACTCAGAAGATGCAACGTCCATTGCGAGGTAGACGTCTTCACCTGGTTTGTAACCAGCTTTTTCGATCGCTTCAAGGATAACAGTGATCGCTTCTTCGTTTGACTTAAGGTTTGGTGCGAAACCACCTTCGTCACCGACTGCTGTGTTAAGACCCATACCAGAAAGAACTGATTTGAGGGCGTGGAATACTTCAGCACCCATACGGAGCGCTTCACGGAACGTTGGCGCACCAACAGGCATGATCATGAACTCTTGGAAGTCAACGTTGTTGTCCGCGTGCGAGCCACCGTTGATGATGTTCATCATTGGTGTTGGAAGTGTCTTCGCGTTGAATCCACCGAGATACGTGTAAAGTGGAAGACCGAGCTCATCAGCTGCTGCGTGAGCTGCTGCCATTGAGACACCAAGGATTGCGTTTGCGCCGAGCTTCGCTTTGTTTGGTGTGCCATCAAGTTCGATCATTTTAGCGTCGATTGCATTTTGGTCGAAAACATCGTAGCCGATGAGTTCAGGTGCGATTGTGTCGTTTACGTTCGCAACGGCTTTGAGTACACCTTTACCAAGGTAGCGTGACTTGTCGCCATCGCGAAGTTCGACTGCTTCGTGCTCACCAGTCGATGCGCCTGATGGGACGAGGGCACGGCCGAAACCGCCGTCTTCTGTGAAGACTTCTACTTCTACTGATGGGTTACCGCGTGAATCCAAAATCTCGCGTGCGTAAATTTCTGTAATCATTGACATATTGATTCGCTCCTTTTTGTTTAGCAAATTTTTTGAGTTACTTCGTGACGATCGATGTACCGGTCATTTCGGCCGGTTGCTCTCCACCGAGAAGGTGAAGGAGTGTCGGGGCGAGGTCGCACAAGGCACCTTCGAGAACGGGCTTCAGTTCTACCCCTTCTTTCGTGACGATACATGGTACAGGCTCCGTCGTGTGAGCTGTCATCGGTGAACCGTCCGGGTTCGTGACAAGGTCAGCGTTCCCGTGGTCCGCCGTGATGATCGCCGCGCCACCTTTGGCAATGAGTG
The DNA here is from genome assembly GCF_003467445.1 of Exiguobacterium sp. AM39-5BH. Classification (GTDB taxonomy): domain Bacteria; phylum Bacillota; class Bacilli; order Exiguobacteriales; family Exiguobacteriaceae; genus Exiguobacterium. The sequence continues at coordinate 12,631 of NZ_QSGS01000019.1, forward strand.
CGTCCACTACTTTACCGAGGCATTCGTCGACGACTTCGACCGCTTTTTTCGTCGGTTCGAGCATACCGGAATGGCCGACCATGTCCGGGTTCGCGTAGTTGATGATGTACGCGTCATACATGTCCGATTCGATGCGTTGAAGAAGTCCTTCCGTGAGCTCATATGCGCTCATTTCCGGTTTCAAGTCGTACGTCGCCACTTTCGGTGACGGTACGAGGAAACGATCTTCACCTTCGAACGGTGTTTCTTGTTGGCCGTTCAAGAAGAACGTGACGTGCGGGTACTTCTCCGTTTCCGCGGCGCGGAGCTGTTTGTACCCTTGCGCGGCGAGCGTCTCACCGAGCGTATTTTTCAAATCTTCCGGTGGGAAGACGATGTCCGTGTCGATTTCATCCGAGAATTTCGTCATCGAGACGAGCAAGATGTTCTCTGGATGTGTGCTCGAAAGTTCGAAGCCTTTGAAGCCGGTCTTCTCTTTGAACACTTTTGCGAGCTCGATCGCCCGGTCCGGACGGAAGTTGAAGAACATGATCGCGTCGTTGTCTTTAATTGTCGCAATCGGTTGTCCATCTTTCTCGATGACCGTCGGTAAGACGAATTCATCTGTCAAGCCGTCTGCATATGACTGTTTAAGAACGTCGACCGCATTCGTACCGACATCGCCTTTTCCGTTGACGAGCACGTCGTATACTTTCTCGACGCGTTCCCAGCGGTTGTCGCGGTCCATGGCATAGTAACGTCCAGACACGCTAGCGACTTGACCGAGTCCAAGTTCAGCGAGCTTCGCTTCCGTCTGTTCGAGGAAGCCAGCGCCTGATTTCGGATCACAGTCACGGCCGTCCGTGAAAGCGTGAATGTAGACTTTTTCAATCCCCTGGAGTTTCGCGAACTCGACGATGGCGTACATGTGGTTGATGTGCGAGTGAATCCCACCGTCTGAGACGAGGCCCATGATGTGGAGACTCGAATCATACTTTCTCACATGACCTGCCAAGTGATTCATCGCTTGGCGGTCGAAGAGTGAACGGTCTTTGATGGCATTGTTGACGCGTGAAAGTGACTGATAGACGACCCGGCCAGCACCGATGTTCAAGTGGCCGACTTCTGAGTTACCCATTTGACCTTCAGGAAGGCCGACGTACTCGCCTTTCGCGTTCAAGAGCGTATGAGGATACTGCTCCCAGAAGCGGTCGAAGTTCGGTTTGTTCGCCGCGGCGACCGCATTACCGAACGTCTCGTCCCGCATGCCAAAACCATCTAAAATAATGAGGGCGACTGGTCTTGCCATTTAAATCGCCTCCAACAACTTGAGGAACGAAGCAGCTTCAAGTGAAGCACCGCCGACGAGCGCGCCGTCGATGTCGTCTTGCGCCATATACTCCTTGATGTTCTCAGGTTTTACAGAACCGCCGTATTGGATGCGAACCGCAGCCGCCACGTCTTCACCGTAAAGACCTTTTACGACGTCACGAACATATTTGCATGAGCTTTGCGCGTCTGCTTCGTCCGCTGATTTACCAGTGCCGATTGCCCAAACTGGCTCGTATGCGATGACGAGTTGTTTGACTTGGTCAGCCGAGAGGTCCGCAAGACCGCCTTCGATTTGCGTCTTGATGACGTCTTCGAACTTGCCGCCTTCACGCTCTTCCAATGTCTCACCGACGCAAACGATTGGCGTAAGACCGTGTTCGAACGCTTTTTTCGTTTTGCTGTTGATGAATGCATCGGATTCGCCGAAGTATTCGCGACGCTCTGAGTGACCGAGGATGACGTATGTCACGCCGAGGTCAGCAATCATAGCTGGGCTGATTTCGCCTGTATATGCCCCGCTATCTTTGTCGTACATGTTTTGTGCACTGAGCTTCAAGTCCGATCCTTTAGCCGCTTCTACCATTGGGGCCAAGAACACTGCTGGTGCACCGATCGCCGCGTCAACTTTGTCTGTTGACGGGATGTTGTTTTTAACTTCCTCTACGAAAGCGACGGCTTCCGAGAGTGTTTTGTTCATTTTCCAGTTACCTGCAATAATCGGTTTACGCATCGATAACCCTCCTCTGTTTTACTTGTCGTTCAACGCTTCGACGCCTGGAAGTTTCTTGCCTTCCATGAATTCGAGTGAAGCGCCGCCACCAGTCGAAATGTGGCTCATTTGGTCAGCAAGGCCGAACTTGGCTGCTGCCGCTGCTGAGTCACCACCGCCGATGATTGAGTAAGCGTCGCTGTCTGCGAGTGCTTGAGCGACACCTTTCGTTCCGTTGGCGTACTTATCAAGTTCGAATACGCCCATCGGTCCGTTCCAAACGACAAGTTTCGATTCGCGAATCGCTTCCGCGTAAATTTCGACTGTCTTCGGTCCGATATCAAGACCCATGTGATCCGCCGGAATCGAGTCGATATCGACTGGTCCGACGTATGTCTCTTCGCCGAATTCTTTCGCAATGACACAGTCGACCGGCATCAAGAACTTCACGCCTTTGTCTTCTGCTTTTTTCATGAACTGACGAGCGAGGTCGAGCTTGTCTTCTTCAAGGAGTGACGTACCGACTTCGTGCCCGAGCGCTTTCGAGAACGTGTACGAGAGACCGCCACCGATGATGAGTGTGTCAACGATGTCAAGAAGGTGGTCGATGACCCCAATCTTGTCCGCAACTTTCGATCCGCCGATAATCGCCGTGAACGGACGGTCCGGGTTCGAGAGTGCTTTGCCGAGGACTTCAAGTTCTTTCTCCATCAAGAAACCAGCAACTGCTTGGTCAACGTGATGCGCGATGCCTTCCGTTGAAGCGTGGGCACGGTGAGCCGCGCCGAACGCATCATTGACGAAAATATCAGCGAGTGCCGCGAACCCTTGTGCGAGTTCTGGATCGTTTTTCGTTTCACCAGGGTAGAAACGGACGTTTTCGAGAACGACGACGTCACCTTCGCCAAGTTTTGAAACGGCTTCTTCTGCGACAGGTCCATATGCTTCTTCGACAAGCGGTACGTCTTTGCCGAGAAGTTCAGCGAGACGTTTAGCGACCGGCGCGAGCGAGTAATCGAGATTCTTCTCGCCTTTTGGACGACCGAGGTGGCTCGCAAGAATGACTTTCGCGTCGCCGTCAATCAAATGCTTGATCGTTGGGAGTGCCGCTTGAATCCGCGTTTCATCTTGAATGACGCCATCTTTGAGTGGAACGTTGAAGTCGACGCGGCAAAAGACGCGTTTTCCTTTTACATCGATGTCACGAATAGACTGTTTGTTCATAACCTTCGCCTCCATATGTCGTGCGTGTCAATTTCATAAATAGAGCGGAGAACAATCTCTTGTTTCCGCTCCTATTTGATTCTATTTAGTTCACGAACTTACTTCGCGATTTCAGCGAAGTGCTTGAGTGTGCGAACCAATTGTGCAGTGTAAGACATTTCGTTGTCATACCAAGCCACTGTCTTAACAAGTTGCTTGTCGCCAACTGTCATTACTTTAGTTTGTGTCGCATCGAAGAGTGAACCGTAAGTGATTCCGACGATGTCAGAAGATACGATTTGGTCTTCCGTATAACCGTAAGACTCATTCGCTGCTGCTTTCATGGCTGCGTTGATTTCGTCAACAGATACATTCTTCTCAAGAACTGTTACGAGTTCTGTGAGTGAACCTGTAGCAACTGGCACACGTTGTGCCGCACCGTCGAGTTTGCCTTGGAGTTCTGGGATTACGAGGCCGATTGCTTTAGCCGCACCAGTTGTGTTCGGTACGATGTTCGCTGCTGCCGCACGCGCACGACGGAAGTCGCCTTTCGGGTGTGGAGCGTCAAGCGTATTTTGGTCGCCAGTGTAAGCGTGAATTGTTGTCATGAGACCTTCAACGATTCCGAACTGGTCTTGGAGAACTTTCGCCATTGGCGCCAAGCAGTTTGTCGTACAAGAAGCACCAGAGATGACTGTTTCTGAACCATCAAGGATGTCGTGGTTTGTGTTGTAAACAACAGTCTTCATGTCACCTGTAGCCGGAGCCGAGATCACAACTTTTTTCGCGCCAGCTTTCAAGTGAAGCTCCGCTTTCTCTTTGGCTGTGAAGAATCCAGTACATTCGAGAACGATGTCAACACCGAGCTCGCCCCATGGGAGTTCTTCTGGGTTGCGGTTAGCAAGTGTAACGACTTTCTCGCCGTTTACGAGGAAGTAACCATCGTGTACTTCTACTTCTCCGTCGAAACGACCTTGTGTCGTGTCATACTTGAGAAGGTGAGCGAGCATCTTCGTGTCAGTCAAGTCGTTGATTGCAACAACTTCGATTCCTTCGTTTTTGATGATCTCGCGGAATGCCAAACGACCGATACGTCCAAATCCGTTAATACCAACTTTTACTGCCATGTTAATTTCCTCCTTAGGGTAGAAGCTATTTATTGAAGAGCCAACGGGGGTCAACTCTTTAATAACGATTTAATAATTCTGTCGCCGCACCTTCGTCTGTGACGAGGATGATGTTCGGCGTGTGTTTCGCATATGCGGCAATCGCCTGTGCCTTCGATTTCCCTCCAGCGACCGCGATGACGGTGTCCATATCGTCGAGCTCCTCTAATTGAATCCCGACTGTCTTGACCCGATGAACGATTTTACCTTCAGCGTCGAAATAATATCCGAACGCTTCGGCGACGGCGTCATGACGTTCGATCATCCGCAAATGCTCTGGTGATGCGAGACGGCGCTTCGCCATCGTTTCCGCCTCACCAATTCCATGTACCACAATTCGCGCCGCTCTAATCATTTCCAGGACATTTTTTATGCTAGGTTCTTCCACCATCCGCTCGAACGTCTCTTGCGAAACCTCGTCTGGAATGTGGAGTAAATGATAGTCGGCATGAGCCCGGTCGGCCATTCGAGAACAGACGGTGTTTGCCTGTAACTCAAGCGTCTCTCCGAGTCCGCCGCGTGCCGGCACGAAATGCATCGGCCGTTCTTTTTTATCGGGCGACATCATCGCCGCAACCGATGCCATCGTCGTGCCGCCTGTGACCGCGATGATATTGTCGTCCGGTGCCAGTCGCGCTTTCAGTTGCGTGACGGCGGCCCGTCCGATATCCCGCTGGACCCAGAACGTCTCGTCGGAATCACCCGGTACGATGACAACTTGGCGAACGCCCAGTTTGCGCTCGAGTTCTCTCGCGACTTCCGAGATTCCTAGGATTTCTCCCATGACCTCGTGCAAATCTCTGAGAACGTTTCGGCCCGATTCCGTAAGGGAAATCCCTTGAGTAGCGACCATCAACAGACCTTGGTCTTTTAAGAAGTCGACTTCTCGTCTTAAGATTCGTTCCGTCAGCCCGAGGCTTGTGGCGAGTGTCCGACGACCGATGGGTTGCATCAATCGGACGTAGTGCAAGATATCATAACGATGTCGGAGCGTATCGAGCATGTCGGGAACGATTTGCTTCTGAACTTGAATCAGCTGCTGGATCATACTCATTCCCCCTCGACTTAAAGCGTGGACATTTTTTGTCCCACTTTTATATTTACGTCCCACCGCTACGACTTCATCTTATCAATCACTTTTCCGTCTTGCAACCCCTTCAAACGTTTTTTTTCAATGTAAGCGTATACTTAACAAAATCTTCAACTTTACTGTCATCGTATCGACCTTGACTTATCACACGCCCCTCATGTAGCACGACCGGGATTTCGAACAAGTATTTGGCTTCTAATTCCTCATTGCCTGTGATGTCGATTTGCTCGAGCTCGAACGGATAGTCCTCCATGAGCCATTCGAGCATGATGAGCGCTTCCTCGCAGAGCGAACAATTGGCACGGCTGTATAACGTCAAAACCATATTAGTCCCCTCCTCCTTTCCATAGTTGTCGTTCCCGTTCCCGCGAATTTCCAAAACCGAGCGCTTCCCGATAGTTCGCCACGGTCCGCCGCGTCACCGTATAGCCGAGCCGGCCCAGCTCTCGCATGAGGGCGGCATCACTCAAAGGCGACGTCTCTTGTCGAATCAGTTCGGCGAGCGCCTTCTTGACCATGAACGGCGATTGTCTCCGCGTCGCTCGGACGAAAAAGTGACGCCATGCCATCATGCCGCCCTCGGTCGTGACGTACTTACCTTGAATCGCCCGGCCGACGGTCGACTCGTGCTTGCCGATTCGTTCTGCCACTTCTTTCCGCGTCAACGGATGTAAGACAAGCTTCCCGTCCAACCAGTCGCGTTGGCGCTCGGCGATGACGGCCCACACCGATCGAAGTGTCGCGTTCCGCATCTCGAGCGTCTCGTGCCACCACTTTGCCTCGCGGTCGTCCCCTATCCGAGACGCATCCAGCTTCGGGCTGAACCATGTCGTCACGAGCTCGCCGTCACGACGCACGACTTCAAGTTCTGGGAAGACGTGTTCGGTTCCTTCATATAATATCGGCGCCTTCGGAAGCGTCGCCACGATGCGCATCACTCGTTCGTACTCGGCATCCGAGATACCGAGTCGCCGGGCGATGTCATCAAGGTTCGCATCGAGCGCCTCGAACACGTCCAAGACGAGCGGGTCGTCATGTTCGATCGCATGTCGATATTGGCAGTCGCGTTCATGTCGAGCCCCGACGCCAGTCGGTTCTAAAAACAAGAGCGATTGGCGCGCCTGCTCGACGTCCGCCACCTCGACCCCGAAGCGATGAGCGAGTACGAAGTCGCTCTCACGTAGTAGACCGCGATGATCGAGCGCGAGGACAAGCCGCTTTTGGAGCGTCCGCTGGGAATCGTTCCCGCTCCCTTCATCGATCTGCTCGAACAATCGATCCTCGAACCCACTTGCCGTATCGACCACCCATTCGACCCCTCCGCTCCCCATGACAATATTCGGATTCCGTCTTGACAACCGACCGATCTGAAAGGTGATCGCAGTCCGGTCCGCCTCGAGAATCGGGATTCGTCGGACCATGTCTTGGGTCAGCTGTTGTTTTTGAAGTTGCTGTTGTTCTTGCCGTTGCATCGGGCACACCCCTCTCGCTTCTTATTGTAACGAAAGGCTTGAAATCGCGCTCAAAAAAAGTGAACCGAACAGGATTGCTTTTTTAAAAAACAAATGTATAATAAATCATGTCAGAGAACATGCACCCGTAGCTCAGGGGATAGAGCACTGGTTTCCGGTACCAGGTGTCGGGAGTTCGAATCTCTCCGGGTGTATCACAGAAAGAGGTCAGGCATATGCCTGGCCTCTTTTGTCGTTTTAGAATTGTTAAACCGTGGAATAGGTCAAAAACGATGACTATCGTTTGACCAACATTGACTATAGCGGTATGATATGTGTACAACCTACATAAAGGAGGCAGATTCAATGTTAATTCCAACAGTTATCGAACAAACAGGTCGCGGGGAACGCGCGTATGATATTTACTCACGCTTGCTCAAGGACCGTATCATCTTGCTTGGAAGTGCGATCGACGACAACGTCGCCAACTCAATCGTCGCTCAGCTCCTTTTCCTGGCAGCCGAGGACCCAGATAAGGACATCTCGCTCTACATCAACAGCCCGGGTGGTTCGATCACTTCCGGAATGGCGATTTATGACACGATGAACTTCATCAAGCCGAACGTGTCGACGATTTGTATCGGAATGGCCGCATCGATGGGTGCCTTCTTGCTCCAAGCCGGTGAAAAAGGCAAACGCTTCGCGCTTCCGAACGCGGAGATCATGATTCACCAACCGCTCGGCGGTACGCAAGGTCAAGCATCGGACATCAAGATCCATGCGGAACGTATCATCAAGATGCGCGAGAAGTTGAACCAAATCATGGCCGACAACACAGGTCAGCCGCTTGAAGTCATCGAACGCGACACAGAACGCGATTACTTCATGTCTGCTGACCAAGCGAAAGACTACGGTCTCATCGACAAAGTCATGACGCGTTAATGATGCAGCCCCATCCTCCTCGGAGAATGGGGCTTTTGTTTACTCTTCGACCTCGACCCCGAACACATAGCGGCTATCGCCTTGCGGCCACTCTCCGCCCGTCTCGAACACATAAACGCCCGGCTCATTGGGCACGACCGGTTTAGATGGTACAAGTTCTCCGTCGACGATTCGATGGAAGGAAGCATTTGACGGCTCGTCGTGGAACTCGACATCAATCTCGGCACCTGCTTCGACCGGCACGAGCTGCAGGTCGTCCGCCTCCGGCAGACCGTGGTCTTCGCATACCGCCTCGCCCCCGCCTGACCAACAGAACGTCGACTGCTTCACTTCCGCGGTCACACCCTTGACGCGAACCGTCGGGAGCGGTGGTTTGAGTGTCGTCTCCGACTTCCAAAACGAGGTCGCGTACAGCGCCCCAACGATCACGAGCAATATCATCACGACAATCCATAATCCTTTTCGTCTCAACCCGCTCATCCCCTTTTTACGTCTATTCCCCGTTCCACGAAAAAAACGACCCACTTCCGTGAGTCGTCCCGCTCATTTCGGGCGTCGGAGCCCTTTCATCATATAGCCGCCTTTAAAGTCGATCGGATCGAACGCGACGAGGAACGCCTTCGGTTCATGAGCCTCGACCATTTCGCGCAAATCCTTCATCCGTGTCCGCGCCGCCAAGACGTCGAGACGATAACGGATGCCGTCACGTCCCTGACCTTGGTAGTGCGTCACCCCGTAGCCGCTGTCACGCATCTTTTGAATGAGTTCGGCCGGGAACTCTTGCGTGTGCACTTGTATCATGTTGTAGCCGATCGCAAGCTTCCGCTCGACGTAACCGCCGACGAGAATCCCGAGCCCGAATCCGACCGCATAGACGACCATCCCGATCGTCGTCAAATCTTGAAACACGATGCCGAGTGCGAAGATATAGATGAGCGTCTCGAGTGTACCGAACAGTCCCGCAATCATCGTTTTCCCTTTGACGAGCATGATGGTCCGAAGCGTCAGCACCGGCACATAGACGAGTTGTAATACTAGGATGAGCAAGATTTGCCCCATTGGAACGACCTCCATTCGAATTCAATACAACCACTATTTCAAATTTCAAGGCTGGATGCAACCAAAAAAGGCTGACCGCAGTCAGCCTTTCGCAATTATTTGTCTAAATTATCAACGCTCGTAAGCAGTTCATAGTCTTTACGAATGACCTGATAGATGGCGTTCGTGTCCCCTGACAATACTTCTTCGGCCCGCAATTGGTTGAGGAAGAGGCTTGTCGCGAACGTGACGAGGGCGCTTTTCGGAATCCCGATTTGTTTCGCGCGCTCTGTGATGATTTGATCTAAATCAGCATCAATCGTGAGCGAAAGTCTTTTCTTTGCATTCGACATAATCATAAAGCTCCTTTAATTTACATTTCGAAAGTCCTATACACAATTGATAATTATATAGGAAGAATGGTTTTGACGCAACCAAGGTCACGATGAGCTGATTTCTTCACTGTTGCGTACCTTCTCCGCAATCTGGTCGATCTTGCGGAGCCGGTGGTTGATGCCCGACTTCGAGATAGGACCTGTCTCGAGCATCTCGCCGAGTTCCTGTAGCGAGACGTCTTGATGGGTGACCCGGAGTTCGGCAATCTCACGGAGCTTGACCGGTAAAATCTCGAGCCCGACCGTGCGTTCGAGGAACTTGATGTTCTCGACTTGGCGGAGCGCTGCCCCGACTGTCTTGTTCAAGTTCGCCGTCTCACAGTTGACGAGGCGGTTGACGGAGTTACGCATATCTTTGATGATGCGCGCGTCCTCGAAGTCGAGCATGCCGCGCGTGGCGCCGACGAGTTTCAGGAAGTCCGAGATTTTCTCGCTCTCTTTGATGTAGAGGATATGCCCTTTCTTCCGCTCGAGGGTCTTTGCATTCAAACCAAAGCGGTTGGCGAGGTCACGGAGCGCCTGATTATGGTTCTCGTATAGGCTGTACACCTCGAGGTGATACGACGACGTCTTCGGATGGTTGATCGACCCGCCGGCGAGAAACGCCCCGCGCAAGTAGGCCCGGGCGAGGTTGTCGTCACGCGTCATCTCCGAGTTGAGCGTCCGAATCATCTCGTAGTTCTCCCCGAGAATCTCCAAATCCTTCAACATTGTCTCGGCGCGCTGTGCGACCCGGACGATATAGACGTTATTCTTTTTCAACCGCATTTTCTTCCGTACGAATAAATCGAGATGATGGTCGTACAGTCGTTTCATGAGGGAATAGATTCGACGTGCGATGGCGGCGTTCTCGGTCGAGACGTCGAGCGTCATTCCCCGCCCTAAGGCGAGCGAGATGACGCCGTTCATCCGGACGAGTGCGGACAGTTCCGCTTTCGCCTCGGCATCGGTCACGACGAGTTGCGTCAGTTCTTTTTTGACGTCAGAGGCAAAGCTCATGTCAGTCCCCTCCTTTCTGTTCACTCACAACTTATTTCAGCTCGAGCTCTTGGAACGAGCGTGGTTTCTTGATCCGCAGCACGCGTTGCATGACGAGACCGGCGATGGCGTCCGAGTCGTGGCGGATATAATCGCGGTTATAATCGACGATGTCACCGGCAAGCACGTTCGTGCCATAGTTCCGAAGCTTCTTCCGGTCGAAGCGCACTTCTTCCGAACCGTCCTCGAGATAACGCTCTAAATAGATGTCTTCAATCGGCTCGTTGTTGACGACAATCGTGTCGACCGTTGACTTGCCGAGATACGCTTCAATCGATTTCAAATGTTTCATCGCGTCGTATCCTTTCGTCTCACCGGGTTGCGTCATGACGTTACAAATATAGACGACCGGCTTCCCGGACTGGACGATGGCGTCGCGCACTTCCGGAATCAACAAGTTCGGGATGATACTCGTATAAAGACTTCCTGGCCCGAGCACAATTAAATCGGCGTCCTCGATCGCCTCGACGACACCAGCCGCCGGCTTGATGCCTTCTTCGAGCAAGAACAGGCGCTTGATCGGTTTCTCGAGGAGCGGGATTTTCGATTCGCCCTTGACGATCGTCCCGTCCTCAAACTCGGCAGCGAGCGTCATGAGCGTCTCTGTCACCGGAAGCACCTTGCCTTGAGCGTTCAACAGTTGCGATAAGACGTCGACGGCTTTGACAAACGAGCCCTCACAGATGTGCGTCGCCGCTGTCAACATGAGGTTGCCGAGCGAATGGCCCTCGAGTCCATACCCGCTGTCGAACCGATATTGTAAAATCTTGTCCATGAGCGGCTCGACTTCGGACAAGGCGAGGATGACGTTCCGGATATCGCCCGGCGGTAACATATGGAACTCGTCCCGGAGACGTCCCGAGCTGCCCCCGTCGTCCCCGACCGTGACGATAGCCGTGATGTCGAGCGGATAGTGCTTCAAGCCCCGGACGAGCGTCGATAGGCCCGTGCCGCCACCGATGGCCACAACTTTTCTGTCGCGTCTCATCTTATTTCTCCTTCGTCGCATGCGCGAGGTCGCGATGGACCGTCTTGACGTTATAGCGCTCGGCAAAATGGGCCGACACTTTCTCGGCGAACGTGATGGAGCGGTGCTTCCCGCCCGTACAGCCGAAGGCGACGACGACTTGCGTCTTCCCTTCACGCTTGTACTGCGGCAACAGGAATTCGAGCATATCGATCAATTTCTTATAGAACGCCCGCGCCTCAGGGTGCGACATGACGTATGTCTGGACTTCTTCCGTCTGCCCGGTGAGCGGACGGAGCTCCGGGATATAGAACGGGTTCGTGATGAAGCGGACGTCGAACAACAAATCGATGTCGAGCGGGACACCGTGCTTGAAGCCGAACGACATGAAGTTGACCGTGAACGGGATGCGCTCCTCGTTGAATTGGAGCAAGATGCGGTCTTTGAGCATCTGCGGCTTCAAATCCGTCGTGTCATAGAGCGTGTGGGCCCGGTCGCGGAACCCTTCGAGCAACGAACGCTCGAGACCAATCCCGACGAGCGGTGCGTCTTCCGGGGCGAGCGGATGCGACCGACGCGTCTCTTTGTAGCGGCGCACGAGCACTTCGTCCCGGGTATCGAGATAGAGCAAGTGCGGGTGGACGTTCTTCTGTTCCAAGTCGTCGATGACGATGAACAGGCTGTCGATGAAGTCGCGCGTGCGCGTATCGATCGCGACGGCGATTTTCGGTCGGACCGAGCTGATGACGTCAATCAATTGCGGCAACAGCACCGGCGGCAAATTATCGACGCAAAAATAACCGAGGTCTTCAAAGCTGTTCATCGCAACCGATTTCCCGGCCCCACTCATGCCGCTGATGATGATTAATTCTTCTAATCCTTTAAAGTCTTCCATGTCACTGACGCCCCCTTAAAATTGACAACCGAGCCGTGTGTGTAGCTCTCTTCTGTCTTTAGTATAACGAACGCCTGAAAAAAAGAGAAGGGATTGCGGTCGCCCGCAATCCCTTCTGTCTTCAGTCACGCGTTCTGCTCGTGCAACGTTTCGAGAAGCCCCTCGATATAGTGTTGCGCGTTTTGAGCGGCGATCGACCCGTCATTCGTCGCGGTGACGACTTGACGGAGCGTCTTGTCGCGAACGTCTCCGGCTGCGAAAATCCCAGGGATTTTCGTCTCCATCGCTTCGTTCGTGACAATATAGCCTTGCTCGTTCGTGATGCCGAGGTCTTTGACGAAACCAGTGATCGGGTTCATGCCGATGTAGATGAACACGCCGTCGATCTCATAGTCCGACTCCGTCCCGTCGACCGTGCTGACGAGACGGGCCCCACCGACTTTTCCGTCCGCTTCTTTGATCTCTTTGAGCGTATGGTTCCAGATAAAGTCGATTTTCGGGTTGTCAAACGCCCGTTTTTGAAGAATCTTTTGCGCGCGAAGCTCGTCGCGACGGTGGACGATTGTGACCTTGTCAGCGAAACGTGTCAAGAAGACACCTTCCTCGACTGCCGAGTCGCCGCCACCGATGACGAACAAGTTTTTGCCTTTGAAGAACGCCCCGTCACAGACCGCACAGTATGAAACACCACGACCGCCGAGTTCTTCTTCACCCGGGACTCCGATTTTTTTATACTGTGCGCCTGATGCGAGGATGATCGCCCGTGCTTTATAGTCGCGGTTGTGGGCGTGGACGATTTTGTATTCGGTCTCGTCCGAGATGCTTTGGACGTCGCCATAAGCGTACTCCGCACCGAACGCTTTCGAATGGTCAAACATTTTCTGAGACAAGTCTGGCCCGAGAATGCTGTCATAACCTGGATAGTTTTCGATATCCTCCGTGTTCGCCATCTGTCCACCTGGGATGCCACGTTCAATCATAAGTGTCGACAAGTTGGCACGTGACGCGTAAAGCGCGGCCGTCATGCCGGCTGGACCGGCTCCGATGATAATAACGTCATAGATTTTTTCTTCTGTCATAATGATTCCACCTCTGCATGAAATTGATTGACTTCAGTATAAGAAACCTAGGGAGGTATCGTCTATCTTTATGCTTGTTCGAGCGTCTGTTTGAACGAACGCACCGTCTCCGTGAGCGTCGCCACATCGAGACCGAACACGTCGGCACAGTCGTCGAGGATGCGCGCGTCCCGTTTCGCATAGAACATCCAGACGAGAGCCGCGGCCGATGCCGTCACGTCCTCGAATGACGCGCCGGCAAGGAGCAAATGCGCAAACCGTTCATAGAAGTCACCTTCAAGGCTCATCTGCTCCGCTTCCGTCACTTCCGTCTCGGCGAGCAGGAGCGCGTCATAGGCCCGCGCAATTCGAGCGTCGCCCGTGAACGGGGCCCCACAAATCTCGGCACGGCACTTCTCGGCGAAAGCGAGCACCGTCTCATTGTCGGTGATGCCGTTCGTCAACGCGAGTGCCTCGAACGCCTCATCATCGGCAAGTTTCGAGATAATTCGGATAATCTCGATTCGAGCCGCGTCTTCTTCTTGACGTAGCCCTTGGACGAGTGCCGCGCGGAACTCGAGGTTATCACGAATGTCGTACGGACTCTTCTCTTCGAACTGTTTCAATTCGTCACTGTTCAAATAGGTAGCCGCTTCTTCAAGACGCCCTGTCTTGTAGGCGGATACGCTGAGCCAATGCCCGAACAGTGGATCCCCACAGAATCCGCGGTCTTTCAAGAGACGGAGTTCTTCGTACGCATGGTTGTATTGACCGACGAGCGCGAGTGTCGTGGCAAGTTTATAGCGTAAGTCGAACTGGAGCGGACGGACACGAGTCAACGGGCCCGACAGTTGAAGCGCAGCTTCCGATTGGCCGGCTTCGTGCAACAACAGAATCGTGTTCAAGAGCGCGTGCAGATTGCCCGGATTCTCATCGAGCACGTACTCGAGTGTCTCGAACGCCGCTTTGTCATTGCCGAGATAAAAGTTGACGACAGCCAAATTGTTATAGGCTGGCCAAAAGCGTGGATAGCAGTCGATCAGCCGTTCAAGCGTCGACTTGGCAGCGAAAAGACGGCCTTTGTCGATATGCTGTTGGGCTTCCGTGTGCCACGTGATTAACTCATCTTCTTCTTCATCTTCAAGTTCTTGCTCGAGTTCGATTAATTCTAACAGCGACTGGACCGAATCCGCATACTGTCCGTGCGCCTCGACTTCGAGGTAACGGTTCGCATACATCGCCGCTTCTTCATATAAAGAGATATAAGCACAGTTGCTCGCAAGGTGATAGAAGGCCTCTGTTGACGTCTCATCGAGTTCAAGCACCCGTTTCCACACGTCATTGGCGTGATAGATTTCCCCTACTTCAAATAACAGTTCAGCGTACTGTTTGTGATAGTCGACGCGATGCGCTGCAGCGGCAGTTGCTTCAGCCATGAAAAAAGTCGCTTCATCTAGGCGACCTTCACGTAATGCACGACGACCTCTATAGTAGTGGAGCTCCGCGGCGAGCGGAGATTCTGGTTCGGGTAGCGTCATTACTGATTCATAGTTCGCTTCCATATTCTAAATCCTCCACATCATCTCTAAATCTTTTTTAGTTGCAGGGTTAAGAATACCGCACTCAAACAGTGAGAGCAACTGAAAAACTTAAAAAAAATCGGCACTATATTCTTTCTATAATGAATATATTTTGCTAGGTATCTAAAATGCTTTTTGGCAAAAACATGGAGTTTTTAAGTTATCGCCAATAGACACAAAAAAACGGCATCACCTTTAAAAAAAGTAATACCGCTCTAGTAATTTTATGTGGATAAGGATATCTTGACCTCAAAATGATTTCCCACTAAATTGTGTCTATTTCGTGTCGATAGCTTGGAGCTTTGCGCCAACGACGCGCTCTCCGGGCAAGACATTGCGATGCACGACCGCACCGGCACCAATGACGGCCCGGTCGCCGATTGTGACACCAGGAAGAATCGTCACGTTCGCCCCGATCAACACCTCGTTGCCGATGTGGACATCTCCGATCCGGTATTCGTCGACAAGATACTCATGACAGAGAATCGTCGAGTTGAACCCGATGACCGTGTTGCGGCCGATCGAGATCCGCTCCGGGAACATGACGTCCGGTGTCACCATGAGGGCGAGCGCACTATATTCCCCAATCCGCATCCCGAGGAAAGTCTGGTACAACCAACGCTTCCCTTTGACGGACGGGAAGTAGCGGCCGATCAAGACGACGGTCGTGTTTTTGAAGACCCGCAGGAAACGGATCGTTCGATACATCTGCCAGAGCGGGTTCGGCCCGTCGAGACGAAACCGTTCCGTCTTACGCATGGACCGTGACCTCATCGAGCCACGCTTCAAAATGTTCCATCGAGTCGATGATGACGTCCGGCTCGAGCGCTTCCAAGAAAGCGCGGCCTTTCAATGCCCAGCCGACGGCGACCGTCTTCGTGCCGGCGTTCTTCCCGCTGAAGATGTCCGTGTCGTTATCGCCGACCATGACGGCGCGGTCCGCTGTCGACCCGAGCGCATGAAGCGCCCGCTCGACCGGCTCGGCGTGCGGTTTTTCATGCACGACGTCGTCGGCCGTGATGACGACATCGAACAAATGGTCAATCTTGAACAAACGCAACCCTTGCTCGACGACGGGACGACCTTTTGACGTGACGACGCCCATCTTGTAGCCTTTGGCATGGAGGCGGTGCAATCCGTCGATCACACCCGGATATTCGGCGACGAGCTGGTCATGCATGGCGATGTTGAAACTGCGATAGAACGCCTGCATCTCTTTCCATTCCGGCTCGTTGAGCGCTTTGAACGACTTTTCAAGCGTCGGACCAATGAACGGAAAGATATCCTCATCGCGGTACGTCTCACCTGGGAAATAATAGCCGAGCGTATGGCGGAAGCTCGCGATGATAAGCGGGTTCGTATCGAGCAACGTACCGTCCAAATCGAATAAAAGTGTATCCATTACTCAAACAGTCCTTTCTCTGAAGGATCCTCATATCGTTTTGCTTTGCGGCGGACGATTATCATGACGACACCGAACACGATCATCGCGATCGAGACGAGTTGTGCCGTCCGGAGATCACCGGCCATCAAGCTATCGGTCCGCAGTCCTTCGATATAGAAGCGACCGATCGAGTACCAGACGAGATACGACAAGAAGATATAGCCGCGCGGCGGGTTGCCGACCATCCGCCATACGACGAGCAAGATGACGCCGATGATGTTCCAGACGCTCTCAAACAAGAACGTCGGCAAATAGTAGGCCCCGTCGATATACATCTGATTGACGATCCAGTCCGGGAGGAATAGCGTCTCTTTCAAGACACGGCTCGTCGTCTCGGCACCGTGCGCCTCTTGGTTCATGAAGTTGCCCCAGCGTCCGACCGCCTGTCCGAGAAGGAGTGACGGCGCGAGGATGTCCGTGATTTTCCAAAACGACATCGACTTGCGCATGCAATAGATGACGACGACGAGGAGCGCCCCGAAAATCGCGCCATGAATGGCGATCCCCCCTTGCCGGATGTCGATGATTTGGCCGAGGTTCTCGCTATAGTAGTCCCACTGGAAAGTGACGTAATAAATCCGTGCGAAGACGATACTGATCGGAATCGACCAGATGATGACATCGACGACCCGTTCTGAATCGTAGTTGAGGCGTTTCGCCTCGAACAAGGCGAGGATGAGGCCGAGCATCGCCCCGAAGGCGATGATTATACCGTACCAATAAATCGGGAGCGACCCGATCTCAAACGCGACGCGGTCAAATGTTGGTTCTACCATTATTCCATATCCCCTTCGTTATCATGTATGGCGTTCGCGAGCCGTTCCGCGAACTCCTCAGCCGTGTTGATGCCCATGTTCTGGAGACGATAGTTCATCGCCGCGACCTCGACAATGACGGCCAAGTTGCGTCCCGGCCGGACCGGAATCGTCAAGAACGGCACTTCGCTGTCGATGATTTTCATCGTGTTATGGTCGAGCCCGACGCGGTCATACACTTTGTTCGCGTCCCAGTTTTCAAGGTTGATAATCAAGCTGATTTTCTTGTGCGAACGGACGGCACCAGCACCGAACAGTGTCATGACATCGATGATGCCGATGCCGCGAATCTCGAGTAAATGCCGGATCAGCTTCGGTGCCGAACCGACGAGCAGCTGGTCCCCGGTCTGACGAATCTCGACCGAGTCATCGGCGACGAGGCGATGGCCCCGCTTGACGAGCTCAAGGGCGGTCTCCGATTTCCCGACACCACTCTGTCCTTTGATCAGTACGCCGACGCCGTAGATGTCGACGAGCACCCCGTGCATCGCCGTCATTGGAGCGAGTTCCATCTCGAGGAAGTTCGTGATTTGTGACTCGATCGACGTCGTCATCGCGTTCGTGCGCATGAGCGGGACGTTCGCCGCTTCGGCTTCTTCTTCAATCTCTTTCGGGACGTCGAAGCCGCGCGTGATGAGGATGCCCGGTGTCGATTCCGTGCATAAAATCTTCGCCCGTTCCCGCCGTCTCTCTTCTGACAAGCTGGCATAGAACGTAAGCTCGGTCTTCCCGAGCACTTGAAGACGATTTTTCGCATAGTGAGTATAGTAGCCAGCGAGGACGAGCCCTGGGCGACTGAGATCCGGTGTGGCAACGGGACGATGGAGTCCTTCTTCCCCGGCAATGACTTGAAGTTTAAAGCGCTCAACGAGTTGAGTCGTGCGTACAATGTTTTGCATAAGTATCTGCCCCTTTCACGCTCATTATTGTATCATAGCTCTTCTGGAGAAGCGTCAACGAAAGTGAGCCGAAACGTGTCGAATAAAAGAGTTGAAACTAAATTGTGCCAATTGCGTAGAACGGGTATAGACGAATAGGGAGGTGAAATCACATGAATTCACTATTTTGGATTGCCATTGTCTTTATTTTTATCGTCGGGATCGCGGCGCTCGTCTACTTGGTCAAGTCACTGTTTGACATGTGGCGCGAGTATGCCGCGACGAAGAACGAGACGGTGCTCTTATTGTTCATCTTGAACATCGTCGGCTTGTTCTTGTCTGGGTCGCTCTTATCCATGATCGTCGCCATCATCTTCTATTGGAAACGGTCGAAAACGATGCGTAACCTCGGCATTTTCTTGCTTATCGCCGGACCGGTCCTCTTCATCCTGCTCATCATCGGCTCGTTCACATTGTATGACGGTCAAATGATGGATTGGGAACAGATGGAGTATCAAATGAATCTATGACATGACAAAAACCCGGAGGCACTTGCCGAGGGCACTGAAAAACCCCCGCTCTATCGAGCGTGAGAACGTGAAAAAGGCGATTGGCCCGACTTGTGTCGGGACGATCGCCTTTTTTCCTTGCCTTTAATCTGTTTC
>NZ_QSGS01000002.1 GCF_003467445.1 Exiguobacterium sp. AM39-5BH
GCACTCAGTTTTTGTTCGATTGAATGCCGACTTCTCGCCATAAAAAACACTCCCCAATCAGATAAACAGATTTGTTATTTCATCTGTCTACCTATTGGGGAGCATATCAATCACGAGTGAGAACCTTTTTGTTATCGATCCGCTTGCGCCTCGGTGACCGTCTCTGCGACCGGTGTCCGATAGAGCGGAAAGAAATCAGATGGCCCGTAGCGGAGCAAATGGTCTTGGTTCAACCGATGATACACCACCTCGTCGAGCACGGCCTGGCCGATGTAATACGTGAGCGGCGCATCACCCGAGAAGCTCTGCTTAAAGTCATAAAGCGCATCTTCCCCGGTCGCACCGCCACCGAGATGAATGTAAGCCTTGTTTTTTTCCACGGCGCGATGAATCATTTCACGGAACAAATAATGGTTCGGTCGAAGCGCCAAGTAGTTCGCATCTGACCCGCCAAGATGATAGTGGGCCCCGTCGTCCCCGAACAACATGAACACGCCCGCCACGATGACGCCGTCATAGACGGCGAATAACAGCTCGGTTTCACACATATCGCTGTTCCATAAATCCTCAAAGTATCGGTCCGAGAAATAATAGGCGTCGTTCGCAGCACGCCTGTCCATCGTCGCTCGGTAAAGGCGGATGAAGTCACAGAGTTGATGAGGCTGTCCGTGCATGAACGTCACTTCTTCACGTATGGCCCGTTTTACGTTGCGTCTCGTCATCTTGCTGAACCGCTGCTCGAGCTGATCGAACGGTTGATCAAGTCGTATGTGCACAGTCTGACGGATCGGGACCGCTTTTCCAAAAGCAAGCATCAAGTCATGATCGACTCGACATGGATGATAACGGATCGTCTCTGTGACGGTTGCTTGATTCTCAGGACGTTTCAGAAAGTGTATACGTGCCTCTCGAACGTCCTCGTTCGTGAAGTTTCCCTCTCGGAACGGGCCACCGTAACCGTACGCCGTGACGAGGTCGTCATGGTGATTCGTAATCGGGCGACGGATGTACGGATACAGTAAAATCCCATCATTCTTCGCTGCGATATACAACTCAGGCTGTTCGCCGTGTTCACAATTAGCCAACACGTAGTCGTAATGGTCATACGCATCACAGTTGACCTCCCGTAGCCAGTTTTCCCACTCCCAACGGTTCTTCACGATTTGATTGAACATTATCCGTTCCCCTCTTCCTCAAAATCGTCAATGGTCTAAATCACAATCGGACATCTTGAGACGTTTTCCTATGTCCTGTTCCCATTCACCGCTGACTATTCAAAAGAGACGGATAGCTTTTTGTTGTTAACAATCATGAAGCGAGTTTGTTCATTCACAATAAAATCATCGTGATTTCATTTCGGTTATTGAAAAAGACGACCATACCGAACACGGCAGGTCGTCCTATAAGATTAAACTATGAAGTCGAGGACACGTTGGGAACGGGACGACTCACGGGCCGTCGCGATGATGCGTGTCGTCAAGAGCGCATCCTCAAGCGGGACGATTGGACGACGTGTCGTATAGCTATCCACGAGCGCCTGATAAAACGTCACGTAGCCACCCGGTTCGATGTCAATCGTCGCTTCCGAATCCGTGACGATTGTTCCAATTTCACGGTCGGGGCATCTGACTTCCCCGTTCCGGAGACACGCCTCTTGCGGGTCGAGCCCGAACTTCAAGAAGCTGCCTTCCGTCCCGTGCACTTCGAAGCGTGGCGCCTCGATGGCGATGAATGGGTTCGAGCGAAGGTAGACTCGTTTCTCTCCATAGTATAACGTCACATGGAACCCGTCATCGGACTGGCCCCCGTCACGTTGAACCATGACATCGGCCGATACTTTATCTGGCGCCCCGAACAAGACGAGCGCCTGGTCGATCAAATGGCTGCCGAGGTCAAACAAGATTCCGGCCCCAGGACCCGCATTTTCACGCCAACGGTCACGGACGACAGGACGGAACCGGTCGAACCGGGACTCGAGCACTTTCCAATCGCCGAGGTGTTGTCCTTCGAGCAGTCGTTTGACGGTCAAGAAGTCTCCGTCCGTCCGGCGATTATGGAAGACGTTGACGATGCCGTCACTTGCTTGTTCGAGTCGGGTCAACGCTTCCCCTTCCTCCATTGTCAAGAATGCCGGCTTCTCGACGAGCACGTCTTTCCCTGCTGCTAGGCACTGTTCGACCATGTCTTTATGTAAATCGGATGGCGTCGTGATGACGAACAGCGATGCGTCTGTCGCAAGTGCCTCATCTAATGTCGCGTATACTGCAACTTTGCCGAGTGCGGCTCGTACGTCCTCTGGGCGTGAGGAGACGACACCGGCGATTTGGAAGTCATCGAGCTCCTGTAAAAATGGTAAATGGAATGTCGTCGCGGAAAAACCGAAACCGACAAGTATTGTATTGATCATCTTGTTTCCTCCCATCAACTCGCTTCTCAGTATATCAAAAAAAGGGGTTGGTTGACCCCTTATGCACTGACACTCTCATCCATATTGTATTCGAATGTGTTGTATCCGTCCCGTGAGTCCACGAAGACGAAGCCAAACCGTGGATAATAACTATTCAAGAACGCATTGTCAGCCACACAGTCGAGCCGAATCGGTTCATGGGTGTCGGCCTCACGCAATACGTGCTCCATCAGTTGCTGACCGACGCCCTGGCCTTTCAGTTGTTCGCTGACAACAATCCGATGGATGTATTGACCACGTTCGCCATCTTCCCATAAGTTGTGGTCCCAGTCATCTGCCGGGAGTAAGGCGATCGAGGCCAATACCGATTCGTCCTGCTCGTACACGTAGACGTCGCCCGAGGTGATGTCCGTCTGCACCCGACCCATGAGGTCTTGCTTCAAATATTCCGTCCATTGGTCGCTACCTTGTTGTTTTAGCGCTACGGCTCGTTGTTCGATTAAGTGCGCGATGTGTTTGGCATCGCGTTTCGTCGCGAGTCGAATCATAACGTCCTCCTTTATATTGCAGTATTTGAAATACAAATATAACGGACCGTTTCGACTCGTTTCAACCATCTTGCTCACGTCACGTGAACGGGACGACCTCGCCCCCGTTCAACTGATAACTGTACGTCAACGTCGCGTTCAAACTGTGCGACACAGAACAATAGCGGTCGACCGACAACTCGATGGCACGACGGACCCGCTCTTCGGGCATATCCCCGTCGAGGACGTACAAAATGTGAATCACGGTGAACTTTTTAGGATGTTCAGTCGCTCGGACGCCGTCGATGTTCATCTCGAACCGCTCGAGCGGCAAGCGCATCTTATGCAAGATTGAAACGATATCAATTCCTGTACAGGCCGCTGTTGCCTGTAGAAGCATCTCGGTCGGACGCGGACCCGTGTTGTGACCGCCGACGTCCTCCCCGGCGTCGAGCGTCACGTCATGTCCCGACGGCGTCGTCGTCTGGAACGCCATCCCTTGTTTCCAATTCACTTGTAAATGCATCACTGTCTCCTCCTTACGTTTCAATAGCTTACTATTCCCTCTAATGAGGTATTATGAATCTATGTAAGTATATCGTCGTATAGGAGTTGGTCGTGTGGATTGGTCGGTCATTATTAGTTGGGGACTTTATATTGTCCTTGGATTGAATTTGCTGTTTGCTTTAGCCGTCATCTTTGCGGAACGCCGTGATGTCGGTGCGACGTGGGCATGGCTCCTTGTCTTGTTCTTCTTGCCGATTATAGGATTTATCATCTATATGTTCCTTGGTCGCCAATTGAAGAAGGACAATTTCTTTAACTTGAGTTCCGAAGAGCGCTCGTTCCACGCGCTTCAAGTCGAGAGTCAGATTGAACAGATTCGCCGAAAAGAGACGATGCTCGCCCAACCGTTGTTCGAGAAGTACGAGCAACTGCTCGAGATGAATTTGCGCTCATCCAAGTCGCTCATCAGCGTCCATAATAAATCCGCCATCATGCATGATGGCGAACAAAAGTTCAAAGCGCTCATGAATGACATCCGAAACGCCAAGACGGAAATCAATATCCAGTACTACATCATCCAACGGGACGCGCTCGGGAAGGCACTCATCCATGAACTGATCGAGCGGGCCAAGGCGGGTGTCAAAGTCCGGCTCCTCTATGACGCGGTCGGCTCGCGCAGCCTCCGCAACTCCGACTTCAAAGAGCTGATCGCCCATAACGGCGAGGTGCGTGTCTTCTTCCCGCCGACGCTCGGCCTCATCAACTTTAAATTAAATAACCGGAACCACCGGAAAGTCGTCATCATCGACGGAAAAATCGGATATGTTGGCGGCTTTAACGTCGGGACCGAATACCTCGGTCTCGTGGAAAAGTTCGGTTATTGGCGTGACACGCATCTTCGTGTCGAAGGGGATGTCGTCTATCATTTGCAACACCGGTTCATCCTCGATTGGAACTATTCCGGCAGCAAACATCATGACCCGGAAAACTCGTTCTGTTTCGCACGCCATGACATTAAGGACAAGTCACCGATGCAAATCGTGACGAGTGGTCCGAACTCGGACACGGAACATTTGAAAAACATGATGATAAAAATGATCATGTCGGCGAAAGAGCGCGTCATCATTCAGACGCCGTACTTCATCCCAGACGCGAGTTTTATGGACGCCTGTAAGATGGCACTCCTGTCCGGCGTCAAGATGGACATCATGATTCCAGGTAAGCCCGACCATCCGTTCGTCATGTGGGCGTCGCTGTCATTCCTCGGCGAACTGCTCGATTACGGGGCGAACGTGTATATGTACGGCGAAGGATTTTTGCACGCCAAGACGCTCGTCGTCGATGATGAGATTTCGACGGTCGGGACGACGAACTTGGATGCCCGCAGCTTCCGCTTGAACTTTGAAGTGAACGCCGTCATCTATGACGAGCGGGTCGCGCTCGAGCTCGCCTCATTGTTCGAGTCAGACGTCGCCGTCAGCCGGAAGTACACGGTCGATGACTATTCAGCCCGGAAATGGACCGTCCGGATGCGCGAAGGCGTGTCACGATTGCTCAGTCCTATTTTGTAAACTCAATCGCTTCGGAGTCGCCCGGTTGTGTCGGATGAATAATCGACATGACGGGGCGATTTTTCATATTGCTTAGCTGAAATCTTACCTCACAGTTAGCTGTGACCATTCCTCGTCAAATTCTAAAATTTGTTAGCTTTTTAAAGAATAATCGCTAGTTCCATCCCAAATTAGGGTATAAAGTATCAGTACAATTGTCCTACACTACCGCCACGGCTAGGAAAGGAGGAAGTATGCGTTCACGCATATGTCATACAATGGCTGATCAAGAACATCTTCATCAAAATCGAGACATCACGAAACCCGATCCTTCCTCATGGGACCAACTTCCAATCGGTCTTTTCGCTTTTGACCGTCAAGGCTATATCGTCAGCTATAACGAAGCATTCACCGACTTACTCGGCATATTGCCAAACTCGAACTTATCGCTCGAACGATGCTCGTCTTCCTCGTTCGATTTGTCCGTTGCCATCCAGACCGTCCTGAACGGGGAAACGATACACATGTCAGGCTGGTATAATGCGCTAGAACGACAGCCTCGCTTCATCCGGACGACGATGTCCCCGAGTTTTTCAGCAGATGGAAAACTCGACGGCGGTGTCGGTATTTTAGAAGACGCGACGGAACAACGTCGCTATGAAGAGCGGATGGAACACTTGTCGTCGCTCGATCCGCTGACGGAACTATACAATCGGAAGAAAGTCGGTGATATTCTCTCGATGACGGCTCTGGAGACGGTCGACACCCGGGCGCCCGCCGCTGTCATCATGCTCGATATCGACTATTTCAAACTCGTCAACGACACGTTCGGCCACCCTACCGGTGACCTCGTTTTGCGTTCGATCGCCCAACTGCTCAGGCGCAACATCCGCAAGTCGGACTCGATTGGGCGCTGGGGCGGAGAAGAGTTCTTAATCGTCGCTCCCCAGTCGACACTCGCCGATGGCGTCCAGCTCGCCGACAAGCTCCGTCAAAAGATAAACTCTGAGCCGTTCGGACCCGTCCCGCGCGTCACTTGTTCATTCGGCGTCAGTTCGCTCGAAGGCGGTAAGACGGTCGAACAGGCGCTTCAGGATGCGGACGAGGCGCTGTATGTCGCCAAGAACCTCGGCCGTAATCAAGTGTCGAGCAAGCGATAGTTTTGAAAAAGGATGCGTTCGTGCATCCTTTTTTTGTGGACAGACGATTCCGTCAAGTTGGCTTGCCTTTACAAACTTGAGGTAGATGATGCCAGAGCATTCAATCGGTCATCAGTCAGTGAAACATATTTGTGAAAAAACAAAAAAGGGATAATCGTCTGCCTCGAACAGATTCTCATCCCTTTTTCTCATTTGTATGTTAAAGCGTGATACGAACTCCTTCAACTCTTCTGCCATATGCGCAAGTGA
Organism: Exiguobacterium sp. AM39-5BH; assembly: GCF_003467445.1. Taxonomy (GTDB): domain Bacteria; phylum Bacillota; class Bacilli; order Exiguobacteriales; family Exiguobacteriaceae; genus Exiguobacterium. Next base: position 6,401 of record NZ_QSGS01000002.1, read on the forward strand.
GTTCGCAGATTGCGCAATCTCTTCCATCGAACCGAGTTGGTTCTCCGTCGTCGCCACTGGCTTCGAGGCTACCGAGTTCTCATCGGCGATAGGTCAACTTGCTTGCTGTCCTTGCACGGTCACCCCCTTATCCATAAAAACGGACGCGATCCGCTCTGGCCGCGTCCGTTCATGCGCCGACGATGGCGTCGTGATTCCCTTTCGTCCACCCGTAGGCGACTTCGCGCAGAGCGAGTTCACCGAACAAGCGCTCTTTCGCATCGATGACCTGCCCGTCGCGCCGCTCATAGAACGTGCGGTACGGGTTCAATTCAAGCGCCCAAATGATGAGCCCCTGATTCGACATCGCTTGGACCGCTCGCTCGAGCAAGCACGAGCCAATCCCATTGCCTTGATACTCCTCTAGAATGTAAATCGCATAAATCTCATTGCGATGATCCGGATAGTCGCCGGACCGCTCCTCCCCGTAAAGGACGAACCCGACGATTTCCTCCTCAATCGTGGCGACGAACCCTTCGACTTCTCGTTTCGCGAGGGCGCTACGGACCTTTTCGGACCATTCAATCGCGTTCGAACCGAGTTTTAACAGAAAATCAGTGGGCACGATCCCCCGATAGGTCGTGCGCCACCCGTTCACCCTCACCCGCGCAATCCCGTATGCGTCTTTTGGCTCGGCTTTCTGTATGAGCATCCGTACCCCTCCTTACCCGTTCAATTTACAAGTATTTTACCACAAATCACATAATCGAAATCATGCTTCTTCAAGATTAGCAAAGAATCATTTCACAAAAAATGACCGCAGGGAATCCCTACGGTCTCGTTGGTCAAGCGACGTCACGCGTCGTTGTAGCTTGCATGTCCGTTAATGGTTTTTTCAAGAATGAGAGAAGGAGGGCTCCAATCAAGGCACCGGCAAGAATGGCGAGAGCGTATAGCCCCATGCTCATGACGACGTTTCCGGCTCCTTCAAGGAGTGGGAAGACGAAGATTCCGCCGTGTGGTGCTGGCAATTGGATAGCGAAGAAGGCTGACAATCCACCAGCGATGGCTGATCCGAGAATCGCTGACGGCAATACCCGAATCGGGTCGGCCGCTGCGAACGGGATGGCCGCCTCTGTGATGAACGAGGCTCCCATGATATACGCTGTCTTCCCGGCTTCACGTTCTTGTTTCGAGAACTTTTGACGAGCGAACACTGTCGATGCGAACGCGACGAGAAGTGGTGGTACCATCCCACCGGCCATGACGGCTGCCATGACTTCTTGGTTACCGGCCGTAAGTGCCGCAGTCCCGAAGACGTAAGCTGTCTTGTTGATTGGACCACCCATATCGACGGCCATCATTCCACCGACGATGACACCGAGCAAGATGGCGTTCGCGCCGCTCATGCCGTTGAGTGTCTCCATCAACCAAGTCATGAGTGCTGCGATTGGTTCGTTGACGACGAGCAACATGATCATCCCGGTGATGAATGAACCGAGAAGCGGATACAATAGGACCGGCTTGATTCCTTCAAGTGAGGCCGGCAATTTCGCGAGCGCTTTCTTCAAGAAGAGGACGACATAACCGGCAAGGAAACCGGCAATCAAACCACCGAGGAATCCGGCGTTCCCTTGGCTGGCGAGTGCCCCGGCGACAAGACCTGGTGCTAGACCTGGACGGTCGGCAATCGACATCGCGATGAAACCAGCAAGAATCGGAACGAGGAAGCCGAACGCGGCGCCACCGATTGTCATGAGTTGGGCGGCGAATTCGTTGTATGACGGATCATCCGGGTTAGCCGAGTTGATGCCCCAGAAGAAGCTGAGGGCAATCAACAGACCACCTGCGACGACGAGAGGAAGCATCGCGGATACCCCGCTCATCAAGTGCTTATAGATGCCGGTGCGCTGTTCTTTCGGCTGACCAGACTTTCCAGTCGCTTGATAGACCGGTCCATCTTGTTTCACGGCCCGGTTGATCAACTCTTCTGGCTTCCGGATCCCTTGGGCGACCGGGACTTCAATGACATGTTTTCCGGCGAACCGGTCCATCTCGACGGCTTTATCAGCCGCGACGATGATGGCAGTCGCTTTCGCGATATCGGCCGCTGTTAATTCATTCTTGACACCGGTCGAACCGTTCGTCTCGACTTTGATGTCAACTCCCATCGCCTCTGCTTTTTGCTTCAAGCTATCGGCAGCCATGTACGTGTGCGCGATACCCGTTGGACAAGCCGTGACAGCAAGGATGTAAGGCGCGTCCGCTTGAACCGGTTTCGAAGCAACAGGAGCCGCCTCAGCCGCTTCTTTTTCTTCGATGGCCCGAATGACGTCATCTTCTGATGTGGCCGCATAGAGACGTTCTTGGAACGCTGGATCCATAAGGAAGACCGATAATTTCGAGAGTGTTTCCAAGTGTTCGTTATTGGCGTGCTCCCCGGCAGCGATCATGAAGAACAAGCGGCTGTCTTGGCCGTCGAGTGCTTCGTAATCGATTCCTTCCGAGCGTCCGAAGGCGATGGCCGGTTGTTTGACGGCTTTCGTCTTCGCGTGCGGGATGGCGATCCCTTCACCGAGTCCGGTCGTACTTTGTGCTTCACGTGCGAGAATGGCGTCGCGGTAGCCGTCACGGTCCGATAGTTTGCCAGCGCGGTCGAGCACGTCGACGAGTTCTTCGATGACTTCGGCTTTCGAACGGCTGCGGAGATTCAGTTGAATCGTGTCCTTTTTAAGAAGGTCCGTGATGTTCATGTTGTTTCCTCCAATTGAGATAGTGGGGTGACGCTGACTTCGCCGACCAAGCGGTCCACGTCTTCTTTTGTGCACAGCCCGAACGTATATGCAGACGCGCTGCCGGTCGTAACCGCATAGCGGAACGCTTCGGTTGCGTCGTGGTCGAGAATGTTGGCGACGAATCCGGCGACGAGTGAATCACCTGCGCCGACCGAGTTGACGAGTTTGCCGCTCGGTGTGTTCGCCGTATAGGCGCCTGAACTGTTGACGAGCATCGCACCGTCACCGGCGAATGAGACGATGACGTTTTGAGCACCGCGTTCGACCAACTGCTCCGCATACGGGAGCGCCTGTTCGAACGTCTCGATGTCTGTATCGAACAGTTCACCGAGTTCATGGTGGTTCGGTTTAATCATGAGCGGTTTGAGTGAGAGGACTTCGAGCATCGCTTCCTTCGTCGTATCGACGACGAACTCGGCACCGTTTGCCCGCACCGTCTCAGCGAGCGTGCGGTAGAGTGTATCCGGCAGATTGCCCGGAATGCTTCCGGCGAGGACGACGATGTCGCCCGGTTGAACGTGATCGAACTGACGCGTCAACCGTTCAAGTTCCGTGTCCGAGATGACCGGGCCGCTCGCGTTCAATTCCGTCTCTTCTTGCGCTCGAATCTTGACGTTGATGCGCGTCTGACCATCGACTTCGACGAAATCGGTTTGGACGCCTTTGTCGGTCAGCGCCTTCTTGATGAAGTCTCCCGTCGTGCCGCCGACGAATCCTAACGCGACTGTGTCGACGTCATATTCACGTAAGACGAACGCGACGTTGATGCCTTTTCCTCCGGCCCGCTGCGTCGTCTCTTGAATCCGGTTGACTTCACCGAGGACGACTTCAGGGAGCGTCACGTAATAATCGATTGAGGGGTTCAGTGTTAACGTGTAAATCATTGGGCGTTCACCACCTTTGTGATTGATTGAATTGAACTGACGCTTGTCGAGTCGCTCCATGTGACGAGTGTAGCCGCTTCGAGCGGTGCCACCCGGCTGAACGAACGTTTCCCGAATTTTGAATCGTCCGCCAAGATGTATGCCTCGCGCGCCAATTCGATTGCTGTTTTTTTGACGAGTGCCTCTTCCGGGTCTGGGGTCGTGTATCCGGCTTCTAAATCGACACCGTTGATGCCGAGAAAGGCGAGGTCGACTCGATAGTTCATCATGCTCTCCCGAGCGTTATAGCCGACGAGTGCCTGTGTCGACCGTTTCAACTCACCGCCGATCACGAACGTCTTAATATCAAGATCGAACAAGTCGTCGGCAATCGGTAAACTGTTCGTCACGACGATGACGTCTTTTCCATCTAAGAAAGGAACCATCGCTTGCGTCGTCGTCCCGGCATCGAGATAGACGGACATCCCGTCTTCGATGAATGTCGCGGCCTTCCGTGCGATCGCGACTTTTTCATCGACATGTTGATCTCGTTTCTCCTCGAACGTCGGCTCTTCTTCGTAGCGGGCCACGAGCGTTGCGCCGCCGTGCACCCGTTCGAGATAACCTTCGCCTTCGAGGTCGGTCAAATCCCGGCGAATCGTCGACTCCGACGATGCCGTCAACTCGACCAATTCTTTCAATTTGACAATCTTTTGCTCCGACAGACGTTGCAAAATCAGTTGATGTCGTTGCTTCGTTAACATCGTATTCCCTCCGTAGCTTTAATATAAAGCGTTTTCATTTAAAAAACAATCATAAACATTCAAAAACATTCATCTTTTTTTGCGTTGTCACAATTATAACATAAAAAACGGTCACTTAGTGACCGTTTTTGGTAGTTCGTTATCGTTTTATCAACCAATCATTCAACCGACGGATGAGTTCGGGATGAAGCGGCGCCTCAATGGCGTCCCGATATTCCTTATGCAATGTGAGGAGTGCGTGCGGAATGGTCCGTTCGACGAGCAAGTGGTTCATGTCGTGGATGATGTGGCTGTCGACGTCCCCTTTCGTCCGAATCGAGTGGACGTGTTCCGGCGGGACTTGAACGTCGCGATCACCGGATAGGGCGAGCAACGGCACCCGCACATGTTCGAGCCGTTCGCGGACGTCATACGACGCATGCTCGCGAATCCATTTGGCGTTCACGACTTGGCCGCGGTACTTGAAAGCGGCGACGTTCGTCCGCAGCGACCGTTCGAGCAAATCGTCTTGCCGCTGGCGAATCTTCTTCGGAACACCGGTCAGTCGATAGAACATGCCCTTGAGTCCTTTCACCGAACCGACCTCACTGGCGAGCGCGTCGGCTTGCAGCAGGAACATCTTCTTCGAGGAATCGTTGAATCCGGCAAGAAGGATCAGTCCGGCCGCGTCCGTCTCGAGCTGGACCGCCGGGGCGATGACGGCCCCTTCGCTATGGCCGAGCACATACATGTCTCCTGCGTCCGGCTCTTGTTTGATGGCGTTGACGACGGTGAGCGCGTCTGCCACCAGGTCGTGCAGCCCGACTTTATTGAAATCACCGTCCGATTCACCGATGCCTTGTTTATCATATCGGTAGACGTTGACACCCATCTGAAAGAGCGCCTCGGCCAGTTTTTTATATGTGCCGAATCGGGATGGTCCCACATTGCCGTCCCGGTCGCTCGGCCCGCTCCCGCTGAGCAGGACGACCGTCTTCCGCGGCTCGCCGTGGGTCATCCACGTACCGGCTAGTTGTCCATAATTCGTTGTCACGTTCAGTTGTCGTTCCATCGTATCGCCTCCCCTTTCATCATACCGAAGGAACGGACCCGTTTCGATTGACACTCCCACGGCTAAAGCCGCAAGCCCATCCCTTCAGGATGGGTGGGATTCTGAAGTGCCCGTGCGGACGCAGGCCATTTCTGTTTTGTCCGAGCCTTCAGATGAGGGTGTGCCATCACCCTTCCTGAGACAGACCCTATAGGTTCTCAGGCTGGTTGACTGTCACCATCAACCACAGGTGCGTACCGGATGTTCATCGCACCCACAATATCTCTGTGTTTCTTGAATCCGCACGGACACGAATATGTTCGATCTTTCGCTTTGTTTCGGCTCCCGCAAGAAGGACATGTCTGAGATGTGTGTGCAGGGTTGACATATTCGACCTTGATTCCTTCTAACTTCGCCTTGTATTCGATGAATGTGGCTAAGCGATGGAACGACCAGGTGTGCAGGTTCTTGGCGTTTTTACGGCTTGTTCTTGCCGTCTGTCGGATGTTCGCCAGTCTTTCGAGGCGGATGACAGAGATATGGTTCTCTTTTGCGAAGTCGACGATCTCACGGCTCACCTTGTGATCCTTGTCTCGCATCCAGCGTTGCTCTTTGTTGTCCAGCTTCTTGATCGCCTTCAGTTTCTTCTGTTGACCGAGCCCTTTCCGTTTCGCCCGGAACTTGCGTTTCATGTACTTGTTCTCGCGCCCGTTCCCGAAAAAACGCACCTTGTCACAGCCCGTGGACGCTACGGCAGGGACTTTCAGGCCGAGGTCGACCCCTAGCACCTCGTTCCTGTTTTTTCTGTCGTACGAACCGTGACGGCGATCTGGGCGATCCATTTGTCCGACTTCCTCGTGATGCGTAGCGTGCCCAGTTTGTTGGCGAGGAGCGTGGCGTTCCGGTTGTCCGGGTCGACCATGTCGGCACGGATGGCCGTCTTCTTCACGTTCCCCTCGATGATGATCGGGAGGGAGACCGACTCGAAGTCGAACGAGTAGTTCTGGTTGTTCCAGGTGCAGTACGGCTTCTTGAGGACCGGGACGACCTGGAAGTCCTTCTTCTTCGCCCTCTTGAACACGCTCTTCGCGTCCTGGATGGCCTGGTTCTTGACGGCGCTCGGCAGGTCCGCCGTGACATGTTTGTTCGTCAGTTTCAAGCTCTCCCGGGCCTGCACCATGGCCGCGACGAGCTGGTTCGCCGTGCGGATGTAGGTGTCCATCATCCGCTCCAAGATGGCCTGTTGCGCTTTCGTCGGATGGAGTTTGATGTTCACGGTCAATGTCTGCGACACGGTCTCATCCCCTTGTCTTTTGTTCCTCTACATAACGTTTGATGGTCTCGCTGGAGACGTTTCCCGCCGTCGACACGAAGAAGGATCTCGTCCAGAGGCTCGTGAGATGTGTGAGGTGTGGGAACTCCTCCCTGAGCCGCTTCGACGAGATGCCTTTGATGCGCGCCATGATGTCGGACGGGCTGATGGATGGCAATGCGGATAAGAAGAGATGTGTGTGGTCCCGGTCGCACTCGATGGCGAGGAGGTGGATGTCGAGCCCTTCGCAGACATCGTGGACGATCTCTTTGAACCGTCGCTCGAACAGGTCGTCATCGAACAGTTTTCGGCGATACCTCGGGCAGAACACGAAATGATAATGGAGCATCGACACGGTGGTGTTGGTTCTTCGATAGTTGTTCATACGTTCATTGTATCACTTCGTTTATTTAAGAGATACACTTTCTCGCGATAAGATCATACTTGTTGATTTCTGAAATTCCGACTAGCGGAACTCCGAAATCAAGCTCACGTTCATCCCACCACTGAAGCAGTGGGCTTTCTCGTTCGCAAATTCTGTAAAAGAATAGACCGCCCCATATGTGACGGTCTTACTTCTTATTTGATTGTCAACCACCCCATAACCATTTCATGTGATCACGCCTCGCTACTTGATTGTGTCCTTATCCGTGTAACCGAGATGACCGGGAAACCAGCTTGCTTATACTCACCTTTGCCTACCAATTATATGTTACTTTTCATTCAAAAAACAGCCTCCCTCTTTTGAGGGAAGCCGTTTGGTTGGGACATGAATTACACGCCTTCGTAGGCTGCGTACATGATCTCTTTCAATTCTTCGACGAGCGGCATTTTCGGGTTGGCCGTCGTACATTGGTCTTCGAACGCGTCGACAGCCATCTTGTCGATTTTCGCGTCGAGGTCCGCTTTCTTGATGCCTTGAGCTTTGAACGAGAGCTTAATGTTCAAGCGCTGACCGAGTTCGATAATCGCTTGCACGAGTGATTCGACCCCTTCTTCCGTCGTGTTGGCTGGAAGTCCGAGGTAGCGCGCGATTTCAGCGTAACGCTCGTCGGCGATGAATGACTCATATTTCGGGAACGCCGCGAGTTTCGATGGGCGTGTCGCGTTATAGCGGATGACGTGCGGCATGAGGATCGCGTTCGTCCGTCCGTGAGGGACGTGGAACTCGCCACCGATTTTGTGGGCGATCGAGTGGTTGATACCGAGGAACGCGTTCGCGAACGCCATACCTGCCATCGTTGAAGCGTTGTGAACTTTCTGACGCGCTTCGGCGTCACTGCCGTTCTCATACGCTTTCGGGAGGTAATCGAAGATCATCTTCATCGAACGAAGCGCGAGTCCGTCTGTATAATCGTTAGCCATGACTGAGACATATGCTTCGATGGCGTGTGTCAACACGTCCATTCCTGTATCGGCCGTAATCGATGCTGGGACCGTCATGACGAACTCAGGGTCGACGATGGCGACGTCCGGTGTGATTGCGTAGTCAGCGATCGGATATTTCACGTTGCGTTTTTTATCTGTGATGACCGTGAACGGTGTCACTTCTGAACCCGTACCAGATGTCGTCGGGATAGCGACGAACATAGACTTGTTGCCAAGTGTCGGGAACTTGTACGTCCGTTTGCGGATATCCATGAATTTTTGGCGAGGTTCGAGAACTTCTCTTCTGGGCGTTCGTAGAAGAGCCACATGCCTTTCGCGGCATCCATTGGTGATCCACCGCCGAGCGCGATAATCATATCCGGTTGGAAGTGATGCATCGCTTCAGCACCGCGCATGACCGTCTCAACTGACGGGTCTGGCTCGACTTGGTCGAAGATGCGGTACTCGACGCCAGCAGGCAAGTTTTTGACGACTTTATCGGCAAATCCGAGTTTGACCATCATTTCATCCGTGACGATCATCGCCCGTTTTTTCGATGTGAGCGATTGAAGGTACTGGACCGAGTTTTTCTCAAAGTAAATCTTTTCAGGGACTTTAAACCATTGCATATTCACGCGACGTCTCGCCACCTTTTTCACGTTGAGTAGATGTTTCGCCGTCACGTTCTCAGAGACGGAGTTTTTACCGTACGACCCACAACCGAGTGTGAGCGATGGTGTCATTTCGTTATAGAGGTCACCGATACCACCGTGTGCCGTTGGCGAGTTGACGATGATGCGGCAAGCTTTCATCCGGAGTCCGAATGCGAGGATGGCGTCGTCGTCAGTCGAGTGGATCGCTGCCGTATGTCCGAGACCACCGATTTCGAGCATCTGCTCAGCGATGGCGAATCCTTCTTCACGCGATTGGACTTTATAGGCGCCGAGCACCGGGCTGAGTTTCTCATGTGAGAGGAGTTCTGTCGCACCGACCGTCTCGAGTTCGGCGATCAAGATTTTCGTGTCGGCTGGGACTGTGAGTCCAGCTCTCTCAGCGATCCACGCTGCCGGTTTCCCGACGATTTCCGGGTTGACCGCACAAGAGTCTGTTTTGATGACGAGTGTCTCGAGTTTCGCTTTCTCTTCTGGTGAGCAGAAGTAGCAACCGAGCGCCGTCATTTCGGCTTTCACTTCTTCGTACACTTCTTGATCGACGATAATCGCTTGTTCAGACGCACAGATCATACCGTTATCGAACGTTTTCGACAAGATGACGTCCGAGATGGCACGTTTCACTTTCGCTGTTTTATCAATGTAGGCAGGAACGTTACCAGGACCGACACCAAGGGCCGGTTTACCAGTCGAGTAGGCTGATTTGACCATCGCCGCTCCACCTGTCGCGAGAACCATGGCCACACCCGGATGATTCATGAGCGCTTTCGTCGCGTCGAGAGACGGTTTTTCAACCCATTGAATCAAATGTTCCGGAGCTCCCGCCTCGATGGCTGCGTCACGAAGGATGCGAGCTGCTTCACTTGAGCACTGTTGCGCTGACGGGTGGAAACCGAAGATGATCGGGTTACGTGTTTTGATGGCGATGATTGCTTTGAACATCGTCGTTGATGTCGGGTTCGTAACCGGTGTGACCCCGGCGACGACACCGACTGGTTCCGCGATGTACGTGATGCCGTTTTGCTCATCGTCTTCGATGACGCCGACCGTCTTCTCGCCACGGAGTGAGTTATAAATATATTCTGTCGCAAAGATGTTTTTGATCATTTTATCTTCAAACACACCGCGACCTGTTTCTTCATATGCATGTTTCGCGAGGGCGACGTGTTGTTCGAGACCGGCTAACGCCATCGCTTGAACAATCGCATCGATTTTCTCTTGGTCGAACGTCATCAATGTCTCGAGCGCCGTGTGGGCTCTAGTGACGAGCGTGTCGACCATCTGTTCTGCTGATGTTTCTACTACTGCTTTCTCTTTAACTGCCATGTTGGGTTCCTCCTCATGAATGAGAGCTTATACTGTTGACTTGATGGAGAGCACGGGGCAATCAGTTGGTTTGAGAAGAGTTTGTGCTTTCCTTCACATTCATAGAATACAACGTTTCTTGCATTTTGTGCGTGACAACAATGTGAACTCTTTCACAATATTTTTTAGAAGAATGAGGATAGGGCTTGCTTTTTAGGGTGACGCTCAGTAAAATCGAATGCGTTTTCATGAAAATAAAGCACAACCTATATGTAAACGCTTACATTGATTGTGTACATGATGAGGCGAATGCGCTGTGCAAAATATCACGGGATGAGGATTGGTCGTCCACCTCGCTCTCGGTTGTGTATAATGAAGAAAGAACCTAATTAGGAAGTGACATGAATATGCCGAGACAAGACGCAGCCGATCAGTTCGTGAAACTGATCCCATTAATTCGCCGGAAGTTGTTACGCCGTTCCGACCTCCCGCAAATCCCTAACTTGAACTTTTCCCACTTTCATCTCCTCATGTTGATCGAAGATGAAGGCGCGGTCACGAACGGACACATCAGTGAGACGTTATCGATCGCCCCGCCGAACGTGACGCCGCTCATCACGAAGCTCGTCGATGAGGCTATATCACCCGCCTCTCGGACGAACGCGATCGCCGCGTCATCTGGAATCAACTGACCGATAAGGGCGAACTTGCCCTTCGCGAGCGCCGTGATTCGTTTCGACGGCTGTTCGAGGACCGTCTCGCGTTTCTGAACGAGGAAGAGACGGACCGTCTGATTGACAGTTTGAAGACGCTGACAGAGATCGTCGAGAAGATGGATAAGAGCGAGGGATGATTTTTGCTCGTCAACATCCACGTCTTCTTATATAATCGAGGATGAATCTATCGAACAATGGAAAGAGAGATGACATGTAATGGGTCGTAAATGGAACAACATTAAAGAGAAAAAGGCGTCAAAAGACGCCAACACGAGTCGCATCTACGCGAAGTTCGGCCGTGAAATCTACGTAGCCGCCCGTCAAGGAGAACCAGATCCAGAATCAAACCAAGCGCTCAAATTCGTCGTCGAACGAGCGAAGACGTACAACGTCCCGCGCGCCATCATCGACCGCGCCATCGACAAAGCGAAAGGCGGCGACGAAGAGAACTTCGATGAGCTCCGCTATGAAGGGTTCGGACCGAACGGCTCGATGATCATCGTCGACACGCTCACAAACAATGTCAACCGGACGGCGTCTGAAGTCCGTGCCGCTTTCGGTAAAAACGGCGGCAACATGGGGGTAAGCGGATCGGTCGCTTACATGTTCGACGCGACGGCTGTCATCGGTGTCAACGGCATGTCTGCCGACGACGTACTCGAACTCATGATGGAGCACGACCTCGACGTCCGTGATGTCATCGAAGAAGATGAGACGGTGATCGTCTATGCGGAACCAGAAGCGTTCCATGCCGTCCAGACTGCCTTCAAAGCAGCAGGCATCGAGACGTTCGAAGTCGCCGAGTTGACGATGCTGCCCCAAAACGAGATTACCCTCGACGACGAGTCGAAAGAACAGTTTGAAAAACTACTCGACGTCCTCGAAGACCTCGAAGACGTGCGCCAGGTATACCATAACGTTGAAGGATGACGAACGAGCGATAACTTTTCGGAGTTATCGCTTTTTTTGAACAATCGATTTGACAACCCGAAACACGTATGTTAAATTTCAAAAGTCTTTACCATATTAAAGTGATAACAAGAGAAAGAGTTTTGAATGAAAGGTGTTGGAAATGATGAATGCTGTCTTATTAGCTGTTATCGTATTATTCGCGCTCGCGATCAGTCGAGTTCACATCGTCTTGTCACTCATCCTTGCCGCCGTCGTCGGTGGTCTGGTCGGAGGTCTCGGGTTTAATGAGACGTTGACCGCCTTCAGTGACGGGCTCGGCGGAGGTGCGACAATCGCGCTCAGTTACGCCTTGCTCGGCGCCTTTGCCGTCGGTCTATCCAAAACAGGGCTCCCAGACGTCCTGGCTGAAAAGTTAATCAGCATGTCTGGCCGCGACGTCACTGGCAAAAGTGTGACACGGGTCAAGGCACTATTGCTATCGTTCTTATTACTTCTAGCGATCAGTTCACAAAACGCGCTACCGATTCACATCGCTTTCATCCCAATCGTCATCCCGCCGCTCCTCGTGCTGTTTAACGAGTTGAAGCTCGACCGCCGTCTCGTGGCGACGATTCTCACATTCGGTCTCGTCACGCCTTACATGTTACTCCCGGTCGGATTCGGTGGCATTTATTTGAATGAGATTTTGCTGCCGAACGTGGAAACGAACGGCATGACTGTCGGTGATGTCAACATCGTCAGCATCATGGCCATCCCGGCCCTTGGTATGCTCGTCGGTCTCATCACCGCCTTCTTCCACTATCGGAAGACGCGTACTTATGAGACGATTCAACTCGGACCAAGCGATTATGAGGTTCGGACGTTGAGCCCGCTCAAGATTTGTCTCACGGCCGCTGTCATCCTCGTCGTGCTCGTCGTACAGCTTCAAACCGAGTCGATGATTGCCTCGGCCGTCACAGGACTCATCTTGTTGACGTTACTTCGCCTCATCCCTTGGTCAGAGGCCGATGACATCTTCACGAGCGGCATGCGCATGATGGCCTTTATCGGCTTCGTCATGATTGCAGCAAGCGGTTTCGCCGCCGTCATCCGTGCGACCGGTGCCATCGAACCGCTCGTCAGTGGTGCGAGCGGCATCATGGGTGACTCACAATTCGTGGCCGCACTCGTCATGCTCCTCGTCGGACTCGTCATCACGCTCGGCATCGGTTCGAGTTTCTCGACGGTTCCGATTATCGCAGCCATCTTCGTCCCGCTCTGCATCCAATACGGTTTCTCGGTCGAGGCGACAATCGCCATCATCGGGACGGCCGGTGCACTCGGTGACGCCGGTAGCCCGGCGAGTGACTCGACACTCGGACCAACGAGCGGCTTGAACGCCGACGGTCAACACGATCACTTGCGTGAGACGGTGTGGCCGACGTTCCTCCACTACAATATCCCGCTCATCATCTTCGGCTTGATTGCCGCCATGGTACTGTAATCACTTCCGATTGCGCCGAGCGTAAATCGTGCCGAGCAAGACGAGCACGAGTAAGAACCAAATCCCGGTATACATGAAGATCTCGATAATCATTGCTAATTCCTCCTAAATGTCCATGTAAAAAGGAGCGACGAAATCGTCGCTCCTTTTTATGATGAAGTTTTTAGCTGTTGTTGACAAGTGTTCAAGTATCCGTCGACAGTATCCGCGACTTCGCGGCCTTCCCGGATTGCCCAAACAATCAAGCTTTGTCCCCGTCTCGCATCCCCTGCGACAAACACACCCTCGACGTTCGACGTATAGTCATGGTTCGCCTCGATGCCGACTTTCCGGAGTTCACGCTCCGGTCGTTCGAATCCGATGGCGACAAGCACGAGATCGGCTGGATACGTCTCGACCGAACCGTCGACGACGAAGAACGTCGCCTGTCCGTCCGGTTTGACGATTTTCTCCATCCGCTCCGTCTCAATCCCGACGACCCGGTCCCCTTGTTTGATGACCCGGTTCGAGCGAATCAAATATGTGCGCGGGTCACGGTCGAAGTGTTCGATTGCTTCCGCATAAGCGTAATCGGTCGATAACGTGTCCGGTTGGAGCGGCCATGGCTTCTCCGGCGCCCGGAACATGCCTTTCTCCGGATGCTTCCCGAACTGCGTCACCGACTTGGCGCCTTGACGGATTGCCGTCGCCACACAGTCCGCGCCCGTGTCCCCGCCACCGATGACGATGACGTCTTTCCCGTTGGCGTCGAATCGAGTGTCGAGCGATTTCCCGCCGAGCGAACGCGTCGACTCGGTCAAATAATCCATCGCCGGCTCGACACCTGTGGCATCATCCCCATCGATGCCGAGCGTACGCTGTTTTTGAGCCCCCGTGGCGAGAATGACGGCATCGTACGTGTGACGAAGTGACTCGATGGTCACATCGGTCCCGACGTTCACGCCTGTCTTGAAGCGAATCCCCTCCGCCTCAAGCAGACGTACACGACGTCGGACGACATCTTTCTCGAGCTTCATATTCGGGATGCCATAGAACAACAGGCCACCCGCCTCATCCGCTTTCTCATAAATCGTGACCGCATGGCCGAGCTGATTCAACTGATCGGCCGCTGCGAGCCCGGCCGGCCCGCTGCCGATGATGGCGACACGGCGTCCGGTCCGCTTCATAATGTGACGAGGTTTGACCCAGCCTTCCTCGAAGGCGCGATCGATAATCGTCCGCTCAATCGATTTGATGGCGACCGGGTCTTCGCTGATACCGAGCGTACAAGATCCTTCACACGGCGCCGGACAGACACGACCCGTGAACTCCGGGAAGTTATTCGTCTCCATCAACCGTTCATAGGCTCGATACCAGTCCTGATCCGTTACGAGCTTGTTCCACTCCGGAATCAAATTGTGAATCGGGCAACCGATCGTCTCTTGTCCAATCATATCCCCGACGTGACAGAACGGGGTGCCGCAATCCATGCAGCGCTCGGCTTGTTTGACGATTGGTCCGTCTTCCATGCGGGAAGCGTATTCTTTATAATCATGAACCCGTTCGACGACTGAGCGCTCCGGCAATGTCTGTCGTGGGATATCGATAAATTTATGTCTCATACTCCCCCTCCTTCAGTCACGACACGGAATAGTTCGAGGGCGCGGTCGGCGTCACTCAATTCCGGACGCGTCGCCTCGATGTGACGCATGACGTCAAGCACGTTCGCATAGTCACGCGGCACGATTTTGACGAAGCGTTTGCGTTCTTGCTCGAACGCCTCGAGCACAGCTCTCGCTTTGACACTGTCCGTATGGAACTGGTGCATCTCGAGCAGTGCATAAATTTGTTCGGCATCCTCGTCGGTCAACTCACGGTCGACCGAGACGAGTTCTTGGTTGACGAGCTGTTCGTACGCTTGGTCCCCGTACAGATAGGCGACCCCGCCCGACATCCCGGCACCGAAGTTACGCCCGACATCCCCGAGGACGACGACCGTGCCACCGGTCATATACTCACAGCCATGGTCGCCGACGCCTTCAGTCACGGCGACGGCACCGGAGTTCCGGACGGCAAACCGTTCTCCGACATGACCGTTGAAGAACGCCATCCCTGATGTCGCGCCATACAGGCAGACGTTACCGGCGATGACTTGTTCACTCTCTTCGAACGGGGCATGTTTCTCGGCGATGATGGCGAGCTTTCCACCGCTCAGGCCTTTGCCGACATAATCGTTGGCGTCACCGATGACCGAGATGGTGATCCCGTTCGGCAAGAAGGCGCCGAGGCTTTGTCCGGCCGAACCGCTGAGACGGAGTGAAATCGTGTCCTCGGCGAGTCCGACGTTGCCATGCACTTTCGTCACTTCATGGCCGAGCATCGTTCCGACGGCGCGGTCCGTATTGCGGACGCGCCCGACGAAAAACGTCGGTTGGAGCGATTTGATGGAACGGGAGACGGCCGGAATCAATTTGCGATGATCATAAGACTGATAGGCCGGATGCGGTAGTTCCTCTTTCTCCGGCAAAGCCGTCGGAATCGACAGCATCGGCGTCAAGTCGAGCGTTTTCGCTTTCGGATGAGCTTGTTTCCAGGCACTCTCCTCCAACAAGTCCGTCCGCCCGATGACGTCACGAAGTGAGGTCGCCCCGAGCGAGGCTAAAATCTCCCGTACTTCCTCGGCGAGGAACGTCATCAAGTTGACGACATGTTCGGGCTTGCCCATGAACTTCGCACGCAACGCCGGGTCTTGGGTCGCGACACCGACCGGACACGTATCGAGGTGACACGCCCGCATCATGATGCAACCGAGCACGACGAGCGGTGCCGTCGCGAACGCGTATTCCTCGGCCCCGAAGATGGCGGCGAGGACGATATCTCGCCCGGTCATGAGTTTGCCGTCAGTCTCGAGCGTGACGCGACCCCGGAGCCCGTTCAACGCGAGCGTCTGGTGCGTCTCGAGCAGACCGAGCTCCCACGGGAGTCCCGTATGCTTGATTGACGTCCGCGGCGACGCCCCGGTCCCACCGTCGTAGCCGCTGATGACGATCGTATCGGCGTTTGCCTTGGCGACACCGGCCGCGATTGTCCCGACGCCTGACTTCGAGACGAGCTTGACGCTGATTTTCGCGTTCGGATTGACATGCTTCAAATCGAAGATGAGTTGCGCCAAATCTTCAATCGAATAGATGTCGTGGTGCGGTGGTGGCGAGATGAGTCCGACGCCTGGGACGGAGCCGCGCACTTCGGCGACCCATGGGTAAACTTTGTTACCCGGCAGTTGTCCGCCCTCACCCGGTTTCGCCCCTTGCGCCATCTTGATTTGAATCTCATCGGCGTGATACAAGTACTCGGCCGTCACGCCGAAACGTCCACTCGCGACTTGCTTGATACGACTGACGCGTTCACTGCCGTCCTCATCAGGGGTGAATCGCTTCCGGTCTTCCCCGCCTTCCCCGGAGTTGCTCTTGCCACCGATTCGGTTCATGGCGATGGCAAGCGTCTCATGGGCCTCTTTTGACAAGGATCCGAATGACATCGCTCCCGTCTTGAACCGACTGACGATCGATGCGACCGACTCGACCTCGTCGAGTGGAATTGCATCCTGTTGTTTAAAGGAGAACAATTGGCGCAAGAATTGACCTGACGACTCATGGAGCTTGACGTAGGCATCGTAATACCGGCGCTCGTTCTCGCGACATGCTCGTTGCAAGAGGTGAATCGTCTTCGGATTAAAGGCGTGTTCTTCCCCATCGGCGCGCCACTGGAAGTCGGTCCCAGCCTCGAGTGGTCGTTCGCGTTTATAGGCGGATTCGTGCTGCCGGCGCGTCTCGTCTTCAAGTTCGGTGAAACCGACACCGGACAACTGTGACGTCGTCCCGCGGAAGTGACGCTCAATCAAGACGCGGTCAATGCCGACCGCCTCGAAGACTTGGGCACCGCGGTAACTTTGGACGGTCGAGATGCCCATCTTCGACATGATTTTGACGATGCCGTCGACAGAGGCCGTCTGATAGCGGCGGACCGCCTCGTCGAACGAGTAGGACAGCTGCCCAGCCTCGACCGCCTCGCCGATGGTCGCATAGGCGAGATACGGGTAGACGGCGTCGGCGCCGTATCCGATTAAGGCGGCCGCTTGATGGACTTCACGTACTTCGCCGCTCTCGGCGACGAGACTGCATGATGCCCGTAGATTGACGCGAATCAAGTGCTGGTGGACGGCGCTCAATACGAGGAGCGCTGGCATCGCGAGCATATCTTCATTCATGTTGCGGTCCGACAAGACGATGACGTCGGCACCGTCGCGGATGAGCGCCTCGACTCGCCCGAACAACGCCTCTAACGAAGCTTCCAAATCGTGTGTATATGACGTATCGACCCGTTCGACGCGCAACGTCTCGTTCACTTTTTCGAGTGCGGCCGCATCGAGGAACGGGTGCTTGAGCCAGACGCGACGGGCGTGACCACGGCCGGTATGGACCGGGTTCGCTTGTGGCCCGAGCCATGTGAATGTCGCCGTGACGATTTTCTCACGCAATGCATCGATCGGCGGGTTCGTGACTTGGGCGAAGTGCTGTTTGAAGTAATGGAACAAAGAGCGTGGCCGCTCAGACAAGACCGCGACCGGTTGGTCATGTCCCATCGACCCGATTGGATCCTTTTTCTCGAGGATGAGCGGGACGAGATATTGTTCAATGTCCTCTTTCGTGTATCCGAACGCACGCTGCTTCCGATGCAGGTCGGCGACGAACGGCTCGTCGACCGGTCCATCGCTGAGTTCGGTCATCTGCTTCAACCATTTACCGTAAGGCTCGGCCCGTGCGATTGTCTGTTTAATTTCCGCGTCCGGGATGAGTCGTTTCGACTCCAAGTCGATTAATAACAGCTGACCAGGACGGAGTCGTTGCTTCGACTTCACGTTCTCGGCTTGTACCGGGATGACGCCGCTCTCTGACGACAAAATGAGCTCGCCATCCAGTGTCTCGATATAGCGCATCGGTCGTAGTCCGTTTCGATCCAAGATGGCCCCGATTTGACGGCCGTCCGTGAAGACGACACCGGTCGGCCCATCCCAAGGCTCCATGATCGACGAATGATATTGATAGAAGTCTTTTTTGAACGGGTCTATTTTTACTTCCGCGAACGGCTCAGGGATGAGCATCATCGCCGTATGGGCGATGGAACGTCCGGTGCGTGTGAAGAACTCGAAGGCGTTGTCGAGCATCGACGAGTCGCTTCCCGTCTCTTGAAGGACCGGGAACAGCTGATTGACGTCCTCGAACAAATCAGTCGAGGTCACGCCTTCACGAGCCCGCATCGCATCGATGTTTCCGCGGAGCGTATTGATTTCCCCGTTATGGACGATCATGCGGTTCGGATGCGCCCGCTCCCATGACGGGAACGTGTTCGTCGAGAAGCGGGAATGGACGATGCCGAACGTGCTCTTGAAGGACGGCGCCTGTAAATCGAGATAAAAACGCTCGATTTGTTCCGGCGTGAGCATCCCTTTATAGACGATCGTCTTCGTCGACAAGCTCGGCATGTACAGGTTCAACGCTTCGGTCTTTTCAATCGTACGCCGGAGCTGATAGAGTGTCCGCTCGTTTGAGTCATAGTCCGCGAACGGGCACGAGACGAACCATTGGTAGATGGTCGGCTGTGTCACACGGGCATGCTCACCGATCGCATTTGGATTGACCGGGACTTCGCGCCAACTGATAGTCGCGAAATCGAATTCGTCGGCAATCGCTTCCATCTGACGTTGCTTATCCTGCAGTCTCGACTCATCCGGTTGGAAAAAGACCATTCCGACCGCATAGCGACCTGGCGTTGGCAAATTCATCGTTTCAAGGAACAGCTCGTGCGGCAGCTCGGTCATGATGCCCGCACCGTCCCCGGCATCGATGACGCCTTGTCCGCCTCGGTGTTCTAGCTTACAGAGCATCGACAGCGATTTACTGACGATGTCATGTTTTTTCTCTCCATTTAGGTTGACATATAGCCCAATGCCACATGCGTCTTTTTCGAATCGTGAATCGTACAAGCCTGTTCGCTTCATCGAATCAACCCCTCTCTCTCGAACTTGTTTCGTAAATTTTATTTTGTTCTAAATATTCTGATAAATCAAGTGGATTGTATACTATTCTGCATAACACAAATCGTCTAAGTCGTAATTGAAAGCGTATTCATTAGCTTTATCAAGCTATTTATGAAAATCACTTATAATCTATAAAGAATAATTATCCATCAAATATATTAGTATATAGGTTCAAAAGAACTTAAATATTCGCACAAAAAAGTGATAGCCTGATAGACTATCACTTCTCTTTACATTCACTTATTCGACCGTCTTGCGGGAATGGTGTAAAAACGAGCGCGGCTTCTTCCAAATGATTAAGCCGACATAACCGAGCGTGAGCAAAATCAAGGCACTGACGAGGACGACGTAAAGCGTCGCTTCCTCGATTCGTGCAAAGATGGCGATGTACGCCCAGACGAAGACGAGCGGATAGATGAAGTCACGATGCCACCACATGAAGACGAGCGCTAGGACGACCCCGACCATGAGCATGAGCGATGTCCAAGCAAGTTCGTCGAGTCCGAGCACGGTTGTGACCCGCTCCCGATTCATGACGACAAATACGTTGACAATCGTCGCGACGGACACCCAACCGACATAAATGGAGAATGGGAACCGGTCGAGCCAGCTCGTCGATGTCCGGAAGGCGATGTAATAGAGCCAAGCGAGCGTCGTCAAAAATGCGACCATGACGACGAGCGAGGCGACGAACCATTCATTCGTGAACGTGAGCAACCAAAGGCCGTTCAAGATACACGAGACGAGAAAGCCCGCTTTCATCCGATTCGCCTGCCGGTTCGCGACCGACCCTTTCTTCAATTGCATAACGAGCCAGACCGCGAGCGCGACATAAATCACGCCCCAAATCGAGAACGCATAGCCGGCCGGTTTGAAGTAAATGTCGATGCGGTCCGACACGGCCGCGTTTTCCCCGCTCGCAAAATAGTTGATGACGACCGTCGCTAAAAACGCCAGCCAGTTGATTAATGGCCATTTTGATAAGTCCATAAGTAGGATCCTCCGAAGAAGACCTGACACCTCCTTTATTAACATAGTTTTCTATACCCATGTGCCAACGCTCATACACATTCGGACTAGCTCTTGGAAGAAGCGCTTATTACACAATAAAACGACTCCGGTCTCAACCGGAGTCGTTTCACGCGGGCGTCAGTACCACCGCCTTCGATATCGGATGCGCCCTCTTGAATATATGGGGGTCGTCATCTATTAGTTAAAAGTCAACCTTATCCGGATCCGCACCTAAACGCTCATGCGTTGCCACGGCATCGATTTTCGCCAAATCGTCCGCATCGAGCGCAAAGTCGAACACATCGAAGTTCTCTTGAATCCGGTGCGGTGTGACCGATTTCGGAAGCGCGACGTTCCCCGTGTCTAAATGCCAGCGAAGCACGACTTGAGCCGGCGTCTTCCCATGTTTCTCAGCAATCTCGGCAAAGGCCGGGATATCGAGGAACTTCCCTTGCATGAGCGGGCTCCATGCCTCAACTTGGATGCCCTCGTCTTGGCAATATTCGACGAGATCCGGTTGCGGCAGTTGCGGATGGAGCTCGATTTGATTGATGAGGGGCGTCATGAGACCTTCCTGTTTCAACGTCTCGAGATGATGCTCTTTGAAGTTCGACACGCCGATCGCCTTGATTTTACCAGCCTCATAGAGATCGATCAAATCTTTCCATGCCTCGACGAACCCGTCGACTGGCCAGTGGAGCAGACAAAGATCTAAATAGTCAGTTTCGAGTCGAGCGAGTGATTCGTCGAATGCCTCTTTCGTCCGGCGCTGGCGAATGTCTTCGTTCCAAATCTTCGACGTCAAAAAGATATCTTCACGAGCGACACCTGATTCTTGAATCCCTTTGGCGACACCTTCTTCATTCTTATAGATGGCAGCCGTATCGATATGGCGATAACCGACTTTGAGTGCCTCAGCGACGGCCTGTGGCGCCTCCGTCTCGTTGTCGACTTGCCATACCCCAAAGCCAATCATCGGAATTTTGCCACCGTTGCGTAACGTTGCGAGTTGCATACAATCATTCCCCTTTCCAATCTGTTCGAGCTGATTGTATCATACCCGTCATTCTATTTCGAAAAACTAAATCGTCAGACTTTATCGGTGTTTCGGAACACAGACTCAGCGATGGGATAGAGTGACAGATCGAGTTCGCAGTCCCCGGTCAGAACGAGGTCGGCGAGCACTTTCCCGATGAACGGACCGACCGTCAAGCCGGACGAGCCGAGACCGTTCGCGACGAGCAACTGCTCCGCTCCCGGAACGCGTCCGAGAATCGGAATCGAGTTCGGGGTGACCGGGCGAAACCCGACTCGCGTCTCAATCAGTTCGGCCTCAGCGAGTCCCGGAGCCGATTCTAGCCCTTTCGAGAGCACTTCATGAATCCCGATCGCCGTCGGCCGTACGTCGAACGCCTTGTCTCGTTCGTGCGTCGAACCGATGACGATGCGTCCTTCTTCAAATCCGAGCAAATAGCGCCGCCGCGGCGGCATGACGACCGGCCAGTCGGACGCATCCGTGTCCGGCAGCTGGACGTGCACGATTTGCGCCTTTTCACCGGTGACATGGGCCGTATAGCCGATTGGCGCCATCAATTCGGGCAACCACGCCCCGCAGGCGAGCACGATCTCATCCGCGTCATAACGGACACCGTCGCACTCGACGTGATAGCCGTCCGCTTCGACGAGGACGGCCGAACCGTCAATCACGGTCACGCCACGTTTCACGGCGACCCGCTCGAGGGCCGCCCGCAATTTCTCTCCATCGACACGAGCCCCACCTTCGACGAGAAGGGCGTCATATTCGTCCGAGAGCGGTGGGAACAGTGCTCTCGCTTCTTCTGCCGTCATCCGGGTCAAGTCGCCGATTTCTGGCGCTTCCTCCCGGCGCAGCGCCGTCCGTTCCTGCATCTCATTCAATTTTTTGTCTTCGTGCAAGGCGAGCGTCCCGACACGTTTATAGCCCGTCTCCGTCTCACCTTCTCGTTTCAGTCGTCGACGACGGTCGCGTAGTAGTGCGCACCGCCTTTGGCGAGCGCGTACCATGCCTTGTTCCGACGCTGGGCGATCCACGGGCAGACGATACCCGCCGCCGCGTCGGTCGCACGGCCCTTCTCTTTCCGGTCGATGACGGTAACGTCGGCTTTCCCGGCCAAATGATACGCGGTCGAGATGCCGACGATTCCTGAACCAATCACAATCACTTTTTTCATAATTTTAACGCCGTCATCGGTTCGATGATGGCTTCACATCCTTTCCTTTCATAAAAAATCACCGGCCCGAAAGCCGATGATCAGTCGCGCATGGCGAGGCGGTACAGTAAATCGAGTAGTTCAATGTAGAGCCAGATGAGCGTGACAATCAAACCGAACGCCGCGACCCATTCGAGCTCTTTCGGAGCCCGGCTCTCGACTTGACGAGCGATATAGTCGAAATCGAGCACGAGGGCGAGCGAGGCGATGATGACGATCACAAATTGCACGCCGATGGCGAGCGGAGACGAGCCCGTCATGAACGGGAGCCCTGAACCGAAGAAACTCATCCCGATTTGAACGAGATAGAGCAGCATGACCGTAAAAATTGCGGCCGTGACGCCGGCACGGAATTTTTGCGTCACTTTGACGAGACCCGTCGAGTAGACGAACCACATCGCGAACGCGACGATGAACGTCGTCAAGACGGCACGGCCGACGATGCCCGGAAGCATCGCTTCGAAGAAGTACGAGATCAACCCGACGAACACGCCTTCGACAATACCATACAATGGCGCGACGACAGGTGCCGTTCTCGGTTTGAACGTGATGACGAGTGCTAAGACCAAGCCGAGGATGAGCGAGCCGATCATGAGCGGGAATAAGAGCGCTTCCCCAATTGTCGGCACGAGCATCCACGTTGTTCCGGCGGCGGCCGTGACGAGCAAGAGCAACGTGAACACTTTCGACCACGTACCGGCTTTCGTCATCGGTGTGGCGCTATAAGCTGTTGTCTCCATCGATTTACGGAGAACTGGATTTGATTTAAGTCTCAACTGTCGTTAACTCCTTTATCCTATTTTCAGTGTTTAACCATGACCTTGATGAATTCGCGCATATAGTCAGGCAGGTCAGGCGGACGGCGGCTCGAGACGATATGGCCATCGACGACGACCGGCTCATCATGCCAAATCGCACCCGCGTTCTCCATATCATCTTTAATGCCCGGTGTGCTCGTGACGTTGACACCGTCGAGAATTTTCGCTGAAATCAACACCCAGCCCGCGTGACAGATTTGACCGATCGGCCGCTTCTCGTCATGCATATAACGGACGAATCCTTTCACCGAATCGAATCGGCGCAACAAGTCTGGTGACCAGCCGCCCGGGACGAGAATGGCGTCGTATGTTGAGATATCGACATCATCGAACGAGATGTCCGATTTGGCCGGGACGCCGTATTTGCCGATATAGGCGTGATCCGCCTTCTCGCCGGCCAGGATGACGTTTGCGCCTTCTTCGCGTAACCGATGGACCGGATACCATAGTTCTAAGTCTTCAAAGTCGTCGCTGACGATTTGTAGCACATTTTTACCTTGTAATTGCATCGAATCCCTCCCTTTATTTGTCTTTCACCAGTATACCCTATTCGCCACGTGGCGAAAACAGGCACTGTCCACCGAGAACGTGCCTCCCATCAATTCGTTTGTGTCACGGTCACGATCACATTGCCCACCTTGCCTCCGGCATCCACGTATCGGTGCGCCGCAACGATATCCTTAAGCGGATAAACCGAATCGATGACAGCCGTTAATCGTACGGCTTCAAACAGTTCGTTCAGGAAAGTCAAATCCTCTTTCCGTTCGCGTACAGGTCCTTGGCCGGCGACAGAACTGAACTTCCCGTGTTCGGCGACATGTTTCCGGGCCAAACGCTTATCGATGTTACCGGCCGCATCGAACACGGCGTCATAGGTGGTCAGTTTCTCGTCGTAGCCGTCTATCGTGTAGTCAATTACCACGTCCGCGCCGAGACTTCTGACGAGTTCGAAGTTTCGCTCCCGACAGACTGCCGTCACGTGAGCCCCGTAATATTTCGCGATTTGAACGGCCATCGAACCGACTGCCCCGGAAACCCGTAAATTAATACGGCCTCGCTTGTTCGATCTTCACTTTACGCAAAAAGTGAAGGGGCGTCGTCCCGCCGAACGGCAAGCTGGCTTCTCCGACAAAATTAGCGTTGTTCGGCATGCATTCGATACAGTTACTCGCTTTGACACACGCATATTCAGCGTATCCGCCTAACCGCATCCCGGTCAGCGCATAAACACGGTCGCCGACCTTGAAGTGCTCGACACGGTTGCCCGTCTCGACGACCTCGCCTGCCAAGACGACACCAAGAATCGGTTGACGCGGTGCCTTGAAAGCGACGACGATTCGCATCGGCAGCTTCCCTAGAGCAGGTACATCGAGTGACCGTAGCCGCCGGTCCCCGGCATGGACGGCTGTGGTGTGGACTCGGATCAATAACTCATCCGATTTTGGCACCGGTTGGTCGACTTCTTGAAGCTGTAACACGTTTGGTGGTCCATAAGCGGTACAAATCACTGCTTTCATCGTTTGCCTCCCTCGTATTCTGAATGGAACGATGACACATTACGGGAAAAGATTTTTACCCGGTTCATGCTACTATTGTCACATCTTTACTATGTGAAACATTAGGACGTGCAAATCGATATTTGGAAGGAAACTCTCTGGAATGACCGTCATTCTATCAATATATTGTGGTATAATGAGTGCGACTTTTTGTAAATTTGAACGAGAAAGGGGACTTCCCATATGAAACAATATCATGATTTATGCACCCATATACTCGAGCACGGTGTCGTCAAAAAGGACCGGACCGGAACCGGGACGACGAGCGTATTCGGTTACCAGATGCGGTTCAACCTTCAGGATGGATTCCCCCTGATTACGACGAAAAAACTACATACCCGCTCGATCATCCATGAACTGCTTTGGTTCATCACCGGTGATACGAACGTCAAGTATTTGCAAGATAACGGTGTCCGTATTTGGAACGAATGGGCAGACGAAGACGGCAATCTCGGCCCTGTTTACGGGGCACAGTGGCGCTCGTTCCCAAAACCAGACGGCACGAGTGTCGACCAGCTCGCACAAGTGATCGAGCAGATTAAGACGAACCCGGACTCGCGCCGACTCATCGTCTCGGCATGGAACCCTGGGCAACTCGAGGACATGGCGCTCCCGCCGTGTCACTTGTTGTTCCAATTTTATGTCGCGGACGGCAAACTATCATGCCAGCTCTATCAACGGAGTGCCGACACGTTCCTCGGCGTCCCGTTCAATATCGCGTCATACGCCTTGCTCACCCATATGGTCGCGCATGTGACCGGCCTTGAGGTTGGAGACTTCGTCCATACGCTCGGCGACGCCCACATTTACCTTAACCACCTCGAACAAGTGAACCTCAGTTGACGCGTGAGCCACGCCCGCTCCCGACATTGAACATCTTGCGTGAGGTGACATCCATCGAGGACTTCCGGTTTGAAGACTTCGAGATTGTCGGCTATGACCCTCATCCACACATTAAAGGAGAAGTGAGCGTATGATCATCCATGTCGTCGCCATCGGGAGCAATCGGGAAATCGGGAAAAATAACGCCTTGTTGTGGCGCTTGCCCGATGACTTGAAGCAGTTCAAAGCCATCACGACGGGCCAAACGGTCGTCATGGGTCGAAAAACGTTCGAATCGATTGGCCGTCCGTTACCAAACCGCCGCAATATCGTCGTCACGTCAGACCGATCGTTTTCAGCTGAAGGTGTCGATGTGTGGCACGACCTCGAGTCGCTCAACACCGAGACGACAGACCTTTACATCATCGGCGGCGCAACGCTTTATGAGCAAACGCTTTCGATGACGGACCGGTTCTATATCACTGAGGTCGACGGCACGTTCGAGGCGGACACATATTACCCGCTTCTACCAGACGGACTCACTGTGACGGACGAACAGTTCCATCCGGTCGACGAGCGGCATGCCTATAGCTTCACTTTCCGCCAATATGACAAAAGGGATATCGACTGAGTCGACGTCCCTTTTTAGTCAGGTAATTTTTCGAGCCATTGCTCGATTTTTTCAGTGATGACATCATGATGGTCCTGTTCGGCCAAGTCATCGTACAACGCACCGAGTTCGAACGCGGTCCGTTTTGAGACAGCCAAAATGTGGCTGTATTTGCCACGTTGCTCTTTGACAGCAGACAAAGTCCCCCTCGTCTCGCTTGTGCCCGAGTCGTCAAGAATAAACATTTCTATATGGTCGTTGCATGCATAACGGTCATATGGGCGATAGATGACCTCATAACGACGGTGCTGCTTCGGCAAGCGTTCGGCGAGCAAAGCGTACTTTTCAGGACTCATCGTCACGTACGCGAGACGCTTCTCCTCACGGACAGCTGTCGAATAGGGGATGATTCGATTTCGTCCATCGCGCTTCGCTTTATAAAGTGCCTCATCGGCATAAGCGCACCATTCGCCGAGTGTCATCCCAGTCTGACAGACACGGGTATAGCCAATTGACACGGTAACGTGATGTTCATATGTAAACGTCATCTCCTCGATTCGGCTGCGGACCCGTTCGAGCACCGTATCGACGATGTGACGGTCGGACACGTTCAAGATGATCAAAAACTCTTCTCCGCCATAACGGATCAACTCGTCACTCGAGCGAATCGCGAGACGTATCTCCTCGGCGACGCGATGCAACACCTCGTCCCCGTAAGCATGACCGAACGTATCGTTCAACTGTTTGAAATGGTCGATGTCGAGCAAGGCGAGCGTGAAACTCTCTCCCGAGCGCTCAAGGCGAGACATGAATCGGCTGAACGTCGCTTTCAAATATTTTCGGTTGAAGGCGCCCGTCAATTCATCAACCAGGAGTGCATTCGAGACGAGACGAGCTTTCTCGATATGGTGACCGAGACGAACAAGTCGCTCTTCCATTGGCACCCATTCTTCCCAGTAGTCATCGAAACCATAGGAGTAGGCGGCCAAACGATAATGTTCATTCGTTCCAATCACGATGAGTGGGACGTATAGTTTTTTCATCTTGCTGACAAAAGATTGAATCGCCCGCTCCGGGAAGCGAGCCCACAGTTCGACGTCCATGATAATAGCTTTCGGAACGTCTTCATAATCATATTCGACGGCTTCTTCTAATGTCTGTAAAAAAACAGGACGGGCCCCGAGCTTTTCGACACGCGGTTTGTATCGGCTAAACGTCGAAAAACTATTGGATAAAACGAGGACGAGATCTTCGTCTTCCTGCTCGATGCCTAAGACGGTATGGATATAACGTTTCACTGGGGCAATCAAAGCCATGGCCTCCGCCTGCGTCAAGACAGGTGGCAGTTCACGGACGTCAGATTCGACGCGACTGAATATTTCTAACAAGTGCATCAATCGGCGACGCTTTACTTCTTGCTTCATCCAATTTAATAAAAAATCAATTTCTGTTGTTTGAATCTGTCTGGCGTTCGTGATTTGCGCCAAAATATTATGTATACGATCTGTGAGTTGTTGCTTCATTTCCGCCCCCCCAGTTTCGTTCTCCCCGATTTATCCTTATGTCTATAATTATGAGACTTCACCCATGAAAATACAACTATTTACTTATTTTTCGCCTATTGTTTGACAAAAGAATAGGTCTTGCGACTCATTAGACCATTAAAAAGAGCGGTCAAAGACCGCCCTTTCTTTATTTTCCAACTTTCAAGTTCGGGGAAGTCATCTCTTCCGGTCGAATCCATTCATCGAACTGTTTTTCAGTCAATAGGCCGGTCTCAAGCGCGGCTTCCTTCAACGACGTCCCATTTTTATGGGCGAGCTTCGCGATTTTGGCTGCGTTCTCGTACCCAATATGTGGGTTAAGTGCCGTCACGAGCATGAGCGATCGCTCGACGTTGTGGGCAATGACGTCCAAATCCGGTTCAATGCCGACGGCACAGTGCACGTCGAACGAGTGCAGGCTGTCTGCCAAGAGACGGCATGTCTGCAAGAAATTATACATGATAACTGGCTTGAACACGTTCAGTTCGAAGTTTCCTTGACTCGCTCCGAATCCAATGGTCGCATCATTGCCGAGCACTTGGGCCGCAACCATCGTCAACGCCTCGCTTTGCGTCGGGTTGACTTTCCCAGGCATGATCGAGCTGCCCGGTTCGTTCTCCGGAATCAAGATTTCACCGATGCCCGCACGTGGCCCGGAAGCGAGCCAACGGACGTCGTTGGCGATTTTCATCGCGTCCATCGCGAGTGCTTTCAACGCACCGTGTGTGAACACGAGTTGGTCATGGCTCGTGAGCGCATGGAACTTGTTGACGGCGGTGACAAAACGTTTGCCGGTCTCTTGCGAAATTTTCTCGGCCACGACTTCACCGAACTGGGGATGGGCGTTGATTCCCGTTCCGACCGCCGTACCGCCAAGGGCAAGTTCTGTCAACGGTTCGAGCGTGCGCTCGATCATTCGTTTCGATAGTTCGAGCATGCGGACCCAACCGCTAATTTCTTGACCGAGCGTGACCGGTGTCGCGTCTTGTAAGTGCGTCCGACCGATTTTGACGATGTCCATGAACGATTCGGCTTTCTTTGCGAGCGTGGCGTGGAGCGCCTCGATTGACGGCAACACATGGTCCTCGACTGCCAGGATGGCCGCGATATGCATCGCTGTCGGATACGTATCGTTCGAGCTCTGAGACTTGTTGACGTCGTCGTTCGGGTGAATCGTGAGCGTTTGTCCACGCTCTTTTAACTTATCGTTCGCCAAGTGGGCGATGACTTCGTTGACGTTCATGTTCGACTGTGTCCCTGAACCCGTCTGCCATACGACGAGCGGAAACTCGCCGTCATGTTGCCCGGCGACGATCTCATCGGCGACTTCGGCGATGACGTCGGCTTTTGCTTGCTCCAACACACCAAGCTCAGCGTTGGCGAGTGCGGCACCTTTCTTCAAAATCGCGAAGGCATGCACGACCTCGAGCGGCATCTTCTCCGTGCCAATTTTAAAGTTCTCCAGACTGCGCTGCGTTTGGGCTCCCCATTTGGCTGAAGCCGGAACGTTGATTTCCCCCATCGTGTCCCGTTCGATCCGATATTCCATGAAAATTCCCCCTCTTTTTTTGACTACGCTTTCATTTTAGCGAAACTTGTACGAAAAAGAAATCATTCCCCCGCAATTGATAAAAAGTCGGGCCCTCGCCCGACTTTTAGCTTGTCATTAATGCCCGTTTTGCCACGTCGTGAGCCCGATTCTCTGCTCGTGGAATCCATTTGATGAACTTATTCGGCAATTCATCATACAGTGTCAAAGCCTTGACGAACAACGAGCGCATCGATTGATCTTTTAGAAACCGCTGTTCGAGCGCTCGTACGACCGTCTCGGCGTCTGAATAGAACATGAATGTCGACTCGTCCGAGAGTGTATGCCCTAGTTCGAGAGCGAACACGAGCGCAGCAAGTTCCGCTTGAACGCTCGTCAGTCCACTACGTTGTTTGATATGTGCGGTGACCGTGCCGTCGGTCGTCTTGATCCAGACGCCAAGACCGTTCTCACCTGTCTGTTGGTTCGTCGCTGCATCAAAATAAATGTGAACCAAAGCGATACGCCTCCCAATCCGTCTCAATCGGTGCATGAATATCGATGAGCGAGAGACGTTTCGATAGAAGCGCCACTTCCTCTTGGCCATCGAGTTTCTTCGCAAACTTTCGATGCGCCTCTTGAAGCGCTTCTTGTCTCACGATGTCATAAAGCGTTTCGACCGTGTCATACGACTGGACGAGAATCGTCGCCGTCTTTGGTCCGATGCCACGGACACCGGGAATATTATCTGATGTGTCGCCTTGGAGCGCCTTCACATCGACGAATTGCTCTGGACGGACGCCGTACGTCGAAACGAACACTTCCCGGTTCATCATCATCTCTTCCCCTTTTTTCGGAACGATTTGAAACACATTCGGCGAAAGCAATTGATGCAAATCACGGTCCGATGAATACATGTACGATTCGCCTGGAAATGCGGTCGCGACGGCCCCAATCAAATCGTCGGCCTCGTAACCGGCGAGTTCGGACTGGAAAATCCCGCGCTCGGTCAACGCAGCCCGCAACTTGACGTAATCGTGGAACAACGGTTCCGGTAATCCGGTGCGGGTCGCTTTATAATCTGGAAACAATGCGTAGCGAAGCGTCGTCTCACGTGGTCCATCCCAAAAGAAAGCGATATGCGTGAAGTCGTTCGTCCACCCGTCAACTTTACGGAGCAGACCTTTCACTGTCACATCGGGGTCGAGCGCCCGGCGACGCTCTGTGGCAAAATAATAACGCGACAGGAGGTTAAACCCGTCGACTAACACCAATTTCATCATGCAATCACCTCACAAGCTTGTAATCCGCGTGCGAGTGCGTCTCGGTCAAGATTCTTCCCAATCCAGACGAAGACGGAACGTGAATCGTCGAACGATTCGTTGGCGAACGTCGCCCCCATCAGTTGATTCGTCGCTTGGACGACGAATTTTGAGACTTCTCCTTCTAATCGAACAATCGACTTCAGTCGATAGACATCATCTTCATAGTGCATGAGCACTTCTCGAACGTATTGAGTGACGCGTTCCCGTTTGAGCGGTACGTCCGTCGTGAGCGTGATGGCCCGTAGCGATGAGACGGACGTGTGTCCTGCCGTCAGTTGACCGAGACGCTGTTCATCGACTCGTGAGAGTTGGAACGTATGCTCTGTTAGGTCATAGTCGCCGATCGTCTGCACCGTCTCGATGACTCGCACGGTCGGATTCAGCGCGTGAATCCGCTCATGCGCCTGTTGCAGCGCATCCGCATCGACGAGGTCGACTTTGTTCAACAAAATCACGTCCGCATAGGCGATTTGGTGAATTCCTTCAATAAATAGCTCGCGGTCCAGTTGACTCGCATCGACGACCGTCAAAATCGCCGTCAGTTTGAAACGTGTCCGTAAGTAATCATCGTAATAAATTGTCTGAATGATCGGTGCCGGATCCGCTACACCTGTCGTCTCGATGACGATGCGGTCAAACGTATCCTTCGAGGCGAGCTGATAGAACGTCTTGCTTAAATCGCTTTGAATCGAGCAACAGATGCAACCGTTCGACAGCTCGATCTGCTCTTGGTCCATTTTGATAATCAATTGTTCGTCGATATTCACTGACCCGAGTTCATTGACGATGACGAGTAATCGTTCATCTGTCGCTTCTAACAAGCGATTCATATAGGTCGTTTTTCCGGCGCCTAAAAAACCGGTCACCAATTGCACGGGAATCATGTACTGCACCTCTTCTTATAAATTTTCGTGGACCCGCGCCCATTTCTCATAGCGCGCATCCAGCAAGTCGATCAAATGAAGCATCCACGCCTCTGTCGTGACCGGTAACACGCTTGAACCCCACTCGCGTTTGCCGTGGTGAGATAAAATCATGTGCCAAATCCGGTGATGGGCGTCGAGCGGCAACGTGACGCTTGCGGCTTGTTGACTTTTCTCAAACAATAGTCCGCCGTACGGCATATGTCCAATCAAGCTTCCCATCGGATTGATTGAGATTCCGGTCGTTTCACTCGTGCCGTTGACCGAGAACAGTTGCTCGAACCGTTTCGGGGACGAAAGCAAATGACTGTATTCGAACAGCTTTCCGATATCATGGAATAAAATCCCGAGTGCGAGCTCGTCCCAGCGGAGCGGCTCCTTCAACTCGGCGATGGCCTCGCAGGCCGCATAGAGCGACTCGAACGTGCCGCGGAACGCCTGTTCAACTTTTACACCGTTCATCGTATTCCATACGTCTACTTTGTGCAACTGCTCGGCCTCTTTGATGACCCGGAACGCCATCGCCAAATGGTCGTCCTGTTCTTGAATGCGATAACCGAGTCGGAGCATACAGACCGTGTGCTTCAAGAGGCCGCCGACATAGTTGTGATGATGATACAGCGCGGCCGGTGCAAGGACGAAATCGTCCCAATAGCGGTCGAGGAGTGACATCGCGATCGCTTGATAGTCAGGCGAGAGCGTCGACAGAATCGCGAACAGTTCGTCGGCGTATTGTTCCATCGTCTCGTCTCCAGGAAGACCTGGCAACAACGATACCGCTTCGTCCCGGGCAATCGGTTTGGCCCGGTCAATCGTAATTGACTTGGCGCCGTCCGGTTTTGGATAGACGTCGATTTTTCCTTCGAGCTCGATGACGCCTGACTCGTAAATCGGTAACAGCTGCTCTTCGTTGCCACGCAACCACTGCTTGGCACGGATGAGTCCGCTCGATGTCGTCAAATTCAGTTGCAACCATTTTGCACCCGATTTGCCTTCTTTCACTTCGACTGTACTGACGAGCGCTTTCGTCTGGACCGGTGTCCCGTCCGCGAGGTCAGTCAATCGCGTCGACGCTTTCTCGACGGTCGGGAGTTGGAACCGAGTCTGGTCGAAGCCGCTCCCCTTTATCGAATCAATCTGTTGATAATAGTTCATATACAATGCCCTCCTTCTTCTCTTTGCCCATTGTATCGTGTTTTCCACTTCGAGGCGAACATACTTTCGTTATAGGTCAGGAAGATTGCTAAATTATATTGAAAGCGCTTACTAGAATTGATACGATTAAGACAGCCAGATAAAGGGGGAACTCACATGATTTCATTGGTAGATACGTACGAACGGTTGATCGCAACAGGGGAAGCGACACGTTACGCAACAACGCACTCAACAATTGATAGCATTTTACAGGCATCGGCTTGCCCGGTCTCACATCACGAACTCTTGGCGGCGGTCTCGGGACATGCCGGGAATCCATATACGCCGGACCAACTCGTCGACTCGGTCATCGAGCATGAGATGAAAGGCGCAATGGCCGTCCTCGTCGTCGCCGGTTATCCGATTCAAACACCGCTCGCCAAGGCCGTCGTCTTATCGGCATTCGCCCGGACGAACCGGATGAATATCGAGAAACTGAAAGAACTCGGTCATGCCGACCTGCTCGTGCGCATCCAGTCGGCCGAACGGTCATGGAAGCGTACGTATACACACTTATACCGCTCGGCACCAAGTCAGCTCTGTGACCAACTCGACTCACTTCTCGGCGGTTGTGCCGTCCATCGTGTGCTCGAGGCCATCGATTTCGACCCGAACGTCAAAACGGCATAAAGAAAGAGCGGTCCCCGGGCCGCTCTTTCCTTATGCCTTCAATTATCCTTCTGTCACTTCGACCGCTTCCGGTTCGAACAACGTGACGTTCCGTGCTGGTGAGAACGTTGAAATCGCATGCTTATAAATCAACTGTTGGCGCCCTTCCGATTCGACGATGACCGTGAAGTTGTCAAACGATTTGATGACTCCCCGAATTTGAAACCCGCTGACTAAAAACACGGTCGTCGGCACCATTTCTTTACGTAATTGATTCAAAAAATTGTCTTGAATGTTATAGCTAGCCTTCATGTTGCATTCCCCCTAGTCTATGTCTCTTTGAAATAATCGGAATTTTCGAAAAAACTCCTCAACTTCATCATAAATATTTTGATACGATAGTTCAAATGATTTTCGTCCCATATCGACCCAAATCCCATTAAATTGATGCCGGAACCATGTCAATTGACGTTTTGCGAACTTACGCGTGTGCTGTTTGAGCGTCTCAATCATCTGCTCTCGGTTCATCAAGCCATCCAAATACGGAACGACTTCTTTGTAACCGATGGCGCGCATCGCTTGCGTGTCTCGATAACCGGCCTCGAGCAAGCGTTCGACTTCATCGACGAGGCCTGCTTCAAGCATCAAATCGACACGATGGTTGATGCGAGAGTAAAGCACGTCCCTGTCCGCATGCAAGACGAACAATTGATAAGCGTAATGCTCCGACGGGAGGCTGTCCATCGCCTGGGCATCCCCTTGGAGCGCGACTTCAAGCGCCCGGATGACGCGGCGGACGTTATTCGGATGAATGCTCTCGGCGCGTTTTGGGTCGAGTGACTGCAGGCGCGCATGCAGTGCTTCAGGCCCGTCCGTCTCCGCCTCTAATTCGAGCGCCTCCCGTAATTCGTGATTGACGGGTCGTTCCGTGAACTCGTAATCATATAGAATCGCACGGATGTAGAGACCTGTCCCGCCGACTAAAATCGGCAATTTCCCGCGCGCATAAATGTCATCGATCGCCGCCCGGGCCAGCGTCTGGAATGTAGCGACGCTCATCGCCTCGTCCGGGTCGCATATATCAATCAAATGATGCGGAATCCCTTCCGCTTCCTCGTCCGTCACTTTCGCCGAACCGATATCCATGCCGCGGTACACTTGGACCGAATCGCCCGATACGATTTCCCCGTTGAACGCTTTGGCAAGCTCAATCCCGGTCTTCGTCTTCCCGACAGCCGTCGGTCCGACGAGGACGATGACTGGTGTCTTTTCCATCCTTGTCACCCCTCAAACGAAAGACCGTCCCTTAAAGGAAACGGTCCGTTAAATTCTTCTCTTAATTGTATCATCAAACACGACCGCAAACAGCATCCATCCGCATAATAATAGTCCCATCAGTAAAATTAAGCCGTCACTCATCCGAGGTCGCCTCCTTTTATGTACCTCTTTCCCATTTTTCACATTTTAGACACAAAGGAATGCGCAAAAAAACGACGCTCCCATAGGAGCATCGTTCATTGTGTCACTTCTACTAATCGGCGTTGGCGCCACATCGTCAATCCAAAATAAAGGATCGCCGTGCCGCTCGCGGCCCACCACATGACGCTGTAGAGCGGCGTCATCAAGTTGGCAAGGCCGAACAGTGCCGGAATGATTAACGTCAACCAGGCGAGCACGAAGGCGACCCGGGCCGTCAACCCGTCAATCTGGCGTCCGAGGCCCATCCCCATGAAGAATAGTCCCCACAAAAGCGACCAGAATAACCAGGTGACTGCGCCCATCATATCGCCTGTCGTGATTGCAATCACCGCATAGAAGACGGCCGTAATCGATACGAAGAGTGAGAACCATCCGACGCCCCGACCGTCCAAATCAAACAGGAACGTCACACCGACGTACAAATACGTGAACGCGAACAAGTAAATGCTCGCATATCCGGACATCTCCGCCGAACTCGTCCCGACAACGAGCCACGTTGCGATGAACGTCTGCAACAATCCAGTGAAAAGACTGAACACACCCGCACTCTTGACGTCCACTTTTCCAAACAAAACGAGGCTATTGATGAACAGCGCCACGCCACCAAATAATAAACTAATATTCCCCACACACATTGCTCCTTCGCGCAGATGTCTGACGTCTTATTTATACGTCAACTGTATCGTGAATTCGCAATCAGCGCAAGCAGAGAAATAGGTATTCATGGACTAAACAAACGTTACTCGTTTTCGAGTGTCTGAATCGCCTCATCAATTCGTTCTTGCTCTTCTTCTGAAAACGTGGGAAATTGGGGATTGATCGTTTCAAGGACATCAATCATGACCGTGGAGACAATATATCGGGCGTACCAATCATCGTCTGCCGGCAACACATACCAAGGTGAACATTCTGTCGATGTGTTCGAGAGCATGTCTTCAAAAATATCTTGATAATCGTCCCAATGCTTTCGCTCTTCCACATCATTGAATGAAAACTCCCAATTTTTATTTGGGTCTTTCAACCGTTCAAGTAGACGGTCTCGCTGAACTTTTTTCGACACGTTAAAGAAAAATTTAATCACTTTGAATCCGTTCTCATCTAAATATTGTTCGTAATCGTTAATTTGGCGATAGCGGATTCCCCAAACAGACTCTTTGTCCTCCTCATCTGGAATGACCTCGTCCCCAAGTAAATCATGAATTCGTGGAGCAATCACTTCCTCATAATGGGACCGATTCAAGATCCCGACTTGTCCTCGTTCAGGCATGAGGTCATGCATCCGCCATAAATAATCATGTTTCTTTTCCGTGTCTGATGGTTTTTGGAATGCGTTCGTCTTTAGTCCTTGCGCATTCAAGTTCGAAAAGATGTAGCTGATCGCCTCGTCCTTCCCCCCAGCATCTAATGCCTGTAAAACGACTACGATTCCTTTTCGTGATTCAGCGTACAATTTCCAATGCAACTCTTTCAATTTTTCGATGCTCTTCGGAATCAGCTCATTTTGCAACGTTTCATCCGATGGCCGGTCCTTAATCGTGGTCGGGTAATCGTCTAGACGAATTCTCTTGTTATGGTCAATACGAAAAGATTGAATGTCCATAAGTCCTCCTTGATTGTGACTAATTTGATGTACATTCCGTATTTACCCCATTCCTCCTAAAAATAGTGACAAAAATATCCTTCCCGCCGAAGCGAAAAGGATATAGGACTTAATAGATGCCGACCGCGTCGAACGACTTCGCTGCCGCAACGGCTTGAGTGCTCGTTGAACCGTACAAATCTTTCGCTGATTGGACGACTGCTTGACGAAGGCTCGAGAAGTTCGAAGTCGGTGTCAAGTAAATCGTGAGGGCACGGTAGTAGACATCGCCCATCTGTTTGACGCCGATTCCTTGAACCGATACACCGTAGTGTGACCCGCCACTTGCGAACAAGTAAGCCGCTTTGTTGACGATTCCTGAGTTGATATGGACACCACCGTTGTCTTCCGTCCCTGTGTAACGGACCGAGTAGTGATCCGGGTCGCCGTTAGCCGCTGGGTTGGACATCGAGCGGAGACCGTCCCCGGCGATCCCAGGTGTATAGATATCTTCTCCGACCAACCAGTCGAAGTTCGAACCGACGCTATATTCTGCGACCGTACCAAAGATATCTGACACTGCTTCGTTGATTGCACCTGACTCGTTCTGATAAATCAAACCGGCCGTGTATTCTGTGACCGCGTGTGACAATTCGTGCGCGACGACGTCAAGTGCGCCCGAGAGGTACGTGAACGTTCGTCCGTCCCCATCACCGTAAACCATCTTGCTGCCATCCCAGAACGCGTTGTTGTAACTGCGGCTGTAGTGTACCGTCGAGTTGAGGGCCGCACCGTTGTTATCATAGCTGTTACGACCGTAAGTGTTCTTGAAGAAGTCATACGTTTTCGTCGCATTCACGTGGGCACTGACCGCGGCACGGTCATATGTCGTGTTCAAAACATTATCGACATCGGCCCAAAGTGATCCTGGAAGCGTCGTCCGGTTTTTCGCGTCATACGTATAGATTCCTTTGCCGCGTGTCGAATCTTGGAGATAGTAATATGAGCCGCTCTTCGTCGTCTTGAACGATTGGCTCTGGCCAAGGACGTCGATTCCCGTGCCCGTATACGTCGTACCCGTGACACCGTTCGTCGGTTTGGCGTGCGCCAATTGGTTGTATTTGTTCAATACTTTCCCGCTTGCCGCATCGATGAAATACGTCCAACGTGACGGCTCATCCGCTTCAAGGATCGTCCCGGTCACTTCATACGCATAGACCGCCTCTTCCCCGTTCGGATAGACGACGAGTTCCGCTGCCGGCTCAAGCTCGTATGCGCCTTTGTGGCCGACAAGCTCTTTGTAACGAGCGACCGCTTTTTGTTCATTCAGTTTGATTGACTTATGTAGTCCTTTCAGTTGTTTCGTGTCGTCGACGACCGTTTTCAATTGGCCATCCTGATCGACGACACCGACGACGATTCCACCGAATACCGGTACACCGTCAACCGTCTGTTGCAACTTGACGACTTGCCCGACTTTGTCACGCTTTGATTCGAGCGTTTTAAATTTGCCTTTCGCTTTCGCGTATTCTTTGACGATTGTCGTCGGAGTCTCGTTCGATGGTTTCGTCAACGTGCCCGACTTGAGCTCCGCCGCGCCGACAAGTTGCGGCACGAGCAAGACGCCTGCGATGAGTGATGTAGATAAAACTTTTTTCATATGTGTTTCCCTCCTTATGTGGTGTCTCCTACTTTACATAGTTTCCCACATTTAATGTATCCAACTTTTTAATTATTTTGACAATTCAAATTATTAAGACGTTTGGACTAACCCATCATTTTCTCTAGTCGTATCAGCCATAGCAAAAAAAGCGTCACCGTGGAAGGTGACGCCCGTCATCAATAGACATCTTTTTGTGTGAAATGGTAGAACGCATACGCGAGAGCCGCTAGCGACCAGACAAGTATGACGATGAGCGAGAACGGTAATGTCATCCCCTCGATTGGTGGGGCTTGCCCTTCGAGATAGGTATGAAGACCGAAGTTGACGTTCACCAAATATTTCGAGCTGTCCCAATTCGACCCGAGCGACGTGAGGAGCGGTCCTGAAATCAGGACCGCCATCATAATCCCGATCCCGGTCGCCGTGTTTTTGACGATAACCGAGATCATGAGCGCGATCGTCCCCACGGCCGCGACGACGAACCAGGATAGGCCGACCGACATGAGCAAATATTGCCACATCGGCAGCGTATGGACGAAGTCGGTCGAGAACGTTCCGGTCGCCGAGGCTTGGAATCCTGTTAGTATCGGGGCGGTCCACCCGTCCCAGCCGAGTACGATGCCGGAGATGGCATAGCTGACAAGTGCGGTGATAAAGATGAGAATCGACGTGTAAAGCAGCGTCGTCACCCATTTGGCGAGCAAGATTTTGAAGCGCCGGACCGGACGGGACAACAGCGTCTTGATTGTGCCATCATTATGCTCACCGCTGACGATATCCGCCATCAGCACGATAATAAAGAGTGGTAGCACGAGCGTCGTCCCTTGCGAGAAGAAGACACGCATGAATGTCGGCCCCAGGATAGTTCGGGTTAATATCATTATCTAAGTAGTATTGATTTTGTTGGACCTGGAACTCCAGGATTTGACGGAATTCGTCCTGGACGTTTGCCGAGGCGAGCCGGTTTTGCGTATCGACGATCTCTTGCTGCAAGTCGACACGCCAGTCGATCGTCCCTTGTTCTTCACGTTGCTTCTCGATTTGTCGATAATTGGCATACGTGAACATCGAGACGAGCACGATGAGGATAACCGACACGACAAGGAGGCGCCGCTTTTTATGAATTTTTAAGACTTCATTGCGTATGAGACCAAACATCGACGGATTAGACAATATGGTCACCCCCGGTCAACGAGATAAACAATTCTTCGAGCGTCTGGACACGTCGTTCGAGCCCGTAGACGTCAACTCCGCGATCGAGTAAATAACGATTCAGACGGGCCGCGTCTTCTAAATTCATCGATACCCGAATCGTCCGTTCATCAACGATATCAGCATGTTCAATCGATTCGAAGCCGCGGACGATTGGCAACACTTCAAAACTGTCGGCCACGTGGACATCGACAGTCGACGCCAACTCATGAATCAGGTCCTCGACCGTGCCGACTTTGACGATTTTACCGCGCGACATGATAGCGACGCGGTCCGCGAGCAGTTCAATCTCGGCCAAGATGTGGCTCGAGACAAGAACGCTCAATCCTGTTTCTTCAACGAGACGGCGGATGAAGAGTCGAAGGTCACGAATCCCCATCGGATCGAGTCCGTTCGTCGGCTCATCGAGAATCAAGACACGCGGGTTGTTCAACATGGCCTGGGCGATGCCGAGCCGTTGCCGCATCCCGAGCGAGTAGGTCTTCACTTTATCATCGATTCGTGCCGTCAAGTCGACGAGATCGATTACTTCTTGAATCCGGGCCTCATCTACCCCGGGCAACATCCGCGCGAAAGCGGTCAAGTTCTCACGCCCGCTCATGAACTTGTACAGTTCCGGATTCTCAACGATGGCGCCGATTTGATTCATCGCCTGAACGAATTGACGTTCGACGCTGAACCCACAAATCGAGACGGTCCCGTTCGTCGGCTTAATCAATCCGACAATCATCCGAATCGTCGTCGTTTTGCCGGCCCCGTTCGGTCCTAAGAAGCCGAACACTTCGCCGGGAAACACATCGAACGAGATGTCATCGATGATTGTTTTTTTACCGATTACTTTTGTCAAATGGTCTATTTTCAATGTTGGTTGCATCATCTCACCTCTCCTACATTCTATCGGACTCGACCGCATCTGTCCTATTCGAACATTCACATAGGGCAGGTTCACACTTATTTGATATGATAGTTCTATAGAAAGTGAGGTCATCACATGAAAAATGGGAAATGGTATACGTTTTTAATCGGTTCTGTCTTCTTGACGGGCATCGCCCTATACGGTTTATGGATCGGTTACCAAGATATCGTCAATCCGCCGGAACGGACACTTTCGGTCAGCGAAGATGCGAGACCCGAACCGGTCGGTGATGTTTACGTCGCACTCGGAGATTCATTGACACGCGGTGTCGGCTCTACATCCGGTGCGGGCTACGTCCAACCGGTCGGTGAAGCGCTCGAGGAAGATGACATCCGCACTCAGAATCTTGCCGTCTCCGGTGCCCGGACGGAAGACTTATTGGCGCAGCTTGAGCAACCTGAAGTAAGACGGACGATTGAAAACGCCCGCTATATCACGCTTACAATTGGCGGCAACGACTTGTTCAACCGCGGTGAGAACGTCGACAATTTTGAATCGATTGATATCGAAAAAGTCGTGACCGATGCGAAGACGAACTTGAATGATATATTCGAACAAGTTCGCGGATTGAACGATAAGGCGCAAATCGTCTATATCGCCCTCTATAATCCGTTCCAAGAGAACGAGAACGGTGAAGCGTTCAACCAATTGATTCTCGATTGGAACGCCTCGGCCGCCACGTTCGGCAACGCACATCGGATCGATGTGATTGACCCGTTCGCTTACGTGTCTGATGTCGGTCGTGACCTCGCGACCGACCAATTCCATCCGAGCGACCGCACATATGAAAAGTTAGCCGAGGACGTATTGTTCATCCTCGAATAAGCAACATGGCCTGATCATCGCGATCAGGCCATTTTCATCGCTCATATTTGACGAGCCAGTTCTCACCGTCGCGTCTCATCGTCGTCCCGAACCAGCCGGTCTTCAATAAGGCGACTTGTTGCTCCGTTGCACCCATGTCGATCCACATCGTGTCTCCGGTCGCTTCCCAGTCGCTGTGCAGTTCCTTCATAAAAATATAGCGTAACTTTCCGCCATACTTCGGTTTGAGGGCACCGATGCGAAGGCCGAGGGCGAACTTATCCTTCAGGCTCGGGATATTAAAAGGCGCCACGGTCGCACAGACGAGGTCGAACCGACTGCCATGTTCAAGCTCTTTCATGAGTAGCCTACCGAGATACTGTTGCAGACCGTAGCCGCGGTAGTCCGGAAGGACGTTCGTCACTTCTTGATACAAAATGCGGTCGAGCGCATCAAGCGGGTAACCGATATCGTATCCTAGATGCTCCTCGTCGAGCGGTGGGATGAGCAGTGCGCGGAACGCGATCAGCCTGCCCTCATAATACGCCCCAATCAATGTGCGGTCAGTCAACAGCTTCACGAACTCTTCGGTCGTAAGTGATTGATACTGACTTCCTTCGGTCAACGTGTCGATGACGGCCTGTTGCACCATCTCGACTTGTTCGAGCTCTGTCATCGTCAAATAGTCGACCTCGATGTCGAGGCCGTTACAATCACCGCGCCACATGGTCTGCCCCCGCTACGACGTACGTCGCCGTCGTCAGACGTGACAAGACGGCCTCATCGACGTCGACACCGAGACCTGGCCCATCGGACAGGCGGATGAACGGCAAGTCGTACATCAAGTTGCCGATGTCTTCGGCGAAACGAAGGGGACCTGTCAACTCGACCGATTGGACGATTTTGCTCGAGAAGGCGACATGAAAGCCTGCACTCGAGGCGACCGACGACTCGACCATCGACCCGATTTGACACTCGATGCCCGACATTTCGGCCATATGCAAGAGTTTTTTCGCCGGGTAGATGCCGCCACACTTCATCAGTTTGATGTTCACTTTGTGGGCGGCCTGCATCATCGTCAACCGACGCATCTCCGTCATGCCGCGCACGCCTTCATCAATCATGAGTGGCACCGAGATTTTCCCTTTCACTTCGACCATTCCTTCAAAGTCGTCGGCCTTGACCGGCTGTTCGACCCAATCGATCTGAAATGGCTCAAGCTGCTGCATCGCTTGGAGTGTCTTGGCGGCATTGACCCAGCCCTGATTGACGTCGACCCGAATCGGCACGTTTGGACCGACGGCACGCCGGACCGCCTCGACACGGCGTACGTCCGAGGCAACGTCGACACCAACTTTCATCTTGACGGCCGTGTACCCTTGTTCGATCTGTTCGCGAGCCTCGGCCGCCATCGCCTCCGGCTTGCCGATACTGAGGACGTGCGTGACCGGAAAGGCGTCGTGATAACGGCCACCGAGCAGATCATACACCGGAAGCCCGAGCTTTTTCCCGACGACGTCATGACAGGCGATATCGAGCGCCGCCTTCGCCGCCGGCACGTCA
Source organism: Exiguobacterium sp. AM39-5BH (assembly GCF_003467445.1). Classification (GTDB taxonomy): domain Bacteria; phylum Bacillota; class Bacilli; order Exiguobacteriales; family Exiguobacteriaceae; genus Exiguobacterium. Next base: position 49,080 of record NZ_QSGS01000002.1, read on the forward strand.
CGGATGGTCCGGTCCATCACGTCGTGAATCCGTTCCATCTGCATCGGGTTTTCGCCAATCAAGAGCGGTCCGAGCACATGTCGAATCACACTAATCGTACTATCGAGCGATTCACCCGTGACGTGTTCATCGGCGACGGCCTCGCCATAGCCGACGTGACCACATTCGGTCGTCAATTTAACAATCACTGAGGGCATGTCGTCATAACGATGATAGCTGACAATAAATGGGACCTTTAACGGCAATCGAATCGCAAACAGTTCAATCTTCTCTATTCTCATATCCATTCTCCTTTACTTCTTGTAAGTCGTTAGCTATATTGTCGTTAAATAGTCGTTAAATTGCAAGGAGGAGTTCTCATGTCCATCCATATCGCCATCGTCGGATCGCACGAATTTCTGAAGACGATTCGTTCGCTCCGTACAACAGAGGATGTCCGGTTCGCTTATCATCCGTATGAACACCCAGACGAGGCAGCGACCATCGCTCAAACGCTTGGCTCGTTCGACGGCGTCTTCTTTTCCGGCTCGTTCCCGTTCGCCTATGCGACCCCTCATCTTACCCACAAGGCGGCGCATCACGTCGTTCAAGACGAGACTGTCCTCTTGACGACGCTACTCTATGCGACGCTCACCCATTCCGTGTCGCTCGATCAAGTATCCATCGACTTGGTCGACCCAGAACGGCTGACGTCGATTCTCGACTCATTCCCAAAGGAACGGGGCACACCCGCCGTGATGCGAATCCATCCCGAGCTCGCCTTCGAGGATGTCACTGCCTTTCATACGAGTCATCAAGCCGGACATACGAAATTGGCCATCACGAGCATTGAGCGGGTACATCATGAGCTCGTCCGTGCCGGCTTCAATAGTCAACTGATGATTGAGCCGACAGCGACCATCAAGCACCATCTCGACCAGCTGATTCAACAAGTTCGGCAACAGTTGGCTGATGCCGCCCAGTTCGCCATCATCCGCTACGCCACGGACGATATGACGTTACGTGACCACCTCGCCTCGGTCCGGTATCTCGGTGGACATCTCGAGTCCGCCGAGGACCGTCACATTACAGTATTGACGACTAAAGGTGAAGTGATGAACGCGTTCGGTGAAGATACACTCGTACCGAACGGGACGTACCGCATTGGAATCGGTTATGGCACGGACTATCAACAGGCGGACGAGCATGCTCAAATTGCCTTGTCTGCCGCAAGTAAAGAGCGCATCCGCATCGTCGATGATTCCAAACGATTATCGTTCCCGACCCGTGACGCGCACATCCCGTATCGCGTGACGGAACAACTTGCCTTCGACTTCATCAAACAAGCCGGAGTCAGCCCCGTCAATATCGGGAAGGTTTTACATTTTGCCAAACGAAAGCACGAGTTTACGGCTAAAGAGTTGACCGACTATCTCGAGGTGACGCGACGGACGACGGAACGGCTCATCAAAAAACTTCATGACGCGCGTATCGTCGATGTGATTGGCGAAGAGATGAGCTATGGCCAAGGCCGGCCTCGCGCCGTCTATAAATTCAATTTCCCGACCTCATGAGGCCGGGAAATTTTTTATTGCGCCGCTTGTTGTTCAATTGGTGGTTCTGCACTCAACACGGCGATCCGTTCAATCGTGAAACCTGTGAACGCATACATGATTGAAATGACCGGAACGACAAAGTTTAAGATAGCGTACGGCGCGTATTCGAACGCCCCGACGCCGAGTGTCCCGAGAATGAACACGCCGCACGTATTCCACGGGATGAAGACCGACGTGAGCGTGCCGCCATCTTCAAGCGCTCGCGACAAGTTTTTCGAATGCAGCCCCATCTTCTCGTAGGCACTGGCGAACATGCGTGACGGTACGACAATCGAGATGTATTGTTCGGAACAAGAGGCGTTCGTCGCGAACGCCGCTAAAATCGTTGACGCGACCATCGAACCAGCCGTCTTTGCCAGCTTGACGATTTGATTCATGATCGACTGGAGCATGCCCGAGTACTCTAATATCCCTCCGAACGTCATCGCGACGATCGTCATCGAGACGGTATACATCATCGCATCGAGACCACCCCGACTGAACAAGTTATCGACCAATTCATTGCCGGTATCGATCACGTATCCACTTTGGAGCGCGCCGACACTGTCGGACAGCGAGCCACCTTGGACGATGACTTGCGCCAAAAAGCCAAGGGAGATGCCGACGACGAGCGCTGGTATGGCCGGTACTTTTTTCGCGACGAGCGCGATGACGGAGAGCGGGATCATGAGCAACCACGGTGAAATGACAAAGCTATCCTTTAAAATAGCGAGCGTCTGCACGATCTCCGACGAATCCGTCGTCGTCTCACTGAAACGGCGACCGAGCCACCAATATGCGCCAAGGGCGATAATCAGCCCCGGGATGGTCGTGTGCAGCATGTGACGAATATGTACAAAAAGGTCGGTATGTGTCAAACCTGCCGCCAAGTTTGTCGTATCCGACAGCGGCGACATCTTGTCCCCAAAATAAGCACCTGAAATAACGGCCCCGGCGACCATCGGTGCTGGTATCCCCATACTAAGCCCGATGCCCATCCCGGCGACGCCAATCGTTCCCATCGTCGACCACGAACTGCCGATTGATAAAGCGACGACCGCACAGATGATACAAATCGTGACGAGGAAGTAGGCGGGTGAAATGATAGTCAGCCCATAATAAATCATCGTCGCGACAACGCCTCCCCCAATCCACGCCCCAATCGTCAAACCGACCAAGATGATGATGACGACCGCCGGCAAGGCGAGCCGAATCCCCTTGTACATCATCTCTTCAATCTCTTTCCACTTATACCCGTGTCGCCAAGCGACGAGTGCCGCCACCGCAGTCCCGATGATAAGCGGAATATGCGGACCTTGTTCCAATAGGACGATGGCTACGAGCATTACCCCGATCATGACAAGTAGCGGCAATACCGCCCAGTGAAGCTTCATGTCTACCTTGTTCCCCTGTTGTTCCATGTGTCTTCCTCCCCGATAGCGAAAGATTCTGAATTGTCGTTATATTGTCGCTAATAAGATGATGATAACGCTTACATGAAGAGATAGCAATAAAAAAATGAACGGAAGCGAATTCGCCTCGTTCATTTCGTCGTCTCGATCGCATGGACGGCCCGTCGTAACGTATCTGCGAGCAGGCCGGCTGCTTCCGGCAGCACTTTCCGGTCAAACGTCATCTGCGGATGATGAAGCCCTGGCGTCAAGTTTGCCCCGATTCCAATCATCGTCGCATCGAGTGACGGCTTTTCCACTGTATAGAAATGAAAATCGTCGCTCCCTGACGTGATGATGCGGTCAATGAGCGCATCATCTCCGAACCGCTCGCTAATCGCTTCTGCCGCATAGCGGCTCGAACGCTCGCCAATCAAGGCGCCGGGGGTAAAATCTTGCCACTCCCAGTCAATCGTCACCCCGTGCAGGATAGCGATCTGATGCAACATCGTCTCGACCCGGTCACGCAGCTCGAGCAGTTTCTTGTTCTGTTGGGCCCGGACGTCAATCGAGAAAGTCGCGTTTCCAGGAATGATATTCAAATTGTCACTTCCGGCTTGGACGCCCGTCAATTTAATCGAATGCGGCTCGAACGGTGACAAGTAGATGCTTTTGAGCGATTGTTGAATCGTGAAGATGACGTCTAACGCGTTCTGACCTTGATGCGGTCGCGCGCCATGAGCATCGTCCCCGCTGATGCTACCTTTCAAGAAGAACGCGGCCCCGTGTTGAATCGCAGCCGCATATTGACCGCGTTTTAATTCCTCGAGCGGACGTAAATGAATGCCGTACAGCTGACTGACGTCTTGTAACGCCCCGTGCCGAATCATCGCGAGCGACCCGTTGCCTTGTTCTTCAGCCGGTTGGAAAATAAATCGGACCCGTTTCGGCAACTGTTCGTGTCGCAACTCATCAAGTGCACCGAGCACCATGCTGATATTAGCATCGTGGCCGCACGAATGGTTGGCTTGGAACGCCCCATCAACTTGTTGCCATAATGCGTCGATGTCGGCTCGGACAGCGATGACATCATCTCCCTCACCAATCTCGGCGATGACGCCGGTGACGTCGGCAAACGTCTCGTGTCGGACTTGCCATGACGTCAAAATATCAGCAATCGTCTTCGTCGTCTCGATTTCTTTCCAGCTCACTTCGGGATGAGCATGAAAATGCTCAAACCAGTTTAATACGTTCGTCGTCATGATCGAACCCCCACATGTACTTATATTTTCTTGACCCCTTTAATCAATACCCATTGCAGCGGCAAACGGGCCCACGTCACCCATTTCGGGAGTGACATCTTGCCGAGTTTCGACGGGTTGAGCGCCATATTGATATTGGCCGGGAAGACGGCAATCAAAAATGCCGGTAACGTACGCTTTATGAACCGTGTCCCTTTGTTTGTGAGCAAGAGTGCGCCATAGATGACTTCGATGACACCGCTCGCCTGAACCATGAATCGTTTGAACGGCCATGATTTCGGAATAATCGACATGAACGCCCGTTCTTTGACGAAATGCATGATGCCGGCCCCTAACAATAACCCTCCATACAGTGTGCGAATCAATAAAATCCCCTCCTTTTTCTAAGCATAACAAAAAAGATGGGCTACGTGCCCATCTTTACAGTGCGTCTCCATTTGAGTTTTGAATCTCGACATCGACCGTCTCGGTCTTGCCGTCACGAACGTATTCGATGGTCACCGTTCCGTCCGTATCGCGAATCAATTCACTTCGAAGGTCGATGAACGACGAAACGGCTTGATCATTGATTTTCACGATGACGTCGCGCGCTTCGAGTCCAGCTCGTGCGGCCGAGCTGTTCGCTTGCACTTCGACGATAATCGTACCGGCCGTCACCGACTCCGGCAAGTTGATTTGCTCGGTCAAGTACCGGGTGGGAACTCAGACACGTCTCGGAGCGACACGCCGAGCGACGGATGGTTCACTTCGCCCGTCTGTTCGATTTGATTGATGAGCGGCAAGGCGATATCGACTGGAATCGAGAAGCCGACCCCTTCGACCGTTTCGGTCGCGATCTTCATCGAGTTGATGCCAATCAATTGGCCCGATTCGTTAATCAACGCACCACCGGAGTTACCCGGGTTGATGGCGGCATCCGTCTGGATGACCTCGGCGTTGAAATCAGCTTGTCCGTTTTCATCCGTATCGACCGGCACGAGACGGGACGTAGACGAAACGACGCCGCGCGTGACCGAGTTCTCGAACTGGCCGAGCGGATTACCGATGGCGATGACAGTCTGTCCAGGTTTTAATTCGCTCGACTTGCCAATCGTGATGACTGACGAGACTTTGTCCGCATCGACTTCGAGCACAGCCAAGTCGTATGTGGCGTCGCTCCCCATGAGCTTCGCGTCCGCTGTCGACCCGTCATTGAACGTCACGGTCAAACGGTCAGCACCGTTGACGACGTGATGGTTCGTGACGATATACGCCGAATCACCGTCTTTCTTATAGATGACCCCCGAGCCGACGCCGGCTTCGACTGACTCGTTCGATAGTCCGTTTGAGGCGAAATTGTTCACCGTCACGACGGCAGGTTGTGCGGTCGCGACCGCATCGGTGACAGAGCTGTCCGTTGTCGTCGACGTCGTCTGGACCGGCGACCCTTCCGACGTCACGTTCGTATCAGACACATTTGTCGGCACTTGATCGATGAACGGAAAAGCGATGGCGCCAGTCAAGACGGCCCCAATCACGCCGCCGACAAACCCAGGGAACATCCGGCCGACGAACGAAGGACGAGTCGGCTGTGGTGGGGTTGCACGTGGCGGTTCCTGTCGTTGTTCTGACGAGCCGAGCTCGGTATCGAGCCAATCCTCGCGGTGATTCTGTTCATTTGATTCTGTTGGACGATCATTGCGTTCCATGTGTAATCATCTCCTATATGATGTTTCCTCTTTGTTCTACCCTTAGTATAAGAGGCATAGTCATCGTTTTGCGGAAATGAAGCATCGATTACAAGATTCTTCACAATTTGCGTCAATTGGGTCAGACGATGACGTTACGGAGCGTCCCGAGTCCCGTGATGCTCACTTCGACCGTGTCTCCTGATTGGAGATAGACGGGCGGCTTCATACCGTGGCCGACGCCGGCCGGTGTGCCGGTCGCGATGATGTCTCCTGCTTCAAGTGTCATGCCTGTCGACAACGTCCGAATTAACTCTTCAATTGGGCGAATCATGTCCGCCGTCGACCCATCTTGACGTGTCTCGCCATTGACGACCGTTTGAATCGTGAGTGGGAACGAGAGTTCATCCGGTGTGACGATATATGGCCCCATCGGACAGAACGTATCGAACGATTTGCCGCGGAAAAACTGGACGTGTTGTTTTTGCACATCCCTGGCCGTGATGTCGTTCAGAATCGTGTAACCAAAAATATGGGCATCGACGTCGTCAATATCTCGCCCTGATTTCCCGATAATGACGGCGAGTTCGCCTTCATAGTCGAGCTGGTCGGTCAATTCGGGGTGACGTTCGACGACAGCCTCTGGGCCGACGACCGAGGTTGGCGCTTTCGTGAAGATGACGAGCTTACCGGCCCCCGCCGTATCCATCTCTTTCACATGCTCCTCGTAATTTTTCCCGATACAGATGACATTTTTGAGCGGACGATACGGTGCGACGAACGTGACGTCTTGAAGCGCCAGCCTTGGCGCGACATCTAGATCGACATCCGGTTCAAACTCACGCGCGATGACTTCTAACAGCGAAGTCGTATGTAATTGGTCACTGACGTCATAGACGAACTCGCCTGCCACGACACCGACCCTTTGCTCTCCTTCAACTTGAAAACTACACCATTTCATCAAAATTCCCCCTTTTTTGCTAGTATACAAAAAATCGGGACGCGACGGCCCCGATTACGCTTTGTTTAAGTAAATAATCCGCTGGTTGCTCGATCCCCGAAACCGTAGCGACCGGTCCATGAGCGGCTGTTCGAAACGCCCATCGACGAGCACATCGGCACGGTCGAGCACGTTTGTGACGAATTCGTCGTTCATGGCTTGCAACTGTTCGAATGTATAGCCCGTGTACACCCATACGTTTTTTTGAAGCGTCTTGCACCCGTCGACGAGCCGGGCCAGTGCTTCCGGTTGCAGGAACGGCTCTCCACCCGAGACGGTGACGCCGTCCCAGCCGGATCGTTCGATTCGGGTGAGGAGTTCTTCGATTGTCACCTCTTCGCCGCCGCACGGGTTCCACGATTCGGGATTGTGACATCCGGGACAGCGATGCGGACATCCCGCCGTAAAGATGACCGTGCGAATGCCTGGACCGTCGACGACCGATTCGTCAAGTACGGATAGGACGCGCATGATGCTTCACCCTCGCTTGTTCTTCTTCTCGTTTTGCCGAATTCCACCGGTCCATCGTGCCAACTAAATAACCGGTAATCCGGCGAATCCGTTCAATTCTGTCGTGTTCGCCACACGTCGGGCAAGATTCATCAATGATGCCTTCAAGGCCACAGTTTGCGCAACGATCGACAGGATGGTTGATTGAACCATAGCCGATGTTTTCGGTCCGCATGAGCCGGACGATCGCTTCGACCGCTTCCGGATTATAGGCGAGCGATCCGTCCACTTCGACGTAAGTGATGTGCCCCGCGTCACAGAGCGCATGATAAGGCGCTTCAAGTCGGATTTTTTCACGGATTGAAACAGATTGGTACACCGGTACGTGAAACGAGTTCGTATAAAACGCACGATCGGTCACACCCTCGACGATTCCGAACGACTGCTGGTCCTTTAATACAAACTTCCCAGACAACCCTTCGGCCGGGGTGGCCAAGAGCGAAAAGTTTAAATCATGCTGCTCCGACGCCTGTCTCATCCGGTCACGTAAATGTGTGACGATATCGAGTCCGAGACGTTCCGCTTCCCGTGAATCGGCATGCGTACCACCTGTGAGCACGCGCAGCGCTTCGGCGAGACCGATGAATCCGACGGACAACGTCCCTTGCTTCAGTACGTCCCGCAACTCTGCTTCCGCCTGGAGTCTCTCGCTGTCCCTCCAGACGTGCTGAGCGTAAAGGAAGCGGAACTCGTCGGCATGACGCTTCCCTTGATAGTCGAACCGTTCGAGCAGTTGCTCGATAGCGACGTCGACGTAGGCGTCGAGCGTCTCATAAAATGAATGGATGTCTGAAGCGACGAGTGCCATCTTGACCAAATTCAAGGTCGAGAATGATAAATTGCCACGTCCGAGTGACGTCTCGGCCCCGTGACGATTTCCCATGACTCGGGTCCGGCATCCCATATAGGCCACTTCCGAGGCGTGCGTCCCGTCATAATAGTGCAAGTTGAACGGGGCGTCGACGAACGAGAAGTTCGGGAATAGCCGCTTGCCCGTCACACGGCATGCGAGACGGAACAAGTCGACGTTCGGATCGTTCTCATGAAAATTGACGCCCTCTTTTACTTTAAAGATTTGAATCGGGAAAATCGGCGTCTCCCCGTTGCCGAGCCCTCGCTCGGTCGCATGCAACAACTCGCGGATGAAAATTCGGCCCCAACGGCTCGTGTCGGTCCCATAGTTGATGGATACGAACGGTACTTGGCCGCCTCCTCGCGAATGCATCGAATTGGCGTTATGGATGAACGCCTCGCACGCTTGATACGTTGCCATAATTGTCTCGGTCTCAGCGACTTCGAGAAGTTGCTCGGTCGACCATTCGACCGGCAACTTCTTTAACCGCTCAAGTTGACGTTCATACGTTTTTTCGACGTATGGCGCTAAATCGACATCGAACATCGGGAACGCTTGACCCCCGTGTTGCATATTCTGGTTCGCTTGAAGAATGATCGAAGCGAGTGCCATCGCCGAACGGATATCCTGTGGCGGACGGATCGTCCCGTGACCGGTATGAAATCCGTTCGTCAGCAACTCGCCGAGCGGGATTTGACAACATGTCGTCGATCCCGTCACGTAATAGTCGGCGTCGTGGATGTACAAAAAGTTGTCTGCGACGGCCTGACGTGTCCGCTCTGACAACAAATACGTTGTCGACAGCTGTTTCGATACTTCCGAGGATAATCGTGCCAGTTTACCGAGTGGTGATTTTCCGTCGACGTTGGCGTTCTCTTGTACAAGATCTTGATCTGGGAGAACACAGACATCTTCATAAAGCTGGAGCATATTCACTCCGCATCACCTCACTATATATTGATTTTTATCGAGTTATCAGCTCGATTGAATTCCATATATAGATTATGTCACGTTTTCCTGGGAAGTAGTGAAGTCTAAATTGTGAGCATTAAGTGTGACGTATTCGCAAAAAAAATAGCCGAGCCCTCATCTGGACTCGACCATTTCTTAATATGAACCATATCACAACTCTTTAGCAGGCTTTACGATTTTAAATTCGACTTCTTCTTTTTCTTCTGACTCTTGGGCTTCACGCAAGCCTTTCGCGTTCAACCACGTATAAATCGCACCCATAAACAAGGCACCACCGATAATGTTACCAAACGTCGCCGGAATCAAATTGTGGATGGCACCGGCAAAGCTAATCGCCTCAGGATGTGGGACGACAAGAGTAAGCGCGAACAAGACGAAGTTGGCAATGACGTGATCAAACCCTGACGCGAAGAAGACGGCGACGAGGAAAATCATCGAGAAGATTTGAGCGAACTCATTTTTCATTTGTTTTGGTAGGAAGATCGCGAGACAGACCATCCAGTTGCAGAAGATAGCACGGAAGAAAATCTCGACTGTCGTGTGATGCATCTTACTCTCGACGACCGCGAACAGCCAGTTGTCCATCCCGAGTTCTTGAATGACCCCGGTCGGCGCGAGCAACAAGGCGAACAAGACACCACCAAGCGCATTTCCAACAAAACAGAGTAACCAGACAAGCATCGTGTCGCTGAGCGTCGTATAACCGCGCATCGTCGAAGTCGTGAAATACATCGTGTTTCCCGTGAACAGTTCTGCTCCACCGTAGATGATCATGACAAGGGCAATCCCGAATGAGAACCCACCGATAAGTGTAGTGAACGGAGAATCGATCAAATACATTCCGTTGACAACTTTCAAAGTAAAAATAGAAGCGAATCCAATAAAGATCCCCGCGAGCATTGCCCGTAAAAAGTATTCCATTGGCCGATAATGAATCATTTGCGAAGATGCTTGAGCTTTCTTACGCAACGATTCGAGTGCATGGATTTCCATTGATGCCATGTCACAAACCCTTCTTTCTGTTGAAATAATCCACTATAATAAGAACAAACTTGTGAAATCATTAACAATATAAGCTTAAATCCAAAAAATTGCAATTGTACATATAAGGTAGTGCTGCATTATTAACATCGTAATCGTTTACATTTGTCAAATTTGTGACAAAAAACGACCCTTCGAAAAGGGCCGTAGTGAACTGCTTATTCGTTGTCTTCCGAAGAGTCTTTATTCGTAGTTTCTGAAGGCTCTTCTTTCGCTTCCGACTCTTCTTCTGTAGTCGTGTCTGCTTCAAGGTCTTCAAGCGCGACCGGTTCGTTCACAGATGCGATTTGGAGCTCTCCATCTGAGACGATGTCATAGTCTTTGTTCTCTGGAATATCAGCTACCGTGACCGAGTCACCGATCCCGAGTTCTGATACGTCGAGTTCGATGCGTTCTGGAATGTTGGCTGGTGTCGCTGATACTGTAACTTTATAAAGCGTTTGTGCTAAGAAGCCACCTTCTTTGACACCTTTTGCCTCGCCGACTAATGTGACGTCCGCTTCGACTTCCGTCGCTTCGTCCATCTTCACAGCCATGAATTCGACGTGCTTGTATTCATTCGTAAATGGGTCAACTTCAGTTCCGTGAACGAGCGTATTCACTTTACTGCCATCGATGTTCAACTCGATTAACGCGTTGTCACCGTGTTCGCGAAGAATTTTGCGAAGCGCCATTTCTTCGAATGCGACTGGTGTGCTCTCGACTTTATAGCCGTAGACGACACCTAGCACCTTTCCTTCTTTACGTAAGTTAGCACGGACCGAACGTGGTCGTAATTCCCGTTTCGTTACATTAAGTTTGTCTGCCATAATCTTTTCCCCCTACTGGTTTATCGATCATGTCTACATCTTGAGGGTGAGGCAGTGAAAGAGCCACCTCTCAACCTCGATGCGTTGAGTGACATGTGTATATTGTTCCCATAGCCACTCAGACATAAACGTTACAACCGGTTAAAAAAAGATTACAAGCGTGTCACATCACCCGTTTGAACAACTTCTCCAGTTCGTACGTGCTCCATTTCACCAGAATTGGACGCCCGTGCGGACACGTGTACGGGGACGTCGTCTGATTGAGGTCGTGCAGCAACTGGCGCATCATTTCATGGTTTAATGGATGGTTTGCCTTAATCGAGCGTTTGCATGCCATTAAAATCGAGGCGTCTTCTCGATATTTGGCGAGATTGACGGAGCGGTCCCGAATCGCCATCTCAATCAAATCGCGGACCGTCCCTTCCAAATCGTGCTGTGGATACCACGTCGGAATCTCCCGGACGAGGAACGTGTTACCACCGAACGGCTCCAATTCGAGACCCGTTTCTTTCAAGAGCGGAGCAACTTCTTCAATCGCGAGCGTCTCTTCTTGCGTGAACTCGAGCGTGAGTGGGAGCAGCAACAATTGATATTCCTTGTCCGGATTCCCGAGTTGCTCATAAAACAATTCATACTTGATCCGCTCCTGGGCGGCGTGTTGGTCGATGACATACATGCCGTCTTCGGCACCGCAGACGATATAGCTCGCATGCAATTGGCCGATGACGTCGAGCGGCGGCAACCGCTCTCCTTTCGTATCCATTGTGTCCGATTCACTAATCGGGTCAATCGGTTCAGGTGCTTCGTTGACGAGCGGCGTCGGCGACCACCGGCTTGGTGACGTGATCGGCTCACGGGGAATCGGATAGTTCCACGTCGGCGGTTCGTCCGTGACGGGAGCCCGTTCGACCGTGAAATCAAGCCGCTCTTGTTCGGTCCGATTGATAGCTCGCTCTTTCGGTTTGACCGATGGGATTAAACGCTGTTCCCGTAGTGTCAGTTGGACCGTCTCACGAATCAACTGGCATAGTTCTTTTTCTTTCGAGAGTCGGACTTCCCGTTTTGTCGGATGGACGTTGACATCAATCAACATCGGGTCCATGTTCACTTCGAGTACGGCGATTGGATAACGACCAATCGGGAGTAGCGTATGGTAGCCTTCGAGCACACTTTGGGTCAAAGCAAAGTTTTTGATACTCCGTCCGTTTAAGATGAGCGTCACATACTGCTTGTTCGACCGTGTCACTTCCGGACGGACGAGATAGGCGCTCAAGCTATAGTCGTTCGTCTTGCTCGAGGCGGTGACGATTTGCGCCGCGACTTGACGTCCGTATATGGCGAGCATGACTTGCTTGATGTCGCCGTTTCCGCTCGTCCGCAGGAGTTCCTTGTCTTCATGGAACGCCGTGAGACGGACTTCCGGATGAGACAGAGCGATTCGGTTCAACGTATCGGTGATGCTCGCGAGCTCGGTCGCCGATGTCTTCAAATATTTGAGTCGGGCCGGTGTATTGAAGAACAATTGACTGACCGTAATCTCCGTCCCGACATTCGCCGCGGCCGGGGTTTGCGCCGTGACGATGCCGCCTTGGAGTGTCATCTCAAAGCCGTCCTCTTCGGTTCGGCGCGACTTCAGAATCACATGGCTGACCGAAGCGATTGAAGCGAGCGCTTCACCTCGAAAGCCGAGCGTGCGAATCCGGAACAAATCGTGCTCGTCCCGAATCTTGCTCGTCGCATGGCGCAGAAAGGCGCGCGGGGCGTCCTCTTCATAAAATCCGTGCCCGTTATCCCGGACTTTGATCAGGCGAATCCCGGCTTCTTCCAAATCGACTTCAATTTTCGTGGCACCGGCGTCAATCGCGTTCTCGACGAGTTCTTTGACGACCGAGGCCGGGCGTTCCACGACTTCCCCGGCAGCGATTCGGTTGGCCAGCTGTTCCGGTAATTCTTGAATGATTCCCATCGACTCACCTCACCCTTTCTTTGCGGATTGTTGGAGCGCATAGAGCGCCTGCATTGCCTCGATCGGGTTCATCGCCAACAAATCGAGGTCGAGCAGTTGTCGTTTGATGTCGTCGTCCGCCTCAAATAGTGACAGTTGAGACACAGGCTCGACTGACACCGGCTGTTCTGTAGTTGTCCGCTCCTGCTTCGGTTCCGTCTCGAGCTCGGACAAAATCGTTCGCGCCCGTTCAATTAAATCAGGCGGCAAATCAGCGAGTTCGGCGACATGAATCCCATACGATTTGTCAGCCCGTCCCGGATGAACTTCATGCAGGAAGACGACACGCCCATCCCGCTCGATGGCACGGACGTGCACGTTCTCAAGAGTGGGAATCGTGTCCTCGAGCACGGTCAACTCGTGATAATGGGTCGAGAACAACGTCTTCGCGCCAATCGTGGCCGCGATATATTCGACAATCGCCTGCGCGAGCGCCATACCGTCATACGTCGAGGTTCCTCGTCCGATCTCATCGAGGAGGATGAGACTATCTGCTGTCGCTTCCGTCACCGCTTGGCGTGTCTCCGTCATCTCGACCATGAACGTCGACTGACCGCTCACCAAATCATCGGCTGCCCCGATGCGGGTGAAGATGCGATCGAACAGTGGGAGTTCGGCCGCTTCGGCCGGCACGAACGACCCGATTTGATGCAGGATGGCAATCAGAGCGAATTGACGCATATACGTCGATTTACCGGACATGTTCGGCCCGGTGATCAACAGCATGCGCCGCGTGTCATCAAGCGTCAAGTCGTTGGCCACGTATTCGCCACGGGACAATACCGTCTCGATGACCGGATGGCGTCCCCGGTCGATTTGGACATTGTTCGAAGTCACCGGCCGGACATAGTCCCGTTTTTCGGCGACAATGGCAAGCGCGAGCAAGACGTCGAGCTCACTTAACGAGCGGGCCAGTTGTTGGAGCGGTTTCGTCTCGCGTTTGACTTCTTCACGCAACGTGACGAACAAGTCATATTCAAGCGTACAACTCTTCTCCTCGGCACCGAGGATGAGCGCTTCTTTTTCTTTCAACTCAGGCGTGACATAGCGTTCGGCGTTCGTGAGCGTCTGTTTCCGTTCATACCGACCCTCCTCGAGCAAGCGCGCGTTCGCTTTTGTCACTTCCAAATAATAGCCGAAGACACGGTTATAGCCGATTTTCAGCGACTTGATGCCGGTCGCGAGTCGCTCTTGTTGCTCGAGGTTGGCAATCCATGTCTTCCCGTTCGCTTTCGCCTCGAGCAGTTCGTCGAGTTCGGCCGAATATCCTGAACGGATCATGCCGCCTTCTTTAATCGAGATCGGCGGTGTGTCGACGAGCGCCGCCTGCAACCGTTCCGATAACGCGTCGAACGTGTCGAGCGTCGCATCGATGTGATGTAACCGAGTTGCCGTGACATTCGCGAGCAACTCTCGCACCGTTGGAATGCGTTCGAGCGTGTTCCGCAACTGGACGAGGTCACGGGCGTTGGCCGTCCCGTATCCGACTTTCGCGACGAGCCGTTCGATATCGTAGACGTGACGCAATTGCTCTCGCAATTGATCGCGGAGCATGAAATCATCGACCAAGTTCTCGACTGCATCTTGTCGGTCGTGAATCGCCTGTTCCGTATAGAGCGGCTGTTCGAGCCAACGTTTTACAATCGCCCCCCCATCGCCGTCGTCGTCTCATCGAGCAGCGCAAGGAGCGACCCTTTCCGTTCCCCAGACCGGGCCGAACGGAACAGCTCCAAGTTGCGAGCCGTATTCGCATCGAGTTGCATATGGGCCTCCACCTCATAGGCGACAGCGGGCTGCAAGTGATCGAGGGCGCGCTTTTGCGTCCGCGTCAAGTAGGCGAAAAGGAGTTCGAACGCGCTTACTTGTGCCTCGTCACGGGCACCACTCGATAACGGGCTTGCCAATCGATCCGTCTGCACCGACAGCGGGATGCCGAGTGATGAGAGATGGTCTGCCAACTCGGCGTCATCAACGATAATTTCGCTCGGGACCAATCCTTCGACTTCGCGTAGGACGGCCTCGCGCGACGGTAAAGTCGTCAACCATGACTCACCTGTCGTCACGTCGCCACGGGCAAGCCCAAAACGACCGGCGACGTTCACGACCGCTAGTAAATATCGGTTCTCTTTCTCACCGAGCGCGGCCATGTATGTACCTGGCGTGATGACTTGAATGACTTCCCGTTTGACGAGTCCTTTCGTCGCTTTCGGGTCTTCCATCTGCTCACAAATCGCCACGTTGAAACCCTTTTCAATGAGTTGCTCGATATAGATGGCGGCGGAGTGATGCGGGACCCCGCACATCGGAATCGGGTGCTCGGCGTTCTTTCCGTTTTTCGCAGTCAATGTCAATTCAAGCTCTTTGGCGACGATTTGAGCATCTTCAAAAAACAGCTCGTAAAAATCACCGAGCCGGTAGAAGAGGAAGGCGTCTGGATAATCGGCCTTGATTGAAAAGTATTGTTTCATCATCGGGGTTTGATGTATCGTTTCCATTCGTGTTCACCTCAAGAAATTAGAACAGCTGACCAAAGGCCAGCTGTCTGTTTGTTAGTATCCGCAGCCGCCGCGTGATTTTTCCGCTGCCATACCGCTTCCTGTTTTACCCGCGAGAACGTCACCGTCCGTCGACTCGATAATGCGATCTGTCACCGAGTTGGCGAGTGTGACCGTCACGTATTGAAGCAAATCGTTCACTTCGACTTGCGTCTCTTGAAACGCCTGGACGACCGGAATCGAATCAAGTTCGTCCATCGCCTTGTCGATTTTTAGCTCAACTTTGGCGAGTGCTTCCGTCTTCCCGTAGTGCTTGCAGTTGACGGCTTCTTTTTGTAAGTATTTAATCCGTTTGATTAACGTTTGAACGCGCTCACTTTCGTTCACTTTCGTTTCCGCTTCTTTGAAGCGGGCCACTTCCGGCGTGCTCGCCAATAAGTCGGCTAATTCTCTCGCTTTTTGAATCACAGTTTGATCAGTCACCATCGTAAACCCCTTTGCTCTCTATGATAGAACGCACGATTTGACGCACGCAAGTATTCCTCATCATTCTACCACGAACTTATGGCAAACGGTACCGCATCGATTCACTTCGAGACGGTCGCTGTCCGAACCATATCGACGTGAGGAATCCCGTCCTCTAAGTACTCCTCGCTCGTTCGTGTAAACCCAAAGCTTGCATAGAACGGCTCAACGTATGTTTGCGCCTGCACATACAAATCGCAATTTCCAAAGTCGTCCACGGCTTCTTGCATCAAACGCCGCGAATGGCCTTGCCCCCGATGCGTCGACTTCGTGACGACACGACCGATGGCGATTGGTGATTCATCTTCGAGGACACGTAACGCCGCAATCGGGCGACCGTCTGCCTCAATCCAGTAATGGACCGCCGTCACATCTTTTCCATCGACTTCTTGATACGGGCAATCTTGTTCCACGACGAAGATTTCGGTGCGGAGCGCCAATAACTCATAGAGCTCCCTCGTCGTCAATTCGTCAAATCGTTTTTTCTGCATCTAAACTTGTCCCCCTTATAACTTCGAACCGAGCGCCCGCGCGACATGAAGCCCGCTCGTCATCGCCCCGATTGTCCCGGCACCTGGAAATACCGTGTCTCCGCATACATAAAAATTCGGAAGGTTCGTTCGATAGCTTGCCGCATGGAACAGCGCTTGTCCTGGTGTTTGGGCATATCCACCGACCGCACCGTGCGGACGTTTCGTATATTTCACCCACGCCCCCGGTCCCCCGGGCAACATGACAGACGATTCGCCGTTCCAGTCCGGGAACGCTCGTCGCACTGCCGTGACGAGGCGTTCGGTCCATTCTGTCTCTAGTTTCTCATACGTCACCTTGTCTTTCCAAGCCTGCCACTCTGTCAAATCGATATGGGTCGAGACGGTGACGGTCCGTTCCGGTCGCTCGGTCCGGAGCGAATCATCTGCGGCTGACATCGAGATGAAGGCGTGTCCTGACGGTAAGACATCGCTATACACTTGTTGGAAGAGCGGACGTCCCGTGCACACCGCTTCCGGTAACGTAATGTACAGACTGAACGTTCCCCATTGCGAGCGCTTTAAGTGACGCCCGTACTGCTTGCTGAATTGACGTGACGTATCTCCGCTCAGCAGTTGAGCGGTCGCCTCGAGCGGGATGGCGGAGACGACGACATCGACGAGGTCGAGCCGGCCCCGCCGATCGGTCAAAAGCCAACCGTCCGCCAGGCGCTCGAGTTTGACGATTTGTCGTCCGAGAAGGGTTTGTCCGCCGTCTTTTTGAATCGAGCGCTCCAAGGCGTGAGCGAGCGTGTACAAGCCGCCATCGACGTAAAATGCCCCTTCGTGGTAAATCGATAACGCGACGGCCGCGAGCAAATGGCTCGCTTCACGGGCACCGGTCTGCAAGCTATCTAGCAAAATCCCATCGATGACTCGCTCGAACGTAGTTCCGTTCAACCGATGCCGTTTTAATGTTGTCCCGAGCGGTCGATACAGCTTTCGGAACGCCAAGAGCTGTGCCGGTCGAAACGCACGTATCGCAAGCGTCGCATCACGAATCGTCCGAAATGGCAAAGCTGGTAACGATTCAAATAAAGGCCGGATCGTCTCAAAGTCACTCCACACTTCTTCAAAGAAAGCATGAATTCGCGGGGCGAGGTCAGGAAACGTCGATTCGAGTTCTGCTAAAAACTGATCCCGGTCTTGATGATAATGGACGGTCTTTCCATCGAGATGAATATGCATCACCTCGCTTAACGGACGAACGTCAATCGTTTCCCCTAAATAAGATAAGACCCGCTCATGTAGCCCGCCCGGCTCAAACCCCATCCCGAGCGTCGCTCCGGCCGGGAACCGATAGTCGCCGCGTTCGAACTTACCGGCGCAACCGCCCCATTCTCGTGACGACTCGTACACGGTCACGTCATGCCCGATTCGGCTCACGAGCGCACCCGTCGTCAGTCCGCCGATCCCACCGCCAATAATCCCCATTCGCATATTAATCCCCTCCTGTCTTCATCATACATGGCTTCCCGAAGTCGGAGACATTTCGACGTGTTCCATCGACATATTTCGCACGTCAGGCAGGGTTCTGCGAGAAGATGGCGAAAAAAAATCGTATAAAGGACAGGTGAAACCATATGCGAAGTCGGGTCATCATTTATCTGCTCATCCCTATCTTGATTTTTATCGGTATCCTGATTACACCTCCATCAGAAGAATCACAAAAAGTGGCCACCATGACGGCCGTCAACATTCAAGAGATGATTCCGTATGAACGCGAGTACACGGCACAAAAAGTATTACTCGAGGAAATGAACGATGGACACGAGGCGATTATCGAGGAGTGGCGGCTCGAACGAGGGGCCAGGACGACATATAGTTACGTTCTGCGGCTCCAAGGGTTCGAGTCGGTCATTCAAGTCGATGCCGGGGCGGCCAACACGCGTTCGGACGGTTATTATGCCATGCAGGCGCACAGTCCCGTCTTCGAAGCGGACGAACCGCTGTCGACCGGTTATCCGATTGTACTCTTCGCCACCGAGCAGCGGCTCGTTTTAAACCAGATGGAAGTTCGTGTTCTTTATGAAGAAGACGGTAAGATTGAAAAATGGCGCATCCTAGAATCAGAAGAATCATGACATTTAAAAGGCGGGAGGTAATTTCCTATGCAAAAAATACTTCTCATCGGCTCAGGCGGTTCGGGCAAATCGACGCTCGCCCGCGTGTTGGGAACCCAACTCGGCATCGACGTCCATCACTTAGACGCCTTACTATGGAAACCAAATTGGTCACCCGCCACACGGCAAGAACAAATTAAAACGCAGTCCGCATTGGTTGGACGCGATTCATGGATCATCGACGGCAATTACGGGGGCACGCTCGACTTGCGCTTTCATGCTGCCGACACGATTGTTTTTCTCGACTTGCCGAGGATTATTTGTACGTATCGCGTCTTGAAGCGCATGCTTTCCTATCGTGGCAAGACACGTCCGGACATGGGCCCAGGTTGTGAGGAACGATTTGACCCGAAGTTCTTGAAATGGGTGTGGGATTATCCGAAATCGCAACGCCCGAATGTGATCAACCGATTGCAAGCCCTTCCTGATAACAAACAAGTCATCATATTGCATTCACGGACAGAGGTTCGTGACTTTATAACGCGCGTCGGTACGGAGCAACACCTATGATTCCTAAACTTGAACCAATTGTAGCAGCGAAGACGTTCGTCACAACGCGTTTCCCCCACTGTCGGGCCGCACTGCTCGCCGGGAGCGTTGTCCGTGGTGAGGCGACCGAGACGTCAGATTTAGACATCGTCATTTTCGACGACACGCTCGTCTCGTCTTTTCGGGAATCGTTCATCGAGTCCGGATGGCGCATCGAGCTGTTCGCCCATAACTTGACGTCGTATCGGACGTTCTTCGAGCAAGATTGCCGACGTGCCATTCCGTCGTTGCCGAGAATGGTCGCCGAAGGGATGGTGATGAAGGATACGGATGTCATCGAAAATATCAAACGTGAAGCCCGGGCCTTGCTCGACAGCGGGCCAGAGGCTTGGGCGGACGAGACGATCGAGATGAAACGATACTTTCTGACCGATGTGCTCGATGACTTGATTGGATGCACAAGTCGTGCAGAGGGCTTGTTCATCGCGAGCGCACTCGCCGCATTAGTCTGTGAGTTCATCCTGCGCACGAATCGACAATGGATGGGCTCCTCCAAATGGACATACCGCGCTCTCGACCGCTACGATACGCATGCAGCCCGAGAGCTCGTCGCTGCCCTCGAACGCTATTATCAAACGAACGAACCCGACGCGCTCATCCGTTACGTCGATGAGACGCTCTCCCCGTTCGGCGGCCGGTTGTTCGCCGGATTCAGCCGCGGGAAATCAAACGAAACGTGAGGGTACTCCATGTTCTTTCTTCAAATGTCCGGTTTCTCTGGGTCCGGCAAATCGACGCTGTCTCGGGAAATCGCTCGACGACTGGATGCGGTCATCGTCGATCACGATGTCACGAAGACGGCACTGCTTGAATCGACTTCACAACACCGTTTATGCATACGCTTACAATTGATACGGACCGCCCCCTCGAGACGTATTTACCCGACGCCATCGCCTATCTCCAGGCGATGGATTGACCACCTGATGTATCCTATGACTTTTTCTTGAATGTATTTTTTAATCGTTTTTGTATTTTTATGCTTTACAATTAATAATCATACATATACACTTAGTCTCATATCTTGAAGGAGGAATTCATACATGAAAAAGTGGGTCATTACAGGGGGATTAGTGGCAAGTGCATTATTAGCAGGATGTAGCCAAGAGACGACGGGCGAAGAGAAAAAGACACTCGTCATGGGAACGAGCGCCGATTACTTCCCGTATGAGTTTGTCGATACGGCGAACGGAGACGAGATTGTCGGATTCGATATCGAGATTGCCGAGACGGTTACGGAACGCCTCGGCTACGAATTGAAAATTGAAGACATGGACTTCGGTAGCCTGCTCGGGGCACTCAACGCCGGACGTGTCGACTTCGTCATGGCCGGTATGACGCCGACCGAAGAGCGGAAAGAAAATGCCGCCTTCTCGGACATCTATTTGTCGGCGACGAACTTAGTCATGACGAAAGATGAGTCACTCGAGTCGATTGAAGCGCTCGCCGGCAAGAAAATCGGCGTCCAAACCGCATCGATTCAAGAGAACATCGCCAAAGAACAAGCTCCGGAGGCTGAGCTCGTCTCATTGAACAAAATTCCAGAAATCGTTCAAGAGTTGAACACGGGTCGGATCGACGCGATGGTCATCGAGGACACGGTCGCTCGAAAATACTTGGACCAAGATGCCGAACTGTACACGTTCGCCTTGAAAGAAGATGGCGAGAAAGGTTCAGCAGCCGCGTTTAAATTGGAGGACGACCTTCGCGATCAGTTCAACGAGGAGTTGAACAAGATGATTGACTCAGGTGAAATCGACAAACTCGCCAAAAAATGGTTCTCGATGGAGCCGACGGAATGAGACAAGTCTCGCTGCCGATTTATCCAGTCACCTATCCAGACGGGTACCGTTTGAATCAAAACGAGAGTCAGTTCCCGGTGCCGTCCCGCCTCTATGACCAGCTCGCGACGATTTCGTTCCAAGACTTGCATGAGTATCCGGTCCAACCGATTGACGAATTGTTCACCCGTTATGCGGCCTACGCCGGTGTCGAGCCGAATCAATTGCTCGTCGGTTGCGGCAGTGACGAGATGATTCACGTCGTCACCCAGGCATTGCTCGCACCGGAAGACGTCGTCTTGTCACCGAGTCCGGATTTCGCACTCTATCCGATCTTCACGACAATCGCGCACGGCCGGCACGTGCAAGCCGATGACCTGTCGTATGACGCACTCGTCCAGGCGATCACGCAACACAGACCGAAGCTGTTGCTGTTGTCGAACCCGAACAATCCGACCGGAAAATTGTGGAGCGTCGCTGAATTGGCCGAACTCGCGGGACTCGTGCCGTACTTGATCGTCGACGAAGCCTATATCGACTTCACACCGACGTCGAGCATGGTGACCCATCTTGATTCATTTGCGAATGTGATTGTACTGCGGACGTTATCGAAGGCGTTTGGCCTGGCCAACGTCCGCCTCGGTTTCATAGTCACGACGACCGAACTCGCCGCTTATTTCCGTCAGTTCGTCCCGCCATTCAACATTAGCGGTGTCAGCGCGAAAATCGCCAACATCTTTTTACAAGATGCGACGTATCTCGATGAGGCCATCGCATGGCACGCCGACATACGCGGACAGTGGACCGACTTGTTCGCCACCATCGGACACGTCCATCCCGCCGAGGCGAACTTCATTTACGTCACGCTCGATGAGCCGGAGGCCGTTTGGACCCACCTCGTCGCGCATGGCGTTCACACATCGAAACAACCGAACGGGATTCGCATCACGCTCGGCAATGAATCTGCTCTCGAAGCAGCACGTCAGGCACTGGTCACCTACGCGTCACAACCGACAGCATAAGCAAACGACCCGACATCACGTCGGGTCGTTTCGTCATGGTATGAACTTGAGCACTTTTGCTGGATTCCCCCCGACGACGGCACGGGCTGGCACGTCTTTCGTCACAACGGCGCCAGAGGCGATGACGGCATCGTCCCCGACTGTCACCCCTGGGTTTAGAATGGCACCGCCGCCGATCCATACCCGATGTCCGACCGCGACCGGTTTCCCGTATTCAAGACCCGAGATCCGTTCGGTCGGGTCGAGCGGATGCGTCGCAGTATACACATGGACACCCGGCCCGAGCATGCAATCGTCACCGAATGTGATCGGACAGATGTCGAGGAATACGCAATCAAAGTTAGCGAAGAACCGTTCTCCGAGATGAATGTTATAACCGTAGTCGCATTTGAACGTTGGCTCCAAGTAATAGGAGTCCCCGGTTGAGCCGAACAGCTCGGCCAACACCGTTTTTCGGACATCGAGTTCATCGATGCCGGACCGATTGAACCGCTCCGTCAAACGTCGCGCCTGACGCCGATCGGCAACGAGTTCGTCATCTCCGGCCACGTAAAGTTCACCCCGAATCATCTTTTCTTTTTCTGTCATCTGCTTCTCCCCCTTTTCTTGTTTTAGTATAGAGGAATTTCTGACGAAACGGGGAATAGAAACATGACGAACTAGAGGAGGAATAGACAGATGAAACGAATTCTTGATTGCAGAGCCAGTGATTTCTTGACGTTCAACCGCTCGGATTTGATTGGATCGATTCGCAAAGCCGAAGGCCGGACCGTACTCGCCGAAGTCATCCCGACCGTACAACCACTCTATCCGGAAGTGACGAACGCCGAACTCGCGCGGGCGTTCGGTGCCGACATGATTCTTTTGAACATGCTCGACGTATTCCATCCGTACATAAAGGGTCTCGAAAGCCACGCCTTGTTCGGCAACGTACCGGGTGAGACGATGTCTGACAATCCGATTATGGAACTGAAGCGGCTCGTCGGTTTGCCGATCGGGGTCAACCTCGAACCGGTCGACTTCTCCGAGAAATCGGCGGATATGTATGACGTGAAACAAGGACGGCTCGCGACACGGGAGGCGTTCGCGCGAGCGTCCGAGCTCGGCATCGACTTCATCTGCTTGACCGGCAACCCGAACACCGGGGTGACGAATGAGGCAATCGAGCAAGCCATCATCAACGCCCGCCAAGAATTCGCTGGGGTCATCATCGCCGGCAAGATGCACCAAGCCGGTGTCGGCCGAGTGCTCGATCAAGAGGCGTATGTCCGCTTTGCTGAGGCCGGGGCCAACATCATCTTGATTCCAGCGCCCGGCACCGTTCCTGGCGTCCGCGAAGATGAATTCTATGAAGTCACGCGCGAGATTCATGCGTTGGATAAACTCGTTCTCGCCGCCATCGGTACGTCGCAAGAAGGGTCAGATGAAGCGACGATTCGTGACATCGCCTTGTCCTCGAAGCGCGGCGGGACGGATATCTTCCATATCGGCGATGCTGGGCTGTCCGGAATCGCCACACCAGAGAACATTCAGGCGTTATCGATTGCCATCCGTGGACGACGTCATACGTACATCCGCATGGCCGCCTCGGTCAACCGCTAATCAAAAGGAACGAAGCCACAAACGGCTTTGTTCCTTTTTGTGTTACCAGTCAGTGACGTCACGGCGTGATTTCGCCGGAGTCGTCGTCCCATGTCGTTTGGCGAGGAGCGTCTCGACGTCCTGCAGCGATACGCCTTTGGCGGCGAGCAAGACGAGCAAATGGTACAACAGATCGGCCGACTCTTCGACTAAATCTTCATCGTTCAGTGCCGCGATGACGACTTCGAACGACTCTTCCCCAAACTTCTTGGCAATCTTGTCGACACCTTGGTCGAATAGATAAGACGTATAAGACCCTTCTTTCGGTGACGCCTGTCGTTCTTGAATCAACTTCTCTAATTCGTGAATCATCCTTCCACCTCCGTGAAAAAGCAGCTTCGATTTCCCGTATGACACGTCGGCCCATTGGCACGGACCCGGACCAAGAGCGCGTCTTGGTCACAATCAACGTGGATGCTTTCGAGTTCAAGCGTGTTTCCGCTCGACTCTCCTTTCATCCAAAGTCGCCCTTTCGAACGGGACCAGAACGTGACCGTGTTCGTCTCAAGCGTCTTCTGAATCGCCTCATCGTTCATGTAGCCTAACATGAGGACGGCGTCGTCCTTTGTCGACACGATGATGGTTGGAATCAATCCGTTGGCGTCGTAACGAATCGCATCGGCAAGTTGTGCTCGCTGCATACGTGTTTCACCTCTTCCACTGTCGTTTTCCGGTCATGCAAAATCGAGGCGAGTAGCGCCGCATCGACCTTCTCGAGCGCGTCGACGACATGATTTGCGTTCCCGGCACCGCCAGAGGCGATAATCGGGATATCGACGGCGTCCCGGAGCAAATCAAGGATTCGCAAATCGTAGCCGCTCTGCTTTCCGTCCTGATTCATCGACGTGACGAGCAGTTCACCCGCCCCAAGTACGGCCACTTGCTTGGCCCAATCGACGGCCCGCAACTCGGTCCGGTTCTTCCCGCCATACGTATAGACGAAGTAATCGCCGTCTTCGAACTTGACGTCGATGGCGATGACGATACATTGTGAGCCGAACCGCTCGGCGGCCCGTTTAATCAAGTCGGGGGATTCGACAGCGAGCGTGTTGAGCGACACTTTATCGGCCCCGGCTTTTAAGAGCGAGGAAATATCCTCAAGCGACCGAATACCACCACCGACCGTGAGCGGGATGAACACTTTCCGGGCGACGGCACTGACGACGTCGAGCATCGTCTGGCGGCGTTCCGTACTCGCAGTGATATCGAGAAACACGAGCTCATCGGCACCTGAGGCATCATAATATTTAGCAATCTCGACCGGATCGCCGATGTCACGTAACGCCACAAACTCAATCCCTTTGACAACACGACCGTCTTTGACATCAAGACACGGAATGATGCGACGTTTAAGCATGGCGCGCCTCCCACTCGATCAAGTCATCAAGACTGACTTGTCCGGAGAGTAGTGCCTTCCCGACGACCGCCTCGTCGATGCCGGCCGCTTGAAGCGCCTCGACGTCAGCCTCGGTCGTCACGCCACCCGAGGCGATGATCGTGACTGAAACAGCATCACGGAGCGCCTTCATCCGCTCGAGGTTCGGTCCGTTCAATTTCCCGTCCGAACCGATATCCGTATAGAGAATCGTCTTGACGCCACGGGCAACGAGCCCTTTCGCGGCATCGATATCTTTTAAGTCGGTCGCTTCTTGCCAGCCGTTGACGGCGACGATGCCATCATAGGCGTCGAGGGCGACGGCGACACGATCCCCGTACTTCGCGAGCGCCCGGTCTAAGAAATCCGGGTCTGTGAACGCCTTTGTCCCAAGCAAGACCCGGTCGGCGCCGGTCGCCATGACCGCATCGAGCGCTTCCTCGGAACGGATGCCTCCGCCGGTCTGGACGAAGAAGCCGCACGATTTAGCGAAGCGGACGACATCAAGATGTCTCGGTTCGCCGGCTTTCGCCCCTTCGAGATCAATCAAGTGAAGCATCGGAACGCGCCCTTGCCATTCCTTCAATTTCTCATACGGGTCTCCGTACTGTTCTTCTGTATTGAAATCGCCTTCCGTCAAGCGGACGATTTTTCCGTCAATCAAATCAATGGCCGGTAGTAATCTCACGTTCGACCGCCTCCTTCCATTCTGTCAATAAACGTAATCCGAACGCGCCGCTCTTCTCGGGATGAAACTGCATCCCCGTGACGAGTCCTTTTTGCACGATGGCTGGCACGGTTTCACCCATATAATCGGCAGAAGCGATCACATGGACCGAGTCGGTCACGACGTGATACGAGTGGACGAAATAGACGTCCTCGTCGCGCAAAATCGAGTTCCATCCGACGTGTGGCAGACGTTTCGCCCGCATCCGCTCGACGCGGCCTTCAATCAAACCGAGTCCTTCCGTCGGCACCCCTTCCGTGCTCGACTCGAATAAGAGTTGCATGCCGAGACAGATGCCAAGAAACGGTTTTTCCTGTGCCGAGCGCTTTAACAACGGGATGAGTCCCGTCTCGTCCAGCGATTGCATCGCCTGCGGGAACGCCCCGACCCCAGGAAGCAAGATGGCGTCCGCCGCCTCGATCTCTGAGGGATCGTTCGTGATGATAACGTAACAGCCGATAGCTTGGAGCGCCCGTTCGACATTGAACACGTTGCCCATTCCATAATCGATGACCGCGACTTTCATCCTTCGATCAGTCCTTTCGTCGAGGGCAATCGATTCGACCCGTCTTGCCCGATTGCTTCGGCGAGGGCGCGACCGAACGCTTTGAACAGTCCTTCAATCATATGGTGCGAGTTCGACCCGTAGAGCACTTCAAGATGCAGCGTCAAGCGGGCGTTCATCGCCACGGCCCGGAAAAATTCTTCGGCAAGTTCGGTATCAAAATCCCCGAGTTTCGGGTTTTTAATGTCGGCTCGGTAGACGAGGAACGGTCGGCCCGACACATCGACGACGGCACGCGCGAGTGTCTCGTCCATCGGTAAATAACTCGTACCGTAGCGGCGGATACCGATTTTATCACCGAGCGCTTGATTGATCATCTGGCCGAGGGCAATCCCGACATCTTCGACCGTGTGGTGGGCGTCGACCCACGTGTCCCCTTCGACATGGGCCGTCAAATCGATTCGGCTATGGAAGGCGAACAGGGTTAGCATATGGTCAAAGAAGCCGACGCCTGTCTTGACGTCACTTTGTCCCGTCCCGTTCAAATCGAGTTTAAGTTCGATCTTCGTCTCTTTCGTCTCTCGTTTCGTCTCAGCTGTTCTCAAATGAAGTCACCTCTTCTATCGTTTGTTGAAGCAAGCGGTACGCCTCGTCCGTACCGGCACTGACACGAAGCCCGTCTGAGAACGCGCGAACGTGCACGTCTTTTTCAAGGAATCGGGCGGCCCAGGCTTCGCTGTCCGGCGTCTCGACGTATAGGAAGTTGGCACGGCTCGGCAAGACGTTCCCAATCGGTGCGAGCAACGCCTCAAGCTTTTGTCGCTGCGTTTGATGGAAGTTGATCGACTCATCGATATAATCGGGGTCGTTCAAGACGACCGTCGCCACGGCCGCACTCAACCCGCTCACATTGAATGGCGAACGGAACCGGTCAATCTTCTCGATTAAACGCTCGTCGGCAATCATGAAGCCGATGCGCAGATTCGCGAGTCCGAACGCTTTCGACAGCGTCCGGAGAATGATAACGTTCGCATGCTTCGCCAGGCGATCTTTGAATGAATCTTCCATCGTGAAATCGATATACGCCTCGTCGACGACCAAATACGGGACTCGGCTGGCAATCGTCTCGAGATCATCGAGCGACCACATCATTCCGGTCGGATTGTTCGGGTTCGAGATGAGGACGAGTTTCGGCCGTTCCGCCTCAATCGTCTCCATCAGCGCCTCGAACGATAGTCCGTTCGCATCCGGCTGCACGAAATTCCCACGGGCAATGTGCGTATAAATCCCATACATTGAAAAATCGGGAATCGGTGAGGCGACGATGTCCTCAGTATCGAGGATGGCCTGACAGAGAATCGCGAGCAATTCATCGCTGCCACTGCCGACCATGAGTTGTTGTGGGCTGACACCGGCATATGCCGCATAGCTTTGTTTCAACGCCGTCAACTCGTCGACCGGATAATGGCTCAAGTCGAGCGGCAGCTTACGTATCGCCGTCTTCAAGCGCTCAGGGAACGCATACTGGCTCTCATTTTGATTCAACGCGTGCCCTTTGACCGTATGCGGGACGTAGCGGGGAATCGATTCATAATTCAGTCTCATACGTCCTCCAATCGGACCGCCATCGCCCGGGCGTGGCCGTCAAGTTGTTCTTGTTGCGCGATTCGATCGCGGCACGCGTGATGCGCTCATCGAGTTCTGTCATTTGCAGGAACGTCTGGCGTCGGTAAAAATCATCGACCGAGAGTCCGCTCGAGAAGCGGGCCGTTCCGCTCGTCGGCAGGACGTGATTCGGTCCCGCGATGTAATCCCCAAACGCCTCCGCCACTTCATGACCGAGGAAGAACGATCCGCCGTGGCGGATGGCTTGCATGTAGTCTTCCGGGTCGGCGACGGCGAGTTGGACGTGTTCGGCCGCCATCTCGTTCGCATAACGAATCGCCTCAGCCTTCGTCTTCACGAGGACACCCCCGCGCTTCATCGCCTCTATCGCAATGTCACGCCGCGGTAATTCGGCCAACTGTCGGTCCAGTTCTTGTCGAATCGATTCGGCCAACTCCTCTGTCGAAACGAGCGCGAGTGCCGTCGCTTCGACGTCGTGCTCGGCTTGGGCGAGCAAATCGGCGGCAATCCATCTCGGGCTGGCCGTCTCATCGGCGATGATGAGCACCTCGGACGGTCCTGCGACCGAATCGATGCCGACGATGTGGGACACGAGCGATTTTGCCGTCGCGACATAGGCGTTCCCGGGCCCGACGATTTTATCGACTGGTTGAATCGTCTCGGTGCCGAACGCCAAGGCGGCCACGGCTTGCGCGCCGCCGACGAGATAGCATTCATCCGCCCCGGCGATTTTTGCTGCAATCAATAACGATAAGTCGATGCCATCTTGTTTCGGCGGCGTCACCATGACGACCCGTTTCACCCCGGCCACTTTCGCCGGAATGATGTTCATCAACACGCTCGACGGATAGACGGCCGTCCCGCCCGGCACGTACACACCGACCGAGTCGAGCGGCATGAAACGGCGTCCAAGTCGGAACATCTCGTCTTCATATACGTCGTCTTGGCGTCGTTGGCGCACGTGGAACGTGCGAATCCGTTCGGCGGCCAGCGTCAACGCCTTGGTCAGTTCAGCATATGCTTCAGGTGGTGTGAACGTCTTCAAATCGACCGTTTCGATTTTATCGACACCGTCAAATTTCTTCGTGAACGCGAGAAGCGCCTCGTCCCCGTTCGACTCCACGGCCTCGAGAATCGGTTTGACCGCTTCCGCCCAGCTTTCCCGCCGGGTCCGGTTCGTTTCCGTACTCATTTCGCTTCCTCCTTGCTCAAGCGACGAATCCATGCCTTCAATTCATCGGGATTGTTGGCGAGAGCCGCCTCACTCGTGATGAACTTGGCGTTCACCGTGAAAATCGTCTCATATTCTTCAAGGTCGTTCGCGCGGAGCGTCGCCCCCGTCTCGACGATGTCGACGATGCAATCGGCGAGTCCCGTCAGCGGTGCGAGTTCGACCGATCCGTTCAACGCGATCACTTCGACGTTCTGTCGCTTCGAGGCGAAATGAGAGATGGCGATATTCGGATATTTGCTCGCAACTTTCAATTTCTTCGTCCCGTTCTTTCGTTCTTTCGGTCCGCAGACCGCCATACGGCAACGGCCGAATGGTAAGTCGACGACTTCAAGCACGCCCGGTGTCTTCTCGCGCAAGATGTCCCCGCCGACGACACCGACATCTGCCGCGCCGTGCATGACGTATTTATAGACATCATCCCCTTTGACGAAGATGAACTCATGCCCGTCGACTTCGACCGTCAGTTCGCGGCCGCGCTTCTCCGGCCAAACCGTAAGTCCGACTTGTTCGAAATAGTCTCGGGCCGCATTCTCAATGCGTCCTTTGGCAATCGCTACTTTCATAAAATCACCTCACCTAACTGTTCTAAATCAAGGGACAGGCCGAACGCCCGTCGCGATTGGCCGAAATGTCCGTATAGTGAATCATAGCGACCGCCCGAGAGGACGCGACGTCCGTCGATACTGCCTGTCACTGTCAATCCTGAATAGTAATCAAAATCACCGGTCTGACCAAAGTCGTACGAGACGTTCAAACCGATGGACCGTAAATGTTCGACCGCCCGTTCGACTTCCCCAATCGCAGCCGTCAAGCTTGGCTCCGCGACTTCACGTAACTCATCAAGTGCCGAGTCACCAATCAAGAACGGTAATTTCGCGATTAACGGGTATTGATACGTATCAGCGAGCTCTCGGAGCGATTCCAAGTTACGGAGCGCCAAATATTGGCGTAACGTCCGTTCTGGGATACCGGCCTCGTCCGCCACTGCAGTGACCAAGGCAGCCGATCCGACTTGAATCCGGAGTCCGTCTTGCGGCAGGACGCGCTCGGTCATACTGAGGAACGAGGCGATCAACTCCATATCTGGAGCGTCCCCGTCAATCCATTCGAGACCGAGCTGTTGACGTTCGTGCGGCTGTCCCGAGTGCTTCGGGGTACGCCGGTACACGGCACCGGCGTACGCGACACGCATCGGCTCATGACCGTCCGCGAGTTTCCGTGCGATTTGTAACGTATAGTCTGGGCGCATGACGAGCAACTCGCCGTCATTCCCGAACAGACGATAATAGGCCGACTCATCGAACAGGGCCAAGTCTTGATAGTGCGAATAATATTCTACGAGTGGCGGTTCGATCACGCTATAGCCGTTTGATTCGGCTCGCTCTAGAAATGATAACATCCACTGCTTCGGACGCAGAACGTCCTCCCCTTGCAATTCGTGCCATCCTTCCGGGATGGATCCTTTAGTATTGAACCAAATCATCAATATCACCCTTTATCTTATTATCACTTTACCAAACTAAAGTAGTGTGTTAAATTTATCAAACCAAGCCGGTGCTGTCAACCGGCGAACTCGAAAGGAATGTCGCCTGATGATTGATTTTACCCGTGACGGTCACCTTCACACTCCATTTTGTCCGCATGGCTCGAACGACCCGCTCCATATGTATGTCGAGCAAGCGTTAGCCCGAGGAATTAAGACGCTCACGTTCACCGAGCATGCCCCGTTCCCGGCCCGGTTCCTCGACCCGACGCCCGAGAAAGACTCAGCCATGTCGCTCGAGTCGTTGCCGCTTTATATTGAAGCGGTTCAGAAGCTGAAGCGATCGTATCCTGAGCTCGATCTACGACTTGGCCTAGAGATTGACTATTTGCCTGGTTGTGAGGCCGAGACGTTGGCTTTCCTCGAGCCATACGCCGATGTGTTAGATGAAACAATCTTGTCCCAACACTTTCTATTCGTCGACGGCGAGCTCCTGCCTGTCGACTTCTCGGCCGAGTCTTTTGATACGCTCGTGCGTCGCGTCGGGTCGTTCGAAGACGTGATGCGACGCTACTACACGACGCTTGAGGTCGGACTCGCGTTTCCGTGGGAGTGCTTGAAGGTAAATCGCATCGGACATATCGATTTACCAATCAAATATCAAACCAACTATGTGTGGGACCGCGCAAACGTCCAGAAACAACAGACGTCCCTGCTTCAGCGAATTGCCGAACGTGGTTTTGGGCTCGATTTGAACACGGCCGGACTCCGCAAACCAGAGTGCAGACAACCTTATGCCATAGATGTCATGACTGAGGCGAGCACACTCGGTATCCCGTTCGTGCTTGGTTCGGATGCCCATATCGCGAAAGATGTGGGCTCCGGGTTCGAAACAATACAAAAAAAAGCCACGTTCCTATGAACGTGGCTTTCTCACAGCGATCTAGCTATCTAGATCCCCATTTTTTGGTTGTCGATAACGATATGGCGTTCCATTTCTTCATCTATCGATAATGATACCATACTGATTCCACAATGCAACCTGAAAATAAAAAAAGGATGACTGAGTGGCCATCCTTTCGTATTTACAGCGCCATTTCAGCGTATAAATCTTTTAATTCTTTTGTAGCAGCTTCGTCCATCTGTAAAGCAACGAGCTCGACATATCGAAGTGCTGGATCCTTATCTCCTGATAAAGCGACGATCTCAGCCGCTGCACCATCAAGCGCGAGCAAGATGCCTGACACACCTAGCGTTGGATAGTAGCGAAGCAATGCTCGCACGTGCTTCAACTCTGAGACGATGTTTCCGTTAATCTTTAACGATTTTACGGCGAGCTCTTTATGCGTGCCGATGGCAAATTTATCTTCCCACACCTCTTCGAGTGTGATCAACGCTTCTACATCATAGGCACCATCTGTGAAACGAACTTGTTTTTCCATGTGACATTTCCCCTCTCGTTAATCTACTTTCATTATAAAAAAGAAATCATCAAAAAGATTGTGAAATATTGAACATTATGTGTAAACTTTGTCTCACTCAGGTGTGAACATAAAAAAAGGTCCCTCCGAGGAGAGACAAATAATGGAAGAGTAAAACACCATTGGCAGTACATTAATAATATAACACCGAATGTAAACGTTTACAACGTGTTTTTAAAACTTTTTTCAAGTGGCATATGTACGACCTCAATTCCACTCTCTCGCATTAAATCAAGTCCATCCCCGTGCTCATAACCGACTGCATAAACCACACGCGCTACTCGAGATGCGATGAGAGCGAGTGAACAGGCATGGCATGGCGAATGAGTAACATAGGCCGTCGCACCGAAGGCATTTGTCGAGTCCGCAGCTAATTTTCCAATCGCATTGATTTCGGCATGGATTTCGTGTTGTTTCGACCAGTTATGATGATCATACGGGTCCACGCATTTGATATAAGTCACACCCTCATGGATGATCGAAATCGGCGTGTCGAGCAAATCGACTGCATTTGCCGATACGTACTCAGCGCGCTTATAAAATTCATCATCTCGCTTTAGAAAAATCTCATTACAGTTCGTGTGTCCCGGAGGCGTTCCATTCAGTCCGATTGAAATCGGTTTTTCATCTTTGACGATGACACATGCGACACTTTTTGATGCGCATTTCGAATGACGCACTGCCATCATGTCGGCAAACTGTAACCATGTCTCGTCCCATAGCCGTTGTTTATCCATTGTTAGTCCTCCTCGAAAAAAAAGGAAAGCCTGAGTGCTCAGACTTTCCTTTTTCAATATCCAGTCTCTTTCGGCAACTCTTTATTTTTTGACGCGATTTCAATGACTTTTTCTTTCAGCTCGTGCTCCATCCGATCAAGTTCACGTTCTGCCTCACGACGCTTCTGACGGCCCTCTTGTTGAATCCGGAGTGTCTCGTCGAGCGTGGAGAGCAAGTTCTCGTGCGCCACTTTGAGTGACTCGACCGAGACGATTCCTTTTTCATTCTCCGTGGCAATCTCGATGGACGAGTCTTTCAACATCTTCGAGTTCTGCTCAAGCAACGTGTTCGTCGTCTTTGTGACGTCTTGCTGCATCCGAAGCGCCGTCTTCTGCCGGGTCAAGCTGAGCGCGAGCACGACTTGGTTTTTCCAAAGTGGAATCGTGTTGACGACCGCCGATTCGATTTTCTCGGCCAAAATCTGATTGTTCTGTTGAATGACTCGGATTTGCGGTGCCATCTGGAGACTGATTGTTCGGCTCAGTTTTAAGTCATGCAATTTTTTCTCGAAACGATCCGCAAGTTGGATCATATCGTTCAACTGTTGTAATTTGACTTGGTCTTTCGACATCTCGACTTCTTGACGAAGCGGGGCAATCTCATAGCTGCGCACATGATCAAGTTTCGTCTCTCCTGCCGCGATATAGACGTTCAGTTCCTCAAAATAACGTTTGTTCTTATCATACATTTGATCGAGCATCGTAATATCCTTCATCAATCCAAACTTTGCACGATCTAAATTATGAATGACCTCTTCTAAATAAACACTCATTTTTTCGAACTGAAGCTTATAGTTCTCGGCTTTTTTCTTAGCTCGTCCAATCAAAGGTAGATTATCCATGAAACTCTTCTTCTCAGGCTGCAACATATCTGGTCCATCTTCCGCACATTTTGCATCAAGTCGGACAACAGCTTCCCGGCGTCACCGCCGTCCTTCATCCGGACCTCGGTCAAAATTTGGTCCGAGAATTGCGACAATTCGCGTTGCACGTTCGATCCGAACAACATGACGGAATCCGTTTTCTTGATATCGATCGACTCGGCGATGCGGGTGATCCGTTCACGATGTTCCTGTGGTACATCAGGACTTACTTGAATGGCCGGTACCTCGTGCTTTTCGGTCATCGATGACCAGTCTACGGACGGGTCCGAGATCGCATCGGTTTCCGTTGTCGTTTTCGTCTGTGAAGTGAGTTCTCCTTCTGGCCAGGACTGCCAGTTTGTGTCATTCGATGAAGTCATGCTTTTTTCTCCCTTCTGGTTGATCGGCCAAAACTTTTTCCATCATGATCAACTCTCGTTCAAAATCGACCGCATCGTCTTCTAACAGACGGCTACGTTGCTGTTTGAACTTGTCGACGATCAGGCGCATATTGGTGATCAACTGTTCACGTGTCTCTTCTTGAATGACGACACGTTTTCCTTCTAGTTCTTTGAATTTCAATACGACCGACACGAGTGAGTCCAAGTAGAATGTGAACAAATCACGAACATGCTTGGCGTCTTGCGGGTTCTCAAAAAGCTCGGCGAACAGCTCATGTGCTTCTTTAGAGACCGCCTTCATCTCACGTCGGACCTCGATATCTTTAATTTCAGGTAAAATGCGATCGATTTGTTGCAATTTTTCATATCCTTGTTCAATCGTTCGTTGTAAAAATTGAAGTTCAAGATCATCTGTCGCCTCAAATTGACGCATCGGTGCCGGATCTTCCAGCGGCTTTAAAATGCGGGAACCGACGAACGGTTCATCTTCATCAAGCAACAATTTTTTCTTGGCGCGCTTGGCAACGGGGGCCGGAGCACGCTTTCGGCGTTTATTGTTCGCCCACACTTCGTTTAACACGAGCGCCCCGACGATGATAAACAACCAAGAGAAATCAAAAACGCTTATGGCAAAATAAAGGATTGCCCCGGTCAGGGCCCATTTCATCCATGTTTTCATCCGTTTCACCTCGTCTCATGATACTTCTATTGTACCTTACGTGAACCTCCAAAAAAAGTTTCGTCACTTTTATAAGTTTAGCATAAGGTGCGCATTCACTCTCTCGGTCGCAAGAACGAAAAGTAACCTCTTTTAAAATACAAAAACCCTCCTGATTAATGAAATCAAGAGGGTTCCATCCATGTTACGCCGTAATCCATGTCGATACCATGACGATGGCAATCGTAACAGGAATGACGTAGCGAATGAGAAAATGCCAGACCGGATACAATTTGACACCAGCTTCGGACGTTTGAATTTCTTCTTTTAAAATACGTTGGTCGACGATGTATCCGACAAAAATCGATGTCAAGAGCGCACCAACCGGCATGAGCACGTAGCTGACAATGTAATCCATCGAATCAAAGAATGTGCGACCATTCAAAAACTGCATCTCGCTCAGCATACCGAACGAGAGTGCCGATGGAATTCCGACTGCGAAAACGAGTAACGCCGAAATGAGTGTGACTTTTCGCTTCGACACCGTTTGTTTCGTTTCGTTCAATTTGTCGGTCACACCGGCCACGACGACTTCGAGCATCGCGATTGAAGATGTGATTGACGCGAACGTGAACAACAAGAAGAACAAGACCATGAAGAATCCACCGAGTGGGACTTGATTGAATACGGCAGGCAAGACGACAAAGAGAAGCGCAGGTCCTTCTGCTGGGTCAAGACCCGAAGCAAATACGGCTGGGAAAATTGCGAGCCCGGCCAATAACGAGACCCCGATGTTTAATAGAACGATCATGTTCGCCGAGCGAATGAGGGTTCCTTTCGTCTGTATGTACGACGCATACGTTAACATGGCCGCCACCCCTAGTGAGAGCGAGAAGAACGCTTGACCTAATGCGAACAAGACCGATTCACCAGTCAAGGCTGAAAAGTCAGGCTGTAAGAAGAAACGAACCCCTTCCATAGCGCCATCAAGTGTTAACGAACGAATGACGAGCACGATGAAACTGACGAATAAGAGCGGCATTAAAATTTTGCTCATACGCTCGATACCTGCCTCGACGCCTTTCAAGACAATCAAAAGTGTGAACAATAGGAATAAAAACTGGCCGAACACAGCGATGCCTGGTGACGAAACGACATCCCCGAACACGGCACCGAACTCATCGGGCGTTCGTCCATTTAATGTTCCGCTCAGCCCAAGTCCGATGTAGATTAAGACCCACCCGCCGATGACACTGTAGAATGAGAGCAACAAGAAACATGCAATGACACCAAGGTAACCCACTAGTGTCCAACGACCGTGTCCTAATTTTTTGAATGCAAGCAGTGCCGTTTTTTGTGTCGAACGTCCGACAATGAATTCACCAATCAATAACGGTAATCCCAGTAAGAGTGTAAACGCTAAAAACATGAGCAAAAAAGCGCCGCCTCCACTTGTACCGGTAACATACGGAAATTTCCAGATGGCACCGAGACCAATCGCCGACCCTGCGGCCGCTAAGATAAATCCAATTTTTGAGGCAAACGAATTTTGCGCCATTCCTATCCCTGCTTCCTGTTTTCATATCATTTTTCATAATAATAGTGAAATACTAACACGGTTCAGAAAAGAGGACAACTAAAAACAGAGAAAAGTCTGAATTCTTTTCTCTGTCTATGTTTAGTGTGTCGGTACGAGAAAAGTCAATTCGCTCGGCAACACTTCAATATTTAATTGTTCTGCTTCGAAATGCTCACCATCGATATCGATGAGTTGCGATTCGCTCAAACGGACGGTCAACTGACCCATTTGCAGATGAACCCATTCAGGAGAAGATTGTTCGAGTCCGAGTTGTTGAGTGAGCAATTGCCGAATCATGGGAAAGCCGATGGCCGAACTGTGCACGACTTCGACGAGTCCATCTGACAATGATTGGGTCGGGAGCTTCGTCGGCAACGTCCCGAGGTAAGCACCGTTACCGACATATAAAAAGCTCACCGGTCCATCATGGACAACTTCCCCGTTTCGTTCGATACGAACTTGAAAAGGGTCGAGTTCGCGAAACTGACGAATCGTCGCTAAAAAGTAGCCAATGGATCCGAGTGTTTCTTTTTGGATGGGATCGATTTGTCTAGAGGCGTCCGCTATCAATCCAACTCCAATGAAATTAAGACCGTACCGTTCATTGACGAGCATCACATCAACGGTTTGTACTTGGCTCATTTTAAATAAGCGCGCTGCTTCAATCGGTTCGATTGGTAAATCAAGGGCACGTGCGAAATCATTGCACGTGCGGCCGGGATGAGCCCGATGGTCGGCCGCTGGTCGCGTGGGATTGCCATAAGCCCGTTGACCACCTCATGGAGCGTGCCGTCACCTCCGATCACAATCAAGTGTTCGAACGATCCACTCGCCTCAGCGAATCGGCGAGCATCTCCTTGTGCGAGCGTCTTTCGAATCAGAATCTCATCATAAATCGATTCAACCGTCCCGATAACTTCGCCGAGCATCGTCTCGTTCCCACCCGATGTCGGATTGGAAATAATCATCGCTCTCATAGGAAACCTTCCTGCTCCAAGAAGTCTTTCGCAACATCATACGCTCGTTCGTTTCCATAAGCGACGCGGCGGTTCAATTCAGACATTTCTTCATCCGTGATTTTACCGGACAATTGGTTGAGGGCGTCTTCAATTTCCGGATGCTCGTCTAATGTCTCCTGTTTCAACAATGGCGCCCCTTGATAAGGTGGGAAGAACTGTTGATCGTCTTCAAGGACGAGTAATTTATTCTCGGCGATATCTGGATCGGTCGCATACGCATCGACAAGGTTAACGTCGCCTCGAGCGATGGCCCGATAACGGAGCTTCTGTTCCATTGACACGACTGATGGGAAGTCAAGGCCATACGCTTGTTGTAATCCTGGGTAACCGTCTTCACGATCTGTGAACTCGAGTGTGAATCCTGCCTTGATGTCATTTTGAACATTGCGTAAATCAGAGATGGTCGAGATGCCTTCCTGCTCGGCGTAATCGCGAGGAATCGCAATCGCGTACGTATTGTTAAATTGCATCGGTTCGAGCAATGCGTAACCATCTTCAGCTAATGCATCCCGAGCCTGTTCATATACTTCACGGGCATCGTTTGAGTTCGGCGATTCTTTCACGAGACTAGCAAGAACCGTTCCTGTGAATTCTGGATAAACATCGACATCGCCGGATTGTAACGCCCCCCACACAAATGTTGTCTCTCCGAAGTTCGGACGAACAGACACGGATAAATCAGTCTCTTGTTCAATTAGTAGTTTATACATATTCATCAAAATCTCAGGTTCTGGCCCGAGCTTCCCAGCGATAACGAGATCCGTCTGCTGCGTACGTCCGAATGCGAGCGGTGCGACCACGATTAATGCCAGCATGGTGGAGACGGCAATCATCTTGGTCTTGTTTCGCGTCGCTGTCGCTCCCTCCATTTGACGGAGCAACAAATCAAATAAAAGGGCAAGAATGGCAGCCGGGATCGCACCAAGCAGAATCAAATAGTTGTCATTACGGTTAATCCCGAGAAGGATTAATGTCCCAAGTCCACCCGCTCCCACAAGCGCGGCGAGCGTTGCCGTTCCGACGATCAGGACCATCGCCGTCCGAATCCCGGCCATAATGACCGGTAAAGCGAGTGGCAACTCGACTTTCATTAAACTTTGATTCGGCTTCATTCCACAAGCACGCGCCGCTTCAATCAACGACTTATCCACTTCGTTCAAACCAGTGAAGGTGTTTCTAAGAATCGGGAGCAACGCATACAAGACGAGAGCAATCGTCGCCGGCAATGCGCCAATTCCGACGAGCGGAATCATAAGACCGAGGAGAGCCAGCGAAGGAATCGTTTGAATGATGGCCGTAATGCCAATCGCCGTCTCAGCCACTTTTTTACGACGTGTCAGCCAGATCCCAAGCGGAACGGCAATCAACACGGCGATCAAAAGTGAGACAATAGAGAGTTGCAAGTGCTCAATCAGCGCCTCGACGAGTTCCCCTCGACGATTTTGAAATGTCTCAAGCATCTACCTCACCTCTTCCACGTTGGGTAAAGTCGAGGACGAATGGGTCCGTGCTCGCTCTAATTTCATCCGGTGTACCGACGACGACCAGTCTGCCATCGCGCATCAAGCCAATACGATCTCCAAGCTTCATTGCTTCTTGCATGTCATGGGTTACGAACAAAATTGTTTTCCCGAGTTCATCGTTCAAGCGTTTAATGTCGTCTTGAAGTTGACCGCGGCTGATCGGATCGAGCGCCGAGAACGGTTCATCCATCAAAATCACGTCAGGGTCAGCTGCGAGTGCACGAAGAACGCCCACCCGTTGCTGTTGTCCCCCTGATAATTCGGGCGGTTTTTTAGACCGCAACACCGGATCGAGTCCTGCGATGCTCATAAGTTCGGTCACACGGTCTTTTGTCTTTTGTTTTGGCCAGTTCAATAAGTCAGGGACGATTGAAATGTTCTCTTCGACCGTTAGATGAGGGAATAATGCGATTTGTTGAAGCACATAGCCGATGTTACGACGTAACTCATATATATCGAATTGATAAATTTCTTTTCCGTCAATTAGGATTTTTCCATCGGTATGATCAATCAAGCGATTCACCATTTTCATCGTTGTCGTTTTGCCACAACCAGATGGTCCGATTAAAATAAAAATCTCTCCTGTACGGACTGTCAAATCTAAGTCTGTGACAGCTAACGTTCCATCTTCGTATCGCTTGGATACGTTTTGAAATTCTATCAACTCCATCCCTCCTCGACCTGTAATTTATCATGAAAGTCAAATATTAGTTTGCCCGTTTCCAACGTTTGTTAAACTAAGCCCATCATAAAATAAAAAAAAGATTCTCTAAAAGAGAACCCCTGTGAACAACCTGTATTATGGAAGTGTAATCGTAATGTGGCGGCGACCCCAGTTCATCGCCTCGTTGTTTGTATCCACGAGCAGATCAACGATGTTGCCTTGAATACGTCCCCCGGTATCAAGAGCGATTGCCTGACCAATGCCGTCAATGTGAACGACGGTACCGAGCGGAATAATAGAAGGATCGACCGCAATGATACGCATGCCTTTATAGAAAATTGAATCTGTGACATCGTGTCCGGTCGCCGTCAAGACACGACCCCCGTATGAGCCGTTATCAGCTGCATCATTCGTGTACGCCGTCGACTCGGCTTGAATAGAGCGTCCTGTCGTCGAGACAGAAGATGCTATTGATGTCGGAGTCGTCGTTTGTTGTTTCGCTATTGCAGCTTGGCGTTTCGCTTCTTCTTGTTGGACCTTCTCGGCAGCGACACGTTTTTCTTCCGCGATTCGTTTTTGTTCGGCTCGTCGCTTTTCACGAGCCATCTGTTGTTGGCGTTCTTGCTCAATCGCCTTTCGTTCCAATTCTAGCGGGTTTTGGACAATTTTTTGTTCTGTCCCAATCCCAATTTGGGCAGCATCGACAGTCTCGGCAAACGCGAACGTTCCAACAGCCATAAGGAGGACAGTCATTATGTATTTTAAGGAATGCATCATTGATAGGTCAGCACCTTTCTCATCATCTAACGAACAGGAGTAAATTTACCATGCCCATTCAATTCCGAGAAGGGATTGTGATGAAGTGAAATATTTCTGACATATCAGCTCTCAATCAGTGACAATCTGTAACATTTTCAACAAACATAGCAGTCCCAAACGTTTTTTATAAAAAATTACAGATTCGTTACAACGTGACGTGTAACAAATCTGTAATCTGATTGTCATTCTGTCTTCGCTTCGGTCGAACGTAAATCATGGGGTCTTACCATGCCCCAAGGTGCCACATCGACGTCCACTTCGAACGTCTTCGCCCCTTTGATTGCTGCCGTCTCTTCTTCGGCGACCCGATACGAACTCATATCATCAATATACACTTGGCGATCGTAATAATTGGCCCGGGTACCACCGAAGAAGGGCCGTGAACTGACCCGGTCGATAGTTGCATATCCGTCGTCACCGGTTTTGAACGACACGTATACCGTCCCTGATTCGACATCTTGGCTACCTTCGAACGAATCATATTCCAAATAGACGAAATCACCAAAGAACGGGTCGTACGGTTCGTAAGAAGATGCTTTGAACGTATACGTCTCCCCGAACCAGGAAACCGCGTAAACGAGCACGATAAACCCGACGGCAATCAACACTTGCACAATCGGTACTATCCAAGGCGTCAATCGTTTCATGTCTGAGCATCCCCTCTCGTACGACTACGGCTGCGCCACCACAAGGCGAGCGACAATGCGAAGACGATCAATGCTCCGATGAGGAAGAAGAGTGAAATATCGAGTTTATCCCAAACATAGATGAAGTAGATTGTCATTTGAACGAGCAAGAAA
The DNA here is from genome assembly GCF_003467445.1 of Exiguobacterium sp. AM39-5BH. Lineage (GTDB taxonomy): Bacteria > Bacillota > Bacilli > Exiguobacteriales > Exiguobacteriaceae > Exiguobacterium. The sequence goes on from NZ_QSGS01000002.1 coordinate 90,360, forward strand.
TAGATAAAAGCGAGCACGATCGGCTTGAGAAGGTGGTCTTGGTAGACGAGATAAGCGAGGGCGACCACTTCAAGCAAGATGGCCAGCAAGATGCCTGAATCCTCGAACAATGAGAAGGGGATGACGGCGAGCAGACTGACCCACATCAAATCTGGACGACGGTGTAACAAATAGACGGCGACGAGCACGACCGTGAGCATCGTCGCCTCGATGACCGACGGTGTACGTTGCGACAACCAGCCTTCCGTCGCATTGATCAAATAGCCGATCGATAGGACGGCTGCGACGAAGAGGTACAGATAATTCCATTGGGCCCGCTCCCGATATACGAGAAATAAGAGATGTAGCGCTGCGAGTGCCCATAGCGGCCAAAAGCGGCCTCATAGTCAACGTACTGACCGATTGTGATCAACAGGCCGTAAAAGGAGAACCAAGCGAAAATCCGATCGAGCTCGTTGTCGCCAGAATGAAACCAGACCCAGGTGACAATCAAGCCGAACGCGATCAGCATGATGCCGATGCCTTGAAAACTATTCGTGATGGCCAAAAAGGCAGCGAGTGCAGCCAAGAACGTGAAAATCGGATGTTTGAAAATCAATTTGTGCATGACTGCGACGGCAAGGAATAGCCAGAATAAGAAGGGAAGTTGCGATGAAAGATTATAAGTCGAGAAAATGACGATCATCGTCGCGACGAAAAAGGCGACGCCTAACAGGCGGAATAGCGTGACATAGCGTGACGCTTTCACTTGCAGACGTTCGGCGGTCACATACATTCCGACCATAAACACGAGGAAAATGGCGACTTTCACAAGGTCAGGAATTGCTTGCCAGTTAGCGGCGACAAAACTAAACAGACTGAGCGCAAGCAAAATTGAACCGATAATCACAAGAATTGGCGGTTTGTGCTCACGTTTGTCACCGACCGCCAATTTCTTATGTTCATATTCCACCAAACGCTGACCAGTCGCTTCGTCTAGCAAACCGGCTTCACTCCATTCACGAACTTTTTTGTCAATGGACACCTGAATCATCCCTTTCAATCAAAAGGTCAGCTGGCGCGTTCAATCAGTTCTAATTCAGTTTTTAATAACACTTGCTTCTCAAACTCGAGACCAAGTTGTTGAAATTCTTCCATGATGGAAACGTCCCCGATGACCGTATTGGTCAATACGGCAGTCACTTCAGCAATCCAACCTTCACGAGTTGACTTGACGATATCACCCACAACGAATTCTACAGACACACCCATTCACTTCCAATCTTAAATTTGTTTCTATCATTATAACGAAATTATATCGGCTTGAATACGTTTTCTTTAAGCCGTTTAATAAATTGTGTCAAAATTTTTCCAGTCAAACCCCAAATAATGTAGTCTTCATGTTCGTAAAAAGGTTCTCTCATTTTTATTACCCGTTTTTCGTACGCTTTAGCATTCGCCATCCGGTCAAATGGAATATTTTGATCCGGATTCATCGTCCATTCCATCTCGCCGTGAAACGGATCGATCAACAGCAACGTCTCGACTGGGACCGAGAACAAATGGTCGACTTCTTCGGTGTGACGGACATTAGGAATGGCCGGAATCAATCCGACGAACGGATAAATCAGTTGTCGATGCGGTGTCGCGAGCGGTTGTAGGCGACCAATCACTTCAATTTCTTCCATCGCGAGCAACAATTCCTCACTCGTCTCTCGAACAGCCGCCTCGACAGGAGTCTCGCCGGGATCGAGACGGCCACCTGGGAAGGATATTTCTCCAGGTTGACGTCGCATCGTATGGGCACGCACCTCAAAGATGACGTGCCACGCCCCGCCAATCTCGGCTAAAGGAATCAACACGGCAGCCGTCTGTTCATAGACCTCTTCCATCGAGAAACTGTCACGTATTTGTTGTTCCGTAATCCACGATCGTTTCATTCTCTCCACCTCATTCTCTTTGTTTCTACACTTCCACCGTTGTCTCCTCGTTTAAACGTATCAAATGTCGGAAATATCATTAGTAACGATAGGAGATGGTAGATGTGGTGGACAAACAAGTTGACGTATTAATTGTCGGTGCGGGCCCAACCGGACTCACGCTTGCGCTAACGTTGGCCAAATATGGAATCTCATTTGAAATCATCGATCGCAAGACGACACCGTCGAACAATTCCCGTGCCATCGGGATTCAACCGCGGACGATTGAAGTCTTTTCTCGTCTCGACGTCGCCAAAGAAGTACTCGGTCGGGCACGGACGATTGAAAAAGGAAATCTATATTTTTCAGGTCAATGGACGGCCAAACTCGAGTTTTCCCGTCTCGTCACGCCCTATCCGTTTGTGACGTTACTCCGTCAAAACGAGACCGAGTCGATTTTAGAATCGGCGCTGAACGAGCATGGGTATGACGTCCAGCGCGGCGAATCGCTCGTGTCGCTGACGCATTACCCGTCCCGTGTGCTCGCCCATTTAGAGTCGGACTCGAACCGGACGATTGAGGCCAAGTACGTCGTCGCGGCCGACGGGGCGAACAGTTCGATTCGACGCATGCTCGCTCTGCCGTTCAGTGGAAAATCGTTCAAGGAATCGTGGGTGCTCGCTGATCTGAAAGCGAGATGGAACATTTCACGTGAAGAAGTGCATATTTTTTTTTCGGACCGAGGGGTTTTAGAAGTCTTCCCGCTCACCGACGACACGATGCGAATCACCGGCAATCTCGCGGGCGATGAGTCGTTCAGCGAGTCGGAACTGCGTGAGTTAATCGAGCAACGCAGCCATATGGATGTCGAAATCCACGAAGTTGAATGGTTCTCATTGTTCCGCGTCCATAACCGCATGGTCGACTCATTCATTCATGATCGCGTCATTCTTATGGGGGACGCCGCCCATATCAATTCACCTGTCGGCGGACAAGGGATGAACACGGGCATCGCCGACTCGTTCAACCTTGGATGGAAGTTGTGGCTTCATTTGAAGGCGGGTGCCCCGTTCCGCGTCGTCGATTCGTATCGCGACGAGCGCGAGCATGTGGCGCGCAACGTATTGCAAACGACGAACGTGGCGACAGAAGTCTTACAGACGACGCTCCCAGTCCTATTGCCATTCCAGGCAATCGGCGCCGACGTGTTTACACGCGTCAATCTCATCAATCAAAAAATTACAGAACGGATTGCCCAACTACACTTGTCGTATCCTAGACATTCGCGGGTCCCGTTCTTACGCGTCGCCGAGGGCAAAATCTTTCCGGAAATTGAGATTATTCGGACGGACGACGGTCTCCGCACCAAGATTTCAGAAATCGCCGACGGACGGTTCCAAGTGCTCGTGCTCGACGATGACAAACGCGACGCGAGCGCCCTGTATACGTATTTGAACGACCATCAATCATTCTTCCAAATCATTACGCTGTCGAAAACAAGCCGTCCTTTCTTCGATCAAGGCAACGAGCTCGCAAAATCGTTGTTCATGAAACGTGGCGTCCTCGTCATCCGCCCCGACGGATATTTACTCCATAAACAGCGACACCTTCGCCCGAAAGCGCTACAAGAAACGATGGCAGCTTGGTTGCCTTCCCCATAACAAAGCTCCACTCGGATTGAGTGGAGCTTTGTTTACGCTTGGTTATAATAAAGCGTCCCCGGTTTCGACAGCGTCAAGTCGTAAAATGCCTCGAACGCTTCCATGTCTTCCAACTTGCGAAAATCGACTTTATCTGTCTCTTCATTCGGGATCGCGATGATAATACCGTCTTCGGTCTGTTTGATCATCCCGGTCTGCCCGTTATGAATGCGGATGTAGAGCACGTGCTTGTCTTCTAACAGTGTCACGGCTTCGCGACGAGATTGAATCGTTGTTTTCATGTTTATCCCTCACTTTCTTTGAGTATACCGGTCCATCGTTGTTGCGTTCAAGCACTCGTGACCTTAAAATTATGTAAAGAAGGGGTTGAACGCTTTGAATTTGGAAACTATTTTAATTATCGTATTAGGCATCACTTTCGTCGTGCTCGTCTCGATCCGTACCATTCGTAATTTACAGTGGGTTCGTTTCGGCGAGGCGTTCGGCAAGCAAGGTGAGGCGCTTCTCGACGACTATACGTACTTGACGGAACAAGGCATCACCTGCCGTGTCGAGCACGGTTTGCCGACCGGACGTTTATTCCGACCGCTCGCGAAAAACTTGGACGACCGAGTCGCCCTGTTCGTCCATCGCAAAGACGAACAGCAAGCTCGACAATTGTTAAAATAAAAATGGCGCTGAAATTTCAGCGCCATTTTTATTTATGTACTTGACGCTCCGAGCAATAGTAGGCTATGTGCTTGATGGTCGCCTCGGATAACAGTTCGAGCTTCGTTTTCGCGATGACGTCGTCAATCACCTCGAACGTATCGGAACAGTTCGCTTTAAGACGTTCCACCTTGAGGCGCGAAGTCTCGGGGAAAATCAAAAAGGAAGTGACGGGCACGGCCTGTCCGCATTGTTTCTTCATGACAGTTCGGACATGCTTCGTCATCCGCTCCGACTCTTCCATCGGATGCGGATAGATGTTCTTCCAACCGAGCGGCGTTTCTAGACGACAATCTCGGTTCGTCATATGGACAGCCGACGTCGTCCGGTTGATGCGGACCAAAAAGACGCCTTTCGGTCCGACCACCACATAATCGAGCACGTCATCGCCGAACTGGACGTGTTCAATCATCATCCAATCAAAGCGACACGTATGACGAATAATCTCAACAATCTCGTCCGTATACGATTTCGGTGGTGCGATGACTTCTTCTTTTGTACGGAACAAGCCTTTCGTCTGTCGTTTCTCAGGTTCTTTCTTGACGGCCGTCAATACTTGTAACATCTTCTCCACCTCCTTCCTTTATTCGCTTGGACCGACCTGTTTTCCGAAGACGGCCTTTTCTAAATTCGAGATGCGACGCAACATATCATAGTTCGACACGACAGGTTGAGCCGGTTTGACCGGTTCTGCTTGTTCGTTCGAACCGCGACGGAGCGACTCGTTCTCTTGACGCAACCGTTCGATTTCTTTCGTCATCTTCTCATAATCACGGATGACGACGTCCAAAAACTGGTCGACTTCTTCTTGTGAGTACCCACGGAGGGCGGTCTTGAATTCTTGTTTATAAATGGCTTCAGCTGTTAATTCGGTTTGCATCATTATCACTCCCAATGTTGTTCCCATTGTTTTTCTTCTTCAATCACTCGTAACTCTTCCGGCGTGATCAAGAATAATTCCATCTGGTGTTTTCGTTTAGCCCCTTCGACGAGAAAACGAGGGCTTCCCCCCGTCTCTTCGTCGTAAAGCGTGATTAATCCTGCTGCTTTCTCTAAAAAGAATGCGGTTTTAGCGCGCAATTGGCTCGGGTCCTCGTATGGACGTTGTGTTAACGGTTCAAAAAAATCAGCCTCGAGTTGCAAGCGGATGAACAGTTCTTGTTCGAACGGCTTATACTTCTCTTCCATTTGTAAAAAAGGTGGGAAGACGGCAATTTTGATTGGATACGTTTCTCTTAACTCTAACAATACTTCTCCAGCCCACAATTCACAACCGTTCGTCCCACTAAAGATGAACCATTCGGCGCCGAGTTCAATCGCTTCCATTATTTTTCGCTCGTAGGCTTCTTTGATAATATCAATGCCAGGATGGTCGGCTTTGAAGATGCCGAGCTCATGTGGCCGATATCCGGTGATGGCGACAACTTTCATGATCGCTTCCTTTCTAACCGGCTCATCCGGTGACGGAGCGCCCGCATCTCGGTCAATGACGTTTGACGAAGCACCGTCTCTTTTCGTTCCGCGAGTACGATTGCCTGCTCGGTGAACGTGATGGCCCGGTTGATGTCTTTTTGGTGATGCTCGGCATATTTCGCGAGCTCGACAAGCGCCTCGACCGTACCGACCTGTTCGAACAGCGGCAACGCCTGCTCCACTTGGCCGATCCGTTTCAACAGCAGCGCTTGACGCATCAAGCACGTTTCGTCGGCCGTTCAAGCCGCTCATATTCTTGAAGCGCCGCTTCGGCATTGCCGAGATCGTTCAACCAGTGGGCTCGCTCTTCACCGAACGGCGTCTCATCGGCTTCGACGAGATGACAGAGCCGTTTATAGAGTGAGACGAGACTCAAGCAATCGGCATGATGGTGCTCGATGACGGGCTGGATGATATCCGGTTCCCGCTCCTTCACGTATTGAAAATAGTGCATCGGCGCCAAAAAGCCAGGCATGTCGTCCGTCCGGGCATGACCGAAGTGGGCCTCGACCGCTTTGAGCGACACCGATTCAAGCGTCGGTTTCAACAGACGACGTGACGCATGCAACAAATCGACGTGGCCGACAGCCGGGAGCGCCTTCACTTTGGAGCGTACGAACGTATGTCTTGTTTTGATTTGGGGCCAGTCGAACGACTTGCCGTTATACGTCACGAAACGGACCTCATCGCCGATGTCATTCAAAAAGTGATAATAAAACGCCGTCTCGAACGCCGGGTGTGGCAACACGTATTGAATCATCTCCAGATGATCGTCTTGGAAGCGCGCGAACCCGATCAAGAAAATCGAAGTGCCGGAGCCGCGAAGCCCGGTCGTCTCGGTGTCCATGAACAATACCTGTTCGGAGGGGACATCGACTTGAAAAAACGGATGGGTCGCTGTCGCGAGCGAGGCTTTCGCCGCTCCGAACGTATAGTCATGATACGTCTCATCGAGTCGATAGATCTGTTTCAAGCGGACGCACCACTCTTGTTCGAACGTCAAAATCTCTCCGCCACGCTCGCGCCACTTCGCCTGTTCGACGTCGTCCGGCGTCACGGTCGTCTGCTTCGGTTCATTCGTTTTAATAAGTCGTGATAATTTTGCTTTCATATCGTTCCTTTCAATGCTTGCAACTGTCTGACGACCTGCTGTTTAAAATCACCGTAGCCGATCATGCCGACGCAGCGCGGACAACCGCTCTCGCACGGACAATCGTCGACTGTTCGAATGGCCGCGTCCAACACGTCGTCGGCGTCGCGATAGAGTGCCTCGCTCAGCCCGATGCCGCCCGGGTAACGGTCGTATAAATAGACGGTCGGTTTGTTCGTATGCGTCGCCTTCATTTGAATCGTTGTAAACAGATCGAGCGTGTCACACATCAAATAGAGCGGGGCCAAGCGCCGCAACAGGTCACTGACCGCTTCAAGCTGGTCTTCCATGTCGGCTTCCGAATAGGCGAACCGCTCATCGAGCGTGAACCATGTCGCGGTCGTATGCAGTTCTCGTTCCGGCAAGTGAATCGGTCCGGAACCGATATTCTCATGCGTCCCGAACTTGATTTTCTTGAACAGTGTCGCCATGGCGATGACCGACACTTCCCCGAACGTTTTCACGCTGGTCGTCTTGTTCTCTTCCAACACTTTCAGTTCGACCGCCAAATTGGCGTCCGTATAGTAGTCGACGTCGACCCGTCGGACATACGCTTTCTTCTCTTCGAAGTCGAGCCGTTCGACTTGATACTGCTCGGCGCCATGTAAATAGATGGCTTCGTCATGAAGCAACGTCATCGCGCTGAACGTATCCATCTCGCCGATGACTTGGTTCTTCGCGGTTTGATCGACGATGACGACGTTCTCTTGGTCACTCGTTCGAAGCGAGATGTCATGCGCCGGGAACGCATCGGTCATCCAATAATATTTATTGGCCCGTTCGTGCAAGATGTGGGCGTCCGTCAAGAAATCGAGAATCTCTTCCGTCTCGACCGTTCCGAATCGCTCCCCTTTTTGGAAAGGCAGTTCGAAGGCGGCACATTTCATATGGTCGACGAGGATGATCAAGTTGTTCGGATCGAGCCGAGCCGCTTCCGGAGACCGGTCCAAAATCAAATCGGGTTGTTCGACGACGAGTTGATCGAGCGATGATGACGAGGCGACGAAGATAACGAGCGCCTCGGAATGACGGCGTCCGGCCCGCCCGGCTTGTTGCCACATCGAGGCGACCGTGCCCGGATAACCGTTCAAGACACACGCTTGCAATTGGCCGATATCGACGCCGAGCTCGAGCGCATTCGTCGAGACGACGGCTTTAATCTCTCCGTTACGGAGCCGGCGTTCGATTTCGCGACGCTCCGATGGCAAATAACCGCCCCGGTATCCGACAATCGATTTAGGACCGAGCTCGCGCCGCGTCAATTCTTGTAAATACGTCAACAACACTTCGACCTGACGCGTGAGCGGGCGAAGACGATCGTCTGGATGTCCGCCTCGACGAGTTTTGAAGCGATTCGCTTCGTCTCGAGCGTCGCACTCCGGCGAATACCGAGCGCTTCATTGACGACGGGCGGGTTATAGAAAATCAAATGCTTTTTGCCTTGTGGTGCCCCGTTATTGTCGACGAGGACGACATCTTCTTCCGTCAACAGTTCAGCAAGCTCGACCGGGTTGGCAATCGTCGCCGACGTCATGATCCATTTCGGATGACTGCCATAATAGGCACAGATTCGCTTCAAACGGCGAAAGACGTTAGCGACATGGCTGCCGAACACGCCGCGATACGTATGCAACTCATCGACGACGATATATTCTAAATTCTCGAACAAGCGAATCCATTTCGTATGGTGCGGCAAGATGCCGGAATGTAGCATATCTGGATTCGTGATGACGATATTGCCGGCGTCACGAACTTTCGTCCGGGCTGCCGGTGCCGTGTCGCCATCATAGGTGAAGCAACGCAAGTCGCCCTCGAGCGCTTCGACCATCTCCATCAAATCGCTGTTTTGGTCTTGCGCGAGCGCCTTCGTCGGATACAGGTAGAGCGCCCGAGCATTCGGTTGTTCAATCATTTTCGACAGGACGGGCAGGTTGTAACAGAGCGTCTTCCCGGAGGCGGTCGGTGTGACGATGACCGTCGAGTTTCCACGCGACGTCTGTTCGATTGCTTCGGCTTGATGGGTGTACAGTTGTTCAATTCCCCGGCCATGCAGCACCCGGACGAGATCTGTTGGCACACTCGACGGAATCGGTGCGTAACGGGCCGGTTTCGCCTCAACCGTATGCCAATGTGTCACGTTTTGAGAAAAGCCCGGGTCGGTCTTGAGCGTATGGATTATTTCTTCCACGGAACGTTTTTTCCGCATGAGTTCACCTTCTTTACGATTTCGAAGGCGCGAGTCGCTCCACGATTGCTTTCACTTCGCTGATCCGTTCATCGCGCACGAGCCGATGGACGGCAGGTAAGCGCAGCACAGCCATTTCTTTAAAAGACTCGGCGACATGTCCATTCTCTTCTTCGAGTCGAGTGATTGCATCATCGTACAAGCGATGCGTCGACCGTCCGAACAAGACGATGGTATGTAGCTTCGTACATTTCGAATGAACGGCTTGCAAGTGTTTCGTGTAACGCTGCACCGCTTTATGATAGTCTTCATGCGTCGCGAGCGCTTGACGCTTGCCCCGCAGAAGTTCTGGATAGAAACTTTCGTCGCCGAGGAACATCGTCTCGACGCCGATTCGTTTCAAATAAGGATGGCCACTGGCCTCGGCCACAGCTTGATCATCAATCAAACGTCCGAACGGAATCGACTCCTCGACGAGCAATCGACTCATTTTCAAGCCGTTGATACCGTGTAACGGCATACCAAAATCGTCATCTTGTAGTCGGTCGATTACAAACAATACTCTCATCTTACGTTTTAGTGAGACTTGTACCATATGTCACCATCCTATTCGCTTTCTTTTCATTATAGCAAACGAAACAGAAAAACAGGGCGCTGATGTCGCCCTGTTTCCTGTGAGTCGGTTTTAGTCACGACCGCCATTGCCATTGCCATTCCCGTTGCCGTTATCTTGGCCATTCGAGTCTGTCGATTGACGGCTGACGTCTCCGTTCGAATCCGTTTCCCCTTCTGTCTGATCGGTTGGCGGTTCTTCTTCGGTCGGTTCTTCCGTGTTCTCTTCTTCGGTGTTCGTGTCATTACCGTTATTCTCATTGTTTTCATTATTACCGTTGTTGCCGTTGTTCTCGCCATCTGTTTGTTCGCCTTCCTCTGCAGGTGGCGTCTCTTCGGTAACCGGCTCTTCTTCCTCTTCGGCTGGGGGCTCTTCGCTCCGTTCAACCGTATAAGACGTTTGAAGCGGACTCGACTGCTGCGCCCCGACGAGGGAGTTCGTCGCATTGGCGACAATTGTGAACGTTGTCTGTCCTTCCGGAAGCCCAGCGATGGCGATACTTGTATCTTCGGTCGTACCGACGACACGTTCACTTCCATCCGGACGTGTCTCCGTCACGGTGAACGAAAGACCTTGATAGCCCGCGGCTTGTACCCCTTGGGTGTCATACGACCACGAGAGTGTACCTGTCTCGGCTGGCACATCATAATCGATCGATGCGCCGGTCGGAGCGGCCAATTTATCCGGCTGTAAGTCTTTCGGTTTTGTTCCTTTGACGTACAACTCGTTGCCGAGCGAGAGCACCGATTCCGGTTGCTGGAAGCGGTCCGGTTGACCCGTCGCGTTCGTCACTTGTTGCATCATATACTCGAAGTAATATTGGGCGTAGTTCGGCTTCATCATCGATACGTCTGTCGCGTTCGAACGACCCGTCCATACCGAAATCGAGTAGTCGGTCGTATAACCGGTGAACCATTTATCCATGTCTTCGTTTGTGGTTCCGGTCTTACCGGCGACATCCCATGGGAATGCGCCTGGCTCGTACGTCCCGTTCGAACCGCTGACGACGTCACGGAGCATGTCTGTCAACATATAAGCCGTATAGTCTTCCATCGCCTGTTTCGGTTTGATCGGTGAGTTAATGGTCGAGCCGTCATTGAACTCGATTTTTTGAATCACGTGCGGCTTCGTATACATCCCATTCGTGCCAAGTGCGGCGTAAGCGGCCGCCATTTGCGTCGTGCTCGCCTCGGCGGCACCGAGCGCGTTCGAGGCATTCATCTCATCGCCTGACATCGACGGCTCGATGCCGACGTTCTCGACGAACGATTGGATGGCGTCTTGGCCGAACTCGTCGCGCACTTCATAGAAGGCACGCACGGCCGGGGTGTTACCCGAGATCGTCAAGTAGTAACGCATCGTGTTGGCTCCCCGGTAACCCTCATAATAGTTCTTAGGGTTGTAATCTTCCTCGTCAAACGCTTTGTCGACTAACACTTTGCCGGTCGACCATTGCGCGTTCTCAATCCCTGGACCGTAGTCGAAGAACGCTTCGCCGTCGACCCGATTTGGCGTTTTTCGCGCGAATAGTCGCGATAGTTCTTGTCGCCTTGTTTCGCTTGTTGACTGTCGATGACGGCGATGATTTCACCCGTCTTCGTGTTCAGCACGGTCGCCCCCATGCGGAGATCCTCTGGGAACGCACCATTCGGGATGTTCACATTGTTTGACTTGATGTCGCTATTGAACTTCGTGTGCAAGTCTTTATTGATCGACGTGTACACTTTTAAGCCCGTCCCGTAAATGTCCGCCTGCTCGAGACCGTAGTCTTCCTCGAGCTCGGCTTGGACACGGGCGTAAATCGAGCGCGTATACGACTCTGCTTCAGACTGGGCCCCTGGCGAGATGATGTCTGCGATTTTGACGTCGAGCGCTTTATTGTATTGTTCTTCCGTGATATGACCGTCACGCTTCATCGCCGAGAGTACTTGTTCTTGACGGTAACGCGTGAGTTCCTGGTCGCCACTGATCGGGTCATAGGCGCTCGGACGTTGCGGGAGACCGGCCAAGATGGCCGCCTCTTGATAGTTCACTTCCGAGACCGGCTTGTTGAAGTATGTCTTCGAAGCTGCTTGGACGCCCCATGCCCCTGAACCGTAATAGTTCTTGTTCAAGTACATCTCTAAAATCTGTTCTTTCGTGTACTCACGCTCAAGTTTGATGGCGAGCCACTGCTCTTGCAGTTTTCGTTTCAACTTTTTATCCGTTGATAAGAACGACTGCTTGACGAGCTGTTGCGTGATCGTCGAACCACCTTCGGCACCGAAGCCGTCGGTCACGTTCGCAAGCACGGCGCCGCCAATCCGGCGCAAGTCGACCCCGTTATGCTCATAGAACGACGGTCCTCAATCGAGATGACCGCTTGTTGCATCACTTCCGAGATATCATCGATGGACACATATTCTCGAATCTGTCCGTTCTCTTCGAGCGGTTCCCCTTCAGCTGATAAGAGCTGGATCGGGTACGTATCAACTAATTTTTTTTCATCGAGCGGTGGTGCTGTCGCAATCGCATATGCAGTATACGCCCCTCCGACGATGACGCCAATAATAAAAAGGATTCCTAAAATTGTTAAAATGCGTCGAAACTTCGATTTCTTTATGTTCGGTTTCGACTTTTTGGCCGCTGGTTTACGTTTATTAGTCGTTGTGCCTTGTCGACGTGCCATCCGACTTCGTTCCATTCACACTTCACTCCTTCAATTTCAATCGAGCCACGCTTCAATCGCCGTCAAATAATCGACAGCGGGCATCGCCCGGGTTGGAACTTCAATTGCATTTTGTTCGATATAAGATAACGGAATCGATTTCCGTCCTGATTCGCGTTGCTCCCACCAGACTAATAATTGCTCCGTTGATAACACATATTGCGTATTATAGCGGCTAAATCGAATGATGACAAAACAAATCCCTCCATGTCGCTCACATTCACGCATATGGTTGATTTGATGATCGTGGAAGTTTCCGAGCGGGAAAGACGTCTTGTTGTTTGTCTCTTTCGCTTCAAAATCGATATACTTGCTACGATACACTCCATTATAATCAGTCGTCGATGCTTGCTTGAAATACGCCTCGGTCACTTTCGCCGCACTCCGTTTCGGGTAATCGACTTTTACGATTTGTAGGGGGGTCGGCTTTTTGTGGATGACTGCTCGGCCATGAAGCCGATAAAATTCATTCGTGTCGTTCAGTAGCCTCTCGAGGTTCATGCCTCGATTCGCATACGTCTGCGAATTCGAGCGGACCTGCCCAGCCAGATGCTTTGGCTTTTTCCCGTTTGGATAATGGAACAACATCGTCACCCCCAATGTCTAGTTTAGCAGGTTGAGTCTACCCGGTCCTTCAGTCTGAAGTCTGATTGTCGAGTTCTGTCGCTCGGCTCCTGTATGGATTTTCCGCAATCCATATCGTACCAAACTCCTGTATGTTAAACTAGTACGTAGTGCATTGTGTAGTCAAATTGACACGACCTTGTTACGGAAGACTATTTATTTTTCTGAAATAAGTCTTCTTCTTATTAACCCCATTCAAGTCGGATTAAACTCAGATTGACGAAAGTTTGAAAAAAGGTTGCAATGAATAGCATAAAACAAGGTTGTTAAACAATTAGCAGGCTCGCTTTCATAAGCCTTAGAGCCATGGGTGGAGGAGTAAGATGGAAACACAAAAGAAGTATGTCATGTTCGTCGATGAGACGGGTACGCCAAAAGGAAACACGCAGTTCAATCTGACCGGCGTATTGATGGAATATAAATATGCGATCGATGCCGATGAAGCCGGAATGCCTTGTGAATTGAAGCGCCGTTTGCATGCGTTCAAACGTGACGTATTCAAAACGGAAAACATTCCGCTCCACTTAAAAGAAATCTTAAAAGCTGAACATCCGTATGGCAAAGAAGATGGTATTACGATTGATATGCTTCGAGATTTTTGGAACAAGTTGCCGGACTTTCTGCGTGATATCAATTGTACGATTGTAAGCGTCGAAGTTGATAAGCAAAAGCTTCACGAGTTCTATTCAACACCGAAAGATCCATACGTCGTCGCATTCGCCCATTTGATGAAATCGTTTTACGCATTTTTAGAAGAGACAGAGGCAGCCAGTGCGCGTGTCGTTTTGGAATCACGGGATGACTATCAGAATTTGCTGATCCAAAAGGCGTTCTTCGATATTTTCAATTCGGGGACAGTCCATCTCGATGTGGAGAAGAGTCGACAAAAAATCAAAGGTTTCATTTTCTCGGAGAAACAGAATACAATTTATCAATCCGGACTCGAAATCGCTGATCTCGTCTGTCTTCCGCTCTCGCGTGTGCGCCGCGGCGTCATCGAAGTAAAACCACGGTTCGTCCATTATGGGGATGAGAACCGAATCTTCAAAGCGATTAAGGACAAGATTTACATCCGTAAAGAAAGTCCTGACCAAGATTTTCGAAACTGGGGGTTCAAAAAAGTACCCATCACAAAGAAGCGCCGCGAATGGAGCGACCATCCGTGGAACCATTAAAAACTGCCTTGCCGAACATTTCGGCAAGGCAGTTTTTTTGGTCATTGTCCCGTTGCTTGTTTGGACTTTATTCGTTTCTTCCCTTCGCGGCACATATGCAAGAGGGGACACGTCTCACAAGCTGGACGTTGCGCCTTGCAGTGATACCGGCCAAAAAAGATGAACTGGTGATGGAGCTGAGACCATTCATCGCGCGGGAACTTCTTCATAAGCGTGTCTTCGACTTGACGGACATTGTCTTTCCAACGGCAGATGCCGAGGCGTTTCGAGACGCGCTCGACGTGCGTATCGACCGCGAAGGCCGGTTCGTGAAACGCGACGGACAAGACGACGTTCGCCGTCTTCCGGCCGACGCCAGGCAACGCCTCGAGCGATTCACGGTCGGACGGGACAATTCCGTCATGACACTCCACGATTTGCATCGAGAGCGCCTTCACGTTTTTCGCCTTGTTTCGATAGAGACCGATGCGTTTGATTAACGCCTCGATATCGGCGACGTCAGCCTTGGCCATCGATTCGACGGTCGGATAGGCCTCGAACAGACCTGGCGTCACTTTGTTGACGAGTGCATCAGTCGCCTGCGCCGATAACGCCACGGCCACGACAAGCTCGAACGGATTGCGATGCGTCAACTCACAGTGGGCGTCCGGGAACATGCGGCGCATCGTGTTAGACACTTCGGTCAATTGGGCTTTCGTCAACATCACTTTTTCCTCCGTTGATAATCGACGAGGTCCTCGAGTGACTCGACGTTGTGGTCTTGCCACACTCGAAGAATCTTGTCCATATATTTAAAGTTGCGTACGTTGCGAAGCTTTGCTTCCCGAAGCGCGGCCATAATCAGCTCTTCACTGAAGCCGTCCTCGGTCAACCAACCGACAATCTGTTCGATCTCGAACGGAGTGATCGTTCCGAATTCGCGCTCAAACGTATGAATGATACTCTCATTCAACGAATGCGTTGTCGTTTCCGGTGTTGCCTCTCTATGGAGCGCCATGAACAACGGCAATAAGCTATATCGTTCGACCTCTGCCGACGCATCGATGGCAATCAACTCTTTTTGGAGCAAACCGAGCAAGACGGCGCGGGCCTCGCTCTCGGCCACATTCATCCGGTCTCCGAGTTCGCTTGGAAGCGGCATCTCGATGCCTTCCCCCGTCATCTCAAGTAAATGGATGACGAGATTGAACTCGACCGGACTCAAGTTGAGGCGACGCGCCTCCGTGAACAGTTTTCTCGGAACGACGACTGGATTTTGTTCGAACAGCTTGATTAGATTATGTGCATCCATGTCGCACATCCTTTCTAGACAAATCAATCGGGGAAGACAAAGTCATCCCCGATTGGCGATTATGGGTGAATGCGGTTCAAGAGGCGTGGGAACGGAATCGCTTCGCGGATATGCTCGATACCGCTGATCCAGGCGACCGTCCGCTCAAGGCCAAGACCGAAGCCAGAGTGCGGGACCGATCCGTATTTGCGGAGTTCGAGGTACCAGTCGTACGCGTCCGTCTCATCGAGACCTTCTTTGATAATTTCTTCTTTCAACCGGTCGTAATCGTCTTCACGCTGTGAACCACCGATGATCTCGCCATAGCCTTCCGGTGCAATCAAGTCGGCACAAAGGACGAGTTCCGGGTTTTCCGGGTCGACCTTCATGTAGAACGGTTTGATGTCTTTCGGCCAATGGGTGATGAATACCGGAAGGTCGTGCGCGTTGGCGATGGCCGTCTCGTGCGGGGCACCGAAATCATCGCCGTACTCGATATCGTCGAAGCCTTCCTCTTTCAAGAACTTGATCGCATCCGTGTAACGGACACGCGGGAACGGCGCTTGAACTTTTTCAAGTTTCGACAAGTCGCGTCCGAGCAGTTCGAGTTCGTTGCGGCAGTTCTCGAGCGCCGATTTGGCGATATACGAGACGTAGCGCTCTTGGAGTTCGAGGCTCATGTCATGGTCGAAGAACGCCATCTCCGGCTCGATCATCCAGAACTCAATCAAGTGGCGGCGCGTCTTCGATTTCTCGGCCCGGAACGTCGGTCCGAACGAGAATACTTTGCCAAGTGCCATCGCGGCAGCTTCCATGTATAGCTGACCCGTTTGTGACAAGTAGGCCGGTTGGCCGAAGTAATCTGTCTCGAACAACTCGGTCGTGCCTTCCGGTGCGCTCGATGTGATGATCGGCGGGTCGATTTTCACGAACCCTTCTTGGTTATAGAACTCATACGTCGCCCGAATCAATTCGTTGCGGACTTTCATGATCGCATGCTGACGACGCGAACGGAGCCATAGGTGACGGTTGTCCATCAAGAACTCGGTACCATGCTCTTTCGGTGTGATCGGATAGTCGACCGATTCCGCGATCACTTCCATCGCCGTCACTTCGAGCTCGAAACCGAGCGGCGTGCGCCCGCCGTCCGATTTGACCGTACCCGTGACCCAGACCGAAGTCTCTTGCGTCACGCCTTTGGCGAGCGCGAACAACTCTTCGGCTACATCGGCTTTGACGACGACGGCTTGGGCGAAGCCGCTCCCGTCACGAAGTTGCAGGAAAGCGATCTTTCCGCTCGAACGTTTGTTAGCGATCCAGGCTCCGACGCGAACCGTCTGGCCTTCATAATCTTTAAATTGGCTAATTGAAATTGTTGTCATGTCCATATCCATCCTTTCGCTTATCGAGCGTTACGTGTAATGAAGTCTTCTACTCGATCGAGCGCTTCTAGTACTCGTTTTAATTCTGTTGCATAAGACAAGCGGACGTAGTCGTCCTGTCCGAAACCTGAGCCTGGGACGAGCGCGACGTACGCTTCACCGAGGACGGCCTCGCACCACGCATCGACCGAGTCGTAACCGCTCATCGATGCCGCCTCTTTGGCGTTGGCATATAAGTAAAATGCGCCTTGCGGCTTCAAGCATGTGATGCCAGGGATGGCAATCAGACGCTCATAGACAATTTCGAGTCGTTCCGCGAATGAGACGCGCATCATCTCGACGTCGTCTTGTGGTCCGTTATACGCTTCGACCGCCGCCGCTTGGGCGATTGACGTTGGGTTCGACGTCGAGTGCGATGCGAGGTTCGTCATTGCCTCGATAATCGTCTTATCGCCGACCGCATAGCCGATGCGCCATCCGGTCATCGCGTGTGACTTCGACACACCGTTGATGATAATCGTCCGCTCCAACATACCTGGAAGCGTCGCAATCGAGACGAACTCCGCATCGCCATAGACGAGTTTCTCATAAATCTCGTCACTGACGACTAGCAGATCGTGCCGTTTGACAACGTCCGCAAGCGCCGAGAGTTCAGATTCTGTATAAATCATGCCGGTCGGGTTCGATGGGCTGTTCAAGATGACCGCCTTCGTCCGATCCGTGATGGCCTCCTCGAGCAGCTCAGGCGTCAATTTGAACATCGTCGCCTCGTTCGTGTCCACGTAGACCGGGACGCCGTCGGCGAGCTTCACTTGCTCCGGATAGCTGACCCAGTACGGTACCGGGATGATGACTTCGTCGCCTTCATCTAAAATCGCTTGGAACAATGTATAAAGGGCATGCTTTGCACCTGAAGCGACCATGACTTCTGCGCGCGTAAACGTCAAATTGCTGTCGCGCTTCGTCTTCTCGATGATCGCGTCTTTCAATTCGACCGTTCCGCCTGATGGCGTATACTTCGTGTCACCATCGCGCGCGGCCTGACAGGCTGCCTCGATGATGCGTTCTGGCGTATTGAAGTCTGGTTCCCCGGCGCCGAGGCCGATGACGTCTTGTCCCGAAGCTTTTAACGCTTTCGCTTTCGCCGTGATGGCGAGTGTCGTTGAAGGTGTCAACTGCTTTACACGTTGTGCCAATAGATGTTCCACAAAAACTCCCCCTATGTTTCGTTACGAGTCCGTCAATTGGACCCGTCGAATAAATTCGCCCGCTTGGAGCGTATAATACGAATACGTATACGATGCGCCCGATTTCGTCACGACCTCGATCAAGGCCCGTTCATCGAAGCCATATTTACAGCTGACGAGCGTACCGCCGGTCTCTGCGACCGAGTCGGCACAGATTTGTTCTGAATCGACCGTTGCGATGTCCCGTGTCTCGATTGGCAACTTGTCGTCGACCGGCACGAACTGGACCCGATCCGTCTCCTCGAAGACGACATACGGTTCTGTCCCGTTAAACAGTTCGGCCCGTTCAATCGAGACGGACGGTTGCTCGTCGACGAGTCGCTCGCGCGCTTCCTCGATCATTTTCTCTTTCGTCCGCTCGGTGTGGCCGACCGTGAACCAATAAATGCCACTAAATACGATGATGACACCGATGAGTGCCGTCATGAACGCAATCACTACTTTTGTCTTCCGTGTCATTCCGTCCGATAGATGGTGAACACCATCTCTTCTTTCTTCGGATCATTCACTTTTTTCTCTAAAGCAAGACCGAACATTAAATCTTGGCTCTTCAACGTACGATTCAACAAGTCGACGATTTTGTAGACGTCTGCCGTCGGCTCGATTCGAACCGTCGCCAACGTCTCAATATTCGAATTCATGATTACTCCTCCTTCAAAAAACACTATACCCATTATTATAAAGCGATAATTTCACGATGCCTAGCGTTATCTCTGATTTCCTAGCCCGGTCTTCTCTTTCTCGTCTAAAAACAGCTCAAGTTCAGCGAGTGCGGTCTCGAGCGGTCCGTCAATTCGATCGACGGACGGTAGACTATTGATGAACTGCTTGCCGTAACGCGTCGTCTCGACGCGACGGTCGAAGACGAAGATAGCGCCGTAGTCCTCTTTCGAACGGATCAGGCGACCGACCCCTTGCTTGAAGCGGATGACCGCTTGCGGAAGCGATAGTTCAAAGAAAGACGATTTACCGGTCGCCTCGATCTTCTCGGACCGAGCCTGCATGACCGGCTGGTCGGGCGGCGCGAACGGAAGCCGGACGATGATGAGGCAGGTGAGTGCCTCGCCCGGAATATCGACCCCTTCCCAAAAACTTGCCGTTCCGAACAAAATCGACTGGTCGATCCGTTTGAACTGTTTCGTCAAGCGGCTTCGCGATCCGCCGCTGACCCCTTGGGCGAGGAGCGTGTACGCCTCATCCAATTGGTCTTTGACAGCCTCGTGCGTCAAACGCAACAGTTCGTTCGACGTGAACAAGACGAGCATCCGTCCTTTCGTCACGTTGGCGATTTGGGCGATCGAGTCCGCGATCTGCTCGACGAACCGCGGCAACGGAACTTCGTTGATGAGCGGGATGTCGGACGGAACGAACAGTTTCGCTTGCTTCTTGAAATCAAACGGTGACGCCAGGACGACGCGGCGAACGTTTTCCCCATCGAGTCCAAGACGGCGTTCGATGAAGCCGAATCGTCCTGAGACGGTCATCGTCGCCGACGTCAAGATGGTCGGCCGTTTGGCGAACAGCCGCTCATGCAGGAGCGGTCCGATCTCGACCGGCTGGGTGTACACCGAGGTCAACTTGCGATTAGCCAGATTGAGCTCAACCCAACTGACGGCATCGTCGTCCCGCGTGAGCATCGTCTCGTAGAGGACGCTCTCTATATCGCGCACGTCGCCGATGAACGCTTTCAAATCACCGAGCACGGCCCGTTGTTTGAACGTCATATGCTCTTTATGCTCATCGAGGAGACGGTGCAGTTGTCGCAATGTCGTCCGTAACGTGCGCAGACGGTCTTCGAGCCGTTTCGCCACTTCACGGATTGGTCGGAACGGTTCCCCTTCCCGCTCGAAGCGGACGGTTTGACGTTGCTCCCGTTTTTTCCCGAGTGACTGGAGCGCCGTGAGCAAATCGTTCAGCTCATCGTCGACGCGGGCGAGTGCTTGATCGGTCGCTTTGCTGAACGCCTCGGCTTCTTCCGAGACGGACGTCAAATCGGCGAGCCCGAGCACGCGCGAATGAAACTTGCCGTCGGCACCGTAGCCGAACCATTTAAACAAGCGGTCAAATTGAATCGCGTCAAACGTGACTCCGAAGTGATGCGACGCGACTTCCTCGACTTGATGCGCCTCGTCCAAGACGAGTGGCGTATCGGTCGGGAGAATCCCAGCCTGGTGTTGCAAATCAGAGAACAACAAAGCATGGTTCGTCACGATGATATCGGCCTCTTTCGAGCGCAAGACGGCCCGGGTGAAGAAGTCACGGCTATACCAAGGGTCGAAGCGACCGAAGTCAGAGGCTGCATCGGCCTGGATCAGCCGTTTGAACGAGGCCGGCCCTTGTGACGCCGCACCGGGCAATGACAACTCTTCCAAGTCCCCCGTCTCGGTCTCGGTCAACCAGACGAGGACCATTGCCTTGCACATCGCCGGGAGCAAGCCTTCGTTCGCCTCCTCGAGAACCATCTCGAACTTGCGGAGGTCGATGTAATTGCGTCTCCCTTTCAACAGCGTGAATTCGACTTCCGGGAAAATCGCTTTTAAAATCGGCAAATCTCGAGTCAACAGCTGTTCCTGCAATTGAATCGTATGTGTGCTGACGACGACCGGTCGTTTCGTCTCAAGCGCATGGTGTGCACTCGGAATCAAATACGCCAACGTTTTTCCGGTCCCTGTCCCCGCCTCGATCAATAGTGTCGCTTCGTCATCGAGCGCTTTATAGACGTGGCGCATCATCTCGAACTGGCTTTGACGCGGCTCGAATTGTCCGAACAGTGCCGGGAGCGTCTCTTCAATCGTTCGGTGCAGGAACGGGTCGAACGGCTCGCGTTCGACGGCGGGCTCGAACGTGTCGACGAGACGTCTCAGTGCGATTTTCCGATGAATATCGTACGTCGTCTCGTCGTCGGCCCGAATCCCGACTTGCATGATTAACTCATCGAGTAGCGGCTCGACGTTGCTCGTCCACGATTCGGACAATCGCCGCAATTGTTTCAGTGTGACGAGCGGCAACGCGCGTAACCGCTCGACCAAACGAACGAACAGTTCAGCCGTCGCCTCGGCGTCGCTGCGCGCGCGGTGCGCGTCGGTATGGACGAGGTTGAACGTCTCGGCGAGCGATTCGAGCGCGTGGCTCTCGAGCGTCGGGTATAAAATCCGCGCCAGTTCGACCGTGTCGATGGCCCGGCCCTGGAACGGGATATATCCGGCTAACTCTAGGCTTTCATTCAAAAAATTCAAATCGAACGATACGTTGTGGGCAACGAAAATCCGTCCGTCCAGCATCTTCCATATATCTGGGATCACTTCCTCAAACGTCGGGGCTTCCGCCACGTCTTGATTTGTGATCGTCGTCAACTGCGTGATAAAAGGCGGGATCGGGCGACTCGGGCGAATCAAGGTACTGTAGCGCTCAATCACTTCACTTCCTTGAACGACCACCGCCGCAAATTCAATCAGTTCGTCGCCGGATTTGACGGAATGACCAGTCGTCTCCAAATCCACTATCACATAGGTGTCCATAACATCCATCCCATCTTCGGCACGCTCGTGCTTTCTGTCTGTCTCATCTTACCATAGAACGATACACGAAAAAACGGGGATGCCTTTCGCGGACATCCCCGTTCGTCTTATAAAATCGTATGGGCAATCTCTTCGTATAGAAGTTGATCAATCTCGTTTCGCTCGTTCAACACGGCGACTTTCGGACGATGTTGTTTCGCTTCCTCGGCCGTCATTTGACCGTACGCCATGATGATGACGACGTCCCCGACTTGGAAGTGACGGGCCGCAGCCCCGTTCAAACAGACGACGCCTGAACCCCGTTCGCCTTTGATGACGTACGTCTCGATACGAGCCCCGTTATGGTTGTTCGTGATATGGACATGCTCGTTCTCCATGATCCCGACAGCATCCATTAAATCTTCATCGATCGTGATCGAACCGACGTAATGCAAGTTCGCCTCGGTGACGGTCGCCTTGTGTAATTTTGCGTGCATAAATGTTCGAATCATTGGATTCATCCTCTCTTCCAAATCACATTATCAATCAAGCGGGCCCGTTCGAACTGCACCGCTACAGCAATCAATAGTTCGGTTGACGCCGACGTCACCTCAGTCAACGTCGGATAGTCTTTGATTTCGACATAGTCGATCGTACTGTTCGGAATGTTTTTCAAGCGGTCCTTGAGCCGTGCCATCACGTCTCGAATCGTCTCGCCTTGCGCGAGGGCATCTCGCGCCTCGACCAAAGCACGGTTGATATCACTCGCATCCGCTTTCTCCGTCTCCGACAGATAGACGTTACGGGACGATTTGGCGAGACCCGAGTCTTCACGAATGATGGGACAGCGCCGAATCTCGACCGGGACGAAGTAGTCGCGTACGTAGCCTTCGATCAAGGCGACTTGTTGCGCGTCCTTCAACCCGAAATAGGCGTGGGTCGGACGGACGAGATTGAACAGTTTCGAGACGACGGTCAAGACGCCATCGAAATGACCAGGGCGACTGGCCCCGCATAAGACGTCTGCGCCGGTGCGTACCGTCACTCGTGCCATGTCGAACGGATACATCGTCTCCGTGTTCGGATAGAACAAGACGTCGACACCCGCCTCGCGGGCGAGCTCCTCGTCCCGCTCGAAATCACGCGGATAGCGATCGAGGTCTTCGTTCGGACCGAACTGGGTCGGATTGACGAAGATGCTCATGACGACGAGGTCGTTTTCTGACTTGGCCGCCTCGACGAGACTGAGGTGCCCTTCGTGCAAATAGCCCATCGTCGGGACGAAACCGATCGTCCCGACACCTGTCAATGCTTCTTGTAACGAACGTGGAGTCGTGACAATCTTCATGCTTTGCCCCCGTAGAGCGTGTCGAGCAATGACTCGTCCATCGTGAACGTGTGACGTTCAAGCGGGAACGAGCCGTCTTTCGTCGCATCGACGTAATTGCGGATCGCCGTCGTCGCCACCTCGTTCACATCGGCGTACGCCTCGACGAACTTCGGAAGGCGATCGACGCCATATTTCAAGATATCGTGATAGACGAGCACTTGGCCATCCACATCGGCACCCGCCCCGATTCCGATGACCGGGATATGGAGCGCCTCGGCAATCTTTTTGGCCATTGATGTGGCACACACTCGAGGACGAGCATCTTGGCACCGACCCGCTCCGCCTCGAGGCTATCGGCAATCAACTGTTCCGCATCTTCGAGCGATTTGCCTTGCACTTTATACCCTTCGAGCACACCGACCGATTGCGGCGTAAGGCCAAGGTGAGCGACACACGGCATGCCGACTTTCGTCAGGCGCTCGATCGTTTCGAGCACCTCACCCGCCCCTTCGAGCTTGATCGCATCGGCCTGTCCGTCTTGGAACAGTGTCGCGGCCGCTTGGAGCGTGCGGTCGAAATCACCATGATATGTCGCAAAAGGCATATCGACGACGACGAACGTGTCACGTGCCCCGCGGCGCACGGCTTTTGCATGATGGACCATGTCCGAAATCGTCACAGGGATCGTCGAATCGTAGCCGAGCACGACCATTCCAAGCGAATCGCCGACCAAGATGATGTCGACGCCTGCCGACTCGGCCAATTTCGCGGACGGATAATCGTAGGCGGTCAACATGACCAACTTTTCTTCCTGCTTCATCTTTTTTAATAAAGAAGTCATCGTGTGCATATAATTCTCCTCCTAAATATGGAGACAGGTTACAAAAAACGCCTTCCTACACGAATGGTAAGAAGGCGCACGAAAGCGATCTCAAGTAGTTGAGTGTCCCTTCTGTCCCTGTCAAAATGATCAAGGCAGACAAAAACGTTATGACGGTCTGCAGTACTGGTACACTTCACGAGTGATAGCGCCCGGCACATTCATTATAGACCACGAATTCGTTTCCATCAATCATTCCAAACCGCGATTTCGGCAGAGTAAATCGGCTCGACCGTTCCTTCATGTTCGAGCAGGAGCGCTCCTTCCTCTGAAATGCCGCGCATTGTCCCGTTTCGCAACTTTCCAGACGCGGTCAACGTCACAGATTCGTTCAGATAGGCGGCGTGTTCAAGCCAATGGGCACGTACAGGGCCAAACCCTGACGCGAGGAACAAGTCATATTCGGCCTCGAGCTCGACGAGCAAGTGCGCGAGCAATTCGCTTCTCCGATACGTCTGGTTCGTCTCGAGTTTGATGGAGGTCGCCCGATGCGCGAGCTCCTCCGGGATGAATTCGCTATTCACGTTCATCCCAAAACCGAGAATGACGGCTTGAATCCGGTCCCCTTCTGTTTGCATCTCAGTTAAGATTCCTCCAATTTTTTTCCCGTTCAGCAACAAGTCGTTCGGCCATTTGATTTCCGTCGGAATCCCTTGTCGATTCAGGGCGCGGGCGAACGCGCTCGCTGCCATGAGCGTCAGCTTCGAGGCGTCGCGAATCGGCAACGCCGGACGCAAAATGACGCTCGCCGCGATATTGACGTGGCTCGGATTATACCAGTTCCGGCCGAGTTGGCCTCGGCCCGCCGTCTGTTCCTCGCTGATGACGAGCGTGCCTTCAAGGACACCCTTTTGCGCCAATTCATGGGCGATGCGTTGGGTCGTATCGACTTGCTCATACGCATGGACGACTTGCCCGAAGCGACCGGCTCGGAACGAGACGAATGCTGGTTCATCGAGCCGGTCCGTCTGCCCGGACAATTGATACCCTTTTCGAGGAATCGTCTCGATCGCATACCCGTCTTGTTTTAACGTCTCGATATGTTTCCAAATGGCGGTACGTGAAATATTTAACTGACGGGCCAACTCTTGACCGCTCCAAACGGCCCCGTCCTGCAACAGGTTTAACACTTTTCCGCGTGTTGAAGCCATCGTTCGGCCTCCTTTCGTAACGGTTCCGGCTCGTTGGCGAGTTTGCCTTCTAGCACGAGTTGTTCGATATGAGCGAGCATTTCCTTGATGCGTGGTCCTTTGGCCCCGAGCTGTAACGCAGCACGACCATCGAAACGGAGCTCCCGGCGCGATTGAATCGGCAACTGTCGTTTCAACTGCTCAGCTGTCTCGGGCCGACCCGACATGTCGAGATACGTCGCTAGCGTCTCCGTTTTTGTTTCGTAAATCGTGAATGGATCGAGATCGGTCATGAACAGGCGGGCGAGCACGTTCGCCTCTCGCTTTAACATGTTCGAGCGTTTCCACGGCGTCAACCAGTCAGTCGTATCGGCATGATGGATAAACAGTGCCCAGCCGCCGACCGGATTGACCGGCGTTCGCTTGTCGGCGATGACACGCTCCAACAGTTCGGCCGAGACGTTCGGCAAATACTGATGGATGCCGAGGTCTAGCATCGCCGCGAGCGCTTTTCGATACGCCGGACCGACCATCAGCTTCTCAAATTCGATGGCAATTCGCTCCATCGCGATGTCGCGGAGCTTGTGACCGAGTGCTCGTGAAGCTTGCCGCACATCTTCATCCAGCCGAAAATCGAGCTGGGCCATGAAGCGGAACGCCCGCATAATCCGGAGCGCGTCTTCGTTGAAACGTTCATATGGGCTGCCGACGGTGCGAATGACACGTGCCTCGAGATCCATACGGCCACCGAACAAGTCCACAACGTTTCCGTCATGGAATGCCATGGCGTTCATCGTGAAGTCGCGCCGTTTCATATCTTCCTCTAGCGAGACACCGAGCGACACATGGTCGGGCCGTCTCGAATCCGAGTACGTTCCCTCTGAGCGGAACGTCGTCACTTCGAACGGATGATGGTCGAGAATGACGGTCACTGTGCCGTGGTCAATCCCGGTCGGCACCGATTTCGGGAACAAGCGCATCACTTCATCCGGGAAGAGCGACGTCGCGATGTCGATATCGTCAGGCAATGTGCCGAGCATATAGTCCCGTACGGCACCGCCGACGATATATGCTTCTCCGCCTTGGGCGTTAATCGTCTCAATAATCCGCTTGGCGTATTCCCATTCCGTCATAGGCACACCACCTTTTCGTAGAGCGTCTCATACGCCGTGACGATGTCGGCCGAGGCGAACTGTTTGACCCGCTCGAGCCCGTTCGCACGGAAGCGTGCATGGAGCTCACGGTCGAGCAAAATCGTTTCGAGCGCTTTCGAAGCTGAGAGCGCGTCCCCACGTTTGACGACGAAACCTTCCGCGCCGTCGGTAATGACTTCTGGCAATCCGCCCGCATCGCTGACGACAGATGGCACGCCTGTGGCCATCGCCTCGAGTGCGACGAGTCCGAACGCCTCCTTATCCGACAACAGGACATGGACGTCGCTGATCGACAAGAGCGCCGCCACTTGTTCTTGCTTCCCGGCAAAGATGACTTGTTCTTCAAGTTCCATTTCGCTCACAAGACGACGCATCGCTCCCATGAGCGGCCCGTCACCGACGAGGAGCAGTTTCTTGTGCGGGACGTCCATCTGCCGGAACGCCTCGAGCACGAGGTCGATTCGTTTCACTTGGCGGAAGTTCGAGATATGGATAACGACCCGGTCCTCGTCCGACAAGCCATACCGCTCGCGAAGCAACGTATCGGCCTGCGGTTGATAGACCGCCTCATCGATGAAGTTGTGGATGACGTCGATTGACAGGTCGGACCCGATCCGTTCGAGCGTCTCTTGTTTCAAGCTATCCGAGACGGCCGTGATGGCGTTCGATTGGCGCAAACCGTATAAAATCGCGGGCTTCAATTCTTCATCTTCCCCGAGAACGGTGATGTCAGTCCCGTGAAGTGTTGACACAATCGGTGTCTTCGTACCGGCCATCTCGCGCCCAAGAGCCGCACAGACGGCGTGGGGCACCGCGTAATGGGCATGGATGACGTCGAGCCCGAACGCCTGGATGACGCTCGCGATCTTCGAGGCGAGCGTCATGTCGTACGGTGGATAACGAAACACCGAATATTGATTGATTTCGACTTGATGAAACGTGATATTCGGGTGATATGCGTTCAAGCGGAACGGCATACTCGATGTGATGAAATGGACGTCATGGCCACGGTCGGCGAGTTTCATCCCCAGCTCGGTGGCGAGAATGCCCGACCCCCCGACCGATGGGTAACAGAGGACTCCAATCCGTAGTCTCATGAAAGCTCACCTGCTTTCTTGACCATATAGGGCCGGGTCGTCATCAGACCTTCCGCATACTCGGTTCCGATCAAACTGCCGAAATGACGTTCCCGCGCCAACACACGCTCGAGATAGGCGTCCGTGAGCGGCGTAGCCACGCCGTCGACCGGTGTGAACTGACTCGCGTAAGCCCGTAAAGCGTTCAGTTTATGTTGGACTGTGTCCGTGATGTCGATACAGACGTCCGGTGTCGTGTTGGCGTTAATCATGTATTGATAGGCGCTCGACGGCCGGTAGGCAGGGACGTCAGGCATGAATTTTCGGATGCCGGCGTTAAAGAGCGCCTCTTCGACGAGTCGGGCGCAGGCACCGTGGTCGGGATGGCGGTCGATGCCGTATGGATACAGGACGTGTGTCGGACGCTCGGTCCGAATCAAGCGGACGATAGCTTCGATTTGCGTGGCCTCCCCGGTTAAGCCCCGGTCCGGGAAACCGAGATTGGTGCGGCGGATGCCGAGCACCCGATCGGCCGCTTCGGCTTCGTGGCCGCGCGTGACGACGTCTCCGTTCGAAGACAGCTCCGCTTTCGTCAAATCGACGTACAGGACGTCGACGCCAGCCTCGGTCCATTGGGCGGTCATGCCAGCGATTCCGATTTCAATATCGTCCGGATGGGCCCCGATTGCTACTATTTTCATAAAATCACCTCTTCTGTGAAAAGTATATCGGACTCGTCGTGGAATGTCATATGAAGAGGGTAGTCAATCAAGAGGTTTTTCGAGTACGCTACAAGGTGGGAGGTGAACCAAATGACGGTACAATTACCGATTCGGTTTCGCAATATATTTTTTATTTTAATTGGTTCCTTAATTTTCGCGTTCGGCGTCTATCATTTCAACGTCCAGAACAATTTGGCGGAAGGCGGATTCACGGGAATCACTTTGATTCTGCGCGGTTTGTTCGACTGGTCGCCATCGATCACGAACTTGGCGCTCAATATCCCGCTCTTTTTCGTCAGCTATAAGCTGCTCGGACGGACGACGTTCATCTACACACTCATCGGCACGTTCAGTTTCTCGCTCTGGTACGCCCTCATCGCCAAATACTCCAACCTGATCATCGATTTGACGGACGATATGGTGCTCGCGAGTCTATTTGCCGGTCTCTTCATCGGGGTCGGCCTCGGCATCATCTTCAATAACGGCGGGACGACGGGAGGCGTCGATATCATCGCCCGGCTCGTCCAGCGCTACGTCGGTTGGTCGATCGGCAAGACGTTTCTCGTGTTCGACTTTTTCGTCATCGTCCTCAGTTTGACGTATCTCGATATCCGCGAGGCGATGTACACGCTCCTCGCCGTCTATATCGGTGCCCGCGTGATCGACTCGATGCAAGAAGGGACATATGCCGGTAAGGCCGCCATGATTATCAGCGACCACCGGACGGCCATCGCGGATGGGATTCACGCCACGATGAACCGCGGGACGACCCGTCTCCTCGCCAAGGGAGGCTATTCGAATAAAGAGCTCGAGGTGCTGTACGTCGTCGTCGGGCGCAACGAAGTTAACCGGTTGAAGACGATCGTCAAACAGATCGACCCGCACGCCTTCGTCACGTTCCACCACGTCTATGAGGTCGGCGGTGAAGGGTTCACGTTCGATGAGAACCGTGTGCCGCTGAAATAAGTCAGGTCAAACAACACCCCGTTCGGATGAACGGGGCGTTTCGTTATGGCTCAATCCGGACAATCTCGAAGTCGAGTCGGCCGCCCGGTGACTCAATCGATACGGCTTGCCCGATGACGCCGCCCATTAGCCCGCTGCCGAGCGGGGATGAGACAGAAATCGTCCCTTCCGCCAAGTCGGCCTCGAGCTCACCGACAAGACGATACGTCTCATCATTCCCGTCCGGTAATTCACGAATGACGACACGGCTCCCGAAGGCGACGACGTCGGGTCGACCCGCGTCAATGATGACGGCATCGGCGAGCAGACGCTCCAGTTCGATAATTTTGGTTTCAATCCGCTCTTGTTCCCGGACCGCCTCCACATATGTCACGTCTTCACGAAAATCACAAAACTTCCGTGCCGTTTTGACACGTTCGATCGCCTCGCGTCGGCTGTCACCGCGCAACGTCTCGAGCTGTTCTTGTAAGCGGATGTGCCCCGTTTTCGTCAACTGTGGTTGATGCATCGGTTGCTCCTTTCGAAAGCGAAATGTAAAAAATCCCGTCACGTGGACGGGACTCATGATTCTACTCATCACGTGGCATGAAGACGATGAGCGCCAAACGGATCAGTTCGGCGACAGCGACGAGTGTGGCTGCCACATACGTCCACGCTGCCGCATTGAGCACTTTGCGTGCGCCCGACTCTTCCGTAGCCGTGACGATGCCGTGGCTCGTCAATTCAGCCATGGCCCGTTTCGAGGCGTCGAATTCGACTGGTAACGTGACGAGTTGGAACACGACCGCCCCGAGCATCATGATGACACCGAGTTGGGCGAGGCCCATCGCGCCGAGCAAGAATCCACCTAAGAGAAGTGGGAACGACAAGTTCGACGTGATGTTCACGACCGGGACGAGACGATGACGGACTCGCATCATCTTATAGTCGGTCGCATCTTGAATCACGTGGCCGATCTCGTGGGCCGCAATCGCAGCCGATGAGATCGTCGAACCTTGATACACTTCGCGCGACAGACGGACGACTTTGTTGACCGGGTCGTAATGGTCGCTCATCAAGCCATCGACCATCTCGATCCGAACGTTATGGACACCGTTTTGTTTCATGATGAAGTCAGCGACTTGAGCTCCTGTGACGCCGCTTTGAATCGGTTGTTGGAGAAACTTTTTGTACGTACTTTTCACTCGCATCTGAGCCCATAGCGGGATAAGCATAATCAGTGCAAGATAGAAAATGTAGCCTCCTAATGACATGTTCTCAATCACCTCTGCGTATATTTGATAATCTGATTTTACAATCTTATGAACTTATTATCAAGCGAAGTGCGCAGGACAAGATGGTATCCCATAAAAAAACATATTCCGGTCAACCAGAACGACCCGTAACCGATCCAGGCAATCTGCTCGGCGAGTGACGGATAGCGCGGCCACTGCCCGAGCACGTAGTCGACGACGTCGTTATGGATGACCCAGACGAGCGTCAAGAAGAACGAACGGACCGTCCAGCTCATGAACGGCGCGTATAACAGTGCCTGCATTGCCATCCCCCCATGGGACACCATGAGCATGACGGCCATGAGTATGGTGAACGTCGCCGTATCCGGACCGAGTTCCCGCAAAAACAAGATGTTCATGATGACGGCCCACACCCCGTATTTAATGAGCGTCACAAAGGCGAGCGTCTCCATGAGGGGCGACTTTTTCCCGGCAATCCACAAGCCGAGCACAATCGTGAAGAAGAGTGAGGCCGTGGGACTGTCCGGCACGAACGGCCAATAGATGAATGGTGTGTCTTGAAGCTGGGGCTCATACCAGACGTATCCGTAAATCGTGCCAAGAAGGTTGATGATGAACAGGGAAACTAAGATAATCCGATGCATGAGAAGCGGGCGTAACATATGTATCATTCGATTATTCCATCCTTTTTCTCTCTATTGTAGCGCAACGTAGGCGAAGTAAAAAGAAGTGTGACCCGTCTAACGGGCCACACTTCTTGAACCAATGGATTATTGGTTATTTTCGCCACCTTCACCGTATGACGCGATGAATTCGGACATAGCTTTGAGGTCCTCATCCGAACCGTCCCACTGGCCGGGTGGCATCGTGCCAATACCGTTCACTGCGATGTCCGCGATTTCTTCGGCTGTGTACTTTGTCCCGACGAGTGCTGGAGCAGCTGCTCCCCCTTCAAGGTTTTGACCGTGACAGTTCACACAAGACTGAGCCGAGTAAATCTCGTAGCCCGGTGCGGCTGTATCAATTTCAGGCCCTTCGCCCGGTACTTCCAAAATTCCTTGCTCATGAACTTGATCCCAATGTGTCGTTTGGACTGACTCCCATGTCAAGTACATAATCGACAATATACCAAGTAACATGAAACTAATCGCAACCGGACGTTTTGCCGGACGGCGTTCGAGTCCTTGGTCAAGCCAAGGTGCGATCAAGAGCGCCGTGAAGGCAAGCCCTGGCACGATAACCGTTCCAAGCAAGATCCAGTCCCCTGCTGCGAATTGATATTTGAGCAATTGATACAAGAACAAGAAATACCAGTCCGGAAGCGGAATGTATGACGTGTTCGTTGGATCGGCGATATTCTGGAGCGGTGGTGCCTCGACAATCGTCAAAGCGATGAATCCGATCAAGAAGACCGAACCGACCATCCACTCTTTTAACAAGAAGTTCGGCCAGAACGCTTCGGTGCGCCCTGGATACTCTGAGTAGTCTTTTGCAATATTTTGTTTCCGATTCGAGATTCCTACTCGAGAGTCGGTTACAAATTTCATCCCTTTACCGCGATGCATATCGTTTCTCCTCCTTTTTGTCTTCGAATCGGCTTATAGCGGTCCAGATACCCCTTGTTTACGAATCATCAAGAAGTGGGCTCCGAGGAGTCCGAACAAGGCCGCCGGTAAGAAGAAGACGTGAATGGCGAAGAAGTTCGTGAGCGTCCGTGCGCCGACGATCTCACCACCGGCGAGAAGCGTTTTGGCGATACCACCAATGACCGGGACACTTTCGGCAATTTGAAGCGTAACTTTCGTAGCGAACAACGCTTTCATATCCCAAGGCAACAAGTAACCTGTAAGACCGAGCGCCAAGACGACGAAGAACAAGAGTACTCCGACGACCCAGTTGAGTTCGCGTGGTTTCTTATACGACCCGGTAAAGAATACGCGGAGCGTATGTAAGAACAACATGACGATGGCGACTGATGCGCCCCAATGGTGCATCCCACGAACGATTTGTCCATGTGCGATCTCGTTTTGAAGATAGTACACAGACGCGTGCGCGTTGATGATGTCTGGTACGTAGTACATCGTCAAGAACATCCCCGACAGAATTTGAATCACGATCGTGAAGAACGTCAGACCGCCGAAGCAATAAACAAATGCTGAAAAGTGATGGGCAGGGTTGACGTGTTCTGGAACTTCATGGTCAGCGATGTCGCGCCATAATGGCGTGATGTCGACGCGTTCATCGACCCAATCATAAATTTTTTGTAACATCGACTATTCCCCCTCTCACAATTGTGCGACTGGACTGCCCAAGTATAGGAAGCCGTCTTTTTCTTCTTTTTCATAGCGCGCAAGCGGAGCAGTTGGAGGCGTACCAGGAATGTTCGTTCCATCTTTCTCATAACGACCGAAGTGACACGGACAGAAGAATTCTGTCGGTCGAGTCGGGTCTCCACCATATCCTACTTGGCAACCAAGGTGCGTACAAATCGGAGACAAGGCGATGATTTCGCCACTCTCATCTTTGAATACCCATGCTGAAAGTGTTTCTTCAAATTCATACCAAGCATCTTGCGTTTGTTTTTTAAAGTCGACACGTTGCGGCTCAGTCGTGATGTCATCGAGACTGATGACTTTTACTTTATCGCCCGCACCCGATTTTTTTAAGACCGGATCGATCGCAAAGTTGACCATCGGACTGATCAATGTTGCCGCCATAAAGCCACCTACACCAGTCAACGTATACGTTAAGAACTGACGGCGTGTGACTTTTGACCCATTTTGAGCCATTTCGTTCCCCCCTCATTCGTGTGCATAACCCCATAATTCTTTATGCATTCTTCACAAAAATTTCTCACTCAACAAAATAGTATATCAATAAAACCTCCACGTCAACCGCTTCATGTCGCCATCCAACGGCTCGAAAGCTCGGTAATGACTTGTGTCACAAAATTTTGAACCATCGTATGCGACTGTTCGCCAGACATGCCTTTTAAAGCAAGCGGTGGAACAAAAATAATCGGCAGTTCAAAGTCTTTGAAACGCAAATCCGAGGAGATGAATAACACGTGAGAGAACCCCGATGCCGTCGCCTGCTCACGAATCTTCTTGGCAAGCGCAAGGCCCGCATCCACGTCGACATAACTGGCGCTCGGACTGAGCATCGTCCGTCCGGATAGCTGGCGTTCGGTCTCGAGTGCCACCGCTTGAATGACTTCGTTCCCTTCTGCTTTACGCACCATTTCCTCATCAAACGCTAGTTCGACGAGTGGGACGACGAGCGTGTCGACGTATTGGCGTTCCGTCAGCGACTTCATCGCGTCTATGCCATCGAACCTCATCTTCCTCCTCCTCTCCTCATGACATACATCATCATTTTCATTGTAGCGTACCTACAAACGTTCCCTGTGCGAAACTTATGAACGAAATGTGAAATTATTGTGTATTTCTACGTCATTAATATACCAAAAAACAAGCGCATCCCATAACGGAAGCGCTTGTTTTTACTAAAATAATTTTGAGGCTCGTACTTGATGCAGCTGACTTGTCAAGTTACGGAATAGTTTCTCATCGCGCCGGTCGAGCGCCTTATCGATTTCGATGAGCAATCGTTCTTCCTCGAATTGGGCGACCGAGGCGCGGATGACGGTCTGGGCGGACGTCGTTACTTCGTCTTTGATTTCGGCCACGGGTTCGAACGGGTTCAGTTCAACGATGTCAATCCACATCTCATCGATCATCATGCCTTGAAAGTTCAATTCCACGTAGATGGCCCCATCGTGGAGCCTGATGTCGTGATAGGCCTTCTCGGGATTGACCGTGATGAGGTCACCCCGGCGGTAACGGAACGGTTCCCCGTCAAATCCATATGCCGTCATAATCAGGCTACGCGGTGAGACCGACGCGTTCGTGACGAAATGAACGTTCCCGAGTTTTTCTGGATGTCTTAGCCAGTAGTCGATAATCCACTTGGCTTCTCGTTTGCGAAGCGTATGATGAGCGAGGAATCGCTTTAAGAATTTTTTTTTCCGCTCGACCATATGACCCCATCTCCTTTGTATCGTTTAATTGTGGTCCATCAATCGTTCGAGCCGCTCCTCGAGAGCTTGGCGGTCTTCGACGTCGACAATGAGCGCAAGCGTTTGCTCGAGCACTCGTTGCGCTTGATCACGATGTCCTTCTTCTATCAACAGTGTAGCCCATTCGATGGCAAATGACACGTCCTCTTTATAAACTTGCTCAATTGATCCATATAACGTGACAGCCAAATCAAAATCTTCAAGTTCATAGGCGGCTTTTGCCTTATACCAGGTCATGAGCGGCGATGTGGAATGCTCTTCGAGCGCATCAATCGTCTCGAGCACGGCCTCCATGTCCCCTGATTCGAATAAGACCGATAAGAGCAGTTCCGTCGCCTGAAGCGACTCCGGGTTCAACGCAAGCGCTTCACGCAGTTCCACGACCGCCTCGTCCGTCCGAGCTTGCTTTAAGAGCAGCTTCGCTTTCACCGTACGCAACTCGTCGTTATAGTCGTCACGGTCGATTCCTTGACCGATCACTTCGAGCGCCTCATCGAACCGACCGAGCTCGGCGAGCGCTTCCGTATAAGGCAGATAAAGCGATGTGAAATCAGGGTCCATCGAACGAAGCGACTCGAACTGTTTGACGGCGATTTCGTCACGACCGATCCGATGTGCTGTCATGGCATGACCGAATACAGTGTTCAAGTTGCGGTCTACCGCTTTCTCATACTTATCGAGCGCTTCTTCGAACGACCCGACCATCGTGAGCGCCTCAGCATAATCGGCTTGATAGTCGAGTTCTTCCGGCAAGCTTAAGTGCGGCAAGCGCGCATAGAGCGGGACAGCCTGTTCGAACGACCCGATCGAGGCATATAACTCGGCAAGCCCATAAATAAGGAGCGGTTCGTCGGGGTTTGTCTCGAGCGCCTCCATCAATTTTTTGACGGCGACCTCATCTAAACCTTGCGACTGATATAAATCGGCGAGGAGGACGAGGCTACGCATATGTGCTTCCTTGTCTGTCGCATCGATTTTCTCGAGGACGGCAATCGCCTCTTCTTCACGGTCACTGTCCAAGTAGGCCTCGGCGAGCGATAAGGCGACGTGCGGATTGCCCGCATAATCGACATATAACGCGGCAAGCAACTTGACAGCCCGATCGGCGAGGCCGAGTTCGAGGTAGAGGTCAGCAATGGCCAGACGGTCCTCGTCCGAGCCCTCCTTCTCGAGCGATTCGAGATGCATGAGGGCATGCTCCGTCTCGCCCTTTTCGAGCATTTGAATGATATGGTTTAATTCTGTTTCGTCTAACATCGTCATTATTCCTCCTACCGGATACTCATATTGACGTTATTCTATCTCACGGTCGAGGCGTTGTAAATCGTCACGGAATCTCGGATAACTGACGTCAGCCGCCTCGACGTGTTCGATCATTACGCGATCCGTCGTCAATAAGTCCGCGATTTGTAACATCATTGCTAAACGGTGATCGCCATGTGAAGAGACATGTCCCCCATGCAAACGGCTCGGGTATACGTCGAATCCATCCTCCGTCTCTCGTATGTCGACCCCGAGCACAGAAAGTTCTTGCACGACCGTCTGAATCCGGTCTGTCTCTTTCACGCGAAGCTCACTTGCGCCACGGACCGACGAAGGGCTGATCGCCTGTGAGGCGACAAGCGCAAACAAAGGAAGCTCATCAATTTGGTGGGGGATGGCGTCCCCTTCCAATCGGATGCCGTTGAGTGTACTCGTCGACACCGTCACATCACCGACCGCTTCTTCCCCGAGCGCACGGACGTTCGTCACTTCGATACGTGCTCCCATCCGCTCGAGCGTACGTAAGAACCCGATTCGTGTCTCGTTCATGCAGACGTCTGTCGTCGTGACCCGACTTCCCGGGACGAGCGCGGCTCCGGCCCACCAAAAAGCGGCCGAGGACGGGTCGGCCGGTACGGCCACTGTCGCGCCTGTCAAAACGGACGGCGACAATCGAATCGTTCGAATCCCATCATCAGACTGATTTCAATCTGTCCGTTAAACAGTGGCAGCATGCGTTCGGTATGGTCCCTTGATAAGACCGGCTCGCGCACGACCGTCGGGCTGTCCGCACGCAGGCCGGCCAATAGGATGGCCGATTTCACTTGTGCACTTGCGACAGGCAATGTGTAATCGATGCCCGTTAGCGCCCCTCCGTGAATCGAGATTGGAGCGAAGTCCCCTTCGAGGTCAGCACCCATTTTCCGGAGCGGGTCCGTCACGCGACGCATCGGACGTTTTGAGAGCGAGGCATCGCCGGTGAGCGTGAACGTACCGGCGATGCCGGCAAGTAATCCCGCCATGAGACGCATCGTCGTACCGGAATTTCCGCAATCGAGTTTCGCCGGCGTGAGCGAAGGGCTACCGGTAATGACCAGACGGTCCGCTTGTTCATCGACTTGTGCGCCCAAGCGACGGATCGCTTCGAGCGTCGACCGGCAATCCTCACCGAGGAGCGGGTCGTACACTGTCGTCTGTCCGTGCGCCACGGCCCCGAGCAATAACGCCCGGTGCGTGATCGACTTATCGCTCGGTACGCGTATGACTCCGTTCAATCCCATCTTAAAACCATCCTTTCAGCTGTTCGTATGCTTTGACGAGGCGCTCGGTCGTGACGCTCGCCACGGTCACGTCTTCACCGAGTAGGACGAAGCGAATCCGTCCACTCCGATTTTTTTTATCGTGGCCCATCACCTCGAGATACGTCTCGAACGGCTGCCAGACGATCGGCGTGATCGCTAGCTGCTTCAGGAATCCGGCGAGCGCTTTCGCGCGTGTGACGTCCCCGCCGACCAGGAACGCATATACCATCCCATATAGGACGGCCTCCCCGTGCGTCAATCGATAAGCCTCGACCGATTCGAGCGCATGGCCGAACGTATGGCCAAAGTTTAGCCATGCCCGTACGCCTTGTTCTCGTTCATCGGCCTCGACGATCCGTCGTTTTACTTCAATCCCACGGACGAGCCACGCTTCCCACTCGAGTGGCCCTTGGGCGAGCGCAGTGAACAGGTCGTCCTCGAACGAGTGCCCAAGGACGTATCGTGACAAGTAGGCGTGTTTAATCAACTCGCCGAGTCCGCTCAATACATCTCGGTCCGTCAACGTCTCGAGACGGTCGACATTATAGTGCACGCCCGCTGGCTGATAAAAAGCCCCGATCGCATTTTTCGCGAGCGGATGATTGACCGCGACTTTTCCGCCGACGGCCGAGTCGTGAGCGAGGATCGTCGTCGGGACTTGTATGTAACGCACACCGCGCATATAGACGCTCGCTAAAAAGCCGGCCAAATCACCGACCATCCCGCCACCAAAAGCAATAACGAGCGTGTCACGGTCACAATGAGACGTTAATCCATCCGTGACTAGTCGTTCAATCATTGTAAGGGATTTCGATCCGTCGCCAGGGCGGACGACCGACCAAACGATGGGACGCTGTCTCGTTTCAAGACGTTGTCGGAATGCGGTTCCATGTAGCCGATCAACCGTCTCATCCGTAATGACCCAAATAGAGGAGCATTTGAAATATGGTACACGATCAAGCCAGTCTTCCCCATGATCAATTGTGATGTCGTACGGAATCGAGGCGTTCACACGAATCGTCACCATGTTCGAATCTCCTCGCGATACGCCTCGACGCGCGATTGAATGCGTCCGACGGTATCATGTCCAAACGTCTCGCATAGTTCACGAGCGAGTTCGAATGCGATGACGGCCTCGACGACGAGCGAGGCGGCCGGGACGGCACAGGCATCACTACGTTCGATTTGCGCTAGAAACGTCTCTTTTGTGTCGATATCGACGGATTGAAGCGGTTTGTAGAGCGTCGGAATCGGCTTCATCACGGCCGAACAAACAATTGGCATACCTGTGGTCATGCCGCCTTCAAAACCACCAAGATGATTGCTTAATCGCGTATATCCGTTCGCATCATATGCAATCGGGTCCATCACTTCCGATCCTGGACGATACGCCATCTCAAATCCGTCCCCGAATGCAACACTTTTGATCGCGTTGACGCTCATGACGGCGCGGGCAATCGCCGCATCGAGTTTACGGTCATATTGGACATATGAACCGAGGCCTGGGATGACGCCGTGCACTTCCGTACAGACGACACCGCCAAGCGAGTCACCCGCTGCTTTCGCTTCATCGATTCGTCGCATCATCGCCTGACCCGCCGTCTCGTCCATCGTCCGGACCGGTGACGCCTCGATTGTGGCGCGCAATAAGTCGAGCGACTCGTATGATGAGTCAGCCTCAATCCCGCCGATCACTTTCACATAGCTGACGAACGACATCCCAACGGCAGCGAGTAATTGTTTGCTGAGGGCACCGACGGCAACTCGGGCCGCCGTCTCACGTGCGCTCGACCGCTCAAGGACGTCGCGCAGGTCGCGATGGTCATATTTTAGGCCACCGACAAGATCGGCATGTCCTGGTCGTGGCCGGACGACGCGGCGTTTGATTTCTAGGTCCGCGTCGATCGGTTCGGCCTGCATGACGTTCCGCCAGTGGGTATGATCTTTATTCTCGATCCAAAACGAAATAGGGGCCCCCGTCGTCAATCCGTGACGAATTCCGGCCCTCACATCGATGTGGTCTGATTCGATTTGCATGCGACGGCCACGTCCGTAGCCGGACTGCCGTTTCGCGAGTTCTTTGTTAATTGCTGTCACATCGACCTCAAGACCTGCCGGAACACCTTCGATAATCATCGTCAGTCCGGGTCCGTGCGATTCACCTGCCGTCAAATAACGCATATGCGCCACCTCACTCTTCAAATTTTTCGTAGAAGAAGCTTTGTTTCATCTTATACCCATAACGCTTCGGTTGAAAGATTTGTTCGGTGCCTCCGACAAAAAGCACACCGCCAGGACGAAGCGAACGATGGAACGATTTATACACTTTTTCTTTCGCTTCTTCGGTAAAGTAAATTAAGACGTTGCGACAGACGATTAAATCGAAGTTTCTTTCATACACATCGGCCAGTAAATTATGTTTTTTGAACGTCACCAATTTTTTGATGTCTTCCGTGATGTAAAAGTCATCCCCTCGGCGCGTGAAATAACGTTGCCGAAAATCGGTTGGTAAATCGACGAGCGCCCGTTCATGATACTTGCCTTGTTTCGCTTTTTCGATCACCACGTCATCTAGTCAGTCGCCGTGATCGTGAATTGGGCGGGTGACAAATGTTTTGATAACAGCATCGCCAAAGAATACGGTTCCTCCCCGGTTGAACAGGCGGCGCTCCAGACGCGTAATTTGCCTTGGTTTTTACGGATGAGTTCAGGTAAAATATCTGTTTCGAGTTGCTGCCAGCGGAGGGGATTTCGATAAAACTCGCTCACGTTGATGGTCATACGATCCAAAAATTCATCGTACAACCCTCGGTCCGACTCCATCGCTTTAAAGTATTCGATAAACGTGGCGTACCCTTTCTTCTCGCGAAGCGCAATCATGCGCCGCTTCATCTGGGCCTCTTTATACAGGTTTAAGTCGATCCCCGACTTCAAATAAAATTTTTTCACGAAGATGGCATAATCATTTATCACCAGTTCCAACCTCAATTCTTTCTCTTTTCCTAGATCACGTCGTACCAAAATATTCGAAAGCCTTCAATTCCAATAGAAAAAGGGACAGGAGGCCCCCGTCCCTTTTATCGTCATCAAACGTGTGATGCTTCAGTGGCGAACCAGAGTGATAATTCACGCTCTGCGCTCTCCACGCTGTCTGAACCATGGATGACGTTTTGTGACATCGTCGAGGCCAAATCGCCACGAATCGTTCCAGGTTGCGCGTCAAGCGGGTTCGTCTTCCCGATCATCAACCGAGAGACGGCGACGATATTTTCGCCTTCCCACTCCATCGCCACGACAGGACCAGACGTTAAAAATTCGACAAGCTCTCCAAAGAACGGCTTTTCTTTATGCTCCGCATAATGCGATTGTGCGACTTCAACCGATGGCGTCAATAGCTCAAGACGATTCATTGTATATCCCTTGTTTTCAAAGCGCGAAATGATTTCCCCAATCAGACCGCGTTTCACTCCATCCGGTTTTACCATTAAAAATGTTTTTTCCATTCCCCTAATCCCCCTAAATCAATATGTGTACCATGTACTTTATTAGTTTACACGGTCGTCTCCATTATTGAAAGGGTTTACAAGGGGGTTGTTACCATTTTCGTTTTCCGATATACTCGGCGATTTCAATAAGCGAACGCTTGTCCGGTACGTCCGGCAAACCATCGAGACGTTGAATCGCCCGCTTCACGTATCGGTCAATCGTCCGTTGGCTACGCTCGAGCGTTCCGTTGCGTTGTACTTCTCGAACAAGCTTATGGGTCGTCGCGTAATCAGACGACTGGTTGACTTGTTGCAACCGACCAAAGAATTCAGGGTCTTCCGCTGAATAGAAAAGCGGCAACGTTTTATGGCCGTGCTTCAAATCTTCTCCGACCGGCTTTCCAAGCTGAAAACTTTTCGCGGTGAAATCGAGCAGGTCGTCCGTCATCTGGAACGCCATGCCAATATCATACCCGAACAACCTTAATTGCTTGACGACATCAGGGGAAGCTCCCGCGACGACCGCACCAGCCGCACAACTCGTCTCAATTAACAGCGCCGTCTTTCGGGCGATT
The DNA here is from genome assembly GCF_003467445.1 of Exiguobacterium sp. AM39-5BH. Taxonomy (GTDB): domain Bacteria; phylum Bacillota; class Bacilli; order Exiguobacteriales; family Exiguobacteriaceae; genus Exiguobacterium. Next base: position 131,145 of record NZ_QSGS01000002.1, read on the forward strand.
CGGTCAAGATAGCGTTTCGGGGATTGTCCCCAATCGTATTGATCTTGTATCTGATTGATTTCGCCAATGCAAATCAGCTCCATCGTATCCGCCATGATTTTCATCACGTGCGGCGAGTCGACCTCAGATACGAGCCGGATGGCTTCACCGAACAACGAATTCCCTGTATACATCGCGACACGCTCGTCATAGCGTTCCATGACAGTCGGTTTACCGCGCCGAAGCGTGGCATCGTCGATGACATCGTCATGAACGAGTGAAGCCATGTGAATCAGTTCCAGACTCGCTGCGACTTTCGTCAAGCGGATATCTTTCTCTTGTCCGAACCCGGCACTGAGCAGGACGAATGCCGGACGGATCCGCTTCCCGCCCGCATCAAGCAGCTGCTTCGAGGCCGCCTCGATGACCGGGTGATCCGTGTGGACCCGCGTCGACAAGAACCGGTCGATGTGCTCGATTTCTCGGTTCATGTGGCGATAAAGTCGCTTCAAAGACATCGGTCACCACTTCTTTCCTAAATGCATGGCACACGCACCGCCAGAAAACGCCTTCACTTCGACTTGTTCGAATCCTGCCGTTTCAAACATGCGTTTTAATGTCAACCGGTCCGGGAATTGATCGGTCGATTCTTGAAGCCATTTGTACTGATCATACGAACCGGCAAACACTTTACCGAATAGCGGCATGATCGAGCCGAAGTATAAACGGTATAATTGGCTGAACAGTGGTGCCGTCGGCTGGCTTGTCTCGAGGCAGACGACCGTTCCCCCTGGTTTTAAGACACGGTGTAGCTCGCGTAAGACCGTCATGTAATCCGGTACGTTGCGAAGACCGAAGCCAATCGTCACGTAATCGAAAGAGTGATCCCCGAACGGCAATGCCATCGCGTTACCATGGATAAGTTCGATCGTCGGATAGTCTGTCACTTTTTCTTTCCCGACCGCAAGCATGTTCTCGGAGAAATCGAGCCCTTTGACCACGCCGGTATTCCCAGCCGCCTCGGCGAGTTGGATTGTCCAGTCTGCCGTCCCGCAGCAGACGTCGAGACATTTCGCGCCCGGGAACACTTGCATGCGACGCATCGTCGCTCTTCGCCACCATTTATGCAAACGGAAGCTGATGATCGAGTTCATCGTATCGTAGCTCGGTGAAATTGATTGAAACACGTCATATACTTTTTGCTCTTTTTCTTTCGGTTGCAATACGTAACATCCTTTCCGTTCTAAGCGACAGCATGCGCCAGAAGCGTCGATAGCTGTTCTCGTTGATCTTGGCGCAGTACTGTCGCCTTTCGTTCGATGATCGCTTTTCCATATGTGGTCAAGTAAACTTGACCAATTACTTCAGAAAACGTTTTAATCAATCCGAAGTTCGCTTCCATCCATGTCGTGACAGGTACTTCCGTTTCGAGTGCCATCGTGCACTTCGCCCCATTGACGAGTTGGACCGACCGACCGAAGCGATTGCTGTAGTCGGCAGGAAACAGTGCCAGAATTTATAAAATTGAGCCGATGCATAGTCACCGGCGAGCACTTTCAGTTGTCGTTCGAGCGACCCGTTCGGACAATCCTTTACTTGATCATGAAGTTCGAGTGCTTGGTGTGCGAAATATGTTGCAAGCACGAGCTGACGTTGTTGATTCGATTCAATTTCAATCATCTCGACCATCCAACGAAGTAAAGGCATGTCGACTGCGGGCACAATCCCGTGTCTCGTCAAATACGGATGGTTCATGCGTTCTTCGATTTGACGAGCAAGGTCGGTGACAACGGTTTCGTATGTCATCTGTTCCATGCTATCCCCCCTCGTCCTTTTCGTTGTCATTCTGACATAGTATAGCACATTTTTGTCACATTCACTCCATGTGAACTCGCTTTCCAATACAAAAAAAGCCGCCTTTCGGCGACTTATGTAATGCCCATTATTTGACCGCGTCTTTGAGCGCTTTGCCTGCTTTGAAGGCAGGAACTTTGCTCGCTGGAATTTCGATATCTTCTTTCGTACGTGGGTTGCGACCTTTACGGGCAGCACGTTCACGAACTTCAAAAGTACCGAAACCGATCAATTGAATTTTCTCACCGTTTTGGAGTGCTTCAGTGATTGATTCAAACGTAGCTTCTACGATTTTCGTAGCGTCTTTTTTAGACACTTCGGCTTTCTCGGTAACTGCTTGGATCAATTCAGTTTTGTTCATCACGATTCACCTCCTCTCACAGAGAGTTTACGGGATTAATCATATCGTACAAACGTTGATATGACAACATTTTTTAAGTGAAAAGGTCAGAAACAGGCACCTTCATCAATCAGTTGTTTAAAAATTCGACATTGCCTTGTTCATTAATCGTATACCCTTGGGAATAAGCAGGTGCGAATGGGGAGTCATTATAGAGCAAATACCGAATGTCCTCTCCCACTTTCGGTTCTACATCCGTGTTCTCGAGCGCAACCTCGAGGTCGGCGCGGTAATCCACAAATAATTGTCCCGACCCATCGACATAAATCGGCAACTCGTTTTCGGTATACGGACTCGGGACGGTCGGTTCTTCCGAGACGAAAACAAGATCGTAGTCAATGGTGAACTGGTTCTTTCCAAGCGATGCTTTGAACGGATATTTCCCTTCTTTCACCCGAAACGAATTGATATTGGTCTGCAACGTTTGCAACCGTTCTGTCACGCGAAGGTCAATCAGTTTAACTGTCGGCTTTGTCTCGGCGTCAACGAGCACATAAAGAAACAAGCCTCCACCCTCGAAACTATTTGTCGGGGGATCAGCCAAATACCCAGGCACGAGACGTGAAAATTCGATCGGATAACGTTCCATGAGTGGCGTCTCCGCCGGTTTCGTTTTTATCGGCAAGACACCGGTGGTCGCTTTAAACGAGTCGACGGCCGTCTGAACCGATTTTAATTGATCTTCATACGGTACGTTATCGACGCGGTTTGATTCCGGAAACATACATCCACTGAGCACGCTGACCGCCAAAAAACTAACAACTAACAAAATCCGTTTCACGTCTTATCCTCCTGTCGGCCCTGAAGCGACCACGTAAATCATAATAATCGTTCCGAACAAAAAAATGACGAATGCGATACTGCGGACCAGCACCGCGAACCATCCTGTAAGTTTCGTATGACTGATGGCCACCATGAGCGCGGCGATGGCGAAAGCCCCGATTCCCGCGAATGAGATCCACATTTTGATGAGTGACGGTGTCACGTCTATCCCCTCGACTTTCTCTTTAATTCTAGCCCCGTACATTAGTGTAGCAAAAAAAACAAAGGAACTGAACGAAAACGTCAGTCCCTTTGCTCTTCTCCGCCTTCGAAATGGAAAACTTCCTCCATCTCATGTTTTTGCGGTCGTCTCATCAACTTCTGTACTTCATCATGCGGACTCTTGCCTTCGAACAAGACATTGTAAAGGGCTTCCGTAATCGGCATCTCGACACCAGCTTCCCGAGCGAGCGTATGCGCTGCCTCACAGGCACGAACTCCTTCGACGACCATGCCCATTTGACCGAGCACGTCCTCGAGCTTCTCGCCGCGACCGATCGCGTTACCGGCACGCCAGTTACGGCTGTGCTGAGACGTGGCCGTGACGATTAAATCACCGATTCCCGTCAAACCAGAGAACGACGCCGGGTTGGCACCGAGTTTGACTCCGAGACGCGCGATTTCGACAATCCCACGCGTCATGAGAGCAGCTTTAGCGTTATCACCATAGCCGAGCCCATCTGTCATCCCTGCGGCGAGCGCGATGATATTTTTAAGTGCACCCCCATATTCGGCCCCGATGACGTCCGAATTCAAATACACACGGAACTGATCATTCGTGAGCAGCTCTTGAATCTCATCGGCCACGTCTAAGTCCTCGCAAGCGATGGTGATGGTCGTCAATTTGCGGACGGCCACTTCCTCGGCATGCGTAGGTCCGGTCAAGACACCAATCGCCCGACGTTTCGTCGGGTCGATCTCTTCAGCGATGATTTCCGAGAGACGTTTGTGGGTCTTCGGTTCAATCCCTTTGGCGGCATGGACAATGATGGCCGGTTCCGTAAGGAGCGCGTTCAACTCACGCGACACCGGACGAATCGCCGAGCTCGGGACGACGAGGAATATGATGGGGCGGCCGCTGACCGCTTCCGCCAAATCTGTCGTCGCTAAAATCGAAGTCGGCAACGGTGCATCTTTCAGATACGTCGAGTTCGTGTGGACTGTGTTGATTTCATGAACGTGGTCTGCTTCACGTCCATAGAGCAGGACATCATGTCCGTTGTCAGCGAGGACGAGCGAGATCGCCGTTCCCCAGCTCCCTGCACCGATGACAGCTACTTTTGCCATAGAAGGCACCCCCATTACTGGTTTTTCTGACGAGCCACGATATGAATCGGTGTACCTGTGAAATCAAATGCGCGGCGAATCTGATTATCTAGATAACGTTTGTAGGAGAAGTGAAGCAACTCTGGGTCGTTGACGAACAACACAAACGTCGGCGGCTCGATGGCCACTTGCGTCGCGTAATTAATCTTAAGCCGTTGTCCTTTGTCCGTCGGTGTCGGATTCATCGCAACTGCGTCGACGATGACGTCGTTCAACACGCTCGTCGAGATGCGACGACGATGTGAATCGGCCACTTCTTTGACGACCGGGAGTAAAGTTTGCAAGCGTTTCGAAGTGAGTGCCGACAAAAATACAATCGGTGCGTAGTCAAGGAACAAGAATTCTTTACGAATCTTCTCTTCCATTTTCTTCATCGTCTTATCGTCTTTGGCGACAGCGTCCCATTTGTTGACGACGAGGACGATCGCTTTCCCCGCTTCGTGGGCGAGGCCGGCTACGCGTTTGTCTTGCTCGATGATTCCTTCTGCACCGTCGATGACGACGAGAACGACGTTCGAGCGTTCGATCGCTTTTTGAGCCCGCATGACACTGTAGCGCTCGGTCGATTCATATACTTTTCCGCGTTTGCGCATCCCGGCCGTATCGATGATGACGTATTCTTGCCCATCCCGTGTGAACGGTGTATCGATCGCATCACGAGTCGTCCCCGCGATGTCCGAGACGATGACGCGTTCTTCACCGAGAATCGCGTTCGTCAAGCTCGATTTCCCAACGTTCGGACGTCCGATGAGCGAGAACTGGATGACTTCTTCGTTGTACTCATAATCGTCTTTGTCTGGAGCCAGTTCGAGCACTTTGTCGAGCAAGTCCCCGAGACCGAGACCGTGGGTGCCTGAAATCGGGAACGGATCACCGAATCCTAGTGAATAGAACTCATACATGAGTTCGCGCATCTCGAAGTTGTCGACTTTGTTGACGGCCAATACGACCGGTTTGTTGGATCGGAACAACAAGTTCGCCACTTCTTCGTCTGCTGCTGTAATACCTTCGCGTCCGTTCACCATGAAGACGATGACGTCCGCCTCATCGATCGCAAGCTCGGCCTGATGCCGCATTTGAACGAGGAGCGGCTCATCGCCGACCTCGATTCCACCTGTGTCGATTAAATGAAACTTACGGTTCAACCACTCACCCGTCCCATAAATGCGGTCGCGGGTTACACCGGGCTTATCATCGACGATCGACACGCGATCTCCGATAATCCGGTTAAAAATCGTGGATTTCCCAATATTCGGGCGGCCTACGATGGCCACTGCTGGAATTCCCATATAAACACCTCTCTAATTTTCATTCAACAAGTCTATCGTTTCTCATTGCAACTGTACTATCATATCACAGGCGAATTTCTGTGACCATACAAAAAGAAGCGGGAGTCCGGCTCCCGCTTGAACGATCATCTTATTTAGAATCGTCCGAGGTCTCGTCTCCTGTCAATTCAGAGACAGAGAAACCTCCTTGGTCACTATACTCGTCGAGCAACGATTGATCCGCGTCGCCACGTGATGAATCGCTCGACTCGAGCGCGCGCATCGAGAGCGAGATTTTCTTCTCGTCAAGATGAACGTCGAGTACTTTCACGGTCACTTCTTGGCCTTCCGACAAGACTTCAGATGGTGTCGCGATGTGTCGATTCGCAATTTGCGAGATATGAAGCAAACCTTCGACTTGCGGCGCCACTTCGACGAACGCACCGAACGTGACGAGACGTTTGACTTTCCCTTCAATCACGTCGCCCGGCTGAATTTGGCCTTCCACCGATTCCCACGGTCCTGGTTGCGTCTCTTTAATCGACAACTTCACTTTCTCATTGTCGAGGTCAAGTCCAAGTACTTTCACTTTGACTTTGTCTCCTTCAGTCACAACATCGCTCGGTTTCTCAACCCGACTATGTGCCATCTCCGAAATGTGGACGAGGCCATCGACGCCGCCGATGTCGACGAACGCACCGAAATCTGTGAGACGTTGGACTGTCCCTTCAATGATTTGACCGACCTCGAGCGATTCGAGCGTCTCCGCTTTCTTGGCGCTCATTTCCGCTTCGGCGACCGCTTTATGCGACAAGATGACGCGATTTTTCTCGCGGTCCATCTCGACGACTTTAACCGTAATCGGTTTATTCAAGTAAGATGAGAAGTCTTCGACGAAATGGTTCTCGACGAGCGAAGCCGGGATAAATCCACGGATGCCAATGTCAACGACAAGTCCACCTTTCACCTTGTCTTTTACCATGACTTCGAACACTTCGCCGGATTCGAATTTTTCGACGATTTGATCCCAAGCTGCCTCAGCATCCACGTCTTTTTTCGAAACGACCACTTCTTCGTCCGTTACCTTTTTCACTTTGACCCGGATTTCGTCGTTAACATGGAGTGATTCGTTTAAATCGTCTAAATGCATGCTTGATACTTCGCTGATTGGTAAAATTGCCTCGGTTTTATAACCGATATCGATTAAAGCTTGCTTGTCCTCGATTTTAACGACGGTACCGGTCACAATTTGACCTCGATTGATTTCAAAATCAGGCATATCTTTCATTTCTTCGACCATTCCAACACTACCCCCTCACGATGAGTACAAAAAGGAGCGCCTGAGGCGCTTACACCTAGTATAAACTTCTTATAATTCAAAAGATTTGTCAAGGTGTTATCACGTTTGTTCCTCTCCTAGCAATAGATTAAACCTGAAATTAACGAACGTTCCGTGAATGCTGGCTGTACAGCTTACCAATCTCCGCCATGATCAAGTCGGCGGCTACTTGAGCGCCCGCTTTCTCAGCTTTCAAGCCACTTAAATCGACCGGTTTCCCGATAACGACTTTCAGCTTGGAACGGAACTTATATGAGCCAACGATGGCAATCGGCAATACTGAAGCGTCCGACCGGAGCGCGAAGAATCCGACACCCGCCTGTGCTTTGCCGAGCGTACCGTCTTTCGACCGCGTTCCTTCAGGAAAAATCGAGATGACTTCGTCTTCCTTCAACTTTTGCAAGACGACCCGAAGCGCTTGACGGTCTCCTTCTCCCCGTGAGACGGGAATCTGTCCGGCCCGATTCAAAATGTGTTTCAACACAGGGACCTCGAACAGCTCTTTCTTAGCAAAGAAACGGAGTTGCCGCTGTTTTGGCATCGCCCCGGCGAGCAGCACCGGATCCCAGTTCGATTGATGGTTCGAACAGACGATCATCGAACCTTCGAGCGGGACATGATCGCGTCCGATATACTCGACGCGGAAGCTCAATCTGCGGATAATATTGACGACACCTACCGCAATACGATACATGCCGAACGGTCCATTATTGAGCGGTTTCATCGTTCAATCACCTGCTTCATCAAGTGCTCGATCGCCTCGACGACGCCTTCAATCGACAGCTCGGTCGTATCGAGATAATGTGCATCGTCGGCTTGACGAAGCGGGGCGACTTCTCGTTCCGAATCGCGTTTGTCGCGCAAAGCGATCTCGAGTTGTAATTGTTCGAGGTCGCTCGGCAATCCTTTCGATACGTTCTCCTCGTGGCGGCGACGGGCCCGTTCTTCGACCGTTGCGGTCATGAACACTTTCAAGTCGGCGTCTGGTAAGACGTGCGTACCGATATCGCGCCCGTCCATGACGATTCCGCCTTTACTCGCGAGATCGCGTTGTAAATCCATGAGCGCGGACCGGACTTCAGGTTGACGCGCGACGAAGCTGACATTGTTCGTCACTTCGCTCGTCCGGATGACATCGGTCACTTCGTCAGCGCCATCGAATACGCGCTGACCGTTCTCTGAAGGGACGAGCCGCAAGTCCATCTTACCAATCATGTCAGCGAGTTCCGGACCATCTTCGAGACCAACACCGTCTTTGAGCGCGCGATATGTGACGGCGCGATAAATCGCGCCCGTATCGATGTAGACGTATCCTAATTTTTTGGCGAGTGTTTTCGCGATCGTGCTCTTCCCGGCCCCAGCCGGTCCATCTAATGCAATCTGTAGCGGTTTATTCATAAAAATTGGGTATCGGCTCATCCCGATACCCGCCTCCTCTCGGTCATTTGTTCCGAGAACATCATACCAGTTTTTTAACGTGAAGAAAATACAGAGCCCGTCCGTTTTCTTGCTTCGAGCTGGGCCCGGAAACAATAACGTAAAATCGTCTCTTGATCTCGGTGAGGCAATTCTTCAAAGCGAAGCGACAGTTCTTGTTTCATCGTCTGTTCATAAATGCGCACGAGTCGACTTTTGACGCGGAACGTTTGTGGCACACCTCGTTCGTCATCGATATGGAACGAGACGATGATCGCATCGTCGACAGCGACTGGGGCCCGGTTGGCGATGATGCGCATACCACCAGCCGACACATCGAGTGACGTCGTTTCGAAAGATGGGAAAGAGTGACCGTCTTCAGCGGACACGGTCACTTGAATCATCTCCGGTACCCGTAAATACTCACGGCGTTGCACACGCTTGATTTTCTTCTCGTCTGGCAATTTGAACGCATAGCGGAGCGTCAACTGGGCATCGCTTAACCGTTTTGAGATGACCGTGTCGAATGCATACAGTTGTTCTTCACCTTTAAAAAAATAAACGCGCATCGACTCTTCTTCGTGTAAGAAGAACGTCTTTAACGTATCCGTCTCACTTGGTGACTCGATCCAGACGATTTGATCGTTGATGGCAGCAATCTTCGTCTTCCCTTCTTTTCTCCCTTCGACTTCCACTCGTAACTCTTGACCTACTTTTAACATGAAACGATTCCCCTTTATTCTATTTATATTGGCGATGATTGGAACGATTAGCTGTGCGGACGAGTAATAAGGCGACGATCCACAGGACGACGATATAGACGACAGCTGGAATTTTGTTTGACGGCTCAACGAGCAAAATATAATCGAACATCCCATGTAGCAATGTGGCCGCCATGACGGCGGTAAACAGCCAAAACCGCTCATGATTGGAATGTTTGGCTCGGCCGAGACAAAACCCCATGACGACGGCAAACAACGCATGGCCGCTCACCGGCAGCACGGCGCGCCAGATAGCGATCTCAATCGAATCGTATACCCATAAATACAGAAAATTCTCTAACGTGGCAAAGCCGAGTGAACAGGCGACCGCATAGAGAATCCCGTCGTAGTAATCATCAAAGACTTTATGTATGTATATTGTATAATAAATCATGAACCATTTAAAAAACTCTTCTAATAGCGCGGTGGCCACGAACGCTTTCCAAAACGGGCCCACAAGCACGCCTTCTTCCACGAACGCATACTGGACGAACATGATCGGAAAGACGAGAATGGCCCCGGCGACGAACGACCGGATCACATAGCCGAGCGGTTCCGCTTCTAATTCATGCCGGAGATAGAAGTAGGAAAGAAGGGCAAACCCTGGCGCAACCGCAGACAAGGCGATTGCAATCATGATGCATCTCTCCTTTCTAACGTTAAGCATACACTGAAACAGAGGAAAGAAAAAGTAGGTTGCGCCTAGAAATTGGAAGAAACGAACAAAAAAGTCGGAGGTTTATTATGAATCATTTATTACTCATCCATACGGGTGGCACGATCGCCATGTCCCAATCAGGGTCAGGACATGTCATGCCAAGTGACGTCAATCCGATCGATGCGACGTTGCCGAAAGCAACGGATATCGCCAACATCACGACAAAACATTTCTCGAACATCCCGTCCCCGCATATGACGCCTGAAAAAATGCTCGAACTCGCCCAGTTTATCAATCAACAATTGACGCAAGACACGTATGACGGGGTCGTCATCACCCATGGGACCGATACGCTCGAGGAGACGGCTTATTTCTTACAAATCACGCTCGGTGCGCCCGTCCCGATCGTCTTGACCGGGGCGATGCGTTCGTCGAACGAGGTCGGTTCCGATGGCGAGTTTAATCTCATCACGGCGCTTCGGGTCGCCCAAAGTGATGTCGCGCGCGGCAAAGGCGTGCTCGTCGTCTTCAACGGAGAAATCCATTCCGCCTTCAACGTCACGAAGACACACACGTCCTCGGTCGACACGTTTAAATCGGTTCACTTTGGAAACGTCGGCATGGTGACGAAAGACCACGTCCTTATCTATGGCCAGCCGACGACGAAGCAACCAAAGATGATTTCAGCGATCACGAAGCGGGTTGCGGTGCTAAAAGTAGTCGCCGGAATGGAGCCGGACTTAATTGAGGCCGTGCTCGCACTCGGCTATGACGGGCTCGTCCTCGAAGTGCTCGGTCAAGGAAACGTCCCTCCATCGATTGTCCCCGCGCTCGAGTTGCTCGTCGAACGGATGCCGGTCGTCATCGTCAGCCGTTGTTTCAACGGAATCGTCCAAGACGTGTACGGCTACGTCGGCGGTGGTCAGCAACTCAAAGAGCTAGGGATCATCTTCTCGAACGGGTTGAACTCGCAAAAAGCAAGGCTCCGTCTCCTTGTCGAACTCGAAGCAGGTTCATCTCAAGCAGTCATGGAGCATAGCTTCAGCTTCCAACAATGAGTTGGAGACTTGCCAACCGTTTCGTCCTTCCATACAATGAGGGATGAGGTGATTTCATTTGAATAAACACGCTATCGTCGTCGGCGCCGGACCGTGCGGACTGTCGGCGGCGATTGAATTGGAACGTATCGGCATCTCGTGCACGATTATCGAGCGCGGCAATATCGTCGACGCCATCTATCGGTATCCGACACACCAAACATTCTTTTCGTCTGCCAACTTGCTCGAAATTGGAGATATTCCGTTCATCTGTAAAGATTTGAAACCACGCCGTCAAGACGCGCTCGTCTATTATCGAGAAGTCGTCAGCCGGACCGGACTTACCGTTCATCCGTTCGAAACGGTCGAAGCGGTCGAACAGACAAAAAACGGTTTCGTCGTCCGGTCACGGCACGACCGAGACGGCGCCAAAGCACGTCAAGCCGACTATGTCATTTTGGCGACCGGTTACTACGGACGCCCTCGCAAGTTGGACGTCCCTGGAGAAGAGCTACCCCACGTCTCTCATTATTTCAAAGAAGCGCACCCGTTCTTTCGACAACATGTCACGATCATCGGCGGGAAAAATTCTGCCGTCGATGCGGCCATCGAACTTGAGAAGGCCGGCGCCTACGTCACGGTACTCTATCGCGGAGACGGCTACAGTCCGTCCGTCAAACCGTGGGTGCTGCCGACGTTCGACTCGCTTGTTCGCCACGACAAGGTGCGACTTGAGCTCGAAGCGGAAATCGTTCGGATCGAACCGCATCACGTTGTCTATCGTCAGCATGGTGCAGAACATTGGCTCGAGACCGACCACGTCCTCGCCATGACGGGCTACTTGCCCGACCATGGGCTGTTCGCCGATGCCGGGGTCCAAGTCGATGAGGAGACCGGTGTGCCGGCGTTTGACGAGACGACTTACGAGACGAACGTCGACGGCTTGTTCATCGCCGGTGTCGTCGCGGCCGGAAATGATGCCAATAAGATTTTTATCGAGAACGGACGTTTCCACGGCCGAGCGATCGCCGAGACGCTTCGTGAGCGAAACGGTGTAATGTCGTAATCAAAGAGAGGGAAGACCTGGTTTCAGGTCTTCCCTCTCTTTTGTTATACCCAACCGCGGAACCGTGACGCTTCTGCCATCTTACGCACGCCGACCATATAAGCCGCGAGGCGCATGTCGACTTTCCGGGCCGACGATGTATTGTATACGGTATTAAATGAATGGACGAGTACTTTTTCGAGTTTCTCTTCGACTTCTTCTTCCGTCCAATAGTAACCTTGATTGTTTTGCACCCATTCGAAGTACGATACCGTCACACCGCCGCTCGAAGCAAGCACATCTGGGACGAGCAGGATGCCACGTTCCGTCAAAATGCGAGTCGCCTCGTTCGTCGTCGGCCCGTTCGCGGCCTCGACGACGATTGACGCTTTGATGTTGTCGGCATTGAGCTCGGTGATTTGGTTCTCGATTGCGGCTGGGACCAAGATGTCGCAGTCGAGTTCGAGCATTTCTTTGTTCGAGATCGTGTTCTTGAACAGTGTCGAGATTGTCCCGAACGAGTCGCGGCGGTCGAGCAGATATGGGATATCGAGCCCGTTCTCGTCATGAATCGCACCGTATGCATCACTGACGGCGATCACTTTTGCACCGGCGTCATGCATGAATTTTGACAAGAAACTTCCTGCGTTCCCGAACCCTTGAACGACGACGCGCGCACCTTTCAACTCGATGCCGCGACGGAGCGCCGCTTCCCGAATCATGATGGCCACACCTTTTGCCGTTGCGGTTTCACGTCCGTGCGAGCCACCAAGCACAAGCGGTTTCCCGGTGATGAAGCCTGGTGAGTTGAATTCATCGATGCGGCTATATTCATCCATCATCCATGCCATGATTTGTGAGTTCGTGAACACGTCTGGTGCAGGAATGTCTTTTGTCGGTCCAACAAATTGACTGATTGCCCGAACATACCCGCGGCTCAAACGCTCGATTTCACGGAAACTCATCTCACGCGGATCACAGACGATTCCACCTTTCCCTCCACCGTAAGGCAAGTCCACGATTCCGGCTTTCAAACTCATCCAGACCGATAACGCCTTGACTTCAACTTCTGTTACGCTCGGATGGAAGCGAATTCCACCTTTCGTCGGTCCGACCGCATCGTTGTGTTGAGCGCGGTATCCAGTGAATATCTTGGTCGATCCATCATCCATGCGTACTGGGATGCGGACGGTCAACATCCGAAGCGGCTCTTTTAAAAGCTCATACATCTCTTCTGGATACCCGAGTTTATCAAGTGCCTCGTGTATCACTTCTTGTGTCGATTCAAGGATGTTTTTCCGTTGTTGATGACCTTTTTCTTGATCCGTAATCATGAAGGTTTCCTCCCCTAAATTGTCGATTCTCCCCCAAGAATCAACCTCGTATTCGTTTAAAAGTATATCTGATACGCGCATAATTTGAAAGGCTTTTACGAAAATAATGAAAGCGTTTTCTAAAACAAAAAAAGAAGGGATGGGTTCCCTTCTTACTTTTCAAGCGCGAGCGCGATGAAGCGTTCTAATAGTTCCCCATATGAGATTCCGACAGCGCGGGCGCTATCTGGGAAGAGACTGAGCGGCGTCATGCCCGGTAGCGTGTTCGTCTCTAAAATATAAGCGAGTCCTTCTTCTGAGACGAGGAAGTCTGAACGGGAATAACCGCTACACCCTAGAGCACGGTGTGCCAGGATGGCAGCCGCCTGGACTTCCTTGGTCAACGCATCCGATAGTTCAGCCGGGCAGACGTGAATCGAGCCGCCCTCTGAATATTTTGATTCGTAATCGTAAAACTCGTTTTTCGGAATGATTTCGATTACGGGGAGTGCTTCCTCGGCCCCATGGTTCCCTAGAACAGGCACCGTTAATTCACGGCCTTTAATATACTGTTCGACCAAGACCGCCGTGTCACACTGGAACGCTTTCACGATCCCGTCGCGGAGCATCGCTTCGTCCATCGCGATCGTCAGCCCGTTCGATGAACCTTCTTGGGCAGGTTTGACGACACATGGGAATTCACCACCCCATTCAACGATTTTCGCGTCGATATCATCTCCTGTTTCAATAAGGACATCACGAGCAATGCGAATACCGGCAGCGCCGAAAATAATTTTCGCACGGGCCTTATCCATCGCGAGTGCTGAAGCCAGTACGCCTGAACCTGTGTAAGGTAAGCCGGCCATCTCTAGAAGCGACTGAACGCGCCCATCTTCTCCGTACTTGCCATGCAATGCGCTTACGACGACATCGGCTTGAAGCGTCAATAAATCGTTCGCCCGGTCCGGGTGAAAATCAATCGCTATGACGTCGTGTCCTCGTTCTTTGAGAGCCTGAATCATTCCATTACCACTCGTGAGCGACACTTCGCGCTCACCAGATACTCCACCATATAATACCGCGACTTTCATCAAATCTCTCCTTCGGCTAACTTATCAAAAATTCAAGTTTTATCATACCATGTGTCGCCCGAAAACAATAGAAACAGAACCGTAAAAAAGCCGTACTTACGCGAACGTATCGTACAGCTGTTTCACGGCCTGTTCAGTTTGAATCGTCTTGCCATATTCCATCATGACATAAGGGCTCACAGTCGTCGTCCGACCGTATTCTGACAGGATGGCAGCCAACCGTTCCTCGACGTCTGGTTTGAGCACTTCCACGAAGTGAAGGTAATAACGTCCCTCATAATGATAGAACGCGCCGCCCTGTTCTGTGTCCTGCATGTGTGGGAACAAGCGAATCGAGGCGTTGATGACATCCTCGATATCGTCAAATTGATAAATCAAATGATGAATCACGTCAATCGTGAGCCGAATCTCGACTTGTTCGTGATCTGATTCCGTGACGGGTGCATCAACTTTTTGCACGTCGATGACGAGACCGTCTCGAGGAAACATCGTCACATTCAAATCGACGGTCCCTTGTGGCATGAAGCCAAATTCCGCCTCAGCCGTCTCTAGCAATTCACGCCACAGATCTTGGCCGTTCTCCCCAACGATTGTATCGATGGCAATGCCTCGAACGGATAAATCGCTCGCGGTCAAGTATACTCTCAAATGTTCTTTTGTTTGCTTCTCAAATCTCAAACGAAAACCTCCAAAGAATAATCGATTCTACTGTATAAGCTACTCTCGTTTATTCGACCTGTCAAATAGTTGATAACCATTCGGTCCACTGCTCAGGTGTGTCCCCAAGGAAAGCGGATTCGAACTCGGTCGCGTGAACGCTTACGGCATACCCGCCGGCACCGATTACGAGGTGAGGATGGTCAGCCTGGATAAAGCGCATCGCTTCTTTCAACCCTTCAATGTGCTCTGTCAATGTGCATGAAAAAATCAAACATTTGGCATCGATCTCGTGCAATGCCTCGTTCAAATCTTCTTTCGGAAAACCCGCTCCAAGAAAAATTACATCATATCCATACTGGCGTAAGTAAAGGGTCACGAACAAAAGTCCGAGCTCATGCATCTCTCCCGGGGCACATACACAGATAATACGCGGTAAAAAAGGATTCATCGGCATTTGTAACGAGAGTGTGGACAAACGAGCTCGTAAAAAAGCCGTCGCAAAATGCTCATGCGCGATTGTGATATCCCCATTCTCCCACCTTGTCCCGATTTCCATCAGCAATGGCCCGATGATGTCTTTCGTGACTTTTTCAAAACTGAACGTATTAAAGGCACGATTAATCAAATCGTGCGCCTTTCGTTCATCAAATGCAAGTAACGCCTCGAGCAATCCGTCCATGAGTTCCTCATCATACAGACGGGTAGGCTTTGGCTTGGGGGCTTCATGAAGTTGTTGAATCGCTTGGGAAACGGTCAATCCTTCGCGTTGTTTATCAACGACCCATTTGATTTTTTCTACGTCCTGATCGGAATACAGTCGATGTCCAGACTCGGTTCGACTCGGAACGATGAATTGATAGCGACGTTCCCACGCCCGAATCGTGGTCGGGTTGACTCCGGTGAGTGACGCGACCGTCTTAATGGAATACTTCGGCATTGTAGCCCCTCCTCTCCTACTGTTTCTTCTCTTTAAGTATAGACCCATCCGAAACCCTTTACCTGTTTTATTGTGCAATCCGTGTGAGAAATCGGTGAGATTGTGCATATTCACAATCCCATGTACCTAATCATAAAAAAATACGACGTTCCCGTCGTATTGTTCAGAAAAAGATGGTGTGACGACCTATATATATAAACACAAGAATAATAACAAACATCGTCAACGTCAACGTCAGGGCGAGCGGTCGCTTCAGCCAGTTATCGTTCAATTTTTCTTTCCGCTCATGCTCTTGCCTTTCAGCGCGAGACGGCAACGTGTCCACCATTTGTTCACGAAGTGAGTCCGCTTGGTTCCGATGTCGCAACGTGTGCCCTCCTTTACCTTTTTTATCATTTTACTATGATATCAATCAAAGGAGAAGATACGAGCTAACCGATGTTTCCAATCTGTCACATTCTTTGTCACAGGTTGCACAGATGTCGGAAAAACGATTTCCCCACAGACATCGCAACAATCGTCTTGTTTGACAGGTCTTTCCGAGAAATAATGCAATAAATAGTCTCTTCGACAAGTCTTGATTAAGGCATAGTCCATCATCTGTCCGAGTTGTCGATATCTGGCCCGCTTTCTCTCTTTTACCCAATCAATCGCTTCGGCAAGCGTTCGTTCGGCGAGCATCTGGTTCAACAGTCCCCACACTGGATCATCATCATTCAACTTTAACAAGCGTGGCAATTGAGTCAGACTCGTGCCGTTATCGCGTTCCAAATACGCGAGACGGATATCTTTTTCTTTCGGATATTGTTGGTCAATTAAAAATTGTTGGATGCGTTCGTCGCCCTCGGCATAAAGCAAAACGGCAAATGCCGGCTTCCCGTCTCGCCCCGCACGCCCGATTTCTTGCATATACGCTTCCAGCGTCGCCGGGATTTGATAGTGGATGACCGACCGAACGTTATCTTTATTCACCCCCATCCCAAAGGCACTCGTACATACCATGACAGCGACTTCGTCTCGTAAAAATTGCGATTGAACGAGCCGGCGGTCTTCTGTCGACATGCCGCCATGATAAAACAAAGCATTGTCGAGGTGAAGCGCGAGCGCTTCCGCTTCGCGCCGTGTCGCCGTATAGATGACGGCAGGTTTTGGTACATCATGGACGAGTTCACTCAAACGGCGCATCTTGTCCTCGGACTCGAGACGTTCGACGATAAGTCGAATCTCGGGACGGTTCGCTGAATGGACGAACTGCGCCGGCGAGAACAATGCCAGCTTCTCAATGATGTCTCGCTTTACCGCTTTAGGGGCTGTTGCGGTGACGGCCATACACTGTGGGCTGCCAAGTTGTTTTCGCAGCTCACCTAAGCGTGCATATTCTGGACGAAACTCATGGCCCCACTGCGAGATACAGTGTGCCTCATCGACGACGAGCATTTGAATTTTTGTCCGCGCGAGCGCTCGCGTCACATGAGGCACCGCTAGTTGCTCAGGTGATAAATACAAAAAACGGTATCGTTTTAAATGATTCAATATCTCTTGTTTTTCTTCAAGCGTCTCCATCGATGTCAATCTTGCCACACCACGCTCGCCACGCTCACGGATGTGGAGCATCTGATCTTCAATCAGTGACAAGAGTGGCGAGACGATAATCGTCAAACCGTCATTCTTAATATAGGAGGGAAGTTGAAACGTCAACGACTTTCCGGCCCCAGTCGGCATGATGGCGAGCACGTCTTGCCCGTCGGCGACCGCATCGATCACTTCACGTTGCCCTGGACGAAAACTCTCATAGCCAAACACTCGCTTCAACGTCTTCTCAAACAAATGTCTCACCTCGTTTCAATCGTGCGAATACCAAACGGATTTGAAAGTAACTGATTCCGTCAACCTTTTCAAAAATCGGCTTGAGCGCCCAACTTGATTCGTCACGCAGTTGCTCGACTTGTTTGATTTGTTCGGGCGGAACGAATTGAGCAAGCGGGAACTCATCTAAATACATCGCCATCTCAACCACATGATCTTCAATCGTGCTCGTGCGCAGCCGTCGGTTAGACTGAACTTGCTGGAACGATCGGCCGGCGAGAACTGTTCATACGATTCTCGCGCCGATAAAGTCATCCGCTCACTCGATAACCCGTGGGCAAATCCTAAAAGCTTCGCATCTTGCGGCAGCTCCCAAAGGAGAGCGTTCCACCCGGCCAAAAAGTAGAGCCTTGCTGTGCGCGCATCAACATCGAGTAGCGCTGCGATTTGCTCGTACGTATACCCGGTTTCAAATGCTCCAGTAAACCGGTAGACGACAGCGGTCGCATACGGATCTCCAATCGTTTCGAGCGCCGTCTCAAGTTCTTGATGAAAACTCTGAATCAGCGATTGCCATTCTCGTTCGGTCCGGACGATTTGTTTGACCCAACGTTCTGCTAATCGATCGGCTTGGACCGGGTAAAACGTCCGCTCATGCTTGAGCGACATGAACGTCTGGATGAACAAGCTGAGCCGCTTCCACGTCATCGTCGTATAATCCCGATACTCACCACCGAGACGGTCGAACAGGTCGCTGACCGCATCCGGGGAAGCAAGCATGGTGCCAGCTTCAGTCAACGTGAAACTCGCTCGGTTCAGCCAGCCTCGCTTCTCAAACGAGGCAAGCAGTTTTTCATAGTCATACTTCGTATAAGGGAACAATCCAAAAATCGGTTCCAAATCATAAAAAAAGGCATCTTGCAACGTCGTAGCCGAGCGTTTTCCGTTCAACACGTGAAATAGACTTCGCTCGCTACGCTCTCCTCTCAAGCGTTGGATAGCGAGTAGCAATACCCCGTCCGCCAAGTGAACCATCGTTCCACCTCCTCGTCAAAATTATGCTTCCAAAACGTTATTCGTTTCTTCATTGAAATCTTTGGGTATGTAGACTACAATTACTCATAGTCAGTAGAAAATCATTTCTATGTAGAGAGACGAAACGTATGGAGGGTTACAAATGGCAAAATTTACGATTGTTGATAAAGATACATGTATCGCATGTGGCGCTTGTGGCGCAGCCGCACCAGATATTTTCGACTATGATGATGAAGGACTCGCGTTCAACTTGATGGACGACAATACGGGCACGATCGAAGTCCCAGATGAACTATATGAGGACATGATGGACGCCTTCGAAGGTTGCCCGACCGACTCGATCAAAGTCGCAGACGAATCATTTGACGGCGACGCGCTTAAGTACGAATAAGAGAGACATGTGTGCCTTATGGGCGCACATGTCTTTTTTATCGGGCCGCTCTTCTAAACCCCGCTTCAATCGCTTCTTTTTCTGAACAAAACATTTCTTCTGGAATCGTCCGTTCATAGCTCGCACCATTCGGGACATGATAGATTTTAGTCCCTTCTCTGTTGATATTCCCTTTAATGTTACATTCGTCCGCATCTCTTCCCGACTGGGCCGGTTCGGTCGCCTCGGAACTGAAACCATTGCCGGTCACATAATCTTCTAGACTCCAAATGCCAAGTAAATCCTGACGCGCCTCCCGCTCGACGGCGCGAAAGGCATCAATGTGTTGCGTGTTCGGTGCATACACGTAGGCGACGCGCGCCAGCCCACGGCGTAACAATTCCTCGTTCAACATCGCGTCATCGTACCAAACGTAGGCAAGGGTCCGTTGATAGCGATCGTAGCGTCCGACGTCATACTCGAGCGTGATTGCATCCCCTTCCGGTAACCAGCGCTCGACGAATGATTTGGCGTCTTCACCGAACGGTTGGACAGGTAGCGTCGGATGGCTCGTTTCCGGGGTATCGATGAGCAAGAGACGAATCGATTCGGTCGCTCCGTTCTCAAACTCGACTTTGAGCGTATCGCCATCGATGACACGTTCAAGGGTGACCGTTTCGGTCTGCCCGACCGGTCTGGCCACTTGTCGCGCGACGGACGACGACGGAAAATCGTCTTCTAGCTCGACGAGCGATTCCGGCGGGTCGATTTGTTCGGCGAACCAGTCGTCCGTAGAGCAACCCGTGAGCGAGACGCTCAACACGACGGCGATCAGCAATTGCCACCATTTTTTCAATTGTCTCACCTCTACACCAGTATAACAAAAAAGGTTGTTTGACTTAAGCGTCAAACAACCTTGATGAAATGGACATTTGTCCTTTTGCAGTTTAGCGTTTCCCTTTAATATATGGGATACCAACGGATTTCGGAGCATCCGCACGTCCGACAACACCCGCGAGAGCGAGGATGGTGAGGGCATACGGCGCAATCAAGAGCAAGACTTGAGGTACGTTACTGATAATCGGCAAGTTGCTTCCGATAATCGATAGCGCTTGAGCAAATCCGAAGAAGAGTCCGGCACCGAGCGCGCCGAGCGGATTCCACTTCCCGAAAATCATGGCGGCGATAGCCAAGAATCCTTGACCGACAATCGTTGTGCCACTGAAGTTCGTCGTGACGGTGACGGCGTAGACCGCACCGGCGAGTCCACCGAACGCACCAGAGAGCATGACGCCCATGAAGCGCATTTTCGTGACGTTGATTCCCATCGTGTCAGCTGCCATCGGGTGTTCCCCGACCGAACGGAGACGAAGACCGAACGGCGTCTTAAAGATGACGAACCAGACGACGAAAGCGAGCGCGATGGCGATGAATGACGTGTACTGGACGTTGATGAAGAACATGCGAAGTACTGGAATATCCGACAAGATCGGCACGTTTTCTTTCGCGATACGGTACTCGATGAAATCGGTCTGTCCCTTGTTATAAAGCACACGGACAACGAAGATGGCGAGACCGATTGCAAGCATGTTAATCGCGACTCCAAGGACGGTCTGGTCAGCACGCCACAGAATGGCCGGGACAGCCAAGAAGAGCGAGAAGAGCGCACCGACGACCATGGCAATCAAGAGAGAGATCCATGGACTGAGACCACCGAGACCCATGTTTGTCAACGTGAGTGTCGTGATGATGCCTGTCGCAGCACCGATGACCATAATTCCTTCTAAAGCGATGTTTACAACACCTGAACGTTCACTGAAGATTCCGCCAAGCGCAGCGATGATGAGTGGAGTCGCATAGGCTAAAGCAACCGGTACGACGATATAGAGGACTTCTAAGAAGCTCATTTTTTCTCCACTCCTTCTTACGATTTCCTTTAAATTTGTCAATCACGTAGTTAAAGGCATAACCCGACGCTACGAAGATGACGATGGCCGCGATAATGACTTTGACAAGCTCTGAAGGGATATTGGCCCCGAGCTGCATGGCGAGTCCACCGATATTGAGACCTGCGAACAAGATGGCAGCCAGGACGACACCGACGGCTGTGTTCGCGCCAAGAAGGGCGACCGCAATCCCGTCGAATCCGACTCCAGTGAACGAGGCACTGAGCGTCATTCCGCTGAACGTACCAAGTCCTTCCATCGCTCCAGCAAGTCCTGCGAACATACCAGAGATGACGAACGAAAGGATGATGTTACGGTTAACACTCATCCCAGCATATTGTGACGCGTGTTTGTTGAAGCCGACAGCGCGAAGTTCATAGCCGAGCGTTGTACGTTGTAAAATATAGTAGTAGACGATGGCGGCGAGCACGGCGATGAGGACACCCCAGTGCAAGCGCGAATATGTCGTCAACTCTTGCAACCATGGCGAAGCGAGCGACGCTGAATCTTTGATTGAATCAGTCCGTTCATTCGTCACCCCGATGACGCTACGTAAAATCGCGTTCGTCGTATATAGGGCGATATAGTTCATCATGATGGACGTGATGACTTCATGGACATGGAACTTGGCTTTTAAAAAACCTGGCACGAACGCCCACAGCGCTGCCGCGAACATAGCAGCAAGAAGCGCGAGTGGAAGGTGGATGAACATCGGTAAATCATAGTTGATCCCGACGTAAACCGCTGCCACCCAACCGATCAACACTTGACCTTCGACCCCGATATTAAACAGACCAGTTCGGAATGCGAAGGCAACCGCTAAACCTGAGAAAATGAGCGGGGCTGCGGCGCGAAGGGTTTCCCCAATCGCATACGGACTACCGAGCATTCCTTCAAATAAAGATGAGAACCCTTGAATCGGCTCATAACCGCCAATGAGCATGACGATTGCACCAACGAGAAGTCCCATTAGAATCGACAAGAGTGGGATGAGCAGTCGATTGAATCCTAACTTATTCATACTGTTTCGTCTCCTCTCTTACCACCGGCCATCAAGAAGCCGAGTTCTTGCTCCGTCGTCTCTTTCGGATCACGGATTCCTACGATCTTCCCTTCATACAGGACGGCAATCCGGTCCGCGACGTGTAAAATTTCTTCTAGTTCGAAAGAAATGAGTAGGACGGCACGTCCTTTTTCACGTTCTTTAATCAACTGTTCATGGATAAACTCGATTGCGCCGACATCAAGCCCACGCGTCGGTTGTGCCGCAATCAATAAGTCAGGCGATCGATCTACTTCACGGGCGATGATGGCTTTCTGTTGGTTACCACCTGATAAGGCGCGGGCCGGAACATCGACCGATGGAGTTCGGACGTCAAACTTCTCAATCAAGACTTTTGCTTTCTCGGCGACAGCTTTATAGTTCATCAAGCCGCGCTTCGAATATGGCTCTTTATAATACGTTTGGAGCACCATGTTATCACGAATCGAGTAATCGAGTACAAGTCCATGTTTATGACGGTCTTGAGGAATATGACCGACACCTGACTCGGTCACTTTACGCGGTGTGAATCCGGTCACATCTTTACCATTCAATAATATTTTTCCAGACTCGGGTTTTTTCAAGCCTGAAATCGCTTCAATCAGTTCCGTTTGCCCGTTCCCATCAATTCCGGCAATCCCTAAGATCTCACCTGAACGTATTTGTAAATCCAAGCCGTCAACAGCTTCAAGCCCGCGACTATCTTTTACGACGAGCTTTTGTACGTCGAGGACGACTTGCTGTGGATCTGCCTTGGAATATTCCGCATCAAAGTTAACTTCACGCCCTACCATCATTTCAGCCAAACGATCTTCGTTGACCGTCTCATCGATATCGACCGTTCCGATATAACGACCGCGGCGGATAACCGTACAACGGTCGGCAACTTGCATAATTTCTTTTAGCTTATGCGTAATCAAAATGATTGATTTTCCTTCTTCGATCAGACGCTTCATGATTTGAATGAGTTCCTGAATCTCTTGCGGCGTCAAAACCGCCGTCGGTTCATCAAAAATCAAAATCTCCGCCCCACGATAGAGCGTCTTCAAAATCTCGACGCGTTGTTGCATCCCGACAGAGATATCCTCGATTTTAGCATCGGGATCGATACGTAAACCATACTGTTCCGAAATGTCCATAACTTTTTTACGTGCTGTGGCACGGTCAACTGTCAGTCCACTCTTCGGTTCAGACCCGAGGATGATGTTCTCAGTCACCGTGAACTTTTCAACAAGCATAAAGTGTTGGTGCACCATACCGATTCCGAGGTCGTTGGCGATATTCGGATTCTCAATGTTCACTTTTTCCCCGCGCACACGAATCTCGCCGCCTTCTGGCTGATAGAGACCGAACAAGACGTTCATAAGCGTCGACTTCCCGGCACCATTTTCACCGAGCA
Organism: Exiguobacterium sp. AM39-5BH; assembly: GCF_003467445.1. Taxonomy (GTDB): domain Bacteria; phylum Bacillota; class Bacilli; order Exiguobacteriales; family Exiguobacteriaceae; genus Exiguobacterium. The sequence continues at coordinate 154,649 of NZ_QSGS01000002.1, forward strand.
ACGCATGAATCTCTCCTTTACGCAATTGGAGAGTGATATTGTCGTTGGCAACGAACGTTCCGAACTCTTTGCGAATATTGAGCATTTCAATTACATATTCCAAGAAAGTCCACTCCTAACTTTAAGTAAAGGGAGACCGCATGGGTCCCCCCTAACTCAATGAATTATTTTACTGTTTTCATGAACTCTTCGAACTCAGCGTCAGTCGCTGGAGCCGTGATGTCTCCATCGATCAACTGTTGACGGTACTCATCAACTTTTGTGAGGACGTCAGCTGCAACGTTCTTATCCGAAGTCTCAGCAATCCCTACGCCATCATCTTTCAACGAGAACTCAACGATTTCGCCGGCAGGGAACTTATCTTCCATTGCAAGTTTCGATACTTCGTAAGTAGCCGTGTCAACACGTTTTACCATTGAAGTAAGCGTTACGTTTTCTGGAAGACCTTCTTCGTACTGGTCACGGTCAACACCGATGACCCATACATCTTCGCCGTTCTTCTTACGGTTTTTCGCTTCTGTGAATACCCCTACCCCTGTACCACCTGCTGCGTGATACACGATATCAGAACCTGCTCCATACATACCCGAAGCGATGGCTGTACCTTTTTCAGCTGAGTTGAAGTCTTCCGCGTACTTCACGTCGATTGTCGCATCCGGGTTAACGGCCATGACGCCAGCTTTATAACCGTTCTCGAACTTCTTGATCAAGTCAGACTCAACGCCGCCGACGAATCCGACTTTGTCAGTTTTCGTAGTGAGACCTGCGACAACACCGACGAGGAACGAACCTTCTTGCTCTTTGAACGTGATCGATGCGACGTTCGGTGCATCAACGACCATATCGACGAGCGCGAAGTTGTTGTCTGGGAACTGTTCAGCAACTTTTTGGATGTCTTCTCCCATCAAGAAGCCGATTCCGTAAATCAAGTCGAAGTTATCGCGTGCCAATTGCTGCAAGTTCGGCTGGTAGTCCGCTTGTTTCGATGATTGAAGATATTTGAAGCCTTCGTTTTCAGTCAAGCTGTTGTCTTTCCCGAACTTCGTAAGACCTTCCCAAGCTGATTGGTTGAACGATTTATCGTCGACACCGCCAGTATCGGTTACCATCGCTACTTTGAAGTCGCTACCTTCGCCGCCGCCTCGTTGTTTGAAGCACCTTCATTGTCATCCCCGCCACATGCTGCGAGTACTGTTGAGAGTGTGAGACCTGCTGCTAAAGCTGAGAGAATCGTTTTTTTCTTGTTCATCGTCGTGTTTCCCCTTTCGGATTATAACAATTAAGGTTGTCATGTCATCAGTAGTCTTTACACCGGTATAAGAAAGCGCTTTCACGCTGTTCCCCAAAAATAACCGTTTCCGGATAAAACGAACGTGCTTAGACGCGTTTGCGGACGACGTGGAAGTCGAAGCGGTCCGCTCGGAAAAAGTTCGCCGAATCGAGCAGCGGTAAGTCGCTCTCATCGTAATGCAATTGTTTCAATGCCAGTAACGGTTGGTCCGTTTGAAGTTGCGTCGATATTTCTGTGTTGACACTCGGTTCGATGTGCGTAATGGCATATGCAACCCGACGTCCTACCTCTTGTTCGAGCGCATCAAACAATGATTTTCCTTCCGCCAACGCATCAGGATTAGAGACGAGATGAGCTGGGATTTTATCCACACAGTATACGACTGGTGTCTCGTCCGCGTAACGAATCCGGACAATCCGATAGATCGGTGAGTTCGGTTCGATTTTCAGACGCTCGGCTTCTCTCTCGGTCGCTAACACTTTTTCGGCCACCAATACTTTCGTTCCCGGTGTCATTTTGGCGCGCATGATCATATCTGTGACACTAAACAGTTCTTCAATCCCAGAAGTGAATGGGGGTTTTGAACTGATGAATGTCCCGACACCATGTTTCCGCACGACAAATTTCTCGTCTTCGAGGATACGAAGCGCTTCTCGGAGTGTCGCACGACTAACCCCTAATTGCTTCGATAACTCAAATTCTGAAGGAAGTTTCTCTCCTTCACGATAGACACCATCGTCGATATCTTGCTTGATTTTCTCAATCACGCGAAGATAGAGCAAGCGATGATCGAGCTTGATCGACATGGGCCTCACCACCTTTACTATTCTTACCAGTGCTCAGACATCTGACGTATGATTGTCCTTCGCAATTCTAAGTATAGGGATTCCCGAAATAGAACGCAATACTTTTTGTTCGGAATCAGGGAAATATTTTAACATGAGGGATTATGTACACCTCTTAGTCTATATTACCTGTTCTCAAGCTGTTTGAAAAGAAACCGTAACATGTAAACGGTATTAAAAAATGAAAGCGATTCACTAAATTAACCAGTATGTCCCATTGTACACAATAGGTCATATGTGCTATCTTACTCGGTTTCTATTTATCCTATTATTATCTTAACCCATCCAAGTCGAAAGGAGTGAATATACACAAAAAACGAACGAATAGTAATGATGAATTCTAATCGTTCGTTTTTGAATTTACCCTTCAGGTTGATTGATGAGCACTTTCCGCGGTTTTGACCCTTCAGAAGGCCCGACGTATCCAGCCTGCTCGAGCGAATCAATCAGTCGGGCGGCCCGATTGTACCCGATACGGAATCTTCGTTGAATCATCGAAGTGGACGCCGTCTCTTGCGTCAAGATGAATTGAATGACTTCATCGAACAACAAATCGTCCGAGTCAATCGTCGTGACCTCCTCTTCTTTCGGCATCATCGCCTCGACGTATTGGGCCCGTTGTTGGGCGATGACGTGATTGACGACCGTCTCGACTTCTTGATCCGAGACGAAGGCGCCTTGGACACGAATCGGTTTGTTCATCCCGTTGGCGAGCATGAGCATGTCACCCCGTCCGAGCAACTTTTCTGCCCCGCCGCCGTCAAGAATCGTCCGTGAATCCGTCTGCGAGGAGACCGCGAACGCAATCCGGGACGGGATGTTCGCTTTGATGACCCCGGTGATGACATCGACCGACGGACGCTGCGTGGCAAGTACCATATGAATGCCGGCTGCCCGAGCCATCTGGGCGAGACGCATGATCGCGTCCTCGACGTCGTTCGAGGCGACCATCATCAAGTCGGCAAGCTCATCGACAATGACGACGATGAACGGGAGACGCTTCGCATCCTCGTCGTCCGACTTATCGACGAGCTCGTTGTAGCCTTCGATGTTCCGGACGCCGTAACGACTGAACAGCTCATAGCGCCGTTCCATCTCGGCGACGACTTGTTTGAGCGCTTGAGCAGCTTTCTTCGGATCCGTCACGACCGGCGTCAACAAGTGCGGGACACCGTTATAGACGTTCAATTCGACCATTTTCGGGTCGATCATCATGAGCCGCACCTCATCGGGACGTGTTCGCATCAAGAGCGACACGATCATCCCGTTGATACAGACCGATTTCCCCGAACCGGTCGAACCGGCGACGAGCAAATGCGGCATCTTGTTCAAGGCAATCGTCACGGTCTCGCCGCTGATGCTACGGCCCAAGGCGACGAGTAGCGGCGACTGTTCCCGTTTGACCGGATCGGCCTCGAGCACTTCACGGAGACAGACCGGGGCCACTTCCTGATTCGGCACTTCAATCCCGATGGCCGCTTTACCGGGAATCGGTGCCTCGATCCGAATATCTTTCGCGGCGAGGGCAAGGGCAAGGTCGTCACTGAGCGAGGTGATCCGGCTCACTTTGACCCCGATATCCGGTTGCAGTTCATATTTCGTCACGGTCGGCCCCAAATGAATCTTCAATACTTTCACACCGACGCCGAACGATTTGAGCGTTTGGACGAGTTTCGTCGCATTCGCTTTTAAACGGGCGTTCTCACCGGACAGGTCGGTCACGACCGGTTCACTGAGAATCGTGAACGTCGGCAGTTCATACGTATCCGACACGTCCTGAGATGCCGTCATCATCATATCTTCGGTCGGCAAATCGGCTACTTCTTCTGACGAGATAATTTCTTCCGTTTTCGGACGTTTCTCGGCAACGACTTTCTCACTGAACCCGACGATTGGGATGTCATGCATCGTCACCGCGTCCGCCTCAGGCTCAGCTTCCGCAGGTATGGACTCTGCCTTCGTTGGTGGCGACACTACCTTCCGACGCTTCACAGGGGCTGGTTTGACCCGTTCCCGGTCGTGCCACTCTTGCTTGATGGCTGTACCAGTCTCAAGTAACCGCGAACCCATCGTCCGCCAAATCGTCGGCGACAACAGTGAAATCCCGACAATCATACAGAGCGCGCCTAAAAAGACGATTCCAAAGTCGGAGAGCAAATATCGGCTGAATTGGTAGAGCGAGCCGTTGACCGCTCCCCGCTCCGCACCCCATACGAGATCTCCGAACATCAAGAACGACGTCAGCAATAACAGGATGCCTGTACGCTGCATCGGACGAAATTTATTTAAAAAGACGAGCAACGTAAACGCGATTGCCAAATACGTCAATGCTCCCCATCCCCCGAACAACGTCGTCGCGAGGAATGACGTCTGCTTCCCGACCCAACCGAGGTCAAACAGCGAGAAGATGAACGCTGTGATTGACGAGACGAATAAAATCCAGCCATATGTACGCAAGGGAATGGGCTGTTTTTTCGTGCGTCTCGTCGTCGGCCGGCTCGTCGTCGGTCGTTTCCGCTTTGTCGGCGTTTTTCTCGTTTTTTGTGCCACCTTAGATTCCTCCTATAAAAACAAGGCAAAAGTCCCATGACTTTTGCCTTAATCTCGATCTTTAAATTTCCATGATGATCGGCAAGATCATCGGACGACGTTTCGTCTGTTCGAACAAATAGACGCTGAGCCGCTCGCGGATATTTGATTTCAACTCGGTCCAATCACTTCCAGCCTGGAGACTCTTCTCGATCTGTTTCGTGACGATGCGGTTTGCTTCTGAGATCATCTCTTCCGATTCACGCATATAGACGAATCCGCGCGAGATGAGTTCAGGTCCTGAAATCAATTTCTTCTGTTTCCGGTTCAACGTGACGACACAGAGGACGACACCATCTTGTGACAAGAGACGACGGTCACGGAGGACGATATTGCCGACGTCCCCGACACCGATTCCATCGATCAAGACGTTACCGGCTGGTACTTTCCGGGTCATCCGGGCTTTACGCCCCGTGAACTCGACGACATCCCCTTTTTCGACGATGAAGATGTTGTTCGATTTCACTCCGACTTGCTCGGCGAGTTTCGAGTGGGCCATCTGCATTCGATACTCCCCATGAATCGGGAGGAAGTACTTCGGTTTGACGAGGTTCAACATGAGTTTGAGTTCTTCAGCCGAACCGTGGCCCGAGACGTGTACTTTGCGCTGGTTATAGATCACGTTGGCGCCTGAGCGGAACAGCAGGTCAATCGTCTTCGAGACCGACTTCTCATTCCCTGGAATCGGTGTCGCCGCGATGACGACCGTGTCGTTCAAGCGGATGTTCACTTGTTTATGGGCGTTGCGCGCCATGCGCGTCAAGGCCGCCATCGGCTCCCCTTGCGAACCAGTCGTCAAGATGACGACTTTGTTGTCAGGCAAGCGATTCACTTGTGAAAGCTCGACGAGTGTCTTCGGTTTGAAACGAAGGTAATTGAGCTTCTGTGCCACTTCAACGATATTGACCATGCTACGGCCGACGACGGCCACTTTACGGTCGTTCGCCTCGGCTGCCGAGAACACTTGTTGTAGACGGTGCACGTTCGAAGCGAACGAGGCGACGATGACGCGGCCTTCGGTTGATAGATGACATCGTTCAGCTCGGTGCCGACGAGCGACTCCGAACCGGTTTGACCCGGACGTTCCGCGTTCGTCGAATCCGATAATAAACAGAGGACTCCCCGTTGTCCAATTGCTGCCAACTTGTTGAAGTCTGATTGTTTCCCATCGACCGGTGTGTAGTCAAACTTGAAGTCGCCCGTGTGAACGATGGCGCCTTGCGACGTTTGGATACAGACCCCGACACAATCCGGGATCGAGTGGTTGACGCGGAAGAAAGTGATGAAATGATCAGCGATAGTCAATTTCGTTTTGGCATCAATCAATCGAAGGTCGACTTCTTTCAATAAGCCAGCCTCTTTTAATTTGAGCTCGATCAAACCGAGCGTCAATTTCGTCCCATAGACGGGAACGTGTTTCAAATCACGGAGTACATAGCTGAGTCCACCAATATGGTCTTCGTGACCGTGTGTGATGAAAATCGCGCGTATCCGATCTTTATTTTCTTTCAAATACGTAATGTCCGGGATGACGATATCAATCCCGAGCATCTCATCGCCTGGGAACATAAGGCCGGCATCGATGACGAAGATGTCGTCGTCTAGTTCCACGACGTACATGTTCTTCCCGATTTCGCCTACGCCTCCAAGCGCAAAGACGCTAACGTTCTCTGTCTTCTTCTTTGACACTAACAAAAACCTCCTAGATGTTGCATATTCTGTTTCGTCCACTTATCGCTACTGAATATTGTATCGGAAAACTGCTGATATGCCAACATTTCCGTTTAATCGACGAGAGGTTTCATCACATCGGCGAGGGGCATCGTCGCTTTGTCATCCGGGCGTTTCCCGGAAGCGAGCTCACGAATCGACAAACCGAAGTCCATTTGTAAGTGTGGATAATCCGGAAATCTTCTCCAGTCCCCGCCCCATTCAAAGCCGAGTGCCTTGCCGAGTTCCCCTAACTCTTGCCAATCCGGTTCATCCGACCGGTTATGGTCCGACTCTAAATCGTAGTCGGCACGGTCGTTATGGATGATGACGAAGTCGACGGCGAGCCATAGTTATGGTAACTTTGTCCCGCCTTGGCGTTCGTCACGACTTGTCCCGGTTTCGAGCGCCCTTGGGCATAGAGCGCGTTCTGCTCATCGGCCGACCGATACCCCGACGTCAGACGGACCTCGAGGCCGAGGCAAGAGTAGGCCAGGCGCACGAACGACTCGCTCCGCTCGCGGACGTGCGGATGAAGCTTCGCGAACGCTTTCTCACTGCGATCGACGATGACATCTTCCGAGCGAGGTTTTCGTTCACACATTCCCGTTTCAAACGTCGGTTCATCGACCCATGGCATCGGGCCCGGACGTGACAACGTATACGCTAAAAAGATTCCGACTAAAAAAGCCGTCATCGCGAACGTCAAGACGCCGGTCCACTTCATCGGCGCAACCGTTTACGGAGTCCTTTGACGAGCGGAAGTCCTGTCTCAAGGGCGAAATAAAGCGGACGGTTCAAGACGAGATCGAACTCGCCAACCTTTTCGACCATCTCGCTTCCCCATCCTGATTTGAACGCATAAAGACCCGCATACTCATCATCAGGCTCTGTGCTACCCGATACGCCACCGAAATCGTAGCGCTCTGCCCCGCTCGCCTTGGCCGCTTGCATCATCGTCCATTGCATGAGGTGGTTCGGCATAAAGTCACGGAACTCGTTCGAAGACGCGCCGTACAAGTAATACGAGCGTCGGCCGGCAAGCGTCAGTAGACCGCCCGATAAGACGAGCCCGTTCGGGTACTTGTCGTGCAACTCGTTCAGTTCCGGCAACGCGGCTTTAATCTTTTCAATCTGTTCGCCCGTCTGTTTTTGACGATTCAACAGACTTGTCCGTTTCTTCTCGACCGTCTCCGTCTCGAGGGAGCGCTCAATCTTGCCGAGGTCACGTTCGGCTTTTTCGAGCGTGGCCATCTGCTGCTCGAGCGCGAGCTTCGGTTCGAGTTTTGTTAAGAACAGGCGAGCATCCCCGGGTTGCAGGCAGTCGTACAAATTCTCGAAATAATCGAGACCGCGGATGGCGAAGCCGTCCCGCTCGCCCGTCACTTTCATCAAGTCGGCGAACGTCTTGAGGCCATCGCGACCTACTTCCGTACAGACGATTCCTTTTCGCTCTGCCAAACGTACGTTATAGCGGAACTTATGGTGGAACTTGCCGAAAATCTCTTTCTCGCTCGGACGCAAGTCCGTCTCCATCGTGAACCGCGGCTGGGCGTAATCGAACCCGCCGCCGTATCCTTTATGGCTAAAACCAAGGCTCGCCATTTCCGTCAACAGGCCGGGCACTTCGTCACGGTCGATATTCGGATCGATTTTCACAGTAATCGCTTTATTCGCTTTGGCGACCCGTTTCGCTTCTTCAGTCAACGCGGTCAGTGAAGCCACATCGTCGTAGTCGACGACGAACCCGCGTGGCGCATAGCAAAGCGTGAACGGGAGTTTAGGGACGCGTTTGAACAACAGTAATGCGACCCCGCTCGTCACACCATCGGTCGCGACGGCGATGCGCTCGGCGAACCAACCGTTTTGTCGTTTGACGTTGGCCCAACTCGAAAGTTGGAGCAAGTCTCCACGGTCGTGAGCTTTCACAAACTCGTCATGCTCTTTCTCTGTCAAGGTTATTGGTAGTACTGCCATAAATCAAGATTCCTCCGTCTTCAAAATTGTCGCTCGGACAATCGCTTCTTCATCTAGCGGAATTTTCTCATTGCCAATGATTTGATATTTTTCATGTCCTTTGCCTGCCAAAACGACGATGTTATCAGACTGGGCCAATTTGGCCGCGTAGCGGACCGCTTCTTCGCGGTCCCCGATTTCAACAAAATTGTCGTGGGTCATGCCGGCTGCGATGCCGCTCGTGATCGAGTCGTAGGATTCAAAGCGCGGGTCGTCCGTTGTAATGACGACCGTTCCCGCATATTTCGAGGCCATCTCCCCCATCGTCGGTCGCTTCGTGACGTCACGATTTCCGCCTGTCCCGATTAAGAACACAATCTTCTCTTTCGGCACGCCGACGAGCGACTTCAAGCATTGCTCGATGCCGTCGGGCGTATGGGCGTAATCCGCATATACGTTATAGCCCGGCACATCGAGACGTTGCATCCGCCCTTTGGCCGGATGGATCGCTTCGAGCGCCTGGACGATTTCAGGTAAACGATAGCCTGCCGCGAGCAGGCAGCCTGTCGCAAGCAAGATGTTATACACGTTGAAACGGCCGATGAATTGAACCGTCAACGGATGGCGTTCCCCTTGATAGTTGAGGCAAAAGCTCGTTTCTGACAGCGTCTGAACGATATCTGATGCCGTCACGTCTGCCATCGCGTCGATCGCATAAGTAATCACTCGCGCCCCCGTCATCGTCTCGTACAGCTTGCTGTACGGGTCGTCCGCATTCAGTATGGCGACCTTATGACGCGACGCCATCTGTCCGAGCTGGGCGAACAGTAAGCCTTTCGCTCGCGCATAGTTCTCGAACGTGCCGTGGAAATCGAGATGGTCGTGCGTCAAGTTCGTGAATCCGACGATATCAAAGTCCGTCCCGATGACACGGCCGAGTTCGAGTCCGTGTGACGACACTTCCATCATCACATCGGTCACACCTTCTGCGTACATCTGGGCGAGCAACTGTTGTAACTCTGAACTTTGTGGCGTCGTATTTTTACTCGGGACGACCGTATCGTTAATGCGGACCTCGACCGTTCCAATCAAGCCGGTGCTATGACCGAGCTCGGTGAGGACGTCCCGTAAAATTGTCGTGGTCGTCGTCTTGCCGTTCGTCCCCGTGATCCCGAACAGACGCATCTGTTCAGACGGATACTGATAAAACGCCGATGCCAAGAGACCGATCGATCGCGTGCTATCGCGCACGATCAAGTTCGGAACGCTCAATTCGAGCGGACGCTCACTGACGACGGCTACAGCCCCTTTGCTGACCGCCAATTCGGCATAGTCATGGCCGTCGACTGTATAGCCTTTAATGGCCACGAACAGTGTCCCAGGGACGACTTCTCTCGAATCGGTCGTCACATGGGTCACTGGAATGGCTTGTAAGCTTGGTTGATTAATCAATTGAATGTGTTTAGCTAAATCCGTTAAGTTCAAGTCTTTCCCTTCTTTCACCTGTTCCTGTCCAAAGTAAAGAATACCTCTTAATCAGTGTAGAGAACTTACAATCGGTTTCAAGTCAGTCTTCGGACGGAAGGACATATGATTTGGCAGGGGCGTGGCTCAGCACCTCTTTGATTAAGGCGTTGACACCATACACATCGATTTGATCGATTTTATCGAGCACGTCGTTCAAGTCCTCGACGTCGTCGAGCAGGACGAGGTTGCGACCGTTTCGGTTCATGCGGGCACTCGTGCTCTCATTGCCGAGCACGAGCGACCCTTTCAATTGGCGTTTGCCTTTCTCCACTTCCTCTTCGGACAAGCCGTCCACTGTCAACGTCTCGAGTTCACGCGCCATGATCGTCTCGACTTGAGCGAGCGTATCGGGAGATGTCCCAATATAAATCGTGAACGTGCCGTGGTCGTCGAACGTCGTATAGTAAGAGTAAATCGAATACGCCAACCCTTCTTCTTCTCGAATCGACTGGAAGAGACGCGATGACATCGTCGCCCCGATGGCATTGTTTATTAAAGCCAAATGCGGCAGACGGTCATCTTTAGCGGCAATCGCCTCAAAGTTCCAACAAAGATGTGCTTGCTCCGTCTCTTTCTGTTTTTTCATCACATCGCTGTATAAAATCGGCGGCGTCGATTCTTTCGGTGTTTCCCCGGATGGGAGGTGGGCAAACCTTGTCTTGACCGCCTCAATCAATTCTTCGGTCACATGCCCGGCGATCGATACGACGACACGTTTACCCGTGTAGGTCGAAGCGACGTAGCGGAGCAATTGCTCCCGCGATAAGCCAAGGACGCTCGCTTCCGTCCCGAGGATCGGTTCGGCGAGGATATCGTCCTTATAGACGGCTTTCGCGAGCAGCTCGTGGACGAGGTCTTCCGGTGTGTCTTCATACATTTTAATTTCTTCTAAGACGACTCGCTTCTCTTTCTCGAGCTCCGTCTCGTCAAATAACGAATTGAACAGCATGTCGGCGAGCACATCGAACGCGATGACCGCATGCTCGTCGAGCGTCTTCACGTAATAGCACGTGTGGTCTTTCGAAGTGAACGCGTTGACACTGCCTCCGAGCTCATCGAAGAACGATGCGATTTCTTTTGCCGTTCGTGTCTTCGTCCCTTTAAACAACATATGTTCAATCAAGTGGCTGATCCCGATCTCGGTCATGTCTTCGGTCCGAGTTCCGGCTTTGATGAAGACGCCGGTCGACGTGCTGCGGACATCCGCCATCGGCTCAATCACGATGCGGACGCCGTTGTCTAATGTGATCCATTCCATGTTATCACTCCTATGAAAAAGGCCATCGCACCAGACGATGCCATCATGATTAGTTTGTCGAGCGTGGCGGACGACGGTCTCCGTCACGACGCGGCGGACGGCTGTCACGTGGTGGACGGCTTTCGCGCTGCGCTTTACGTTTTGCTTCGTATGCTTCGCGTTCTTCCGGTGGCAATCCTTCAAGGATGAGCACTTTATGTGAGGCATTGACTCGGCCTTTGTCGTCAATCTCCGTCACACGGACTTTGATTGTATCGCCGAGTTTCACGACGTCTTCGACGTTCGCGACACGGTCTAAGCTGAACTCAGAGACGTGGACGAGCGCGTCTTTCCCTTTGAACAATTCGACGAACGCGCCGAACTTCTCGATGCGGCGGACCGTCGCGTCGAACTCTTCGCCGACGACGACTTCACGCACGATGTCGCCGATGAGGGCCATCGCCATGTCGATGCCATCTTGATCGGTCGACGCGATGAAGACCGTTCCGTCTTGCTCGATATCGATTTTGACGCCCGTTTGGTCGATGATGCTGTTGATCATCTTCCCGCCCGGTCCAATCACATCGCGAATCTTGTCCGGATTGATTGTCATCGTCACGATTTTCGGTGCATACTTCGACAACTGCGGACGTGGTGCGTCGAGCGTCTCGAGCATATGGTTCAAGATATGGAGACGGCCTGAACGAGCTTGTTCGAGTGCCTCTTCCAAAATCTCACGTGTGATGCCGGCGATTTTGATATCCATTTGGAGCGCCGTGATCCCGTCTTTCGTTCCAGCGACTTTGAAGTCCATGTCGCCGAGGTGATCTTCGAGACCTTGGATGTCCGTGAGGACCGTGTAATGTTCACCTTCCATAATGAGACCCATCGCAATCCCGGCAACCGGTGCCTTGATTGGGACCCCTGCATCCATGAGCGCGAGCGTCGAGCCACAGATTGACGCCTGTGAACTTGAACCGTTCGACTCGAGTACTTCCGAGACAAGACGAATCGTGTACGGGAAGTCAGCTTCTTTCGGGATGACAGGAAGCAATGCACGTTCTCCGAGAGCACCGTGACCGATTTCACGACGACCCGGCGCACGCACCGGACGCGCTTCTCCGACCGAGAACGGAGGGAAGTTGTAATGGTGCATGAAGCGTTTGTTCTCTTCGAGGCCGATGCCATCGATGATTTGCGCGTCACCGATGACGCCGAGCGTCGCCACCGACATGACTTGCGTTTGTCCTCGTGTGAACAAACCGACGCCGTGGGCGCGTGGCAATAAGCCCGTCTCCGACGCAAGTGGGCGGATGACGTCTGGGCGACGACCGTCCGGACGAACTTTTTCGACCGTGATGAGACGACGGACTTCATCTTTGACGAACTTGTTCAAGATGCCAGACACTTCTTTCAACTTGGCCGGCTCGTCGACGAGACGCTCTTCGTAGATGGCGACGTACTTGGCGATCACTTCGTTGATGGCTTCGTCACGCGCGTGCTTCTCTTCGACTTGGACCGCGGCAACGATTTCCGGACGAACCGACTCGAGTTCAGCCGTCAAGGCGTCATCGAATTTCGACACCGTATATTCGAACTTCGGTTTTCCGACAGCTTCGACGATCTCCGTTTGGAAAGCGACCAATTTCTTGATCTCTTCATGACCGAACAAAATCGACTCGAGCATGACGTCTTCCGGTACTTCGTTCGCTCCTGCTTCAACCATGTTGATTGCAGTTGCTGTTCCGGCGACTTGGAGTTCGAGGTCAGTCTGTTCGAGCTGAGCTGTCGTCGGGTTGACGACAAACTCACCGTTGACGCGTCCGACTGTCGCTCCGGCGATCGGCCCATCGAACGGGATGTCTGAAATCGAGAGTGCGATCGATGTCCCGAGCATTCCGGCCATCTCAGCCGAGCAATCCGGATCGTTCGACATGACGTAGATCATCACTTGAATATCGTGACGGAAGCCGTCAGGGAAAAGCGGACGGATCGGACGGTCGATGAGGCGCGATGTCAAAATCGCGTTCTCCCCAGGACGACCTTCCCGACGGAGGAAACCTCCTGGAATCTTCCCGACCGAGTATAATTTTTCTTCATAGTTGACCGTGAGCGGGAAGAAATCTAAATCCTTCGGCGCTTTCGATGCTGTGACCGTGGCGAGCACGACCGTGTCCCCATAACGGACGAGTGCCGAGCCATTTGCTTGTTTCGCAAGTTGGCCGACTTCTACAGACAGCGGACGACCGCCCCATTCTGTAGAAAATACTTGTTTCATACCTAACATGAACATTCTCCTCTCAAACCTTATCTAGTTTATTATGTAACTCATTCATATGAATGTCTAATGATTTTCCTCCTAAAAAAGAAGAAACGGACTAGGAACAAGTGTCCCAGCCCGTCACATGGTCCGTTCGGATTAACGACGGAGTCCAAGGCGTTGAATCAATTCACGGTAACGTGTAACGTCCTTGTTACGAAGGTACGTAAGCAAGTTACGGCGACGTCCAACCATTTTCAAAAGACCGCGACGTGAGTGGTGGTCTTTCTTGTGTGTACGAAGATGTTCGTTCAATGTGTTGATTTGTTCAGTCAATACTGCAACTTGAACTTCCGGTGAACCAGTGTCACCTTGTTTTGTCGCGTATTCCGCGATGATTTCGTTCTTACGTTCTTTTGAGAGTGCCATTGCCTCTCCACCTCCATTTAATAGAAAATTGCCGCGTTGCCGAGCCGACGTTGGTGAATCGATCAGCCAAGCGAAGCGGTGTACTTTGCGTACCAAAATAGGATACCGTACCACCCATCCAAAGTCAAGACAGGATTGCCCGAGCGGCCGTCTCATCTTGCTTGAGTTGGGCGATGAGCGAGTCGAGTCCGTCGAACGCCCGCTCGTCCCGTAAATAGTGCATCCATTCGATTTCAATCAATTGTCCGTATAAATCTTCCGAGAAGTCGAACAAGTGGCTCTCGATCGAGACGTCACCGGTCGCATAAAACGTCGGGCGCCGCCCGACGTTCGTCATCGCATCGAACGTCCGACCGTCCTGTAGCCGTACACGCGTCGCGTAGACACCGAGACGCGGCATGACATAGGACGCGTCCATGACGACGTTCGCCGTCGGGTAGCCAATCGTTCGGCCGCGGGCATCGCCATGGATGACTTCCCCACAGATGACGTACGGCGTACCGAGCAGCTCGCTCGCTACATCGACGTCTCCAGCACCGAGCAATTGACGAATTCGCGTCGATGACACTTTTTCGCCGCCGCTCGTCTGTTCGGCGACGACCGAGGTCGTGAAGCGGCCGCGCGCATGATACGGCAGCGTCTCCATCGTCCCCTCCCCGAATTTACCGTACGAGTAGTCAAAACCAGCCGTTACGTGGACCGCACCGGCACCAATCAAATAGTCATCCACGAACTGTTGCGGCGACAGGCTCGCCAACTCTTTTGTGAACGTGATGACGATGCACCGTTCGACACCGAGGGCGGCAATCCGGTTCAATTTCCGCTGGAGCGGTGTGATGTATCGAACCGCATCCGGTTTGTTCGATAACACTTGTTTCGGGTGCGGGTCGAACGTGATGACGGTCACGGGCACGTCAAGCTGTTCCGCATGCGCTTGCGCATGCCGAATCACGGCCTGATGTCCGGTGTGGACGCCGTCGAAAAATCCGAGCACCATGACCGAAGGGACCAGGTCTGGTGTCTCCGGATACGTCAGATGGATCGTTTCCATAACTTCAATCTCCCCTTTAGTCGATGGTCAACATGACCTCGACAGTTGCGTCTGTTGTTCCGTCAAGCCGTCGATAGAGGGCAAGTGGAATTCCTTCTTCATTATAGACAGTAAACAGTTCAAATTCGAGCGAGACGTCGTTCAAACGACCCCCGTTTCGGATATACCGCTCCCGATTGGCTGAGATTGTCATGGCAGGCCAACGTTTGATGACCTCTTCGAGCGGGATGAGGTGGCTCATTCGTTCCTCGACCGTCTCGAGGTCGGCCAGTTGCTGCAACGTGACGGCAGCCGTCTCCTCAAATGATCCGGACCGGGTCCGCCGCAGGTCACTCATATGGGCCGGATAACCGAGTCGCTCCCCGATTTGGACGGCGAGAGTCCGGATAAATGTCCCTTTGCCGCATTCGACGTCAATCCGGAAGCGACAGACCCCGTCCTCGATGACGGGCTCGTTCGTCCGCACCAGGCGATGAATCTCGACGATGCGACGCGGCCGTTCCACCGTCTGACCTTTTCGGGCGTATTCGTATAATTTCTTCCCGTTCACTTTGACGGCAGAGAAGTAAGGCGGGATCTGCTCGATTTTTCCTGTCAACTGCTCAAGGACACGATCGATGTCCGCAGCGGTGAACGCCTCGGGACCGACCTCACGCGTTTCGACGACCTCGCCATGGGCGTCCTCGGTCATCGTCGCGATTCCGATTGTAATCTCGGCGGCGTACCGTTTGCCTTCATCGGTCAGAAAACGAGACAGCTTTGTCGCCCGTCCAAGGCAAATTGGTAGGACACCGGTCACTTCTGGGTCGAGCGTGCCGGTATGTCCGACTTTTTTCGTTTGGAACAATTTACGGAGCTTGAACACACAATCGTGGCTCGTCATGCCGCTCTCTTTATCTAAAATCAATACGCCAGTTGGTTCCATCTGAATTCCTCCCATCAAAAAAGGGGAGACACGAGTCCCCCCTTCAATTTATTGGTCGTTCCGATTTAAGTCACGAATCAATGAATCGATATGGCTACCATATGCGACCGATGAATCGTATTCGAACGACAATTCTGGCGTTTTCCGAAGACGGATGCGGCTCCCGATCTCGCGGCGAATAAATGCGCTCGCCTTATCAAGACCAGCTTGCGTCTCGGCCTTCACCGTGGCGTCGTCTCCGAGCACCGTGTAGTAGGCTGTCGCTTGCTGCAAGTCTCCCGTCACATCGACGCTCGTGATTGTAGCGTTCTTCGTACGTGGGTCGTTGACTTCACGGAGCAAGATATCGGTAATCTCTTTACGCATCTGCTCAGCGACGCGTTGGGCACGAATCTTCATACGTGTTCCCTCCTCGCTTTATTTACGTTCGACTTCTTTCATGACGAACGCCTCAATGACGTCATCCACTTTAATGTCATCGAACTTCTCTACTTTAATCCCACACTCGTATCCAGTCGCCACTTCTTTGACATCGTCTTTGAAGCGACGAAGTGTATCGAGTTTGCCCTCGTACACGACGATGCCGTTACGGATGACGCGGACACCGGCGTCACGTGAAATTTTACCTTCTGTGACGTAGCAACCAGCAATCGTACCGACTTTCGAAACTTTGAAGACGTCACGGACTTCAACTTGTCCGGTGATTTCTTCAACGAATTCTGGATCGAGCATCCCTTTCATCGCGCTTTCAATCTCTTCGATGGCGTTATAGATGATGCGGTGCAGACGCATTTCGACGTTTTCTTGTTCGGCCATAGAACGAGCGTTACCATCTGGACGGACGTTGAAACCGATGATGACCGCATTGGCTGCCGAAGCGAGGATGACGTCCCCCTCAGTGATGGCACCAACACCTTGGTGCACGATGTTGACTTTGACACCAGCGACGTCGATTTTACGAAGTGATCCTGCGAGGGCTTCAGCCGAACCTTGAACGTCTGCTTTGATAATGACGTTCAAATCTTTGACTTCGCCTTCCTGGATACGGCTAAACAAGTCATCAAGACTGACTTTTGCCGACTCACGACGCTGTGACTCGAGGTAACGTTGGTAACGTTTTTCACCGATGGCACGTGCTTTCTTCTCGTCTTCAAACACAATGAACTGATCTCCGGCTTGCGGGACATCATTCAATCCTGTGATCTCGACTGGCGTCGATGGACCGACTTCTTTCACGCGACGGCCGATATCGTTGACCATGGCCCGAACACGTCCAAACGTGCTACCGACGACAATCGAGTCCCCGATGCGAAGTGTCCCGTGCTGGACGAGAAGTGTGGCGACTGGACCACGACCTTTGTCCAGCTTCGCTTCGATGACCGTACCACGAGCAGGCATCGCTGGTGTTGATTTATATTCTTCAACTTCAGACACGAGGAGGATCATCTCGAGTAATTCGTCGATGCCTTCTCCTTTAAGGGCCGAAATTGGAACGAAAATCGTCTCGCCGCCCCACTCTTCCGGTACGAGACCAAACTCCGTCAATTCTTGTTTGACGCGGTCAGGGTTCGCTCCTTCTTTATCCATCTTGTTGACGGCCACGATAATCGGAACGTTGGCCGCTTTCGCGTGCGAAATCGCTTCTTCCGTCTGCGGCATGACACCATCATCAGCAGCAACGACGATGATGGCAATATCCGTCACTTCGGCTCCACGGGCGCGCATCGTCGTAAAGGCTGCGTGACCTGGTGTATCGAGGAACGTGATTTTCTTATCGTTGACGTTCACTTGGTAAGCACCGATGTGCTGAGTGATTCCGCCGGCCTCGCCTGCTACAACTTTCGTGTTACGAATCGAGTCGAGGAGTGTTGTCTTCCCGTGGTCGACGTGACCCATGATGGTAACGACGGCTGGACGCTCTTCAAGGTCATATTCTGAGAAGTCGATTTCGACCGTCTCGAAGTCCGTCTCATCGATGAGCACTTCTTTTTCAACTTCAAATCCGAACTCAGCTGCGAGCAATTCGATTGTCTCGTCATCAAGCGTCTGGTTGATCGTCGCCATGACGCCAAGTCCCATCAACTTCATGATAATTTCGTTCGGCTTCTTGTTCATTTTTGAAGCGAGGTCCGAAACGCTCAAGACGTCATCATACTTGATGACATTCCCCATCTCAGCTTCTTGAGCGAGACGTGCCGCTTTACGTTGGCTCGTCTTCGAATTTGGATCCGCTTCTTGCGGGATGGCCGCTTTCGCTGGCTTGCCTTTTCCTTTGCCGCGTTTCTTATTGCGGTTGTCGTTGCGGTTGTTGCCGAAACGGTTGCCACCACGGTTGCCCGCTTGGTTGCTTTGACCGCTAGACGCTTGGGGGCGTGCTTTCGGTGCTTCTTGCTTGGCAGCAGGCTTCGCGTCAGCCGGTTTTGACTCGGTAGATTTCGTTTCAGCTGGTTTCGTTGCAGCTGGCTTTTCTTGCTTGTCAGCCGAACGGTATTTCTCAGGGTTGAAGATCCGGTCGAGTTGCTTGACCGACTCCTCATCTAAGACAGCCATATGGTTTTTCACTGGCTTGTTCATTTTTTCGAGCTGAGTAATGACTTGTTTACTTGTAACATTCTGTTCTTTTGCAAATTCATAGACGCGTTTTCCCAAAGCATCCACCTCCATTAATAGTTAAGAGAGAAGTTGCTTAAGCTTGTTCGCAAATCCGGATTCTGTCACAGACACGACGACTCGCATGTCTTTACCTAAAGCAGCCCCGATTGAATATCGGTCGCTCACTTCAATTAATGGAACACCATACGAGGTGCATTTGTCGGTAACCCGTTTTCTCGTAGACGCTCCTGCATCTCCGGCAAGGATGACAAGCTTGGCTCGGCCAGCTCGCACATCCTTCAACACAAACTCTTCTCCCATCGTTACCTTCCTCGCCCGTGCGGCAAGGCCTAACAATGATTCCCACTGACTCATGACTCGGCTCCTGTCACAGCTTGAAGCAGTTGCTCATAAAGCGCGTCACTCGTCTTGACTTTTAAATGATGATCGAGTGTCCGTTTCTTCTCTGCTAAACGAATCACATCCGCATCTTTCGACAAATACGCCCCACGCCCATTCAGTTTACCAGACGGATCGATGACGACCTCTCCTTCCGGCGTCCGAACGACACGAATCAACGCTTGTTTCGGTAACATTTCTTGCGTGACCACACATTTGCGCAAAGGAAGTTTCTTTTGCTTCATGGTCATTCCTCTTCTTTCACCGTTGTCGGCTCAAGGGCGACGTCAACCGAGTCAGTCTGTTCCATTTCATTGTGAACAATTTCTGGCTCCGGTTCAACTTTTTCGGCATACGTATCATACAAGTCCATGCCTTCTGCATCGGTCTCGCTCTTAATATCAATTTTCCATCCCGTCAATTTCGCGGCAAGACGGGCGTTTTGACCGCGCTTCCCGATGGCGAGTGACAATTGGTAGTCCGGCACGACGACCGTCGTCGACTTGTTCGGTTCATTGACGTACACGTCAACGACTTGAGCCGGACTGAGTGCGTTTTTCACGAACTCTTTCGGGTCGTTCGACCAACGAACGATATCGATTTTCTCACCGTTGAGCTCATCGACAATCGTTTGGACACGTTGCCCTTTTGGACCGACGCAAGCGCCGACCGGATCGACGATGTCTGAATGAACGGCAATCTTCGAGCGATCACCCGCTTCGCGTGAGACCGACATGACGTCGACCGTACCGCTTGCGATTTCCGGCACTTCGAGCTCGAACAGACGACGTAACAGACCTGGATGTGTCCGCGAGACTTGAATGGCTGCGCCCGAACCTTTCGTCGTTGAGTCGACTTTTGTGACATACACTTTGATGCGGTCATGAATCTGGTACGACTCATTTGGCATCTGCTCGTTCGGAGTGAGCACCGCTTCGATATTGTTTTCAAGACCGATATACAAGTTGCGTGGGTCGAACCGTTCCACAATACCCGTCATGATCTCGTCTTCTTTATCGACGAAGTGGTTGTAGATGCGCTCGCGCTCTGCTTCCCGCATCTTTTGCGTGACGACTTGTTTCGCTGTCATCGCCGCGACGCGACCGAAGTCGCTCGGTGTGACTTCTTCTTTATGGAAGTCCCCTAACTCATAGTTCGGATCAATCTCATGTGCTTCTTCGAGCGACAACTGTTGCTCGGGATGCGAGAGACGTTCAACGACTTCGAGAAGGGCGAAGACCCGAATATCACCAGTCACTTGATCGAATTCAACTTTTACGTTTTCATTCGGGTTGGCGACGTTTCGGCGATATGCCGAAATGAGCGCCTGCTCCAGCGCATCGATGATAATCTCTTTCTCGATTCCTTTTTCGTTAGCAATCTGTTCGATTGTCGTGAGTAATTGTGGCCCCATCTTTACCTCTCCTTAACTAAACGTGACCGCTAGGCGGGCTTGTGCAATTTTGTCTACCGGTAGCGATATCGCTTTTTTTCTTGTCTTGATGCGTGTCTCGACGACGGCCGTCTCGCCGTCATATTCCGTTAAAATCCCTTCGAACTCTTTGGCACCTTCGACAGGAGCGAACGTCTTAATATAGACGTTCTTTCCAATCGCGCGTTGAAAGTCAATCGGCTTCTTCAGCGGTCGCTCGGCACCGGGACTCGAGACGTCAAGATAATAGGCTTGTTCAATCGGATCGCTATCGTTTAGTTTTTCCGAGAGTTGTTCGTTGATGTTGACGCAATCATCTAAATCGACGCCCCCCGGCTTGTCGATATAGACGCGCAAGAACCAGTCCGGCCCTTCTTTCACGAATTCGACATCGACCAATTCCATGTTCTCACGCTCCACGATCGGCAACGCGATCGTTTCGACGACTTCTGTTATTTTGGACACTCTCATCCCTCCTTCTGGCTTTTACATACAAGAAAGGAGTAGGGTTCCCTACTCCTTTCCGTCGTAGTATCCAACATTGTTCGATACCAATATATCATATTTTCCCGGTTTTTCGCAACTTACACCCCAAAATCAAAGAACGAGAGTTGGTTCTCATCCGGGAGGCCTTCGAGACATTTCATCGTATCAAGCGTCTCGACGATCGTCTTCGACAACTTGGCCCGTTTGCGCAAGTCTTCTTTCGATAAGAACTGCCCTTCGGCACGTGCATCGACGATCGCTTTCGCCGCGTTCGTCCCGAGACCATCGACCGCATTGAACGGCGGGATGAGCGTGTTCCCTTCAATCAAGAACTCGGTCGCGCTCGAACGATACAAATCGATGTTTTGGAACTTCATGCCGCGCTCTAACATTTCGAGTGCGAGCTCGAGCACCGTGTGCAAGCCTTTATCTTTCGCAGTGGCTTCAAATCCTTTTTCACGGATATCCGACATCGCTTTACGCACGGCCTGTGACCCTTTGATCATCGCCGACAAATCAAAATCGCCGGCCCGGACCGTGAAGTACGTCGCATAGTATAGAATCGGATGATGCACTTTGAAATAGGCAATGCGGACGGCCATGAGCACGTACGCGGTGGCGTGCGCTTTCGGGAACATATACTTGATCTTCTTACAAGACGAGATATACCATTCCGGGACATCGTTCGCCCGCATCTCCGTCTCCATGTCTTCCGACAAACCTTTCCCTTTCCGTACCGACTCCATGATTTTGAAGGCGAATGAAGGTTCGAGGCCCGCATAAATCAAGTAGACCATGATATCATCACGACATCCGATGACGTCTTTCAGTTCACACGTCCCGTTATAGATGAGCTCGTTGGCGTTGCCGATCCAGACGTCTGTCCCGTGAGACAGTCCCGAAATTTGAACGAGTTCGGAGAACGTCGACGGCTTCGTCTCTTCGAGCATCTGTCGGACGAACTTTGTCCCGAACTCTGGAATGCCTAACGTTCCCGTCTTCGATTCGATTTGCTCCGGCGTGACACCGAGCACTTCCGGCGACGAAAAGATTTTCATGACTGTCGGGTCGTCGGTCGGAATCGTCTTCGGATCGATGCCGGACAAGTCTTGCAGCATCCGGATGGCGGTCGGGTCATCGTGACCGAGAATATCGAGTTTGAGCAGATTGTCGTGAATCGAGTGGAAGTCGAAGTGAGTCGTCTTCCATTCCGACGAATTATCATCGGCTGGATATTGAATCGGCGAAATCTCGGCGATGTCCATATAATCCGGGACGACGATGATGCCACCCGGATGCTGTCCGGTCGTCCGTTTGACGCCGGTGACGCCCGAGACGAGCCGATCGACCTCGGCGTTCCGATAAATCTTGTCGTTTTCGGTCGCATAGCCTTTCACGTACCCATACGCTGTCTTATCAGCAATCGTCCCGATTGTGCCGGCACGATACACATACTCCTCACCGAACAACACTTTCGTGTAGGCGTGAGCGTGCGGTTGATACTCTCCCGAGAAGTTCAAGTCGATATCGGGTACTTTGTCCCCTTTGAAGCCGAGGAACGTCTCAAACGGGATATCATGCCCATCTTTCGTGTACCACGTCCCACATTCCGGACATTGCTTGTCGGGAAGATCATACCCGGACCCGACCGATCCGTCATTGAAGAAGTGAGAATGCTTACACTTCGGACAGACGTAATGCGGCGGGAGTGGATTGACTTCGGTGATCTCAGTCATCGTCGCGACAAGACTCGAACCGACCGACCCCCGTGACCCGACGAGATAGCCGTCATCGAGCGATTTTTTAACGAGCTTATGCGAGATCAAGTAGATGACGGCGAACCCGTGCCCGATAATCGACTTCAACTCTTTCTCAAGCCGAGCCTCCACGATTTCCGGCAGTTGTTCCCCATAAATCGAGCGGGCCATGTCGTAGCTCATATTCCGGACCTCATCGTCGGCGCCTTCAATCTTCGGCGTATACAAGTCGTCCGGGATGATTTGAATCGACTCGATTTGATCGGCGATCGCGTTCGGGTTCGTGATGACGATGTCGCGGGCAAGCTCGTCCCCGAGGAACTTGAACTCTTCCATCATCTCTTTCGTCGTCCGGAAATGGGCGTGCGGCAGTTCTTTCCGAGTATTGATGAAGTTGGCGCCACCTTGCGTCCGAATCAAAATCTCTCGATACGATCGGTCTGTCCGATCAAGGTAGTGGACGTTTCCGGTCGCACAGACCGGCAGTCCGGCCTTTCCGGCGACGCGAATGATCCGTTTGATGATTTCGCGCAACTCGAGTTCGTTGGCGACGATCTCTTTATCGATGAGATGCATATAGAGCGCTGGCGGATGAATCTCGATGAAATCGTAAAACGCCATCATTTTCTCAAGCTCTTCGTCCGACTTGTTCAAGGCGGCATCGAAAATCTCCCCGTTGTCACACGCCGAACCAATCAAGAGGCCCTCGCGTCGTTTAATAATCTCCGAGCGCGGCATGCGTGCCATCCGGAACAAGTAATCGGTATGCGACAACGAAATCAACTCGTACAAGTGCCGCAATCCCGGTTTTTTCGTCTTCGCATAGATCGTCGCATGGAACGGACGAATTTTCGAGACGTCGCTCCCGACTTTTGCGTTCAACGAGCGATGCGTCTGCATCTCAAACATCTGTTTGGCGAGTTCGAGCAACTTCATGAGCAAATACGCCGTCGCTTCGGCATCATAGATGGCGCGGTGATGTTGCGTCAACTCGATATCGAATCGCTTCGCGAGCGTGTTGAGACGGTGGTTCTTGAGTGTCGGTAAAATCGTCCGGGCGAGCTCGAGCGTATCGATGACCGGATAATCGTCCGGCTCGTGCCCTCCGCTCCGGAGCGTCGCTTCGAGGAAGCCCATATCGAACGCGGCGTTATGCGCGACAAGGATACTGTCCCCGGACCAATCGACGAACTGTTTAGCGATGACTTCCGGGTCGGGCTGACCGTGGACCATATCGTCGGTGATGCCCGTCAGTTCGATTGTTGTGGCCGAGAGCGGATGTTTCGGATCGGCGAACGCCTCGAACCGGTCGATAATCTCTCCGTCTTTGATTTTGACGCCGGCGAGCTCGATGATTTTATTGTACACGGCCGAAAGCCCTGTCGTCTCGACGTCGAAGACGACGTACGTCGCATCGTCGAGCGGGACGTCGGTCGGGTTGTAAGCGACCGGGACGCCGTCATTGACGACGTTCGCCTCGACCCCGAACAGCACTTTGATGTCATTCTTTTTCCCGGCGTAATACGCTTCCGGGAACGACTGGACGCCGGCATGATCGGTGATGGCGATGGCGCGGTGGCCCCATTTCGCCGCTCGTGCGACGAGCGCCGATACGTTCGTGACCGCGTCCATTTGACTCATTTGCGTATGGGCGTGCAGTTCGACGCGTTTCTCTCCGGCCCATTCATCCTGTACCGGCTCGACTTTCACTTCTTGCAGTTGCGACGCCATCATGCACAGTTCGCGCATGAAGCTGTCATCTTCGACCCGGCCGGCCGCTTGAATCCACATGCCTTTTTTGACGGCACTGAGCATCCGGTCATCGTCGTCATCCCGCGCGAACACTTTGACGATGAGCGAGTCGGTATAGTCCGTCATCTTGAACGTGAACAGTTTCTTCCCGCTCTTCAGTTCTTTCCGTTCGGCCGAGAAGACGAGGCCACGGATGGCGACGCGCCGTTCTTCTTCGATAATCGTCTTGATCGGGACGATCTCGTCTTTAATCAAGGCGCCCATCCGTACTTCCGTGACCGGTTCATCGTTCGTCTCAGTCGACTTGGCGAACTGCGCCGCGAGGGCAAGCTTCGCCTGTTCTAAATCTTCTTGGACGACTTGTTCGCGCAACGCCTGGTTCGCTTCGGCATCTTCTGAGAAGAACGCTTGACACGGCTTTTTCATAAAGCCGTAAGCACTGTAGAGCGACTGGACTTCTTGGCATAACTCTTTATCCACATAGTTCGCCTCAGGGGCCGAGCGCACCGGGATGAGCAATTTGTTTTGCTCGAAGCGCGGTGAGACTGAGGCGAAATAACTGCGCATCGCGCCCGACACTTGGCTCAGCTCACTCACGATTCGGGGCCAATAGTCAATATAGTCCTGTTCGCCCCCGCCTGACGTCGTCGTGAACCGTGCGTACACCTCGTCCGCGAACGTCGCATAACGACTCTCGAGCCGGCTCATGAACAGTTGGTACACGTCATACGGCAACACGTGTTGCAATTGGAAATAAAACGTCCACGTCCGGCGTTGCTTGTTGACGACGAGTCGTGACAACTCCGCTCCGTCAAATTGATCCGTTTCGGTCGTGATGCCGAGGTCACCCAAGAGCAACTGCATTTTTTGATTAGCTTCCACGGGTAAGAAGTCCCCCCTTTTATCATTCAATGTCGAAAAATGAAGGTGACGGCAAGAAACCGTCACCTTCATCGATCATTTGGCTTCGTTCAGTTGCGCCGTGATGACACGTGGCAACTCCTCGACTGTCGTCTCAAGAACTTCGCCAGTGGCACGAACTTTCACTTCGACGATTCCTTCGTTCGCTTTTTTCCCGACGTTGATGCGAATCGGCAGGCCGATCAAATCAGCATCGGCGAACTTGACGCCAGCCCGTTCCTTACGGTCATCATACAACACATCGTACGTTGATGACAGCTCATCGTATAAGCGGTTCGCGAGTTCGAGTTGCGCCTCATCTTTCGTGTTGATAGCAATCAAGTGCACATCGAACGGAGCGATGCTCTTCGGCCAAACGATGCCGCGGTCGTCATGATGTTGCTCGATGACCGCTGATAGTGTCCGCGAGACGCCGATCCCGTAGCAGCCCATGATGAGCGGTTCGGCCCGGCCTTCTTCGTTCAAGAACGTCGCGCCCATCGCTTCTGAATAGCGCGTGCCGAGCTTGAATACTTGTCCGACTTCAATTCCACGGGCGAAACGGACCGGACCCGACTCGTCAGGTGCCATGTCGCCTTCTACGACGAAACGGAGGTCATGATACGTCAAATGCGACAAGTCGCGTTCGGCGTTGACGTGCGTATAGTGGGTGTTCGCCTCGTTGGCGCCACATACCGCGTCGACCAAATATTTGACGGCGTAGTCAGCCACGACTTTGACCGGTGCATGAATCGGTCCGAGCGTGCCCGGCTCACAGCCGAACAAGTCGATAATCGTCGCTTCTTCTTCCAGTTGGATGTCAAGTCCACCGAGGGCGTTCTTCACTTTGACGTCGTTCGCCTCGTGATCGCCGCGAACGATGGCCATGACCGTCTCGCCGTCGACGTTGAAGAGAACCGACTTGATCGTCGTCTTCGGATCGACGTTCAAGAAACGCGCCACATCTTCAATCGTCTTATTGTCTTTCGTGTCGACCTTGTCGAGAACGAGCACGTCGGCCGCTTGCATGTCATAGCGGTCGAGCGTTTCCGCCATCTCGATGTTCGCCGCATACGTTGATGCATCCGTATAAACGATCGTATCCTCACCGATTTCGGCGAGCGCTTGGAACTCGTGTGTATCTTTCCCGCCGATGGCACCAGAATCGGCCACGACCGGACGATATTTCAAGCCGACGCGGTCAAAGATGCGCGAATAGGCGTTATACATATTCGAATACTCTTCATCCAAGTCGTCTTGCGTCGCGTGGAACGAGTACGAGTCTTTCATCAAGAACTCACGGCCGCGGAGCAATCCGAAGCGCGGACGACGTTCGTCGCGATACTTCGTTTGAATCTGATACAAGTTGACCGGCAACTTCTTATACGAGTTGAGTTCATCGCGCACGATTGACGTGATGAGTTCTTCATGGGTCGCACCGAGTGCGAAACGACGGTCGTGACGGTCCGTCAACCGCATCAATTCTGGACCGTAAATGCCCCAGCGTCCCGTCTCTTCCCATAGTTCAGCCGGTTGAATCGCTGGCATGAGCAACTCTTGCGCTCCGGCCCGGTTCATCTCTTCGCGGATAATCGTTTGGATATTGTGCAATACGCGATGCCCAAGTGGGAGATACGAATAAATCCCAGCGGCGTTTTGGCGCATGAAGCCCCCACGGACGAGAAGCTGATGGCTGATGGCTTCCGCATCGGCCGGCACTTCTCTTAATGTAGGCATGAACAGTCTCGATTGTTTCATAGGTATCAACGTTTCCCTTCTGTAACTCGATTAAATCTTTTATTTAAAGAATGACTGGATATCATTCCACGTGACAATCAACATGAGTAGCATGAGCAAGGCGAAACCGATAAAGTGGACGAAGCCTTCTTTTTTCGGGTCGATCGGCCGGCCGCGCACCGCTTCGAATAAGAGGAAGATGAGCCGTCCCCCATCGAGCGCCGGGAGCGGCAACAAGTTGAAGATGGCCAAGTTGACGGATAGAAGTGCCGTCCAATTGAGGAGCATGATGAATCCGCTCGCCGCCACTTCGTCGGTCATGCGGACGATCCCGACCGGACCGGCCAACTGATCGACACCGACCTGACCCGTCACCAAGTCTCCGACCGCGGAGAAGATGAGCGTTGACATCGTCCACGTCGTCTCGGCCCCCGTCGTGAAGGCTTTAGTCGGTGAGCGTTCGAGCGCGTTCGTCACGCCTAAAATCCCGACCGTCTCCCCATTTTGTTCGACCGCTTGCGGTGTGATCGTCACCGTTTGCTCGACGTCGTCACGAACATAGGTCACTTCAGTCGGTGTGTCGGCACGATCGGCCAATATCGTCCGCAAATCAAGCCAGTTGTTGATTCGTTGACCCTCGATCGAGACAATCTCGTCGCCTGCGACGAGTCCGGCTTGATCGGCGGCGGAGCCCGGTTGGACCGTACCGATTTGACCATCGTCCGTCGGTGTCCCTTGGACGAGACCTACGATGACGAGGAGGAGGAAGGCAAGGACGAAGTTCATCGCTGGACCCGCTGCAATCGCAAGCACCCGCTTCCAGACAGATTGGGCTCCGAACGTGCGGTCGTAAGGCGCAATTTGAATCTCCATGCCTTGGTCGACGAGAAGCGTGTCCCGCTCGAGTGAATAGACACGGACCTCATCATCGACGAGCAGTTGTACTTTCAATTCGCGGACCGAGTCAAACTTGTCGACCGTCCCGACGACATGAACGTCTTGGGCCTGGTCCGGTTGGAAATAGACGCGATCGACCGTTCCGGCACTCGTCAGACGCAATCCGACGTGTTGCCCGGCCTTCACTTCGATCGGCTCAAAATCTTCCCCGGCCATTTTGACATAACCGCCGATTGGCAATAGTCGAATCGTATACAGCGTCTCATTTTTTCGGAACGAGAGGATTTTCGGTCCGAACCCGATTGCAAATTCATGACAGAGAATCCCTGCCCGTTTCGCCATGACGAGGTGGCCCCATTCATGAACCGAAATGAGTACCCCAAACATCAAAACGATGGCGATAAAAGTCGTCATTGTCTATTCCCCACCTTCACTTTCCTTGCTGAATTTGTTCTCGAACCGCTCGGTCGATTTGAAGAATCTCCTCGAGCGTCGGTTCTGCAATAACCGTATGTGTTTCCATCGCTTGTTCGACGATGCGTTCGATATCGAGGAATGCGATCTCCCCATTTAAGAACAGCTCGACGGCCGCCTCATTGGCCGCGTTGAGGACAGTCGGCATCGAACCGCCGGCGCGCCCAGCCTCATAAGCGAGGCGTAACGCCGGATAACGTGTCAAATCGGCTTCCGCGAAGTGCAGCGTCCCGATTTCTCTCAAGTTTAACCGCTTGTTCCCTTCGATTTCAAGACGTTTCGGGCCCGATAGCGCATAGAGGATTGGTCCTCGCATATCCGGGTTGCCGAGCTGAGCCATGACAGCGGCATCTTTGAATTCGACCATCGAGTGGATGATCGACTCGCGATGGAGCACTACTTCAATATCATTATAATCGATATCGAACAGCCAGTGCGCTTCGATGACTTCGAGTCCTTTATTGAACATCGTCGCCGAATCGATTGTGATTTTGGCACCCATCGACCAGTTCGGATGTGCAAGCGCCTCTGCGACCGTAACCCCTTCAAGCTCTTCCCGCGACTTGTCACGAAAACTTCCGCCCGAAGCCGTCAAGATGATTTTCGAGACGTCCTCGCGACGTTCGCCGTTCAAGCATTGATAGATGGCCGAGTGTTCGCTGTCCACTGGGAGCAGATTGACACCATGCTTTTTGACGGCCGCCGTGACGAGATGCCCTGCCGTGACGAGCGTCTCTTTGTTTGCCAAGGCGATGTCTTTTCCCGCTTCGATGGCGGCGAGGGTCGGTTCTAACCCGACGGCCCCGACGACGGCCGTCACGACGACATCGGCTCGCTCTGCGGTCGCACATTCGATTAACCCTTCTGGTCCGATAAAAAAGAGTGGTTCGTATGTAAGGCGTGGCTTGAGCTGTTCGAGTACCTCGATATCTTTGGCGGATACGTATTTCGGCCGTAGGCGGTTAATCCATTCTTCCGCCACGTCCACGTTCGTTCCAAACGCATATGCCTCAAGTTCAAACAAGTCGGGATGCTGTTCGATGACGTCACATGTCTGTACGCCAATCGATCCAGTCGCCCCGATTAAGCTGATTCGCTTCATCATGACACTCCTTTTACAACAAATTAAATACCCAAATCACGGTAAACACCGCGATCATACTATCAAATCGATCCAAAATACCACCGTGTCCCGGCAACAAATGACCGGAATCTTTTACATTGAATTGACGCTTATACGCCGATTGTACCAAATCGCCGAGTTGGCCGACTACCGAAACGACGACCGCGAGCACCAATGCCTCGAGAATCGGCAATACCGGCTCGATGATCACGTAGATGACGCCGAGGACGATGGCCGATACGATGCCGCCGATGGCGCCTTCAATCGTTTTGTTCGGACTGATCGAAGGCCAAAGTTTCGTCTTCCCGATCGCTTTCCCTGTGAAGTAGGCACCAGAATCGGTCGCCCAAATCATGAACAAGACAAGGAGCACTTTGACGAGACCATCTTCCGACAAACGGACGAGCGCAAAACTCGAGAAACCGATGACGAGGTAGACGGCAGACACGAAGTAAAAACTCGCATCTTCATACGTGAAACGGTTCTTCGTGACGACTGTCCAGAATAGAAGCAACATCAAGCCGAGCACCATCCACTGGTTCGTCGACATCGGCAGTTCGCTCATGACTAGTTGCCGCTCGAGCAACATCAAGACGAACGGGAACGACACAAGAAGTGACGTCACGAGAAACGGGAACGCCGTCAACTTGTGGTTTCGCATCAGTGTGAACTCGCTCAATCCGATCAAAGCGAGCACACCCATCAAAATGACGAACGGGCTACCGCCTAGGGCGATCAACGTGACAAATATGGCGCCGGCCCAAAGACCGGTAATAATTCGTGTCTTCATGTCACACCCCGCCAAACCGGCGTGTCCGCGCGTTGTACGCTTCAATCGCCTCGACGAAGTGGTCCCGTTTGAACTCAGGCCACAACACGTCCGTGAAATGTAGTTCAGCGTAAGCCCCTTGCCAGAGCAAGAAGTTCGAGAGACGCTGTTCCCCGCTCGTGCGGATAATCAAATCGACGTCTTGCATGTTCGTCATAAGACGCTGCCCGATCATGACGTCATCGATGTCGTCCGGTTGGATAATGCCGAGTGCCACGTCGCTCGCGATATGTTTCATCGCTTGCACGAGTTCGTCACGTCCGCCATAGTTGAGGGCGAAGACGAGATCGAGCCCCGTGTTCGTCGCCGTCCGCGTCCGTGCCTCATCGACCGCTTCTCGCGTCCCGCGTGGCAGTTTTGTCACGTCACCTGCGACGAGCACGCGAACGTTCTGTTCATCCAATTCCTTTAAATCCGTCTCTAAAAATTGCTTCGGCAATTTCATCAAGAAATTGACTTCTTCTTCGGGACGCGTCCAATTCTCCGTGGAGAACGCATAGAGGGTCAACGAGCGGACGCCCAGTTCTTGGGCGGTGCGCACCGCTTCCCGGACCGACTTCATCCCTTCCCGGTGACCCATGATGCGAGGGAGCCCACGCTTCTTCGCCCAACGGCCATTGCCGTCCATGATGATGGCGACATGTTCGGGAATGCTCAGTTCCGCCTCGGTCTTCGTTTTAGGATTCACCCATTTAAACATACTCTATCCTCCTGATTGTATGAAAGAGGGACCCTCTCAGTAAAAGGGTCCCCACACAGCTTTTTGGTATACCACTTCCGTGATCACACTTCCATGATTTCTTTTTCTTTCGTCGCTGCAGATTCATCAATCTTTTTGATGTAAGAATCCGTTAACGATTGAACGTCATCCGCGTAACCGCGAAGGTCATCCTCAGTCAAGTCCCCATCTTTTTCAAGCTTCTTCAAGTTTTCATTCGCATCGCGACGAACGTTACGGACCGCTACTTTCGCTTCTTCCGCATATTTCTTCGTCACTTTCACGAGCTCTTTGCGGCGCTCTTCTGTCAAAGCTGGGATGGCGAGACGAATGACTGTCCCGTCGGAAGACGGGGAGAGACCGAGGTCAGCTTTTTGAATCGCTTTTTCGACATCAGACACCATCGATTTGTCCCATGGTTGAATCAAAAGGAGACGCGCTTCCGGAGTGTTGATGTTCGCTACTTGGTTGAGCGGAGTCGGTACGCCGTAGTAGTCGACTTGGACCGGGTCCAAGATTGACGCGCTCGCGCGTCCCGTACGAAGTGTCCCGAAATCACGTTTCAACGCAGAATGGGCTTTCTCCATCTTTTCTTCAGCAGTTTTCAATACGTCATTTACAGTCATGAATTGATTCCTCCTACTACCGTCCCGATATGTTCGCCGAGTACGACACGTTTGATGTTTCCTTCTTCAAGCAATGAGAATACAATCAGTGGGATATGGTTGTCCATACATAGTGATGTGGCTGTCGAATCCATCACTTGGAGACCGTCTTTTAAGACGTCCAAGTACGTGAGCGTGTCGTATTTGACCGCATCCGGAACGAGTTTCGGATCCGCTGAATAGACACCATCAACGTTGTTTTTCCCCATCAGGATGACGTCAGCTTCAATTTCCGCTGCGCGGAGGGCCGCTGTCGTATCTGTTGAGAAATACGGGTTCCCCGTCCCTGCCGCGAAGATAACGACACGACCTTTTTCAAGGTGACGCATCGCGCGACGACGGATGTACGGTTCAGCCACTTGGCGCATTTCAATTGAGGTTTGGACGCGCGTCTGGACACCGTTCGATTCAAGGCTATCTTGAAGTGCGAGCGAGTTCAATACCGTGGCAAGCATGCCATATAATCGGCATTCGCCCGGTCCATGCCGAGTTCGCTGCCCGTCTTCCCACGCCAGATGTTTCCGGCTCCGACAACGACGGCGACTTCGACGCCCAAGGCAACCAACTCTTTAATTTGTCCAGAGATCGAGTTGACGATGACCGGGTCAATCCCGTACCCTTGATCCCCTGCGAGCGCTTCTCCACTCAATTTTAACACAATTCGCTTATATTTCGGTTCCATACTTTGCCTCCTCTTGCTTGAAAAAGGGAACACGCTCCCTTAACGAACTAACTCAAGGTTATACAGACGTGTTCCCAATTTTGATTGCATCACGAGTGATGCAGATTATTTTTTAAGTTGGTTCATGACTTCTTCAGCAAAGTTTTCTTCGCGTTTTTCCATACCTTCTCCAACTTCGAAACGTACGAATGAGTTGACACGGCCGCCTTTAGACTCTACATATTTCCCAACTTTGAAGTCAGCGTCTTTAACGAATGTTTGGTCAACGAGGCAGATTTCCTCGAAGTACTTGTTCATACGTCCCGCAATCATCTTCTCGACGATGTTGGCAGGTTTGCCTTCGTTGAGGGCTTGCTCAGTCAAGACTTTCTTCTCACGATCTGCTTCTTCAGCCGATACTTCGTCGCGTGTCGCGTAAAGTGGGCGTGCTGCTGCTACGTGCATCGCAACGTCTTTCGCAACTGTCTCGTCCGTTGTCCCGTCGATGATGACGATCGAACCAATGCGTCCACCCATGTGAAGGTACGTGCCGAAGACTGCATCGTCAGCTTTTTGAAGAACAGCGATACGACGGAGTGAGATTTTCTCTCCGATTGTCGAAGCTTCTTCTTGAATGTGTGTCTCAAGTGTTTTACCTGCTACGAATTCAGAAGCGAGTGCCGCTTCGACCGAAGTCGCGCCTGAAGTGAGAACTGCATTCGCCACGTCTGAAACGAGTGTTTGGAACTTCTCGTTTTTCGCAACGAAATCTGTTTCTGAGTTGACTTCGACTAGCGCAGCTTTGTTGCCGTCAACCGCTACTGCCGTCAAACCTTCTGCTGCGATGCGGTCGCCTTTAGCTGCCGCTTTCGCGATACCTTTTTCACGAAGGAAGTCGATTGCTGCTTGCATGTCACCGTTTGTTTCAGTGAGTGCTTTTTTGCAATCAAGCATACCTGCGCCTGTTTTTTCACGAAGTTCTTTTACCATTGCTGCTGTAACTGCCATCGGAAATTCCTCCTTGTAAAACTTACGAATTTTTAAGAAAAAGCACGAATGCTTTAATATACGTGTCCTAAAAAAAGGTGATAAAAGGCTTTCCCTTTATCACCTGTTGTCTGACCGATTACTCAGCTTCTGTCGCTTCAGCTTCTGGAGCTACTGCTTCTTCAGCTACTTCTTCTTCGCCTTGCTTCGCTTCGATGATTGCATCTGCCATCTTCGAAGTGAGCAATTTAACCGCACGAATCGCATCGTCGTTCGCTGGGATGACGTAGTCGATTTCGTCTGGGTCACAGTTTGTGTCGACAATCGCAACGATTGGGATGTTCAATTTGTGAGCTTCTGCAATCGCGATCCGCTCTTTGCGTGGGTCAACGATGAAGAGTGCATCAGGAACGCCTGGCATGTCCTTGATTCCGCCGAGGAACTTTTCAAGACGTGTCATTTCTTTTTTCAAGATAATGACTTCTTTCTTAGGAAGTACTTCGAACGTACCGTCAGCTTCCATTTTCTCAAGCTGCTTCAAGCGGTTGATACGCTTTTTAATTGTCGAGAAGTTTGTGAGTGTTCCACCCAACCAACGCTCGTTGATGAAGTACATACCTGAACGGAGTGCTTCTTCTTTGATCGTGTCTTGAGCTTGTTTTTTCGTACCTACGAAGAGGACGTTTCCGCCTTCTGCCGCGAGTTCACGAACGAAGTTGTAGCTTCGTCTACTTTTTTGACCGTTTTTTGAAGGTCGATGATGTAGATTCCGTTACGCTCCGTGAAGATGTATTTCGCCATTTTCGGGTTCCAACGGCGTGTCTGGTGACCGAAGTGTACACCGGCTTCGAGCAATTGTTTCATTGAAATTACTGCCATGATAAATTTCCTCCTTGTGGTTTAAAAAAGTCCTCCGCCTCGTTCATCGTTGTATTCCGACCTTTCGGCACCGAGGAATACCATCCCGAGACGTGTGTGATGTGTTTAACACCGAAAATTACTATAGCATATGTCAGCAAATCCGGCAACTCTCACTTTTTGCGAAGTTTAGCATAGAGGGCGATTTCGCCTTCACCTTTTCCAAGAAGTCGAGCCGTCTCCCGGACCGAGTGATGCAATAAAACGTCCTCGACGTTTGGTACGAGCAGTTCGTCTTCGGTGGAGGTCTCTTGATTCGATTCGCTGTGAACAGACAAATCAAAAGTCGTCTCCTCATATCGCTCCGTTGGTCGTTTGACGACATCGTTCATCGATTCCATGAACGACAACAGGAGGGCCTCGGTCTCACGCTTCTCCTGCTCGAGTTGGTTAACGCGAGCGGTCAACGCCTGGACTTGACGAAATAGAATCAGCAACCCGTAAGCGACGATACACGCGATTACGATATATAGAACGGTCATCTCTTTCCCTCCTTCACGATGTCTTCTCTTCTAGATAGGAGCGTCCGAGTGCAAGCTTCAGCGTCTTCAACGCCTTAGAATGGATTTGAGAGATTCTTGACGTCGATAGTTCTAACACTTCACCGATCTCGGTCAACGTCAACTCGTCAAAATAAAACAACGAGACGACGAGACGTTCTTTCTCGGACAAGTGCTCGATTTCGGTCGTCAGCACATCGAGTAGTTCGCGTTGCAAAAGCGTATCTTCCGGTTTCTCGGAATCTGGGTCGAAGTACGTGACAGACATGACCTTGCCTTCTTCTTGAAGCGTCACCGCTTCATCGATGGACAACATGTTCGCGAAGTACCCTTCCGCCATCGCCTTCTCGATTTCTGAGACCGGTAATTCGCAGGCGCTCGCGAGTTCTTCTTTCGTCGGGGCCCGGTGCAACTTCTGTTCGAGCTGTTCGGCGATGTGATCAATCTTCTTCACACGCTCGCGTACCGATCGCGGCAACCAATCAATTTTCCGGAGTCCGTCTATAATGGCGCCACGAATCCGAAATGCCGCGTACGTGTCAAACTTGTTATTATGTTCTGGATCATATTTCATGAGGGCATCGTACAATCCCATGTAACCCAAACTTTTTAATTCGTCGCGTTCGACGCTCTTTGGAAGCGTCACGATCATTCGTTGCACGTGATAATGGATGAGGAACTCATAGTGCGCCAATAATTCATTCGCCGTGTCCATATCGCGGTCAGTGTTCCAACGATCCCACAACTCGGTAAGCTGAGTCGTCATGTCGATCCCCCCTAGATTTCCTTAGTTCCTACGCTGACCGTTCGAATTGACAAGGCGCAAGTCGCCACATCAAATTCAATCGTCCGTCCGTTATGTCCGCCACAGTCTTCGGCGATGAGCGGAATCCGGTGCGCTTTCAACGCATTGCGAATGGCTTCGGCGTTTCGTTCACCGATGCGCATCGCTTCATTTTCATATTTGAATTGAAACATTTGGGCGCCACCGGCCATCTTCGCTTGAAGTCGACCCGCCCCGGCCTGTTTCAATGAAGCGACGAGCGCATCGACAGCCGTATCTGCATACTTTCCTATTTCAATCGTTTGGTGTTTCCTTGCAATGGCTGAATCTGGCAACATGACATGGGCCATGGCCGCGATTTGGAGACGTACATCGTACAGAATGATGCCGACACACGAACCGAGACCGGCCGTGCGCAATTTGTTTGGCGCTGTCGTCTGTTTCCATTCCGCGATCCCGATTTTAAGAATTTCAGCCATGGCCAATCAACCGTTGTTGAATCCGTCCGAGTGAGCCATGTGTCGGTAAGAACAACACATGCCCGGCACTTACTTTCTCATCGATGCGGAACGTTGTATCGATATAGAGCGCCGCGTCTTCTTCGGGTTGGACCGACGTAACGACAAACTCGACGATGGAGCCGGCCATATCGACCGCTGTGGCTGGGACTTGAATCGAGATCGGTGTGTGGAGCCAATCACCTAACGCTCGAGCATACGCACCGCTCATGATGTTACCAATCTCTTCCCAAGCTGACTGACCGAGTTCGTTCGTCGTTTGAAACGAGAACGTGTCCCCGATAAGAGACGCCACCATCTTTTCCGCATCGTCGACCGGGAACAAGATGAGAATCATGCCGCTGATGTCGCCACCGAGTTCTAACAAGACGGACGCCACGTGACGCTCCGGCCCCCCAACACGTTCAGGCAAATACGTGATGGGCTCCATTTCTGCTGACGAGACAGTAATTGTCACCGGCTTTGCCAAGAGCGTCGACAATGCCGTCGCAGCGTGGCCAGATCCGATATTGCCAAGTTCTTTCAACAAATCCTGCTCGAACTCACTCAGCATATTGTTCCTCGAACAACGCATTGGCATCGAGGAGCGAGAACAGTTTGTCCTCCCCCTTCGCAATCGCCGTCAAGTGAGCCGACAACATATCCCGGCTCGATTCTGGAATTGGCTCGAGTCGCACGTCTTCGCTTTCCACAACTTCATTGGCCCGATCAACGATGAAGCCTGCGTCTCCTTGATTGAGCGAAGCGATTAAAATCCGCGTTTCCTCGGTCGGTTCCACTACCTCATATCCTAAGCGGAGGCGAAGATCGATGACCGGTGTGACGACGCCGCGTAGATTGATGACACCCTTGACGTGGGCCGGTGCATTCGGAACTCGCGTGACCGGTTGCAAGCGCTCAATCGAGCGGACCGACTGGACATCAATCCCATACGTGTTCGCTCCCAGTGAAAAGACTACCCATTTTTGTTCCATCCTTCTTCCTCCTTAGAACAGATCGTTGCTGTCGACAATCAATGCGACACGCCCGTCTCCGAGTATCGTCGCACCAGAAATGGCCGGAATGCCCTCGAGGTATGTACCGAGTGGCTTCATGACAATCTCTTGTTGGCCAATCAAATCGTTGACGACCACACCGACGAGTTTATTACCTTTGCGGACAACGACGACCGGGAATTGTGTCTTCGTTTCCGTTTCAATCGCGAACATTTCTTTCAAATATACGAGCGGGACGAGCTGACCTCTGAAATCAAAGACACGTTCACGGTGAGCCGTTAAAATATCGGTCTCGTCGAGTAACGTCGTCTCAAGGATCGAAGACAACGGAACAGCATATGTCTCTTCACCGACTTGGACGAGCATCGCTGAAATGATTGACAACGTCAGTGGAAGGCTAACTTGGAATTTCGTCCCTTGTCCGACGACCGTCTCGAGCGTGACGACACCGCCAAGTGATTCGATTTTATTTTTGACGACGTCTAGACCGACACCTCGACCAGACAGATCGGTGACTACATCCGCCGTCGAGAAACCAGGAGCGAAGATGAGCATCGCCAGTTCATTGTCGGACATCGTCGTCGCTTCTTCAGACGTGATGACGCCTCGTTCGAGTGCTTTCGAGCGGACTTTCTCGACATTGATCCCTGCCCCGTCATCCTCGATTTCGATGAAGACACGGTTACCGCCATGGTAGGCTCGGAGCGCAAGACTTCCTTGCTCAGGCTTCCCGGCTGCGATACGGACTTCCGGCAACTCGATGCCGTGATCGATGGCATTGCGAATCAAGTGGACGAGCGGATCACCAATCTCATCAATGACCGTCCGATCCAATTCGGTCTCAGCGCCGGTAATATCAAGTTGGACCTTTTTATGGATATCTTTCGCAACTGAACGTACCATGCGTGGGAACCGGTTGAACACTTGCTCAATCGGCATCATCCGGAGTGTTAAGACGAGCGATTGCAGTTCGTTCGTCCCGCGTTTGATTTTTTCGACCGTCTCATTTAGTTCGGGCTGTCCGACTTCGTCGGCGAGCCGCTCGAGACGACCACGATCAATAATAAATTCTTCAAACAAGTTCATCAGACGGTCGATTCGTTCTAAGTTGACGCGAATCGTCTTCGCTTGGGCGACGGCCTGTTCTTTCGGTTCTTCCGTCTCCACCGCTTTCGATTTCACTTCGGCCACTGCGACGCTCTCGGTACTGACTGCGACGCTCTCGGTACTGACGGCGACTTCCGGTTCGCCAACGGACGCACTCATGTAAGACGTCACTTGGACATGCTCGACTTCAGACACTTGAGTGACGGCATGTTCAATCACGTCCGCCGACTCTTGTGAAACGAACAGCACGTCAAAGGAAAGGTCGAACTGCTCTTGTTCGATGGCCTCGGTTTCCGGTGACGTCCGGACGACTTCACCGAGCTCCTGGAGACGATCAAACACCATGTAAGCACGTGCCGCTTTTAACACGACGGCATCTGACAGTTTCACATGAAGATGAAACGCTTCAAATCCTGACTCTTTCGCTTGGGTAATGACCGAATCGGTATACAGGTCGGCCGTAAAGACGTTCGTATCGGCCAGCTGGGGCACTTTTTGCGTGCTCCCGATGAATGATTGGAACGCGGACACTGTTGCCGTAACATCAATGTTCGCACCACTGCCGCCTGTCTCGATATCAGCGATCATCTCTTCGATTTGCTCCATCGCCGAGAACATCGTGTCGAGCAATAATTGGTTGCTCTCTTTCTTCCCTGCTCGCACTAAATCGAGCGCGCTCTCCATCTCATGCGTTAAATTCGCGACACTGTCATATCCCATCGTCGCGGACATCCCTTTGAGCGTATGGGCCGAGCGGAAAATCTCTTGAATCGATTCCTGACTGCCCGTCTGTTCTAATTTTAACAGCTGGGTGTTAACCGATTGGATATGTTCTTGCGACTCGTCTAAAAACAATCCTAAATATTCGTTCACGTCCATCTATAAAGCCTCCCTGTCATTAAACTCGGTTCCACTGACGTTTCAAGTTCCCCATTAAGCGGTCCATAAAATGACGCGGTTTTGGCGGTGTCCCGGTCAACGTTGTTAAAATTCGTTCCAACCGCCAACTAATGTCACTTTTTCGGTCCAAATGGAAAAACGGGACTTGGGCGATGACCGCTCGTCTGACCGTAGCGTCATCTGGTAAATACCCGAGGAATCGAATCGATTTTTTTAAAAACTGCTCACATGCAACTTCCATTCGTTCAAAACACTGCAGCGCTTCCTCACCCGATTGGGCCCGATTGACGATGACACCGAGCGGTAAGTCCGGACTCTGTCGATGTACGAGCTTCGTATAGGCATATCCGTCCATAAGCGAGGTCGGCTCAGGCGTCAAGATGAGAAACATCTCATCGCACCCTTCGATAAACTGTAGCGACGTATCTGTCGCCCCGGCGCCCATGTCGAACAGGACGTAATCATAATCAGTCAGCACTTCAAGTTCCCGCATAAAAAATTGCATATCTGCATGTGAGAATTGGACTAGTTCGTCGAGCCCACTTCCCCCATGTAATATATCGACACCATGCACACCTTTCTGAACCG
This sequence comes from Exiguobacterium sp. AM39-5BH, assembly GCF_003467445.1. GTDB lineage: Bacteria > Bacillota > Bacilli > Exiguobacteriales > Exiguobacteriaceae > Exiguobacterium. The sequence goes on from NZ_QSGS01000002.1 coordinate 194,188, forward strand.
CGGCAGCGAGCGGAATTCGTGCTTTGACCGATTCCATCATCGTCTGTGATCTTGATGCGTTCAATAAGATGTGGACGTTTGCCATTCCAATGTCGAGGTCGACGATCAAGACACGTTTCCCGAGCTCAGCGAGACCGATGGCTGTATTGACGCAGACGTTGGTTTTACCGACCCCGCCTTTTCCGCTCGCGAAAGCAATCGTCGTCGGCGCGGTCTCCGTTTTCGCCCTTAGACGTCTTGCTTGGTCCATTGGGCCCACCCTTCTTTCTCGAGCAACCGCTCTGTGAGCCGGTCTGGAACTCCACTGACAAGGTCGTCCGGCACTTCCTGTCCATCCGTCAACCATGCGACCGGGAGACCACTCTTTCTGACCATCCGATACATCGCATGGATCTCACTCGTTTCATCTGCTTTCGTGAAGATGAGAGATTCGAGCGGCAACGCTTCGAACTGGCTATAAATCATTTCCATATCCCGCATCTTAGACGTCAAACTGAGAACGAGCGAGAGACTCGTCTCCGAAAAATCATGATGCCGTTCAAACTGTTCGACATACGCCTCGTCCCTGAAATTACGGCCTGCCGTATCGATTAAAATAATGTCTTTTCGAGCGAACAACTGCTTCGCCCGATTGAAGTCAGCAGAATCATAGGCAACCTCCACCGGAATGTCCAAAATTTCCGCATACGTCTTCAATTGCTCGATGGCAGCAATTCGATACGTATCGGTTGTGATTAAGCCGACGGTCAACCCGTGTTCGAGTTTGTAATGGGCAGCGAGTTTTGCAAGTGTCGTCGTCTTTCCGACACCGGTCGGACCAACGAGCATCACGTATCGTTTCGGTTCCGGCACCGGTATAAAAATGGACTTGATTTGATCACGGACATAGCGTTCGACGACCTCAACCGATTTTGTCGTGTAATATAGTTCCTGAATCGTTTCGTCCCACGCCTCACCGTGAAACGATTCGGACGCAAGTAGCGCTTCGACATGTGTAAGTGGTGCCGGCAACCGTCTCGTTGCCGCGCTTTCAGGCGAAGCGATCGCGACGTTCTGTTGTCGCGGTTGACGATTAGGCGCTGTCTCTAGTTTTGACGGAACGTTCGGTTTCGCAACCGTACGCGGTTTGACGGCGAGCGGCGCTTTCTCAAGGGCAGCGATGACCTCGACATGTGGCGAGGCGAACAGGCCGAGCCATCCTTTTTTTACTTGGCGGGAGTTGAGAATGACGCTTCGTCACCAAAATCATGTTTGACTTTCGCCATCGCTTCCGCCATCGTCTTGCCCGTATATTTTTTGATTTGCACTTAAATCACCCCAATACTTTTCACTTCAATCGAGCTGAGCAGTTCGTTGTAAGCGAGAACTGGCACATCCGGATAATATCGTTCGAGTAGCTGTCTCACAAACAAACGGATCGTCGGCGAGCATAGGATCACGGCCGATGCGCCGTATCGTTCGAACATGGACAGTTGCTCGCCAGAACGCTCGATAATTTCACGAGCTTGTTCCGGATCGAGCGCCAAATAGTTGCCGAACTCGGTTTTTTGAACGGCGTCTTGAATGAGTTGTTCGGTCTGACCGCCGAGCGTGACGACGTAAAGCGATCCGTCGGGCGGGCTGACCTGATCAGTCAATTGACGGGACAGGCCTTGCCGGCAATATTCACCGAGAATGTCCGTATCTTTCGTCACTTTGCCGTAGTCGGCCATCGTCTCGAACAAGAGCGGTAAATTGCGAATCGAGACGTGTTCTTTCAATAGATGACGTAGCACTTTTTGAATGTCCCCGATCGAGAGGACCGATGGTGTCACGTCTTCGACGAGCACCGGGTGCGTCTCTTTCAAGTGTTCGACAAGTTGTTTCGTCTCTTCGCGGCCGAGAAGGTCGGCGGCATGCTTCTTGAGCGTCTCGGTCAAATGTGTCGCGACGACCGACGGCGGATCGACGACGGTATACCCGCTCATTTCGGCGCGGGTGCGCGTCTCTTCATCAATCCATAGCGCCGGGAGACCGAACGCCGGCTCCGTCGTTTCAATCCCGTATACTTCCGGATCTTCGATGCCGGGACTCATCGCCAAGTAATGATCGAGCAAGAGCTCTCCTTCGGCGACGACGTTCCCTTTCACTTTGATGCGGTATGCGTTCGGCGACAGTTGCAAATGATCACGAATCCGGACCGTCGGCAAGATGAAGCCGAGCTCAAGCGCGAGTTGACGACGAATCATGACGACCCGGTCAAGCAAATCGCCGCCTTGCGACTCATCGGCGAGCGGAATGAGCCCGTAACCGAACTCGAATTCGATGGCATCGATTTGTAAGAGCGACACGACGGTCTCGGTCGGTGCCATCGGTTCTTCTTCCGGTAGCGGAGTATCGATGACCCGTTTCATGTTGCGACGCATCGTGTACGCCCCGTAGAAAGCGACTCCGGCGATGATGACCGTCACCGGAAGCAGACTCGGTGAGATAAATCCGAGCATAATGACGATTGAGCCCGCGATATAGAGGAGCGTCGGGTTTTGACCGAGCTGGTCGACGACGTCCTCGCCGAGATTCCCGTCCGAGACGGCACGCGTGACGATAATCCCGGTTGCCGTCGAGATGAGGAGCGCCGGGATTTGACCGACGAGCCCGTCCCCGATCGTCATGAGCGAGAACGTCTGGAACGCCTCACCGACCGGAAGACCCATTTGGACGGTACCGATGATGATTCCGAAAATCAAGTTGATGGCGACGATGATAATCCCAGCGATGGCGTCCCCTTTGACGAACTTCGAGGCCCCATCCATCGACCCATAGAAGTCGGCTTCACTTTGAATCTTTTTCCGACGGATTTGCGCGTCTTTGTCATCAATCAAGCCCGAATTCAAATCGGCATCGATGGCCATCTGTTTCCCTGGCATCGCATCGAGGGTGAAACGCGCCGACACTTCGGATACACGTTCGGCCCCTTTCGTGATGACGACGAATTGGATGATGACGAGGATGAGGAAGACGACGAACCCGACGAGTACGTTCCCGCCGACGACGAAGTTACCGAATGTCTCGATGACTTCTCCACCGTATCCGGTCGATAAAATCGAACGTGTCGTCGACACGTTCAATCCGAGCCGGAACAACGTCACGATCAGCAAGAGCGAAGGAAAGACCGAGAAGTCGAGTGCTTCACGTGCATTCATCGCGACGAGTAAAATCAGCAACGCAATAAGTATGTTGACAATGATTAAGAAATCTAACATGAACCCCGGTAACGGGATGACGAGCATGACGACGATTAACAGAACGCCGATCAATACCGCAAAATCTTTAGCTTTTACTGCCAATACATACTCCTCCTCAAGACGGTTGTTTCAATTGATAGACGAATGCGAGCACTTCGGCGATCGCCTGATAAAACGACTCGTCAACGACTTCCCCGATATCCATTTGGGCGTACAGCGCACGGGCCAACGGTTTGTTTTCGACAATCGGGATGTCATGTTCTTTGGCCACGTCACGGATATTGAAGGCGACACGATCGACCCCTTTGGCGACGACGAGCGGCGCGAAGTCTTTCGTGTCGTCGTACCGGATAACGACGGCATAGTGGGTCGGGTTGGTGATGACGACATCCGCGTTCGGAATTTCTTGCATCATGCGACGCATTGCCATCTCCCGCTGTTGTTGCTTGATTTTTGATTTGATGAGCGGGTCCCCTTCACTGTTCTTATACTCGTCTTTGATGTCTTGCTTCGACATCCGAATCGATTTCTCAAAATCGAAGCGTTGGTAAAAGAAGTCGAGCAACGCAAGCGCGAGCAACGCGACGCTCACCCACAGTCCGAGTTCAATCGTGATGTGGGCGAGGGCAATGACCGATTCTCGAATATGTTCGACCGCCATGCGGGACAACTCTTTTTGATTCTGCCAGAGCACGGCGACAGCAGTCGTCAGGATAATCAATAATTTGAATAAGGACTTTAAAAATTCGACGACCGCTTTGATACTAATAATCCGTTTGACCCCTTTGATGGGATCGATCCGTTCGAGTTTCGGTTGAATTGCCTCTGTCGAGAACAACGTCCCGATTTGAAGGTAGTTGATCAAAATCCCAAACACGATGGCGACGACGAAGAACGGGCCCACGATCAGACCGACACGAAGTAACAAATCGCTGAGCATGCCGGACAATCCGCTCGATAAGTCGAACAACAAATAGCTCGGACCGAGTAAGTCTTTCGTCAAACTGAATAGCTGTTTGCCCAGATACGGTCCAAAGAACGATAACATGAGAAACATCGCGAACAAGGCGAACGCCCCGGTCAAATCGGCCGATTTGGCGACCTGGCCTTTTTTACGCGAGTCTTCCCGCTTGCGCGGGGTCGCTTTTTCAGTTTTTTCTCCTGCAAAAAACTGAAGATCAACCGATAAGGTATATAGAGGCTTCATGAGGCGTCTCCTAGTACAGTCATAAAATCACGTAACACTTCTTGTAACAATGGGATGAACTGACTAATGCCGTTTAACGTCAAGCCCATCATGATGACCATGACCGAAAACCCCGCAATCAGTTTGAAAGAAAAACCGATTGCAAAAATATTGAACTGCGGGGCCGACTTGGCTAAAAATCCGAGTGCCATGTCGACGAGCAAAAGTGACGCCATGAGCGGAAAGGCAAGCTGCAAGGCGACCATCATCGTCATCGTGATGACCTTGATGGCCATCATGAGCGACGCTTCGCTAAAGTCGATGATTGGCTGACCCGGTGGATAAATTTGAAAACTATAGTAGATCCCATCGATCAGCAACAAATGTAAGTTGCTCGACAGCATGATAAACAACGTGAAAATATAGTAGAATCGACCAATCAGCGGCGACTGGCCTCCGAACATCGGGTCATAGGCCGATGCCATCGCGAGTCCGAGCTGTAAATCGATGACGCCACCCGCAATCTGGGGCGCGAAAAATAATATGTTAATCAATATACCGAGCACCAAGCCAATCAACACCTCGTACAATACCTGCAAGATATAAGCTTGGCCGAGATCGAGTGGCTCCGTCACCGTAAACATCGCATAGTACGCTAGAAAGGCACTAAAAGCGACACGGTGCATGACCGGCAGTTGCCGAGATGAAAACAATGGGACGCTCACGAAGAAACCGGAAAGACGGGCGAACGTCAATCCGTATAGACTAATGAAATCGACCGCATTCATTTCGAGGCGACCTCGACCATCAGTTCAAAAATCAAGCGCGTGAATCCTTCAATCTGTTGTAACATCCACGGTCCAAAGACGACGAGACCGATAAAGACCGAAACGATTTTTGGGACGAACGACAACGTCTGCTCTTGAATTTGTGTCGTCGCTTGTAAAATCGAGATGACGAGACCGACGACGAGCGAAATCAATAACAGGGGCATCGAAATTTTCAATAACGTCCATACACTCTCTGTCGCCAAGTAAATGACCATTTCCTGCGTCATATGCGTTCCTCCTACATACTTCTAAGCAATGACTCCACAATCAAGTGCCATCCATCCACCAACACAAACAGTAACAGTTTGAACGGCAAGGCGATCATGACCGGCGGAAGCATCATCATCCCCATTGACATGAGAACGCTCGCCACAACCATATCGATAATCAAAAAAGGCAAGAAAATCATGAAGCCGATTTGAAACGCCGTTTTCAACTCACTGATCGCATAGGCCGGGACCATCGCGAGGAGCGGGACGTCTTCGACTGACTCAGGTTGCTCATAGTTCCCATATTTAATGAATAATTGTAAATCTTCTTGCCGCGTATACTTGGCCATGAATCGCTTCATCGTATTTCCTGCCTCTTCGAACGCCTCGTCTTGACTAATTTTGTCATCCATATATGGCGAGAGCGCCTTCTCGTTCAACTCTGATAGCACGGGAGACATGACGAACAACGTGATGAACAAGGCAAGTCCGATGATCAGCTGGTTCGGTGGTGTTTGCTGTGTCCCAAGTGCCGGACGAATGAACGACAGCACGACAACGACACGGGTGAAGCACGTCATCAAGATTAGAAATGACGGTGCAAGCGTGAGCAAAGTGAGGACGACCAAAAGTTTAATCGAGGTCGAGGTACTATCCGGTGTCTCCAAGTTGATCAATTGTTCAATCGTCGTCATCGTTTCTTCCTCACTTCTTCAATCTGGGCCAACTGCTGTTTAAACGTGTCGAGGAAAGCCGACGAGTTCGAGTTGTTCAAGGCGGGGGCCTCGAGTGCCGCCTCATCTATCGCCTCAGCATCAATCCGGTCGAGCAATTGAATCGAGTCACCGACACCGAGCACATACACTTGTTCACCGAGCTTGACAAGTTGCACCGACCGATCTTTTCCGAGCGGGACCCCGCCGAGATGCGTCATATGTTGCGCCGACTTCACACCTTGCGTCCGTGCGTTCAACCATCGCACAAGGATGAGAAAACCACCGATGACAACGACCATGCTCAAGACGAGCTTAATGGCTGTCCCAACCGTGGAAACGGCCGACTTGACCGGTTCGTCTTTCGTGTCTGGCTGTTGTTGCTCGAACTGTTGATCGACGGTGGCGGCCTCGACCGTGGCCGGGACGAATAGCCCAGCCACGAGAAGAATAATCAACCACCACTTGTTCATTGTGCGACCGTTTTCGAGACTGCCTCGACGACTCGTTCAGCATTGAACGGTTTGACGATGAAATCTTTTGCTCCTGCTTGAATCGCATCAATGACCATTGCTTGTTGTCCCATCGCCGAACACATGATGACTTTAGCGTTCGAATCGAACCCACGGATTTCTTTCAACGCGGCCAAGCCGTCCATTTCAGGCATCGTGATATCGAGCGTGACGAGATCGGGCATGAGTTCACGATATTTCGCAACCGCATCGACACCATTTTCCGCTTCTCCGACGACTTCAAATCCATTCTTTGTCAAGATATCCTTAATCATCATGCGCATGAACGCCGCATCATCTACTACTAAAATTTTTGCACTCATTGTTCTTCCTCCTTAAACGATGCCAATCCGCTCATGCGGTTGGATAATTTCTGTTACACGGACACCGAAGTTTTCTTCGATCACGACGACTTCGCCGCGGGCAATCCGTTGTTGGTTCACATAAATATCGACTGGCTCACCGGCTAACTTATCCAGCTCAATGATGGAGCCATGTGACAATTCAAGTACTTCTCGGACCGAACGTTTCGTCCGACCGAGTTCCACCGTCACATTCAATGGAACATCATATAAAAGACCGAGATTCGCAGGAATCGATTCGTTCGACATCGGTGCGTGAAGCGGCATGAACTCCGCTTGACTAACGGCGACTTCCGGTACCGACTTCATTTCTGGACGAACAGGTTGTTGCGGTGCTGCGGGAGTCGCTTTTTGCGTTTCCTGTTTTGTCGGCTTCGGAGCGGCCGCGGGAGTTGGCGCGACAGGTGCTGGTGACGTCGCCGTCAGCAGCTCGTGAACAAGTTGTTTTCCGAATTGGACCGGAGCGATTTGCACGATTTTCGAGTCAATCAATGTGCCGACCTTCAAATTAAACTCAATCAACACCATTGTCTCCCAGAGCTCGAGACGATCAATAATCGTCTGATTTTTCGTCGCATCGAATATTTCGACGAGCGGCGGTGAGATATCAATTTTTTTTGAAAACACGGTCGATAATGACGTCGCCGCTGCTCCCATCATTTGGTTCATCGCTTCTTGCACAGCCGAGAGACGAATTTCATCCAATCCTTCGGGATCGACTCCGATCCCGGTCCCGCCGAGCATCAAGTCAGAGATGATGGCAGCGTCCTCACGTGTCAACACGAGCACGTTCTCGCCTTTCAACCCTTCCGTATAGCCAACCCGAAGCGCGACGTGCGGCGTAGGATAGCGTTCGCGAAGCGCATCGATCGTGACTTCACTGACGATTGGGGTCGTGATTTCTACTTTTTGTTGCAATAGCGTCGATAGCGCCGTCGCCGAGTTTCCGAACGAGATATTCCCGATTTCCCCTAAAGCGTCGCTCTCCATCAAGTCAAGATGTTCTTCGGGCTTCGCTTCTTGTTTTGACGATTCGCTCGTCCCGCGCAGTAACGCGTCTATTTCATCTTGTGACAACATCTCACTCATTACTCTTCCTCCTTCACCCGGTGTAACACTTGGACCGCCATCCGCTTCCCGCTCACACCGACTTGCCCTCTGAACACTTTATTTTCCCCTACCATAATGGATAGCGGGTCTTTCACTAATTGATCGAGCGTCAAACAGTCCCCGATTTCAAGATGTAACAAGTCACCGAACGTAATCGTCGTTTCGCCAAGCAAAGAGACGACTTCAACCGCCGAGTTCATCAATTGGGCTTTGAGCGGCTCTTTACTGTTTCCGCTCGCATTACGGCGATTGGCTTCTTGCATCCAATAATGGCTCGACAGTTTTGATAACACCGGTTCAATCGTCACGAACGGTAAGCAGACGTTAATCGTTCCGCTCACTTCGCCAATCGTGACCCCGATGGAGATGAGAACGACCGTCTCGTTTGGTGAGACGAGTTGTAAAAACTGGGGATTGACCTCAACCGCAGTCATCTCCGACTTGATCTCGGCAATCGATTCCCATGCGTCCCCATAACCCGCGAACGCTCGTTTATATAATTGCGTCAAGATTCGCATCTCGATTTCCGTAAAGCTTTCAATTTTTTCAATCTCAACCCCAGGACCGCCTAGGAGACGGTCGAGCATCGCATACGAGATGTTCGGGTTGACCTCGATGATGAAACGGCCATTTAGCGGTGGCGCTTCAATCAAATTGATCATCGTCATGCTCGGAATGGAATGAATAAATTCATCATACGGAAGTTGCTCGACCGAGTTGACCGTGAACTGGACGTATGTTCGAAGTTGAGCTGAGAAGAACGTCGTCAACATCCGGGTGAAATGCTCATGAATCCGAGTCAAGCTCCGAATTTGGTCTTTCGAGAAGCGGACCGCACGTTTAAAATCGTATTGCCGGACCTTTCGCTCTTCTTCCTGGGCCAAAAAGGAGTCGGCTTCGACGTCGCCACTGCTTAACGCCGACAGCAAGGCATCAATTTCTTGTTGAGATAAGACTTCTCCCATGATGCCACCTCACTGTATAATTTTCTTCGTCATGTAGACTCGTTGGACTTCACCTGACTCCAACAGGCCATTTAACTGTTTACGGAGCGACTGCTCAAACTTCTGCATATCTTCTTTTGTCGTTAACTGACCTTTCGTCATACCGGCCAAATCTCCAAGAATGACGTTATGCACTTGAAACTTCCGAAGTTCGAGATTCTCTTTCGTCTCAGCAGCGTCGGTCACGATTGTGAACTGCACGTTGATGAAGCGCTCATCTTGAATATTTGTCGTCATGTCGTCCGTCGTGAAGCTACGTTCGGCTAACTCTTCGGCCGTGACCGGTTTCGTCTTCGCCGCTACGTTGTCTCCAAACAAGTATTTATATGTCATGAAGCCAGCCCCGCCCATGACGAGCAGGACGACCAATAGAATGAGCACCATCTTCATGGCGCCGCCTTTTTGTTTCTCTTCACTCATCTTCTTCACCTCGTATACCTGTCGTTCCAATCAGCCCGATCGAGGCATAGAACGCCGTCGTCCGATCGATGATCTGTTGTTTCGTCTCACTGACGATATAGGTCTTTCCGTTATATAAGTGAATGATCGTGTCTGGCTCGGCCTTGACCGTCTCGATGAACAAGGCGTTGAGCACGAGTTCTTCACCTCGGAGCGTCGTGACGCGAATCATCAGCGTTTCAAGTTGACGAGTTCTTGCAGGATCTCGTCCGATGTGGTGATGATGCGGGTGTTCGCTTGGAAACCGCGCTGAGCGACAATCATTTCTGTGAACTCTTCTGACAAGTCGACGTTCGACATTTCGAGCGCTCCAGAGACGAGTTCACCGCGACCGCCAACACCTGGTACGCCTGGGTTAGGAGCACCTGAGTTTTGTGATTGGATAAAGTTGTTGGCACCTACTTTTGAGAGACCCGCATTGTTTGCGAACGTTACAACTTGAATTTGACCCAAGTTTACTGATGCTCCCGCGGCATTGACGTAACTGACTTGTCCGTCTTTTCCGATCGATAACGACTTCGCACCAGCCGGCACTGTGATTTTAGCGTTCGTCGTGCTTAAAACATATGCCCCGTCTCCATTGACGATGTCGCCTGCGTTGTCTGTATAAAAGTTACCCGCACGCGTGTATTGAGTTTGACCATTTACATTAACTGCGAAAAAACCTTCACCTGAAATCCCGACGTCGAGCGCTCTCCCTGAGTTTTGCATGGCTCCTTGGTTATAGACGTTGTCGACTGTTGCCATCGTGCCCCCAAGTCCAACTTCTTTCGGGTTGATTCCGCCGGATGTCGCACCGTTACCGCCTGAAGCACTACCGACTTGCTGGCTGACGAGATCTTTGAATGTGACCCGTCCCTTTTTATACCCGAATGTATTGACGTTGGCGATGTTGTTACCGACGACGTCCAACTTTGATTGGAAGTTCTTCAGTCCACTGATTCCTGAGTACATTGCTCTTAACATGATAAATCCTCCTATGCTTGTTTAATGGAAGTGATGTTATAAACGCTTACTGAACTGCCATCTTCAAGATCAGCCATATAGCCTGACTCATCCGTTCTTGAAATCGAGACGACACGTCCTGATCCTTTGATGGTCTCGCTGTCCGTTTCGTTTGTATACAAGACTGTTTTGCCGATCATATTGCTGAACTCTGAAATAGAAGCCATATGGCGGTCGACAAGGACCGAGTCAAGTTGTTTCGAAATCCCCTGCATCTGTTCGAGAGAAGAGAACTGGGCCATCTGGGAGATGAACTCCCGGTCTTCCATCGGTGACATCGGATCTTGGTTACCGAGTTGGGCCATCAACAGTTTTAAGAACATGTTTTTATCATATTGGTTCGTCGCTTTCGGCATCGATTGATCCGGGAGCGCATAATCATTCGTCTTCGGTTGAATGGTCGTCATTATCTGGTTCTCCTCTCGGTTGTTCCTGCTGTTCTGGATCTGACTGTTCCGAGCCGCTAAACATAGACGATTTCGCTTCGAGAGCCTGCTGCGTCATACTGACTTCGACGCGTAGGTTTTGCGACATCGGTTGGAGCGTCTGTTGCAATTGTTGCATCTGCGACTGCAGTAACTGTTTGGCTTCTTGATTACTCGCAAACAATTTGACGACAAGTTCGCCGTTCTGCCGTTCAAGTTTGACAACGAGTTCACCTAACTGTTCCGGATACAGGCGGACCGTGAATACTTTTGAGCCGTCAGCCCCGCTCTGGAACGGTGCACGTTGCAAAGCAGCTTCAATCCGAGCTTGCAAGTTCTCAGGAAGCGAACCTTTCGATGCGTACATCACCATCTCCGAATCAATTTGTGGTTTCGACCAAGTCATGCCTTTGGGCATCCATTCATTCTCTTTCACCGGTGTTTGAAGTTGAGCTAAATATGTTTCAGTTTGAACTATACCGGGTAAAGAATTCGGGGTCTGACCAAATGTTCCTTTAAACTGCATAACAATTTGTTGGATAATACGTACGTTTTCCTCTATGCGGACAGTCGGAATCGGTGTTGCTTTACTAAGTTCTTCCGTTTCTTTTTTCGTGGTTGGCAACGGAATCGTCGGGGCTACCACTTGTCCCGTGACGAGCGCTGACGTACCAAGAGATGTCGAAGGTGTCACTTCCATTTCCGGCGCAACTTGATTTAAGAGACCGATATATGCATCCATGAACTTCCGATAAGCATCCGCCGGGAGTGACTTCAACCATTGCAGACTGTCCGGTTGTTGGAGCCATTGTTCTAACCGGGTCGATACATTCTCCAGCGGGAGCGTCTCTTCTTCTTTCGAGACGACCGCCGCCTCAGGAAGTGGTGTTGAGGTGCCGAGCATTGTTGAAAGCAGCTCTAGAAACTGCCCGCTCGGAGTCGCGCTTGCATCTCCGCCTTTGGGAGACACTCCTTGAACCGATTGGGCAAGTAAGGCAATGTTCATCTTAACGTCCTCCTTTCTCGTCATTGGAGCAACTGGGTGACGACAGCGGCCTGTTGAGCATCCATTCGTCCCAAAATGTCAGCTTGCTGCTTCGGCGACAACTCCTTCAATATGTTCGCCACTTGCGGACTCTCTAGTTCGTTCATGATTGCTGCCGCTTGCTTCGGTGACATTTCTTCATAAACCTGAGAGACGTCCGATGTTTCTTCTTCCACTGCACTGGCCGTCGCCAATTCTGCAATGAGTCGATCTCGCTCTTTAATCAATTTTGATACTTCTTCTTGACGCGCCTTCACTTCGTTCGTTAACTCTACGTTATCCGTCCGGAGCTTCTCGATTTCGGCATTGGCGACCTTTAGACGATTTGTGGCATCAGCATCGATTCCTGTCACGTTCACATCCGTCTCCACTTTTTTCTGGTGCTCTTGGTTTGAGTCAGTCTCAAGAAACGGGACCGATAACAACGGACGGTCCATCGCATAGTTCATGACGACGATTCCTCCAACGAGCAGAAACATGGCCGGTATAAGAACGAGCGCGACCAATAACTGTCTTCCCCGCTTCGTGTTGTCTTTTTCCATCGGTTTACTTCCCTTTCCCGTGATGAATCACGGCCAACTCATCAATGAAATGCTGTTCGATGAGCTTCGTCGCAGCGATTTCGTGTTGGCTGACTTTTTCATGCAACGTTACATATTTTTTTTCTTCTATAACTTTTCCCAACAGCCGTTCCTGCGATAGATGGTAGCGATTACGCGCTTGTTGGACGACGAGTTGTTGTGTCTCGATTTGACGCTTTAATCGTTCCCGTGTCTGTTCCCTGTACTGTGACATGAGCAGGTCGATGACACCGTCCTGTTCATCTTGACTTTTCATGAGGGACTCGTACGTCAACACGAGGCGATATAGCGACTCCATCTCCGCCTCGAACTTCGCTTTATGTTGTCTCATCTCGGTGGCCGATTCTTCTTTCTCGTGTTCTGCGATCGGCATGATACGCTCTAATAATAATCTGTTCACGGTTCACCTCGCACGATCTTGGCCAAACGTTCAAGCGATGTCTCGAGCGGGGCCTCTTCTTCGATGGATTGCTTTAAAAATGTCAACAACTCAGGATACTGTTCAATCGCCGTATCTATCGCGGGGTTCGTCCCTTTTTTATAGGCGCCGATATTGATTAAGTCTTCGGCATCTAAATAAGTGGCCAACCAGCCACGAAAAGTCTGTGCGGCTTCTCGATGCGTCGGGGCGGCAATTTGGTTCATGACACGACTGATCGATTTTAGGACATGAATGGCTGGAAATTGTCCGCGATTCGCGAGTGAGCGGTCCATGACAAAGTGCCCGTCTAAAATCCCACGCACCGCGTCCGCAATCGGTTCATTCATATCGTCCCCGTCAACGAGAACGGTATAAAAGGCGGTAATCGAGCCTGTGGTTGCTGTCCCGCTGCGTTCTAACAGTTGCGGCAACATCGCGAATACGGACGGTGTATATCCTTTTGATGTCGGTGGTTCACCTGTCGCAAGCCCGATTTCCCGCTGTGCCATGGCAAATCGGGTCACCGAATCCATCATGAGTACGACTTCTTTGCCTTGATCTCGAAAGTATTCGGCGATGGCTGTGGCCGTGTAGGCTCCTTTCAGTCGCACGAGCGGCGGCTGATCACTCGTCGCCACGATGACGACCGAGCGAGCCATCCCCTCAGGGCCCAGTTCTTTCTCGATGAACTCCTTTACTTCACGTCCACGTTCACCAATCAAGGCGATCACGTTAATGTCGGCCGATGACCGTTTCGCAATCATCCCGAGCAGTGTCGATTTTCCGACGCCGGAACCTGCGAATAATCCGACTCGTTGCCCTTTGCCGACCGTCAAGAGTCCATCGATGACACGGACACCAGTTGATAAGACATCTAGTATACGTGGACGTTCAAGTGGGTTTGGCGGCTTCCGGAGAACGTCGTAGCGCGCGCCTGCCGGAATCCCTTCACCGGACAAAGGGCGACCTAGACCGTCAAGCACTTGTCCGATCAGTTCGTCACCGACAGGTACTTGAAGCATTCGTCCAGTCCCTTTGACCATACAGCCCGGCGCGATTTGCGTCGTTTCACCGTAAGGCATGAGCAGCACGCGCGCCTCATTGAATCCGACGACTTCCGCTTCGACGTGTTGACCGGATGGAAGTTCGATTAAACAACGCTCTCCGATAAAGGCGTTCGGTCCAGTCGACTCGATCATCAGCCCGATGACACGACATACCCGACCTACTTTTCGAATATACTCGTCTTCAGTTGATGTTTTGATTGCTTCAAGCACGTGGTCAATAAGCGCCATCAGCCAGAACCTCCTCGATTTTGGACCGGATTCTTTCAAAGCTATAGCTCAAATCGAGTTCATCACCGTGGTGCGGTGTCTCAATCCGCACGCTCGTCTCATCTAAGCCGGCGTCTGCGCGATATTTAAGCACCGGGCCTTCTGGGCTATTCCATTCCATTTCAAACCGTTGAATCGAGGCTAGACGTGTCGGATGGACATACACGGTCAACGACTCGGCGTCGAGCTGACGATGCAACTGTTCGCGAATCCGCTCCGCGAACAACGTCTCATCCTCTCGAATGAGCTCCGTGGTGACGCGGGCGCTTACCTCTACCGCGAGCGTGACAAGCTGTCGCTCTGCATCTCGCCATTTCGAGTCAAACAATTGCTCAAGTTCGACGCTGACGGTATTTAAACGGGTCGTCAATTCGTCGTACTCAGCCTTACCCTCACGTTTCCCATAATCAAATCCTGCATCGTATCCTTCTTGGCGCGCCGCTGCAACCACTTGTTCCCGTAAGGAGAACAGTTCTTGCTCCATCGCTTCGCGTTTTGCCGCGAGCGCGACCTCTTGCGCCTCAAGCTGCTCTCGCTTTCGTTCTAGCCGTTCGATTTCTTCATCTTGGTGTAGCATGGATATCGGTTCAAGGAACGGCTTCGAATCGATCCGCTGGGGGTCGAGCGATGTGGCCCGATATCGTTTGATTACATTAGACAACGATGTCATCTCCTCCACCACGGCTGATTACGATTTCTCCGACGTCTTCTAGGCGACGGATGATACCGACGATTCGACTTTGAGCTTCTTCGACGTCCCGTAACCGGACAGGCCCCATAAATTCCATGTCCTCTTTGAATGTCTCGACCATTCGTTGCGACATGTTTTTGAAGATGATCTGTTTGACTTCCTCGGAAGATACTTTGAGGGCGAGCAAGAGATCGTCGTTCGCTACTTCGCGGATGATCCGTTGAATCGCTCGCGAGTCGAGCGTGACGATATCTTCGAAGACGAACATCCGTTTTTTGATTTCTTCGGCCAGTTCTGGGTCTTCGATTTCAAGTGCATCCAAAATCGTGCGCTCGGTCGTACGGTCAACGCCGTTGAGCACTTCGACGACCGCTTCGATGCCGCCGGACTGGGCATAATCTTGCATGTCGGTTTGTGATAAGTTCTTCTCGAGAATCTGTTCGATCTCATGAATCACGTCCGGGTTGAGCCGATCCATCGTGGCAATCCGTTTGGCGACCTCTGACTGAATCTCAGGTGGGAGTTCTGACAAAATCTGTCCCGACTTGACCGGCTCGAGATGCGCCAAGATCAACGCAATCGTCTGCGGATGCTCGTTTTGAATGAAGTTGAGTAGCTGCTTTGGGTCGGCCTTACGAGCAAACTCGAAAGGCCTGACTTGGAGCGTCGACGTAAGTCGATGAATGAGGGCCATCGCCTTCTCTTCGCCGACCGCTTTTTCGAGCACTGTTTTCGCAAATCCAATACCGCCTTGCGTGATATAACTTTGTGCCATGGCAAGTTCATGGAATTCGCTCATGATTGTTTCTTTTTGTTCAGATGATATTTTTTTTAAAGCCGAGATTTGAAGCGTCAATTGTTCCATTTCTTCTTCGGACAAATGTTTATAGACGTTTGCCGCCACTTCAGGCCCAAGCGAGATCATGAGCATGGCCGCTTTTTCTCGGTTCGGTTGTTTCGCGTAATTCACGGTACTCACTCCTCAGACATCCAAGTGCGGAGAAGTTTGGCGAACTCTTCAGGATTGCTCTCCGCTAATTTCTCCAACTGTTTCTTCTTGACGGCCCCTTCGCCCCGTTCTTCAAGGTCGAGGTCTGGTACTTCATCTTCATATGGGACTTCCCACTCGTTCGACTCGGCAATCGGTTCTCGTTTACGCTTGCGCATCGCGAAGAATAAAAGCGCGAGTAAGACGACGGCACCGGCTGCAGCGGCATACATCCACCACTGGGTCGGTGGTTCGACCGCGGCCGCTTCTTCCGTTTCTGCGAACGGACGTGAGACGACGACAACTTTCTGTTCAAGTTCCGCCTCAGTGAGTGCCTCCCCGGTCTTGGCGAGTGACGTCCGGATGATGGAATACATCATCGTCTCGAGGTCGCCCTCGAGCTGAGGATCGATGGTCGTCGCTCCGTTCGGTGGCTCAACGATCAATTGGACACCGAGGTCACGAATCGAGTACGGTGCGTTTTGAATCTGTTTCGTGATGCGGTTGACTTCATAATTGATGATTTCGTGATTCTTTTCACTCTCTTCTTCCCCGGTTCCCGTGGCAGCGGGGAAATTGACCGTGTCGTTCTCGGCCGTTCCGGCAGCGGTTGCCGCGCCGGTTCCGCCCGTATACGCCTCGGCGATTCGTTCGGCCGAAGTGACGATGCCTTCCATGCTGTCCTCGTTGACAGGTGTCACCAGGTTTTGCTCTTCAGCTGTTTGCGTCGTATCGATATCGGCCGTGACCGAGACGAGGACGCTCCGTTCACCGAGCAGTACTGACAGCATTTGCTGAATCTGTTGGCGCACGTCTTTTTCAACTTGACGCTTGAGTACGAGCGGATCAGTCGATAACCCACCTGCCATCGTCGTTTGATCCAAATCGTAATACGTGAAATATTGGTCCATGATCGAGATATTCTCTGGTTTCAAGTCCGGTACGCTTTTACTGATTAAATGGTAGAGCCCTTTCACCGTTGCCGGTTCAAGGTTTGTGCCTGCTCCTAAATTTAAAACGATGGAGGCGGTCGGCTCACCTTGGTCCTCTGCGAGAAAAACTGATTTCTCGGGAATCGAAATGATGACTTTCGCCTGATTGATGCCTTCGATTTGTGTAATCAATCGTTCAAGTTCGGTTTGCATGGCGCTCCGCTCGATGACAGCCATCTCGCGATCAGTCGTTCCGAAGCCGGCGTTCTCACTGAAAAAGCTGTAATCGATCGCTCCAGATTTCGGAATACCTGCTGCTGCGAGACTGACCTTTAATTGGTCGACTTGTTCGCTCGGAACGTACACGCTGACTCCGTTTGACGTCGCTTTAATTTCCGACTGAACTCCGTCAGCCGTCAGCTTCTCCGTCACCTCACCCGCTTCTTGAGCGGATAAGTTCGTGTATAGCGGGGCCATGTTCGGACGCGACAGCCAGACAGTCAAAACCACCGCGACGAGAATTACGCCGGCGATGACGAGGCCCCAAAAGATTTTGCGGTTCGTCTTTATCGCTCGAAGGGAACCGGACAGTGAACCAAATCGTTCTTTTAACTTTTCATTCATCGCAACTCGTCATCCTCTACTTTAAACTTGCATTCGCATCATTTCTTGATAGGCCTCGACCGCTTTGTTCCGCACCTCGATGGCGAGTTGCATGGCAATCGATGACTCTTCGCTTTGAATCATCACTTGATGTAAATCGGCCTTCCCAACAGCTAAGTCGGCCCGAGCCGAGCTCGTCGCTTGTTGGACATCATTCAATGACTTCATCGCCTCGTTCAAATACGTTCCGAACTGTGACGGCGTCTCTTTTACTGATGTCGCGACCGGCGGTTGTGTTCCAATTAGTTGAATCGGGTTAATTTGCATTTAAGTCACTCCTCATCCTTTACCAATCTCCATCGCTTTGACAAGCATCGCTTTTGTGGCGTTCATCGCCGCGATATTCGCCTCATAAGATCGTGTCGCCCCCATTAAATCGACCATTTCTTTCAACAAGTCGACGTTCGGCATCTGGACGTAGCCACGGTCATCCGAATCGGGATGGCTCGGGTCATAAACAAGTTTATATGGACTTTCATCTTCTACGATTTGTGATACTTGGACGCCGCCCCTTACAGCGGATAACTGTTGTCGAAACGGCGCTTCCTGTAAAACGGTCATTTTCCGTGTATACGGCTGCCACTCTCCGTCGACGAGTTTCCCACGGGTCGTCTGGGCATTCGCGATGTTAGCAGATACGGTGTCCATTCGTAACCGTTGCGATGTCAATGCTGTCGCTGAAATATGAAAACTATCAAACATGCCCATCGTTAACGTCCTCCTCGAATAACGGTCTTGAGTCCACCGAGCCGACGATTCAATTGCTCCATCATCGCTTCGTATTGAAGTTGGTTTCGTGCCAATTCACTCATCTCGTAATCGAGATCCACGTTATTCCCATCACTTCGCATCGCTCCCCCAGCCCGGTCTATAATCGTTGTCGATGCACGTTCACTCGGACGTCCCCCGGCCAGTTTGAGCCGCATCTCGTTATTTAATGTTTGTTCAAACACGGCCTGCTTCGCACGGAAGTTCGGTGTATCAATGTTTGATAGGTTATGACTGATGACCTTCTGGTTTACAACCGAATTGTTAATCGCTTGCTTCATTAATTGATAGTCTGTACCAATCCAATTCATGCGTTTCACTCACTTTCAACCTAAGAATGCATGTATATACCTTATTTGGAAAATCTACTATTACATTGAAACAAATCTGTAACAGTGTTGAAAGATATTTTTATTAAAACAGGTAAATGCTGTCTCCTCTTTTTGTCGAATTTAAGACGAATTCAGAAAATAATTACTTTTGCACTAAAAAAAATCGCTCCTTGAACATCGAGAGCGATTTTACGGGTAGAAAGTCCTATTATAATAAACTTCCCTATGCTTTAGCTTATAAAGTTTGTTTATTTCAATTCGATTTCAATTTTTGCAATTCAAACAAGAAATTATCATTCAATATTTTAATATATGTTCCTTTCATACCGAGCGAACGTGATTCAATGACACCAGCACTTTCTAATTTACGGAGCGCGTTCACGATGACTGAACGCGTAATTCCCACGCGGTCGGCAATTTTGGAAGCAACTAGCAAACCTTCATTCCCTCCGAGCTCTTCGAAAATATGCTCAATCGCTTCAAGTTCAGAATATGAAAGCGAATTGATCGCCATTTGAACGACTGCTTTTTTGCGAGCCGACGCCTCAGCTTCAGCTGCTTTTTCACGTAGAATTTCCATCCCTACTACGGTCGCACTATATTCAGCCAAGACGAGGTCGTCTTCCGTGAACTCGTTGTTGAGACGTCCAAGCACGAGCGTACCTAGGCGCTCGCCTCCTCCAATGATGGGGACGATCGTCGTCATCGAATCGAGGAACAGCTCACGGTTCTCGACGGGAAATGCCGTATATTCACTGTCAATGCCGATATTTTCCGTCGTCTCTTTTACGTTGAACAAGTTTGAAGCATATGGCTCCGGGAATTGACGATCAACTAAAAACGCCTTCATTCGCTCATTCTCGATTTGTTGTTTAATCGCAAAACCGAGCAAGCGCCCACGACGGCTTACGATGAACGTATTTGCTTCGAGGACTTCGCGCATTTTATCTGCCATTTCTTTAAAATCCACATGCGCGCTTGCCTCTTGTTGCAGCATCGTGTTCAATTGGCGTGTTTTATCAAGTAAGTTCATAATTCGTATTTTCCTCCCTGTATGTGCATACAGAATCTTATAGTATAAATTGGCTAAGATCTCGATTTTCCGCAATCGAGCCGACCTTCTCTTTCACATAGGCCGGTGTAATCTGAACGTGCGTTTGCGGCATATCGGCCGCCTCGAATGACAAGTCTTCGAGAACGCGTTCCATGATCGTATACAATCGACGGGCCCCGATGTCGTCTGTCTCTCGGTTAACGTGCGTCGCGATGCGGGCGATTTCCTCGATGGCTGTGTGCGTGAATTCGACACTGATCTCCTCAGATTCGAGAAGAGCCGTGTACTGCTTGATGAGCGCCTGTGAAGGCTCTGTCAGAATCTTGACAAAATCTTCCTCGGTCAAGCTGCTCAGTTCGACGCGAATCGGGAAGCGACCTTGTAACTCAGGAATCAAATCAGACGGCTTTGCCATATGGAACGCGCCGGCTGCGATAAAGAGGACGTGGTCCGTCTTGACCGGACCGTACTTCGTGACAACGGTTGACCCTTCGACAATCGGTAGGATGTCACGTTGGACCCCTTCCCTCGAGACACCGGCATGGTCTTGCGACTTGGTCGCAATCTTGTCGATTTCATCGACAAAGATAATCCCCATCTGTTCACTGCGACGTACGGCCTCATCATGAACCTCATTCATATCAAGCAAGTTCTCCGCTTCCTCGGCGATGATGAGCGGCCGCGCTTCACGGACGGGTAGTTTACGTTTCTTTCGTTTCTTCGGCACGATTTGACCGAGCATGTCTTGTAGATTTGATAAGCCTTCCATGCCTTGTCCTTGGAACAAATCAACAGTTTGCTTTTCTTCAAGGTTGACTTCGATTAAACGTTCTTCAAGTTCACCAAGTTCAAGCAAACGACGTAACTGGGACCGGTCGGACGACTGCGTGTTCGCCGGCTCCTCGGTCTTTTGGGCTTGGCCGCCGAATAACGCCTCGAACCGGTTCGATGCGGTCGGTTCGACTTTTGTCTTGCCTTGCAGGGCGTCTAAGATTCGTTCCGTCGCTGTGACTTCCGCTTGATCTTTTACGCCTTCTTTTTTCTCTTCTTTCACGAGACGCACCGACGCTTCGACGAGGTCACGGACCATCGACTCGACGTCGCGACCGACATAACCCACTTCCGTAAATTTCGTAGCTTCGACTTTGACGAACGGCGCACCGACGAGTTTTGCCAACCGGCGGGCAATTTCCGTCTTTCCGACACCCGTCGGTCCAATCATTAAAATATTCTTCGGTGTGACTTCATCTCGCAAGTCGGCACTCAATTTTTGGCGACGATAACGGTTGCGAAGCGCGATGGCAACGGCACGTTTTGCATCTTTTTGGCCGATGACGAAGCGGTCTAGCTCTGCTACGATTTGGCGCGGTGTCAGTTCACGTTTCATTCAGAATCGCCTCCGATCGTTTCTACGATGACTTGGTCGTTCGTATAGACGCACAACTCTCCGGCAATCTCGAGAGCGGCGCGAGCTATGTCTTCCGCCGATTTTTCAGGAGAATGGCGCACGAGAGCACGTCCTGCCGCAAGTGCATAGTTCCCACCCGAACCGATTGCCAATATCCCGTCGTCTGGTTCGATCACTTCACCGTTCCCCGAGACGAGCAGTAAGTGCTCACGGTCCATAACAATCAAGAGCGCCTCGAGTTGACGAAGCATTTTATCGCCACGCCACTCTTTGGCCAGTTCGACGGCGGCACGTGGCAAGTTCCCATTATACATCTCTAACTTTGATTCAAACTTCTCGAAGAGCGTGAACGCGTCAGCCACGCTACCGGCGAACCCGGCGACGACTTTCCCGCCATAAAGGCGACGTACTTTTTTAGCTTTATTTTTCATGATGACGGCGTTCCCGAACGTGACTTGCCCATCCCCGCTCATCGCGCCGTGTCCGTTGTGACGGACTGCGAAAATCGTGGTTGCATGAAACATCTGATGACCTCCTACTTTCTCGGATGTGTGGCTTGATAGACCGCTCGCAACCGTTCCGTCGAGACGTGCGTATATCGCCCCGTCGTCGAGAGCGACTCGTGACCGAGTAACTCTTGGACGGCACGCAGGTCAGCCCCGCGCTCGAGCAGGTCCGTCGCAAAACTGTGACGGAGCGAGTGAGGGGTTAACTGCTTATGAAGACCCCCAAGCTTACGGAGGCGCCTCATAACGTAGCGAATTTGGTCTGTCGTCACTCGATTCCCTTTTTGACTGAGGAATAATGCTGTTTCCTGACTTGAAGCGCACGTTTGCCGCACGTCAAGATAACGATTTAGCGCCTCGATGGCGAACTGTCCGAGTGGGATATAGCGTTCTTTCTTCCCTTTCCCGACGACATGCACAAAGGCGAGACTTTCGTCGTAAGACGAGAGGTTCATCCCGCACAATTCAGCGACGCGCATGCCTGTCCCATACAACATCTCGACGATAGCAACATCCCTAGCCCGTAGGAACGGGTCATCTTGTCCGTCCGCGGTCGCGATGAGCTGTTCGACTTCACTCGGGACGGCGAACGTCGGTAGCGTCTTGCGTCGCTTCGGGGACGTCAGGCCATGAAACAGTGGTTCGACTCCCGTCTCGCGTGCCACAAATTTCCCAAATTGTTTGAGACACGATATTTTTTGGGCGACCGTTGTCGTGGCGGTGTCTGTTTCGTAGAGGACATATAAATAACGCCGCGCCGACTGCACATCATACGGATTTTGATGTGTGGATTGGCAATAAGCGGCGTACTGGTCGAGTGTCTGTTCATAAGAGCGTTTCGTATGAGGAGACAGCCGGCGCTCAACTTGGCAATAGCGTAAAAATGACTGTTGATCGTCAACGAATCCCATCCTCTTGCCCCCTCGTTTTCGACTTAAAAACGCATGTTCCCGTCAAATCGAAATTAGCATAGCATACACAGTCAGAGGTGACAATAGATAGCCCTTTAATAATCTGAAAATTTTCAAAGTGTTGTACAAATCACACAATTGAAATTTAAATTCACAAAAAAGGAGCCATATTTTGGCCCCTTTCTCATTAAATCTCTTTATACTGTTGAATCGTTTCGAGGGCACGGTTCGCGTAACGCTCATAACGTTCTTGTTTTTTCATTTTCAAAGGTGCGCCTTCAAGCGACGGGACGAGACCGAAGTTCGCGTTCATCGGTTGGAAGTGCTTGCCGTCCGTTGTCGTGATATAGTGCGCCATCGAGCCAAGCATCGTCTCACGCGGAAGGACGATGAGTTCTTCGCCAGCAATCAACTTTGCGGCGTTGATTCCCGCGAGAAGTCCGGACGCCGCCGACTCGACGTAACCTTCGACACCCGTCATCTGTCCGGCGAAGAATAGTGTATCTCGTGTCCGAGCCTGATACGTCGGTTTCAATAGACTTGGGGAGTTGATGAACGTGTTCCGGTGCATGACACCGTAGCGCACGATTTCCGCGTTCTCGAGACCTGGGATGAGTTGAATGATCCGCTTTTGCTCGCCCCACTTGAGATGCGTCTGGAAACCGACCAAGTTGAAGAGTGTCCCGGCCGAGTTATCCTGCCGCAACTGCACGACCGCATGAGGACGTTTGCCCGTCTTCGGGTCTTCGAGGCCGACCGGTTTCATCGGTCCGAACAAGAGCGTCTTCTTGCCACGTTGAGCAAGGACTTCAAACGGCATACAGCCCTCGAAGTAAATTTCTTTCTCGAATTCTTTGAGTGGAACGACTTCTGCTTTGACGAGCTCGTCATAGAACACGTTGAACTCTTCTTCCGTCATCGGACAGTTGAGGTACGCCGCCTCACCTTTGTCATAACGCGACTTCAAATATACTTTATCTCGGTCGATCGTCTCACCGTCCAAAATCGGCGCCGCGGCGTCGTAGAAGTAAAGGTAATCTTCACCTGTGAACGCTTTGAGCGAAGCCGAGAGGTCTGGAGACGTAAGCGGACCGGTCGCCATGATGACGATCCCGTCCGGAATCTCCGTGATTTCTTCGTTATGCACCGTCACGTTCGGATGATTCTTCAACGTATCGGTCACAAATCCAGCGAAGTCGTGACGATCGACAGCGAGAGCACCACCAGCTGGCACACTTGCCGTATCCGCCGCTTTCAAGATGAGCGAGTCGAGTGTACGCATTTCTTCTTTCAATACGCCAACCGCATTTTGAAGCCCGTTCGCACGGAGTGAGTTGGAACAGACCAATTCGGCGAATTGATCCGTATGGTGTGCCGGCGTCTTCCGTACCGGTCTCATTTCATACAAATCGACTTGAATCCCACGCTTTGCGAGTTGCCAAGCCGCTTCGGAGCCGGCCAGACCCGCTCCGATCACAGTTACACGTTGCTGCAAAGTTAATCCTCCTCTAACTGATGTACCTCCGCATGGGTACAGTTCGTACATTGATATTTCACGCCATCTTTAATTTTCTTCTCGACCATCATCTTATCACATTCGGGACACGGTTTCGCGACCGGTTTATCCCATGAGACGAACTCACAATCGGGATAGTTCGAACAGCCGTAGAACAGACGACCTTTTTTACTCCGTCGCTCGACGACTTGTCCATCTTTACAGTTTGGACACGGGACGCCGATTTCGACTTGCACCGGTTTCGTGTTCGTACAGTTGGGGAAGTTCGAGCACGCCATGAATTTCCCGTAGCGCCCCATTTTGATGACCATCGGTGCGCCGCACACTTCACAGTCAATGCCTGCAGGTTCATCTTTCACTTCGATTTTCTCAATTTCTGCCTCGGCCCGTTTCAGCGTTTCTCGAAACTGCGATAAATCGGAGCCACAACTTCAGTCCACTTGACTTCCTCATTTTCAATCGAGTCAAGGAGCGTCTCCATGTCAGCCGTGAATTGGACAGTGATGAAGTCGTTGAAGTACTCATCGATCATCTCGATGACGAGCTCCCCGAGTTCAGTCGGAATGAATTTCTTTTCTTCAAGCACGACATATCCACGTTTTTGAATCGTATCGAGCGTTGGGGCGTATGTGGACGGTCGCCCGATGCCGAGCTCTTCCATCGCTCGGACGAGACGAGCTTCGGTATAGCGTGGTGGTGGTTGCGTAAAGTGCTGTTTCGGGTCAATCGCGTCGAATGTGACATGATCGTCGACTTCGAGAGGAGGTAGTAGCCCTTCTTTTTCTGGATTGATCTCTTCGATATCATCATCTTTCGATTCGATATACACTTTCATGAAACCAGGGAATTTGACGGTCGACCCGTTGGCACGGAAAATCATGCCGTTCGACTCGACATCGATTTTCACCGTATCGAGGATGGCCGGCGCCATTTGGCTCGCGATGAGACGTTCCCAAATCAACTTGTACAACCGGAGCTGGTCACGTGACAAATAGGCTTTCACTGAGGCCGGGTCACGTAACGCCGAGGTTGGACGAATCGCTTCGTGGGCGTCCTGAGCGTTCGCCGCTTTTTTCTCTTTTTGCTTTTGTGATGCCACGTATTCTTCTCCGAACGTGGATTCGATATAAGCTTTCGCTTCTTCTTTTGCTAAATCAGAGATTCGCGTCGAGTCGGTACGCATATATGTGATCAAACCGACGGTACCTTCTTTCTTACCGAGGTCAATCCCTTCGTAAAGCTGTTGCGCGAGCATCATCGTCTTCTTGGCCCGGAAGTTCAGCTTACGGGCTGCATCCTGTTGAAGCGAACTTGTCGTGAATGGCAGCGACGCGTTGCGCTTCCGTTCTTTCTTCGTGACATCGATGACTTTGAATGTATCGTCAATTGTTTTGAGCACCGCGTCAGCGTCTGCTTGGCTCTTGAGTTCCATTTTTCTCCCGTCTTTGCCATAAAACGATGTCTCGAACACTTCACCTTCATGGTTGAGGGTAAGTTTGATCGTCCAATACTCTTCCGGATCGAAGGCATTGATCTCTCGTTCCCGGTCGATAATCATTTTGACGGCCACGGATTGGACTCGTCCTGCCGATAATCCTTTTTTGACTTTCTTCCATAATAATGGGCTCATCCCGTATCCGACGAGACGGTCCAAAATTCGACGTGCTTGTTGCGCGTCGACGAGGTCATGATTGATTTTACGCGGGTGTTTGAACGACTCTTTAATCGCATCTTTTGTGATCTCGTTAAAGACGACCCGACATTCCGTCGTTTCGTCAACACCGAGGGCACGTGCTAAATGCCAGGCAATCGCTTCCCCTTCGCGATCCGGGTCAGCCGCGAGAAAGATTTTCGTCGCTTTTTTGGCTGCCGTCTTCAATTCTTTTAAAACTGGGCCTTTGCCACGAATCGTGATGTACTTCGGTTCGAAGTCATGTTCCACATCGACACCGAGTTGACTCTTCGGTAAATCGATGACGTGACCCATGGACGCTTTGACCGTGTAATTTGATCCTAAATATCGTTTAATTGTTTTCGCTTTCGCGGGTGATTCGACGATCACCAAGTATTTTGCCATACATCTGCTCCCCTTTTAGAGGTCGTTTTAAATCCCTACCATAATATTCATGTTGTCGATGGTTTGTCAACGTCCAATCCTTGGACGTGTTAGAATTTGATCGCAAGTTGTCAAAGGAATCGCTCCGTCTTCAATCAATCGATTCGGACCTGCCGCCAGCGGATCGAGCGGGCTTCCAGGCACCGCATACACCGTTTTTCCTTGCTCGAGGGCGTGTGCGACCGTGTTCATCGTCCCACTTTTTTGTCTCGCTTGAATAACCACAAGCTGGTCGGCAAGACCGCTGACGAGACGATTCCGCTCTAAAAATTGAATTTTTCTGACAGACGTTTCCGGAGTGTACTCACTAAGGAGTAGCCCATGCTTTGAAATCTGTTCGAACAGTGGACGATGTACCTGAGGATAGAAGTGAGAAAAACCGGCCCCAAGAATAGCAATGGTCGGCCGATGATGCCGAAGTGATAATTCGTGGACGAGACCATCGATGCCGAGCGCACCACCGGAAACCGAGACGGTTTCTTCTATTAAAGGACGGAAATGCTCAACGAGGCGATGACTGATACGATTCAATTCACGGCTTCCGACCAGAGCGGTCGTTTGTTGTTGTAGTACCTCTAAATCACCTCGATAAAACAAACAATACGGCGGATTCGGGATATGGAGCAGCTCGGAGGGGAACAAATCGTCCTCCCACGTCAAAAAACGGTCGTACGTGACCGTGGAACGAAGCGCCCGTTCGACCTTGCTTCGAACGATCGGAGGGAACTGGTGCATGTTCACATGCGAGTGAGACAAGTAACGATGGACGAACTCGACCGGCACCCGTTCGGCTGCGAATCGAGCGATTGTTTGATTCATCACAATCACCTCTAAAAAAACGAGGGATGCCGCGCATCCCTCCTTCCGAATGGTTTACGTTGTCGGTTGACCCGTCACGCAAGCTTCATACAAACCTTGTTGTTTCAATACCCGGATGAGTGTTTCTCCGATGACGGCAGGCGTCTCGGCGACTTCAATCCCGTTGGCGTTCAACGTCTTGATTTTCTCAGCGGCCGTACCTTTTCCGCCTGAGATGATGGCGCCAGCATGGCCCATTCGCTTGCCTTCAGGGGCAGTTTGACCACCGATGAAACCGATGACCGGTTTCGTCATATTCGCTTTCACCCATTCAGCAGCCTCTTCTTCAGCCGTCCCACCGATTTCACCGATCATGATGACCGCTTTCGTGTCCTCATCTTCATTGAACGCTTGAAGCGTGTCGATGAAGTTCGTGCCGTTGACCGGGTCTCCCCCGATTCCGACAGCTGTCGATTGTCCGATTCCGGCAGTCGTCAACTGATGAACCGCTTCATACGTGAGCGTCCCTGAACGGGAAACGATGCCGACGTGGCCTTTCGTGTGGATATAGCCAGGCATGATTCCAAGTTTCGCTTCCCCTGGCGTGATGATCCCCGGGCAGTTCGGTCCGATGAGACGGGCCGGTTTGTCCTCAAGGTAACGCTTCACTTGAATCATGTCGATGACCGGGATGCCTTCTGTGATACAGATGATCAATTCGATGCCGCTATCGGCCGCTTCCATAATCGAATCGGCTGCGAACGCAGGTGGCACGTAGATGATTGACGCGTTCGCGCCAGTCGCTTCAACTGCCTCGGATACCGTGTTGAAGACCGGTACGCCGTCAAGGACGGTCGTGCCACCTTTACCAGGTGTCACCCCTCCGACCAATTTCGTGTTATATGCCAGCATCTGTTCGCCGTGGAACAGACCTTGTTTCCCCGTGATCCCTTGAATGATCACTTTCGTATCTTGATTCGCCCAAATACTCATGTCGTTTCCCCCTTATCGAACGAGTGCCGCGATTTTTTCTGCACCGTCAGCCATCGAGCTCGCCGAAGTGATCGCAAGTCCAGATTCATCGAGAATGCGTCGTCCCGCATCCACGTTCGTGCCTTCTAACCGAACGACGAGTGGTAAATCGAGACCGATTTCTTTCGTCGCCGCGACGATACCTTCAGCAATGATGTCACACTTCATGATGCCACCAAAGATGTTCACGAAGATGCCTTTGACTTGGTCGTCTGACAAAATCAATTTGAACGCTTCCGTTACTTTTTCTTTCGTCGCACCGCCACCTACATCGAGGAAGTTAGCGGGTTCGGCGCCGTAATGCTTGATGATATCCATCGTCGCCATGGCAAGGCCGGCTCCGTTGACGAGGCAACCGATGTTGCCGTCGAGCGCGATATAGCTGAGGTCGTGTTTTGACGCCTCGACTTCACGCGGATCTTCTTCTGTCGTGTCGCGCAAGTCGACGATGTCTTTATGACGATAAAGCGCGTTGCTGTCGAAGTTGAGCTTCGCATCGAGTGCGATGACGTTGCCATCTTTCGTCGTGACGAGCGGGTTGATTTCCGCAATCGTGCAGTCTGTCTCGACGTACACTTTATACAATTTCATGACCATGTCGCTGAATTTGTTGACGAGCTTGGTCGGCACTTCCATCTTGAACGCAAGACGGCGCGCTTGGAACGGACGGAGTCCGACGACTGGGTCGACGACTTCTTTATGAATCTTTTCAGGTGTATGTTCAGCGACTTCCTCGATGTCCATACCGCCTTCTGATGAACCCATGATGACAATTCGGCCGATCGAACGGTCAAGCACAAGTCCTAAGTAAAATTCTTGGTCAATCGCAGAGCCTTCTTCAATGTAAAGGCGTTGCACGACTTTTCCTTCTGGTCCAGTCTGGTGCGTGACGAGCGTCTTGCCGAGAATCTCTGACGCATACTGTTTGACTTCTTCATCCGACTTCGCAAGTTTGACACCGCCGGCTTTCCCGCGGCCCCCTGCGTGAATCTGGGCTTTGACAACTTTCAATTCACCGTCTAGCTTGGCGGCGGCTGAGACTGCTTCTTCAACCGTGAACGCCGGATAGCCCGTAGGTACGGCCACTCCAAACGCTCGAAGCAATTCTTTCGCCTGATACTCATGGATATTCATTTCGTTTCCCCCTTAGTCCCCTTTAATATCGGCACGTCTATTGTAACGAAAAACTGAAAGCGCTGTCTATCGTTCTTGCTTTAAGTTTTCATCTTTTTTTCACATCTACCCCTAGACATCTCCGATTTTTCCTTGTTCCATCTGATAAAGAAACACGAAAAGCTCGGCGATGACTTGATACAGGTCCTCCGGAATCTGCTCTTCAATCTTCAAGGCAGACAACAGTGACAACAACGCAGGGTCCTCATGAATCGGCACCCCGTTTGCTTGAGCGAGCGCGAGCATGCGCTCGGCGACGAGTCCGCCCCCTTTGGCGACGACGCGCGGTGACTCCATTGACTGCTCATACGACAAGGCGATGGCTTGTTTGCGATCGGTCATATGCGTTGGTCCACCTTTCCGAGCGGGGCAAACGTGTCCGGTACCGCTTCCTGTTTTGCTTCGAATGAGAAACGGGACAGCTCGTAGCCGCTCGCTTCGAGCGCGCGCCCGAGCAACGGCTCATAGGCGTTGACGAACGGACTCAAGTCATGTTGCTCGTTGAACACTTTAACCGACACGTGCCGCTTCTGGACGAGCAAATCGATGCCCGTCTCTCCATATTTCGGGGTCTCGAGGAATAGAACGATGCGGGCATGGTCGGAATCGATGACCTCCCCTTTCGGTGCCTCGAGACGGAACCGTACTTGTTCGAACGGCCCTAAATGCGGTATGTGAAATGCTTGAACAACGAACGGCGGGACCTGCACGGCGTTGAACGTCTCCTGGGCCCGGACGAACTGTTCGAACTTCGGATCGCCCTTGCCTTTGAACAGCTCGCCGATGAGTTGCTTCACGTCGGAGCCGGCCCCGCTCTCGAGCAGTTGCCGCCCTTGTGCCTGCAGCGGCTCGGGTGTATCGAGCGGCTGGCGGGCCATGCGCCCGAGTTCACTACCGAGTTGGGCGAGCGGTGACCGCGCCACCTTCTGCGCCTCGATCTGTTGCGGCACGACTTTCAGGACGAGCTTCGGCTCGAGCTCCGTGACGACCATCTTGTACGTCACGTTCTCTTTGACGTCGGCGTTCACCCCGACCCGGAACAGGCCTTGTGGCAGCTGCATGACCGCATCGCCGCCGGGCAACAGCTGGAGCACTCGGCCGACGACCGTATTGCCGACGAGCAGTTGTCGTGAATGTTGTTCGGTGACCTTGAACGGCAGGACGCCTTGGTGATCGATGCGCATCGTGTCCCCTCCTACATGTGTTTAATCGGCGCGAACGATTTCCGGTGAATCGGTGTGATGCCGTGTTTCGCGAGGCCGGTCAAATGGTCTTTCGTTCCATAGCCCGCGTTCCGCTCGAACCCGTAACCGGGATAAAGGACTGCGTAATCCTTCATCACGTTGTCGCGAACGACTTTGGCGACGACGCTCGCCGCAGCGATCGATACGCTTCGCGCATCCCCTTTGATGAGCGACTGTTGCGGGATGTCGACGTCGAGCGTCATCGCATCGATCAGCAACGCATCGACCGTTCCGAGCTGTCGAACCGCTTCCACCATCGCCAGTTTCGTCGCCTCATAAATATTGATTTGGTCGATCACGTCCGCGTCGACGATCCCGACACCAACCGTTGCCTCGTCCATGAGGGTGCGGTATGCTAGTTCTCGCGCCCGTTTCGACATCTTTTTCGAATCGTTCAAGCCGGGATAATAAAACCCTTCCGGCAGGATGACAGCCGCCGCGACGACAGGACCCGCGAGTGGCCCGCGACCGACCTCATCGACGCCGCTGATGAGACTGAACCCTTGGGCCTTCCACTTGTCCTCGAACGCGTGGCGGGCCGTATAATCGGCACGGAGGGCATGTTCTTGAGCGAACTGCCGCTCTCGTTGCCGGATGAGCGTCTGGACGCCCGCCCGCGGGTCGTGTTTCAACTCGTCCCGCACCTGCTCCCACTCTTCATATCGGACCGCCTGTAACCGTTGTTTAATCGCTTGAATCGTCATACCGTTCCTCCTATTCAAAAAAGCCCTGTTTGCACAGGACTTCACGCCATGTCATGGTCGGCCGGCGTCTCGAGGGAGACCCGTCCGATTTTCTCATGACGCAACTCGTTCAATAGTAATTCGCTCGCTTTCTCAAAATCGACGTAGCCGCCGCTGACAAGTCCGCGTTTCTTCCCAATCAATTCGAGCAGTTCGACGGCGTCTTCCGGCAGTTGGTCGATTTTGAATCGCTCTTTCACTTGTTCCGGATAACGGACCGACAGCTCACGGGCCGCGTAGAGCGCGATATCATCCAGGTTCAAGATGTCGTCCTTGATGGCACCGGTCGCCGCCAAGCGATAGCCGACCATCTGGTCCTCGAACTTCGGCCAAAGAATCCCTGGCGTATCGAGCAGTTCCATCTCGCCGCCTTTCATCTTGATCCATTGCTGACGCTTCGTGACACCCGGACGGTCGCCGGTGATTGCGATATTGCGTCCGGCGAGACGGTTGATGAGCGTCGACTTACCAACGTTCGGGATGCCGATGATGAGCGCGCGGATCGGTCCGGGGTTCCGGCCTTTCTCACGCATGCGGTCATGCTTCTCTTGCATGAGCTTCTTGGCGCCCGACATGAGCTGTTTCAAGCCTTTGCTATGTTTCGCGTCGACGGCGACGACCTCGATGTCATCGCGCTTCAAGGCGCGGAGCCAGGCGTCGGTGACAACGGGATCAGCCATATCGGCTTTATTCAAGACGATGAGACGCGGTTTGCCTTCCGTGATCTCATCGACCATCGGGTTACGGCTCGATTGGGGGACGCGTGCATCGACGAGTTCGATGACGACATCGATGAGCTTTAACTTTTCTGTTACTTGTCTTCGTGCCTTGGCCATGTGGCCAGGGAACCATTGAATTGCCAAACAAACACCACCTTATTCTTGTACGGTCCCGAAATCACCGAGCGGCCAAAACACGAAGTTCGTTTTGCCGACGACGTTTTCTTTCGGGACAAAGCCGATTTCACGGCTGTCTTTCGAGTTTTGTCGATTGTCGCCCATGACGAAGTACGAACCTTCCGGGACGACCGTCTCGCCTGTCACTTGTTCGAGCGTAAAGTTCTCGGTAAGAGGAAAGCCGTTCATCTGTGCCTGGAATTCCTCTAAATACGGTTCTTCGACCGCCTCACCGTTCAAGTAAAGCGTATCGTCCCGATATTCGAGCGTGTCGCCAGGAATGGCGATGACGCGTTTGATATAGTCTTTCGATTCGGTCGCATGGAAGACGATAATATCGCCCCGGTCGAGTTCACCGACGTAGTTCGAGATTTTGCTGACGATCATGCGGTCGGCATTTTGGAGCGTCGGCATCATCGACTCTCCTTCGACGATGACAGGTACAAAGATGAACGTTCGGATCACGAACGCGATGACGAGCGCAACGACGATCGCTTTAAGCCAACTGAACACTTCTTTCAACTTGCCTCACTCCTCTGTCCGTTTGAACTTATTGTACTAGAAAAAAAGAAGCTTGTCGCAAGCGACAAGCTTAATCCCCATCTTAACGACGGATTTCTTTAATACGTGCTGCTTTACCGCGAAGGTTGCGGAGGTAGTAGAGTTTCGCACGACGGACTTTACCGTAACGAACGACTTCGATTTGCGCGACACGTGGTGAGTGAAGCGGGAATGCACGCTCAACACCTACGCCGTAAGAAATCTTACGAACTGTAAATGTTTCGGCGATGCCGCCACCTTTACGCTTGATGACTACGCCTTCGAAGATCTGGATACGCTCGCGCGTTCCCTCTACGACTTTAACGTGGACACGTACTGTGTCACCAGGACGGAAAGCAGGTACGTCTGATTTGAATTGTTCTTCTGTGATTTCACGGAACAGTTTTTGTGTATTCATGAATAGTTCTCCTTTTTCTTCAATGTTCATATCTTCATCTGCCCGAGCATCCAATAGCGGAACATTGGTAATTGGCGGGGTTAACCCACATGTTCAAACATAGCATAATTTGGTCAATCGCGCAACGTTTCAATGAATTTTTTATCTGCCTGCGACAGTTCGATTCGCTCGAGCAGTTCCGGCCTCCGGTGATACGTGCGCAAGAGCGACTGTTCCCGGCGCCATGTCTCGATGTTGGCGTGATTGCCCGATAAGAGGACATCCGGGACTTTAAGACCACGAAAATCCGCTGGACGCGTGTAATGCGGATGTTCGAGCAGTCCCGTCGAAAACGAGTCGTCTTCATGGCTCGCCTGATCGCCGAGCACTTCCGGGATGAGGCGGACCGTCGCATCGACCATGACCATCGCCGCGAGTTCACCGCCGGTCATGACGAAATCGCCGATCGACACTTCGTCCGTCGCGAGCTCGTCATGGATTCGTTGGTCGAACCCTTCATAATGGCCGCATAAGAAAATCAAATGTTCTTCAGTTGCCCACTCTTCTGCTAACTGTTGGTCGAAACGACGCCCGGTCGGCGTCGTGACGATGACGCGAGGACGCTTCTTGTCGATGGCGTCGAAGGCGTCAAAGATTGGCTGCGGGGTGAGCAACATACCCGCCCCGCCCCCGTACGGATAATCGTCGACTTTATGATGCTTGTTCGTCGAGAAGTCACGGAAGTTCGTGAACACCATCTCGACTTGTCCGAGGGCACGGGCCCGTCCGACGATGGAATGGTCGAGCGGGGCGAACATCTCGGGGAATAACGTTAAAACATCAATCTTCATCGTCAATCATTCCCGGGATCGGGGTGATAACGACACGTTTCGCCTCGACATCGATGTCGCTCACGACCGACTCGATGTACGGGATGAGCGCATCCGACTTGCCGGGACGCTTGATGACCCAGACGTCGTTGGCGCCGGTTTCGAAGATGTCATCAACGACACCGATGACCTCACCGTCGACGACGGCCTCGCAACCGATAATCTCATGATAGTAAAATTCATGTTCCGGCAACTCGTGGACGTGTTCGACATGAACGTATAGTTTCATCCCTTTATACTTTTCGACGAGATTGATGTTCTCGAGCCCTTTGAACGTCACGAGATGAAACTGCTTGTGCGGACGATACGTCGTTATTTCGAACGGGAGCTTCTTCCCATCGACGTCCATATAGAGCGTCTCACCCTTCTTGAAGCGTTCGGCCGGGAAATCGGTCGCGGCGAGCAATTTCAGCTCCCCTTTCAAGCCGTGGGTATTGGCGATCTTACCTACATATAACCATTCCATTGTTCTGCCTCCTCACAAAAATGGGCCGACCTCATAAAAGGTCGGCCACATCCTTACTTCGCGTTTTTCGCGTTGTGGAATTTCTCCATGATCCCTGCTTTAGAGAACAAGTTACGTACTGTGTCAGATGGCTTCGCGCCGTCTGCCAACCATTTGAGAGCGAGTTCTTCGTCGATGCGAACTTCTGCTTCTGGTTTTGCAACCGGGTTATAGTGACCGACTTGCTCGATGAAGCGGCCATCACGTGGTGAACGTGAATCAGCTACAACGATCCGGTAGAAAGGTGATTTTTTTGCGCCCATGCGCTTGAGACGAATTTTAACTGCCATGGTAATATACCTCCATCATGTGTTTAAGAATTGACAACTTTAATAGTATACTGCTTTTTTGTCCGACTGACAAAAGTTTTCTTAGAAGAACGGAAGGCCAAAGCCTTTTTTCTTCCCTTTCATTTGTCCTGACATCTGCTTCATGAGCTTCTTCATGTCATCGAACTGTTTGAGGAGACGGTTCACTTCCTGGATGGAACGACCGCTCCCTTTTGCGATCCGCTTGCGACGACTCGCGTTGAGCACTTCAGGATTGGAGCGCTCATGCTTCGTCATCGAGCGAATGATCGCCTCGACATGATCGAGTTGCTTCTCGTCGATTTGGACGTTCTTCAACCCTTTCATCTTACCTGCACCAGGTAACATCGAGAGCAATTCATCAATCGGACCCATGTTTTTCACTTGACCCAATTGCTCGATAAAATCATCGAACGTGAACGATGCATCGCGAATTTTGCTTTCAAGCTCCTTCGCGGCATCTTGGTCCATCTGTGACTCGGCTTTTTCAATGAGCGTGAGCACGTCCCCCATCCCAAGAATCCGTGACGCCATGCGTTCCGGGTGGAATGGTTCGAGGGCATCCAACTTTTCACCGAGACCGACGAACTTAATCGGCGCTCCCGTGACTGCCTTGATTGAAAGGCTGCCCCACCACGTGTATCACCGTCGAGCTTTGTGAGCACGACGCCGGTGATCCCGAGTTTCTCATTGAAGCTGTCGGCCACGTTGACCGCATCTTGACCCGTCATCGCATCGACGACGAGGAAGATTTCATTTGGTTTGGCGATCGTCTTCACGTTTTCGAGTTCGCCCATGAGCGTCTCGTCAATGTGAAGGCGACCGGCCGTATCGATCAACACGAAATCGTGATGATTGGTTTTGGCGTACTCGAGCGCTTTCGTGACGATTTCTTCCGGCTTCACTTGGTCGCCAAGTGAGAACACCGGTAAATCGAGTTGCTTGCCGAGTGTCTCGAGCTGTTTGATGGCCGCGGGGCGATAAATATCCGCCGCGACGAGAAGTGGACTCCGGTTATGCTTTTTGCGAATCAAGTTCGCGAGCTTCCCGGTCGTCGTCGTCTTCCCGGCACCTTGTAACCCGACCATCATGACGACTGTCGGCGGTTTTGGGTTAAATGTGATTGGGACGACGTCGCTCCCCATCAAAGTCGTTAGCTCTTCATGAACGATTTTGACAACTTGTTGGCCCGGTGTCAACGATTTCATGACGTCTTGGCCGATGGCCCGTTCTTTCACGTCGTTGACGAACTGTTTGACCACTTTGAAGTTAACATCGGCTTCAAGGAGAGCGAGACGAACTTCTCTCATCATCTCTTTGACATCTGCTTCGGAAATTTTACCTTTCCCCCGCATTTTCGCCAGTGTCGATTGCAACCGTTCGGATAATCCTTCAAATGCCATGCTTCAGCCCCCTACTCTAAATTCTCAAGCGCCGAAATCGTTTCCGTCGCGTCGGGCGATTGCTCGACTTGACGTTTGAGCGTCTGAAGCAGTTGTTGCCGCTGTTCAAATTTCTCGAATAAAGCCAACTTCTCCTCATACTGCTCAAGCATCGCTTCGGTACGCTTTATGTTATCGTAGACCGCTTGACGGCTGACTTCAAACTCTTCCGCAATCTCTCCGAGCGAGTAGTCATCTAGATAATAAAGAGACATATAGTTGCGCTGTTTCGGTGTGAGCAGTGCTTGATAAAAATCGAACAAGTAGTTCATTCGATTCGTCTTTTCGAGCGACATGACTTCCACCTCCACATGTTAAGTGAAATCCCTTTACAACTACCAATAGTACAGCCGTCCCTAACTCTTGTCAAGTTTTTTTCTTAACAGAGAAACTTAGGCGAGGTCATCATTTGACTGTTGTTTTTCTTCGAAGATGTCTCCGAATAATCCGTAGACGAACTGTTCCGGGTCGAACGCTTGTAAATCATCGATTTTCTCGCCGAGCCCGACATATTTGACCGGGATATCGAGTTCATTCCGAATCGCTAGCACGATGCCCCCTTTGGCCGTGCCGTCGAGCTTCGTCAAGACGATTCCGCTCACGTTCGTCGCTTGTTTAAACGCCTTCGCCTGGACCATCGCGTTCTGCCCTGTCGTCGCGTCGAGCGCGAGCAACACTTCGTGCGGTCCGTTCGGCACTTCGCGCTCGATGACCCGTTTCACTTTTTCAAGCTCGTTCATCAAGTTGACCTTGTTTTGCAAACGGCCGGCCGTGTCACAAATCAAGACGTCGACACCGCGTGATTTCGCTGCCTGGACGGCGTCGAACACGACCGCGGCCGGGTCCGAACCTTCGGCTTGACGGATGAGCGGGACACCGACACGTTCGCCCCATACTTGGAGCTGGTCGATGGCACCGGCCCGGAACGTGTCGCCTGCCGCGAGCATGACCGAACGGCCTCCGACTTCAACTGATGGGCGAGTTTGCCGATCGTCGTCGTCTTACCGACACCGTTGACGCCGACGAACAAGATGACCGTCAATCCGTCCTGCATGTTCAACTCTCGGTCCGACACGTCCT
Organism: Exiguobacterium sp. AM39-5BH; assembly: GCF_003467445.1. Lineage (GTDB taxonomy): Bacteria > Bacillota > Bacilli > Exiguobacteriales > Exiguobacteriaceae > Exiguobacterium. The sequence goes on from NZ_QSGS01000002.1 coordinate 231,541, forward strand.
CTTGCAGTCGCTTCGCCACAACTTCGACAAGTGCGTCACGGACAGCGACCGGATCTTTTAAATTGCGGCGCTTCACTTCTTCCTTCAAATCCTCGACGAGGTCCATCGTCGTCGTCACCCCGACGTCCGCCTGGATGAGCAAGTCCTCGAGTTCATCGAAGAAATCCTCATCGACTTCGCGGAATCGATAGACGAGGTCGTTGACGGCATTGGCAAACCCGTCGCGCGTCTTCGTTAATCCGTCAGTGAATTTTTGTGACGCCTCTTGCGTCGAGGTCGTTAATTTATCTTTTAGCTTCTTAAAAAAACTCAAGTCAATTCCTCCATCTCTTGTTCCGTCTCCACAACGCGCTTCGCTTCGGATAGTTCGACCGAAAGCACCTCGGAGACACCGTTTTGTTGCATCGTCACGCCATAGAGTGTGTCTGCCGCCTCCATCGTCCCTTTTCGATGTGTGATGATGACGAATTGCGTGTCGATTGACAGTGTCCGGATATACTCTCCGAATCGATGGACGTTCGCCTCATCGAGCGCAGCCTCGACTTCATCGAGCACACAGAACGGGACCGGACGCGTCTTCAAAATCGCGAATAAGAGCGCGATCGCCGTCAAGGCTCGCTCTCCTCCTGAGAGCAGACTGAGCGTCTGTAGTTTCTTCCCAGGTGGCTTGGCTACGATTTCAATACCCGTATTCAGCAAATCGGACTCGTCGACCAGTTTCAAGTCGGCCTCGCCGCCGCCAAACAGTTCGTGGAACGTCTGTTTGAAGTGACCGCGCACGAGCGTATACGTCTCTTTGAACAACCGTGTCACTTCGCGGTCCATCTTGTTGATGATGTCGTACAAGTCCTCTTTGGCGCTGACGAGGTCGTCCCGCTGTTCAGACAAGAACATGAACCGTTCATTGACGAGGTCGAACTCTTCAATCGCATTCAAGTTGACCGGACCGATCTCCTCGATTTGGCGGACGAGCAGTTTGAACTCCTCTTTCGCCTCATCGAGCGGGATCGTGAGCGTCGGCAGCAATTCGAAGACGAGTCCACGTTCATCGAGCGCATCGAACTTCCACTTCCGTTTCAATTCGAGTTCGTTCACATCGGTCTCGAGTTTGCGGACATCCGTCTCGAGTCGACGACGCACGTCTGACGCCTGTTGTTCACGCTGTCTGAGGATGCGGTAAGCTTCTTCTTCAGAATGAAGCTGGCTTGTGTGCTGTGTTACCCGCTCTTTAAGTTCGTCCATGTGTTTAGTCGCCTCGACATGTTCGAGCTCGAGCTCAGCAGAAGAGGCGGTCCGGCCGCTCGCCACATGTTCGAGCTCACGCTCGATTTGATGAAGGCGTGCCGTCTGTTTGGCGACCTCGGACTCGAGCCGTTCGACCTCCGAGCGGACCCGGTCGAGGTCGAGCGTATGCCGTTGGCGATCGAGCTCGTTTTGACGAATGGCTTCTTGCAGTTGCCCCGTCGTCGCGGCACCTTTCGCCTGCTCGCCGCGAAGCGCCTCGAGTTTGTTCCGAATCGAGGCTTGCAACGCATCGGTCGCCTCGAGCTCTTGCGCGAGCCGGGTCAATTCGTTCGTCGCGGTTTCAATCGTATGGGTATAGCGGGCCATCTCATGGTCGAACAGTTCGAGTTGTGCCTTGGCGTCTTGTGACACCCTCTCCAAGCTTCGGTACGCCTGTTCCGTCGAACGGAGCGTCTCTTCGGCCTCACGTTTCTTGCGCTTGAGTGACTGGAGCGACTCATGCAACCGAGTCATCTCATCCGTATACGTCGTCACGCGCAACTGTTGCTCACGGAGCATGGCCAGCCCTTGCGACAATCCGTGCTTCAAGTCATCGAGTTCACGGGACTGGGTGAACAAGGCGACGCCTTGTTTTCGGCTCCCACCTGTCATTGAGCCGCCGACGTTGACGATGTCCCCGTCGAGCGTGACGATGCGATAGCGATAGCCGGTCGTCTGGGCGATTTGGTTCGCGACCTCGAGTGAGTTGGCGACGATGACGGCGCCGAGAAACGATCGCTTCAATTTGTCGTAGGCTGGGTCCGTCTCGACGAGGTCAGAGGCGATGCCGACGAAACCGTCGAGCGATTCGAGACGGTGCGCGACTTCACTAGGGATGTAACGCTCTTTCACGGTCGTCATCGGCACGAACGTGGCCCGGCCGGCATTCGCCTTCCGCAACCGGTCGATCTCCCGGCGTCCGACCGCTTCCGTCTCGACAACGATATGTTGTTGTGTCTGGCCAAGTGCCGTCTCGATGGCGGCCTCATAAGAGGGGAGGACACGAATCAATTCCGCGACCGCGCCGAGCACGCCCGGTCCCCGCTCTTTCAACACGAATTTGACGGCATGGAAATAACCTTCATACGACTGCTTCATCCGCTCGAGCAATTCGATGCGGTCCTCGGTCTTCTGACGACGGCGGTCAAGGTCATGGTACGACTGTTCGGCCCGAGAAAGCTTGTCCCGAAGTGTCGTCTCTTGTTCGGTCAAATCGGCTTCTTCCGCAAGAAGCTGCTCCAACGTCGCCCGCGCTTCGTCGAGACGAGCCTGTTCGACCTCGAGTGATGCCGTCTGTTCGGACCGTACAGCGAGACGGTCCTTGTTCTCACGGAGCAGACGCGCTTTCGCCTCCTCGGCTTGTTCGATATCGCGTCGTTCCCGCTTCTGTTGATTGCTAAGCGTGGCGCGGGTCGTCGCTAATTCGAACGCTTCCCCTTGAAGCTGTTCGATTTCCGCGTTAAAATCGCGCGTCGCAGCCGTCAATTGCGTGTCGAGTGTGACGCGTGCCGCTTCGACGGTATGTAACGCCTCGGTTTTAGACGCCAAATCCGCCTCGGCCACGTGCAATTTCTGCGTCAACTGTTCGGTCTCTTCGGCCAACTCGATCCGTTGGCGCTCGAGGCGTTCTTTTGTTTCCGCCCCGTGCTCTTCACGGGCTTTCGCGAGCTTGATTTCTCCGGTCAATCGTTCCAGTTCGGTCGCGTGTGTCCGTTCGTCCTGGTGGAGCAAATCGAGCGTTTCTCGATCGAGGGCGAGTGTCGCCTCGAGCTCCGTTCGTTCCGCCACAATCGCTGTCAATGCACCGTCTTGATCGGCGAGGTGTGCGGATACGGTCTCGAGTTGTTCAGTCACACGGATAATGCCCGTACCGAGTTCTGTGATTTCAGCAGCGAGGATACCCGTTTCAAGTTCGTCATGTCGTGCTTTAGCGGTTTGAAACTCACGGGCGAGCGCAGCTTGTTCCCGGAGCGGTTCGACCCGATCAGCAAGTTCATACAAAATATCGTCGACCCGAGACAAGTTCAATTCGGTGTCTTGCAGCTTCCGTTCGGCTTGTTTTCTGCGTTGGCGATACTTTAAGACCCCGGCCGCTTCTTCAATCACTGCCCGGCGGTCTTCCGGTTTCCCGGAGATGACTTGTTCGACCCGACCTTGTCCGATAATCGCGAACGCGTCGCGCGACAGTCCCGTATCCATGAACAAATCAATCACGTCTTTAAGCCGACATGGCTTCTTGTTCATGAAATAATCACTATCACCGCTCCGTGTGACACGACGTGTAACGCTCACTTCCTCATACGGTAGCCGCAAATGGGCGTCCGCATTGTCCAAGACAAGCGTCACTTCGGCGACGTTACGATGGTTCTCCCCTTCACTGCCGGCAAAGATGACGTCTTCCATTTTCGCTCCGCGGAGCGATTTGGCCGACTGCTCACCGAGTACCCAGCGAACAGCGTCCGATATATTTGATTTTCCGCTCCCGTTCGGTCCAACCACGCTGTGACGCCGGGACGAAAATCCAGTTCAATCCGCTTGGCGAACGATTTAAAGCCAGCGAGTTCGATTCGTTTTAAGTGCATCGTGACCATCCTATCCTCAGTAAGCATTCATTTGTTTATTTTACCACAGTTGCCAGTTCGTCAAAATGCTAGAATCATGCTATTCTAAAAAGAACTGTAGAAAGGGGTACGACCGATGACGAACGAACAAATGATTGAGGAAATTCTCGACAAAATGAATATCATCAACCGCGGCGCCATCAAAGCGGAAGAATATAACCGTGCTGACGCCTCGGCCGTCAAAGAAATTTATGACTACGTGATGAACCGCTCATCGCTGTCCATCTCTGAAGTCGACGGAATCGTCGAAGAGCTTGGACAATTGACGTAATAGGATGACACAAAAGGAGTGGACCGTTCAAATGGTCCACTCCTTTTGTATTACAAGCCGGCGTATCGCCGATTGAACTCGATCAATGCTTCTTTCGCCGCAAGCTGTTCAGCTTCTTTTTTCGATCGACCGATGCCTTCTCCAACGATATCGTCAGACAAACGGGCATGGGCGATAAATTCCCGGCTATGCGCCGGTCCTCGCTCTTCGATAATCGTATACGAGACCGGGCCGAGCCCTTCCCGTTGCACGTTCTCTTGGAGCTGACTCTTATAATCGGTCTGTTCTTCAAACAATCCGGCTAAGACTTTCGGAAAAACCGCTTCGGCGAGGAACTGTTCAACTGGTTCAATCCCTTGGTCCAGATAGAGCGCGCCGATGTATGATTCGAACACATCTGCGAGTAACGCCGGACGTTTGCGCCCGCCGGTCAACTCTTCGCCTTTCCCAAGCAAGATAAAATCAGAGAAAGCATAGGCTTCCGCGAAGTTGACGAGTGACGGCTCACAGACGATGGCCGCCCGTAACTTCGTTAATTCCCCCTCGGAGCGCTCCGGATACGTCTCATACAAAAATCGAGACACCGTCAACTCGAGTACCGCATCGCCTAGAAATTCTAAGCGTTCATTGTCTTTTTTCAGACCGCGCTGTTCGTTGACGTATGAGGAGTGGGTGAACGCTTGCATCAATAAGTCTTGATTCGTGAACCGAACCGATAACCGTTCTTCGAGCGTTTTGAACTGCTCGAGAATCCGAGACCGTTCGAGCTCAGTTCGTCGACGTCGCTGCGCCGACCCTTGACGGTCAAACCGTCGCTTGTCTTTTGTCATAATTCCCTCCGTTTATAAGCACAAGCCCACCGCTCATGACGAGCGGTGGGAGGCTTGATTACAATTTAGTTTCGATGTAAGCGACAACGTCGCCGACAGTTGCGAGTTTCTCTGCATCTTCGTCTTCGATCGTGATGTCGAACTTGTCTTCAAGGTCCATGACCATTTCCATCACTTCGAGCGAATCCGCGCCAAGATCGTCTTTAAATGATTTGTCGGCTGTGATCTCAGATACATCTTTCCCGAGTTTCTCTGCCACTGCTGCTTGTACGTCTACTAAGATTTGTTCTGTTGTCATGATAAAATCCCTCCAAATTAAAGTATATAAAATGAATTTCGATTGGTAAAGTTCTGTTTTACGCCATCGTCATTCCGCCATCGACGGCGATCGTCTGGCCCGTCACATAAGCCGCTTCGTATGAAGCGAGGAATGAGACAACGTTCGCCACATCTTCGACTTGGCCGAAGCGGTTGAACGGGATTTGCCCGAGCGTCGCCTCACGTTGAGCGTCGGTCAAGGCGTCGGTCATGTCCGTCTGGATGAATCCAGGACAGACCGCGTTCACCGTGACATGGCGTCCTGCAAGTTCACGCGCGACTGACTTCGTCAGCCCAATGAGCCCGGCTTTGGCGGCCGCATAGTTCGCTTGTCCGGCGTTGCCCGTGATGCCGACGACCGAGGCGATATTGATGATGCGGCCCGACTTCGATTTCAAGAGCGTCCGCGTCGCGGCTTGCGACGTCAAGAACGCGCCTTTCAAGTTCGTCGACAACACATCGTCAAAGTCAGCCTCTTTCATGCGCATGAGCAAACCGTCACGCGTGATGCCCGCATTGTTGACGAGGCAATCGATGCGGCCAAACGTGTCGATCGTCGTCTTGATGAGCGCTTTCACATCTTCCGCGTTCGAGACGTCTGCCTTGACGGCAATGGCCTCGCCTCCGTTCGCTTCGATTTCACTAACGACGGTTTTTGCTTTTTCAACACTACCCGAGTAGTTCACGACGACTCGAAAGCCGTCCTCCCCTAAACGCTTCGCGATGGCAGCCCCGATCCCCCGGGATGCGCCGGTCACGATTGCTACTTGATCATGCACGTACTTCTCCTCCTAACGCGGCCACCTCTTCGAGCGTCGTCGCCTGTTTGATCGTCACGTTCGCGTCGATGCGCTTGATGAGACCTGACAATGGCGACGTCGGACCGAACTCGATAAACGTGTCCACGCCAGCATCGATTGCTTTACGGACACACGCCTCAAACTGGACCGAGGCATAGAGCTGCTCAGTGAGAAGTGCTTTCAGTTTTTCCGGGTCGGTATGGACGTCGGCATCGACGTTTGAGACAATCCCGATCGCTGCCGGTTTGAATGGCGACGAAGCGAGCACATCTTTGAATCGTGTCGCGGCGGGCACCATATAAGAACTATGGAACGCCCCTGAGACGTTTAGTGGTAAGACTCGTTTCGCACCTGCCTGTTTCAAGTCCGTCTCGGCTTGTTTGACTGCATCGACGTGTCCCGAGATGACGAACTGACCCGGACAGTTATAGTTGGCGATTTGTACAAGGTTTCCGCTAGCACTGATTTTCTCTGTCACGTGGAACGCTTCGTCGACATCGGTCATCCCGATGACGGCCGCCATCGTTCCATCCTTCACTTCTGACATGAGCTTGCCACGCTCGTGAACGAGCACGCATGCTTCTTCTAAGTCGATGACGCCAGCGATGACGAGCGCCGCGTACTCTCCGACGCTATGACCGATTACCATGTCTGGTGCGGCTCCTGTTTGGGCGTGAGCTTGTGCGAGTGACGCCGCATGCGCTACGATGGCCGGTTGAGCCACCTCGGTCCGTTGAAGCTCTTCTTTTGATCCTGCCGCCATGGCGTCAAGTAAATCAAAGCCGAGACGTCGGTTGATGGCTTGCAGTTGTTCAGGATTGTCAAGGAACGTTTGGCCCATGCCGACGGCTTGTGACCCTTGTCCTGGAAATACCCATGCTGTTTTCCCCATGTACTCACCTTCTTCGAATTAGTTTGTGGCTTTGGCTTGCTTGATTTTCGCGACGACGTCATGATCGACCATGATTTTCGCTTGTTTGAGCGCGCTCATGATGGCGAGCGCATCGCTCGAGCCGTGCGCTTTAATGACCGGGGCGCTGATGCCAAATAAACCGGCTCCACCGTGTTCCCGATAATCTAATGTTTGTTTCAATCGTTTCAACTTCGGTTTTAAGACGAGAGCGGCGAGCTTTGAGACGAAGTCGCTCGTGAACTGTTCTTTCATCATCTTCATGAGCATCGAGGACGAGCCTTCGACACCTTTGAGCAAAATGTTTCCGGCGAACCCTTCGGTAACGATGACGTCAACGTCACCGGACATCGCCTCACGTGCTTCCACGTTGCCGACAAAGTGGACCGGTGCTTGTTCAAGGAGGGGGTACGCCTCTTTTGTGAGAGCGTTTCCTTTCCCAGCCTCGGTCCCGATGTTCAATAGTGCGACGCGCGGACGTTTGACCCCACGGACGTGCTCAGCGTAGAGCGAACCCATGATCGCATAGTCGACCAAGTGTTCAGCCTTCGCGTCCGGGTTGGCCCCGACGTCTAAAATGACGACACCGCTACCCGTATATGTAGGGAACGTAGGTGACAACGCGGGACGCTCGATTCCTGGAATCCGTCCGATGACGAACAGTGACGCCGCCATGAGGCGCCGGTATTCCCAGCTGAGACGAGTGCGTCGGCCTCTCCGTCTTTGACGAGTTTGGCCGCCACGACGAGCGAGCTGTCCTTTTTACGGCGGACGGCCCGGACCGGTTCGTCTTCACCGGTGATGATTTCGCTCGCAGGTACGATTTTAATTCGGGAATCGGTCAAGCCGTATGAGGCAAGTTTGACTTCATCTCCGACTAAAAATAGTTCCATCGCTTCATTCGGGAACGCGTCGGCAAACTGTTTGACGCCTTCCACGATCGCTTTCGGGGCATGATCCCCGCCCATTGCATCGATTGCTAATTTCATGCCTGTTCCTCCTCACCGCGACGATAGATTGTGAAGTCTCCGCTAAAGACACACTCTTCGCCGACATAACTATCCACTGTGACGTCCGTTCTTCCGTCCCGACGTAGTTTGATCACACGAGCCTTGGCAACGACTCGCTCTCCAAGATGGACTTGGCGACTAAAGCGGATATCCGCTTTCGTGGTCAACGCCAATTCATCGTTGATGAGCGCCACCGCTAACGAGTTGGCCTGGGCGAACAACACGTGTCCCCGGGCGATCTCGTTGCGGCTAAAGACGTGTTCTCTCTCCATGTCGAGAACCGAGATGGCCGATTCATCGAGCTTCAAGTCAATCATATCACCGATGACCTCGCTCATGGCGAGCGACTTCACTTCATCGAGGTGTTCTGAAGCAACATGCTTGATTCGCTCCCTCACTTCCGGAATCTTCAATTCCATCCGGTCGAGCCGAATCGTTTGAATACTGACGGCGAACTGTTTGGATAGTTCTTCGTCTTTGATGAACGGGTTGCGCTCAATCGTTTCTTGCAATAAGCGTTGCCGCTCTTTCTTAGGTACCCGCATTCAGTTCCCTCCTAAACTCTATACTAAAGAACTTAATACCTGGTACTAACAGCAGTATATATTCTTTAGATTTTATTTTCAAGTGTTGTTTGTCATTCCAATCGTTCGCCGACGAGTAAATCGAGTCGTTTCAAGTAGTGCCGGAGTGGCGCATACGCCGCTTCGTTCCAAAATGCTTCACTCCCGAGTAGACGGACGGCATCTTGCATCGCCACTTCCATCACTTTTAAATCGAGGACCGGGTCGGCGACGCGGAAACTCGGTAGACCGCTTTGAGCAGTCCCAAAGAAGTCACCGGCCCCGCGTAGCTCCAGGTCTTTCTCGGCAAGCACGAAGCCGTCGTTCGTTTCTGTCATCGTTTTCAAGCGAAGCTTCCCGACATCCGACTTCGGGTCCCCGACCAAAATACAATAAGATTGGTCGGCGCCTCGACCGACACGCCCGCGCAACTGGTGCAACTGTGCCAAGCCGAACCGTTCCGCGTCGTGGATGATGATGAGCGAGGCGTTCGGGACGTTCACACCGACCTCAACGACCGTCGTTGAAACGAGGATTTGGAGTTCGTTGCCGGCAAAAGCCTTCATGACGTCATCTTTCTCGGTGCTCGACAGTTTTCCGTGCATGAGACCGACGACGTAGTTCGGGAAACGCTCCCTTAACATGTCATAGAGTGCCGTCGCGCTCTCGACTTCAAGCGTGTCCGACTCCTCGATGAGCGGCGCGATGACGTACGCTTGACGTCCGAGCGCAAGCTCACGGTTCACCATCGCATGGACTCGATCGATTTGATCGGTCTTGGCCCAATACGTCTCGATTGGTTTGCGCCCTGCCGGCATCTCATCAATCGTCGAGACGTCCATCTCGCCGAATGCGCTAATAGCAAGTGTCCGCGGAATCGGCGTCGCCGTCATGTAGAGCACGTCGGCGAGCTCCGCCTTGTCACGAAGCATCTTCCGCTGTTCGACCCCGAACCGGTGCTGCTCATCGGTGATGGCCAGATGCAGACGTGAAAACTCGACCGGTCCTTGAATCAAGGCGTGCGTCCCGACGATGATATCGACGTCGCCGTCTTTAATCGCCTGAAGCAATTCGTTCCGGGCCTTGCCTTTGACCGAACTCGTCAGTAGCCCGACGCGTATGCCATACGGTTCGAACAGCGCCTGCAACGAGGCGAGATGCTGTTCGGCCAAAATTTCCGTCGGGACCATCAGTGCCCCTTGATAGCCGGCGCACACCGTCGCATACAAGGCGATCGCGGCAACGACTGTCTTTCCGCTCCCGACATCCCCTTGTAACAACCGATTCATCCGTTCTGGCTTCTCTAAATCACTTACGATTTCTCGGATGACGCGCGTCTGAGCTCCCGTTAAAGGGAATGCGAGCTGTTTGACGAACTCGTTCAACCGCTGCTTATCAAGCGTGAGGGCGCGCCCTTTCCCCGCCCGCTCCATCTTACGGAACGCCTGAAGTTTCAATTGATAGAGTAGACATTCCTCATACACATAGCTACGACGCGCTTGTTTATACGTCTCGACCGAATCAGGGAAATGCATCCCTTTCAACATCGTCTCCCGGTCCTCGAGCCGATACCGTTGCCGAATCGATTCGGGCAGGCGATCCTCGAACGAAGTCGTCTGTTCGAACGCGAGTTTGACGATGCGTCCGAAATTCTTTTGGGTCAGTCCGGCCCGGAGCGAATAGATCGGTTGCAACCCATCCGACAGCTCACCGAACTCGAGGTCGGTCGCACTGATCGTCATCCGGTTCATATCCCATTTTCCTTTGACCGTCACCGTGGCCCCGAGCGTGAGCTTGTCTTTATAGAACGCCCGGTTGAACATCGTCACGTGGACGACATAACGCTCCTCGAGCAATAATCGGAATTGGAGTCGGTTCTTTCCTTTACTGTAATAACGAACGAGCGGTTCAGCCTGGACGGTGCCGCTCCATTTGACGAGGTCACCGTGTATGGCCGTCGTCACGGTGCCACTATTGTAATTTTCATAACGAAACGGGACGTGCTCCAGCACGTCCTCGATTCGTTCGAGACCCATCGTCTCTAGTTTTTTGGCCATCTCTGGCCCGACCCCTTTCAGCGTCGTCAACGCCTCACTTCTCGACATTTTCTTTCTCTCCAAAGATATTTCGTTCGAGACGACGGGCCGTCGGCGTGTTGGCAAGACCACCACGCGCTGTCTCTTTCAACGCGGTCGGCATCATTTGACCGATCTCATGCATGGCCGAGATCACTTCATCGCATGGGATACGGGATGTGATTCCGGCAAGCGCCATATCCGCCGCGACAATCGCGTTCGCTCCGCCCATGGCGTTCCGTTTGACACATGGCACCTCGACGAGCCCTGCGACTGGGTCACAGACGAGACCGAGCATGTTTTTTAAGGCGATCGCAAACGCCGTCGCCGATTGTTCCGGCGTCCCGCCTGCTGCCTCGACGATTGCCGCGGCGGCCATCCCGGTCGCCGAGCCGACTTCCGCCTGACAACCACCGGCCGCTCCTGAGATTGAGGCGTTGTTGGCGACAACGAAGCCGAACGCTCCTGACGTGAACAAGTAGCGGACCATCGCGTCACGGTCCATTTCCAGACGGTCTTTGACCGCAAACAGCGTACCCGGTACGACTCCGGCGCTCCCGGCGGTCGGTGTCGCACAGATGCGCCCCATCGCCGCATTGACTTCATTCGTCCCGATCGCTTTCGCGACCGCATCTAAAATCAAGTCCCCCGCAAGCGATTTGCCCGAACGGATATAGTCGGTCATGAGAACGGCGTCATTCCCCGTAAGACCCGTCACCGACGTCACTCCTTCGAGTGCCCGTGCGACCGCTTCTTCCATCACTTCGAGATTGCGCTCCATCATGCTGACGACTTCTTCTCGTGTCGAGCGTCTGACGTGCACTTCTTGCTCGATCATCACTTCTGAAATCGGGATACCTCGCTCTGTTGCCGTTCTCACTAATTCTTCTACTGATTTAAACATATTGGTTTCTCCTTATTCCCCAAAGATGGCTACCCGCTCGATTTGAGGCAACCGCTCGATTTCCGCTAACACGTCTTTTGACAGATGTTCATCAATCTCGATCGCCATGAGCGCTTGCTTGCCTTTCTCGTGACGACTCACTTCCATATGCCCGATGTTCAATTCATACCGGGCCAAGATACCAGTCACGGCCGCGATCGCCCCGAAGCGATCGTGATGCAAGACGACGAGTGCTGGTCCGCCGCCTGACAGTTTAAGCGGGAACCCATTCAACTCAGTAATCTCAATGGTCCCACCACCGATTGAAATCCCGACGATTTCAAACGTGCCCTCCTCGTCCTCGAGGTGGACTCGGGCCGTGTTCGGATGATCTGTCAACGCATCGCTCGTCTCAAAGACGACCTCGATGCCACGTTCTTTTGCGATATCGAGTGCTTGAGGGATGCGCAAATCAAACGTGTCGAACCCCATGATGCCGCCAACAATGGCGACATCGGTTCCATGTCCTCGATACGTATCAGCGAATGACCCATAAAATGTGATATGCGCGAGACGGGGCGCCCGTCCGAACAATTTCCCCGCCATGAGACCGATGCGGGCCGCACCCGCTGTATGCGAACTTGATGGACCGACCATCACCGGTCCGATGATATCAAACACACTGCGATATTTCATCGCATTTCCCCCTTTCGAAAAAACCCTACCTTCATTATACAGAAGGCAGGGCTGAGTTACAGCTTATTCCACACTAAAAATGTAGGAGTAGAGCGGTTGTTTTCCGTCGTGAACTTCGATTTCAATCTCGTCGTTCTTTGACTCGATGTATGCCGAGAGTGCTGCGACGTCTTCTGCTGATGATCCTTCTCCCGTCAAAATCGTAATGATCTCGTCATCGGCCTCCACGAGTGCGTCGACTAATTTTTTCGCTGCTTCGAGACTCGAAGCCGATGAAGCAACGATTTTCTTCTCCGCGATTGCCATGTGGTCATCTTTACGAATCTCGACACCGTCGATGCTCGTATCCCGGACGGCATACGTCACTTGACCAGACTTGACGACACTTGCCGCAGCCTTCATGCCATTCTCGTTCGTCTCGACATCCGCTTCCGGATTGAAGGCGATGGCCGCCGCGAGTCCTTGAGGTACCGTTTTCGTCGGAATGACCGAGACGCCGCAAGGTGCGACCGAGGCCGCTTGTTCGGCCGCCATGACGATGTTCGAGTTGTTCGGGAAGATGAAGACATGGTCCGCATTGGCCGCTTCAATCGCCTTGACGATATCTTCTGTCGATGGGTTCATCGTCTGACCGCCTTCAATCACATGGGCCGCCCCGAGTGAACGGAACAAGTCGCTAACGCCTTCTCCCATCGCGACCGTCACGATCGCGAATGGCACTTTCGCTTTCGGGGCCGTCGGAGTAGTCGTTTGGACGCCGTGCTGATTGGCGCCGTGCTCTTCTTCTAAGATAGTCGAGTGCTGTTGACGCATGTTCTCGATTTTCACAGCGACGAGCTCCCCGTAACGCTGTCCTTTCGTGATGACGTCACCTGGCGTTTCAACGTGAACGTGAACTTTGAGCAATTCTTCGTCCGCGACGACGAGGAGCGAGTCCCCGAGCTCAGACAGTTCGTTGCGGAACGCATCTTCGTTGAACGGGGCATCTTTCAACTTCTCCTCTTGGAAACGGACCATGATCTCCGTGCAATAGCCGAACTCGATGTCTTCCGTCGACATAAATCCTTGTGCGGCGTGGGCATGATGTTCAGCTTCGATGAGTGCATCCATGACCGGTGCATGTGGTTTCTCAAGTTCTTTGCCTTCGAGACTCGCGAGGAAGCCTTCATAAATGACGAGCAAGCCTTGACCGCCTGAATCGACGACACCGACTTCTTTCAAGACCGGCAATAAGTCAGGTGTGCGCTCGAGTGAAGCTTTCGCTTCCACAATCACACGTTCCATGAACTCATTAAAGTCGCTCGTCGACTCTGATACACGGAGCGCTTCGTCGGCCGCTTCACGAGCAACCGTCAAAATCGTTCCTTCAACCGGTTTCATAACCGCCTTGTATGCCGTGTCGACGCCCCGTTTCAACGCTTCGGCAAAATCGACTGTCGACACTTCTGTCTTTCCTTCGATCGCTTTACCGAAACCACGGAACAACTGGCTCAAAATAACGCCCGAGTTTCCACGCGCGCCCATCAAGAGTCCTCGTGCAAACTTTGATGAGACGTCAGCGATATTCGCCGAGTTGAGCGCGGCCACTTCCTTCGCGCCCGATGTCATCGTCAAATTCATGTTCGTCCCCGTGTCGCCGTCCGGCACCGGGAAGACGTTAAGCGAATCCACATAATCCGCATTTTGGCTCAAGTTGGCTGCACCGTTCGCGACCATGTTCGCGAACACTAATCCATCTAAACGTTTTAAACCCACACCAAATCCTCCTTCGTTCTCGTCAGTCATTCGTCAGACGAACGCCTTGTACGAATATGTTTACCGACGAAACGTTTAATCCTAATGTTTCACCGAGCGTGTATTTTACACGGCTTTGCACGTTGTATGCGACTTCCGACACTTTCGTCCCGTAGCTCACGATGATGTGCATGTCGATATGTACGTCTTCTCCATCTTGACGTACGACCACGCCTCGGGCGTAGTTTTCACGTTTTAATAGTTCTGCGATCCCGTCTTTCAATTGAGCCTGAGACGCCATGCCCACAACGCCGAAACATTCCATCGCCGCACCGCCAGCGAGTGTCGCGACCACGTCGTTCGTGATGTCAATATTGCCATATGTTGTCTTCATTTCAATTGCCATATGGAGTAGCCTCCTTCATTCGGAATGATTCCTTCACTACATTCTACAATAAGTACCTAGTATTTAAAAGAACCTGCTCCTTAAACTCGGTCAATTGTAGCCGTAACCCTCATTCATTATTAAAATCCTTACCAGTAATGTCAAGTTTTTTTCTTGTCATCCTATCATTTTCTAGTTGCATCGTGAAAAAACCCATGCTAATATAAACGAGTGTCTATTAGGACGAACCCACATAAAAAAGGAGGGGAAACGCATGGCACGTAAATGCTACGTAACAGGTAAATCACCTAAATCAGGTAACAACCGTTCGCACGCACTCAACAAGACAAAACGTACTTGGGGTGTAAACGTACAAAAAGTTCGTATTCTCGTTGACGGTAAACCTAAACGAGTTTGGGTTTCAGCTCGCGCTCTTAAATCAGGTCTCGTTGAACGCGTATAATGTTTATACACGAACGAAATAAATCCCAGCGGCATTCGCCGATGGGATTTTTTTGTGTTCATTTTTTGATTGTGAGTACGAGCACATTGCCTTCGTGCACAATCAATTCCGCCACTTCATCATTCCATTCATTCGAAATTGTGAGCGCCTCATGGCTGACGATATCGTGACGATCGAGTGGATATTTGACGCCACGGATTGAGACGGTCGCTTGCTTCCAAGGCACGAGGGATAAATAGTGGTCGTCTTGACGTGGGATGTCATAGCGTCCCACCCCGACGAGTCGTACCGTTTGCCCGCTCGTGAACAAACGCATCTCCGGATACGCCTCAAGCAGACCGATATTGCCGAGCGTCATATCGAGCCGCCCACCGAGCGCACCGTAGACGAGCATCTCTGTCGCCCCATAGCCGCTGGCCGCCTCGAGTGCGATTTCAAGGTCGGTCACATCTTTTTCAGTCGGATAGCGCACGGCGTCGACCGGTACGTCGCCCGTGAACGAGTCAAAGTCCCCGACGATGAGATCTGGCTCCATCCCATGTTCTAAGAGCAACGGGTACCCCCCGTCGACGCCGATAATGTAATCGACGTCGCGCGGGAGTGCCGAAATCGGTTCCGGACTCGCCGCCACAATCAGGACCCGCATTAGCGGACGTCCCGAGTCGCAAGCGTCGCGAAGCGTGGCGCTGAGACGAACAAGAGGACAAGCACGATCGTTGCGATTAAGAACGATGGGAGCATATACGTCATGTTATAGGCAAATGAGTAGGCGACGACCGGCCCTTCCGCATACTCGGCGAAGAAGACAATTCCCGATAAGACGTGGGCGCCGTAACGCAGCAATGAGCCGAGGAGTGCCCCGAGCACCAAATAGACAATGAGCGTCTTTTTTGCCCCTTCTTTAGCAGCTCGTTTCACTTGCCCTGCAAATAGGCCAGCCATACCAACGAGGCCGTAGGCGAACGTATAGTCGACGAAAAATTGAACAGGTGTGAAAATGTACGGCCCGAACAACAATTGAAGCGTTCCGACGAGTGCACCCGTCGCAAGCCCTCCTTTCAATCCGTGGCGGTACGCCATCACGAAAATCGGTAACATCGCCAGGCTGATTGACCCGCCTTGCGGCATCCGGAACGGGATGAGCAAATCAAAAATCAAACCGAGTGCGGCGAACAATGAAATTTCAATGAGCGCCTGTAGTTTTAAACGTTGGTTCATCTAATTCCCTCCCTATTTATATGAGCGAACGACAAAAAGCAGCATGACGTAAACGCCATGCTGCTATCAAGTAGCAACGTGCATTTTCGCCACATCCCTACGTCCGTGTGAACGGAACAGGTTCAAAGGGTTAGCGTGATGCCTCTCAGCCACAGAATGTGACACCCCTTGCGACAATATTTGTTGTTCTAGTGTCGATTATACACGAGATGCGTTGCGAATGCTATCGATTGCGTCTTTATAGCTCGACTCATTATAGATGGCCGATCCAGCCACAAGCACATCGGCCCCGGCATCGATACACAGTTTCGCCGTCTCCGCGTTGACCCCTCCGTCAATCTCGATTTCAAAGTCGAGACGTTGCGCTTGACGCATTTCGTTCAACGCCGCGATTTTCGGCACGACCGACTCGATGAACTTCTGCCCCCCAAAGCCAGGGTTCACCGTCATGAGAAGTACCATGTCGACGTCACCGAGCACGTGTTCAATCGATGTGAGTGGGGTGTGAGGATTGAGAACGACGCCACATTTGGCACCGGCCGCCTTGATTTGTTGGAGCACGCGATGCAAGTGGTTCGTCGCTTCGACATGGACCGTGACGATATCCGCTCCTGCCTCGATGAAGTCTTCGACGAATCGCTCCGGTTGGTCAATCATCAAATGAACATCTAACACCATGTCCGACTTCTTTCGTAAGCTCGCAAGCACCGGAAGACCGATCGAGATGTTCGGGACGAATTGACCGTCCATGACGTCAAAATGGATATAATCCGCGCCGGCCTCTTGGACCGCTTTCACTTCTGCCTCTAGGTTGGTGAAGTCCGCCGCTAAAATCGATGGTGCAATTTTAATCATGTCAGTACCTCCGTTGTCTATCGTTTAACTCTGCCATAAACGTAACATAATTTTCGTAACGGGTGGAAGCGATTTCTCCCGCTTCGACGGCCGTTTTTACGGCACAGCCCGGTTCGTTTAAATGGGCACAGCCCCGAAATTTACAATCGTCATGACGTTTTACGAATTCAGGGAAACACCAACGCATCTCTTCGACTTCGAGTTCTTCTGGGAATTCGAGGCTTGAGAAACCAGGCGTGTCGGCGACAAGCCCGTCGGCGAGCGTGATGAGCGTGACATGACGCGTCGTGTGCTTGCCGCGGCCGAGCGATTTCGAGATTTTTCCCGTCGCGAGTTCGAGTTCCGGTGCGACCGCGTTCAAGAGCGAGCTCTTGCCGACCCCGGTTTGTCCGGCGAACACGCTCGTCTTGTCTTTGAACGACCTGCGAATTTGTTCAATTCCCGATCCATTTTCCGTCGACGTCTCGATAACCTCGTAGCCGATGGAGCGGTATAAAGCCGTTGCTGCTTGAATCGTTTCAAGCTCCGACTCCGTCAACAAGTCCATTTTCGTCAAGACGATAATCGGGTGGACTTGCTTCGACTCGATTAAGACGAGGAAACGGTCGAGCAGATGGAACGAGAACGCCGGTTCCTTGACCGAGAACAGCAGGAACGCTTGATCGATGTTAGCAATCGGCGGGCGGACGAGATGGTTCGACCGCTCGTCGACGGCCAAGATGTAGCCTGTGCCGTCTCCTTGGTCTTGGATGTCGACATCATCGCCGACGACCGGCGAGATGTTCCGGTTGCGGAAATTGCCGCGGGCGCGACAACGGATCTCTTGTTTCTCTTCCGTCATGACATCATAAAACCCGCCTTGTAATCGAATAATCGTACCTTTCATCCTATGACCTCCTTAGAAAAAGAGGCGACGCGCACGCCACCTCTTCATTGTGAATCTTTTGCTTGTGCGTACGTCACCGTATCCGTCCGGACGACTTCCCCGTCGACTTCGATCGTCGCGGTTCCGACTTCGTCCGGTGCAATGACGAGTGTATACGAGTAAGTCGTCGTCTCCGTTATCTTATCACGCAACACTTCGACTTCGCCACGGGCGTCTACCGTCCGAATGACGACCTCGAGTGCCACAGGTTCTTCGCCTTCAGCAGGCGGATCGATTTCGACGTTGACTTCCCGTTCAATCGAGACGTCGGTCGGTTCGACCCCTTGCGACACGATGACGGTCAATTCCGTCCCCGGGTCGACGGCTGTTCCGGCCGTCGGTAACTGACGAATGATTTGGTTGGCGGGCACGCTCGTTGAATACTCGTCTCGTTTGACGATTTTCAAGCTATTCTGTTCGGCGTACGTCGTCGCCTCCTCAAACGTATACCCGGCTAAATTGGCGAGTTCGACTTTATTGCTACCGGTCGAAACGACGAGCGTCACCGTCTCTTCAGACGGGATGACTTCGTTCCCGGGAGCAATCGACTGGGAGATGACATCGCCGCTCTCGACCGTTTCGGATGCCTCTGACTGGATTTCAATATCCGTGAAATCGAGATCTTTAAGCGTCCGTTCCGCCGCTGATTGGGACAGCCCTTCAACATCTGGCATGGCCACCGTCTCTTTCCCGGCCGACACGACGAGCGTCACGGTTGTTCCCCGTTTTGGTTTTCGTCCTGCTTTCGGCGTCTGCGAAATGACGTCACCGGTAGCGATGTTATCGCTCGCCCGTTCGGTCGTCTCAACGACAAAACCGGCCGTCTCGAGTTCTGTCGTGGCTTCATCGGCCGTCATCCCGACCACGTCCGGTACGACAGCACGGGACATTTCATCCGCAATGACATAGGCACCAATTCCACCACCAATCAACAAGAAGACAAGCAATAGCCAAAGCCACCACTTCTTCTTCCGCTTCGGTTTCTCTTTCACGGGATCGACCGGCGCGACCGGCGCGACCGGTTGCTCCGAAACCTCTTTGATGTTCGACTCGAGTGGTGCGACCGGCGTCATGACGAGCGTCTGATCAAAGGCATCCTGCTCCGCATTCAAACGTCTTGGTTCGTTCGCACGTTCAGTTGAGAGTGATGTCATACAATCCTTTTTGAAAGCCGCAACCGAAGCGTGGCGGGCACCTGGTGATTTTGCGAGCGCCTGCATGATACAGTTCTCAAGCGCTTGCGGAATGTTCGGGTTCAAATCCATCGGTCGGATTGGGTCATCTTGCAAATGCTGAAGTGCTACAGCGACCGGCGTTTCACCGATGAATGGCACGCGTCCGGTCACAAGTTCATATAGGACGGCACCCAGTGAGTAAATATCTGATTTCTCATCGGCAAACTTTCCGCGCGCCTGCTCTGGAGAAAAGTAGTGGACCGACCCGAGCACGGACATCGTATGAGTCAGCGTGGCGTTCGACATGGCCACCGCAATTCCGAAGTCCGTCACTTTAACGTTACCGCCCTGGTCAATCATCATATTTTGGGGCTTGATGTCCCGATGAATGATTCGATTGGCATGGGCATGATCGATTGCGTCACAAATCTGTCCCATGATGCGTAGCGCTTCGTCGACAGATATGTAGTCTTCTTGCAAATATTGTTTGAGCGTCATCCCATCAACATGCTCCATGACGATGTAATAGATATCACGTTCGTCTCCGACGTCATAGATGGCGACGATATTCGGATGGTTCAGGCTAGTAGCCGCATGGGCTTCCCGTTCGAACCGGCGTATAAATTGTTCGTTATGCGAGAATTCAGATCGCAACACCTTGATGGCGACGGTTCGGTTTAAAATCTCATCGTGAGCCCTGTAGACATTTGCCATGCCGCCGCTGCCGATTTGTTGTTCGATCCGATAACGATCGTTGATTCGTTCTCCACTTCGCATCGGATTCATCCTCTCTTTCTATCTGTGAACTGGACGAGGGCAACGGTGATGTTGTCACTCCCACCCAATCGGTTGGCTTGATTGATCAACTGATCCGCCTTGACGTCCGCCGAGACGGGACGCTCCAAGACTTGCTTGATCTCCTCATCGGTCAAATGAGTCGTCAAGCCATCCGTACAGATTAAAATCGTGTCAAACTCAGGTTCGGCGAACACTTGCAAATCAGGTTCGACATGCTCTTTCGAGCCAATCGCACGAGTGATGATATTACGTTTCGGATGGACGCGCATCTCTTCCTCGGTCAATTCGCCGAGTTGTTTTAACATGTTGACGTAAGAATGATCTTCAGTCAATTGTTGAAGCTTATCCTCACGCAGGGCATACACGCGACTGTCCCCGACATGAACGATGACAATCGTGTCGTCATGCCAACAGACACCGGCGATTGTCGTCCCCATCATGAGAAGATTCGCTTGTTTTGAGAATTCGAGTACTTGTTCGTTAGCCAATTCCACGTTCCGGCGAAACCAATTCTCCATCTCCATCGGCGTGGCCGGAAGCGTTGAGAAGGCGCGTCGAAATTGCTCGATGACGAGTTGACTCGCGACTTCTCCTGCTTCATGACCTCCCATGCCGTCGGCCACGAGAGCAATCCCGGCCTGTTCGTCCCCTATAATCAAGACGGCATCCTCGTTCTGTGCCCTCACTTGTCCCCGGTCGGTACGGTATGCTAATTCCATCGTTCTAATTACCTCGTTTCTTGTTCGCGCTCCTTCGCTCGAAGCTGCCCACAAGCCGCATCGATATCCGAACCTTGTTCGCGACGAATCGTCACGTTCACTTTTCGATCTTTGAGCACTTTTTCAAAGGCAAAAATTTGTTTACGTGGTGTGCGTACATAGTCGCGCTCGAGTACGTGGTTGACTGGAATCAAGTTAACGTGGCACTTGACACCTTTCAACAAGTCAGCGAGTTGATGCGCGTGTTCTTCCGTGTCGTTGACGCCGCCGAATAAACCATATTCGAACGTGATGCGTCGACCGCTCTTCTCGGTGTAATAGTTGACGGCTTCCATCAACTTGTCCAAGTTGTAGGCACGGTTAATCGGCATGAGACGTGTGCGAATCTCTGTCGTCGGTGCGTGAAGCGAGATGGCGAAGTTGATACGCATCCCTTCATCGGCGAACTTATAGATTTTCGGTACAATCCCGCTCGTCGACACAGTGATATGACGTGAACCGATGTTCAAGCCGTCATCGTGGTTGACCGTGCGCAAGAAACGCATCAATTCGTCATAGTTGTCGAACGGCTCGCCGATACCCATGACGACGATTGAGTCGACCCGCTCACCGCTCGCGTCGAGTGCGCGTTGCACGTCAAGCACTTGAGCCGTGATTTCGCCTGCTTCTAAGTTACGTTTCAAACCGCCGAGTGTCGAAGCACAGAACGTGCAACCGATGCGGCAACCGACTTGCGTCGTCACACAGACCGAGTTTCCATATTCATGGCGCATGAACACCGTCTCGATTGAATATCCGTCTTGAAGTTCGAACAAGAACTTGATCGTACCATCTTGTGATTCTTGACGGACAAGTTCTTTCAATGTTGTCAATTGGAAAGCCGCGTCTAATTTCTCGCGGAGCGGTTTGGAGACGTTCGTCATGTCATCAAACGACGTGACTCGCTTGACGTACATCCAGTCATATAATTGTTTCGCACGGAACGATTTTTCTCCTGCCTCGACGAGCCACTGTTCAAGTTCTGAATATATGAGGGAGTAGAGGGACGGCTTGGCACCGACCAATGGATTTTTTTCAACTGCTTTTGGGTTCATGTTTATACCTCTTTCTTGAATGCGGCGATATAGAAACCGTCCGTCCCGAACATCGTCGGGAGTAATTTGAGTTCAGCGCGGTCCGATGATACCATCGGTCGCAATACTTGTGGAAGACGTTCCTGGAGTGTCTCATCCCACGTCAAACCATTCGACAATATATAATCGGCCTGCTGTTCATTTTCAGACGGATCGATGGTACATGTCGAGTACACTAGCGTACCACCTCGTTTAAGCAGTGGCAAGACGGCGTCAATGATTTCACGTTGGACTTTCGGCAGTCCGGCGAGGGCGGACTTGTCTTTCGTCCATTTGATATCGGGCTTGCGACGAATGACACCGAGTCCCGAACATGGGACGTCGAGCAAGATTCGGTCGAAGCTCTCCGGTTCAAATTTGTCCCCCGCCTGGCGGGCATCGAGGGCAAGTGCGGTCACTCCATCGATATGCAGACGCTTCGCTTGACGTTCAATCAATTTCGCTTTATGCGGATGCAAGTCGAGGGCGACGAGCGTTCCTCCGTCCATGCGTTCCGCCGTGTGCATCGCTTTTCCGCCCGGTGCGGCACACGCGTCGAGGACGCGTTCTGTCTTCCCGGCTTGAAGCGCATCGGCGACAATCATCGAGCTCTCGTCTTGAATCGAGAGCAGTCCCATGTCGATGAACGCCGTCGCATGGACGTTGCCCGATTCGATGACGAGACCGTCTTCCGACAGTTCCGAGCGCTTCGCCGTCACATCTACCTCGGCGAGCCGTTCGATCATCTCGTCGACCGTGGCGCGCTGACGGTTGACCCGCACCGTCACCGGCGCCGGCTCGTTATTTAGCTTGCACATCGCCTCGGTCACTTCGACACCGTACGTCTCCACCCATTCGGCGACGAGCCAATCGGGATGGCTATGTTCGATGGCAATCCGTTCAGCGTCCGGAAGCGTGCTCAAATCCGGGAACCCGTCCCGAATGACGTTACGCAACACGCCGTTGACGAACTTACCGGTACCCGAATGGCCCCGTTTTTTCGCAATCTCGACCGCTTCATGCAAGACGGCACGATCTGGGATTTTATCAAGATAAAACAGTTGATAGACACTCATCCGTAATAGCGGCAAAACGAAACGGTCCAATTTCTTCGGGTTTTGAACCCGCTTCTCTAAAATATAATCGAGCGTCCGTTTCCGGCCGAGCGTCCCATAGACGAGCTCTGTGTAGAGGCCGACATCTTTCGTCGCCAATTTCTTCTGTTTCAATAAATCGTTGACCGCAATCGTCGAATAGGCGCCGCCTTGTTCGATTTTGATTAGCGTATCCAGTGCTGCAACTCGTACGTTCATATTATCCTCCTAGTCGATCGCCGACTTGTAACTTTTGGCCGGCCCCTCGCATAAACGTGGCCCCGTCCATTCGTTTTTTACCAGATGGTTGCAAGTCGACCACTTTAATGGCGACCTCGTCGCCTGTCGCGACGACAAACCCATCCTCTTCAAGCCGGACAATCGTTCCCGGTTCACCCGTCCCTGTCGTTTTCAATCCGAAGAACAGTTTGACCCGTTCACCGGCAATCGTCGTATACGCCGTCGGGAACGGATTCATCCCTCTGATGTGGTTATAAATGTCTGCGCCCGAACACGTCCATTCAATCTGTTCCCGCTCCCGGCTGATATTCGGTGCGAACGTGACGTCACGCTCGTCTTGCGGTACGGCTTCAATCCAACCAGCGAGGAAGGCAGGAAGCGTTTTGATTAACAAGTCCGATCCTGCGACCGCGAGCTTGTCGAATAACGTGCCGACCGTGTCCGACTCTTCAATCGGGACGACCGTGTTGGCAATCATGTCGCCGGCATCGAGCTTATCGACCATATACATAATGGTGACGCCCGTCTCTTTGTCGCCGTCGAGGATGGCTTGGTGAATCGGCGCGCCGCCCCGATGTTTCGGCAATAGCGAGGCATGGACGTTGATGGCGCCATGTTTCGGTGCTTCTAACAGCTCGGTCGGGACGATTTGCCCGTACGCCGCCGTCACAATCAAGTCCGGTTCGAGTGCCAAGATATCGGCATAATCGGTCCGCACCTTTTCAGGTTGCAACACCGGGATATCGTGGCGCAAGGCACACTCTTCACCGGCGTCGGTTTCAGTTCGCGTTTTCGTCCGACCGGTTTGTCCGGTTGCGAGACGACGCCTACGACATTGTATCCTTCTTCGAGCAAGCGCTCAAGTACGGATACGGCAAACGTCGGTGTGCCCATGAAGACGATGCGTTGATCCGTCCCTTTATCCGGCACGGCGAGTTTGTCTGTGAACAAGACTCCGTCCAAATGGTCGATTTCATGTTGAATCGCTCGGGCGAAGAATCCGCTCGCCTTCACTTGTTGGGTGCGGCCTTTCAAATCCTGCGTCTTGACGACAATTGTCTCATGCCGTTTCACGAACCCGAACTCACCCGGGATGCTCAAGCAGCCTTCAAGACCGACCACGGTCCCGGACGTCTCGATGATTTCCGGATTGATCAACACGAGCGGTCCCGTCTCATCATCCGTATGGACGACGGCGAGCCGTTGATTCAAATTGACCTGGGGGGCAGCCACGCCGACCCCGTCATATTCATACATCGTGTCGAACAAGCGATCGACCGTCTGACGCAATTTTTTATCAAACTTTGTCACCGGATCACACGTGACCCGTAAAATCTCATTGGGAATCTCTACTACTTTATACATTTGGTTCCACCTCACATGAATACGTATGGGTTGACGTCGATACTCAATTGATACTCTTTTTTACTGATCGCTTTCGCACGTGCTTGTTGCAACGCGGCAAGCACCGGATAGAGCGCGTCCGGATGTTTCGTCTTGATGAACAGTTGATAGCGGAACAAGTTCTTCAGTTTCGACAACGGCGCCGGCATCGGTCCGTTCAGTCGTGACTGCGCCACGTGCGCCTCGACGAAATCGGAAGCGAACAGCTCGGCCTCGGCTTGAGCGACGAGCGGGCTTTCAGCCGCGAACGTGACGAGTGTGACATACCAATACGGCGGATGGTTGCCGACTTGGCGCAGTTGCATCTCCCGGGCGAAAAACGACTCATAGTCGTGTTCGCTCGCCGTCTCGATGACATAATGGTCCGGATTGTACGTTTGGACGTACGCCTCACCAGGCAGACTGCCGCGTCCGGCCCGGCCGGCGACTTGGGTGACGAGTTGGAACGTGCGCTCGGTCGCCCGGAAATCGGGCATACCGAGCGTCGCATCCGCCGCGAGCACACCGACAAGCGTGACGTTCGGGAAATCGAGCCCTTTGGCGATCATCTGGGTGCCGAGCAATATGTCGGCTTCCCCGTCCTCGAAACGCTTCAACAGCTGTTCATGCGACCCTTTGCGGGACGTCGTGTCTTGGTCCATCCGGATGATCCGCGCCTCGGGGATACGATTCAACAGCTCGGTCTCGATCTTTTGTGTGCCGGTGCCGAACTGTTTGATTTTCTTACTGTCACACGTCGGGCACTTCGATGGCATCCCGATCTCGTAACCGCAATAGTGGCATTTGAGCCGGTCGCCGTGTTGGTGATACGTCAAGTTAACGGCGCAGTGCGGACAAGTGAGCCCTTCCCCACAGTCGCGACACATGACGAACGTCGTGAAGCCGCGCCGGTTGAGCAAGATGACGCACTGTTCTTTTTTCGCGATGCGGTCATTGATGGCTAGAAATAATTCTTCCGAGAACATCGTCGTGTTGCCTTTGGCGAGTTCACGTCGCATATCGATAATATGGACCGGCGGCATCTCGCCACCATACCGTTCGCTGAGTTGCAAATAGCGATAGACGCCTTTTTGGGCGCGGGCGTACGACTCGAGTGACGGAGTCGCACTACCGAGGACGACCGGGCACCCGTGATAATGCGCCCGCCAAATCGCGACGTCACGCGCGTGATAACGCGGATTCTCTTCTTGCTTGTACGTCGTCTCGTGCTCTTCGTCTAAGATGATGAGCCCGATGTTTTCGAGCGGTGCGAAAATCGCGGAGCGTGCCCCGACGACGACATCGACTTCACGTCGTTTGATTTTGCGCCACTCGTCATATTTCTCCCCTTGCGACAAGGCGCTATGAAGCACGGCGACCCGATCCCCGAAGCGGCGTTTGAACCGTTTGACCATCATCGGCGTGAGCGAGATTTCCGGGACGAGCAAAATTGCTTGCTTGCCGTCGTCGACGACTTGACCGATTGCTTCTAAATAGACCTCGGTCTTCCCACTGCCGGTGACACCGTGCAACAGTAACGTCTCCCCGGCTTCGGCGTCTCGGATCGCGTGGACGGCCGTGGTTTGACTGTCGTTCAGTTCGACCGTCTCGATGACCTGTTCAATCGTGGCGTACGGGTCACGGTTCAGTTCGACCTCGGTCACGTTGACGGCACGGAGCGACTCCATTTTTTGCAGTTGCGCGCGCGATAAGCCGATTTGACGTAACGACGACCAATACATCCGCGGGACGTCCTTTAGCAACTGAATCGCTTCTTGTTGCTTTTTCGCCCGGGCCGGGATGAGCGTCGCATCGAGCAGTTCGATGACGAGGTCCGTCTTGACCGTCCGTTTTTCTTTTAATACCGGCGCGAGCAAAATGTCGCCTTTTTTGGCGAGCGCCAAGATGATCGACTGCGTCTCTTTCGGATACTCGGAAAGATGGGTACCGGCTCGAACGCCGTCCGGGAGCGTCTCGCCTTTAATTTCTTTGTCGTAACTCACTTTCAACGCCGCCGGAAGCATCGCTAGAAGCGCAGACGATCGGAAACAGAGCGTCGTCTCTTTCACATGGGTCGATAAGTCGAGCAGCTCATCCGTCAGTGAAGATTCTTCGTCTAATAAAGCCTCAAGTGGTTTCAATCCTTCACGTGTCCCTTCAGAAATACCCGTCACGATCCCGAGCAGGCGTCGCGAGCCGAACGGGACCGAGACGCGCATGCCCGGTTCGATCAACGTCTCGAACTGGGGCGGCACCTCGTAATCGAACGGACGGTCAATCGTGATGACGGGCGCGTCGACATGGACGTGGGCGATCATCGCAAATCTTCCTTAAAATGGGTGAGCAACTCGATAGCGAGTTCACGTTTGCTTTGTCGCGGTAAGCGGACGTGAGCCCCGTCCGCGCGGAACAACGTGACTTCGTTGTCATCGGCGCGGAAGCCGATATCTGGCTGTGACACGTCGTTGGCGACGAGATAATCGACCCGTTTACGGGCGACTTTATCGCGGGCGTGTTGCTCGAGATTCTCCGTCTCGGCCGCAAAGCCGACGAGGAGCTGATGCGTCTTCTTCTCCCCGAGCGTCTTCAAGATATCGGTCGTCTCTTCGAGTTCGATCGTCAACGGACCATGCACTTTTTTATGTTTTTCCGTATGAATCGTTTTCGGGCGGTAGTCGGCGACGGCAGCCGATTTGATGACGAGGTCTTGGTCATCGAACCGGGCGAGCACCGTCTCAAGCATATCCGTCCCGGATTCGACGGCAATGGCGATCACGCCGTCCGGTACGGGTACTTGGAGTGGTCCGTGGACGAGCGTGACGGACGCGCCCATATCTCGGGCGGCCGCGGCGAGCGCGACGCCCATCTTGCCAGAGGAGTCGTTCGATAAAAAGCGGACCGGGTCGATTCGTTCAACTGTCGGACCGGCCGTGATCAGCACGCGTTTCCCAAGCAGATGTTTCGGGACGAATTGGCTCTCGACGATGCGGACGAGGTCTTCCGGTTCCGGGAGCCGTCCCCCTCCGATCCAGCCGCACGCGAGATTGCCGACTCCCGGTTCGATGATTTGATAGCCGAACGTTTTGAGCGTCTCGATATTGCGGCGCGTGGCCGGGTGTTCGAGCATATTGACGTTCATCGCCGGTGAGATGATGACGGGACATTTGGCAGCTAGAATCGAGGTCGTGATGAAGTCATCGGCAATACCGGCCGCGAGTTTCGCAATCATATTCGCCGTGGCTGGCGCGACGACAATCAAGTCACTCGTATCGACGACGTCGATGTGGGCGATTTTGGTCGGGTCATGTTCTTCGAACACGTCGGTGTATACTGGATTTCGGCTGAGCGCCTGAAACGTCGCTTTCCCGACGAATTGTTCGGCTGACGCCGTCATCGCCACGCGAACGTTCGCACCGGCCTGGACGAGTTTCGACGTGAGTGCACACGCTTTATACGCCGCGATCCCGCCGCTCACACAAAGCAAGATATTCCGATCGTTCAACATTCACAATTCTCCCCCTTATAGACAATGAGACCCAAGTCGTATCCGACTTGGGTCACACTTCATCCGTTGTTTTGTTCGTTCGCGATGATTGTCGTGTCACCCGAATACAGTTCCTCTAGCGCTTGACCGACCGGCTTATATGATTTTGGCGCGGTGACTTTCGGTGCTTTTCCGTCCTGAATTTGACGGGCCCGCTTCGCGGCCACCGTGACAATCGTGTATTTCGACGGGATGATACGTTGTAAGGCATCAATCGAAGGGTATAACATTAAATGACCTCCATCATGGCTTTTTTATAGAGAGATGCAACACGTTCACGCTTACAATGTTCGGCCGTCACGATCGCTTTGATACGATCGATCGCTTTGTCCACTTCATCATTCGTAACGACGTAATCGTATGCATCCATCAATTCAATTTCTTCCCGGGCGACGAGCAAGCGTTGCTTGATTACATCTTCCGATTCCGTACCTCGACCAACTAAGCGGTTACGTAGTTCTTGCAGGCTTGGCGGAGCCAAGAATAAAAAGACCGCTTCCGGGAAACGCTCTTTCACTTGGAAAGCGCCTTGGACTTCAATCTCGAGGATGACGTCCTTCCCGCTTTCGAGCGTCTCACGAACCCAATCGACCGGTGTCCCATAATAGTTGCCGACAAATTCAGCGTGCTCGAGCAGCTGCTTATGCTCGATCATGTCTTCAAACTGCTCTCTCGTCTTAAAGAAGTAATGTACGCCTTCCACTTCGCCTTCGCGCGGCTTGCGAGTCGTCGCCGAGACCGAATATTGAAGGTTGTTGTCCTTCTCTTCACGGAGCACTCGACAAACCGTACCTTTGCCGACGCCGCTCGGGCCAGACAAGACGATTAATAATCCTCGTTCTTTAAAATTCACTGCAAGACCTCCATCTTCTAACATCACATTTAATTATAATAGCAGTCAATCAATTGTTCCGGCAAGAAGAAGTTCGGATTTCCTACTTCATCGTACCATATTTTCCGTGAATCTGATAACGTAGAGACAGAAAAAGAACAAAGGTGATGAGACTAGTGGCATATGATGGATTAATGACATATCGTGTTGTAACAGAATTACAAGCGCTCGTCGGGGGGCGCATCAATCGCGTGCACCAACCGTATTCGCTCGATTTGATGATTCAAGTCCGCTCGAATCGCCAAAGCGTCCAATTGCTCGTTTCGGCGAACGCGATGTACGCGCGGCTCCAGCTGACCGACAACCCGACGAAGAACCCGCAAGAACCGCCGATGTTTTGTATGATGCTCCGCAAACATATCGAAGGCGGCTTCATCACGGCAATCGAACAAGTCGGCCGTGACCGCGTCATCGTCCTGTCGATCCGTTCACGAAACGAGCTCGGCGATGAAGAGAATAAAAAAGTGTATATCGAACTGATGGGACGTCACTCGAACGTCGTCTTGACGAACGAGGACGACAAGATTTTAGACGCCATCAAGCATCTTCCGCCGTCACAGAACACGTATCGGACGATCATGCCGGGCAGTGATTACTTATTGCCACCGGCCCAAGACAAGTGTGATCCGTTGACGGAGCGAGAAGCCGGCTTGAAACGCATCGACTGGAACGCTGGCGCGCTCGACAAGCAGCTCGTGGCCAGTTTCGCCGGACTCAGCCCGCAAATCGCCCAAGAGATCGTCCACCGGGCCAAACTTCCGAACCGGACGAGCATCGAAGAGGCGTTTATCAGCGTGATGGGCGACCTCGAAGGCCCTTACGTCTTCCAACAGCTCGCGTCGGGCAAAGAGCGCTTCAGTCCGATCGTCCTCACGTCCGGTGAGATTGCTTCGGAAGAGCGCTATGAGACGAGCAAAGACGTCCTCGACCGGTTCTTTTATGAGAAAGCGAACCGGGACCGCGTCAAACAACAAGCCCACGATGTCGAGCGTCTGCTCAAGTCCGAGCTCGAGAAAAACCTGTTGAAGCGAAAACGCCTGCTCGACGATTTGAAGGCGACAGAACGGTCCGACGAACTTCAGAAATATGGGGAGCTGTTGACGACGTACTTGTTCCAGCTCGAGAAAGGGATGACCGTCGCCCACGTCGTCGACTATTATGACGAAGAAGGCGGCATGATCGATATCCCGCTCAATCCGCTCAAGACACCGAACGAGAACGCGCAAGCGTACTACAAGAAATACAACAAGTTGAAAGTCGCCAAAGTCGAAGTGCAGAAACAAATCGAATTGAACGACGCCGAGATTCAGTATTTAGAGACGCTCGTCGCCCAGCTCGACGTCGCCTCACCGGCCGATATCGTCGAGATTCGAGAAGAGTTGGCCGAAGGCGGCTATATGAAACAACGGAACCAAAAGAAGAAACAGACGAAGAAAATTTCCCTCGAAGCGTATACGTCGTCGACCGGGACAGCGTTCTTCGTCGGGAAGAACAATACGCAAAACGATCATTTGACGTTCAAGTTCGCCCGTCGCGACGAGATTTGGCTCCATGTGAAAGACATACCCGGATCACACGTCATCATCCGTTCGAGCGAGCCTGACGAGACGACGCTCCTCGAGGCGGCGACCGTCGCCGCTTATTTCTCGAGGCCCGTGCCTCGAGCGGCGTGCCGGTCGACTACACGAAAGCACGCTATGTGAAAAAGCCGAGCGGTGCCAAGCCTGGATTCGTCATCTATACGGACCAACAGACGGTGTATGTCACGCCGGATGAGCGGCTTGTCAAGTCACTCCAACAATGAGTTCTGGCCACGTCACATGACGTGGTCTTTTCTTGTTAGTCCATGGTCACTCGTCTTCTCGACGCCCACGCTTTCCGCAGGCAACTCCGGAGCCGCATCTCGACTCAATGTCGCTGCTGGGTCTCCGTTGGGTTGCTTTCCTGCAGGAGTGGGGACGCCGGCGGACGAACGAAAGGATTGGTACACGTCTGATCGACAGGCGAGCAGACACGTGCCAAGGCCGGCACCAGAACTCCTAGGGGACAGCGATGCAAGGATGACCCCGTAAAGTGCGGCACGCACTGCGGAGGCATCCGCATCGCCCCAGGAACGGAGGGTGTCGTCAAAGGCATGTGTAAATATGACATGTCCACTTACATTGACAACAAGTAAAGGCCCCGTCGCTAAAACGGGGCCTTCGTTCATTTCGGATTATGTTTGAACGCTTCGAGATGTTCATGATAGTCGAGCAAGTGCC
Organism: Exiguobacterium sp. AM39-5BH; assembly: GCF_003467445.1. Classification (GTDB taxonomy): domain Bacteria; phylum Bacillota; class Bacilli; order Exiguobacteriales; family Exiguobacteriaceae; genus Exiguobacterium. The sequence goes on from NZ_QSGS01000002.1 coordinate 262,600, forward strand.
CGTGTAAGATTTCAGAAACAGATAAATCCTCATGCGGTAACGTGAACAGCGAGGATGGCTTGTCACACGTGTAAAGGATATCGTGGTGATGCGCGAGCAGGTATAAAAACTCGGAATCGAACGCCCGACGTTCTTCCTCGTCCATGACCAAAAGCGCCTCCCGGTGTTCGGCGAGACTTTCGAGCAACAAGACGAGCTTGTCCTCAAGGTGAATCAGTAGACGGTACTGCTTTATCGTCATATGCTTCAATTTTACGTTCGTCACTTTCATATCTTCTTGAAGCATCATGTGCAGCTCCTGATGCCCCAGGATGCGGGCCCGCGTCTCGAGAAGCTCGGACGGTGAACCGACGAGCTCGCGCCAGTGATGGAACATGTATGCCGACGTCTTCCGAATCTCACCGAGCAACCGCTCCTCATAGCGCGGCGGCATGAACGCATAGTTGACGCCGAGCGAGACGAAGACACCGACGGCCGTCAAGAGCGAACGGGTCCACGCATAATGGAAGAAGTCGGACGTCGGATTCTCAAGCATGAGCACGATTGCGAACGCCGCATACGTCGACATGTGCGTCTTATCGAACGTCGTGTTGAGCGTGAGGGCGACGATGACGGCGAGCCCGATTGAAATCGGATTGACCCCGAAGGCGTAGACGATCAAAAGACCGCACATGAGGCCGACGATCGTTCCGAAGATGCGACTGAAGACGATTTTCGATGATCGTTTCACAGTCGGTTGCATGGCGACGACGGCCGCGATGGCCCCCATGCCTGAATAGATGCCGAACACATACCACGACAAAGCAATCGTGATGGCGACGGCGATGCCGGTCTTCAAAGTCCGAAGCCCGACTTTCGGGATGTAGCGTTTGTTGATCATTTAAGCTCGACCTTTCCTGTCTCGGAAATGAGTTCGATGTTTGGCCGGTTCGAGTTCGATAAGTGGTAGACGCCGCCGCCGATTTCGTTGAACCGGTCTGACGCCGCCACGTTGCCCGTCGTCGTGACGTTCACTTGTCCGGTCGCATTACGCGGTGCGTAAGCAAGCGTACCCGCCTCCGTCTGAATCGTCATGCTTTGGTTGACGACAATGTCGCTCACCGTCGCATCCCGATACGAACGGATATCTCCCGTGACGACACGGACGGTCTCGAGTGTCGTATCACTCCGCGTCTCGACACGGAGCCGATCACTTTCAAGTTTTTTTACATTGACGGCGTTCGCCTCCAAGACGATCGTCTTGGCAATCAATCCTTGCCCGGTCACTTGTTCGGCCTCGACTTCGATCGATGTCATCGAGCTCGGCAAGGCGACCCGGATTTTATAACGAGACGGTTCATCACTCGCTCGGCTGCCGAATTGACTGAATTGGCCGTAGCGCTCGACAACCGAAATCGTATCGCCGACCGATTTGACTTTGATGCGACGCTCTTTCGAGTTCGTTTGTAACACGTCAATGTGGACTTTCTCATTCGTGCTGCGGACGAACTCGACATTGCCGTGCGCCGTTTCGAGCCGAAGCTTCTTCATTTGATAGCGGTCCTCATACGTATCCCCGAGTGCCAACACGTGACTGAATATGAATAAATTCAAGAAAAACATGAGGGGCAAGACGGTGAGGACGAGTCCTAACGCAAGTTTACGATGTTTCGGGATCGCTTGAAAACGGATTCTCAAGGATTTTCCCTTCATTCTAGAATACGCCATACACATCTCCTTTTTTGACTGCTTTCCCTATTCTAACATGTTCAGTATGCCATGTACCGAATAGAAAAAGAATCCGCCCGGAGGTGGATTCTCGGTGTAGATTATGAAGATAAGACACGCTCGCTCCAACCGGTGGGATCGTTTCGCCAGTCACGTAAAGTAGCAGCCTCTTCTTTACTGATGATGCGCTTCTTGACGGCGACGTCGAGCACATCCAACAGTGTGATCAGCGCGTGCGCAGTGAAACCGGAGTCCAATAGATTGATGTGAAGACGGCTCAGACTGTAGGAAAAGATCGCTTGAATCTTGATCACTTCCCCGCCCGCTTTCTGGATCGCTTTGGCGGCCTCGATGCTCGATGAACCGGTCGACAACAAATCTTCAATCACGATGACACGAGCGCCAGGCTCGAACCGACCTTCGATTTGATTCCCTTTCCCATGTCCTTTCGCACTCGAACGGACGTAGACGAGCGGCAAGCCGAGCCGGTCGGCGACAAGCGTCGCATGAGGAATTCCCGCTGTCGCTGTCCCGGCGATGACATCGGCGTTGAGCGGACGGATCGCTTCGACGAGCGCATCGATGATGAGATTGCGAACGTTAGGATAGCTGAGCGTCAAACGGTTGTCACAATAAATCGGACTCTTCATCCCGCTCGACCATGTATACGGGTTCTCGGGAGAAAGGGTCACGGCCTCGATCTGTAATAAAGCTTCAGCGATTTGTCTCATACGTTCGACTCCATTCCTGTAAGTAGTATTCATATGCGGCGTTCGGGTCTTCGGCCCGGGTGATCGGCCGGCCGACGACGATGGCCGACACGCCGGCCTCACGCGCCGCTTTTGGTGTGGCGGTCCGGACTTGATCGTCTACTGTCTCGTTCATCCGGATACCCGGCGTCACGGTCAAAAACGATGAGCCGAGCGCTTGGTGAATCGCACGGGCCTCATGCACGGACGCGACGACCCCGTCGAGTCCGGCCCGATCGGCCATGGCTGCCTGGCGAAGGACGGCCTGTTCGAGCCCCCCATCGATGTGTAACTCTTCGGCAAGCATCCGCTCATCGGTAGACGTCAACTGGGTGACCCCAATCAATTTCGTCGTATCGGTCACATCACGTAAGCCGTCTAAGGCGTAGCGCATCATCGTCTCGCCGCCGAGTGTATGGACGTTCGTCAACTCGACGCCGAGGCGGCCGATTTGACGGAGCGTCCGCCGTGCCGTCTCCGGGATGTCGTGGACTTTGATGTCTAAAAAGACGGGGTATCCATTGTCGACGAGTTGCTCGACAAAACGCTCCCCTTCCCGATAGAACAGCTCCATCCCGACTTTGACGGCTGGTTTCTGATTGATTCGTTCCAATAGACGGAACGCGTCGGCGCCCGTCTCGACATCAAGCGCGAGATACAGTCTGTTCATAAGCTTTCCCCCTGATGTCTAAAATGTGATCGATGCCAAGTTCGTCAAGTCGTCCCGGCAACGCTTCGATGATTTCTTGACAGACGTACGGGTTCTCAAAATTGGCCGTTCCGACCGCGACCGCTGAGGCACCTGCGTAGATAAACTCTAATACGTCGTCCACCGTCCGCACGCCGCCCATCCCGATAATCGGGATATCGACGGCCTGAGCGACTTCATACACCATCCGAATGGCGACCGGTTTGACGGCAGGGCCAGACAAGCCCCCGATTCGATTGGCGAGAATCGGTTGTCCGGTCGTGACGTCGATGCGCATCCCGACGAGCGTATTGATCATCGTGATCCCGTCGGCACCGGCCGCTTCGACCGCCTTGGCCATCGCCGTGATCGATGTGACGTTCGGTGACAGTTTGACGTAAACCGGTTTCGTTGACGCCGCTTTGACAAGTCGGGTCAATTCGGCCGCCATCTCAGGATCGGTCCCGAACTGCATCCCGCCGCACTTCACGTTCGGACATGAAATGTTCAGCTCGAGCGCTTTAATGGTCGGGTCGGCACTCATCTGGCGGGCGACGTGAATATACTCTTCTGGCGTCGAGCCGGCCACGTTGGCGATGATCTCGGTATCAAATCCCGACAGGAACGGAAGCTTGTCTTCGATGATGGCGTCGACACCTGGATTTTGAGGCCGATGGCGTTCCAGCATTCCTTGTGCCGTCTCAGCGACACGGGGCGTGCCGTTGCCGAATCGCGACTCGCCTGTCGCCGCCTTAATCATAATACCGCCTAATATCGATAAGTCATAGAGTTTGGCGAACTCTTCACCGAATCCGAAACAGCCTGACGCCGGCATGATCGGATTTTTCAACTGTAAGCCTGGCAAATCGACGTGTAATCTCATAGCGTCACCTCTTCCGCACGAAATACCGGTCCGTCACTGCACACTTTGACGTAACCGCCTGGCGCTTCGCACACGCAAGCGAAACAAGCTCCAATGCCACACCCCATCCGATTCTCGATCGAGATATATCGCTCTTCGATATGTGATGCGGCGACTGCCTTCAACATCGGTTCCGGTCCACAGCTGAACAACACATCGGCCTCGACCCGCGCGAGCGGGCCGGTCACAAATCCCATTTCCCCATACGTTCCGTCGACCGTCGTGATGATCGTCTCCCCCAGTTCACGGAACGCGTCTTCATAAAAAATGCTCGTTTTCGTATCAAACCCGAGAATCGCCACCGTCTCAATCCCGCGTGCGGCGAGCAGACGCCGCGTGTAGTAGAGCGGTGGCACCCCGATGCCCCCACCGACGAGGACGACACGCTTGCCTGTTTGCTCGAGCGGGAAACCGTTGCCGAGCGGTCCGAGGACGTCCAAGACGTCTCCCGTCCGACGAGCGGCCAAATCTGCCGTCCCGCTGCCGATGACTTTATACAGGAACGTGACGACGTTGCCTTCGACGTTCGCGACCGAGAGCGGCCGGCGCAACAGCTCTGACGTCTTCACGTGGAAGAACGTGCCCGGCGCGACTTCTTGCGGTGCGATTTCGACTTTCATCTCCATCGTCGCTGTCGCGATCAATCGGTTCGAGATAATGGTCGCGAGTTGTCTCATACGGTCACCCCGAATGTCGTGAACTCCGGCAAACTCGTTGTTTGGAACGACAGGCTCTCGATGACTTGGAGCAGCGCCTTAACCGTATCGAGCGACGTCAGACAGAGCACGCCTTGCTCGGCCGCGGCCCGACGGATGATGAACCCGTCTTTCGTCGCGAGGGCGTCACGCGTCGTCGTGTTCAAGACGATGTCGACTTCTCCTCGTTCGATGACGCTCAGCATCGTCTCACCAGACTCATTGATCTTCCCGACCGGATGGACCGGTAGGCCGTCTGTTGAGAGCGCCTGCGCCGTACCGGACGTGGCCATCAGGCGGAATCCGAGTCGATTGAAACGGCGGGCGATGTCGAGCGCCTCTTCCTTGTCTTGGTCGGCGACCGTCAATAGGACATTCCCTTTCAAGGCGATCGTCATGCCGGCGGCGACGAGCCCTTTATACAGTGCTTTTTCGAGCGTACGGTCTGTCGCCATGACTTCACCGGTCGATTTCATTTCCGGCCCGAGCGACGGATCGACTTCTTTTAATTTCGCGAAACTGAACACTGGCACTTTGACCGAAATCGCGTCCGCTTCTGGATGCAGGCCGGTCCCTAACCCTAAATCTTTCAGACTCGTCCCGAGAATCGTCTGCGTGGCGATGCGCGCAATCGGCAGGCCCGTCACTTTCGAGATGAATGGGACGGTCCGGCTCGCCCGCGGGTTGACCTCGATGACATATAAGTCGTCCGCGTAGACGAACTGGACATTGAGCAACCCTTTGATTCGGAACGCCTTGGCGAGTTTGATTGTGTAATCGACGACTTTTTCTTTCAATGCCTCACTCAATCGTTGCGGCGGATACACGGCGATCGAGTCGCCCGAGTGGACCCCGGCCCGTTCGATATGTTCCATGATGCCCGGGATGTAGACGTCCGTCCCGTCACAAATGGCGTCGACTTCAATCTCGATGCCCGTCAAGTAGCGGTCGATCAGGACGGGACGGTCTTTCGAGGCGACGACGGCGTGGCGCATATACCGCTCGAGCTCCGAGCGCTCATAAACGATTTCCATCGCCCGGCCGCCAAGGACGTATGATGGGCGGACGAGTACCGGATAGCCAAGCATGTCGGCGCAGGCGACGGCCTCTTCGACCGTGACCGCCGTCTTGCCTGGTGGTTGGGCGAGTCGTTCGGCCGAGAGCGTCGCTTCGAACGCTTTCCGATCTTCGGCACGGTCGATGTCTTCGAGCGACGTCCCTAAAATCCGGACCCCTTCCGCTTCGAGCGAGGCCGCCAAGTTGATGGCCGTCTGGCCGCCGAACTGGACGATGACGCCAAGCGGCTGCTCATTGCGGATGACCTCGAGCACGTCTTCGGTCGTGAGCGGTTCGAAGTAGAGCCGGTCCGAGATCGAGAAGTCGGTCGACACCGTCTCCGGGTTATTGTTGATGATGATCGCTTCGTAGCCTGCGTCACGGATCGTCTGGATCGAGTGGACGGTCGCGTAGTCGAACTCGACACCTTGCCCGATCCGGATCGGTCCCGAACCGAGGACGAGAATCGATGGTTTGTCCGTCTTCACGGCCTCGTTCTCGACTTCGTACGTCCCGTAAAAGTATGGTGTCTCCGAAGCGAACTCGGCCGCACACGTGTCGACCATCTTATACACCGGGCGGATGCCCCAGTCGTTCCGAAGCGATGTCACCGTCTCCACAGTCTCATTCGTGATTCGGGCGATCATCTTATCGCTGAAGCCGAGACGTTTCGTCTCGATGAGGCGTTCTTTTGAAAGCGGCTCATGCTGAAGCGTCTCTTCTTGTTGCCAAATCCGAGCGAGTTTCGATAAGAAGAAACGATCGATTTTTGTCAGCTCATGCAACTGTTCTGACGAGTAGCCGCGACGGAGCGCCTCATAGAGCATCCACAACCGCTCATCCGTCGGTGTCGTCAGTTCGCGGTCGAGCTCCACGGTGCTTAGTTGCGCGAGGCGTGGCACGGCCAAGTCTTCTGTCCCGAGTTCGAGCGAACGGACGGCCTTCAAGAGTGCTTCTTCCAAATTACGGCCGATCGCCATCACTTCCCCGGTCGCTTTCATCTGCGTGCCGAGGCGACGATCAGCCGTCTCGAACTTATCGAAGGCGAAGCGCGGGATTTTAGCGACGACATAGTCGAGAGCCGGTTCGAACGAGGCGTAACTCGTCTCCGTCACCGGGTTCTTCAGTTCTGACAACTTGTATCCGACCGCCACTTTCGCAGCCAGCTTGGCGATCGGGTACCCCGTCGCTTTCGAGGCGAGCGCCGAACTGCGCGAGACACGCGGATTGACCTCGATGACGTAATACGTGAAGCTGTCCGGGTCGAGGGCGAATTGGATGTTACATCCGCCTTCGATGCCGAGGGCGCGGATGATGTCGAGTGAGACGCTGCGAAGCATCTGATAGTCGCGGTCAGACAGTGTTTGTGTCGGTGCGAAGACGATCGAGTCGCCCGTATGGACCCCGACCGGATCAAAGTTTTCCATCGCACAGACGATGATCGCTTGGTCGCTCGAATCGCGCATCACTTCATACTCGACTTCTTTCATGCCAGCGATCGATTTTTCGAGCAACACTTGTGTCACCGGGCTCGCTTTCAGCCCCGATTCGACGAACTGCTCAAATTCATTCCGGTCATGGGCGATCCCGCCACCGGTTCCTCCGAGTGTGTACGCCGGACGGATGATGATCGGGTAGCCGATCCGTTCCGCAAAGCCCCAAGCCGACTCGAGTGACTGCACGATCTCGCTTTCCGGGACCCCGTGCCCGAGTTTATACATGAGGTCGCGGAACTGTTCCCGGTCCTCAGCCTGTTCGATGGCCGATAATTTCGTCCCGAGCAATTCGACGCCGCAATCTTCAAGCACGCCGCGGCGATCGAGTTCCATCGCCAAGTTCAGGCCGGTCTGGCCGCCGAGTGTGGCGAGGAGCGCGTCCGGACGTTCTTGACGGATGATCCGCTCGACGAACTCCGGTTCGAGCGGTTCGATGTAGACGCGGTCCGCCGTCGTCGGGTCGGTCATGATCGTGGCCGGGTTCGAGTTGACGAGGATGACCTCGTATCCTTCTTCTTTCAAGGCAAGACACGCCTGGGTACCAGCATAGTCAAATTCTGCCGCCTGTCCGATGACGATCGGGCCGGATCCGATTACAAGGATTTTCTGAATATCTGGTCGTTTTGGCATGTCACATTCCTACTTTCTGTTTGTTTTCTTGGACGATCTGCATGAAGCGGTCAAATAAGTCGTTGGCGTCATATGGACCCGGTGCCGCTTCCGGATGGTATTGGACCGAGAACGTCGGATGATGCAAGTGCTTCACCCCTTCGACCGTGCCATCGTTGACGGCGCGATGCGTGACGACGAGTCCGGTCGTCGCGAGTGATGCCTCATCGACCGCGTAGCCGTGGTTTTGGGATGTGATCGTCACCGCGCCGGTCTCAAGTTCGAGCACCGGATGGTTGGCGCCGCGATGGCCGAACGGGAGTTTGAACGTATTGGCCCCGCTCGCGAGTGCGATCAACTGATGGCCGAGACAAATTCCGAAAATCGGCAACACCGGCATGAGGCGTTCGATGAGCGGCAACGCCGTCGGGACGTCTTTCGGGTCCCCCGGTCCGTTCGACAGCATGACGCCATCCGGTTCATAGCGCATCACTTCGTCGGCCGTCACGTCGTGCGGCAAGACGACGACTTCACAGTCGCGCTTCACGAGTTCACGCATGATGCCGAGTTTCGCACCGAAGTCGATGAGGGCGATACGCGGCCCGCGGCCCGTGCTGACATACGCCCGCTTTGTCGAGACGCGCTCGACTTGATCGGTCGGAAGAAGGACGTCAAAGCGATCCTGGACCGATGCCCACGTCGATTCCCCATCGACCATGACACCGCGCATGACGCCACGTGAGCGGAGATGACGCGTCAACATCCGCGTGTCGACCCCTGCTAGACCTGGGATATTGAAGCGGAGAAGCGTATCACTGAGCGTTGCGGTCGAGCGGAAGTTCGAAGGCAAATCGCACACTTCTTTCACGATGAGTCCTTTCGCCATCGGTACGGTCGTCTCAAAATCTTCCCGGTTGACGCCGTAGTTGCCGATCAACGGGTTTGTCAACACGATGAGCTGGTCGCAGTACGATGGGTCCGACAACATCTCCTGATACCCGGTCATCCCGGTCTGAAAGACGACTTCCCCGATCGTCTCGACATCTGCGCCGAATGCTGTTCCTACAAATGAAGTGCCGTCCTCAAGCCATAATGTTCGTTTCATCGAATCTCCCCTTATATACGATTTTCCCAGCCGCGATCGTCATCACCGGCCAGCCTACCAGTTTCATCCCGGCGAACGGTGTGTTTTTTCCTTTCGAGCGGAATGTCGTCGGATCGACCACTTGCTCCGTCTCCGTATCAATGAGGGCAAAGTCTGCCGCGCGTCCGACTTCAATCACACCGTACGGTAACCCGAACACGTCGCTCGGACGTTTCGTCATCCAGTCGATGAGCGCCGCTTCTTCCATCTGACCCGTCTTGACGAACGTCGTGTACAAGAGCGGGAACGCTGTCTCGAATCCGGTGATGCCGAACGGGGCCCGTTCCATGCCGGCTGCTTTTTCTTCGGCCGTGTGCGGGGCGTGGTCCGTCGCGATCATATCGATCGTCCCGTCGAACAAGCCTTCAAGGAGCGCCTCACGGTCGTCACGGCTCCGGAGCGGTGGATTCATTTTAAAGTTCGGGTCGAGGCCCGGGATATCGTCTTCACAGAGGACGAGGTGATGCGGTGTCACTTCGGCCGTCACCCGGATGCCGGCTCGTTTGGCGTCGCGGATGACACGTACCGACTGTCGTGACGAGACGTGGCAGACGTGATAGTGACAGCCCGTCTCTTCGGCAATCAAGACGTCACGGGCGATATGGATGCTTTCGGCGAGGCTCGGGATGCCTTGGATGCCGTGTTCTTCACTGAACCGGCCTTCATGGACCGAACCGGCCTTGAGCGTATTGTCCTCGCAGTGGGCGACGACCGCCTTATCGAGACGTTTCGCTTCCCGCATCGCCTCACGCATCATCGCCGCCGATTGGACGCCGACGCCGTCATCGGTGAACGCGAACGCATCTGCGAGCGAAGCCATGTCGACTTGTTCGGTGCCGAGCTGTCGTTTCGTGATGGCGGCGTATGGAAGGACGCGTACGCTTGCGTCTTGCTCGATTTTAGCCAGGAGCTGGTCCATCGTCGCCCGGTCGTCCGGGACGGGACGTGTGTTCGGCATGGCGCAGATTGTGGTGAACCCGCCGGCCGCAGCCGCCTCAGTACCCGTCTTGATCGTCTCTTTCTTCTCCCCGCCCGGCTCGCGCAAGTGGACGTGGACATCGACGAGTCCCGGGATGAGCAGCATCCCTGTCGCATCGATCACGTCATGTCCTTCGGTCGTGCCGTCATAGTCGATCGAGCGGATTTCGCCGTCCTCGATCAATAGATTCGTCGTCCGTTTCGTGTTCCCGTCATACCAAGTTGCGTGTTGAAGTATCATAATTGTCCCCCTAATGCTCGATTTAAAATGGCCATCCGGGCGTAAACGCCGTTCGTCATCTGTGGAAAGATCCTCGACTTCGGATGTTCAATCAAACTGCCGGCGATCTCGACGTCACGGTTGACCGGTGCCGGATGCATGATGATCGCTCGTCCTTTCATTCGGTCGACGCGTTCGGGCGTCAACCCGTAGCGCTCATGGTAATCTTCCTTCGAGAAGATGTCGCCCATGATGTGGCGTTCGTGCTGAACGCGAAGCAGCATGACGACGTCACAGTCCGCTAACACATCGTCGAGGTCCCGATGCTCGAGCCCCATCGACTCGTCCCACCAAGAGGCGGGGCTGCAGCCGACGACGTTCGCCCCCAGGCGTTTCAATACGCTTGCGTTCGAACGTGCGACGCGGCTATGGACGAGGTCGCCGCAGATGGCGATATTCAAGCCCTCGAACGTCTTGAACTCTTCAAAAATCGTGACGAGATCGAGGAGTGATTGGGACGGGTGTTCCCCGCTCCCGTCCCCGCCGTTCAACACCGGGATATTCAATTTTTCGACGAGTTCGTGGTAGTATCCAGACTCTGGATGGCGGATGACGAGGGCGTCGACCCCGATTGCCTCGAGCGTCTTGCACGTGTCGTAGAGCGTCTCTCCTTTCGTCACCGATGACGTCGCCACGTCGAACGGGATTTCTTGGACTTTTAAGTGCCGTTCCGCCATTTGAAACGAATTTTTCGTCCGCGTTGAGTTCTCAAAAAATAAGTTCGCGACCGTCTTCCCGTCAAACAACGGGGGCATGTTTCCTTGTTTATAACGGAGCGACTCCTCGATCATGCCCATAATCTCGTCGAGTGTGAGCGTGTCCAAGCTGACAAAATGCTTCGGTTGTTGTTTGATGATGTTCATGTTCGTCTCCTCCTTTTGTGTGAAGGCAAAGAGAAAAGGCGTCTCTTCACCTACGTGAAGGGACGCCTTCATTTGGGTAGACTACACCCAAATAAACGAGCCTTCACTTTGCCGACCTCACGGGATCGAATTAAAAGTTACTTGCTTGTCGTGTATCTTCAGTTGTTTCGGCAGCAGCTTCGTGGACCGCTTCTTCTTTCGGCAAGAAGGCGTTCAAGAGGATCCCGACGACTGTGGCGAGTGCCATCCCTTGAACCGGGAAGCTTCCGAGTTGGACCATGGCCCCACCAAGTCCGATGACGAGGATGACCGAGGCGATGATGAGATTGCGTTTCTCAGCGAGGTCGACGTTGCTTTCGACCATCGTCCGCAGACCGTTCGAAGCGATGACTCCGAACAAGAGGATCGAGATGCCGCCTTTGACCGGGTTCGGGATCGTCGAGATGAACGCTTCGACGTGACCAAGGAAACCAAAGCTGATAGCCATGAGCGCTGCTCCGGCGATGACGTAGACACTGTACACTTTCGTGATGGCCATGACCCCGTTGTTCTCACCGTAAGTCGTACACGGTGGACCCCCGAGCGCCGAGGCGACGGCTTTCCCGACCCCGTCGCCGAGGAGGGTCCGATGGAGACCTGGGTCTTTCATCGTCTCACGCCCAATGATTTTTGATGTGACCATCTGGTCGCCGATATGTTCCGTCATCGTGACGAGGGCGACCGGGACGATGGCTAAGAGTGCCCCGACTTGCCACATCGGCATGTAGTCGACGAACACCATCGTGAAGTCAGGCAGTTGGAACAAGCTCGCTTGTCCAAGCGCCGAATAGTCGATGATGCCGAACAGTGCGGCGATGAGGTAGCCGCCGATGATACCGAACAAGATTGGCACGGCTCCCCATACGCCTTTGAGCGTCGTCATGGCGAGAATCGTGATGCCGAGCGTGAGCAACGCGACGGTGATGAACGTTCCGTTATAAGCCCCATCTTTATTCATCGACATGTCGATGGCGACCGGCGCGAGCGATAAGCCGATGACCATGATGACCGGACCGACGACGACCGGCGGCAGCAAGCGCAACAACCAGTTCACGCCCGTCTTATAGATGATGAGCGAGACGACACCGTAGACAGCACCGGCGATGATGCCTCCGAACAAGGCGGCCTCGACACCCCACTGTTGGCTAACAGCGATGATCGGCGCGATGTACGCGAAGCTCGATCCAAGATACGTTGGAACTTTGAAGCGTGTGATGGCTAGGAATGAGAGCGTGGCCACACCGGAAGCGACGAGGGCGACGGACGTGTTCAGCCCCGTCAAAATCGGGACTAAAATCGTCGCTCCGAACATGGCGAAGACATGCTGCAGGCTGAAGAGCAGCCATTGCGGTAAATGAGCTGGACGCTCGTGGATGTTGAGGATAGGTTTCATATGTGGTTCTCCTTCCTGGCCTCTCTGGACCACCTTAAAGGTTTTGGATTATTGCTGTTTGATAAACACTTCGTCGGTCGTGTCGACTTCACTGAGTCGGACGACGACTTGTTCTGACTTCGAGGTCGGGACGTTCTTGCCGACGAAGTCTGGGCGAATCGGTAGCTCGCGGTGTCCCCTGTCGATTAAGACAGCGAGCTGGATGTAATCCGGACGACCGTGGTCGACGAGTGCGTCCATGGCGGCTCGCACCGTCCGGCCCGTGTAAAGGACATCGTCAATCAAGACGACCGTCTTGCCGTTGATGTCGTGTGGCAGTTCAGTCGCTTTCACTTCCGGGTCAAGTGACTTCTTAGACAGGTCATCCCGGTACAGCGTGATATCTAAGTTACCGAGCGCGATCGGTTTGCCTTCTATTTCTTCGATGCGGCGGGCGAGTCGGTCGGCAAGCGTCTCGCCTCGGGTTTTAATCCCGACGAGCACGACGTTGTCCGTTCCTTTGTTGCGCTCGATGATCTCGTGAGCGATTCGGGTAAGTGCACGGCGGATGGCCGCTTCATCCAATATGGTAGAACGTTTCAAACGTTTCCCCCCTCTCTCAAATTATACAAAAAGAAGACTTCCTCATCCGGCTGGAAAAGGAAGTCTTCATATATGAGGGCAGACCTCTGCCTCAAATAATCGACGTGTCGTGGCCGCAGCCACAATCCTTTCACAGCCTCTCTGGACTGGGTTTAAAGGTGTTATGCTTCCTAGACTATAAATCGGAATCGGTTGAAAGTCAACGCGTTTTCTCGATTTTGTCCAATTTTGCAAGTTCCGCTTCGAAGTCGGCCGGGAGCGGCGCCTCGAATTCGAGCCATTCGTCCGTGCGTGGATGGAAGAAACCGAGCGTCGCCGCATGGAGAGCTTGTCCGTTCAATTGAATCGTGCGGCGCGGGCCATATTTCGGGTCACCAGCGAGCGGATGGCCGATATAACGCATATGAACACGGATTTGGTGCGTCCGTCCCGTCTCGAGCTTACACTCGACGAGTGTGAAGTCTTTATACCGCTCGAGCAGACGGAAGTGCGTGATCGCTTCTTTCGCGTTCTTGTCCGTCACTGTCATCCGCTGACGGTCGTTCGTGTCACGCCCGATTGGCGCCTCGATCGTCCCGAGCTCATGGGCAACTTCGCCGTGGACGAGAGCGATATATTCACGCTTGATTTTACGATCCTTCAACTGGCTCGCGAGCGATTCGTGGGCCACATCGTTTTTCGCGACCATGAGGAGACCGGTCGTGTCTTTATCGATGCGGTGGACGATGCCTGGTCGTTTGACACCGTTAATGCCTGACAAATCGTCACAGTGATAGAGGAGTGCGTTGACGAGCGTGCCTGATGTATGACCAGCCGCCGGATGGACGACCATGCCGCGTGCCTTGTTGACGACGATGACATCCTCGTCCTCATAGACGACGTCGAGCTTGATATTCTCTGGCAACACCTCGAGTTCGACGGCCTCCGGGACCGTCACGACGATTTCGTCTCCTTCTTGCAGTTTATAGTTCGGCTTGACGACCTGGCCGTTGACGAGGAGGTCCCCCGCCTTGATCCAGTCTTGGATTTGCGAACGTGACCAGTCACTTTGTTCGCTCATCCATTTGTCGATACGTGCCTTTTCTTCGGCGACAAATGTGTAAGTTTCCATTACGATTGTCCCCTTTCTTTGTTTAATTTTTCTTCGAACAAGACGCCGATGATCATGAAGATGACCCCGAACGTGAGCGCCATATCGGCGACGTTAAAGATTGGGAAGTTGTAGCCGAACGGATACGTGTCGACGAAATCGACGACTTCACCACGGAATAGACGGTCGATGAAGTTCCCAATTGCACCGGCGAGCAATAACCCGACGCTATAACCGAGCAGATCGAATCCGTTCACTTCTTTATGCAAGAAATAAATCAAGCCGACGACGACGACCGCGGTGACGATGAAGAAGAACACCATCTGCCTTCGAGCATGCCCCAGGCCGCGCCTTTATTGCGGTAAGACGTCAAGTAGAGCAATTCAGGGATGAGCTCGATTGACTGCCCGATCGTCATCGTTTGGACGACAATCCATTTCGTTACTTGGTCGAGCAAGATGAGGAAAAGTGCTAATCCGTAATAACGTTTCATCAGATTCTCCTTTCAAGTCATAAGAAACCGGAGTGGACGATCGCCACTCCGGTCCTGCTTATGCGATGACTTCAGTACAACGCGGGCAAAGCTCTGGATGTTCAGCATTTTGACCGAGTTCGGTCGAGTATGTCCAGCAACGGGCACAAGCGGCACCGTCAGCCTTCATGACGCTGATTTCGGCCGTCGTATAATCGACATCGGCCGATTCGACGTAATCGAGTTGCGACACTTGAAGCAACTGACGAACGTTATCGATCGTCTCGAGCAACTGTTTCGTCTCACCTTTTGGCGCGACTTGTAGTTTTGCTTCGAGCGGTTTACCGATCAACTTCTCGCCACGGGCGATCTCGATCGCTTTCAACACGTCGTCACGGAACGTGAGGAACTTCGACCATTTAGCAAGCAATGCCGTCTCATCTTCTGTGAGAGGTGCCACTGCCTCAAGGTCTGTCAAGAAGACGCTATCAGCTGTCTTCGCCGGCACTTCTTGCCACACTTCGTCCGCTGTGTGCGGGAGGATTGGTGCAAGCAATTTCGTGAGCGTAACGACCGTGTCATACATGACCGTTTGAACGGCACGACGACGTGCGTCGTCTTCACGTTCGATATATAGAATATCTTTCGTGAAGTCGAGATAGAACGACGACAACTCGTTGACACAGAAGTTATGGCTCAAGTGATAGACAGCCATGAAATCGAACGTGTCGTACGCTTTGACGACTTTCGTCTGAAGTTGCTTGAGTTTTGTCGCCATGAAGCGGTCCGCTTCCGGCATGTCTTCGAACGCGACACGCATCGACGGGTCGAAGCCGTTCAAGTTACCGAGCAAGAAACGAAGCGTGTTGCGGATTTTCCGGTATACTTCCGACACTTGTTTAAAGTTATCGTGTGACGCGCGGACATCTGACTGATAGTCGACCGACGACACCCAAAGACGGACGATTTCTGCTCCGTACTGTTTGACGAGGTCGTTCGGTGCAATCGTGTTCCCGAGCGACTTCGACATCTTGCGTCCGTCTCCGTCGAGGACGAAACCGTGGCTGAGCACGTTGCGATACGGCGCTTTGCCGGTCGTCGCGACAGCCGTCGAGAGTGACGAGTTGAACCAGCCTCGGTATTGGTCCGATCCTTCGAGGTACAGGTCGGCCGGGCGGCGCAAGTTGTCACGTTGTTCGAGTACGCCCGCATGTGACGAACCAGAGTCGAACCAGACGTCCATGATGTCGAGCTCTTTGCGGAACTCGCCGTTCGGACTGTTCGGATGTGTGAATCCTGCCGGCAACAAGTCTTTCGCTTCGCGCTCGTACCAGACGTTCGAGCCATGCTCGTGGAACAAGGTGGCGACGTGATCAATCGTCTCGTTCGTGATGATTTCCGTCCCGTCTTCGGCGTAGAAGATCGGGATTGGAACGCCCCAGGCGCGTTGACGGCTGATGACCCAGTCCCCACGGTCGCGGACCATGTTGTAAAGACGTGTCATACCCCATTCCGGCACCCAGTTCACTTCTTCGATCTCACGGAGCATGTCGTCGCGGAAATCTTTGATGGAAGCGAACCATTGTGGTGTCGCACGGAAGATGACCGGTTTTTTCGTACGCCAGTCGTGCGGGTACGAGTGCTTGATGAACTTCAAGTTGAGAAGATAGCCGTTCTCTTCGAGTTTCATCCCGATTTGTTTGTTCGCGTCTTCATAGAACAAGCCTTCGAAACCTGGTGCCTCATCTGTCATATAGCCGCGGTCGTCGACCGGGCAGAGCACGTCGAGTCCGTACGCTTGTCCGACGCGATAGTCGTCTTCTCCGTGGCCAGGCGCCGTATGGACGAGACCTGTCGCGTCAGCCGTGACGTGATCGCCGACCATGACGAGCGAGGTCCGGTCGTAGAGCGGGTGTTGCGCCGTCATGTATTCGAACTCACGTCCGTTCCATGACCCACTCACCGTGTAATCCGTCCAGCCGAGTGCTGTCGTCACATCTTCCACGAGTGATTCGGCGACGATATAGCCTTTGCCGTCATGCTCGATGCGCGAGTATGTCAACTCGTCACTGACCGCGATCCCGAGGTTGGCCGGGATTGTCCATGGTGTCGTCGTCCAGATGACGAAATGGTCGGTCGTCTGCAGGACATCTTTCCCGTCGACGACTTGGAACGCCACGTAGATGGCTGGTGACTTCTTGTCATAGTATTCGATTTCGGCCTCGGCGAGCGCCGATTCAGAAGACGGTGACCAATAGACCGGTTTCTTCCCTTTATAGATGTAGCCCTTCTCGGCCATCGTACCGAAGAGACGGATTTGAGCCGCTTCATATTCAGGGAGGAGCGTGATGTATGGGTTGTCAAAGTCAGCGAGCAACCCGAGACGTTTGAACTGCTCGCGTTGCGAGTCAACTTGTTCTAACGCATACGCCGCGCACTTCTCACGGAACTCGGCGACCGTCATTTCTTTGCGGTTGACACCTGCTTTTTGAAGCGCGTTCTCGATCGGGAGACCGTGCGTGTCCCAGCCCGGGATCATCGGCGACTGATAACCGTTCAATGATTTGAAACGGACGATGATGTCTTTCAACACTTTGTTGAGCGCATGGCCCATATGGATATCCCCGTTCGCATACGGTGGTCCGTCGTGAAGAATGTATTGCGGTTTCCCGGCGTTTTTTTCTTGGACGCGGTTGTATAGGTCCATCTGTTCCCAAGCCTCGTGCATCGCTGGCTCACGTTTTGGCAGATTTCCGCGCATCGCGAATTCTGTGTCAGGCATCAATAGTGTGTCTTTGTAGTTCATTGAAACTCCTCCTGCATCTTTTTTTGACAACAAAAAAACCCGCCCCTAATAGGGACGAGTTAGTCGACTCGCGGTAC
Source organism: Exiguobacterium sp. AM39-5BH (assembly GCF_003467445.1). Lineage (GTDB taxonomy): Bacteria > Bacillota > Bacilli > Exiguobacteriales > Exiguobacteriaceae > Exiguobacterium. Next base: position 280,246 of record NZ_QSGS01000002.1, read on the forward strand.
CACCCTACTAATCTCAGGGAAAACCCCGAGACCGCTCTTGGTAACCGATAACGAGGTCAGGCGGTCGCGCTTACTAACTTCAGCCCGACACTCATAGGGGATACCGATAAAGTCTTTCTCTTAGGCTTGCACCTTCCCTAAGTCGCTTCGTAGGTATGACTTTATCGACGTGTCCTAATCGACGTATTGTGTATTATCCGTGATGTTTGGTTGGTATGACTTCGTCGTCATTATACGCAAGTTCGGGCTTATCGTCAAGAACCGTCTGGACCGGCGGCTCCCCGACAATCGTGTCCCATTCCGTGCTGTTCAAGAGTTCCATCTGGGCGTCGACGAGAACACGGAAGCGGGTCCGGTATAACTCGACTTTCTTAAGCATTTGAATGACTTCACGCTCGGCGAGTTGTTCTTTCCGTGACGCTTCTTCCTCACGGGCGAGCGCCTCACGTTCTGCCTGCTTCAAAATCAAGCTCGCTTCTTTGGCCGCGTTCGTCTTCACTTCTTCAGCTGCTTCTTGGGCGACGATAATCGATTTGTTCAGCGTATCTTCCATCGAGGAGAAGTAGTCGATACGAGCTTGCATATCGTTGACGAGTTCTTCATACCTTCTATTCTCACGAATCAATAGCTCAAATTCTTTAATGATTTGATCTAAAAATTCATTGACCTCATCGATATCGTACCCGCGAAAACGAGTCGAGAACTCTTTATTATGAATATCAATCGGTGTCAACGCCATTCGACTTTCCTCCTAAGTTCAACGTATGATGCCATACTGGATTTTTATTTTCTCACGTTTCGTCGAGCCGAGAATTGCCGTCAATTTGACACGACCATACCCTCGGATTGAGACCAAATCGTCTGGTTCAAGGATGAAGCTCGCATCGTCAATCGGCTTATGGTTCACTTTGCAGTCTCCATGTTTGACGAGCGCCTGAGCTTTTTGCCGGGATAACCCGAGCACTTCGCTGACGACCGTGTCAAACCGGAGCGAAGAGACGATGCCGAACTCGTCACTCCATTTGACTTCAGGCACGACGAGCACCGCTTCTGGTTCCACTTCAGAGATGCGAATCCGAGCCTTACCGACTCGGTCGACGTTCATCTCGATAAAGCCGACCGCTTCCCGCGTCGTCGCGAACTGGGCGCTGCCGTCAACAAGAACGACGTCGCCAAACTTTTGCCGCTTCAAACCGGCGTTCAAGAGCGTACCTGTCACTTGACGATGCGTCAATTCGACGAACTTGGTCGGATAGTCGATTTGACGAATCGCAATCTCGAAATCGTTCGGGTCGAGCTCGTAATAATCCGGGGCCAAGATGAGACGACGCCGTTCCGCGCCGACAAATCCGCCATCCTCGTAAATCGCGAGCTGCTTGCCGACGAGTTGCCGGACGATTTGTTGCTCACGTGGATCTAAAAAGTCCGTCACTTTAAACATATAGGTGTCCTCGACTTGTTGAACCCAATCGAGCACTTGCTCGACAAATGGTCGTTCATTCGGTCGATAATGATCGAAGACGCTCATTTAAATACCGAAGATCGCTCGCACTCCAGCTTGCGCCATACGGAGCACAAACAAAGCGACGATTGGGGAAATATCGAGCATCCCGCCGATCGGTGGGATGATACGACGAAATGGGTTTAAAAACGGCTCGCATAGAAACGACAAGATTTGACCAAATTTCGATTCGCGCGCATTCGGGAACCACGATAATAAAATATAGGCAATCAAGACCCAGCTATAATATCCAAGTAATGTATAGATTGTGTTGCCTAACGCAGGAATAGCATTTTCCATTCAGTTACCACCCTTTACTATTGAGTTCTTCCTCCGAAATCAAGTTCGAAATCGACCCCGTCAACTCGATGTTGTTTGGAGTACATAGAATCGTATTATGTCCAATCGATGTCATTGTCCCTTCTAATGCGTAAACGACACCTGATAAGAAGTTGACGACTTGGCGCGACTGTTCTTTTGACATCCGTTGAAGGTTGACGATGACAGCCCGGTTCTCTTTCAATTGGTCGCTGATGTCTTGGGCCTCGGCAAATACACGCGGCTCGGCAAGAACAACTTTTGAACGTTCTTTTTTCTTCGTGTTTAATGCGACGATATTGTTCGATGTTTTCGGACGTTCTTCTGATTTGACGATCGTTTCCGTCATCGGTTGAGTCTTCGTTTCGACAACGTCATAGTCGTCCCCTTCATACGTTGAATTCGGATCTTCTTCGAGTCCAAAGAAGTCCTTCATTTTGTTTTTGATTGACATAACGGATTCCTCCTTAAAATATATTATTGCACAAGTACGGTTCCAATACGAACAAACGATGCGCCTTCTTCAATGGCCGACGTGTAATCGTTTGACATCCCCATCGACAGCTCTGTACACGGAGCGTGCGGATAGGCACGACGCGCGACGTCATCGCGCAGTTGTCTCAAGTTTCGAAACGTCTCTCGAATCACTGTCTCATCTTCAGTGAACGGAGCCATCGTCATCAATCCGATAATCCGCACGTGAGGATACTGTTTACAGTTCTCGATGAACGGGATAACTTCCTCTTTTTCGAGACCATGTTTTGATCCCTCACCCGACACGTTCACTTGCACGAAACAATCGATGACACGATTAGCCCGTTTATCAATCTCTTCGGCGAGCGAGAGACGGTCGAGTGAGTGGATTGCCACCACATGGTCCACGATTTGTCTGACTTTGCGTGTCTGCAGAGTACCGATGAAATGAAATTTAGCGTCTGTCGGCAGATAGTTCACTTTTTCAAGTAGCCCTTCCGGACGATTTTCGCCGAAGTCGCGGATGCCTTCTTCATAGAGAGCGTTCGCGACATCAGGACCGACCGATTTGGTAACAGCGATGAGCGTCACCGATTGATTCGTCCGATGGGCATCGATCGTCTGTCTGACTTTATTGACATTATTGGCTATACTCACGATTTTTTCTCCTTGACGAGGACTGCCGCAAATCGACGTTTGACTCTCCGTTCCGATAAGAGAAGAAGGTTTGATCGGATACGGTCGACAAGTTCGATTGGGTCACCTCGATATTTCGTTCCACAGCGAGTGTCTCGTTCACTTGCTGCAAGGATAGACGGGCATGGCCCGCTCGTTCATCCCTGACCGATGATGCATACGCAGCCGGTGAGACCGCTTCGACCGCATCCAAGACGCGGCGGTCAACTTCATAATGTTCGGCTGTGATGGCCGGCCCGACGAACATTTCGATGTCATGGCGCGGCACGCCAAGCGATGCGAACGCTTCCGTCATCGAAGAGACAATATTTCTGACCGTCCCTTTCCAACCCGCGTGCGCGATACCGATGACACCATGGTCTTTAGCACAGAAGAAGAGCGGGACACAGTCGGCGAAGACGAGGGCGAGCGGTAACGCGTCGACCGTCGTAACGAGACCGTCCGTTGCCGGAATCGTTTCTTCGTAGCGATATGCGCCTTTGCCGCGATCGGCGTCACCTACAACTTCGACGTTCGTCTGATGGACTTGGTCTGCCCAAACCGAATCCGCGAGGACAAGACCCGCCGCGTCAAAGAAGTACTCGCGATTGGCGACGACTTGTTCTGCGTCATCGCCGACGTGGAGTCCGACGTTGCCTTCGTTATGTCCGTCCGTCCGGGTCGTCACATAAGCCTGATAGCGATACGTATCAGTTTCCCATGTATGTAACAGTCGCATATGATTCTCCTTTTTTAGAAAAAGGGGATGCCGAGAACCGGCACCCCCTGTTGTTTAGTTACGGCGTTGTCTTACGAACGCTGGGATGTTGATCGTCTCGTCTGGGACGTCCCCACCATAGACCGGTCTATGGAAGTTCCCTTCATCTTGTGGCGCAGCTTCTTGCGCTTTCGGTTGAGCCTCACGGTTCACTTCAGCTTCCGGTTGTTTCTTCGGTTGTTGAAGGAACGGGTTCGTCCCTTGCGCTTCTTCTGCGAATTCAGTTGCGATCACGGTTACGATGATCTCGTCGTTCAAGTTTTCGTTGATGACCGAACCGAAAATCAAGTTCACTTCTTCATCAGCGGCACTTTGAACGATTTGGGCAGCTTCCGTGACTTCGTACAAGCTGAGGCTAAGTCCGCCTGTGATGTTCATCAAGACACCTTTCGCTCCTTCAATTGAAGACTCGAGAAGTGGAGATGAGATGGCTTTCTTCGCTGCCTCGACGGCACGGTTCTCGCCAGTGGCGACACCGACACCCATGAGCGCCGAACCTTTTTCAGTCATGATCGTCTTGACGTCAGCAAAGTCCAGGTTGATGAGACCAGGAATCGCGATCAAGTCCGTGATTCCTTGGACACCTTGGCGAAGGACGTTATCCGCTTCGCGGAACGCTTCGATCATCGGCGTGTTGCGCTCGACGATTTCAAGCAATTTGTCGTTTGGAATGACAATAAGTGTATCGACTTTTTCTTTGAACGCTTGAATCCCGTGTTGGGCATGTTGCATACGTTTGCGTCCTTCAAACATGAACGGTTTGGTGACGACACCGACCGTGAGGGCTCCGATTTCTTTTGAAATCTCGGCGATGACAGGCGCTGCCCCCGTTCCCGTTCCTCCACCCATACCAGCTGTGACGAAGACCATGTCCGCTCCGTCAAGCGCTTCAATCAACTGTTCACGGCTTTCTTCAGCCGCTTTTTTCCCGATATCGGGATTCGCACCGGCACCGAGACCACGTGTCAACTTTGCACCGAGTTGGAGCTTCACGTCCGCTTTTGACATGTTGAGCGCTTGCGCGTCCGTGTTGACAGCAATGAACTCGACACCTTGTACTCCGTGCTCGATCATGCGGTTGACAGCGTTTGAACCGCCGCCCCCGACTCCAATCACTTTAATTTTTGCTACGGCGTCAATCGCCTCATCAAAGTACATCATTTAAGGTATCCCCCTACATAATTTCCAATTGTTAACACAACGTCACATTCATACGCCAAATAATTTCTCCATTAAACGACCAAAACCGTTTTTCGTCTCACGATCGTCCTGTTCCACTTCATCTTCGTGGTCACGGACGCTCCCATTTGGAGCGGCATCGTCTGATTTTGTGACGGCCACACGCTCTTCCGGCTTTTCAAGTCGTGACTTCGAGACGTGATGATCGCTCATGAGCACGTACTTGAGGACGCCGACCGCGGTCGCGTATTTCGGGTGTCTGACGCCAATCGACGACGGCTGGTATAGTCTCGTCTTTTGACCCATGACACGAGTCGCCAATTCTTGGATGCCAGGTAAAGCAGCGGCCCCACCACAGAGAAGATAGCCTCCACTGAGCGTCGGAACGCCTACCTTTTGCACTCTATTCAACACAAGGGTGAACATTTCCTCTATTCTCGCCTCTAAAACATAACTAATTTCAGCTTGCGGTTCGAACATGACTTCCCCGTTAATATTCGTGAACGAGAATCCTTCGGACGAGTCCGCCATGTCTTCCATGGCGAGTCCATATTCTTCTTTTGCCACTTTGGCGTCTTGGTATTTACAATTAAGCTTATATACCAAGTCGCGCGTCATATGGTCGCCTCCGACAGGAAGGATATATGAGTAGACAAGGTCGCCACGATAGAAGACCGAGACCGTTGTTTTTTCATGACCGACATCGATCAAGCCAATGCCAAGATCAATTTCATCGACAGATGCCGCACTCATACCAAGCGCTAAATTGCCGAGGACGAATCCTTCGAGTTTCAGGCCTGCTCGTTCGATAGAACGACGGATACTATGTAAAATCGTCTTCGAACCAGTCACCATCTTGCCGTGCATCTCTAACCGATAACCGAGCATGCCTCGGGGATCGACGACACCTGTCTGTTGATCGACCGTGAAGGATGACGGAATCACGTCGATAACGCTCATCTCATCCGGCAAGCGCATCACTTGTGCCGAGTTGATGACTTCAATCACGTCTGTATCCGTAATTTCTTGATCTTCTCGTTTGACGGATGCAATTCCGTGACATGGGGCGATTTGGATATGTTCCCCTTCGATGGCAACATACACCGACCGAATTTGATCACCGAGTGCCGCTTCGGCATGTTCGACGGCTTGTTTGATGGCTTGAACCGTCTTATCGATGTCGACGACGGCGCCACGTTTTACTCCTGCAGACGGGGCACATCCCTCCGCCAAAATGTTAAGCGTTCCCCCGAGTAGTTCACCCACGACGAGCTTAATTTCTGACGTTCCTATATCCAATGCGGCCACATAACCATTCGCTTCCAAAAGGGAAACACCTCCGCGCTTTAATTTCTGTGCTTGAATTCCGTTACATTGTTACAGATATCCAAAAATAGTGTTAGGTTCGGCAAGATATCTCACGTCTAAGTTTACAACAAATAAGATAGTGAGAAAAGGTAGAATCCTACAAATTACGCGGTTATGGGGTGTCAATTCGATTACAATCGATAAAAAAACAGCCCTTATATGACTAAGGACTGTAAAATATCAGACTATTCTTTCGATTTTTCATAAGGAACGAAATAATATCCCCCATCCATGACGACAATTCCCCGTTGTCCTTTTGGAATATTCTCATAGATTTCACCGTACTTGGCGACCGTTTGGCTAAGTTTGAACGTCGGCGTCTGAATCGTATTGCCATCGTTCATGTAAATCTCATACCGTGTCGGTTCGCCTTTCTGTTTAGAGAAGACGATTTCGGACATCCTAGCCCTCATCGCGTCATCGACTTGTTCGAGCTCACTCGCAATTTTCACAAGTTCCGCCTCATCGGTAAACTCACGCAACAGCGGACCGTCTTTTAATTTCGCTGGATCCGTGATGGATCCGGTTGGATGCAAGGAACCGTCAGCTAGAACGACGACTTCTTCTTTTTCCGTCCGCGAGTAGGCAATCATCTTCTCTTCCACGACGTCAATCGTCACGACGTTATACCAAGAACGATTGACGTTCACGTCTTTCACGCCAGGCACTTTACGAAGCTCTCGCTCAATCCCGTCCGGCGAGACTTGAACGATTTTCGTGGACGTGTCGATGTCCGTCTCGGCGAGCACATACGCTTCTGTCAACCAAGACAAGCCGTTTACGTTCACCGCTTTCACGTCAGACACCGATGTCTGCATATATACGACGAGCGCGATCAACACCGCAAACAAAAACAGGATGGTCGACAACCGTCGATTCGCTTTCTTACGGCGTTGATCTTTCATATACGGGATCCGGTCTTCCAAACTACGAACGGTATTCTGACGTGTCTCCATGGCTACTCTCCTTTTATGCGCGGACTTCTTCGACGAGGTCGGCGAGCGACTCCGCGGCGTGCGGGAATCCTAACCGTTTCGAGGCGGCGGCCATCTCATCGTGATGATTCAATACATGCCGGATGGAACGGACGAGCGTCTCGCCCGTCAAATCCCCTTCTTTAATCAATTCCGCCGCGCCGCTTTCGACGAGCGCCGAGGCGTTTTTCGTCTGATGGTCGGCCGTCACGTACGGGCTCGGAATCAAGATGCTCGGTAACCCGAGCGCCGTCAATTCCGAGATCGTCGAGGCACCGGCCCGGGACACGACGAGACTCGCACACGCGAGCAGTTCGGGCATGTCGTAGACGTAAGGTAAGACGTGAACGTTTTCGGCTTTCGGCGCCGTCGCCACGACGTTGTCATAATGGACGTTCCCGGTCACGTAGAGCACGTTCACCGGCTCGGCCGCAAGTTCCGGGATGGCCTCGATGACGGCCCGGTTGATGGCCTCGGCTCCGCGGCTACCGCCGTAAATCAAGACAATCGGACGTGCATCGATACCATACTCGGCCCGGACGACCGCTTCGTTCACGGTCGTCTTCAACACTTCGCTGCCGCGAGGGTTTCCGATGACACGAACGTTCGCATCGGGAAACTGGGATTCCGAACCGGCGAACGACAAGGCGACCCGGTCGGCTTTCTTTGATAAAAACTTGTTCGTCAAGCCCGGGATACTGTTCTGTTCATGCAGAATCGTCGGGATACCGAGTTGTTGCGCCGTGAAGACGACCGGTCCAGAGACGAATCCTCCCGTGCCGATGACGACGTCCGGACGGAACGTCTTCATCTCTTTACGCAACGTCAAGACCGATTGAACGAACCAATAGGCTGTCTTGACGTTGTCGAGCGACAACGACCGTTTGAGCCCGGCGATTCGAATCGATTTGAACGGCACGCCGCGCGCGGGACGAGATCGGCCTCGAGACCGTTCTCGGTGCCGATATACAGCACCTCGAGATTCGGGTGACGCTGTTTGAGCGTATCGAGGAGAGCGAGTGCCGGGTAGATATGGCCACCCGTCCCTCCACCAGAAATCATGACTTTCATTGATTGGCCTCCTCATATGCATGGACGAGACGGACGAAATGCTCGCCTCGCTCTTCAAACGTCTTATATTGGTCCCAGCTCGCACACGCCGGTGACAATAAAATCACATCGTCTGGGGCAGACTGTTCAAATGCGAGCGGGACAGCCGCGTCGAGCGTATCGACCGCGAACGACGGAATCTGCTCGGCTTCACCGAGTGCTCGGAAACGTCCTGCCGTCTCACCGTATGAGACGAGGGCTTTGACGCGACCGAGCGCCGGGATGAGTGAATCTAATTCAGCTCCACGTTCAAGTCCCCCGCACACCCACACGATCGGGGCATCGAATCCCCTCAATGCCGCTTCCGCCGCCACGTTGTTCGTCGCTTTTGAGTCGTTATAAACTCGGCGTCCGAGCACTTGGCCAAGGCTTTCCGTCCGATGGGCCACACCGCCGAACGTGCGTAACACACGCTCGATATGAGCTACCGGGATATCGAACGGTTCGACGAGCAACAACGCCGCCAATACGTTCTCGACGTTATGGGCCCCGCCGAGGGCGAGATCCTCGACCCGGATGACCGGCTTGCCGTGAAGCGTGACCCAGCCATCGGTGACGCGAGCGTCTCCACTGTCATAGCCGAACGTCGAAGCAACGAGACCGGCCGGGACGCGTTTCATCACTTCGGTGTCACTGCCCTTGACGACGACGCGGTCTGATGCCGTCATGTTCCGGAACAAGTTCCCTTTGGCGTCCGCATACGACTCGAAGTCGCCGTGATAATCTAAATGTGCCGGCGATAAGTTCAACAGCGCCGCCGCTTGCGGATGGAACTGTTCGACGCCCATCAGTTGGAAGCTCGATAGTTCGATGACGATGACGTCGCCCTGCTTCGCTTTCGAAGCGACTTCGATCGCCGGGAAACCGATGTTCCCTGCCACATGGACAGGACGACTTCCCCCTTTGAGCAATTCGTGGACGAGCGTGGTCGTCGTCGTCTTGCCGTTCGAGCCGGTGATGGCGACGAACGTGGCATCGGTCGCCAAGTAGGCAAGTTCGACTTCTGTATAGATCGGTATCTTCCGCTCAATCGCTGCTTGAAGGAGCGGGATGTGATACGGGATTCCCGGGTTTTTGACGATCATGTCCGTCGTGTCGAGCAATTCGAGCGGATGGGCTCCGAAAACACCTTTGATTCCGAGCGCTTCGATCTTCATCCGTTCTTCCGTTGACGGTTCGCTCCCGGTGTTGATGGTCACGTCCGCGCCGACATTTCTTAAATAAGCGGCTGCGGCGATGCCGCTCCGTGCCGCGCCGAGTACGAGGACTCGTTTATCGTTCCACTGTTGTTGCATGTCTTCCACCATCCATTACATGAGTAGTAACGACAAGACTGCCGTAATCAAACTAATTCCACCGAACGTCAAGACGATGCGCCATTCTGACCAACCGACCATTTCAAAATGGTGATGAATCGGGCTCATCTTAAAGATTCGTTTGCCCGTCGTCTTGAACGAGAGCACTTGCAAGATGACGCTGAGCGTCTCGATGACAAAGATGATGCCCACGAAGACGAGCAACAGCTCGAGCTTGAGCATGAGGCGAGGCCGGCGACCGCACCACCGAGGGCGAGCGATCCCGTGTCCCCCATAAAGATTTTCGCCGGGTATTTATTGAAAACGAGGAAGCCGAGCAAGGCGCCGACCGCACTGAAGGCGAACCAAGCGATGCCCGCTTCGTCTTGTCCGAGGGCATAGATGCCGAAGAACGCGAACGTCGGGATGGCCGAGAACGAGACGAGACCGTCGAGGCCGTCCGTCAAGTTGACCGCGTTCGAGAACCCGACGAGCCAGAAGATGACGATGGCGACGTACAACCAGCCCGTATCAAACGCGATCGACGTGAACGGAATTTGAATCGTCGTATCGAGTGCCCCACCGAGTGAAAGGAACCAAACGAACAAGACCGAGACGACGATTTGACCGATCAATTTCTGAAGCGACGTCAAACCGAGGTTGCGCTTGTTGACGACTTTGATGTAGTCGTCGAGAAAACCGATCACTCCGAAGGCGAGTGTCACGAACAACAATGTTCCGAACCCCGTGACCGTCTCGCCAAACACGATTGATACAACGAAACCGATCATGAGTGCTAGTAAAATGACGATTCCACCCATCGTCGGTGTACCTGATTTCTTTTGATGCCAATCCGGACCTTCGTCACGAATTTCTTGCCCAAACTTCAATTCGCGCAACGCCGGGATGGCCCGTGGCATGACGACCAATACGGTCAATAATGAACTAATTAAGACGATTAAACTGATTAACATGTTCATACCTCACTACTCTGTTTATTGAACCAAACGCTCAAGCGCCAGTCCTCGCGATGCTTTTAACAATATCACAGTCTGGGGACGTTGATAACTGCCGAGAAGTACTTTCGCTTCCTCGACCGTAGGCACCATTGTCACGTTCACACGTGGGTCAGAGATACCTTTCGCAATCCATTTCGCTTTCTCCCCGATGAGTACGCAATCCGTGACAGGAGCCGTGATGGCGTGGCCGACTTGTTCGTGCTGGGCGACCTCATCCGTCCCAAGTTCATACATGTCGCCTAGGACGAGCACACGCCGCGTAAACCCTTCTAACGTTTTCATCGTCTCGATTGCAGCAATCATGGAGGTCGGGCTGGCGTTATAGGCGTCATTGATCAAGTGCGCATCGCCGAACATCCGTTTCTCCATCCGCATCGACGTCAACTGGACACGGTCGAGACCGCGTTGAATCGTGTCATGACCTAACCCGAAGCGAAGACCGCAAGCAATCGCATAGGCAGCGTTACGGATTTGATGGGCCCCGAGCACTTTCAGCTCATACAGCTCGTGATTGTAGCGGAAAATCGAGGCGTCAAACGTCGTCTCCACGACTTCAAGCTTACCATCCGCAGTCGAATCGTATCCGATGCGGTATCCGCCTGCTTCATTGAGGAGCGGTTCGTCGGCATCGACGATTAAGACGCCGTCCGGTTTCAACCCGGCTTTAATTTCGAGCTTTGCCTTGGCAATACCTTTGCGCCCCCCGACTTGTTCGCCGTGTGACTCTCCGATGTTCGTCACGAAGGCGATATCCGGTTTGGCGAGCTTCGACAATAATTCGATTTGACCAAACCCGTTCATTCCCATCTCGAGCACGGCTATTTCCGTATCGCGCGGCATGCGTAATACAGTGAGCGGCAATCCGACGTCGGAATTAAAGTTTCCGGCTGTCTTATGCGTCTTGAACGTCTCGCCGAGCACGACGGCAATCATGTCTTTCGTTGACGTCTTCCCATTCGAACCGGTGATGGCGACGACTTTCGGATTGATTTCTGCTAGGTAGCGAGCTGCCGCCTCTTGGAGCGCTTTAAGAGGGGATGCGACCGGGATTGCCATAATCCCTTCTGGTAACGGACGGCCTTGTTCCCAAAACGTCACGATTGCTCCTTGTTTGATGGCCGCCTCGATGTATTCGTGTCCATCGACGCGTGCCCCGATAATCGGGACGAACAAGCCGTCGGGATTATCGTCTCGCGAATCAGTCGCAACGTGGCGGACCTCACGTGTATCGTCTGTCTCTACTCCAAACCAAGATGCGAGTGTTTGAATCGTCAGCTGTTCCATAACCATTTCCTCCTGTGACAAAGGAAAAGAGAGCCGAGGCCCTCTTTATCCCTTTGCGTTAGTTCGACGGTGACTTGAGTTTTACTTTTAATGTCGCCCCAGTCTTGACCGGCTTGCCTTCCCCAATTGATTGGGACGTAACGAAGCCAGTACCGTCTATTTCTAAATTCAATTGATAAAGTGTTGCTAACCGTTTGACATCACGAAGTGACCAACCTTTAAGGGTCGGCATCGTGAACGACTCCGCCGTCTTTAGGAGCAAGCGCTCGCCGACAACATACGGCTGACCTTCAACCGGACTTTGAGCCGTGACCGTCTCACCACTACCGAGTGATACCGGGGTGAACGCGGCGGCCTTGGCTTCTTTCATCACTTCGTCACGCGCTTGGCCGATGAACGATGAAGTCGTCTTGGTCGAGGCGTCGATTGATTTTTTTTGTTTGTCAGGCTCGACGCTCCGATAGCGGAGCGCAACGTCCATCACATCTTTGAACAGCGGTGCCATGATCCGTGGCCCAGTTGTTGATGAATCACCGTTCGGACGGTCGACGGCAATATACATGACGAGTTCCGGATGATCCTCTGGAGCCATGCCGACGAACGAATGAATATATTGGCCGCTCAAATACTTCCCGTTTTCAGCGATTTGCGCGGTACCGGTTTTTCCGATGACACGATAGTTGTCAAGAGCGTACAATTGTCCCGTCCCGACATCGCTATTGACAACGCCATCGAGCGCTTCCCGCGTCTGTCGAGCAGACTCGGCCGTAATCGGTTGCCCGACAACTTTCGGGTTCGTCGTCCGAATCGTCTCTCCTGTCTCACGGTTGACGACTTTTTTGATCACGTGGGGCTGCTTCATCGTTCCATCTGTCGCGATAGCTGACGTCGCTTGTAGAATCTGCATCGGTGTGACAGCTGTCGATTGCCCCCATGCTGTGATTAAAACATTCATCGGGCTCTCGAAATCGAATTGGCTATTAACCTCTCCCGGTAAATCGACGCCTGTGCGTTGATCGAACTTGAATGCCTTGAAATAATCCTCATAGCGACTCAAGCCCAGACGTTCGTTCGCGAGAATCGAGAATGCGACGTTCGACGAGTGCCAGACCCCTTCTACCATAGGAATGGTACCCCATCCGGTGATGTTGTAATCATTGAATACGGTCTTGCCGTATCGATATGAACCCGACTTGTACAGTTCATTCGGATTATAGACGCCCTCGTTGATGGCGGCGGCCAACGTGAAGATTTTCATCGTCGATCCTGGCTCAAATCGGGACGACACCGAGAAGTTGCTATACGAGCTGATTTCCCTCGTGTTCGGGTCGAACGAAGGGCGGTCCGACACGGCGATGATTTCACCGGTCTTCGGGTCCATAATGATCGCCGTCGCATTCTTCGGCTTGTACTCTTTATACAGCTCTTCCATCTTCGTATCGAGCAGCTGTTGAATGCGGTGATCGATCGTCAGTTGGACGTCCGCCCCATCTTCCGGGTCAACCTTCAATTGCTCGTCACTCGAGACGAGTTGACGGCCGGCCAAATCTTTCTCGAACCGATACAGCCCATACGACTCGCTCAAGACGTCATTGAGTGACTTTTCAATCCCGAGTTCTCCAACGAGTTCGATCCGCCCATTCTGGTCAATCTTTTGGGCGTATCCGACGACGCTTGATGCGAACACTTTGTTCGGATAATAGCGTTTCGGTTCTTCGACGAACGTGATCCCGGGAATCTTGAACGTTTCAATCTCTTCTTTTTGTTCGACCGTTAAATCACGACCCGGCACGCCGAACTCGATTTGCCCACGGTCTTTGTTTTGCTCGAGCCGTTTCAAGATGTCACCTTCCGTCATCGGAAGCACGGTCGCAAGTTGCTTCGCGGCCTCAGGAAACGCTTCGGGCATGAGCGTCTTGTTTTCTACCCGCTCGCCGCCGAGCTTCAACACGGCCACGACTCGGTACGACGGGATGTTGATGGCGATCGGTTGTCCGAAACGGTCAAAGATTTCTCCCCGCTCCGCCTTCAGCGTACTGACCGCTTTCCAACGCTCTTCCTCGGCGAAGGCGAGCATGTTCTCTCCCTTATACGTCTGGAAGACAGACAAATAGAGGAACCAACCGACAAAAAATAAAAAGAGTGGTGTGAAGCAAACAATCGCCACCCACGCCACTCTTTTTTTACTCTGTTGTAGAGAATTCATTAGTCAATCACCTTGACGTTGTTCTCATTGAATTGCATTCCGAGCTTTTCAGCAATCGCATAGATTCTCTCAGGTGAGCTTAGTTGGGCGATCTCATACTTTAATTCTTCATTCTCTTTGGCAATCGTGTTCGTCTCTTGTGTAATCAGAGCCGTGTCGCGCATGATATTGTACGCTTCATTATGTTTCGATACCGTGATGCCACCGAACAGGACAACTGAACAAATCATGGTCGGGTACAGAATGGATTCGAACAAGGTCAGCGTACGTCGTTTTGGAGCTGGTGTTGGACGTTCTTGCGGAATCGGATTGCGATTCGGTGAAACTTGAGGCTGCAGAGCCTTGCGAGCAGCTTCTGGCATCAGGTATCCCTCCTACGTACAGTCTATTTTTGTTTTTCTGCGACTCGAAGCTTGGCAGAACGGGCGCGGCGATTATCTTCAAGCTCGTCGACCCCGGCCGTGATCGGCTTGCGCGTGATCAACTTCAGTTCAGGTTCAAACTCTTTTGGAATGACCGGCAATCCTGGCGGTAATGGTGGATGCTGGCTTTTCTCTTTAAAGACCTGCTTACAGATCCGGTCTTCTAACGAATGGAATGTGATGACACAAATCCGTCCGCCCATCGCAAGTAACTCGATTGCATCTTGGACGGCGCGGTCGAACACGTTCAATTCATCATTGACGGCTATGCGGATTGCTTGAAACGTCCGTTTCGCTGGATGACCGCCTTTCCGTCGTGCCGGTGCCGGAATGGCGTCTTTAATCAACTCAACGAGTTCAAACGTCGTCTCAATCGGCTTGTCGGCACGGGCTTGCTCAATCTTGCGGGCAATCTGTTTAGAAAACTTCTCTTCCCCGTATGTAAAGAAGATGCGGGCAAGATCCCCGAATGACCATTCATTGACGACATGATATGCGGACAGGTCACGTGAACGATCCATGCGCATATCAAGTGGGGCGTCGTAATTGTAGCTAAAACCACGTTCGGCCTCATCGAGCTGCGGCGAAGAGACGCCAAGGTCAAACAGTATCCCGTCAACCTGAGTGACACCTCGTTTTGACAGTTCATCTTTCAAATGGACGAAGTTGCTTTTTATGAACGTAACCCGGTCCTCATATGGAGCCAGCCGCTCACTCGCGTGCTTGAGTGCGACGTCGTCTTGGTCGAAGGCATACAGATGGCCTGTCGTCAACCGCTTGACAATTTCTTCGCTATGACCGGCTCCTCCTAACGTACAATCGACATAAATTCCGTCTGGCTTAATATTTAATCCCTCAATGGACTCCATTTTTAAAACCGTTTCATGCTCAAACATACAAAAACCCTCTCACCCTACATTTTTCAACTATTTTATTACGTTTACTTTATCATAAAAATGTCAAGCACCGCATAGGTTTTTAGCGAAAATAGGAAACAAAAAGGTAACAACCTAAAAAGATTCCTTGATTGCTCAAGGAACCATCTCAGAATACTTGGATTTATTTTACAATTTAACGAGACAGCGTTCAACCTCCGTCTGTTCGTAGACGTCATACAATCGTTTGAACAAATCGAGACCGTGACGGTTCATTAGCGGCACCATCGACCAAATCCGCTCTTGCGGCGCATCCATCGGCAGCAGACGTGTCGACAAATGGATTCGTCGACTGTTCAACCGATATTGATCGCGTTTCGCTTCAACCCTCATCTCGTCAGCGAGCCGTTCGAGCACATGACGCGCCTTCGCGTCAAAACGGTGTCCGTGTTTCCCGGCCTCACGCCCGATGACTTCCGTGAGCGTCCGGTATGCGTAAAGACTTTGGTCGAATTCCTCCTCATCGAACGCATGATCTGGCAACGGCTCCATCAAGTAGTCGATGAGTGTCACCCCTTCTTGCGCAAGTTTTTTCTCGTCGTTCGCCGAGACGAGGACAGCTCCTAGTCGCGCAATCACAAGCGGCATCTTCCAATCAAAAACGTGAAACAGTGGTCGAAGTTGCAGCCAATAGGCAATCTCACCTGGTCCGGCGATGTAAGCGAGTGTAGGGAACAAGAAGTCCTGCATGAGAGGTCGAGATACGACGTTATTCGAAAACCGCTCCGGGTATGTTTCGACTTGTCGAATCAGCTCGGCTTCGGTAAACCTATGCCCTCGTTTCGTCGTGAACAGCCCGTCCTGCTTCGTTAACAGTTCACGCGTCCCATCGTGATAGAACAAATGGGCCGCTTCCCGGTTCAATTCGACGTGTGGCATTCCATCCTCGAACGCATCGTGCAGTGCTGTATTCAATCGGTCATGATCTGTAATCAACCGTTTGAACATGTCGCGCCCGAGTGCTCGGACCGCTGGTTGATGTGGGTCAAACAAAATGAAGTCTTCACCGACGAACCGACGCATCATCCGTCCGAAAAATTCGGCAAATGAATGACTGGCTTGAATCAGATCAATGAGTTCAGGATAGAGCATGGTCGTGTAGGCAGTTTCCGCTTCTGACAAAAGCAGGCGTTGCAACATTTGAACGAGTTCGATTTTTAAACGATCGAATTCCAACTCTCCGACCGACGCCTTTCCAGCGAGTGGAACGGTCGATAGCGCTTCTTTTCGCAATTGGCGCGATAGCGGCTGGCGCACGAACACATGGTTGATTTCCGCATAGTCGTGATCTTCAGTCGCCATCCAGAAAATCGGGATAACCGGTTTTTTCAGTTTGATTTCCGCTTGTTTAGCTCTCTTGAGTACGGTCAGCAGTTTATACACTGCGAATAACGGACCTCCGAACACCCCGACTTGTTGACCGGTCACCATCGTGAACGCTTCACCGTCGGCTAGCGCATCGAGTTTTGACTCGAGCACGGGAGAAATCGGACCGTGGATTGCCTGTTGTTCTCGTAAAACCTTCACGAGCTCGGGCAAATGCGTGAATGGGCGTCCTTGCAATTCTTCAGCCCTCGCTCCGAGTTCATCCATCCCTATATAGTCCAGCCATTTTGAATAGCCCGTCTCCAGTTGTCTCATTGGAGACGACGGGGCGTATATGGCATCTAGCGACTCTATCCTCACGTATAACGACTTCCTTTCAAACGATTAATACATCATCTCACGCACGATTCCGATCGCGACCAAAACGAAATGTGCCGGGACGAGCAATAAAAATAATAGACGCCATCCGTGCACAAACATTTTTGAATAAATAATTTCCTCATGTCTAATTCGTTGCCAAATCGCATTAGCCGGAAAGATGGCGGCGCAGATTGCAAAGAGTAACCAAAAAACATCGACTTCGACAATCGCTTCGAGCAGCACCGCACATGCATAAAACCAAAGAATCACGCCGGCATCACAGGCAAGTTTGAACGTATTAACCGATTTCGGCATAATTTTTCTAAGTATCATATACACCATAAACCAAATGACGAGTGGAAATGAAACGATATACACTAGCACGATACGCTCGCTCCTAAAATTAATTTTTGCATGACCGGAATGACGCTCAATGTGACACCTCGTTCTTCGGCCCGTTTCAAGAGCGGTGTCAAGATCGCATCGACCTCGGTCTGGCGGCCCGCCTCGATGTCACGCAGCATCGAGGAACGGTTATGGGCCGTCTTTTCGATAATCGTGTCGATATATGTATACGGGACATGGCGGTCGAACAATGTCGTCAGTTCTTCGTAAATCGCCGTCGCAATATCACGGCATGGTGGCATGGCGACCGCTCCGTTCTCGACACGGCAGAGGGCCGTGATCGGGTTGATGATCGCGTTCGCAAACAGTTTCTCCGTGACGACTTGCTCGATATCCGCTTCCCAGACGACAGCGAGCGGTGACGCATTGAACGACATCGCCTCGAGCGAGTCGAGGCTACCGATGCGGATGCGCCCGAGTCCGGTATGGCGGAGTCGGTTGCCATCACGGCTCACGCCATGTTCGACCACACCAAGGTGAAATCCTTTCGTGCGTGCATAGTCGAGATGTGCGATTCCGTTCGAACAAATGAACACGGGCACATCGCCGGACAATCGTTCCGTCGCCGCCTCGACCTGATGCGCTTTCGTCGTCACAAAGAATACGTCCTGCTCCGTGTCGACGAGTGTTGTCACTGGACAGAGACGAACTTGAGCCGTCCCCTGCGTGACGCCGGTCCGTTCAATCGTCACGGTCGACGCTTCGTCGACCCGTCCGTAGAGCGTCACCGCATAATCCGGCTCGAACAGCGAAGCCATCAGCATGCCCACGGCGCCGTTCCCGATAATCCCAATTCGTTTAATCGGCTTCATTGGCCATCCCTCCATGTCTAGTCTGCACTGAAAAGTTTACCACAATCTGTTTCCACGACCCAAAAACAAAAAAAGAAACGGCCTCCAAGGAGACCGTTTCTTTTCGCATTATTTGCTTGTTACTTCTTTACCGTTGTAGTGTCCGCAAGATTTGCATACACGGTGAGAAAGCTTCATTTCGCCACAGTTCGGGCACTCGTTCATACCAGGTACGTTGAGTTTGAAGTGAGTACGACGAAGACGTTTGCGAGTTTTCGACGTTCTACGGAATGGTACTGCCATCGTTGTCCACCTCCTTGAAAAGTTAGCCGTTCTCGTCCTCTTTTTTAGAGAACAAGTCAGCGAGCCCCGCGAGACGCGGGTCAATTTTTGGTTGGTCATCCGGCTGCTCGTCAATGACGGACCAGCCTTCCCCTTCAACCTGAGTTTTGTCTGTTTCGTTCCCAAAGATTTGCATTGGGACGTCTAACATGATGAGCTCTTTTACGATCGGTCGCAGATCAATCGTATTTCCTTCTGGCAAATTGACATCATCGAATTGCTCCGTATAACGCCCATTCTCCAAAAAGAAAGGCTCGAGCGATTCAATATCGAATTCATACATGACATCATCCAACGTACGCGCATCTGGCAACGTCAGGTCACCTTGAATTTTCAGATTGAATGTAACTTGATTAGATGTGAACGACGCATCCCCGTGCACATGCACCGGGCGAATCGAACGGATATCCGGATGGAGCTGAGTAAGCTCTGGTAGTTCGACCACCTCATCGATGGTAAAACTGTCACCCTGGTTTCGAAGCTTAAGTAGCTGTGCAATAGACCACTTCATCCGAATCACCTCAATTGCAACAATATGAATTATAGATAGGCCAACTTGTTTTGTCAATGTTTTTTCTTTACACTAAAATCAGTTGACGACGGCGCTTTGCCAAAGCGTACTCATCCATCTTACACCAATCCAATCGACAATGCAAAGGAGTAATTTTATGCGAAAAACGGCCATCATTGCCGAGTACAATCCGTTCCATAACGGGCACCTCCATCAAGCGGAACGCGCCCGGATCGAAACCGGCGCCGACGCCGTTATCGCCATCATGAGCGCCCAGTTCACCCAACGCGGGGAACCGGCGGCGTTCGACAAATGGAGCCGCGCGAAAACGGCCGTCCAGACGGGCGCGATTGACCTCGTCGTGGAACTGCCGACCCGTTACGGGGTACAACGTGCCGACCGGTTCGCGAGCGCCGCGGTCGCCATCGCCGAACGTATGCGGTGTCAAACGCTGTCCTTCGGTAGCGAGAGCGGCGACATCAGCGCCGTGACTCGGGCCGCGGCAGCCGATATCGAAGCGACCCCAGCCTATCAAACGGCGTTAAAAGAAGCGTTGGACAAAGGTCATTCTTCCGCCAAGGCGTCGAGTGAGGCGTTCGGATTACTCTATCCCGACTTTGATTTGACGCTACCAAACAATATCCTCGCCTATCACTACGCGAAAGCGGCAACGTCCATCGAGCTACACACAATCCACCGTCTCGGGGCCGGCTATCACGACCCAAGCGTCTCAGACGTCATGTCGGCCACTGGCGTGCGTGCCCACTACTTAGATTCAGGTATGGTGCGGGCCGTCCCTGACGCCACACGAGCGCTGTTTCAGGACAACCCGATGGCTCATTGGTCGCTCTATTGGCCCGTCCTTCAATATAAGTTGCGGACGACGCCGAGAGATGTACTCGAACAACTCGTCGGCATCGACAGCTCGCTGTCTCCCCGTTTGATTCAAGCCGGGCTCGAGCCGACGTTCGAACAGGCGCTCGCCCGCCTGTTGACGAGACGCTATACCCGGACATCCATCCAACGTGCTCTCGTCTCTGTGCTCGTCCATTGGCGCCGCGATGAGCTGCCAGAGCGTTTCGATGAGGTGCCTTACGTCCGCCCGCTCGCGTTCAACGCGATTGGACGAATCGTGTTGAAAGGCATAAAAAAAGACGTACCGCTCATGAGCAAGTACCATCCTGACCTTGCGTTCGAGGCTCGAGTGACCGAGGCGTATCGCCTTCCTCTCGGAAATCGGTCACTCGTCGAACACGTACAAACCCCTCAATTCATTGACTCCAAATAATCGATGGCCTCCTCGACCGTCTTGACCGGAACGACTTTGATGTCACTGTCTAGGCGATCGAGCGATTCCATCGCTTCATCGTAATTTGATCCATCCGGCACGAAGAAAACCGACGCACCGGCCCGGTCGGCGGCGACGATTTTTTGCCACGCCCCGCCGATTGGTCCCACGGTCCCGGTCTCATCGACCGTGCCGGTACCGGCGATCACAGCCCCGTCCGTCAAATCACCCGGTGTCAACTGATCAAAGATTTCAAGCGTGAACATAAGACCGGCCGAAGGTCCGCCGACGTTCGTCAGTTCGAACGAGACTTCTGGGACTGTGCGCACGTCTTGAATCGGTAACGGTTCATAAATCCCGAGACCGACCCGGTCGCCGGTCCGGTCGAGCGGCTGGATAAGCGTATCGACCTCCAGCTCCCGTTCATCCCGTTCGAGCGTAACGGACACTTCATCGCCGGCTTCGAACGAAGCGACACGTTCGATGAAGTCGAGACGCGACGCGAACGACTGGCCGTCGATGGCGGTGATCACGTCACCCGGTTTCAAGACGTTCGCCGCGAGCGACCCGCTGATCGGGGCGGAGACATACATCCCTTCGAACGAAACCGTCACGTCGGCGTCCGCCAACTCATAGGCGTATTGAATCGCCGCCTGCTGGGACGATGCCATCAACAGTTCTTGTCTTCGCTCGTAGTCTGCTTCCCCTTCTCCCTCATACAAGTATCGACTGGCCGGGCTGGCATCGGTGAACGGCGTGAACCAACTGCCGACGAGCCAAAGCGGAGTCGCCCGACGTTGCGAGATGGTCACCATCTGTAGCTCGCCGGGTTCTTTGTCCCCGCCTTCGACCGTCATGAATTCTTCAATCGTCGTTGCTTCCCCCGGGTAGGTGATGTAATACGGGAGCGGCACAAACAAGAAAATCAAGACGGCCAGGAGCAACCCGAAGCCGATTTTGAGCGACTTCATTGCCCTTGGCTCACTTTATACTTTTGACGCAAGGCGTACTCGACTTGTTCAGGGACGAGTTCAGCGACGGACGCCCCGTATTTGGCGACTTCTTTCACGATTGACGAGCTTAGGAACGAATATTGGCTGTTTGTCATCATAAAGAGCGTCTCCACGTTCTCATTCAACTTTTTATTGATGGATGCGATTTGAAGTTCATATTCAAAATCAGAGACGGCCCGCAGCCCACGGACGATCGTTGCCGCCTCACGCTTCGCTGCATATTCGACGAGCAATCCCCCAAACGCGTCGGCGGTAACGTTCGGCAAATGGGTCGTCACTTCACGGATGAGCGACAAACGCTCTTCTACATTAAACAATGGTGCCTTGCTCGAATTTTCGAGCACGGCGACGATGACTTCGTCGAAGATGGCTGCTGCCCGCTCGATGATATCTAAATGACCGTTCGTAATCGGGTCAAAGCTCCCCGGGCAAATCGCGATACGTTTTGACATGTTCTCACTCCTCGGTCGCCGCATACTCATAGAAGCTGATCGTGATCACGTCCGAGTAGCGCTGCACCTTGATTTTTTCCAACTGCCCGACCTGATCCGGTAACGTCACATCGCTGCCATGTTCGCAGACGACGACCCCGTTGTCCGTCAATAGTCGGTTCGACTCAATGATGTGTAAAAACGGCACATGTTCTTCCGCATGATATGGGGGATCCATGAAAATCAATTTAAACGGCTGTCCTTTTAAAACGAGTTGGTCGAGGACCGACCGGGCGTCTTGTTGCAACACCGTCGCTTTGGACTCATAGTGTGTCGTCTTCAAATTGTCTGTGACCGTCTGGATCGCCTTTCGTTGCTTGTCGACGAACACGGCATGGTCACATCCCCGTGACAACGCCTCAATCCCTAACCCACCGCTCCCGGCGTATAGGTCAAGCGCAGCTCCCCCGGCGAAATAAGGCCGATGATGTTGAATAATGATTCTTTCACTTTATCTGTCGTCGGTCGTGTCGCCGACCCCGGGACCGCCTTGAGTCGGGTCCCTTTTCGTTCTCCTGAAATCACTCGCATCTCCGTTCTCCTTCACCACAAAAGATGAAGGCGGTGCCGCCTTCATCTTTTGTGTTATTTCTGCTTCGATTCGTACGTCTCCGCGACGAACGGCCGCTCACTGCGGACGACCGCTTCGACGAACGGCAACGCGCTCACTTGTTCGAGAATCGCCTCATGTCCATCGAGGTCGGTATACAAGAAGGCGTACTTCTCCCGCTTTGACACGTAATACAGGTTCGCATAGCGACGCAACGCCTTCACTTGCTTCAATGATTGGACGTAGACGACGAACCCGATTCGACCATTCAACTCAAACGTCTCAGATGGCACATCCACAGCTTCCGCCTCCACAACTTCCTCCGCCTGAACATCCGCCTTCGTCGAAGAACGGGTTTCCGGTCGGGACTTTGATTTTTGGAGAAACCGAGAAGGCCAACAGCTCACTCACTTCCCCGAGCAGTTTATCTAAACTGCGTTCCGCTTTTTTAAATGCGGCCACTTCTGGCTGGACATCGAGACGCCGTTTGACGAGATGCATCTCTTTTTTAATGCGATCGTGGTCCGGATGATGTTTCCCGAACCGCTGTACGTACTCGTAATCTTCTTTCATCCGCAAGAACTCACGTTCCACGAGGCGCGCTTCCTCCGATTGGGCTCGCGCTTGTTTCGTGGCGATATATGTTTGGAACGACTCGCTCGCTTCAATCAAATCGGCTAACGATTCCGTTTGATCGAGCAGGGCGATCGTCTGTTCAGTAATAATCATGGCTTTCACCCTTTCTGCCATGATTTTAACACATTTGATTCCCTCTGTAAGCAATCGGCTTTATAATTGAACGTGACTGTCAAGCGTCCAACCAGAAAGGAAGTGAACAGGTGCATCCGTGCACCTCGCTATGAAAAAAGTCTCATTTAACATGATTCGTTCGGCCGGCATCAAGACCGACTATGCGAAACCTGAATATTATTACGACCAGCTCGATAAAGTAAGAGCAGCCGACCTCGTCTTGTTCCCTGAATATTGGATGGTCAACTCGATCATCTACGGACTGAATAAACCGATTTTCCCGTCGCCGGCCACGTATCACCTCGGGCACGATAAGATTGAGATGACGCGCGCCTTCAAGGCGACGTTCCCGCACCGCATCCCGAAGACGCTCATCTACGGGAAAAACCCTTACACGATTGAGCGTGTCTTGGAAGAGTTCGAGTACCCGTTCGTCGCCAAGACGGCCAAGTCGTCGATGGGACAAGGCGTCTGGCTCATCAAGCATGAACAGGACTGGCTCGAATACGTCGACAAGCACGAGACGTTCTACGTCCAGCAATATATCCCGAATGACCGCGACTTACGGATCATCGTCATCGGTGAAGAAGTCGTCGGTTCGTACTGGCGCGTCAGCGAAGCGTTCTTGAACAACGTCGCCCAAGGTGCCCACTTCTCGTATGACGACATCCCGGAAGACGTCGTCGCGGAAGTGCTCGATATCGCCAAGACGCTTCACATCAATCACGCTGCCTTCGACGTCATCGTCGCAGACGGTGAATTTTACATTTTAGAGTTCAACGTCTTCTTCGGTTCGGAAGGGCTCCTGCCGCTCGGTGTGAGGCTTACAGACAAGATTGCCCACTACCTCGACACCCAGGCTTGAGGCGTTCATCTTTTTTTCACAATTTGAACACACGTTATTCCAAGAACGTTTTCGAATATGATATGATGACATATGAGGTTTATTAGGGAAAAGGGGGATTATGATGAAATTTGAGCAGTTCCACATCGAGGGAAAAGAGATCCGCTTCGGTTTGCTCGAGACGATCATGGATCATCATCATTTCATCCGTGAAGGCGCTTGGGACTATGAGCGTGCAACGTATGACATGAAATACGAGAAACAATCGACAGGCGAGACGTTCTACCTTCGCTTACCGGTATATGCGATTGAAGGACAAATCGAGGACCGTCATGCGGTCGTTAAAATGTTGACACCGATTCTCGGAAAACATTACTACCCGCACGGCGTCGAGTACGACGAAGAGTTCCCAGAAGAAATCGTCCGTGATTGCGAGCGTCGTCTTGCCGCACTCGCTGAGACACTCGAAGTAAAACCCCTTGCATAAGCGGAGGGCACTGAAAAACTTCAAATGATTTTAACAGAGGAGCGTCGTCCCGGGAGGGATGGCGCTCCTCTGTTTTCATCGTCCTTCAGCCGCCCTGTCCGGCACGCCGCTT
>NZ_QSGS01000020.1 GCF_003467445.1 Exiguobacterium sp. AM39-5BH
TCCTTTGCTTCTTAACTCACGAATCATAAAAAATCCCTCACTTCGGATCATGTCTCACACTCCATTTTCAGGTTGTCAGAATCATTATCCGTTAATTTGAGGGATTTTTAATACGTTGATATAAGGGATTATAACAGCGTTGATTACAAATGGTTGGACTCACATCCAGCTCACTTAAAGCAACAGCTCTTCTCCATCGTCCCGAGTTCGCTCTATTCCATTTTTGGGTTGGAAGATTGGCGTTGGATTGAAATTGTAAAAGATGAAGATGAAGCATTTTATACTGCGGCACTCCAATATGAAACTGACTTAAAGAGTTTAATGGACATCCATGCTGAGAAAACGAAAGACTTAGGGTTAGGCGATACGTATGCCAAAATGATAAAACGCTTAAAGACGATTCTCTAATCGGCTATCTATCGAGTAAAGGATTCTTACCGAAGTACGGCTTCCCAGTCGATACGGTCGAAATGAAGCTAATGGACAAATCAAATCGCTCTAACTTGAGACTTCAACGGGATTTGAAATTAGCCGTATCGGAATATGCGCCTGGCAGTAAGTTAGTCGCGAACGGCATGTTGATTGAATCAACTGGATTAAAACTGATTGATGGAAAACAATTGCCGCTTCACCACTACACTTACTGTAAAAGCTGCAACAAGTACACGTATGTTGGAAAGTATGGCGTCAATGACGAAACTGAAATTCCTTGTGACAAATGCATGGACCCTTTAAGAGTTAAATACTATGCGATTCCGAAGTTCGGTTTCTATGGAAAAGCGAAAGAATTAAGCACGGAACGCCGGCCAGATAAAGCGTATGGATCACGTGTGTTTTTCGCAGATCACGCTGAGGAATCAATTCAGCCTTTACACGTCGAAGGCAATGGCTACGAACTAGATTACCTATATTCTCACTATGGGAACCTATCCATCGTCAACGACAACAAAGGGCAGCAATATTTTGTGTGCGAATCATGCGGATCACATGTGGACCATAAACGCGCTCACACGTCTCCACTAGGACATAAGTGCTCCTCTAAAAAGCGACTCACCGTTCGAAATGCCCCAATCTCACTAGGGCATCAATTTACGACGGATATTTTGCGGATGAGTTTCAACTTCAATAACGGTAGCTTCTATACGAATCAAACCAAGCCCATTCTCTCTTGTACGCGTTGATTCGCTCAGCGAGTTATGTGCTTCAAATTAGTGAAGACAGCTTAGGTGGCGTCATTCATTACGTGTCTGCCACGGGTACGTATGATTTGATTCTATACGATGACGTTCCGGGTGGTGCCGGCTTCGTCCGTGCTGTCAGTGAACGATTGCCTGAAATTATGGACCACGTGAAAGACAGTATTCAACATTGTACGTGTGATGCGGATACAAGTTGTTATACTTGTTTGCGATCATATCGTAACCAGTACTTGCATGATCAATTAAAACGACATTACGTCATGGATTTGTTCGTATGAAAAAATGGTGTGTCTGCGTTTACGCGGACACACCATTTATTAATTATTCACTTCCCCATACACTTCATTCATCATGTCTTCCATAATCACGGTTTTGAACTCATCGTTCTCTAGGATTTTTAGGAAAAACTCTTCATTACTACTCATCCGATCAATGACGAAGTTAATGAACGTCTTCTCAAATGCGAATTTAAAATTCTCTTTTGTATTGTTCTTTGCCTTTTCACGAATATCTTCACTGTTTAACATATCTTCTTTTACTTGCTCACGTGAAAGAAAGTCAGTTTCAGTGAATTGTGTGCCAAAGCGTTCATTTAACTTGTCTAATACACTCGATAAGCGGACTTTCTCGTCATCTCCTGAAACACCTGACCCATGCTTCTGAGGGTTCAAGTCGTATCCTCCTGTTTTTTGGAGCTCGATGCCACCTTCAAACACTTTTTGGTTGCGATAGTATTCAAGCGTCACATCATCAGCCAAGTAAACATCTTTGTCATCCCGACCTCGAGGTAACTTACGGAGTAAGTACGTCAGATAAATATATAACTTGTGTAAATCCAAATCGATGAACGTAATGATTTGTAAAATGAATCCATATGTTCGTGCAAACTTAGTAGCTACTTGTTTAAATGCATCCTGTTCCTCGTTTGAAAGGTTTTTGAATCGGTCTACACCTTTATCAAGAATTGCATTCAACTCGATCTGAGCTTTTGAAGATTTGTTCGCTCCACCTGTCACTTCAAGTTCGTTGACCTTTTGCACTTCTTCGGTCGTAAATAATTGATATGGTTCGATTTCAGCCTGCATATCATACAAGATGTTCGGGTCAGTCACTTCAGATAAGCTCGTCGATTCATAATAAGGTTGGAACGATGCCTGAATTTCTTCTGGTTCATTTACAAAATCTAGTACGAATGTATCTTCTTTACCGGGGCAAGTTCGATTCAAACGAGACAAAGTTTGAACCGCCTTTATACCGCTTAACGGTTTATCTACATACATCGTGTGGAGGAGTGGCTCATCAAATCCAGTTTGATATTTTTCCGCTACTAGCAAGACCTTATATTCATCGGAGTTGAACTTTTCCGGGAGCTCTCTTTCTGAAAACTGATTCATATCCTGCTCTGTGTAATTGAGTCCACCGTCTTGAACAGTTCCGGAAAACGCCACCACCGTTTTCAAGTCATTGTACCCCATCTCATTAATATAACGATCAAAGGCGATTTTATAGCGTACGGCGTGCAATCGGCTCGCCGTTACCACCATTGCTTTGGCTCTACCTCCGATTTTACGCTGTACAAAATTCCGATAATGCTCAATGATAATTTCTGCCTTCTGCGCAATACTATGTGGGTGCAGAGACACGTATTGAGCCAATTTCTTCGTCGCTTGCTTTTGCGAGACTTCTGGATCATCGTCTACGGTTTTCGCAATCTTCCAAAACGTCTTGTACGTCGTGTAATTCTCAAGGACATCTAGAATAAATCCTTCTTCGATTGCCTGGCGCATCGTATACTGATGGAATGCTGCCGGTTTACCGTCTGGACCGACTGTTCCAAACTTTTCTAGCGTCTTTGGTTTTGGGGTAGCCGTAAACGCGAAGAATGACACATTATCTTGTTTCCCACTCTTCATAATGGCTTCTACGATTTTCTCATCGACATCATCCAAATTCTCTTCAGCAATCCGATCTTCTTCGTATGCTGCCTCTAACGTCTTATCGGATAAGACGTTTGTCAGTGCGGTCGATGCTTTGCCACCTTGAGAGGAGTGTGCTTCATCAATGATCACTGCATACTTTTTACGTTCTAGACCTGCCACTTTTTCTAATACGAACGGGAACTTTTGAAGCGTCGTAATGATGATGCGTGTCTCGTTGTTAATCGCACGTGCGAGTTGGTCAGAGTTTTTATCAATCGGCTCAACCATTCCAGCTTTATGCTCCAACTGATAAACCGCATCTTGCAACTGTTTATCTAAGACACGACGATCTGTAATGACGATGACGCTACTGAAAATCGATTCGTTGTTCTCGTTATGCAATTTTGCCAATCGATGGGCGAGCCATGAAATCGAGTTCGTTTTCCCTGAGCCAGCAGAGTGTTGAATTAGATAGTTACGACCAACGAGATGATGGGATACATCTGTCTCAATTTTACGGACCGCATCCAATTGATGAAAACGTGGGAAGATGAGCATTTGTCGCTCTCCAATGGTCTCACCGTTTGAGTCCTTAATATCATCTTTTTTCACGAAAATGAAACGATAAAGGATATCAAGGAGACTGTCAGGTGGTAAAATCTCATCCCACAAATAGTGTGTCCGATAATTGCTGTCCTGAGGCAATGGATTTCCTTTGCCTCCCTGATTCCCCTTATTGAAAGGTAAGAAATAAGTTTTTCCTTTATCAAGCTTTGTGGTCATGAACACTTCGTCCGGATCAACAGCAAAATAAACGACCACTCGTTCATTAAACTTAAACAGTTGTTCCCGAGGATCTCGATCATTTTTTAACTGTTTCATCGCATGTTCCACCGTTTGATTCGTTAGCGGATTCTTTAACTCCATTACGACTAGTGGTAGACCGTTTAGGAACAACACCATATCCAAACTATTGTTATGCTTGTCACTGTAATAGACTTGGCGAGACACATTAAAACGGTTCAATTGATATTGCTCGTTCAACGTCTTGTTCATATCCGTTGGCGGCTTATTATAAGCAAGGTTTAACGTCACACCACGATCTTTAATTCCTTTACGTAAGCACTCGACTAACCCTTGCTTATGCAGTTGATCTTTAATGCGCTTTAGCACTTCTTCTTTGTAAGAAGGACCGTACGACTTTTCAAGCGTACGCATGCGTTTTTCCTGTGTATCCTCTAAGAACGCAAACAGTTCCTCTACATCGATAGCATGCTGCTTAAAAGCTTTACTTGCGTCACCTTCCAGCACCCGTTTTTTATAGCCGTTCTCCATCAGTGCGAGCTCAATATTCGTTTCAAACCCCTTCTCCGATGTATCCACAGCCATCCTCGCTCACCTCACTTACCTCCCGCTCCATCTCCCGTACATCTATCTTGCCCGTTACGGCTTCGTAGATTAGAGATTGGCGGTATTCTTTTAGTTTTTGGATTTGAAGTTTAAGTTGCTTTTTTACATTATCTATTTGACCAATTTTATAATCTAAGAAGCATACTATTTCTAGTTGTTCATTTTTTTCAGGTACACATATAACAAAATTTTTTATATCATCAATTGAAATGGCCTCAAATGTTGATCCAGTCGAAAATGATTTTAGATATTCGTTATACCCTATCAGCCAATACCACAAAAATTTCATTTCAATTTTAGGAGTAATTGAACATAGGCCTCTACCTATGCCAAAAATTTGATTAGAAATATTCATAGCTCCAACTGGTGCTCTTACTGAGAGTAATATATCATTTAGCTTTGATTGTTTATTAATGCTTGTACTAAATAATTTAGGTGTAGGATAAAATTCACCAAACTCTGCATTTCCCTGTAAGAATGGTAAACCATCTCCTAATACATTTACATCTTCAGAGCTTGGTGATTGTCCCATATTTATGTCACTAATATATTTAATTAAAGTTTTTTCAAAATGCTCTGGAATCTCACCAATCCACTCAACACCTGAATCTTTCATTTTCACATTCGGATTTAACCCTTTTGTTACCGCTTCTGTGATAATTGATTGGCGTTGTTGTTCTAAAAGCTTAATCATCTTTTCTTTTTTATTAATTAATTGATTAGTTTCTTCAAATTCCTTATCAATAAAAGCTACTATTTTATTTTGCAATTCTACGGGTGGTACAGCTATTTTGATATCTCGAATAATGCCTTGACTAATATTTGGCTGTCCTCCACCTTGAGAAAGATTAATAATTTCTGTACGATGTCCCATTAACCAATAAAAAATAAATTTAGTAATAACTTCTCTAGGTTTTGATAACACACAACATGCTTGATTAGTAGTTGTTTCATATTTAGTTATGCCTAGTTTACCAATGGTTGCCCCATACATAGCCATAACTAAAGAATCTTTAGGAAAAACAGTTAAGGCTGAAAATTCATCTAATGCTTGTTGAGACACATATTTAGATGTTTTTTCTATATAACTATCTGTTAAATCACCTGTATTTAACCAAGCAATATCTGGAGAGTTATAATACATTCCATTTGATGCTGAAGGTGTAGTACCACTACCTATTACATCGAATAACCATGATATTTTTTTCTTTGGCCACTGCTTATTACTCACCCCAAAACCCTCCCCAACTGCTCAGCAATCTCCGCTTCCAACGCACGAATCTCATCCATAATTTCCGCTGAGCTGCGTAAGGCAGTATATTTGTAAAACTGACGGGTAAATGGAATTTCGTAGCCGATTTTTGTTTTGGATTCATCAATCCATGCATCTGGAACATGAGGTAACACTTCACGAGCAAAATAGTCTTCAATCTTTTCTTTTAACGGAACGATTTCTGTATCACGTAAATCTGAATCAGGCTCGATCTCTGTTTTGTTTTTCATACATACATCAGCTGTTTCATCTTTTTCAGAAAGACCTGCTAGAATCGCTTTTAATACCGGTGCTCCAACTTTGATGTCTGCTTCTTTGAAAGCAGCTTTTAACACCTTCGTAAACTCATCACGATTTTTATATACTTTATCGCTCTCTAATGTACGTAACACATATAAAATTTGTGTTTGTAGCTTCTTCCCTTCTTCGACTTCGAAGTGACCTGCATCGCCTTTCTTCTTCGATGTTGCTAAGTTCACAAACCCTTTTTCTTCAGCAACACGTGCTAAACGCGCTTCGCTCACTTGGAAGTTCAATCGTAACGGGCGTTCTACTATAATTTTTGAATAACCAAAGTCTTCATTATCGAAAATCTTTACATTTTCATGTGGCTGCGCATCCCCGTATAAACGCACGATTTCATTGATTTGTTCTTCTGTAATTTCATTACGCTTGCTACCCATAGATTTTTTCATCTTTTTCGAGAAGCTGACGGCATTCACTAACCGCACTTTTCCTTTATACAGCGGCGCTTTGTTGTTTGTTAAAATCCAAATGTACGTTGCAATCCCTGTGTTGTAGAAAAGGTCGTTCGGCAGTGCACGATGCCTTCCACCAAGTCGTTTTCAAGCACATATTTACGAATTTCACTTTCACCAGAACCAGCATCTCCTGTAAATAAAGGAGATCCGTTCATAATAATGGCCAGACGTGAACCTTGTGGATTTTCAGGTGTTACAGGCTTCATCTTCGATAATAAATGCAATAAAAATAGTAGTTGCCCATCACTCGTACGAGGTGTCCCTGGACCAAACCGTCCATTGAAACCTTGTTGCGCATGTTCTTCTTTGATTGGTTTCTCGTATGATTTCCAATCTACTCCATATGGAGGGTTCGAAATGAGATAATCAAATTTTTCACGAGAGAACTGGTCGTTGGACAATGTATTTCCTAAGCGAATATTTCGTGCATCTTCACCTTTAATAAGTAAGTCTGCTTTACAAATCGCATATGATTCTGGGTTGATTTCTTGTCCGAAAAATTCCAAGTGCGCCGTAGGGTTTTGACTTGATAGATAATCTTGAGCTACAGACCCCATTCCGCCAGTCCCAGCAGCACAGTCGTACAATGTTTGTGTTAAACCCGGCTTGGTTAGGACACTTGCATCGTCATGTAAGAACAATAGATGGGTCATTAAGGTAATCACTTCCCGAGGCGTATAATGGTCCCCGGCTTCTGCATTCTCATTAAATCGACGGATTAATTCCTCAAATACATAACCCATTTCAATATTCGAAACCGTTTCAGGATGTAAGTCGATTTCGCTGAAGCGTTTAATCGTCAAATATAATAAGTCATTTTGATCTAACTTATCGATTTGACGATCAAAATCAAAGTGATCCATAATGTCACGTGCCACTTTTGAAAACCCATTTATGTAGTCGCGTAAGTTATCAGCGATATTATCCGAATCCGTTAATAGCTTACTAAAGTCATATTTACTTATATTATGAAAATTTTGCTTAGAGATGCGATTCAAAATTGGTTCGCGAGCCTCTTCACTCATTGATGAAAATTGATCAGCTTTTGCCAGTACTTCTTCTTTCGTGCTTTCTAACACACAGTCAAATCGACGTAATACGGCTAATGGCAGTACAATTTTCCCGTAGTCTTCTGGCTTGTATGGCCCTCGTAAAACCTCTGCGATTGACCAAATAAAACTTACTTTATCTTGAAAATTAATCATTTTAAATACCTCATTCTATGTTTATTCAGAATCTGTCGTTTATAAATCTATTGTTTTCTAGTTCTCTGGAAGATTACTTATACTAATTATAATCCAATAGGAGTCATCTTGTAGCATCAATATTAGATTGAGAATCATATTAAAAGGGAGAAACTCTATAACTCGAGTTTCTCCCTTTTAATTTTGAAGAATGGACTTACATCATTCCGCCCATTCCACCCATGCCGCCCATGTCAGGCATGCCGCCGCCAGCGCCTGCTGGTTCTGGCTTGTCTGCGATGACTGCTTCTGTCGTGAGGAACATGGCTGAGACGGATGCTGCGTTTTGAAGCGCTGAGCGCGTCACTTTCGCCGGATCGACGATACCGTGTGCGATCATGTCGACGTACTCGCCCGTCGCGGCGTTGTAGCCGATGCCGACCGATTCGTTCTTGAGTTTCTCGACGATGACCGAACCTTCTTCACCCGCGTTTTCCGCGATTTGACGGACCGGTGCTTCGAGGGCACGAAGGACGAGTTTGACACCTGTCGCTTCATCCGCTGTCACTTCTCCGAGCAACGCGCGAACGGCTGGGATGACGTTGATGAACGCCGTACCACCACCTGCGACGATCCCTTCTTCGACGGCTGCGCGTGTCGCGTTGAGCGCGTCTTCGATGCGGAGCTTACGTTCTTTCAACTCGGTCTCTGTCGCTGCGCCGACTTTGACGACAGCTACACCACCAGCAAGTTTCGCGAGACGCTCTTGGAGTTTCTCCCGGTCGAAGTCAGACGATGTCTCTTCGATTTGGTTGCGAATCGTTTGAACGCGTGCTTTGATTGCCGCTTCGTCCCCAGCACCTTCGACGATCGTTGTCGTGTCTTTCGTGACGACGACTTTCGATGCGCGTCCGAGCTGTTGGAGTGATGCCGACTTGAGCTCGAGGCCGAGGTCTTCCGTGATGACTTGGCCGCCTGTGAGCGTCGCGAGGTCTTCAAGCATCGCTTTACGACGATCTCCGAAGCCTGGTGCCTTGACCGCAACCGCGTTGAACGTACCACGGAGCTTGTTCAAGACGAGTGTCGCGAGCGCATCGCCTTCAATGTCTTCTGCGACAATCAAGATTGGTTTCCCTTGTTGGACGACTTGCTCGAGCACTGGGATGATTTCTTGGATGTTTGAAATCTTCTTGTCTGTGATCAAGATGTACGGGTTGTCGAGTACCGCTTCCATCTTATCTGAATCTGAGATCATGTATGGTGACAAGTAGCCACGGTCGAACTGCATGCCTTCGACGACATCGAGTTCAGTTGTGAAACCGCGTGATTCTTCAATCGTGATGACGCCGTCGTTACCGACGCGTTCCATCGCTTCAGCGATCAACTCGCCGACTTCTTCGTCCGCTGCCGAGATGGCCGCGACTTGCGCGATTGCTTCTTTCGACTCGATCGGTTTCGAGATCTCTTTTAGCTCTTCGAGTGAACGACGAACCGCTTTGTCGATTCCTTTACGGAGAATCATCGGGTTCGCGCCCGCCGTCACGTTTTTGAGACCTTCACGAATCATCGCTTGAGCGAGGACTGTCGCCGTTGTCGTACCGTCCCCTGCGACTTCGTTCGTCTTCGAGGCGACTTCAGCAACGAGCTTCGCGCCCATGTTTTCGAAGTGGTCTTCGAGTTCGATTTCTTTCGCGATGGTCACGCCGTCATTCGTGATGAGCGGTGAGCCGAACTTTTTCTCAAGGACAACGTTACGTCCTTTCGGTCCGATTGTTACTTTTACCGCGTCAGCGAGTGCGTCGACACCGCGAAGCATCGCATGACGTGCATCTTCTGAGAATTTGATTTCTTTTGCCATTGTTCATTTCCCCCTAAACAAGATTTTTGAAAAATGGTGAGTCTTAGCCTACGATTGCGAGAATGTCGCTCTCTCGAACGATTAAGTATTCTTTGCCTTCATGCTTCACTTCGGTACCCGCGTACTTCGAGTAGATGACCAAATCATTTTCTTTGACGTCGAGCGCGATCCGCTCACCTTGGTCCGTGACGCGGCCTGTACCGACTGCGAGGACGCGTCCTTGTTGCGGCTTCTCTTTCGCCGTGTCAGGAAGCACGATGCCTCCGATCGTCTTTTCTTCTTTCTCCACGACTTCGATGATGACGCGATCGCTAGTGGTTTTAACATAGAAAAAACCTCCTCCGAATATGATGATGTATCGTTGAATCGTAAGTTTTAGCACTCATCAAAAAGGAGTGCTAACACTGATTAGTGTAGTATGAGACGACTGAAAATGCAAGCGGGAACATCAAAAAAATGCTTCCACTCGCGGTCAAGAGACCTTATTTGTTACAATGGTGAAAAGGAACGTTGACTCTTAGGAATAAGGACGTGTTGAATTGGCTATACTAAACTCAAACCAATCGATAAATACCCGTTTTTCGATGGCGCCTAACATTCGGATTCGGCATATCATCCCGATTCTGCTGTATGCGTTTGTTCAGTTCTTTCCGGTATTGATTAGCGGAGTGCGTCCGGAATGGATTACGCCGACGGCAACTGGGCTTTGGTTCGCCATCGGGTTCAGTTTGACGATCATCATCTCGCTCTTCTTGCTGTGGCCCGACTTGAAGCTGTATAAACAGCAAGGCATCCAGTCGAATCTGAACGACACGGTCAAATGGATCGGGCTCGGGATCCTCATGCAGTACGGGCTCGTCATCGTCGCCAACTTGATTGAGACGTGGATCTCCGGTGACGTCATGGGCTCCCAGAACACCGAGCAAATCGCGGACATCGTCCGTCTCGTCCCGGTCATGACGCTCTCGGTCGTCTTGCTCGGACCGATTATGGAAGAGATTCTGTTCCGTCACATCTTGTTCGGCAACTTGAGTGCCCGCTTCGGGTTCTGGATTGCCTTCGCGGTCAGTTCGCTCTTATTCGCGCTCATCCATGGTGACAACAAGATTCTCGTTTACGTGGCGATGAGCTTCGCCTTCACGGTCGCTTATGCCAAGACGCGTCGCTTGATCGTGCCGATCGCGATTCACGCGTTCAACAACGCGCTCGTCATGGTCGTATTATTCTTAATGTAGAAATGAGGTGGCATCGATGCCGCGACACTTAAAAGTTATGTTTTTGTTCAGTCTCTCATTCGGGATTCTGTTCACCGTCCTCGCCTACTACTCGGTACAAGAGTACGGCTTCAGCTTCTGGACGTACTTCATCATCGCCGTAGCCGCGTATGACTTCTTCAAGGTGTATCAGATTTTGACACTCGCTCGAAAAGCGAAAAAAGAAAAGACCGATAAATCGGCCTAACGAAAAGACCAAGCGCGCAGCTTGGGACAGAGAAGACCGGTCAGGCCTAAGTCTGACCGGTCTTTTCTATGTTCTTCTATAACACGATAAATCCGACCGTCAACAGTCCATATAGGAAACCGAGCACGATCATACTGATGGCAATCGACTTATGTTGCGGATATTTATGTAACACGACCGCTCCCGCGATCACGTGGATAAACGCGACGATAAATGTCAAAATGGCGAAGCCCATGTGTATCCTCCTACGACAATGAAATTAGTGTTCATCCCTATTATACGTGTACCTACGCAAGACGGCCACGCACTCGCGTAGCCGTCTTGATCGTCAGAAATTATTCTCTTTCAAGTAAAACGCGAAATTCCGGTGCTTCCGTTCTTTCGTCGCATAATGAATCCATAGCCAAGCGAGCGACTCGAGCTCTCGCGCCAGTTTCAAGTGACGCAGCGTATGGGCGTCGAAGCCGATCTTCGAGGCAAGGTCTTGAACGGCTCGCACCGACTCTTGCTCGTCACCGGCGATGAACATCATCGACATGTTCGGGTTCTCCAAGTTCTCGACACCGGTCTGATTGAACGCCTTGACGATGCGGACGTGCGGCGCAAGTTCCTGCAGATGCTCGGCCCCTGATTTCCCTTCCGGCCGCTCGATGGAATCGAACTCTTTGGCAATCGGATTCGTCACATCGATGACAATTTTGTCGTCCAAGTCCCGGAGCGATTGAATCAAATCGACGGCCGCCGCGAACGGTGTCGTCAATAAGAGGATTTGCGCATTCGATGCTACTTCCTGGAGCGACAGCGTCCCCTCGCGCTCCGAGCGTGTCCCATACAACACTTCATAGCCGACGTCTTCGAACTTGCGCCCGAGCGTCCGTCCGACTTTCCCGGCCCCTAAAATACCAATCTTCATGTAGTCCGACTCCCCTTCACAGTTCTTCGTCTGTCCGTGTCACCGTGCCGCCAAGTTCAGCCGCCAGTCCATCGAGCACCGAGTGATCGAACTCTTCCCCGATTGCCATCACCCCCGGTCTGTCCGGGCTCGATATTCCCGACCGTCCGCTTGAACGTCTCTTGAATACTCTGGACGTGTTTCAAATCTTTCGTGCCTCCGATGAGTCCTCCCGTGAGCGTACCGAACAGAATCCCGAACGGTCCGCCGAGAATCCCGACGGCCATACCGATGAGCGCGCCTTTGGTCGACTTGTTCGTCGGTGTCAGTTGAACGGCATCCTCGAACGAGAAGGCACCGTTGTCTTCACGCTTGATGATGACGAGTTGTTCGAACCCGACGAGTCCTTCGGCGTGATACTTTTTCAACTTGCTGAACGCTTGATACGAGATGGACTCCTCTGGAAACGTGAACGTGACGATATGGTACGGTTATTTTTCCTTCTTAGCCATATGGGCTCCTCCTTTGACAGGACCAGGTGACACATTAGCTTTCTCTTACCACTTCCCCGGCTTCAGACGAAAAAAAACCTACGAAACCTATACATTTCCAGTAGGTCTATATGGTAAAATTTTCATATCACATGTGAGATAGGAGCCCTGCTTATGCAACGTCCGCTTCGTAAATCCGCCACGAACCGATCGCTCTTGGGTGTCTGCGGCGGCATCGCCGAGTATTTCGACTTGTCGCCCCTCGGTGTACGTCTGCTCTTTTTGATTGTGCCGGGGAACGTCCTCATCTATATGATTCTCGCCAACTCGATGAAAGACGCTCCACGCTATCTATAAAAAAACTCGGAAGCCGCGGCTCCCGAGTTTTTTTATGCGTTGACTTTATCTTTCATCGCCGCGAGCGCACCACTGTTGATGAAGTGCCATGGCTTGTTGTAGTGCGGTTGGAAGAAGAAGTCGACATAGGCGAGCTCTTCGACCGTCATCTCGTTTTGGATCGCGAGCGACAACGTGTTGACCGCTTGCGTCATGTCCGCTTTCGAGAGAACTTGTCCACCGACGACGCGATGCGTGCCGACTTCATAGACGAGTTTGAACTCGACTTTTTCTGCCGTCGGCATGAACTCCGGACGATACGCGTCTTCAACCACGACGCTCTCGACGTCGAGGCCGAACAAGCCGGCCGCTTCTTCCGTGAGACCTGATGAGGCGATGTTCCAATCATACAGGCGAAGACCTGACGTCCCTTGCGTCCCTTGATAGCGGACACGCGGTGCGATCAAGTTCTCAGCGACGAGCGTTCCCATGCGGACGGCATTCGTCGCGAGCGGGATGTAGGCGTGTGTGCGCGCCGGGTTGTAATAGACGGCACAGCTGTCACCAGCGGCGAAGACGTCCGGGTTGCTCGTGCGCATATACTCGTCGACGATGATGGCGCCGTTGCCGAGCATGTCGACTTGGCCTTGAAGGAGTCCCGTGTTCGGGCGGAAGCCGACACAGAGGATGACGAGGTCAGCCTCGAACTCACCTTTATCGGTCACGACGTGCGTGACGTTTCCATCTGTCCCGCGGAACGCTTCGACCGTCTGGCCGAGCTCGAGGTCGATGCCACGTGACGTCATGTCCGCTTCAAGTTGATCCGTGAACGACTTGTCGAGGTACTTGTTCAAGATGCGGTCGGCGCTATCGATGAACGTGACGTGTTTGCCGTACACTTCGAACGCTTCGACGAGCTCGACGCCGATATAGCCGGCACCGATGACGGCGATGTTCGTCGCGTCTTTCGCCCGCTCGATGATGCGTTGGGCGTGGCCATAGTTTTTGCAGAGTTCAATCCCAGTCATCTCGATGCCAGGAAGCGTCGGGACGATCGGCCATGAACCAGTCGTGACGATCAAACGGTCGAACGTGTCATAGACCTCTTCTCCCGTGTCGAGGTTTTTCGCATGGACCGTCTTCGCTTCCGT
Organism: Exiguobacterium sp. AM39-5BH; assembly: GCF_003467445.1. Taxonomy (GTDB): domain Bacteria; phylum Bacillota; class Bacilli; order Exiguobacteriales; family Exiguobacteriaceae; genus Exiguobacterium. The sequence continues at coordinate 13,936 of NZ_QSGS01000020.1, forward strand.
GTCGATGTTCAACACGTCGTGCTTCATGCGCATCGTCGCGCCGAGTTCTTCGAGTTCGGTCGGTGACGCGTAGAAGAGCTCTTCCGCACGTTTGACGACACCGCCGACATGGAGGGCGATCCCACATGAGAGAAAGCTGACGTTGTCGTTGCGTTCATACACCGTGATGTCGAGATTGTCGTGCTTGGCGAGTAATCCTTTGACGGCTGCTGTTCCTGCGTGTGTACATCCGATGACTGCGATTTTCATATGGTTGTCTCTCCTTTGAGTGTTAGGCAAGTTAGTGTTTGTGATAAATATCACATTTACTTTCTGAAATTAGTGTACTATTTCACAAGACAGTTTGACAATACCTTTGCTCAACTTTTCACGTAATTATGTCTAAAGTTTGAACTATGTGTGTGACAACAAAAAACCGTCCCGCAACCGGAACGGTTCATTCATGAATGGGTCTTGCGTCTTGCTTTAAACCAGCGGTAAGTGACGACGCCGATATAGGTGATGAAACCGATCACGTACAAACTGAAGCCAATCAAGCTCCAGCTCATTCCGTCCCAACCGCGGACGAGGACGAGTCCGATGATACACGATACGTATCCCACGAGAAGCAACGTTAACGAGAAGACGAGTCTCCGCTTGAATCGCGATTTCAAAAAGTTTAGCACGGCAATCAACAAAATTGTCGTCAACACGCCGATGATGATGAGTTCATCTCGATAGTACTCCCAAGCCATCGCTTCTCCTCCTTTATCCGATATGATGCTGTATATCCTTGTCAGTACTAGTTTAGCACGTCAGTTGTCGTAAAAATAAAAAACGCTTGCATCCTACTTCAACTGGTTGTAAGATTAGTTTAAATTTTCAGACTAATTGTATAGCATGCGCGGATAGGAAGAGATAGTGACCGAGATTGTATAGAGAGCTTCTGATGCTGGAAATGAAGCGAATCTCCCACTTGAAGATGGTCCTGGAGCAGTCGACAGAACGCGGGCAATCGCTCGTCAGTAGAATCGACCGGTATGGCGGATACCGTTAGCATTCCTTGGAGTCTTGCACTCCTTGAGGTGGTTTGATGCGAGTCAGACCATGAACGAAGGTGGTACCACGTGATCAGACATCACGTCCTGAGCAATTAGGGCGTGGTGTCTTTTTTGTGGGCGCATGTCCGGAAGGAGGAGACGAAGATGACAGAAGCATTGGTGTTGCAATCGGATTTTGGTGTGAGTGATGGGGCGGTCAGTGCGATGTACGGCGTAGCCCATAGCATTAATCCTAGCATTCGTATTTTTGATTTGACGCACGACATCCCACCGTTCCACATTTGGGAAGCCTCGTATCGGCTCGTCCAAACCGTACCCTATTGGACGGGACAGACCGTATTCGTGTCGGTCGTCGACCCTGGCGTCGGATCGAACCGAAAGAGCGTCGTCGCACGCACGCGTGCCAACCAATATGTCATCACCCCGGATAACGGGACGTTGACACACCTTTGCCAAGCCGGATTGATTGCCGAAGTGCGTCAATTGGATGATCACAAACACCGCCTGCCGCACATGGGCGAGTCGTACACGTTCCACGGCCGAGACATCTTCGCGTTTACCGGGGCGCGTCTCTCGAGCCACGCCATCACGTTTGAGGATGTCGGTCCGCTGCTTCCACTTGAGGAGATTGTTCTGCTCGACCGGACACCGGCACAACGACAAGGCGACCACACCATCGGTATCGTTGAGATTCTCGACATTCGTTTCGGAAATGTATGGACGAACATTCCCGTCTCCCTCGTCCGGGAAGCCGGCATCGACATCGGTAGCCGTGTGACTGTCACGGTCGACCATCGCGGCCGCACCATCTACGAGCAGTCTCTGCTGTTCGGCCGGTCGTTCGCCGATGTCCCAATCGGTTCGGGTGTCGTCTATATCAACTCGCTCGATCAAGTCGCCATCGCCCTCAACCAAGGCTCATTCGCGCATGCATACGAAATCGGCATCGGTAACGACTGGCGAATTTGTCTGAAAACCAAATAAGGAGGAATTTTTCATGAACACATTTACAACGAAACAAATCGTGGCGACCGGCGTCGGCGCAGCCGTCTTTATCATCTTAAGCCGATTCGCGGCCATCCCGACCGGTGTACCGAACACATCGATTGAAACGTCTTACGCTTTTCTAGCCTTTATGGCCATCTTATTCGGACCTGTCACGGCTGGCTTGATTGGATTGATCGGACATGCCTTAAAAGACGCAATTCTTTATGGCTCACCTTGGTGGAGCTGGGTCATCGTCTCCGGCTTCGTCGGATTCGGGATTGGGCTCGTGGCGCGTCGCATCAATATCGAGGCAGGCGGCCTCACGACGAAAGGCATCTTGCTCTTTAACGTGACGCAGGCCATCGTGCAAGCAATCGGTTGGATTTTGATTGCACCGGTCCTTGATATTTTGATTTATGCGGAGCCGGCGAACAAAGTATTCGTCCAAGGCGCAGTTGCGGCCACGTCGAACATTTTGACGGTCGGAGTGATTGGCACGTTGCTCCTCGTCGCTTATGCCAACACACGTAGTAAAGCAGGAAGTCTCAAACGAGAAGCATGATTAAACGAGCTGCATGATATGAATCATGGTCAGCTCCTTTTGCTTGGAGGGCTCGACATGACCATTCAGTTCAACCGTTTTTCATTTACGTATCGCAGTCAATCCGAACCGACACTGCGCGACATCAATTTGACGATCGAAGAAGGAGAGCGCGTCTTGATCGTCGGACCATCGGGATCGGGCAAGAGTACACTCGCCCAATGCATCAACGGACTCATCCCGTTCTCCTACCCTGGGACGTGGGAAGGAGACGTTCTCATCAACGGCATCGACGCACGGACGCTCTCCCTTTTTGATCGTTCCGCTTTGATTGGAACCGTCCTGCAAGACCCAGACACCCAATTCATCGGCTTGTCTGTCGGTGAAGATATCGCGTTCGCCTTAGAAAACAAACAAGTCGCTCGTCCTGAGATGCATGACACCGTCGAACGTGTCGCCCGTCTGACCGACGTCGCCCACCTGCTCACCCATCGACTGAACGATTTATCCGGCGGGCAACGACAACGGGCCGCCTTAGGGGGTGTTCTCGTCGAAGATGCCAATATCTTGTTGTTTGATGAGCCACTTGCCAATCTCGACCCGCTCGCCGGAAGCGAGGCGATGGCACTGCTGGATCGCTTGCAACGTGAAACGAAACGGACACTTGTCGTCGTCGAACACCGAATCGAAGATGTGTTGTCCGTCCCATTCGATCGAATGATTGTCGTCGTCGACGGTGAGATTGTCGCCGATGGGCATCCCGACGACGTGTTGAGCGACGGCAGCCTCGCTCGCGCCTGTTTACGGGAACCGCTCTATTTGAGTGCGGCACGTTGGGCGGACATATCAATCCGGCCAGACGACAAACCGAGCCAACCAGAAGCCTTTCTGGACCGGTTCGAGCGGCAACCGATCGTATCAAGACTGAACACTCAGACGCTACCCGTCCCTTCTGAGGCGTCTCCTTCACTCGAACTCGATCACGTCAGCTTCCGCTATCAGACAGACGAGACCGTATTAGAAGAGGTATCGATGCGCTGTGAGATCGGTACGTTGACGACACTTGTCGGCCAAAATGGCGCCGGCAAGTCGACGCTCGCCAAAGTATTGAGCGGATATCAACGAGTCACGAGCGGACAGATTCGTTTGAACGGGACAGACGTGACGAAACAGTCGATCGCCGAGCGGGCCACACGAATCGGGTTCGTCCTGCAAAATCCAAATCATATGATTTCGAAACAGACCGTACGCGAAGAAGTCCGGTACGGGATGCAGGCACTCGCGTTAGATGTGGACGAAGAAGAGCGCCGGCTCGAGGAGACTCTTCGACGTTGCGGGTTATATCCGTTTCGCAATTGGCCGATTCAAGCGCTGAGCTTCGGTCAGAAGAAGCGTGTGACCATCGCCTCGATTCTCGTCCGCCAACCTGACGTATTGATTCTCGACGAACCGACGGCGGGACAGGATTATCGGCATTACTCCGAGATGATGGACTTTTTAGAGCGCTTAAAACAGGACGGGATGACCTTGCTCATCATCACACACGATATGCATCTCGTTCTCGAGTATAGCGACCAAGTCTGCTTGCTTCAGGCCGGCCGGATTCGTTATGCGGGCGAGCCGTTTGCCCTCTTCGCCCAAGAGTCGTTGTTGCGTCATGCCCATCTCAAACAAACGTCCCTCTTCACCGTGGCGCAGCATCTCGACATCGAGGTCCGGCCGTTCCTTCATTCGGTGATTCAAGCCGAACGAAAGGAGCGTGCCCAATGGGAGTAGAAATGCTTGGTTATATCGAGAGACCTTCACCCGTCCATCGTCTGACAGGGACGACCAAGTTAATCGGTTTTCTCTTATGGACGACGGCGACGATGTTCACATACGACACGCGCGTCCTGCTTCTATTAGGGCTCGCGAGCGTCGGACTGTTCCTCGTGTCTCGCATCCGGTTTCGCGAAGTCCGATTCGTTCTCGTGTTCACCGCCTTGTTCGTCCTGATTAACGCCTTTGCCGTCTATCTGTTCGAACCCGAGCAAGGTGTGGCCATATACGGGACACGTCACGTCCTGTGGGAAGGCATCGGCCGTTTCACGTTGACGGCAGAGCAACTGTTTTATTTGTTCAATCTCATCTTGAAATACAGTGTCATCGTGCCGGTCGCCGTCTTGTTTCTCGTGACGACCCATCCGACCGAGTTCGCGTCATCGTTGAATCGAATCGGTGTACCGTATAAAGTGGCGTTCGCGGTCTCGCTCGCGTTGCGGTATATTCCGGACGTCCAACAAGACTTCCGCACCATCGCGGACGCGCAAGAAGCGCGCGGCGTCACCGTCACCCACGGTCCACTTTTGAAACGAGCGAAGCATAGCTTGAATATCCTGCTCCCGCTACTGTTCACGAGTCTCGAACGGATCGAGACGGTCAGTAACGCCATGGACTTGCGTGGCTTCGGTGCCGAGCGAAAACGGACGTGGTACAATCAGCGCCCGATGACGCGTGCCGATTTCTTGGCGATCGGCCTTGTCTTGTTGCTGACGATTTTCTCGTTCAGTGTGACATTTTATGACGGCAGCCGTTTTTATAATCCGTTCTAAACAAAACAGGCACGGTCGCCCTGTATCGGGAGATCCGTGCCTTTTTGTGTATGCGAGGTCGCCCCGCTTACTTCTCATTCATTTGTTTCATCAAATCCATCTGTTCTTTCACCATCGCCTCTTTCTCACGTCGGAGCACGCCCCGGTACGTGATGCGTGAGATTGATAAGCTGATCTCATACAAGAAGAAGAGCGGCAGTGACACCATGAGGTGCGACGTCAAATCCGGCGGCGTGATAAAGGCCGCGACGACGAACAAGGCGAAGTAGGCGTACTTCCGAATCGATGACAGGAAGTACGGCGTCACGACACCGATGCGCGTCAAGAACATCGTCACGACCGGCAACTGGAATAACAGTCCGAATGGGATGGTCAGTTGCAGCAAGAACGTGAAGTAGTTCGACGCCCCGATGATTTGCGTCAGACCAAGGTCTTGCCCGAGGTTCGTCGAGATATCGAGGACGAGCGGGAACAACCAATAGTAGGCAAACGCCAAACCGACGAGGAACAAGATAAAGATGATCGGAATATAGGCGAGCGTCGCTTTCCGCTCGTTCGGATGCAGACCAGGTGCGACAAACGCCCACAGTTGATACAGTAGAAACGGACCAGCCGCGACGAGCCCGATGACGAGCGCCAAGTTCAAGTAAATCATGAGCGGGTCCGCGACCCCAAAGGCGTTCAATTCAAGGCCTCGTTCGACGAGGTCGGCCTGGAGATAGGCGAGCACATATTTGACACTCGGCAAAGCAATCAAAAAGAAGGCAAAGACGACAAATGCCGACAGCATCAGTCGTCTCCGCAGCTCTGTCAAGTGGTCGGACAGTGCCCGTTCTTGATCAGGTTGATGGCTCATCGCTTACTGCTCTTTCTTCTCAAGTTCTTTCTTATCTTTCTCGTCATGTTCGTTCATCATGCCGTTTGTGGCATTTTTGAACTCACGGAGCGTCTGTCCGGCGGCACGGCCGAACTCAGGCAATTTCTTCGGCCCGAAGATGATGAGCGCGACGATGGCGATAATGAAGATACTTGCGCCTCCTGGAATACCGACGACGAGCAACGATGATAGTAATTCCATTATTGATGGACCCCCTCAGCAGATGGATAGTGTTGCATAAAGTAAATGAGCGACTGGAGTTCGATCGACAAGTCGATATGATGGACGCGGACCGTATCCGGCACCGTGAGACGGGCCGGCGTGAAGTTCAAGATGCCTTTAATACCGAAGCGGACCAAGTCATCCGCGACAGGCTGTGCATAGGCAGACGGCACCGTCAAAATGGCGACGTCAATCTTGTTTTGCTTCATAATCTGTTCCATCTCATCGACGTGATGAATCGGGACACCGGACATCGTCGTGCCGACTTTTGTCTCGTCTGCGTCGAACCCGACGACGATATGTGTGTTATTGTTTTTAAGGAAGTTATAGTTGACGAAAGCTGTCCCGAGATGACCAACCCCGACCAAGGCGACGTTCGTAATCTCGTCCTGATTCAGTGTCTTACGGAAAAAGTCTAACAGATACTGTACGTTATAGCCATATCCCTTTTTACCGAGCGCACCGAAGTACGAGAAATCGCGACGGATCGTGGCCGAGTCGACCTTGACCGCCTCGCTCAGTTCAGCAGAAGAGACACGCTGTTTTCCTGATGAATGTAGGCTTTGGATAAACCGATAGTATAGTGGCAACCGTTTGGCTGTCGCTTGCGGAATCTTTGGTTCGTTTTGACTCAACGGAAAGAGCCTCCTTTTTACGACGCGTTTCAAACGAATCTAATTTCATACACCTTGATTGTAAACGAATTCACATGACCACTCAATGAATATACCTGAAATGGGGAAGAAATAAAGTATACTAAATAGAGAGAAAGGGGTTTTTTCACTTGATCCTACTGCAAGTCAATAACTTATCGAAATCATTCGGCGTCGAGCCGATTTTAGAGAACGTCAAACTCGAAATTCAAGAAGGCGAACGCGTCGCCCTCGTCGGCCGGAACGGCGCCGGCAAGTCGACATTGCTCAAAGTCATCGCCGGGGAATACAACTATGACTCAGGCGATATCATGAAACCGAAAGACGTGACGATCGGCTATCTCGCCCAAGATTCAGGGTTAGAGTCGAACGAGACGATGTGGAACGAGATGCTCACCGTCTTCACCGATTTGATCGAACAGGAGAAGACGCTCCGCCGTATGGAACAAGACATGGGTTCTGAACGCATCTTGAACGACCCGGCCGCCTATGAGCGCCTGCTGTCGTCTTACGATGAAGAACAACATACGTTCAAAGACCGCGGCGGCTATCAATACGAGGCGACGATCCGCTCTGTGCTTCACGGGATGCGCTTCTATCCGGACGACTTCGAGCGCCGTATCGATACCCTCTCCGGTGGACAACGGACACGTCTCGCCCTCGCGAAGATGCTCCTGCAAAGTCCAGACCTGCTCATCTTGGATGAGCCGACGAACCACTTGGACATCGAGACGCTCGGCTGGCTCGAGAAGTATTTGAGCGGTTATAAAGGCGCCGTCCTCATCGTCTCCCATGACCGCTACTTCCTCGATCGCGTCGTCTCCGTCGTTTACGAACTGTCACGCCACCGCAGCCGTCGTTTCGTCGGCAACTATACGAAGTATCTCGAGCAGAAGGCCGCCATCTATGAGCAAGAGAAGAAGCAGTTTGAGTCACAACAAGAAGAGATCGCCAAGATGCAGGACTTCATTCAGCGTAACATCGCCCGCGCGACCACGACGAAGCGGGCCCAGAGTGTCCGCAAGCGTCTCGAGAAAGTCGACCGGATGGAAGCGCCAGACGGTGATGAGCGCAGTGCCGTCCTCTCGTTCTCAATCAAACGCCAGAGCGGGAACGACGTGTTGAGCGGTAACGACCTCTCGATCGGCTATGAGGAACCGATCGCGCAGCACTTGCGTTTCCAACTGCAGCGCGGCGAATCGGTCGCCCTTGTCGGCCCGAACGGGGTCGGCAAATCGACGCTCTTGAAAGTGTTGACGAAACAACAGCCGCCCCTTACCGGTGACATCCGCTACGGCACCGGCGTCGAAATCGGCTACTACGACCAGGAGCAACACAACTTGTCGGACGCCAACCGCGTCATCGACGAGATTTGGAACGACTGGCCGCTCATGCGCGAACAAGAAGTGCGGAGCCTGCTTGGTCAGTTCTTGTTCAGCGGTGACGACGTCATGAAACGTGTCCATGAATTGTCGGGTGGGGAACGGGCCCGCTTGACGCTCGCGAAACTAAAGCTCGAGCAACCGAACTTGCTCATCTTGGATGAGCCGACGAACCACTTGGACCTCGACTCGAAGATGATCCTCGAGAACGCCCTCGTCGACTACCCAGGCACGATCCTGTTCGTCTCGCACGACCGGTACTTCATCGACCGGCTCGCGACACGTGTCCTCGAAATTACGCCGAACGGCATCGAAGAATACCTCGGTGATTACTCGTACTACGTCGAGAAGAAAGAAGAACTTGAAGAACTGGCCCGACTCGCACGCGTTGAGACGAAACAAGTTGTCGTCAAGAAACAGCGCGCCGACAAGGAGCAGCAACGCGAAGAACGCCGGATGAAACAACGGATCGAAGAAATCGAGCTCACGATTGAGCAACATGAGGCACGTCTCGAGGAAATCGAGCAGCTGTTGTGTGAACCGGACGTCTTCAACGACTTCGCCCGGGCACAGGAACTGTCGACCGAATCCGATGCGACGAAAGAATCCATCACGGCACTGTATGCGGAATGGGAGGAGCTCCATTCATGATGCGATTCCGTGCGATGCGAATCGAATGGATGCATGCTTTCCTGACCGGTCTTGCCTACATCGTGCCGACGGGGACGGAATTCGTATCCGAACTGATCCGTGGGGAACCGACGAACGTCCCGTCGTTCTTGTTTTATTTCTTGCCGGTCGTCATCGGCTTCATCATTCAGACGTGGAGCGGCATCATCATCAGCTTGTTGAGCGGCCTGCTTATGAGCACACTGTTCATCCGCCTCGTCGTCTGGCCGGTCGATGTGACCGTGCACAGTTTTTACGCCCCGGGCTCGGTGTGGGGACACTTCTATCAGTCGACGCTCCTCATGTGGGTGCTCGCACTGATTGTCTACGTCGTGAGCTGGGTGAACATGTGGTACAAACAGAACAAACATCATCCGGACATATAAAAAAGGGAAGCCGTCTCCAACATGGAGATCGGCCTCCCTTTTAATAGTTAGAAGTAACGTAGCGGTTGGAACCCGCGTGTATGGAAGTCGAGCTTGAGGCCGTCTTCCGTGATGAAGAACACGTACTCGTTCGTATCGACGTCACGGACGAACACTTTGTAGAACGTGAGCGTCTCCTCACGGTTCGTCACATACTTCGCCTCATGCGTCGAGATGACTTGCGCGAACAGTTGCTCTTCGTCAAATTCGTTGATGATGTCCTCGAACTTAGCCGCTTCTTCTTCGGTCGCTTCCCGACCCGGGGCGATCTCGTAATACGCGTCGCTCGCTTTCGGTTGGACGCCGAGGTTGCGGTCGACGACGATGACGCTCTCGATATCTTGATCGTCTAGGCTCTTATAGCCGTATAGCGTCTCGACGAGCGTGTTCTCCCCGGTGACCCTGCCAATGCCTTCGATCGACTCCGCTCCGGTGAGTGACCGGACGCGTGCCGCTTCCGGCACGATTTCTTCTTGATAAGCGATATTATAAGCGCGGATGATCTCTCGTACTTGCAAAAACGTCGCGAGACGAGCAGTACGACCAGACCTCCAATGATTATGCGTTTCATCATCTGTATATTTTCCCCCTAGACTGTCATGCTCTCTTCTAAGGATAACCCAGGAACCGCATTCATCGCCAGTGTATCGCGCTTGCCGCGCACATACGCGTGATGGGCCGCGACCCCGATCATACCGGCGTTGTCTCCGCATAGATTGAGCGGTGGGATGACGAGATGGATCCCTTCACGGTCCGTCGCTTCTTGAAGTGCAGCGCGGAGTCCACGGTTGGCCGCGACGCCACCTGCGACGAGCAGTTGTTTCGCGCCTTTTTCGTTCACGGCACGAATCGCTTTCTCGACGAGCACTTCGACGACACTCGCTTGGAAGCTGGCCGCCAAGTTTTCAGGGATGACCGTCTCCCCGCGCTGTTCGGCGTTATGGACGGCATTGATGACTGACGACTTGAGTCCGCTGAAGCTGAAATCGAAACTTCCTGCCTCGAGGCGGACCCGTGGGAACTTATACGTGTCTTCCCCGTCGGCTGCGAGACGGTCGATGGCCGGACCGCCCGGGTAAGGCAGGCTGAGCGTCCGTGCGACTTTGTCGTACGCTTCTCCGGCCGCATCGTCACGCGTCTCACCGATGACTTCAAACACGCCGTGCTCCGGCATATAGACAAGCTCTGTATGTCCGCCTGAGACGACGAGACAGACGAGCGGAAACTCCATCTCTTCGACGAGTTCGTTCGCGTAAATGTGCCCGGCGATATGGTGGACGCCGATGAGCGGTTTACTATGGGCGAACGCGAGCGCCTTGGCCGCACTGATGCCGACGAGGAGCGCCCCGACGAGACCTGGTCCTTGCGTGACCGCGACGGCGTCGACGTCTTGCATCGTCACACCGGCCTCACTGAGGGCGTCATCGATGACGTACGTGATCCGTTCGACGTGGTGGCGCGAGGCGACCTCGGGCACGACTCCACCGAACCGTTTATGACTTTCAATCTGCGACGAGACGACGTTCGATAAGAGCGTCTTACCGTCCCGCACAAGCGCGACAGACGTCTCATCACAGCTCGACTCAATCGCGAGAATGAGCGATGTGTTCATTCTGATTCACTTCCTAACTTCGCCCAGTAGATATAGGCGTCTTCATTGTTGTCTTGATAATACCGTTTCCGGCGGCCGGCGTTTTCAAAACCGAACTGTTCATATAGCTTTTGAGCGCCGATGTTCGAGACGCGCACTTCGAGCGTGAGCGCCGCCAATGACTTCGAGCGGGCGAACGCAATGAGTTGCGTCAACAGCAGATTGCCGATGCCTTGCCCACGGTATTCTGGCAAGACGGCGATATTCGTGATATGTCCCTCGTCCACGATTTGCCAGACGCCGACGAATCCGACGACGCGACGTTCATGGACAGCGACGAAATAGACCGCCTGCTCGTTCTTGAGCATCTCGTTCATGAACGCTTCTTTCGTCCACGGGATGGCGAACGACGCCTCTTCGACTTTCGTCACTTCTTCGACATCGAGCCAGTTCATGCGCCGGATTTTAATATCAGCCATTGTTTTGTCCCTCAAGCCATTTCGCTTCCGCTTCAGCGAGGCGGAGATACTCAGGCTCAAACGCATGGACATCGTCCGTGACGTGACCTAAGGCGACGAGATCGCTCGCCCGTCCATAGCTGTGAGCAGCCGGTGCTTCAGTATAGTCGTAAGACGCGAGTGCCTCACGGAACGGTTCGACGTCACCGACGACGATAAACGGTCCTGTCACATTAGCTTCAAGCCAAGTTACGACAGAGGCGTGACAATCCGGTGTCACGGCCTCGTTCTGTTGATAGTGGCCGATATAGGCATTGCCACGACGGGCGTCAATGAGCGCGACGACCGGGAGCTCCGTATTCGGGGCCGCCGCCATGAGACAGAGCGCCGAGACCCCGACGAGCGGGAGTTGAAGCGTGTAAGCGAGCGTCTTCGCGGTCGTGACACCGATGCGTATGCCAGTATACGATCCAGGCCCCGTCGTCACGACGATGCGTTCGAGCTCGGTCGGTGTCCATTTGACCGCGCTCATGAGCTGTTCGATCATTGGCATGAGCGTGACAGCATGGTTTTTCGAGACCATGACCGTCGCCTCCGCTTGGATTTGGCCGTGTTCGCTGAGGGCGACAGATAGACGTGTCGTCGCCGTATCAATCATCAATTGCTTCATGCGAGCACCTTTTTCACGAGCGCATTATAGACATTGCCGACTGGTGCGAATGTCAGTTGACGTTCCTCGTCCCCGAGCCGCTCGATTGTGATGGCGAGCCGTTCCGTCGGAAGCGACGACTCAATCAAGTTCGACCATTCGACGATGGCCACACCATCGCCGTTGATGTATTCTTCGAGGCCGATATCGTCCCCTGTATCTTCGAGACGATAGACGTCCATATGGTAGAGCGGCAAGCGCCCTTGATATTGCTTCATGATCGTAAACGTCGGGCTGTTGACGTTGCGCGTGACACCGAGACCTTTACCAAAGCCCTGGGTGAACGTCGTCTTACCGGCACCGAGGTCACCGTTCAGCGTTATGACCGTCCCGGCTTTGACAAGTGTGGCCAACTTCTCTGCCACTGCCTGCGTCTCAGCCGCAGAATGGGTAATCAATGTATACATGATGTTTCTCCTTTAGTCGGTTCTAGCGATACGTACTCATTGTACACTCAATTTTACGCAAAAAAAAACACGAAACGTCATCGTTTCGCTATCTCATTTAAAAATTGGTTGCGGGGGCTGGATTTGAACCAACGACCTTCGGGTTATGAGCCCGACGAGCTACCAGACTGCTCCACCCCGCGACGTTAAAATTGGTTGCGGGGGCTGGATTTGAACCAACGACCTTCGGGTTATGAGCCCGACGAGCTACCCAGACTGCTCCACCCCGCGACGACATATGAAATTAAATAAA
>NZ_QSGS01000021.1 GCF_003467445.1 Exiguobacterium sp. AM39-5BH
TAAAAATCACCACGCGGGTGATTTTTTATTTAAGGCGATCCGCAAGAATCTTCTCGAGCTGTTGCTCCCCGAATTCACGCATCTCTGCTTCGTTTTCTTGGTCATACGTCTCGTCTGTGAAACGCCCGACGAACTCGACTTTCCCGTTCCCGAGTTCACGGAAGACGAGATTTTTACGATCGTTATAGAAGACGACGCGATACTCTCGTCCATTCTCATGCGGATAGTTGAACACGCCTTTAATATGGTCCATGTTCTTTTCTTCAGGCTGGTCTTCTTCCTCTTCCTCTTCATCCTCATCGAGAGCGTCGGCGAGGACTGCCGTCGGTTCTACTTCTTCCGTTTCTTCATCAGACAAAACGGCCTCTTTCTTTTCTTCTTCTGTCATAAAAAACGACCTCCTTTACTTACTTTCTTATCATACCCGCTTTTCAGAAGGCTGACTACTCAAAATGGTGCGAGCAGACGCGGACGACGTTCGAGGATGACATGATCAAGCGATGGAACAGCTGTTGTTTAATCGACTCGGGCGCATCGACCGTTTTGAGCGCTTGCTCCATGCAGCCGAGCCAATGGCCGGCGTGTATCTCCGAAATGGGGTGGTCGCGATGAATCATCGCCAAATTACCGCCGCCACGACGTTCCGTATATAGTTTAGGCCCACCGAGTAGCTGGGTCAAGAACTCGAATTGATGCGCTTTTACCCGTTCTTTGTCGTCTGGAAATAAAGGTAACAGGACCGGATCGGCGTAGACGAGATCGTAGAAAGCGTCCACGAGTTGTTGGACGGCCCGCTCGCCTCCGAATTGTTCATATGCACTCATTATCATTCCCCCTCATATGTTCAGTCTAATCGATTTTTGATAGAAATGGGACTGAAGAGGGTCGGCTAATTTTCTTATAGGGGTATGGAGGGATTTCCCTCTACAAACGACTCCGAATGGGTCATAATATAAGAAAAAAGGGAAGGGGTGTTCGCTAAAATGACAGTTACTTTTCATGTCGGGCGTTCCGGAAGCGGAAAAAGCGAATGGATGATGAAACGAATCATTCAAGATTTGAAGCGTGACCCGAGCGGACCGACCATCTATCTACTTGTGCCAGATCAAATGTCGTTTGAAATGGAACGAAAAATGGCGATGACAGATGGCTTGAACGGGTCGACTCGAGTTCAAGTATTATCGATGCGTCGTCTTGCCTTTTTGATGATGCGCGATCGAGGCGTCGCGACCGATCAGTTTTTAGATCAGACGGGGACACATCTGCTGTTGCGCCGTGTCGTGGAAATGAACGAGGACCGGTTGACGTTGTTCCGCCGAACGATGAACCAGTTCGGCTTTTATGAAGAATTGAATCAATTGATCACGCTCCTCAAGCGTGGACTCGTCGATCCTGAACAGCTACTCCGTTTGAGTGAACGAGATCAACACCGGTCACTAAAGCTGCAAGATCTTTCTATTTTATATGAAGGCTTCTTGACGATGACGGCTGGAAAATCGCTCCACGCCGAGGATTATTTTAACGTCTTGTTGCAACTGCTACCGGATATCGATTTGGCCGGGACGCGGTTCTATGTGGATGGCTTTAACGAATTTTCCGAGCAAGAGCTGGCGGTCCTCGTCGCTTTAGCGGAGAAGGCGCCACTCGACGTCCTGTTGACGATCGATCCCGATTCGCTTTATCGGCCTCACCCCGTGTTCGGGCCGACGCAACGGACGCTCATGCGTTTCAAAGAACTGTTGGCTGAACGTGGTCTTTCGTCGAGCGATCAACTTCATACAGGCTCGCCACGCTTCCAGCATTCGAGCCTAGCCTATCTTGAGGCGACGTTCGGTCAAGTGACGGCAGTACCGTACACACGCCCTGATTCCCACGTGGTGTTGCATGCGGCCGTCGACCGGTCCGTGGAAGTAGAGGCGGCCGTCCGTGAAGTGGTACGGCTCGTCCGTGAGGAAGGGTTCCGTTACCGCGATATCGCTTTCGTGTCGCGTTCGCTCGAAGCGTACGGCGACTTGGCGACACAAGCTCTTCAAAAAATGGGATTGCCGTTCTTTCTTGATGAGCGGCAACCGATGCTCGATCATCCGGTCGTAGAACTATTGAAAGCGACGATTGAGCTCGCGCTCCGTGGCTACCGTGAGGAACCGGTATTTCGGGCACTGAAGACTGAACTGATTCTCCTTGATGCGGAACATCGACGCACATCGGTCGACCGACTCGAAGCGTTCGTCATCGAGCGAGGCATTAAACATTATCATTGGCATGAAGACTGGTACTTGAAACGTCGGGCTGAGGAAGAAGCACGGTTGACCGGCGAAGAGCTCGATTTAGAGACGGCGCTCAATCGTTATCGTCAGACTGTGGTGGAGACGTTCGATCCGCTCTTGGCCGATTTGAAGGCGGCCAAGACGATGCAATCGTATACGCACGCCGTCTATACTTTTTTAGAACGGATTGATGTGGCATCCTGCCTCGCCTATTGGCGTGACGAGGCACTCGAAGAGGCACGATTATTGGAAGCCCGAGAACATACGCAAGTGTGGGATGCTGTGTTGCACTTGCTCGAACAGTTGGAGGCGGCCGCACCGGATGAGACGCTATCGACCGACCTGTTCCTCCAGATGATGGACACCGGACTCGACAGTCTGCGCTATGCGCTCGTTCCGCCTTCCTTAGATCAACTGACGGTCACTGATTACGTTCGAGGTCGTTTAATCGATAAGAAGGTCGTCTTCTTACTCGGGGCGAACGAAGATCAAATCCCGCTCGTATCAACCCAGTCGAAGTTGTTGACCGACCAGGACCTCGATTTCATGCACGAGAACGGTGTCCGAGCCGGAAAGGCGACGGAGCATTTATTTGACGATGAGACCTATTATCTATATAAAGCGCTCACAGCACCGAGCGATCGTTTGTTCATCAGCTATGCCCTTGTCGATCGGACCGGAAAGGCGATTCAACCGGCGGGTTTCATCGCCGATCTAAAAGCACGTCTCGGAGGCGGGAAAGTCGTCACGACCCATTTCGCAGAAGCCGGGGAGCACCGTCCGACTGACCAGTTGTCGTTCATCACGAACGTGAATCAAACAGCAGCGGTGACGGCGCTTGAACTGCAACGGCTAAGCCGCCATTATCCGATTCAAGACAAGTGGTTCACCGTTTATAACGAATTGCTGAAACATCCGGAAGGCCGTGAGCGAATTCGCTTATTGACGAGTGCGCTCTTCTACCAAAACGTCCCCGTCCCGTTGCCGGAAGACGTTGCCAAATCCCTTTATACGAATTCGATTCGGGCTAGCGTCTCACGGCTCGAGACGTACCAAGCTTGTCCGTTCCGTCATTTCGCTCGCTACGGACTCCGGTTGAAAGAACGTCGTCTCTATCGGCTCGAGGCACCCGACATCGGCAACCTCTATCATCGTACGATTGAACACATGTCTCAAACCGTCCAAATGGAAGGTAAGGAGTGGAGAGACGTGACCCGGGAAGAATGTTCGTCCCTTGCTGAAGCGGCTGTGGAACTTGTCACACCAGAGATTCAAAACGCGATTTTAATGAGTTCGAACCGGTATAGCTATTTGAAAAAGAAATTGACCGACGTCGTTAGCAAGACGGCAGAAGTGTTGATCGAGCAATCGAAGCGGGATGGGTTCGATCCGATTGCTTTCGAACTCGCCTTTGGTAGCGGTAATTTCCCGCCGGTATCGTTCACACTCAGTAATGGAGCCACTTGCGAACTCGTCGGTCGCATCGACCGGGTCGACACAGCCTCGATCCATGACCAACTCTACGTTCGAATCGTCGACTATAAATCGAGCAAACGGGAAATCGACTTTGCTGAGATTTATTATGGTCTCGCCATGCAGATGCTTATTTATTTGAAAGTATTGATCGAACAGGCGAGCGCATGGACGCAAGAGAACGTCGCCCCAGCCGCCGCTCTCTATTTCCACGTCCATCGCCCTCTTGTCGCACCGGCCGAGACAGATGCGGACACCGAACGCAAAGTACTCGAGTCCTATCAGATGCAAGGGTTACTCGTCGATGATCCCGCTATTCTAGAGGTGATGGACCGAACAGCAAAACTGGATCAGAAAAAGTCCATCGTCATTCCGGTCAAATATAAGAAAGATGGCACTCTCGACGCAAATACGACAAAAAAAGTCGTTTCACCGCCGCAACTCGAACAATTGATGGACCATGCTCTCGGCTTGGCCCAGTCAAGCGTGGAAGGGATGTATGACGGCGAAATCGGGGTGGAGCCGTATGAATACAAAGAACGCCGTCCTTGCCAGACGTGTCCATTCCAAAGTGTCTGTCACTTTGATGAGGCGCTGTCCAACGAACCCCGCCAATTGAAGAAGTTAGAAAAAGATGACGTCTTGTCAAGATTAGGAGGTGACGCCGATGAAGTGGACGAATGATCAACAAGCTGCCATTGATACAAGAGGATCACACGTCCTCGTCTCGGCAGCGGCTGGTTCAGGAAAGACGGCCGTACTTGTGGAACGACTCGCAAGCCGTCTTTTAGACGAATCGGACGAATTGACAGCCGACCGCATGCTCGTGGTCACATTCACGAACGCGGCGGCGGCGGAGATGAAGCGGCGAATCGCCAAGGCGCTCGATGAAGCGCTCCGGAACGATCCGGAAAATACGTATATTCGTAAGCAACGACAAATGCTGAACCGTGCGCTTATCACCACGATTCATTCATTCTGTCTCGAAGTGATTCGAGAAAATTATTATTTGCTCGACCTTGACCCGGCATTCAAAATCGCCGAAGAGCGGGATTTAGTGCTCTTACAGGACGATGTGCTCGAAGACGTGCTCGAAGATGCCTATGGCGAACAAGACCATGCCTTCTTCGCTTTAATTGACGCCTACACATCCGATCGTGGTGACAGTGAGATTGAAGAGTTGATTCTCGGACTCTATCACTATGCGCGCACGCTGCCGGACCCAGAAGCGTATTTAGACGAGCTCATCTCGTTGTATCAATTTGACGGGGACCCAGATGATGAGCAACTGTTAATCGAATTCGGACACTTGCTCTGGGTAGACATCGAGAAAGCGTTACGCCAACTTCGGCGCGTCGCCATCGAGCTTCGGCTCGCCGGGTATGAGGCGCAATCTGAGAACGTGCAACAGGCGATTTTGCCGTTCGCGAACCTTGATCCTGACTCGTTCAAGTGGAGCGAACTCGAGACGTCGGCTCGCAGCGTCAAGTTCGGCACGATGAAATCTGTTCAAAAGAAAGACGAGCATCATGTCTATCATACAGTGTTGAAACCGGCATACGATCAAGCGAAAAAGAAATTGAGCGATGCGATTGCACCAGCCAGCACGAGCGGGGCTGACTATTTAGAGGTATTGATGACACAACGTCCACTTGTCGAGACGCTTGTGAAGACTGTGCGGACGTTCGGTGCCGCCTATGAGCAAGCGAAACGGGAGCGCGCTTTCGTGGATTTTAGTGACCTTGAACATTATGCACTCGCCATTTTGCGAGACGGGCAAGAACCGTCTTCGGTCGCGTCGTTATATAAACAACGCTTCGCGGAAGTGTTGATCGATGAGTATCAAGATACAAACGAAATTCAAGAAACGATTATCGGGCTCGTCAGCAACGAAATCGAACATGTCGGAAACTTGTTTATGGTTGGGGATATTAAACAATCGATTTATCGGTTCCGTCATGCCGAACCGCGTTTGTTTATCGAGAAAGCGACTCGATTTAAACAAGAAGGTTCAGGACAACGGATTGATTTGTCGCAGAACTTTAGAAGCCGTGCCGAAGTGTTGCATGGCATCAACGACTTGTTCATTCGGCTGATGGATGAAGAAGTGAGTGAAATCGATTACGACGAGGCGGCTCGACTCGTCCCGGGCCGCGAGTACGAAGCACTCGAGGCGAATCCTGAACTCATCCTCGTTAACGGGGAGAGCCGGGATCTCTCGAAACAAGAGCTCGAAGGCCGTGCCATCGCCACCCGGATTTTGGAACTCGTTTCTGGCGAAGAGCCGTTCAAGGTGACTGATGAGACGACCGGCTTGCTACGGTCGTGCGAATATCGTGACATCGTCATCTTGGTCCGTTCGAAAAAAGAGCGCGTCGAACAGTTGATGGATATTTTGACGCAGTACAACATCCCGGCCTATACCGATTCGGACGGCGGCTATTTCCAAGCGACCGAGATTCGGATGATGCTCGCGGTGTTGAAACTGATTGACAACCCGCTCCAAGACATCCCGCTCGCCGGAGCCCTTCGGTCGCCGATGTTCGGTTTCAGTGACCAGGAACTGGCCAAGATTCGCCTTGAATCGGAAGACTCGTTCTTTGAGGCGCTCAAGGCGAAAGCGGACGATGAGGATGACCTCGGCCTGAAGTGCGGCGATGTGCTCGACGCGTTGTCGGCGTGGCGCACATTCGCCCGTGACCATAGTTTGTCGGAACTGATTCAACAAGTGTTCAACGACACCGGCTTCTACGATTTCGCCGGCGGCTTGCCAGGTGGGAAAGGGCGCCAAGAAAACTTGAAGGCGCTCTATGACCGGGCCTTGTCGTATGAACGGAGTGGATACCGCGGTTTGTATCGCTTCTTGCGTGTGATGGATCGGCTGCAAGACAACGGTGAGGATTTGTCCGAGGCACGTTCGCTCGGCGAAGAAGAGAACGTCGTCCGCATCATGACGGTCCATAAATCAAAAGGACTCGAATTCCCGGTCACAATCGTCGCCCAGCTTGGTAAACAGTTCAATAAACGTGACCAAATGCAGCGTGTCATCTTCCATAAACGGTATGGCATCTCACTCGATGCGATTGACGTCGTGACACGCACAAAAACAGACACGTTCGTCAAAGAGATGATTCGCCGCGACCTTGATGCCACGATGAAAGCCGAAGAGATGCGTGTCTTATATGTCGCACTTACCCGGGCCAAAGAGAAATTGATTTTGGTCGGGACCATTAGAGAGCCGGGGAAACAGATTCAACAGTGGTTGCACGTCGAACAGACCGGGATGACCTTATCTGCCGATGCCCGCCGCGAGGCGAAAACGTACCTGGATTGGGTCGCCCCGGCACTGCTGAAACTAGAGGGAGCTGCTCCGTTCTTGGAACAACTGGGGTTGCCGGTCATTACGCCTCAACAAGAAGCCACGCCGTGGACGTACCGCATCATCGGTGAAGGAGACTTGGCAGAAGTCGCCACACTCCAAGAAATGATGGCGCAGCTTCATCACGTTAAACAGTTCGAGGCGATTGATTTCCCGGTCAAAGACGAGACGATGATCGCGGACTTCGTCCGCAAGGCATTCGCCTATGAATACCCTGCTCAAGCGGCGACGGAGACGGCCGCCAAACAAACGGTCACCGAATTGAAGCGCGCCCTCCAGCTCGAACAGGCGGCGTTTGAAGAGACGTTCCGAACGAGCGACACGCCTTATCGTGAGCCGAAATGGAAACAAGCAAAACAGACGGGCGCCGAGAGGGGGACGACATTACATCTTATCTTCCAATTGATCAACCCGTCTGAACCGCTCGACCTACAAATCAACCGTTGGGAGATGGAGGGCATGCTCAGCCCGGTCGAGGCCGAGACGGCACGGCTCGCCACTCCTGAAATCGAGGCGTTCTTCGCATCAGATACGGGTTTAGCGTTAACCTCGGCGCTACAGAAGGGTACCGGATGGCGCGAATTGCCATTCACCTACACGGTTCCGGCAGAACGCGTCAATCCGACCGGTTCGTTCACGGACGAACGTGTACTCATCCAAGGGATCATCGACTGTCTGTTTTATGATGGGGAAACGTACGTGCTGCTCGACTATAAATCGGACGCAGTGCTTTTCGCGAGCGAGTCGAGAGAAGCAGCGAAACAAATGTTGCGTGACCGCTATCACGTTCAACTGTTGCTCTACCGTGAGGCGATTGAGGCGATTTGGGGAATCAAGATTGGAAAAACGCTCATTTATTCGCTCGAATTGCAAGAAATCGTCGCATTGTAACGTAGACGTTTTGAAGAAAAAGGGTTACGGTTATACACCGTACACCCTTATTTTTTGTGATTACGAACTGAATCCGTTAAAATAATGAAATGGGATAAAAAATGGAGGAATCGTCATGGTAAAAATTTTACTAGCAGAAGATGAAGAAGTATTGCGGATGCTTGTTTTAGATACATTAGAAGACGAAGGCTATGACATCGATGAAGCACCGGACGGGCTGGAAGCGTATCGGCTCATCGAGCAGAACGAATATGATCTCGTAATTGTCGATCATATGATGCCGGGCATGACTGGTCTTGAGGTTATTGAGAAAGTGCGAAAACTGCCGGGACGTCAACATACGAAAGTGATGATGCTTACGGCAAAGAGCCAACAATCTGATCGTGATTGCGCGAATGAGATTGGCGTCGATTATTTTATATCCAAGCCGTTCAGTCCACTCGAACTGGTGAAGATTATAGGAGGCATCGTGAATTGAACAGATGGTTTAAACAAAAACTCGGTCGCGAACTCATGGTCGTCCTTTATTCGTTCCTTACGCTCGCGTTGATCGGATCGATTGTCATGTACACGTACATGCACGAACGAGTTGCAGCTAACGAACAATGGTTGCAAGATGTCGATGAACGGATTGACCGATTGAACGTGCTGTGGAACGATTGGCAAGGAGCACAGTATGATTCGCGTGGTTACCTTTTATTTGGGGACCCGGAATTGCTTGAACAAGCCAGTGCCAAGGAGAACGAATTCCAACAAGAAATCAATTGGTTCAAGAGTGTCGTGCAAACGAAACAAGGTGAAATTTTCGCAGAAGACTTACAAAAATTTCACGATTTCTATTTCGGCGTCATCCTTCCGGTGACGACGGAATATGGTCAATTACGAATCGATGGGGAAATCACTGAGACAACGATTGACCCGGAGACAATTTTGACGTTACCGACTGCCCGGCGCTTGATTGAGCAAGGTGTTGTGTCGTACAGCCCGGAACGTGGCATTGACACGATCGGACCGATTCAACAAATCGAAATGTCTTTATCGGATTATAAAGATTTGATGAACAGGGAGAAACAAAAAGTATATGACGCGTGGAAGTTGAACAACGACATTCTCCAGTCCCTTTGGATTGCGAGCATTCTATCGTTCGCGGCATTGATTTTATTATTTATCCAACCGTTCTTACGTCGCCAAACACGTTTGATTTCACGACTCTCGCTGGCATCTGATCGTTTATTGAAAGGCGAGATCGTTGATTTGAGCGACCAAATGGAGCGTGAAGACGAGATTGGGACGATGTCACGGTCATTCCACAAAATGGCTGAGACGCTTCGTGATAATGAACGTCACTTGATTGAGAAGAACCACGAGTTGCAAGCCCAACAAGAAGAACTGATTGCGCAACAAGAAGAACTTCAAGCCCAACAGCAAGAACTCGAAGAAATTTTGGAGCAAACGCAACAGAATGAGCAACATTTGGCCTACCGCAACGAATTGACCGAGACGCTGGCGGCACGAGATTCATTGACGGCCTACCCAGAGATTATTGAGAAGTTGGTCGCCATCACTGATTCCGAGGTTGGCGCCCTCGTCTTCGTCGATGCTACGGGTTCATTCTCCATTACGAGCCATGGCTTGAACGAGACGCTCACGCGTCAGTTACTCGATAGCGAGAATTCAGTATTGACGCGGGCGATGACGCTTCGGACGACGGTCCATTCATCGAAACAAGTCGCGAGCGACCATCCGCTCCCATACCCATACTACATGTATGAGACGGCTGTACCTGTTCATGACCCGACGGATGATGCGATTATCGCGTTTATCTATCTTGTCCGTTATAAAGACCGGTTCACGCAGACACAAATGGGCGATATCATGTCGTTCGCCCGTCAGTTGTCGCTCTCGCTTCTCCGGATGCGTCTGTTTGAAGAGATGACTCGCGAAAAAGGGAAGACGGAACGGATTCTCGATTCGATTCGCGAAGCGGTCATCTACGTCGAACATTCGACAGACGACGTCTTCGTCAACCGACCACTTTATGAGATGTTCCCTGAGCTCGACGCCATCACGTCGAACGAGCTCGCAGAACTGTCATGGAACGAATGGCGCGAGACGATTTCAGCGACGGTCGACCAAGAAGATGACTTCATGAAATATACTGACCGTCTCTTCACCGATGATTTCCCACACGATAGCGTCAGCTTCTCGATCCGTAAAGGGGAGATGAACCTGCAGATGTATGCGGAACGCATCGTTGTCGGTGGCTTGTCGAAAGGGACGTTGCTCGTCTTCCGTGATATCACGAGTGAGACGGAAGCAGAACGATTGAAGAGCGAATTCATCTCGACGATTTCGCATGAGTTACGGACGCCGCTCTCATCGATCTACGGGTTCACCGAACTCATGGTGAAGAAACAGTTACCGAATGAGAAACAAGCGAAGTATTTGCAGACCATCCATGCCGAGACGGAACGATTGACGCATCTCGTCAACGATTTCCTCGATGTCCAGCGAATGGAAGCCGGCAGTCAAATGTACGACCGGGAACAGCTTGATGTCGAACCGGTCATTCGTGATATGATGACGTTCTATGAGGCGTCTTCACTGAAACACCAGTTCGAGCTCGTCACGGTCGATGACCGTCCGTATGAACTGTTCGCCGACTGTCAGAAATTTAAGCAGTTGATGAGCAACTTGCTCTCGAACGCCGTGAAATATTCGCCGCATGGCGGGAAAATCACGGTCGAACTGGCCCATCACGACCAATCCATTTCGATTAAAGTGAAAGACCAAGGAATCGGGATTCCGAGCGATGCGCTCGACCGACTCTTCGATAAGTTCTATCGTGTCGACAATTCGGATAGCCGTGAAATCGGTGGTACCGGACTTGGACTGCCGATCTGTCAAGAGATCGTACGCGGTCATGCCGGACAGATTCATGTCGAGTCGGTGCAGCATCAAGGCTCGACGTTCACCGTCGTGATCCCGAGTTACGAATACGCGGTCCGGGAACAAGAAACGACGACAGCTTAATCATGTAAGGCACTTGATCCCTCATCGATCAGGTGCCTTTTTTAGGTGTGGCCATTTTTTTCAGGTACTTGCTTGCCCGTAAAGTGGCCTACTCGTGTACAATAGAGATTGTACATAAGGGAAAGGGGGGATTTAAATGCCATTGACTGCATTTCTACACACGCACGTCACGAGCTGGATTTTGTTACTCGTCTTGTTTGCGGTTGCCTACGTCGGCTATAAAAACGCAAACAAGAGCGGGAAGATTGCCCACATGGTGTTTCGACTCATGTTGCTCGTCGCGTTCGGCACGGGACTTTATTTGTATTTACAATTGAACGGTGGCGGTATGTTCTATCATGTGAAAATCACGGTCGGACTGCTCACGCTCATTTTTGGTGAGATGACACTGATTCGTGTGAAGAAGAAAAAACCTGCGAGCGCAATGTTCGGCGGTTTTGTCGTTCTTACACTTGTGACGATTTTCATTGGTTACGCATTGCCGTACGGACAGTCATTCTTCAGTAACTTCATTTGATTTTGGTTCCCACTTCGCACATCGGAGTGGGATTTTTTTGTTTGTCCATAAATTATTAGGGGAAAATAAAAAAATCAGTGATAACGATGATGAGGTGAAACAATGGAACAACGAATGAATGAATGGTCACGCGTCTTACACGCAAGAAGATGGATGAAACAAACAGAGTCCTTCCTGCCACTTTGGCACGGATACATCGGTTATAAATATGGATTGTTTGATGCGCTTCAAGGTGGGGCCAGTTTTGCGGAGATGACCCTCCGATTGAAGCAACCATTGACGAAACTGGCGCTAGAGCGTTGGCTCGACGTGGGTGTCGCTGTCCGCCATTTAAAGAAGAAAGGATGGCGCTATTTCCCGACCCGCAGTCTGAAGTATCAACTGTCGCACGAAGATGAGCGAAGCATCGGCTTCATGCTCCAAGAGATGATGGAACTTCATATTCCGGCACTCATCGCCTACCCCGATTTTTTAGAGTCAGGCCAACAGAAAACGTTTGATGGGGCAACCCATGGCCAAGTCGTTGCCCAGACGTCGACGCTCGTTGAGACGGTCGCATTCCCTGTCGTACAACAGCTATTGCGCCAAGCCGACGTCAAGACGATGCTCGATATCGGTTGCGGTCACGGCGGCTATTTACGGAAACTGCATGGACTAGAACCCGATTGGCAATTAACAGGTATTGATCTTGAGGAAGAGGTCATCGCCGAGGCACGTGAACAGGACGAGTCAGGTGAGATTCGTTACGAAGTGGCGGATTTCATGGAGTGGGATCATGACGAACGCTTCGATGCCGTCATGATGAACAACATGCTCTATTACTTCTCACCTGAAAAGCGAATCGAGTTACTCGGACGGATGCTCGAAAATCTCGATTCGGCTGGTGTGGCCGTTCTCGTCACTCCGCTAGCCGAGACGCCACTCGGGGCCCGCTTCGCTTCGGCGTTCAATGCGTTTATGACCTTACATGACAACTTGCACCCGTTACCGACGATTCGAGAGTTGCGTCGTCAAATGAAACAAGTCGGCTTCGACAAAATTCGCTTTATTCCGTTCATTCCAGAAGGATCATGGTACATCATCGTTGCTGAACGAGCCAATTAACACATCGCGGACACACGCCAGCCGATTCAGATTTGAACTTGTCTCCAGTCATTTCTATAATGAGGTAGAAGCATAAGAGACTTTTCACATAAGGAGTTGTTCAACGTGTCGGAAAAAAGAGTCGCCGTAATCGGTGCCGGACCAGGAGGACTTGCGGCCGCGATGCTGCTCGCAAGTCGTGGTGTGAAGGTAACAGTATTTGAGAAGCAGACGTTCGTCGGTGGACGGACGTCTCGTCTTCAAGTCGGAGAATTCGCGTTCGATCGTGGCCCGACTTTTTTAAATATGCCGTATATTTTAGAAGAGATATTCGAAGAGACGGGTCGTGATTTACACGACTATGTCGAGATGAAACGACTCGAACCGATGTATGACCTTTATTTTGATCGAGGGAATCGGGTTCTGTCGATGACGACCGACCGTGATCAAATGCATCGGTCGATTGAAGAACAGTTCCCGGGGAATGGGGAAGGTTATGAGCGCTTCATGGCTGAACAAGCCATCAAGCTGTCGAAGCTGATGCCGGTTCTGCAGACGGCCCATGACAAGCTGACGGACTATGTGGCGACGCGTGTCTTGAAGGCGTTACCGTTCTTATCGATCGGGAAGTCGTTATATGACGTTTTATCGGAGTATTTCACGAGCGAAGAGCTGAAATATGCTTTCACGTTCCAAGCGAAATATTTAGGCATGTCGGCATGGGATTGTCCCGGCGGCTTCTCGATTTTGTCGTATATGGAACATGCTTACGGTGTCCATCACCCGATTGGTGGCGTGAATCAACTTTGTACGGCGATGGCGCGCGTCATCGAAGAAGAAGGCGGTGAGATTCGTCTCGGTGAAGGTGTCGACCGTCTCTTGCTCGATGGCAAGCGTGTCAACGGTCTCGTGGCGAACAACGTCCATTACGCGTTCGATGAAGTGATTGTCGGGGCCGATTTCGCCCATGCGATGACGACACTCGTCCCGAGTGACGCACTCACACGTTGGAGTCCGAAGCAACTGAAGAAAAAGCGCTACTCGTGTTCGACATTCATGCTCTATCTCGGGCTCGATCGCGTCTATGACGACGTCGCCCATCACTCGATTCATTTCGCCGACGACTACGAGCGTAACGTGAAAGAGATGACGCAAGACTTGAAGCTGAGCGAGGACTTCTCCTTTTACGTGCAAAATGCGTCTATCCTTGACCCGACGCTCGCACCAGCCGGTAAATCGTCACTTTATGTGCTCGTGCCGGTCCCGAACAATCTGTCGAACTTGCCTTGGGAGACGCTTGAGGCGACAATGACAGAACGCGTCCTCGATGCGCTTGAGACCCGTTCGCCTTATCGCGAGATCCGTGACCATATCGAGGTCATACAGCCGCTCACACCGAACGACTGGGAAGCGTTCGGTGTATATGAAGGGGCAACGTTCAACCTCGGACACAATTTGTCGCAAATGATGTATTTCCGTCCGCATAACCAGTTCGAGGAACTCGATCACCTCTGGCTCGTTGGCGGCGGTACTCATCCCGGTAGCGGACTGCCCACGATTTTCGAGTCGGCGCGGATCACGGCAAACCTATTGCGTGACCGGGCAGGTGTCGGTCGATGAACATCAGCTTCGTCGGTGCCGGCATCGGGTCGCTTTACGCGGCCCTGCTTTTGACCCATAAGTATCCGTCACTGCACGTGACCATCTATGAGAAAGAATCTCGGGTCGGGGGACGACTCAATTATGTCGAATTTGAAAATGGTGCCCGCATCGATGAAGGGCCGACCATTGTCCTCTTGCCCGGGAAATTAAAAAGTCAGTTGCAAGAAGCCGGTTTCCCGGAACGTGAGCTTGAACTGCTTGAAGTCGACCCGCTCTATCGTCTCCGCTACGAGGACGGGACGACGTTCTATAAATATCAGGATATCGAGCGCCAGGCGGCCGAAATCGACCGTCTTTTCAACGAGGGTGCCGGATTCAAAAAATATATGGCGCAAAAGCGGGAAGAATATCGACTCGGCTTCGATGCGTTCTTGGACCGGGGCTATAAGAGCAAGACGGATTTGTTCGAGCCGAAGTTATTGATGCTCCTCATGCGCTTGAAAGCCTATGAGACGGCCTATGAGAACATGAAACGCTTCTTTAAAGATGAGCGTCTACGCGTCGCCTATAGCCTGCAAACGCTCTACATTGGCGGAAATCCTTATGGTACACCATCCCTCTACGGCTTGATTCCGTATCGGGAACAAGAGGAGGGGATTTGGTACGTCGAAGGAGGATATTTCTCGCTGGCGACGAAAATAGAACAAGAGTTGAGACGACGCGGTGTTACATTCGAGATGAGCGCGAACGTCGAACGCGTCCGGGTCGAGCAAGGTGAAGCGAATGCGGTCGTCGTCGACGGCGTCGTCCATCCGTACGATGCGGTCGTCGTGAACGGGGACTTCCCGCTCATGGAACGATTGATCGATGGCATCAAGCCGAAGTCGTATGAACCATCGAGCGGGACGCTGTTGCTTTATTTCACCGTTGACGGGGAGCTCGACTTGCCGGTCCACCAATTTGATTTGCCGAATGATTTTGCCGGGTCGATGCGGACCATCTTCGAAGATGGTAAACTAAGCAAGTATCCGGCGATGTATACGTTCAATCCATCGCTCCTCGATGACTCACTTGCGCCGAAAGGGACGAGCGTATTGTACGTGCTCGTGCCGGTTCCACGCAAACTAGAGCGGAAAGACTTCGAGGCAACGGGTACGATCGAACATTTGATGAGTCGTATCGAAACGATGATCCCTGATTTCAGAGACCGTGTCATCGAGATGAAGGTTCGGACGCCCATGGACGCAGAACGGTTCGGTTTATTTGAAGGTGGCAGCTTTGGCATCGCCCCGAAATTAGTCCAATCGGCCGCGTTCAAACCGCAGGCCCGTCCGTATGCGCACATCAGCCGACTCTATGCGGTCGGCGCATCCGTGCATCCGTGTGGAGGTGTTCCGATCGTCATGATCGGCTCACAACTGTTAGTGAAAAGAATGGAAGAAGAAATGGGGGCATTGTATCATGACGACCCAAGAAGCGTATCGTCACTGTGAAGACGTAATGAAAAAAGGCTCGCTCACGTTCTATCGGGCCTTTTCCTTGCTCTCCAAACCGGATCGCCAAGCTGTGGCGGCGGTCTATACGTTTTGTCGTACGCTTGATGATGCGGTCGATGAATCCGACCACCCCGAGGAAAGTTTGACGCAATTTTTGACTGAGTTCGATCGCTTTTTGGCGGGCGAAGACGTCGAAGGGGCCCTTTGGATCGCGCTCCGTGACGCATGGGGCCGTTATGACATGGACGTCGCGCCTTTCTTCGAGTTGGCGGAAGGAATGAAATGGGATTTACATAAGACGCGCTATGCGACGCTCGAGGAGACGGAGCGGTACAGCTACTATGCGGCCAGCACGGTCGGCTTAATGCTGTTGCCGATTCTCGTACCAGTACCGGATGCGACCGAGAAGGCGACCCTGAAGCAAGGCGCAATCGATCTTGGCATCGCCATGCAGTTGACGAACATCTTGCGTGACGTCGGCGAAGACTTGAACCGGGACCGGATTTATCTACCGCAAACGCTACTCGCTGAGTTCGGCGTCTCGGAGGCGGACTTGTTCGCCCGGCAAGTGACACCTGCGTTCATGGACGTCTGGGAGACGCTCGCTCGTCGAGCTGAATTCTTATATACCCGGGCGAGGGAAACACATCACCTCTACCCACCGGCGAGCCGGAAACCGGTACAGGCGGCCGCGCTCCTCTATGAAGGCATCTTAGACGCGGCAAGGGGGAACGCGTATGACGTGTTTACCAAGCGCGCGTACGTATCGACGTTGCAAAAAGGAAAGTTATTAGCAAGACTATGAGCGACCGCATAGGCGGCCGCTTTTATTGTGCACAAAAAACCACTTTTGGCGGGGGACCAAAAGTGGTGTAAGCGTGTTGTGATTCGTTCATCGGGGAAACGAACGAATCGGACGTGATGAACCCTAAAGATGTGCCTGTCTCATGGGGAATGAGACAATGGGGCATCTTCGCTGAAACAGGATGCTTGATGGACTAAGGGGGAACATCAGATGCATGCTGTTAAAGCTACAGGATACGAGTGGGGAAACTCGCTCATCACTTTTTCTCGGGTGTGACAAGTTCAAAACGCGATTGGCTCGGGGAAGCCATTCGATCGCTACAGGTGTAACAAACGTTACAAAACTGTTTGAACTCGAATATGATGTTATCATGTCTTTCCCGTGTCGACAAGTGTCGAATCTTCTTGTCACAAAATGTTCAAATTGTCAGAGGTATGTCCTCTAATATGGAGCGGGCGGCGAATTGTCCTGAAAGCGTGACCATTGGGCTCCCGCCGCCCGGGTGGGTAGAACCCCCTGCAAACCAAATGTTCGAGACGTCTTCGGAGCGGGCCGACGGACGGAAGAAGGCCCCTTCTTCGAATTGGCTGACGTACCGTACAGGGCTCCATAATACGCATAAAAATCACGGGTCAAATCGAGCGGAGTGACGCGACGATGGAATAAGACATCGCTCTCTTCCCAATCAACACCGAACTTTCGGAGACGTCGACGAATCAAATGCTCATATGTCTCGGCATCGATCTCTGTCATATGGGCCGGTGCGTTGACGAGGATGAACAGGTTGTCGCCGGCTTCTCCCATTGATGGGTCGGTATGGGCCGAGTTCGAGATATAAATTGTAGGTTCGTCCGCATAACGTTCCTCATCGAACAGCGCGCGGAATTCCGCTTCATAGTCATCCGAGAAATAGACGTTATGATGCGCCAAATTTAATCGCTTGTTCAAACCGACCATAATCACAAATGCGGACACCGATGGCTCAATTGTGTCGCGTGTCGGTACCGGGAACGAGGGACGGTCCATCGCGTCGACGAGACGTGGGTATTGGGTGAGGAGTTCACCATTCAAGAGGACAGCGTCACACGCCATCACTTCTTCATGGTCGATGACGACCGCATGGGCTTTCCCATTCGTCACTTCGATTTTTGTTACTTCCTTGCCGAGTCTAAACTCGACACCGAGCTCGCTCGCCCGTTTGGCGAACCCTTTCGCGATTGTCCAGTTGCCGCCTTTGGCGAAATAAACACCGTCATTTAGCTCGAGATGTGAAATCAACGCGAAAGTTCCTGGCGTGACATAGGGGCTGCTCCCAATATACGTCGCATATCGGTCGAGCGCTTGGATGATGCGTGGGTCTTTAAAATACTTCTTATGAAGCGCATGTAAGCTCTTGAGCGGATGTACTTTCATCATGTCAGCCCAAAGTCCGGTATCGATTTTAGAGTCCATTCTGGTAAAGAAACGGTTATTGGCAATTTCGAATAGTTTCTCCGCCTCGTCTAAGTAGTCGGCCAGTTGGTTTTTATCGGCCTTGTCACCGGTCAGGCGGCGTACCTCTGCTTCCATCTGTTCCCGATTGGAATGGAAGGTGAACGTAGAACCATCAGAGAAGTGGTTGACAGTATGCGTATCGAGTTTGATGAGCTCGAAGTAATCTTCCGGGTTGGCCCCGCTATTGCGGATGACGGAACGAAACACGTCCGGCATCGTAATCGTATTCGGTCCGAAGTCGAACCGATGTCCATCGGTGATGATTGGCATGAGCTTTCCACCGACATGTTCATTTTTTTCAATGACGGTCACGTCGTAACCGCGAGCTGCAAGGGTGACGGCAGCACTCAAGCCGCCTAACCCGGCCCCGATAATGGCGATATGTTTCATGATATGCCTCCTAATTAGTGATACGTACGGCCTTTCCATGAAATCGGCTTCCGTCGCCATTTGCGTATAACCGCACTCGAGAGGAGCGACAAATAGGCGATGAGACTGAACGGATGGAGCCAGAAATGACGCCCTCCTGATTTGACATCGATCGCTAGTCGGGCGAGTAGGACGGATAGGCAAGCCAAGAAAGAGATCCAATCCAAGCGAACGAGACAGACGACGAAAGCAGATAGTTGGGTTCCGTAGTAGAGAAAGAAATAAAGGGCAATGCCCACTGCTTCATTCATTCCCTTGAATACGTTTT
Source organism: Exiguobacterium sp. AM39-5BH (assembly GCF_003467445.1). GTDB lineage: Bacteria > Bacillota > Bacilli > Exiguobacteriales > Exiguobacteriaceae > Exiguobacterium. The sequence continues at coordinate 18,738 of NZ_QSGS01000021.1, forward strand.
TTGAAAACCCATTCCACACTTCTTCGTTTGTCGCATACATGTCGCACGTGATGTAAGGCGAAACGTTGACGAGCGATGTGATTTTTTTTCGTCGTTTGAACGCACGACAAAGATCGATGTCGTCAATTAATGAATCATGGATTGAGGCGTGCCCGCCGACGTCGTCGTAGCTCGCCCGCTCGACGAGCACATTCATCCCGTTGGCCGCGGCAAAGGCAGGATGGCGCACTTTTCGCCAAAACAGCGGTAAATGTTGGGCGATTAAAACATGTTGCATCGGGATCAATAGTTTGCCGAGCCAAGTCGGTGTCGGGAAACGTGGGAAACCGGATAAAAAGACCGCGTCTTCCCGTACAAGTGTGCCATGCAATCGACCGATGAACGTCGGATCGATCGTGACGTCGGCATCGAGGAACAAAATGTACGGCTCGGTCGTCCGAGTCGCCAACTGATGGCACGCGTGGACCTTGCCCGCCCAGCCTTCCGGGAGCGGCACCCCATGGAAGATGGTGAAGCGGGAATCGCCCGCAATCGCTTGAACGAGCGCCTGATATGTACCGTCCTCGGATCGGTCCTCATATAAATACACGTGACATTCATCCGTCAAGGCGGCCTTCAGACTTGTGACGAGCTTCGACACGTTCCGTTCTTCGTTTCTCAGTGGAATACATACCGCAGTTGGAGGAGCGGGAACGGGTTCTGTGAGCGGACGTAAAAATAATAAATTGACGAGTGTGAACACGAACATAAGGACAGTGAGTGATAGAATCACCATCAGCGACATCTTCCGATTTGAAGCACGTGCTCTGTCCAATCCGCTAGGCTGCGCTTCGGCGGGAACAAGGCGATATAACGGTCGGACTGCATGATCACGTCGTCACGCGTATCGTCATATAGTCGCTCAAGCGCTCCGGCGAGCTCTTTTTTTTGGTCACGTCTCGTCTTAGAGACGACCGTGTGATTGCGGAACCGCACATAGACGAGCGGGGCAGCGTGGGACGCGAACGTATAATAGATGGCGCACAATCGGACTTCTGGATTGTGAATCAGCATCGTTGCCCCTGAGCCGATTTCAAGTGGGCGATACTCCTGTGGATATTCGCGTCCTTGAGGAAACACCCAGACGGACTTGCCAGCTAGCAAGAGCCGATTGGCGTAGTTGAGCGAGGCGCGCACGTCCGACAGGCTGCCTTTTTTAATTGAGAATGCGCCCAAGTGACGGAAGAACGGGAAGCGGCGCAACCCATCCTCATCCATCAAAACGTGAACGTCATGACGTAAGTAATACTGGTTCAACATGAGCAAAATCATCCCGTCCCACCAGGAACTATGTGTGCTTAAAAACAATCCAGGTGTCGGCACGTCATCGGCCCGGACATGAATCGTATGGAAAAACGGACGGATTTGACGCTCTTTTACGAACGTCGAGAACAGGTTATTGAACCATTTCTTTTTGCTCGCTTCGATCATGATGGCTCCTCCGTTCTAATAAAATGAGACCTGCGGCTGTCACGAGGCTGAGGAAACCGATACCATAGAGACCGGCGTTAACGGCCGTGACACCGAACAGGGCATGGAGCATGACGAACAAATAACGGCCATGCCCGAGTAACATCGGTTCCGCCTCGACTTCGAATCGGTCAAGCAGCCATGAAAAAATGAGCGACAGGCCGAACCAACCGACAAAATTTTGAGTCGGGATATCATAATAAAGACCGCCATTCGCCCACTCCCAGTAACCTTTCACGTTCGCGGCGACCGGGTCGATGGCCATGTCGAGCCAAACGGCGAGGAACGGGACGAGCCAGAGCGTCCGATTTTTGAACGAGAACAGCCGGGCAACGGCAAAGCTCGAACCGATGACGGCGAGCCAGGCAGCGCCGATTGTGACCGGTACACCGAACACGGTCGGGCCGAACGCCTCGGCATAGATGTACTCACTGAACGGGAAGCCAGTTTTGACACCGAGTGTCTCGACAGCAATCGAGCCGAAGAAGATGAACGGGACAATCCAGCGCGCGTGGCGGACACCGTCCGCAATCACCCAACCGCCGATGAGACCGGCAAGCCATAAGAAGACCGGGTTTGCCCATTCGAGCCAACTCGGTAACAAATCGAACCCGACGAGGACGACCCCGACGACATACCAAACCAAAAACCATTTCCAAATCCATGGATATATTTTCATTTCAACACCTCCTCTCTCATTCTAGAGAGGTTTTCGACTTCCGTCTAATAAATGCATGCAAAAAACGAGCTCCATAAGAGGAACTCGTTAGTTCGCCATCCGTTTTCGCTTTTTGACGAACGAGAAGGCGATGAATAAGACGTAGAACGTAACGGCGATGAACCAAAACGACGGCCATTCTTTCCAGCGTGCCAAAATCATGTACGTCAAGTAGACGAGGCTGACCGTGATGATGAATGAATGACGCGGAAGTGGCACGTCTTTAAAACTCGGGATGCGCACGCGGCTGACCATGAGCAGAGCGAGTCCTGTGAAAAAAATCGGGGTGAGCAACTCATTAATCTGGTCTCCAAACGTCGTGACGACGGCAAGCAGTCCGCCTGCGGCCGTGATTGGCACCCCTGAGAAATAGCTCGCTGCGACATTCGTGGCTGACAAGTTGAAGCGGGCCAAGCGATAGGCGCCGAATAACGGAAACAATGCGGCGAAGAAGAGCCCATAATTGCCGTAATCAATGAAGAACGTGTAATAGGCGAGTAGCGCCGGGGCAACTCCGAATGTGACGACGTCAGCGAGCGAGTCGAGTTCTTTCCCAAAGTCACCGGCCACTCCGAGCATGCGGGCCAGCCGTCCGTCGAGACTGTCGAGCATCATAGCGATGATGATCAATAATGTCGCATTCGAAAAGTCGCCGCGCGCCGCGTAAACGATGGCCAAGACGCCACAGAATAAGTTGCCGAACGTAAATGAGTTAGGAATCCACGAGCGGATTCGTTCTTTCCACATAGGTATTGCCTCCATCTTTGTTATTGAGTAAACCAGCGACCGTCCGTGAACCGGAGCAGATCAGCCGGTGCGAGTTCGAGTTGATAGCCGCGTTTTCCGGCCGAGATGATGATCGTGTCTTTTTGTTTGGCGCTGTCATGAAGAAACACGGGGAAACGTTTCTTCGCACCGATCGGTGAGACTCCGCCCCGGATGTACCCGGTCAACGCCTCGAGTTCTTTCACCGGTACGGGTGAAACCTTTTTTGCACCCCAGGCCTTCGCGGCCGCTTTTAAATCGATATCGAGCTCTCCTGAAATCAAAAAGAAGGCGAATCGGCGTTGCTCGTTCTCGAGACAAATCGTTTTATACAGCTGATCGAGCGGTTTACCGAGTAATGTGGCGACATGCTTGGCCGAGACGTCAGACACGTCCACTTCATATGTGTGATATGTGAACGGGACGCTCCGTTGTTTCAGTTGTCTTGCGGCGTTTGTCAGTTGCATCAGTCCCACCCTTTCGTTGAACGACTCTTTTAAGAATAGCAAATAGTGGTAGCGTCGGGCAATCGAACTCGGAAAGTTTTCATAATAAGAAGGAAACAGAATCCTTGATAGAGAAATGAATAGTGATTCATTTCATCATGAAGGGGGAAATTAGGATGGAAACGATTCAACTCGAACGACATAACGGGGTCGGTTGGCTGAAATGGAATCGGCCGGAGAAATTGAACGCGCTGAACGAGACGTTGCTTCGAGAGGCGAGGGAAGCGATGGAACAGTTCGTGGCGGATGAGACCGTTCACGTCATCGTGCTTGCCGGGCAAGGACGTGCCTTCTCATCGGGACAGGACTTGACGATTGAGAGTGATGCCGACTATGGAGTGTATTTAGAAGAGGTGTATCATCCGCTCGTCCGGGCGCTCGAAGCTTGTCCAAAACCGGTCATCGCCGGAATCCATGGGGTCGTCGCGGGGGCGGGCTTGAGTCTGGCGCTCGCCGCAGACGTTCGTTTTGTCGCAAGGTCGACGAAATTCAGTTCGGCATTCATCAAAATCGGTCTCGTCGCCGACGCCGGGGGACCGTATCATTTGAAGCGGTTGATGCGCCCAGACCTCGCGCTCGCTTGGATGTGGAGCGGGAGCACAATCGACGCCGCGCAGGCTGAGAAGTTCGGTCTCGTCACCGAGCTCGTCGAGGATGAGGCGTACTTGGAGCGGTTGACGACATATGCCGAGACGCTCGCCGCCCAGTCACCGACGGCGGTACAGGGCATGAAGGCGTTGTTCCGAGCCAAGTCGTTCGAGGAAGGGCTCGAGCAAGAAATCGTTTGGCAACGGAAGTGTGGTCAGACGGACGTCCATCGCCAAGCGATGCAGGCGTTTCTAAACCGATAAAAAAGAAGCGGTCACAGCGACCGCTTCTTTTTGATTCGGTGTACCCGGCATGGGCGTAATCTATTTGATGACTATGCATTCGGGGGATTGGATCCGTTCGTCCGGACGGCGTTCTTAAAACTGATGGAACATCCCGAGTGGATGCGTGTTGTCGACAAGGAACATTGCGTCGAGAAGATCGTCCGGTTCGATGACGGACGGAACTCGCCTTACTTCCGGGTGCTGATTTATCTGGATACAGAAGAGCGTCCGATCAAGAAAGTGTATCTATACGGGACATGGGTGGTGGCGGATGGAGACGTGAGCTTCGTCGTCTCAGAGCTGTCCAAGGATGTATTCGAATATGAAGTGATGCATGTCCATTGGCTCATCAAGTATCAGTTCGAGGATTGGGGAGTCTCTGAAGACGGTGCCTAGGAGAAGGAATGGTAATTTGGGTTCATGCGTGAGCGTCTAACGCCTGATAGCGAAGTCGCTCATCGCACCGCTGTCCCCCTGACGGCCCGATAACAAGAGCTGTTGGCTCACCGCCGCATCTCTAGGTCCTGTCCCTTTCTGACGGGAGGCACGGAGCGTAAGGCAACGTTAAAAGCAAGAGCGTGGGCGCGTCTAACGCCACGCAAAAACACCATTTAAATTCTTTAAAGTACGCGTAGTAAAAAAAGAATTCTCTTCGGGATTGAAGTGAATTCTTTTGTTGAGAATATCTATTTTGCTGTTGAATAATCAGTCTATATTTACAAAAGATTCTAAATCAACAAATACGAATGCTTCTTCATAATTTTCATCATGAAGTTTAAATGCGTATCCAGAGTCCTTTTTTTGAATCAACTCCTCTACTTCCGCGACGTGTTCTTCTGAGACTTCAAATCTTTGTTGTATCCGATAAAAGTTAGCATAACGAGATTTTTCTCGCTCACTATTTGTTAACTCTTCCCCAGATACAGGAACAAACATAACCGGCTCAGGTACGTCCGATACCTTTTCGAAAAGAGAAGTTGGAAGTTGAACACTCCAGTAAAACTGTTGCTCAGTAGAAGTAAATTTTGGACTTAGAATGTTATCTACTGAGAACGTTACGGTTGTGATCAATTCATTGTTTTCTACTTCTTTTTCGAAACTTATAAATGAAAATTCTTGAGCTACCATACTTTCGATGTATTCATTAATAGATACATACTGTGTTGTACCTGAAACATCCTGGGTAGTTTGTTCAGTTTTCTCGTTAGACTTCTCCTTACCCAAAGAAGTACTCTTTGATGAATCGTTTTCGCTACATGATGCCAATACTAAAGCACTCGCTAAAACGTATAAAGCAACATATTTTTTCATATATCAGTATGCAAGGTTCTCAGAGTAGCTGTAACGGCTGTAGTCTGCAGAACCGGCTTTTGATCTTGATACCAAACCATTAGAGTATGTGACTAATTTTCCTGTGGTATCAACACCGATGCTACCATAAACTAATTTCCGCGTGGATTTTGGAGGAATATTAAAGGCGAATTTAGTTGACGTGGTGGTATCCGTCCCATAAGAAACCTCGGCTGTTACTTTTAGGCCATTTTGCAAAATTTTAAATTCTGTTTCACCTGTAAGAGTTCCAGTAGCAAATACACGACGAGAAACCTCATAGTTTACTGTGTCTACAAGAGACGATGTGTTTGTAGCAATATGCGTCCATTTTGGAAGCTTTACTAATGTATTAGTGAGTGTGGATTGATATACTGTTCCATCGTAAACTGGGGCATAAATAGGCACATCATTTTCTACTGCTGACACTGAATTAGGTACTCCTGATAAAATCGATGCGCTCAAAGCTAGTGAACCTAAGATTTTAATTGTTTTTGACTTAAACATTAAAAAACCTCCAATATTTTTTGTGAAAAATCTGGTGAAAATAAAAAATTCTAAAAATCATTGTCTCCTTTACATTAAAAATTTGACTTTTGAACTAAACCTTATTCAAAATATAGCATTTATTTACCATTTAAAATTTGGGATAATATGAGGTGGAGGAGATTAAATTGCATAAATATATCGGGAATATCATCCGATTTAATCGCATAAAAGCTAAGAAAACCCAACAAGAAGTCGCAACAGGGATATGTTCTATCTCACATTTAAGCAAAATCGAAAAAGGTGTGTACCTTCCTAATCAAGAGACATTACATCTGCTTCTCGAAAGAATTGGGAAAAAAATTAATTTTGAGAAAGACCAGCATCAAAGACTAGTAAAACTTATTGATGACTTTTATTACCATTGGTCTTACAGTGAAGTTAGTCAAATGAAATCGACTTTTGAAATGATGGAAAAGGAGGAGTCACATTACATAGTCAGTGATTATTTGAATCGATACCTATTGGCTCAACTTGCCTATGAATTAAACGAAAAAAATTATGAAAAGGCTGAATCTCTTTTATACAACCTTGATAATTTAGAGATAATGTCCAATGCCGACATGAGTAAATTTGTCGTTTTAAAAATGTCGTTCTTGAATAAGTATAAAGATTCTAAGAAAGCTGCAGAATACGCTGAATCAAATGAAGATCTCATAGTGAGTGACGACAAAGCAGAATATTTTTACCAGAAAGGTCTCATTTACAGCTATAACATCAGTCCATCACTTTCTTTAATTCATATGAATAAAGCCTATGAATCTTTTGGTAAAGGGACGAATTTCACTAGAATGATAACTTGTAAGTCGGTTATGGCAATTAATTACTCAAGATTGGGTTTAATGAAAGAAGCAGAAAAAGAGTATATTGAGTTGTTGCGTATGCTATCAAAGTTCCGTAACGAGAATATGTTACACGAGACGCGATATAATTACGGTATCTTCTTGAAAAATGCAAATCGATATGACGAGGCACTTGTGGTGTTTAAGAGTTGCGAGCAATATTTTTCTACTAAAGAAGAACATCAATGTCTTTTGATTCTTGCTATGTGGGAAACCAAACTCCATTTAAACGATCTTCAAGAAGAAGAGATTCTAGAATTTACATCATCTTTCAAGAATAGTGCGTCAAAGTGTAAGCTTCATAAGAAATATTTGGTTTATGCCGATTTAATGATTCTAAAGAGTAAAAAAAATGAGAAAGAATATTATCGGTTACTTGAAACTAATTACTTAAGGTTAATCGAGAAAGAAAACTCTTATATTGAAA
>NZ_QSGS01000022.1 GCF_003467445.1 Exiguobacterium sp. AM39-5BH
AGAAACGGGCCGGCATCCAGCCGACCCGTGTCGATAGTTTCCAAGAGTAACGTGTAAAAAAGGGATTTTTAATCCGTTATTAAGAAGGAATTTTAAACCGCTGTTGACACCATTGAATGAACTGTTCAGGTCCTTTCTCAGAAGACTCGTTAAAGCGATAAAACGTCTGACAGTTACCATAAAATTCACGACGCTCTTTAAAGAACAGAGCCAAAGCAGTAGCGTGAATATGACGGCGAATGATTTTTTCATTTTCTAATGAAAAGATCGGTGCTTTGACGTTACCCGCAATCATGTCCTTTGGGTTTTCAAAGTAAGTGAGGTCATGTGATTTTTTCTGGGCGAACGTTAATGCGAACGCAGCAGCCGAAGAACTCCGTCCGGCCCGTCCGGCCCGTTGGATATAGTTGCTTGTTTTGGGCGGAACGTTTCGCATAAACACGGATTCCAAACTTCCGACGTCGATGCCCATCTCGAACGTCGTCGAACAGGACAGCACATTGATTTCACGACGAATAAACTCATTTTGGTATTGTTGGCCCAGTCGGTTGGAAAGTTGGGCGGTATGCTCTTTTACTACCATATCAATCGGAAGTAAGTCGCGATACATCTCCCGATAATGTTGCCCACGTTCTAGCTGTTCCACGCGCACTTCGTTTAACTGACCGTCACAGTTACGCGTCTTACAAATCCCTGCATCATGCGTATGAACGGTCTTACAAAGCGAGCATTCATATACCATGTGAGGTCGATACGCTTTGAAATGTGAAGCTTGTAGCGACCAAAGCTCTGACCGATTGTGTTCAGGCGGTGAGTAATCAAACAGATCATTTAGCGGAGATGACGGGTGCGTTAATAGTTTTGTGAATAAGTCATTCAGTTTGCGCTTTACGTCCTCGGTAGTATACGTAACTCCGTATTTCGAGTAATAGCGTTCAAACAATTGTAGAAAGACGTTTGTTCGTTCAGGAACAAAGTTTTTTACATAGTTCGAAGGATGCCCGCCTGTCGCTACAATCCCATATTCATATTGTTTAGGTGCAAGAATGAGATGTTTGCGATTCAAATCTTTGGAGATACTCACGATGGCCTGCAAGCGCAAATAATAAAAGACAGTCATTAAAAAGGCCCAGGCGTGTTCTTGCCTGATTTCAAAGTTTTTGCTGATTAACTGTTCTAGTCTGGCTTTTTTGTCAGCTGGGAGAGATAATTCAAATCCAATCATGCCAAGATTTTCGAGCGAAAAGTCATCGTCACTTAAGATGAATTCTCGGAATAAACGTAACTTCACTTCTTGCTCAACGTCTAGTTCTTCAAACCGATGAATTGCACGAGATCCCGGAAGATTGATGACGATATTTTTCCACTCTTCAATCGAAATCAGTCCTTCGCGATTTTCGATGGCACGCCAAAAGTAAGAGCGCCACAAGTAATTTCGGTACGTGCGATCTAAAAACGGCGCAAAGAAAGCGGCGTCTTGTCTGGAATCTGAAAAGACGATTAAATTCTGTTTTTCGTACGTGAGTTGTTCTCCTGTAGTCTCTGCTTCTTCGTCATCAAACCAGCTATCTTGTATCTGTTTCTGATTTTCTTGACGTTTCGGATTGCCAATGACTAATTCTTGATACAGTTGAGCAGCCAGAGCGGAAGTTACACCATCTGCTCCGGTGTAAAATGGTCGAATCGCATCGGTTCGCAGAGAGGTAAGACCGCAAGATAAACAGATTGGTTTTTCTTCTTGTAGATTGATGGCCTGAACCTTTTGTAAGGGCACATGGCAGTCACAAGGTTCGTGTTGTTCTCCCGGGAATTTAGTAGCTCCACAACTAGGGCACCACTCTTTAATAGACACCTTCGTTTCTTCTTCGTCCTCTAAATCAGAAGTAATCAATTTTTCGTCTGTAGACAGGCGGAACAACACATTGGGGGCATCCCCATCACTGCTCTTTGAATGAATGTGACCGGCGTGAGGTGAGTGACCGTAAGCATGTATTTCTCCACACCGTCGACAAACGCCGATTTCATAAATCGGATGACCATCTTCAGATTGTTGTTTTGGGAACAGATGTAACTTTCTTGTCGGATAGAACTCTAAATATGCACCCTCTAACGCACGGAAGAACGTATGATACTTGGCTGGAAGTAACTTCGGACGAGTGTCATCTTTTACTAATGTAGCCACGTCAATCAATTGAATTAAATACTCAAGCGCCTGCTCATGAGATTCGTCTGGGAAGATGTCATTTGCCAAATCAGATAGTAAGTGCACATCGCTCAAATTTCTGCGTAAACGATGCAAACGCCGATCGTGTGCCAATAACTCGTAAATTAGAGATTTAGGAAAACCTTCATATGATTTAAGGTAGTTGTATTCGGTGATGTCAGGAGACTCGTCCTGTTCATAACAACGTTTCAAGTAGCTATAAACGTTCGGGTTAGGCAGTTCAACTGCTGTGTATAATTCATCATAATCAATGCGTTCTGATGTAATAAGCTGGCCTGAGTCTAGACTGAACGACTGGCCAAACAACTTTTTAGCAAATGACATCACATCTCGTTTGGCTTGTTCAGAAGAGCCGAGTGTAGCTGAGGTGGCGATGAATTGAAGGGGTGTTTGTTGTTCTACTTCGGTCCGGAGACGTCGAAGCAACATAGCGACTTCAGCTCCAGTCGCACCATCATACGTATGAGCTTCATCGAGTACGACAAAGCGCCAATGGTCTCGATAGTGCCCAGAAAACAAAGCATTATCTTCAGGACGCATCATTAAATACTCAAGCATGGCATAGTTCGTTAACAGGATATGGGGCGGATTGCGACGGATTTCTTCTCGAGACAAGCGCTCGTTCGGCAACGGGTTTTTGCCATGTTGACTATAGAATGATTTCCGAGCATCTTGCGTTTTCTCAATCGTCTCCCCAGTAAACCGACCAAACGTGATATTTGGTGTATCCTTTAACAATTCACGTAGGCGGTCGAGCTGATCGTTGGCAAGGGCGTTCATTGGATAGAGTAACAATGCTCTCACGCCATCGTTTAACTGTCCGTTATCACGTTGTGTTAGAAGGTGGTTGAAAATCGGAAGAATAAAACTTTCTGTTTTACCAGAACCTGTTCCGGTCGCGACGACAAAAGACTGACCGTTTTTTGCGGTTCGAATCGCTCGTTCCTGATGGAGATATAGACGAAAGTTGTCCTCACCCGGAAGAAAGCGGGTAATGTCGGGATGGACGGTCCCGTCATCTACTAAATCAGTGATTTGTCGACCTGGCTTGTAAGGGAGTGTTGCTTCAAGATAAGGTCCTTTTAAAAACTGTTTGTCGTGTCTTAAACCGTCAATAAATTGCTGATTGAGGTCGCCATCGTTGATCTTAAAATAAGAAGTCAGGTAGTCCATGTATCTGTCTTGCAGACGAGCGGTTGCTTGAATCGGGTGAATACTCATAGCTGCTTGTCCTCCCATGCTGTGACGAAATGATAACTGTTATGACATACATCTTTAATCGACAATGCGGGAATTTGATTGAGCCGTTTATAGATTTTCAACTTTCCTTTAACACTTAAATTTGGCTTTGTGCCTAGTGCCAGGAGTTTCGTCTGTGCAGAAACATATAAGAAAGTGGGATATTGATTTAATTCAATTTTTGGTGGGAACGTTCGTTTTGACAACAACTCTTGGACACGAAGTGGAATTTCTTTTTGTCGTTCAGCCAGTTTAGACTCAATCCAACTTAACTGAGTTTGGGCATCTTGTTTGTAGCCCATTAATTGAGTTGGATTTTGGTAAAATTCGTCTGCTAGATATCGATTACAACTGTCAAGAACATCATATTCTAGAGGGTGTGCGTCTTGTGGCCGAACTAGTCTAAATTGCTGTCGCAACTGTTGACGATTCGCAGGATTTAAAGCTGAAAATGTTTGAAGGTGACCAAATTCAGAATGGACGAGAGGGTGAATTCCGGCCTTTTCGTAAAAACGTTTCTGGTGTTCATATTTCCATAAATACACACCGAATAGCGTAACCCAGCGTTCCCAAGAGACTCTCTCGGCGTCAAACCGAGTGAGTAAGATTTCAATCAAATCAGGAGAGCGAAGTACCTTTTCAATGAGTAATGGATTAGCGACCGATTCGAGCGCTCGTAAATAAGCAGCCCCATATTGGTTTAACTTATCGATGAACGTTCCCCAAGTCGTCTCATCTAGTGAATCGATAAACAGATAAACTTCGATATGATCTAGTTTTTGAATTAGCTTCGGAAATAGGATTTCTGTGTCATCATCGAACCAACTTGACTCCTCTTGTTTCATGCCATTTACAATGACTCGAGAATCAGGAAATGGATGAAGCAATTTATAGGTTTTGCCTCGTTCGAATGTAAAGATATGAGGTTCGTTTTCTAAGGAGTAGGGATGAAAAATTTTAAAACTAATCTCATATGGTAGCGGATGTGATAAATGAACCGTATACGATTCGTCCATAGATAGGAGCGAATGGAGCTCATCGGTAAAATGGCCAATCAATTCTGTCTGGCCATTTATACTTAACGTAATTTGTCCAGATTGAAAACGATTGATGACATGCTGACAAATTGAAAGAGAGACCAAATTTGATATTCGATTTCGTTTTAATGGGATAGGAACATGTTCCTCCTGCATTTGATTTCTAACAATCAAATGCGCATGGATTGATTCAGCGGATTGAAAGCGAGTCGTCACCCGAATCAGAATTGACTGTATCTCCTCTTGTGTAAACGTTTGGTGTCGGCCTTCGGAAGAGATGATTTCATATTCGTAAAACGTCTTGCTAAAAGATGTAGTGTACAATGGGTGACCTGCAATCGTTAACGTTAACGAAACGGAGTCATTCACCTCATGGAGTGGAATCGTTACTTTCTGTTGATGAGGTGCATATGATTTTTGATCAACGCGTACGCGTTGCAAGTGTCTTGACTCGAATTGGATTGAACTTTGACTCATCTTGTAAGAGAAGTCTTGTGGTAATAGAGTGAAATGAAATTTGTAGGTGTCATTTCGTTCAGTGTTTCGAAGTTTCAGCGTGACGTCTTCGAATAAATTTCGATGGAGCTTAAGAAATCGGATATCGAGCAATACATCATCCTCATCTTGACGAAATGCACCATTGAAATCTTCTAACCCGAACACATTGTCTTTTACTTCTACTTTCCAATGAAGTAAGTCATGAATATCTAGGTCGTGAAATCTTAGAGAAGGAAAATCGGTGTAATGGCTTCGGTCGGAATAAAAGAGCGGTCGGGTGTCAATTGTTACTTCAGCGCGTGGTGATGTGACGAGTTGTCGATAAATCGTTTGATCCGGAGTATGGAAATAAAGTTCAACGTCTTCATTCAGTTGTAATTTTTTGTACTCATATTCATGCCACTTCGGATTTGAGATAGGATGATAGGAGTCGTTTGTAGAGTAACTGCTCGGTTTAACGATAATTATTTCTGTCCCTGGCTGCATATACTTTCCTCGGAGTAGCTCCCATTGTTCACTCTGATCTTTCTGTTTAAAGACCATAGGATAAGCCGATGGTAGTTCATAAGCCTCGTCTTCACCGTCAATCGTGATGCAAATCGTAGTAACGTTTGGAGAAAAGTCCACAATCGAATCATGCGGATGGAATCGAATGGCATGTGGCAACATTTCGCGGCTACACTGGACCGTGGTGTCACCAATTCGCCAGTAAGCTGACTTGGCATCTTCTCGATAAATCTTAGGAAGCTTAATGCGAGGACGGGATGCGAGCTCGTCCCAAAAAATGAATTGCCGACGGGAACGCCGCTGTTGGTCTTTCTTCACGATGGCTTGTATGATTTGCAGATTGTTACGCATAAAAGGTGGGAACGATTGAATTTTTCGTTGTTCCATAAAGAACTCTTTAAGACGCAATAAGGGTTCTGGGTTATTGATGCTCTGTTCAATGTATAGCTTGACTGGTTTGTTTAGCTGTTCGTTCCATGGCCATTCATTTTGTGTGACTTGTTTGATTGCACTTGGAAGCTGTCTTCGATCTTCAATCACATGGCTTATAAAATGGTTATAGATATTCTCAAGCGCGTACACAGAAGTGATACCTGAATGAATCAAAGCGGTTAAATAATATTTCAAGTTACCGTCTACTGGAGTGAATATATGTCGATGTATTAACGTTTGATGCATTGTAGTTTTCCAATAGCCGACAAAGTTGCTACTGACTGAGTAATAGTCGCTAAATAGTGTCCAAAATCCTCGGTCTTCTTGATGCAGCGCAATCATCGACGTCCCAATCAAGCAAGTAAGTGGATAGAGCCGCCAAAGACGCTCTGTAACGAGAGAAGCGGAGGAATGACGCTGATGAGTCATTTGATGTTTTAACCAATCTTGAATCGCTGAGATTTCTTCATTTTTGAGCGGGAGTTCGTGGACGAAATGTAAATCATGTTCTTTCCAATAAGTTGACCATTCTTTTTCTTTAAGAGATGCATTGAACTCGGACATAATCTCAGTCTCCTTCCCCCAAAAAATCAAACGGTTATTTTTAATTTTAACTTCTATATTTGTATGAATATTCCCTTTATTGTAAATGAAAAAGCCCAATTCTCTTAGATGGAATTGGGCTTAATAATTGATAGAGATATTACTGTAGGGCATTTTCGAGATAATAAGAATCTGTATCAACTTCTTTTTTTTCAGGGAATTTTTTATAGTATAATTCAGCAACCGAATATCGAGAGTAACCTGGTAGGTATTCGAAAGAGTTATCATCATTCCAGTTTACGATGGACAGTCCTTCTTTTTCTAGTACCTTGATTCTGAATATTTCCATTCGGTAGTTTCCACGAGCTACAGCGTTGATGTACTCTGCCAATTCTTCTTTAGTTTGCTTAGTATTTAATTGAATGATTGTTTCATAATAAGACATCATAGATTCATCATATCCATTAGCCCAGCTATATTCTCCTGAACTGAAATCAATTGACAGAATATCTTTTAAGGAGACTCCTAGATTTTGAGCAAATGTACGCAGAGACTCCTCATCCGTGGTCGTCACGTCACTTTGATCATTTATAGTCTCAATCTCATCTGAAGAGGTTCTCTGTGCATTAGATTGTTCTTCATTCGCCGTGATTTCATTATTGGGTTCGAGCACTAAAGATACCGATTTAGTTACGTTGAGAACCACGATTGCGCTGATACCTACAACAAGCAATAACACGATTAGCATTTGTACATACTGTTTTTTCATAAGTATTCTTCTCCGTATGTATGACATGAAGACCTCGAATTTATGTAAAATGATGACCGCTCTCTCGAACGGTCATCTACTAAGCACGAACTTATTTACTGTTTAATCGTATCGGTTCAATTCCCATTTCATCAAGCAACGTCCATAACGGCTCCATCGCTTGATCCGCATTACGATAGAAATGACGACCTCGAACGCGCCAGAACGTCCAACCGGCCCGTTCGAGCACTTTTTGCCGGAACATATCTTGCTCGTAGACGTCAGGACCATGCCAACGCTCACCATCACATTCGACAGCAAGGCGGTTCGATTCGCCTTCGACGACGAGGTCGATGCGATAGCCGTTCACTTGAACTTGCGGACGTACGAGATAGCCGCGGTTCGTCAAACGCTTATATACTTCCTCTTCAAATGGAGAGTCGAATAAATGCTGAACCGCTTCGAACGACTCTTGATCACCGAGCGGATTCTGGCAGTAGTTGACGAGTTTATAGCGCATGCAGTTTTGGTTGCCGATGTCTTGCAACGTCACAGAATGGAACAAAATCATCTGATCCCGAGCCCGACTCGCCGCGACGTTGAAGCGCTGGCTGTCGGTCTCTTTCGTGAGTGCGGCAAAACGGCGGTTCGGTGCGACGACGAGTGACAGCAACATGACGTCACGCTCATCACCTTGGAACGTATAGGCGTCACCGAAGCGGACGTTGTGCTCAATCAGCTTGTCGATGCCGATCAAGTCGGTCGCCATCCGCTCGATTTGATCGGTCTGGGCTTTCCCGAGGAGCGAGATGACCCCGAACGTCCGCTTCGCGTAGCGTGGGTCGTCAATCAACTGCTTCAAGTGAGCGACGAGCGCTTTCGCTTCCGGGACGTTGAACTTGTCTTTCGTCGTTTCAGCGACGTTCCCATCCTCGACAAAGACGCTCTGCACCGCCGGCGTCAACCGTTCGGCACGTTGCGGGAGTCGGAGTGGGACGATCCGACCTCGTACACATGAGCGTTGCTGAAACCGATAATCTCCGGTACGCAACGGAAGTGTTCACGGAGCCCGACCGTCGCACTGAACTTGACGGAGGCGAGGTCGTATAGACTCGATGAGCCATCGAATAACGTCATCGTCGTGTCGTTTCCGAAGTATGTCTTTTTCTTCTCTTGAATCGCATTTTGGTCTTGGAACGTCGTCGGACTGATTTGGCGGTCATCCCCGACGATGATGGCTTTTCGAGCACGCGACAAGAGCGCGATGGCATCCATCGTGCTTTGTGAGCTCTCGTCGAAGATGATGACGTCGAACAGCTCGTCGATTTCTTTGAACGATTCGAGCACGCGGTTCACCGGCATGATCCAAACTGGGATTGCGTCTTGGGCCGCAGCCATTTGACGGGCGGCTTCTCGCTTATGACGAGCCGCATGTTTCCCGGTGCCTTTCCCGATTTGGCGAATCAACTTCGCCCAACTGTTCAAGCGTTCTTGTTTCGATGGTGTCATCCGCGTCAGCTGCTCTTTCCACGCATATGTCGCACACAAGTCCGCTGTCGCTTTTCCTTCCTCTTTCTCCAATCGTTTCATCTTCTCCCGATAATCGTCGTCGCTCAGTGCTTCAAGTAACGTCAAGACACGTGCTACTTTCCAATCGAGTTCGAACGTCTGAAGTTGAAGCGTCGGAGCAGTCCCGTCGTAAAACGCGTTCAACCAACCCGGAGCGACTTGTTTGATGCGCTCTGTCAGTTCTTTTAGGCGTGTCGCTTTTGTGTTTTGTTGTTCGAGTAATGCCAACTCTTCAATGGACTGTGTGTAACGTGCGGCATCCCAAGATTGCATCGCTTGTTTGAGACGTAACGCCGCTGGATGGATGTGCGTGTCATGGATGAGTGATAGATAAGACGTCTGGATTGTCTGTAGCCCCTTCATCTCATCGAGCGCCAGCGAGGCATCTAGCTCTTGTTTAGCTTGCGTCAACCAAGCTTTCTCATAGCGGAACCGTTCGTCGTACAGACGGAAAGCCGGAGCCAATGACTCGTTGTACGTCACAAAGACAGCTTTCCATTCACGGAGCGCATGAAGCGCCGTCCGATAAGACGAAAATTCAGGCGTCTCCAGCTCGAGTTCAAAGTGCTCACACGCATATTTGAAACGACGTGATAATGTCGTCAACGATGACTTCAATTCATCGAATTGTTTCAACAGTTGAAGGTCGGCACTCGATTGCGGAGCCTTCCCGTCAATTTTGGTTTCATCGAGTAAGACGGCGTATTTTTTACGTTTTGTCAGTTTGAAGAAAAAGCCGTCAGTCTTTCCTTCGTCTAAAACTGGACCGAGTTCGTCAGCGAGCGTCCAGACATCATTCGGTAAAGTAGACGGCAATTCGATGTCGTGGACGGCGAGTTTACGCTCCAACGACTCGAGTGCTTTGACGTCGCGTTCAAACGTCTGACAGTCTTCTTCACATTGCACTTCATCGCTTCGATGGGTGGACCAGTAGCTGTACCGTTCACGTAGCCACTCGGGTTGACGATCAAATGACTTGAGCAACGTCTGAATATGGTCTCGTGTCTGTTGACGAAGTGACGTTGATTTTTCCTGTAACCATGACGCAGCGGCCTGCGTCTGTTCGAGAGCAGCGAGTTGTTCGTAACGACTGCTTTCAGCTAAGAACGTTTCAAGTGACGGAAGCGTTGTCGTCGCTGGATAGGTCGTCACATTCGGTCCTTGGTTGAGCGTTTCCCGTTCTGCCATGAGTTGATAGAAGTCCGCCAATTCATCAGCCGTCAGCGGACAAGTGTCTGTCAATACGGGGAGCGGAAGCTGCATCGTGACTTTTTGTTCGCTCGTCCATTTCGCCCAATCGGTCGGTGAACGCGTCTCATCGAGATATGGAATCACTGTATGCTCGCTAGCGGCTTGCTCAATCATTTTCCGACGCAGACGGGCAATCTCTTCACGTGTCTCATACAATTTTTGTTGCTTTTGTGTTCCTGTCTTCTCTAATTCCGAAGCGGTCGTGCGATTCAAGTACGAGGCAATCTCTTGGAGTGAACTTTCCGTCTGCTTTGTCGTCTTTGAATCTGATCCAAGGACGGATACCGCGAGCTGGCGAATTTGGGCCGGAAGTTTATCACGCAAGACGTTCAACGCATGTTCCTTTTCACTGGTGACGAGGACGCGCTTTCCGTGTGCAAGCAAGTGCGAAATCAAGTTTGAAATCGTGTGACTCTTCCCGGTGCCAGGGGGTCCTTGTACGACGACACCGGCATGGTTACTCAATTGACTTAAAATGCGTTTTTGTTCTTCATTATATGGAAGCGGGAAGAGAATCTCTTCACCGACCGGCTTCCACGTGTCACGATCAAGCGCGTCAAGCGCGTGGATTTCTTCGTCGTTCGACGTCAAAAACTGTTGCAAGGCAGGTGAAGGTGATAGACCGTTTTCGATCAACGTGGCCAAGTTCTCATGTTCTTCGACCCACGCATGGGCAGACTTCTTGCGAACGTATAAGCGCATGCCGGGCATTGCATAGACGGTTGCGATTTCGCCATAGGCGTGGTCGTCATTCAACAGCTTCAAGACACGCTCGGACTGCTCTTTTAATTCTGTCTCGACCCATGGTTTGAAGTCGAAGGTGAGCTCTTCTTTAAAATCGACTTCGTATCGGGATAGTTCAGATGACATCCAAACATGGTCACGGTCGAGCATATCAAGTTCGAGCTTCGTCGGTATGGCTGACGCTTCAATGCGGAACAGACTTTTCTCTTGATCGAACTCAAGTACGGCCGCTCGTGTGAACAACGGCCGTTCAACTTTGTCATTCGGCCAGTGCAACATCCCGAATGAATAGACAAGTTCATATGTATCGCTCTCGGTCGAGAGAAGTTGCATCGTCCGATACATCGTGTCGTATAATTTTCGAGCAGATTCGTGTGCTTTTTTCTCTTGTTCCCATGTTTCAATCGAAGTTAAAAAGTCATTGAACGTCGCGTCGAGTTTTTCAGGGAACAACTCTGTCCGTTTATACGTTTCGCCTTCTTGGAGAACATAGGCATACAGTTCTCGCGGTAGACTCGGTCGTTTCTCTGCGAATGGTGCAAGAAAATGAACTTCGATGGAGAGCTCCTCTTCTTGAGTGACGCGCACGTTTGGATACGTTAACGCCTCGGGAGATAAAAGAAGTTCATAGCTTTTTGTATTAGTTTCAGTACGAATATCCATCCGTTTGACAGCTGCTAAAAACTTAAATAAATCAGCTGTCTTTTGTTGGGTTGTTGCGTTCATGGTGTAATCCTTCTTTCTTTCGTAAACGATGATGTGACAGCCGTCTCATTCCAAACATAGGGAATGTTTCCCGTCTATTTAGGAATCAATTAACATTATAACTTTAGTCTGATTATTTTTGAATGAAATAGTTAGCTAACCTACACATAAATATTAAAAGGTTGGTAGTATGAATATTAAAAATAAAGAATTTATTGTATTATTTAACCAATAAACATTTTAGGGGGAATTGTAGCTATGGAAGAAGTGGTATTTTACTTGCAACAAATCGCTAATAAACTGGACAGTATCGAGGGAAAATTAAGTGATATAGAATCTGAAACCTCATTTTTAAATGCCACATTGTCTGGAGTGAACACAGAATTAGGAAACATTACTTTTACACTTGAAGAGATTCAAGGGTCAGGAATGTTTAATAGCGTCACTGATGTTCACGATAAACTTGTGGAATTTCAAGGTCATGGACTGCACAATTTTGGCGACATTATAGAAGCGATTGAAGAATTGAAAGGTTCAGGTCTATATAATACTATTTCAGACTTGCATGAAAAATTAGATAGCATCCAAGGGTTAGGGTTTAACAGTATTTCAGATGTAGTAGATCGACTCGATTAAAACCAAATTCTAATCTGTAAATAATACAACTACATCAACGTGATGGAGTTTTTTGTCTCACAAGTACACTTCTCATTTGAACCCTATCCGTTATTTTATCTACGATGAATTATAAAATTAAGTGCAACATCTGAACGTGAACGCAAAAAAAAGCCCACAGCGACGTCCTCGTGTAGAATGAAGTTACGACACAAACATTCAGACGGAGGAATCGCTATGAGCTACACCCATCTTACCACAACGGAACGCGTGAAAATAGAGACGTATCTGGAGCTCGGGATGTCCATCCGGTCCATCGCGAGACGGTCGACAGCCATCGACCGTCTCGCGGGAGATCAGACGGAACCCCGGCTACGTGGCTGAACGTACCCAGAAACGCTACGAGAAGGCGAAGATCAACTGCGGTGCCAAGACGAAACTCGATGACATGATGCGCCGGACGATCGTCGAGAAGCTGCGGGCGACCTGGTCCCCGGAACAGATCGTCGGCCGCCTCTACGCAGGAAAAATTGCCTTCTCCACCATCTACCGTTGGATCTACGCGGGACGGATCGACGTGCCCCTGACCGTGCTCCGCCAGAAAGGGAAACGTCAAAAACCGACCGAGACGCGCGGGCGCATCAACATCGGACTCTCCATCTCGCAACGGCCGCCAGAGGTCAGGGGGCGCCGGACGTTCGGGCACTGGGAGCTCGACACCGTCGTCTCCGGGCGAGGGAAGTCGAAGGCGTGCGTCGCGACGTTCATCGAGCGGAAGAGCCGGTTCTATCTCGCCCTGCCGATCGCGGACCGCACCGCGGCCTCGATGGAGGGGGCGATCCATGCGGTGCACGGCGCCTTCCCGGACGGCACGTTCGAGACGGCGACGACGGACCGTGGCAAGGAGTTCAGCGGTCACGAGCGCATCCAGGCGTCACTCGGTGTGCCGATGTATTTCGCCGACCCGTACGCATCGTGGCAACGGGGGAGCAACGAGAACGCCAACGGGCTCCTGCGCGAGTTCTTCCCGAAAGGAACGGACTTCGTGCAGGTGGCGCATGACGAACTCGCGGACGCGCTGGCCAAGATCAACGGGCGGCCGAGAAAATGCCTGAACTGGAAAACCGCACACGAGGCCTTCACCGAGGAAGTGTTGCGCTTAATTTGACAAACCGTCTTGAGAAAAAAAGGCACAAATACATCATATATTATCGATATATGAAGGCTAAAAATGATGAAGAAGGAAGAAACGATACGATTTCAAATAAGTGAGAAATCAATTCGATGTAATTTATCAATAAAATTGAATCTATCCATGGTGCTTATAACAATATTAGACGGATTTAGTTGGGGTAATTGGAGATTTATTAAAATTCAGTGAGGTATAAAATGAAAACGATAAATGTTGAAGAACGGCTTAATAAAATATTGACGTTAGAACAATTAGATAAAGACTATTATCAAAACTTTATTCAGCGCGCCAAATTTTTACAAGAGCAAGTAAATGATAAATCATTTCGCATTACAGTTGTTGGAGAATTTAGTGCGGGAAAATCGACGTTTCTTAATGCTTTAATTGGAAAAGATATTTTACCGCATTCTGTAAATGAAACAACGGCAACGGTTACATACATAAAAAATGTAAAGACCTCTGATCCACTGTGCAATAAAGTGTTAATCGAGTTTTTCAATGAGACGGAACCAATTATTATCGATTTGCCTCAGGATGCCAAAGGTTTAACAGAATATGTAACAACGATGGCAAAAGAATACAACGTCGTACAAGAAGTATCAGCTGTGACAATACATATCGATTTTCCATATACGGATGAGCCGATTGAGTTTATCGATACGCCAGGTTTAAATGGTGTTGCGGAAGGACATTATGAGCGTACACGCTATGAAATTCAGCGTGCCCATATGAGTATTTACTTATTACCAACTCGTGGATTATCGCAATCCAACGTACAAATGTATGAACTATTAAAGCAATACCAATCGTCTTTTCTTTTTGTGATTAATGCGATTGATACGTTAAAGGAAGCTGAGGGTGAGACAGCTGATAAAAAAATTGCTGAGCTACGACAACAATTAGCGAATATTGGTGTGAAAAATAATCCATCCATTTTAGGTGTGTCGTCACTGCTTGCTTTAACTGCAAAAGACCATTCAATTACAAAGCTATCACAATACGATTCGTTAGAAATGACAGATGCTCGACGGGTGGAGCTACTAGAACGATCAAATTTCAAGCAAGTGGAGGAAGAGATTTGGCAGCGTCTAACCAATAGTGAGAAAGAAAAGCTAAAGCAACAAAATATTGAGCATAAGTTGAATGCATTAGTACAGGATATTATTACTGAATTCAAAGAACAAGTGGCAATTCAAGAGGTAGAAATTGATGAGCGTCAGTTAAAGGAAATCGAATTCCGCATGAATACGGCTCTTCAGTCAAAGGACGAGCTTCTCAATAATTTACATAACTTTACAAGTGCGAAAAAGACGGATATTCGTAGCATGTTAATGGATCGTATAAAATCGGATCTTGCTGAGCTTTATAAGGTGCAAGAGTCAAAGATTACTAAAGAGGTAGCGGGATTTATAAAGCTTCAAAACAACCCAGAAGAGAATTTAAAGAAGCTACAGGATAATTTAAAACAAGAGCTTAAAAAGGCAGAAGGTAATTATACGACGAACTACATTCAAATATTAACGGAGTTTTTGAATGAAGTATACGAAAGTGCTGTTCTAAGAATTGAAAGTCATTATCCGAAAATAACGATTTCGAAGAAGAAGGTGGAGTTTGCAGTTGCGCTTGAGAAGGCGAATTTAGAAAGCTTAAGTGCGGTAAAAAAAATTGAAAAAACAGAGGCTACTATTAAGGAATTGCGCCAGCAAGAGCGTAACGCTTTAACTCAATACACGAAAGAGACGGCAAATTATTCGAAAGTGAAATCGGAAGTGCAATCTTTGCGCCAACGAAAGGTTTCTCTGACATCAGATCGCCAGTGTGAAATTCAACGTTTAGGAAAAAGACCAGAAATTGAGCATCGTAAGGAGAGCTATGAAGTAAAAAAAGGTGGAATCAGTGGTTTCTTCGGACGATTATTTGGTGGGGGGTATGAAACAAGAACTCGTACTATAACGGACGATTCAAGAAGAAAAGCTTGGGACCAGCAGGAACAGCGTATTAAGTCACAGTTTACCCAAAATGAAGCAAATCTACAGCGTCAAATTATAGCGGCTGAACAAAGGTTACGTCGTTATGAGGAAAGCTCTGCTGAAGCGGATACCCGCTTACAGCAGCTGAAATTTAAATTGCAATCCTTGCAAGGGGAGCTAAGCAGTTTAGAGCGGGAGAAAAAAGAAATTTATGACCGTAATAAGCAGCTTTATTATGCAAATCAGAAGAAGGAAATACTATATGCGCTAGAGCAATATTTGACGGTCGATTTAGCGAAGTTTTACCGTCAGGAAATCGAAACGATTTTAAATAAAGAATTGCCGAAGCTGAATAAAGCAATTGATGAGCATTATTTACACACGTATAAAGGCTATATCGATAAGCTGCAACGCTTGAAAAAGCAGGTTGTGCAAAAGGCAACACCTCAGCAACTGATTGATGCACAGCAAAACTTACAAAAAGTATTAAAGACATTAGCGTAGGGGGATTTTGAAATGAATTTACATTTACAGCAACACCAAAAGCGAAAAGAGTCATTGTTGACTTTGTTAACTCGTTCCGCAGAATACTTTGCAGGCATTGGTGAGGACGAAAAGGTTGAGAGCTTAAAGCAATTTTCAACAGATTTACAAAATGGTGATTTTTCTATCGTAATCGTTGGTGAGTTTAGTGCAGGAAAATCGACATTTTTAAATGCGGTAATGGGTGACCGTTATTTACCTTCATTTACAAGTGAGACGACAGCAACAATAAACTTTTTAAAGCATGTATCGAAATCACCGAACGGTCATACGATGCAAATTGATTATAAAAATTCGTCAACACCAACGAAGTACGGTGAAGCCACGAAGGAGTCGATTGCGAAAAATGTATCGACATTAGGTGGAGACCAAGTTGTACAAGACATTGAATCGGTAACACTTTACTTAAATTCACCGTTATTAGAGCAAGGTATCACACTTGTAGATAGCCCAGGCTTAAACGGTGTAGCAAAAGGGCACGCGGAAGTAACAGAGCGTCAAATTGAACGCTCGCATGCATGTATTTATATGTTTGCTGCGTCTCAGCCAGGCTCAAAATCAGATTTTGAAGTTTTAGCAAAGCTGTCAGAGCGCTTTGATAATATTTTCCTAGTGTTAAATCAAATCGATAAAATTAAACAGTCAGAAGAAACGGTTGAATCGGTAGTGAACCGCTTACGTGAAAACTATTTAACGTTTTTCCCTGATCACAAAATGCCAGAAATTTATCCGATTGCGGCTTATCCAGCCCTTGTTTCACGCACGAAGGAGCAGTTAGAATATCCAGATAATTCTATGCAAAAGGATCATGATGCAGATGCACGTGCACGTTTTTTAGAGCTATCGCGCATTGGATTATTTGAGCAACGTTTATGGAAATTTGTGACGGATGGTGAAAAAACAATTCAAGAACTACGTGCACCAGCTGAAATGATTCAGCACGAATTAGCGAAACGTAGTGCGGTCATTAACGAAACACTTGAGTCACTTGCTGATGCAAAGGATGCAGATGAAATTAATGTTCGTATTCAAGAGGTTGAAGCGGACCTACAAATTATTCGTGAAAACTTAGAGCAGCAAAAAGGCTCAATTCAACTAGAAATCAAAGAGCTTGTCTCGGATATTGAAAACAGTGCGAAATCTCAAATTGAAGAAATACGTACAGGTTTAGAATCAAAAATCAACGGCTTTACTGATTTGGAATCGATTCAAACACAAATTGACCGCATTAATCGACAAGTGAATCGTGAATGTGAGCAAATTGTTGAGCATCTAGATGATGAATTTACTTCGTCATTACGTAAAAAAATGAATAGCAAATATCAAGAAATCGCAGTGCTTGCGAATGATAAAATTGCGGAAACAGCGCCAAATTCTAATTCGATTCGTACAATTGCCTTTGAGGCGAATACGGATGTACGCATCAATATGGATGCATATGATCAAAAAACGAAAGAAATCGAGCAAGAAATGGAAGAGCTTCGTAAAAAGACCGATGATACAAGCATGAAAAAGCTAGAAGCAATCAAAGTAAAGCGTAAGATGGATGCGCTAGAAAGCCAAATGATTCAAATTCAGCAGGAGGAGCAAATTAAATTAAGCTTCCTTGGTGAGCGTCCAGCAGTTGAACGACATACGATTCAAACAGAGCATAAGGAAGGCCGCGGCGGTATTTTTGGTTTCATCGGCAATGTTTTCCTAGGTAAAAAATCTGTTACGGGAACAAAATACGAGGTGGACGATAGTGCGCAACGTAAATACGATGAGGAACGCGAACAGTTACGTAAAGAAATTAATGATACTCGTAAAAAACTAGAGCAAGCTAAAAACGAGGTGTATAGTAAAGAGTCTGTTGATCCAGAAGTGTACGATTTAGAGCAACAGCGCATCCAGCAACAGCAGTTGTATTTACAACAGCAGCGCGACAAATATATCGCTGAGTATAGTGAAAAGCTTCAACAAGAGCAGCAAAAAGTGTTAACAAACATTCGCTATGAATTTGAGGATTACTTAACAGCAATCAGCCGCGAAATTTCGAAAATGGTTCGTACGAACATTCGAGGTAAAGAGGAGCAAATTGCAAAAGTAATGATCGAAGCATTAGATATGCAATTTGAAAAGCAATCTCAGGAAAAGCAAGCAAAGCTACAGGAACTAGTCGACATTCTGCAATCAGATGAGACCGAGCGTGCTGAAAAACGTAAAGAGTTAGAGCAAGAAAAACAACAATTAAAAGCGCTAGCAAAAGATGTACTAGAATTTATTTCAGAAATTGATTCGATTAATGTCGATGTAATTAAGCAAGAATCAAAGCAAACGAATTTCGCATAGTCAGGAGAATGAACGATGCAAAAAATAGTAGAACAATATATTGAAATAGGTGAGTTTTTACAGGATGGAATTGCCTTAGAAAAACTTTCAGGGATGCGTGAAAAGTTACAGGAACAGCATTTTTATTTACCGATTGTCGGCCAGTTTTCGTCAGGTAAATCAAGCTTAATTAACAATTTAATTGGACGACGCATTTTGCCAACAATGCTAAGTGAAACAACTGCTTTTACAACTTTTATTTATTACGGCGAGACAGAGTTTGCTGAAATCGTAACAGCGAATAAATCGATTAAGTTTGAAGTAGAACAATTGATGGCATTAAGTCAACGGAATTTACAGTCACCAACGTCTGTAAGTGAGCTATTAAAAATTGAACCAATTCAGAATGTCGACATTGTATGCATTAATGTCTATTTGCAACATGAGCTATTTAAAACAGGCATTGTTTTAGTGGATACACCTGGTTTGAATACGATTATTTCGAATCATGAAAACCGTACAATCGATATTATTCCGAAGGCGCACGCGGTGTTGTATATTATGGGGAAAGCTTTGACAGCAGCTGATGTGCAGCTTGTTTCGATGATTGATCAGCTTGGGATTGACGTATTATTCGTTCGAACGAAGCTAGATGAGCTACGTAAAGATGAAAATGACACACCTAAAAAGATCATGCAGCAGGACCAAATGCTTTTAGAGGACGCAATTGGTCGGAAGGCGACTTATTTTGGTGTGACAAATGAGGTCGATTTACTAGTGTTCCCTCATTGGAAAGAATTAATGGATGATTTTATCCAGTTTTTACAAGTGCAATTCGTTCACAATATCGATGAGAAGAAGAGTAAATCTGTAACGCGTCAGCTTACTCTTGTAAAGGACGATTTTTTGCGCAATTTGAATGAGCGTAAACTACAGCTTGAAGTGAGTAAATCTGTAACTGATCAAGATATTCATCAAAAAATTGCAAACTTGCAGGGTGAAATTGAATACGTGCATGAACGCATTCAGAAGCAGGAACAAAACTTCCATTCCCTATTCGAAGCGACAAAGAAATCAATCGTTTCGAAATACGAAATGCAATTTAAACAAACGGTTCTTGATTTTACTCAAGCATTGCGTACGTATAATACAGTTGAAGAGCTTCAACATGCGGCGGATTTACAGGCAGAGCAGCAAATTCAAAACCTAACACTTGAAATAAAAGACTTCACGAATGATAAGCTTAATGCGTTTTTAAAGCAATCTGCTGCGGAGACCAACGAAGCATTACAGGACAAAATCGGTCAGTTTTCATTAAGCAATGTGCCAAATATTCAATTGCAGGTTGATGTGCCATCTGTAGATGATATTTTCATACAAGGTGAAATGATTCGTGAAAAAATTGAAGGTTCATCAGCTTATGATGAACGCATACAGGAGATTGCAGCGCAACGTCAAAAAATGGAGCAGCAGGCTGTATCGATTTCTGCACAAATGCAATCGGCTAACGAAGAAATGCAGCAGTTAGGCGGTTATGAGGCGAAGTATATTCAAAAGCAAGATACTTCGTCGCAAGAAACATTAAGTGCGTTTGGGAACATTGTTGATATAGCAATGATTTTTATTCCAGGTAAAGCATTTTCGACAGGTGCCGCTAAAGTCGCAGGTGTGATTAAGAATGTGGCGGATGGCACGAAATATGTGAATCAAGCAGCTAAAATCGCATCAGGTGTTGAAAAGGCTGGTAAGGTACTTGCAAAAACCGATAAAATCAAAGATGCTACGAAGCTATTAGAAACAGCACAAAACTCGCAGCGTGGGGAAGGTAAAGAAAGTAAGTTTAATATTTTGAACTTATTATCACTAGAATATTGGTTTGGTCAAGTTGGTAAAGCAATCGATGGTCCACCTCAAATTGTTGAGGATGAGCAACACCGTGAAGCGTATTTACATGAAAAATCGAAAATTGAAGCGAAGGTTGAGCATGCAAGACAATTAGAGCTTTCTCGTATGCAACAATTAAGCTTACTTGAGACACGTGAGGAAAAATTACGTGAAGAGAAGCGATTACAAGAGAAATACGAGCAACAATTAAAACAAGAAATGTTCGAACTTGAGCAAAAGCGCACACAGCAGCTAAAAGAACAGCAGGTTGTTTCATATCGTCAGCAGCTCATTCAACAGTTTGAGTTGCAACTCAATAAGTTATTAGCCAGCTACAGAGAGAATATGCAGGAATATTTAGCACGCTTTATAGCTTATTTACCAACTGTTATTTCGCTTAAGCTTCAGCAACAGCTACATTTACAAAAGCAGCAGTTAGAGGAATTAACAGCGTTACGTCAGCAAAACAAAGAAGTACAAGTTGAGTACGAGCAGCAATTATTTAAATATTTACATCTACTAAATAGCTAGGAGCAGGTTGATATGGAAATAAAAAAGATCTTGCCATATCAACGTTCTCTCTTTGTATTAGGAGATGTAGGGTCGGAGCGTTACGCATTGTTTCGCTCCTTTGCATCTAGCAATGCAAATTTAGAAAGATATTGGCATCCAGAGGATAGTATTTTTAAACAATGTACATGGGTTTTATTTTCTTCAGATGAACACTTTGCTATGAATGGACACAAAAAGGGATACGAGAATTGAGTACTATTCAAGCGGGGGGGACATATTTTTTATCAGTTAGTCCAGGGCAAATTCCACTTAATGTGAAGCTAGTTTTCCCGCCGTATTTTACAGATGAGGATCGCTTTAAAAAGTATTTTGAGGAAAGTTCATTTGTCAATAATGCGAGTGCTTATATTTGGTTTGAAGGGTTTCCATATGGTAAGGCCGACACGGTTAAACAGTTGCGTTATTTGCAGGAAATTGGTGTATCGAAAAAGCAAATTTCGGTGGCCATTACACAAATCGAACGTGATTTCGTCATCAGTGATATTGGTAGTGTAGAGGTAGGCATACGCAATGCGAAAAAATACTTTTTACATAAAGGCTATCGAATTTTACAGGACTACGCAGTTATTCCGTTGCAACGCTCCATCATGCTAGGGGCATTAAACGTTGAAAATAGCTACGTGGAAAAGATTATTGCGGATAAGCAAGAGGTGTTAAAGAACATTCAAGCGAGCTTAATTTTTATCGAAGACGACTTACAATTTGCACTTGAGCGCAATCAATGGATTTTAAAGTTGGAGCAATGCTTCGCCTTCTCTCATATTCGTAAGAATAATATTTATGCAGTATGGATTCAACAATTAAAAGAGTTATTTAAAAATGAACTCGTTACCGTTGTGCAGCAGGAGCTAAATGAGGCATATAATCTCGATGAAATTCATCAGGCGCAAGCGATTGAAAAGGATTTACGAAGTATCAGTGACGTACTTTGGAATGAGCTTGAACGCAAGCTTAAAATGTTACAGCGTCGAAAGGCATTCACAGATCATTATACAACTCAAATTGATTATGAGCTGAAAACGCGAGAGCTAAAAGTGGCGTTTTACGATTATGTAATCGATACAGTTCAAAGACGCCTTCCGACAGAAGTACAACGTTATTTAGAAAATATGATTAATAAATATTTAGTCATAGTATAGAAAGAGGACAAGTAGATGAATTTATTTCCATCCATTACGGCTTTCATTGTCGTAGCAGCGATTACATATCCACTATATGAAGGATCTACAGCGATTGTTGTTTCATTAGTGGTGGGTTTGTTAACTGCGATATTTGTAGGTTTAGGAAAGCAGCAGCAAGTCAAGCAGGCGACAAAT
Organism: Exiguobacterium sp. AM39-5BH; assembly: GCF_003467445.1. Lineage (GTDB taxonomy): Bacteria > Bacillota > Bacilli > Exiguobacteriales > Exiguobacteriaceae > Exiguobacterium. Next base: position 21,901 of record NZ_QSGS01000022.1, read on the forward strand.
GAGCAGCAAAAATTAGTAGAGGCGACAGAGCAATCAACTAAAGCAGTCGCAGAGAGCCTACAAACTGTACAACAGCAGTTAACTGTCGCTATTGAAGATTTAACGACGCAAACAGTGCAAGAGCAAGGTAAATTAGTCAAAGTAACAACGGATTCAGCCGAAACGATGAAAGAAAGCTTAAGAGCATATCAAGATCAGTTATCACAAACGGTGGCAGATTTAGCGAAGCAAACAAATGAGTCTCTTATGGACGCTTGGGAAAAAACGCAGCAGCAACTATTAGCAGAAAATAAAGAAATCAAAGAGACAACAGCAAAGCTAGTACAGGAGCTTGCCACTTTACAACAACAGCAAAAGCAATTAGCGGATGAAACTGCCTCAAGCCTTCAGCAGTGGCTAACAGAGCAAAAACAAGTTGCACAAAAAACGTTTACAGCAGTTCAAACGTCGCATGCGGCATTATTACAAGAATCAGCAGTAGCAAATGAAAAAATTGAACAGCTATGGCGTGGTCACCATGAGGAGCAATTAATGATTCGCCAAGCAGAGCAACAAGCATTTAATACGATGCTTGCCGCAGTTGAAGCGAAAGAAGCTGCATATAGCAAGCACTTACAAGAGCAGCGTGATGTTTTCGAAGTAGCGCAGCAGCAGTTAAAAGAAGCGCTTCAGCAGCAAGCACAGCTATCGCATCAGGATTTATTAGCAGCATGGAAAGAAATCGCTGAGCAGCAACTAGCAATGCGCCAGCAAGAGCATTCACACATTATGGATACGCAAAAAATAGTGACATCAATAATCGAGGCAAATAGTGAAGCATTAAGTGCTAAAATTATTGATGGCTGGAATGGTACTCTTCAATCATTAGAGGATTTACGTAAGCTCGAAAATGAACATTCGGTTGCTGTGTTACAAACTGTAGAGCAAGCGAACGAAAAAATGCGCGATACATTAGATCAACAGCAGCAAACATTTAACACAGCGCAATCGTTCTATGAGGATACGTATGAGCAAATTAAAGAGTACACAGGTCAAGTGAATCAACATGAGGAAGCATTAGCAGCGCAGCATCAGCAATTAATTGATACGCAGCAATCAATTAAAGAAACAATTGCTACAACATTACAAAATACGTTAATAAAGTATACAGACGTATTAACTGCTTCAAAAGAAACGTTAGCTTTAGGCATTGAAGAATTGAAGGATCAACGCGCCGTATCTGAAGAAACATTCGGAGAATTTTTAGAAGCATTTTTAGAAGGTACAGAGGAACAGGAAAAAGCTACAAAGCAAATGGTTGAGCATTTACAGACAGAGGTAAGCAATTTATTAGAGGATTCGTCAACGCAATTAGAGCGTGCGATTACGCAAATTTCACGTTCCGCCGAAGAGCAAAGTAAATCGCTTGTAGAAATTATGAATGGCTCAAAAGAAGTGATTATGCAGAATCAAGAAGTGCTACACTCATTACAAGATCAAACTGAGGAAACGAAAGATACCGCGAAGCTATTAGAGCGTGCCTTTAAAGAATTAACTACGTTAAATAAAAATGATATGGAAGTTTTACAGCGTTTAATGAGGTAAGGTTATGAACATAAATGACATCGAAATGTATCAAGCAACCTCAATTGAATTAGTATTAAATCAAAAGGTAGACAGCTTTTTTCAAAATCCAAAGGTCGAATTATTAGTTTTTCAAGCGAGTACAAATAAGAATTCTAACAATTGGAAGTTGATTTGTTCGATCGAAGAGCTAATTATTGTGATTCGTAAAAATATTGCAGTAGGTCAAATAAAACGTGCCTTAAAATTAATGGTAGTATTAGAATGTATGATGGAAAAAATACAAAAAGAATAATAGCTCTAAGCCTAAAATTATTTTTGCATGATGAATTATAAAATTAAGTGCAACACCTAAAAGTGAACGCACAAAAAGCCCACAGCGACGTCCTCGTGTAGAATGAAGTTACGACACAAACATTCAGACGGAGGAATCGCTATGAGCTACACCCATCTTACCACAGCCGAACGCGTGAAAATAGAGACCTATCTGGAGCTCGGGATGTCCATCCGGTCCATC